>NZ_AUIX01000016.1 GCF_000423925.1 Butyrivibrio sp. VCD2006
TGTCGTGCTCCTGTTCAAACCAATTCCCTGGCATGCTAAAATGAGGCATGACAGGAGGATAGATCATGGTTGATAAGGCACTAATAGCAAAGCTTAGAGAGAAATACATGCAATGCCCGCCGGAAGGCATGTCGGCGGATGAAATCCGTGAGATGGACGATGAAGACCTTCTCGATATGGATTACTTTATGCACGAAGATGATGAATTCTTTGATGAGGTAGACTGATAATAACAATCAGCATACCTCCGCTTTGCGTGGCCCGGTCTTGCCGGGCCTTTTAATTCAAGGTTGCGCCGCCAAGGCGCAATTTCCTATTAAACAAAAAATACGGGAAGCGGCTTATTTAAACCATTTCCCGTATTTACCATTTAGTAGCGAGAGGGGGATTCGAACCCTCGACATTTTTTAATAATTCAATAATCGTCTCACTCATGGAATGAAAAATTTCCCTAAACACAAAAAAATAGTAACGATAAGTACATCAGCGCCGTTCAAACTTCTATCTCCCCCTCAATGAAACCCAATGTACTTTCGTTACGCTTTAGACATAGTATATACAACCATGTCAAGAAGTGCCACGTCTACATCATTATCTTCCATATAGTCTATTGCATCACTGCCTAAGAGAAATCCTCTGACCTCATCGAAAAAACCGGACTCTTCCATAAAAGAAACCGTAAGATCAAGGATCATATCCTCATCATCAACGCATATTGCTTTCACTGCCATCTCTCCCACACAGATTTTTAGTCTGATAAATGTCTATATTATTATACCGCAAATAGATATTTTTCCGTGTAAAAAAGAGAAATTTCTTACTTTTATCCTTTAACAAAATTCTTAAGCATCTGTTTTCCATCGGGAGTCATTATTGATTCAGGATGGAACTGAACTCCGTAAATAGGATAATCTTTATGCTTAACAGCCATAACCTCGCCGTCTACGGTTCTGGCAGTCACCACAAGCTCATCAGGAATTGTGTCTCCCGCTGCTGCAAGGGAATGATATCTTGCAACAGGAGCTGTTTCAGGACAGCCCTTGAACAAAGAACAGCTTAAGTCAAATTTTACCTCTGACTGTTTTCCATGCATCAGCTCCTTGGCATAGGTTACTGTCGCGCCGTAGGCCATGCATATGGCCTGGTGTCCAAGGCATACTCCAAGAGTAGGTATCTCCTTTGCAATAGTCTTTGCGACTTCAACAATAATACCTGCATCCTCAGGTCTTCCCGGCCCCGGTGAGAGGATGATTCTGTCGGGAGAAAGCTTTCGTATTTCTTCCACGGTCATCTCGTCGTTCCTGATAACCTTTATGTCAGGCTCTATCTCGCCGATGAGCTGATAGAGATTGTATGAAAAACTGTCATAATTATCTATAAGTAAGAGCATATGTTATCCTTTCTTGACCCTCATCCGTCAGCTACGCTGACACCTTCCCCCAGAGGGGGAAGGCATTTCTTTTTGCTTTCCCCCTCTGGGGTATACTTTTCTTTTGCTTTCCCCCTCCGGGGTATACTTTTCTTTTGCTTTCCCCCTATGGGGTATACTTTTCTTTTGCCTTCCCCCTTTGGGGGAAGGTGCCCGAAGGGCGGATGAGGGTGTTAGTCGATATCTTCAGATTCAAGAGCCTTAAGAGCCGCCTTGGCTTTGTTGAGGCACTCCTGATATTCCTTCTCCGGCACTGAATCCGCAACGATTCCTGCACCACTCCTAACGAAGACTTTGCCATTTTTCTTGTAAACAATTCTGATGGCAATACAGGTGTCCATGTTTCCTGAAAAATCGATATAGCCTATGGCGCCACCATAAATGCCGCGCTTGTTGTTTTCAAGTTCTCCGATTATCTGGCAAGCCCTGATCTTGGGTGCGCCGGAAAGTGTACCAGCAGGGAGCACTGATTCGATTGCGGAAAGTGCATCCTTATCATCCCTGATTTCTCCACGTACCGTTGAACCGATATGCATAACGTGTGAATATCGCTCTATTGAATGAAGCTTCTCCACTTCAACCGTGCCGAATTTGCTGATTTTTCCAAGATCATTTCGTCCAAGATCCACAAGCATGTTGTGCTCTGCAAGCTCTTTATCATCCGCAAGAAGTTCTTCCTCAAGGCGCTTATCCTCTTCCTCTGTCGCTCCTCTTGGCCTTGTACCAGCAAGCGGGAAGGTATGGAGTATTCCGTCCTGAAGCTTTACCAGAGTCTCAGGAGAAGCACCGGCAACCTCAACATCCGTGCCTGAGAAATAGAACATATAAGGCGAAGGATTTATAGTGCGCAGCACTCTGTAGGTATCAAAAAGGCTGCCCTCATAAGGTGCCGACAATCTGTTTGAAAGAACGATCTGAAAAATGTCTCCCTCGAAAATGTGGTGCTTGGCCTTTTCAACCATCTCGCAGAACTCTTCCTTCTCGAAAAGAGGTGTCACAGGTCCAAGGAGTTTTCCTGCAGGCTCTATCAGCTTCTCTCCGTTTTTCAAAAGATTGGATAGGCTCTTTAAATCCTCAACTGCCTTCTTATAGTTTTCCTCGGGGTTGTCTAATTTGATGTTTACTATAAGGATGATTTTCTGCTTCGTGTTGTCAAAAGCGATTACCTTATCAAAAAGCATGAGATCCATGTCCATAAAGGACTCTGTATCTTCAACGTTCATCTTTACTGTAGGCTCGCTATAGCCAAGAAAATCATAGGCAAAATATCCAACCATCCCTCCCGTAAATGTAGGAAGGTAAGAAATTCTGGGACTTTTGTACTCTGCAAGGATTCCGCGAAGATACTCGGAAGGATTTCCTTCCACGAATTTCTTCTTGCCCTTATCATCAGTTACTCTGATTTTGCCATCGATACATGTGATTTCCATCTTGGGCTCAAAGCCGAGAAAAGTGTATCTTCCCCAGTTTTCATCAGCCTTGGCGGACTCAAGCATGTAGCAGTGCTTTGATGCCTTTTTAAGGATTCTCACGGTCTCTATGGGAGTTGTAAAATCCGAAAGGATTTCACAGCTTACGGGAGCCACGTCATATTTTCCGGTACTTGCTATTTTTTGTATTTCTTGTAATTCAGGTAGTGTTTTCATAGTTTGCCCTCATCCGGCGCTTCGCGCCACCTTCTCCCGTGGGGAGAAGGCTTATATGCTCTTTATTTCTTGTTTTATGAGACAAAAGAACCGTCCCCTTGTCTTATCCTTGCCTTATGGGACAAAAGAACCGTCCCCTTGTCTTATCCTTGCCTTATGAGGCAAAAGAACCGTCCCCTTGTCTTATCCTTGCCTTATGAGACAAAAGAACCGTCCCCTTGTCTTATCCTTGCCTTATGAGACAATAGAACCGTCCCCTTGTCTTATCAGGAAGCCTTGTATGCGCTCTTCATGTTCTTTACAAATTCTCCCACATGGGAAGGTGCATCCTTTCCGTTCTCTGCGATGATGCGGACAATGGCTGAGCCGACAATTGCACCGTCTGATATCTCTGCCATCCGGGATGCCTGCTCGGGAGTTGAGATTCCAAAGCCCACTGCACAGGGAACGTCGGTGACCTTTCTTATCTTTTCCACAAGTTCCTTTACATTGGTGCTTATAGTGCTTCTTGTTCCAGTAACACCAAGGCTTGATACGATGTAAATAAAGCCCTTCGCCTGAGCTGCGATTGTAGCAATTCTGTCATCTGATGTGGGAGCTACCATTGAAATAAAGTCAATTCCATACTTTGCTGCCACTTCATCGAACTCTTCTTTTTCCTCAAAAGGGACGTCGGGAAGTATCACTCCATCCATACCGATCTTCTGACATTTTTCAAAGAATCTGTCCATACCATATGAAAAGATCACGTTGGCATAGGTCATGAAAACCATGGGTACGGTTATCTCACCGCGAACCTCCTCAACCATCTTGAAGATGTCATCGGTTGTAATCCCGTTCTTAAGTGCTCTGATGTTAGCGCCCTGAATTACCGGTCCCTCAGCTGTGGGATCTGAAAAAGGAATGCCAAGCTCTATGAGATCAGCGCCGTTTTTCTGAAGCTCTGAAAGGATTTTCTTCGTGGTCTCAAGGTCAGGGTCACCACAGGTTACAAAAGGTATGAAGGCCTTTTTATTATTGAATGCTTCTGCTATTTTACTCATGGATATCCTCCCCTCTGTATCTTGCGATTGCGGCGCAGTCCTTGTCGCCTCTTCCGGAAATTGTTATTACGATAATTTCATCCTTGCTCATAGTGGGCGCAATTTTCATTGCGTGAGCAACTGCGTGTGCAGACTCGATTGCAGGTATTATGCCCTCTGTCTTTGACAGGTATTCAAAGGCGTTAACTGCTTCATCATCTGTAACCGGCACGTACTGTGCTCTTCCAGTATCGTGAAGATTAGCATGCTCAGGTCCGATTCCAGGATAATCAAGTCCGGCGGAGATTGAATAAACGGGAGCGATCTGTCCGTATTCATCCTGACAGAAGTAGGACTTCATGCCGTGGAAAATTCCAAGCTTTCCGGTATTGATGGTGGCAGCTGTCTCGAAGGTATCTATGCCTCTTCCCGCTGCCTCACAGCCGATGAGCTTTACATCCTTATCTTCAATGAAGTTATAGAAGGTACCGATTGCATTGGAGCCGCCACCTACACAAGCCATGACAACATCAGGAAGTCTTCCCTCTTTTGCAAGGATCTGCTCCTTGATCTCCTTGGAGATAACAGACTGGAAGTCTCTCACTATAGTAGGAAAAGGATGAGGTCCCATTACCGAACCAAGGCAGTAATGTGTGTCATCAATTCTGGAAGTCCACTCTCTCATAGCCTCGGATACCGCATCCTTAAGTGTTGCTGTTCCGGATGTTACGGGAATAACCTCAGCTCCAAGAAGTCTCATTCTGTATACGTTAAGAGCCTGTCTCTTGGTATCCTCTTCACCCATGAAAACAACGCATTCCATTCCCATGAGAGCCGCTGCTGTTGCGGTTGCAACGCCGTGCTGACCTGCTCCTGTCTCGGCAATAAGTCTTGTCTTTCCCATCTTCTTTGCAAGAAGTGCCTGTCCAAGAACATTGTTTATCTTGTGAGAACCTGTGTGGTTAAGGTCTTCTCTCTTCAGATAGATTTTTGCTCCGCCAAGATCCTTGGTCATCTTCTCGGCGTAGTAGAGCCTTGAAGGTCTGCCTGCATATTCATCAAAAAGCTCCTTAAGCTCTCTATTGAACTCGGGATCGTTTTTGTAATGGTTGTAGGCTTTTTCCAGTTCAATTACTGCATTCATAAGAGTTTCGGGGATGTACTGTCCGCCGTGAACTCCGAATCTTCCGTTTTTGTTAGTCATGTTGTTTCTCCTTTTGTGCCCTCATCCGGCACTTCGTGCCACCTTCCCCCAAAGGGGGAAGGCTTTAAGAGTGCCTTACTGCCTCAATAATTTTCTTCATCTTCTCCTCATCCTTAATGCCGTCAGTCTCAATTCCCGAGCTGACATCGATGGCATAAGGCTTTACTACATTTACTGCTTCCTCAATATTTCCTGTGTTTATTCCACCTGCAAGGAAATATGGTCTATCAATCTTTTCAAGTATCTTCCAATTGAAGGCTGTTCCTGTTCCCTGGCCGGAATCAACGAGAACCATGTCGGCAGAGGATTCATTGATAGCTGTAAGCTGAGCTGCTATTCTCTCCTCTGTCGTTTTAACTTCCCCGTTTGATGAATCTACATTATCAGCTGTGCTTTTTATCTGAAAAGCTTTGATGATTTTTGCACCTGTGAGCTTTCTTAGCTGTCCAATATATTTCTCATCTTCATTTCCGTGAAGCTGTATTATGTCGATTACCTTGTTATTTGCAAGTTCTGCTATGAACTCAGGCTTTTCATCAACGAAAACTCCGACGGCTTTGATTGCAGGATCAAGTTTTTCCTTAAGCTGTTTTGCTGCTTCCGGGTCCACATTTCGTTTGCTCTTTTGCCAAAAGATGAAACCGATGTAGTCGGGGTGAAGTCTGTTTACTATGTCGATGTCTTCGGGTCTTTTCAGACCGCAGAATTTTGTTTTTATCATGGGACCCTCATCCGGCACTTCGTGCCACCTTCTCCCTAAAAGGGAGAAGGCTTTATTTTTTTATCCTCTCCTTCCTGGAGAAGGCTTTAACTTTTTTTATCCTCTCCTTCCTGGAGAAGGCTTTAACTTTTTATCCTCTTCATCTTGGAGAAGGCTTTAACTTTTTTGTCCTCTCCGTCTTGGAGAAGGCTTTAACTTTTTTGTCCTCTCCGTCTTGGAGAAGGCTTTAACTTTTTTGTCCTCTCCGTCTTGGAGAAGGCTTTAATTCTTAATTTTAGCTCTTCAATTCTGCAAGCATTGCCTTCTTGTCGGCAGCTCTCATAAGTGTCTCACCAACAAGAACTGCGTCCACCCCGTTTTCCCTAAGAGTTCTTACATCCTCAGCCGTTTTTATTCCGCTCTCTGAAACATAGATTACGTTTTCAGGGATAAGGCTTCTAAGTCTCATGCTGTTGGAAGTATCAACGGTGAAGTCCTTAAGGTTTCTGTTGTTAACTCCGATTATCCTTGCACCTACTTCAATTCCCATCTCGATTTCTTTTTCATCGTGGGCTTCCACAAGAGCAGATAATCCAAGGTCGTCGCAGATGTTTATGTACTCTCTGATACGCTCCTTTTCCAGGATAGAGCAGATAAGCAAAACTGCTGATGCTCCAAGGTTCTTTGCTTCAAAGATCATGTACTCATCTACTGTGAAGTCCTTTCTGATACAGGGTATCTTCACTGCTTCTGTGATCTCTTTAAGGTACTTATCACTTCCCAAAAACCACTTGGGTTCTGTGAGAACCGATATGGCATCTGCACCGGCTTTTTCATAGTCAAGAGCGATGTCCAGATATGGGAAATTCTCAGCGATAAGTCCCTTGGACGGTGATGCCTTTTTGCACTCACATATAAAAGATATTCCGTCTTTTTTTAATGCATTTTCAAAAGAGAAATCACCCTTTGGAAGACTCTCTGCCATGCTTCTTACTTCATTGAATGGAGTCTTCTTTTTTGCTTCCTCTACTCTGATTTTTGCATAAGCTGCAAGTTCGTCTAGTATTGTCATTGTTACCCTCATCCGTCAGCTTCGCTGACACCTTGTCTTCGCTCCGCTTCGGTCCGCGCAAAGCAATCGTCCACCGGACGATTTGCGCCCCTACCAGGGAGAAGGCTTTATTTTTCTTAGCTTATTGCTACTTTTTTCATTCACTTGAATTAACGATTACTTACTTCAATAAACTTCTCAAGTGTCTCGGTAGCTTTTCCTGAATCGATAAGTTCCTTTGCAAGTTCGATTCCTGCTGCAAAGCTGTCAGCTTTTCCTCCGATATAGAGTGATGCACCGGCGTTCATAAGAACTGCATCTCTCTTGGGCCCCTTAGCACCGTTTAAGATATCTCTTGTGATCTGAGCGTTCTCTTCGGGTGTGCCGCCCACAAGGTCTTCCTTTTTGCAGGTTGTAAGGCCGAAGTCCTCAGGCTTGATCATGTAGGTCTTGAACCATCCGTCCTTGATCTCGCAAACCTTGGTAGGTGCGCTAAGAGAAATCTCATCGAGCTTATCCATTCCGTAAACAACCATTCCTCTTTCAACGCCGAGACTTACAAGAACCTGTGCAAGGGGCTCAACAAGATATTCATCATATACACCAAGAAGCTGAATCTTGGGCGATCCGGGATTTGTGAGAGGTCCAAGGATATTGAAAACTGTTCTGAATCCAAGCTCTTTTCTGATGGCTCCGACATACTTCATTGAGGAGTGATACTTCTGAGCGAAGAAGAAGCACATGCCAACTTCCTTAAGAAGCTCTATGCACTTTTCAGGATCCTGCTGGATGTTTACACCAAGTGCCTCAAGGCAGTCTGCTGTTCCGCACTTTGAAGATGCTGCTCTGTTTCCGTGCTTTGCAACCTTCATGCCGCCTGCTGCCGCAACCAGTGCAGATGTTGTTGAGATGTTGAAGCTGTGCGCGTTGTCTCCGCCTGTTCCAACGATCTCGAAGATGTCCATTCCTGTATCAACCTTAGTTGCATGATCTCTCATTGCTGCTGCGCAGCCTGCGATTTCCTCTGTTGTCTCTGCTCTTGCGCTCTTAGTTGAGAGTGCTGACAAAAATGCAGCGTTCTGGGTGGGTGTTGTCTCGCCGCCCATAATCTCGTTCATTACTGAGTATGCCTCATCATATGTGAGATCCTCTTTGCTTACAATTTTCACAATCGCTTCTTTAATCATTCCTTTTTCCTCCTTTTTCCTTAGTCCGGTATCAGATAAATATAAATAAATTTCTCGCTCTGGTTGCTTACGCAAAATCGCTCGAAATTCACTTATATTCATCTGATACCTGGGCTATTCAACAATGTAAATTTTGAAAACTCAGGTTCATGATAATACAAGTTTTTAGCTGACATGCTTATTCAGTTTCCTGGTAATACAAGGTTTTTGCCAAGTAAATTAAATAAAAAAGTCCCTGACAGAAATAACATTTCTGTCAAGGACGAATAATCTACTATCCGCGGTGCCACCTTGAATTCATAGCTATGTGCTACGCGCTTATCAGGATACTAACATACCCCTGGCAACTAACGTATGCCTTACGTTGCAGAATACTAAGTCGATTTTCTATCGCACTTTTCACTGCACCCTCAGCGGTCCATTTGATAACTTGTTTCTCATCCGGCTCTCACCACCCCGGACTCTCTGTGAAGGCATCATTACCTTTATCTCCGCTTCAACGGTTTAAAGTATTAACTTGTTATAAAGTTTACTGTGTGCCTAAAAGATTGTCAACAACTTTTTATAAAAATCAGGATTTTCTATGACAGGTTATTCATCAAGATACGCTTTGTCAAAATGCTTGCCAATTGCTTCTTCTGTTTTGTATGATGCCTCATTAGTATATTTCTATCTCAATTGATTGTAAAATCTGTTGTAACTTCTAATATATTTTCACTATTGTTCAATATAGTCACGAGCCTTTCATTCAAATCCGGATTGTTATCTCTATAGTCAACCTCCCCAAATTCACATCTGACAGGGAAAGCAAGTCGTTCTTCCTCAATGCATAATTCCGCATGTACATTTTCTTTATTCAAACTTGCATCAAGCCTTATCCACTTATTTTTAATGAATACAAAATTTAATGCATGGATAATATATCCTTCACTATCATCATTGTCTACACCTTTCAACAACTGATAGCTTATTCCCGCTAGTATTCCGTTTGCTCTTAATAGTGCAACTAAAAGGCATGATTTTTCCAACAAATGCCTGTTTTATACTCCAACTCTTCACTAGCCTTCTGAGAAACTATAGTTAATTGAATATCCCAGAAATACGGAATGCCCTCTATTCATCTTTCTGATAATGAATAAGCGTTTGTATACCCTGATAACCAATTCTCTTATAGAATTCACTTCCACCACCTGTCATTTGCTGTGCACCGAGGGGACGAAGTAGCTCATCATGCCTTGATAGCGCTGCGGCAGCTAACCCTTTGCGCTGGTGCCCGGGTACCGTGCAAAGTGGCTCCATATATGCAAGATGATTTTCAGGAACCCACCACATACCTGAGAAGCAGACGTACTCCTCATTTTCATCAGCAATAATAACGTTATATTCATATGTTGAATGCGGTGATGGAGCTATGGTAGCTCCAAGCACGTTCTGGTAAAGCTCGTGCGGACTAGCTCCACCATTTTTCGTAGGCTTCTCCCAATCCACAAATGGTCCAAGTTCCTTACTGTTAAAGCCCTCCCACAGGCACCTTGCAACCTTAAGTGGATCAGCCTTTACAGGATCAACAAAGTGATAGCCCTCTGGTAGCGAAAAGCTAAGCTTACCCTTACTAAAGTCAAAAACACATGTGACTTCTTCATAAACTGGCTTATACCCGCGCTTTAAAACTTCTTCTATAAGAGCCTTTTGTCCAGAGAGTAACAGCATTTCCTGAGACTCAGAAAACTTCGGAAATGCGCTCCTTGCATACTCAATCATATCTCCTGCCAAAGCTTCGTATCCAGGTCTTAGTACATAGTTAATACCTGTAACCGAATCTTCATAGTAAACAAATGCCACTGGCGTATCACCATCAAGCCAGATTCGGTTTAATCTCAAATAATCCCAATCTGTCCATGGAGAAGTCACAGCATACTCAAAAAAAGGTGCAGCATTTCCATTTGTCCTCTCGTGGTTATATACATCTGTCATCAGCTTCCAGACAAGATTTATATCTGTCAGAACCTGAAACTGCTTTGTAGTTATATGGTTATCTGTCCTTGTTTCGCTCATTTTTTCATATCTCCTCAATTTCTGTTATTCCTGTACTACGAAAATTGTCGATCAAACAAGCTTACGGCATACCGGTTCAAAAAAAATTATTGATAATACACATCCGAGATAGGACATCTATTCGTATATCCCGATTTCATCTCGTGAATAATAACTGTATTTGGCTCTTCTATAAATACTGCCTCGTCATATTGTTTTTCTCTGGCATATTCAATATCATCCTCATTCTCTTCCGATTTGGCAACGACTACTAGACTTTTCGCTTTTTTTAGATCTATGACAAGTAGATTTTCTTATCAGTTCATCATCAAATTAAGTCTATATCACTTGCCTTTTCCCCATATTTTGATCTTTGACAAGTAATTTTACACATTAGGTTCTATAAAGTCTACTAGATTTTCCCCCTTCTTCTGCCCTTTGTCCAGTAATATACCTCAATAAAAACAGAGCCAGGTAAATTTCACTGATTTCACCTGGCTCTGCACAGATTAGGTAAGTATAAAATACAGTTCACTTCTTCTACTTATCCCATGATTACTTTCACATCCTGCTCCGGATCAAGCAGCTCACACTCCACCTGAATATCTCCATTCATAGTAACTGTTATCTCGCCGCCTTGTCGCACAGCACTTACCCTTACCTTTTTCTTGCCTGTGATATCAGGAATAAAGGTCTCTGCACTATCCCCATCCTCGAAATGAGAAAGATAAAGCGTTGTGCCCTCAAGGTAATCATAATCCGGCTTTTCATCGCAGCTACCCATAGCGAGAATTGAAGCAGGGCGAACCATAAGCGGAAGTCCGAAGTAGTCAAACTTCTGGTGAATCCATCTGTTTCCATCCACCACTTCCCTGCTTATAAGATTTATCCATTTTCCCTTTGGCAGATAGTAATCAACCTCTCCGCTCTCCTTGAAAATCGGTGCAACGAGGAGGCTATCGCCAAGCATATACTGTCTGTCACAGGTCTCGGCACCCTTATCTCCCGGGAATCCCAATACCATTGGACGAAGTACAGGTCTTCCCTCCTCATGTGAGCGCACAGCCTGAGCGTATAGGTAAGGCATGAGCTTGCATTTTAATTTTGTAAAATGAGCCACCACATCGCAGGCCTCATCATCGAAGAGCCATGGTACACGATATGATGATGAACCGTGAAGTCTGCTGTGCGTGCTAAGTAGTCCGAAGGCACACCACCTCTTATAAATGTCTGCCGGCGCAGTCTGCTCAAAGCCGCTTATATCATGACTCCAGAAGCCAAAGCCGCAGCATGAAAGTGACAGGCCGCCCCTAAGTGTCTCTGCCATTGAAGGATAAGTTGCTGAGCAGTCGCCACCCCAATGAGCGGGGAACTGCTGTCCACCTGCTGTTGCTGATCTTGCAAAAAGGACAGCCTCACCCTCTCCGCGCTTTTCCTTAAGAAGCTCAAACACGCACCTGTTGTAAAGGAAAGTGTAATAGTTATGCATTTTCACAGGGTCTGAGCCATCAAAATACATAATATCTTTCACAGGAATTCTCTCGCCAAAGTCTGTCTTGAAGCAGTCAACTCCCATATCAAGAAGGACTTCCAGCTTACTCCTATACCACTTGCAGGCATCGGGATTTGTGAAATCTACAATGCCCATTCCGGGCTGCCAGAGATCTGTCTGCCACACACTTCCATCAATTTTTGTAATGAGATAGCCTTCCTCCTTCGCCTCCGCAAAGAGCTCTGAAAGCTGCGAAATATAAGGATTTATCCATACACAGATTTTCAGTCCCTTCTTGTGATATCGCTCGATCATCCCCCTTGGATCTGCAAAGGTCTTTTTATCCCATTCGAAATTGCACCACTTGAACATATCCATCCAGTAGCAATCAAAATGGAAAACATGAAGGGGAATATTCCTCTGCGCCATCCCATCAATAAAGTGGCTTGTGGTCTCTTCATCATAATTCGTTGTAAAGGATGTGGTAAGCCAAAGTCCAAAGGACCACGCCGGAGGAAGGGCAGGCTTTCCTGTAAGATCGGTGTATCTCTCCACAGCCTTCATTGGATCAGCGCCTGAGATAACATAATATCCCAGCCTCTCACCTTCACATGAAAACTGCACTCTCTCGACCTTCTCACTGGCAATTTCAAAGGAGACATCACCTTCATTATCAACGAGCACGCCGTAGCCCTTATTGGATAAGTAAAATGGAATGTTTTTATATGTGATCTCGCTGGCTGTTCCGCCGTCCTCATTCCACATATCTACACCCTGACCGTTCTTCACAAAGGGTGTAAAGCGCTCGCCAAGACCATAGATGTATTCATCGATATCAAGAGCAAGCTGCTCCACCATATAGCACTTACCTGTATCTCTGTTTGCCATATGAGCCATGTTCCTATAGCCTGTGTCTGTGAGTTTTTTATCACCATGGAAAAAGCTGATATTCCACTCATGCTTTGAGATTACAGCCTTGAGATTACCCGCTTTGTAAATAAGCTCATCCTCGTTCTCTGTGATATCAATATTTCTCTCGCCTTCATTTACATGAATGTATGGTCCTTTATCCACCTCGCCGTCAAAATGAACGAGTTCCACCTTGATGACATCATCCATGGGACTTGATAATCTCACGGTGAGAACTCCGATGTTCAGAGCAGCACCTCTGCCAAAAATATGTGTGCTTGGCGCATATATCTCCAGAGTTTTATCGATTATTCTGTGGCTGTGATATTCCACCGCATACATAGGGGTGATCTCGTCTCTCATAAGCCAGTATCCGTTAGTAAATTTCATAAGTCCTCCTGCGTCTTTATACGCCTACATCTCTGCCTGCCTTTATAAATACAGGGATGTCCGAAAGTGTTGTCTTACAGTCAAAGGTTGTATTTCCATCAAGGATTTCTCCGGTTTCAAGGCATCTCCAGGGACCCTCCGGCAGATAGACCTTTCTACTCTCCGTATGCTCATAGAGAACCGGGCATACAAGCACGTCAGGTCCGAACATGTACTCATCCTCTATTTCCCATGCCTTTTCATCCTCAGGAAAATCGTAGAACAGGGGCCTCATAACAGGTGTCCCTTTCTCATGGGCGTCCTTCATAAGGCTTCTGATATAGGGTCTCATCTTTTCTCTTATGCCAATATATTTCTTGCAGATTTCCTCGATTTTCTTACCATATGACCATATCTCATTCTCAGCGCCGCTGATGCACTTTCCGCCGCCGTGATCACTAAGAGGTTCCTTGAAGGGTTCTCTGTAACCGTGAAGTCTGAATACAGGACAGAAGGCTCCAAAGGCAAACCATCTTGCAAAGCATTCCTTAAAGGCTTCATCGTTAATATTTCCGCCGTGGAATCCACCGATGTCAGTTGTCCACCAGGGTATTCCCGCTATGCCCATGTTAAGACCTGCAGCAAGCTGGTTACGAAGTGCTCTGAAGGATGAATCGATATCTCCTGACCATACAAGTGCACCATATTTTTGTGAGCCTGCCCAGGCACATCTAAGAAGATTTACAATATTCTCCTGACCCTCAGCGGTCATTCCCTCGTAAGCCATTTTTGCGTACTCTCTCGGATAAATATTACCGATTTCCATATCTGCTCCGAGATGGTATCTGAAATTGAAAAATCTGTAGCCCGTATATTCAGGCTCAGCCTCATCGAGCCAGAAAATGTTTATGCCCTTTTCATAATAATTCTTCTTCATTTTATCCCACACAAATGCTCTGGTATCGGGATTTGTCACATCGATAAAACAAGCGTTGCCAAGCTGTCCTATGCGCTTGCCATATTCTGATCTTACAAGTAGTCCAAGCTCCTCCATCTCTTTGTAGTTTTCGCTACTCTCTTCAACTGTGGGCCATATGGATACCATAAGCTTCATGCCATAGGAGGAGAGCTCTTTCACCATTGCTTCGGGATCAGGCCAGTACTCGTTATCGAATTTCCAATCGCCCTGATTAGGCCAGTGAAAATAATCGACTACAATGACATCCACATGAATGCCCATCTCATGATATTTTCTTGCTACCTCCAGAATCTCATCCTGAGTCTGGTATCGCAATTTACACTGCCAAAAGCCCATGCCATACTCAGGCATCATGGGAACCTTGCCCACAACATTTGCATAGGACTCCTCAATCTCCGCGGGTGTGTCCCCGGCAGTTATCCAGTAATCAATCTGAGCTGCTGATTCTGCTGTCCATTCAGTTACATTTTTTCCGAAGGTTACGCTTCCTATGGCAGGATTATTCCATAGAAATCCGTAATTTTTATTAGATATATAAAAAGGAACGCTTGCCTGTGAATTCCTGTGAGCAAGCTCTATTATGCAGCCCTTCAGGTCAAGATACGGTTGCTGATATTGTCCCATTCCATATATCTTTTCGCCCTGCGAAGCCTCAAATCTTAGTGTTGTTTTGAAGTTACTTGTGCCCATAACGGGCTCGTACATTCTTGGGTCTATTTCCAAGGCACTGTTAAACTCACCAACGATATTTTCGCGGAATCTGTTCCTGTCATACTCCTCTAAAAGCAGCTCGCCTTTATCATTGAAAAACTTGAGCTTCCCGGTAGGCAAAATTTCACAGGTGATCTTACCGTTTGTGATAGTACCGCTGTCTTCACTTATTTTTACTATTCCCTTTGCGCCCCTATTATCATCAAGAGCCGCATAGTCTTCTTTCAAAAAGCCTGCTCTACAGGTCGCTCTTACTCTTAGGGCATTCTCTCCCCAGGCTTCAATTTGCAGATACTCCCCGTCACTTCTCCGAAGTAGCATTCCATCCTTTTCTCTTATCATTATGTCATCCTCCAAAAGGTCATTCCTTTACTGCACCTGCCGTAAGTCCTCCAACTATCTGCTTTTGCAGAAATACGAATACAAGAACAACTGGCAGAACCAAAATCGCACCATAGGCCATGATACAATTCCATTTCGTTCCGTATTTGCTTATGAATTTATAGATGTTTGCAGTCAGCGGTCTCATCTCGGGCTTAACGTTGAAGGTCATGGAATATGCCAGATCATTCCATCCGTTAAGGAAAGAGATTACCGTAACCGTTACGATTCCTGTGCGTATTGCAGGAATCATTATGTAGAAAAATGATTTTATTACGCCGCAGCCATCAATTCTGGCAGCCTCATCAAGAGATACCGGTACAGCCTTAAAATACGGGCGAAGAGTCACCACAATAAACGGCACAGAAGCAGATGAAATAGCAAGAGCCGGAGCAAAATATGTGCCCAGAAGATGGAGCCTGCTGAAGGTCAGATACATAGGTGTCAGCATCAGCGATGCCGGAAGCATCTGTGTTACAAGGAATATCAGAAGGAAAACCTTTCCTCCCTTTACTTTGTATCTGCCGATTCCATAGGCTGTCGGAATTCCGAAGAGCATTGACAGAAGCATTGAAAGCAGCGCAATCAGGGTACTGTTTCTAAGGGACTGCAGGAAGTCTCTGTCAGAAAAATTTACTATCCAGGGCTGCAATGAAAAATTGTGGGGATAGTAGGTAAGCGTCTTTCCAAAGATCTCTGAATCCGATTTTAATGACATGGTTATAAGCCAGTACAGCGGGAACAAAAACACTACGGCAATAATTATTGCCAGTATGCTGTACACTATATTCTTCTTTCCGGTGGGAGTCTTCAGATATTCAATAAAAGGGTTACTCTTTTTATTCATCCTAATCATCCTCCCTTGTGATAAGCTTCAGGTAAAACAATCCGACTACAAACAGGCACACGAACAGAACAAGCGCCGCCGCCGAACCCTGCGAAAATTCATATTTTGTAAAGGACAGATTGTAGGCATAGGTTCCAAGCACATCCGTGCTGTTTAAGGGTCCTCCGCTTGTCATGATAAACATGAGGTCGAAAGCCTTGAAGGTGTAGATAAATCCAAGCATCAAAACCGCAAGGATCGATGATTTCATAAGAGGTAGTGTGATGTACCAAAACCTCTGGAATGGCCTTGCGCCATCAACCGAAGCACTGTCCAAAATGTCCTGAGAAATGTTTGTAAGACCTGCCGTAAGAAGCAGCATGTTAAAGGGTATTCCAACCCAGCAGTTAACCGCAATGACCGCTCCCAGAGCAGTTTTCGAGCTTACAAGCCATTCTACGGGAGATGATACAAGACCTATTTTCAAAAGAAGGTCGTTTATAACACCTTCGGATACGCCGAACATGTTCTTTCCAAGCATAGCAGTAACGGACATGGGCATCATGTATCCAACAAGCACAAGGCCTCTTATAGGGCCTGCAATCCTGAAGTCCTTTGAAAAGAGAATTGCAAATAAAAAGCCCAGGGAAAACTGCACAATGAGGCATGCTATTGTGAAGATAAAGGTGTTTTTAAAAACCAGTAAAAATGTGGGATCCTTAAACAGATTGGAGTAGTTCTGCATTCCGATAAATGCAGAGGTACCCTTTGCAAAGTTTTTTACATTTGTATTTTTAAGGCTGAGAATTACGTTGTAGACAAGCGGATAGCCAAGGATCACCAGTATATATATGACACCGGGCAATATGAAGGCATAGCCCTCAAGTGCCTGTTGTCTTTGTCTTTTGTTTTTCATGCATGTGGCTCCTTTTTCAGAAACAGCCAGACGAAACCGCCTGGCTGTCACATTTACATTACTATCTGGTCCTGATTACTGAGCTATAGGATTTGCCTCCAGGATAGGAGCAACTTTTTCAGCTGCTGCTTTCATAGCTGTAGCTGCATCGCTCTCACCAATGAGAACTGACTGCTCAGCTGTATAAAGAGCTTCTGAAATTGTGGGCCACTCAGGATGAGGTCCTCTTGCAACTGCATAATTCATGGAGTCATTAAATACTGCGTATCTCTCATCAGCTGTCCAGAAATCCTTAAGGGTTGCAGCATCAGATCTTACTGCCAGTTTTCCTGCAATCTCACACCAGTCAGCATTATGCTGTGCTGTCATCATGTACTTAAGGAAATCGATGCACTCATCTCTGTACTGTGTTCCGGAGCATACTCCGAAGTTCTCACCGCCGATAACGGAAGCGTTCTTCTTATCCTTGGGAAGAAGTGCGAATTTATAATTGTCTGTGCTAAGAGTAACATCACCGCTGTCGATCTGAGAAATCTGCCATGTACCTGACTCAAGCATTGCTGCCTTGCCTGCTGCGAATGCATTGAGGGCATCTCCCTGTCCCCAGTTGATAACTTCCTTACTCATGATACCCTCATCAACGAGCTTTCCAAGGAAATCTACTGCGTGAACAGCTTCTGCTGAGCCAAGATCTGCAACACTTGCTCCTGCTGAATAGATCCAGGGAATAAGCTGGAATGTACCCTCTTCATTACTGATGGCACTCATTGCAAAACCGTATACACTGTCAGCACTGTCAGTGCAAGCCTTTGCTATTTCGTAAAACTCATCCCATGTCGTAGGCGGAGCATCATATCCGTGTGCGCTTAAGATATCCATGTTGCAAAGAAGTGCGAGACAGTTGGAGTTATTGGGAAGTCCGTATATTCTTCCGTCAGCATCCTTACAGCTGCTAAGAGGTCCTTCATAGAAATTGTCGAGCTCGCCCCAGGCATTAAGCTCATCAGTGATATCCTCGAAAACGCCAAGTGCGATGTAGGAAGACATATCAGGTGAATCAACCATTCCGATATCAGGAAGCTCTCCTGAAACAGCACCTATTGTGTACTGGTTCATAAGCTCTTCTCTTGAAACGAAGGTACATGTAACCTTGATTTTATCCTGAGAAGCATTGTATTCATCTGCAACCTTGTTAAGAGCGTCAGCTTCATGCTCAAAATAGTGCCATACTGTTACTTCAGGAATTCCGTCAGACGGCTTTGCAGATTCAGCAGTAGCCTCGTCCTCAACGTTTACCACAGCCTCAGGCTCTGAGGTCTCACCGGTTCCTGCAGAGGATCCGCAGCCTGCTAACATTGTAGCCATCATAGTAGTAATAACCATTAAAGATACCAATTTCTTTTTCATTTTTCTCTCCTTCCACACATAAACAATAGTTATCAGTGCTTCTGTTAAAAATATATAAAAAGAAGATTTTTGCATAAACTGATGTTTTTAAGAAAAATTTCATTTTTTGGAATGCATTATTAAACTTAGTGCAAGAAATAAAGAGACAGATTTAAGATTAATCTTAAATCTGTCCCGCATATGTATCAGACCATATTTTCCAGCACATATTCCGTAATGGTTTTGCCCGTGACATCGCGAAAGACCTTTGCAAAATATTTGGTGTCCGTGTATCCAACCTTATAGGCTATGTCATCTCTTGACTCGCCCGATTGAATAAGGAGCGTCTTTGCAACGTCCACGCGGTATCTCTTTAAATACTTCACAAAGCTCTCATTCATCTCCTTAGCAAAAAGGTTGCAGAAATATTCTGCTGTGATGCCAAGCCTTGAAGCCAGCTCTTTTTGTGAGAGCTGTGAAGCATATTCTCTTTCAATTATCTTAAGGCTTTTCCGTATAAGAGGGTGGCAGTTTTCCTTCTGCTCGTCTCTTGAAGCCTCCTCCTCTTTTTTTGTGATATTTGAAATGACCTGTTCCACATCATCCATAATGAGCGGCTTCACCAGATAGTCAGTTACGCCTAGCGAAATGGCCTGTCTTGCAAACTCAAACTCCTCGTAGGCACTTACAATTACAAACTTAACATTCTGGTTCTCTTTTCTTACCTCTCTTATGAGATCAAGTCCGTTCATGTAAGGCATCTTGATGTCAGTGAAAACAACCTCCGGCTTACACTTTCTGATAAGCTCTAAGGCCTTCTGTCCATCGGCAGCATCTGCAACAACCTCGCAGTCATCGGATACTGTCTGGATAAGACTCTTAAGTCCCCTACGTGCTCTCTGCTCATCCTCAACAATTATTATTCTCATAAAAATCCCCCCCATAAAACTTACGCGCTAAAATCATACCGTCATATGCCTTAAGACTGATTCTAGTGCAGCTCTCCCTCAGGTATTGGGAGCTTAAAAAGAAACTCTGCCCCATTACCCTCATTAGTTCTTAATAATACTTTAACACTTTCTCCGTAAAAAAGCTTTATTCTTGAGTAAGCATTTTGGATACCGATTCCCAGTCCTTCAGTGTCCACATCATTGCCTTCGAGGATCTTTTCTATCTTACCTGCAATCTCCGCCGGCATCCCTTTTCCGTTATCCTTTATGGAAACTTCAATGCAGTCATCGCCTCTCCTCGCTGTTATATCGAGCTTTCCACCGGACTCCCACCCCTTGAAGCCATGTATTATGGCATTTTCAACGAAGGGCTGAAGCATCAGTTTGCAGCAGGGCCATTCCATAACATTGTCATCAACATCAATCTTGTAATCAAAGGTATCCTCAAGCCTTGCCTTCATAAGGAACAGATACTGCTCTATCCATGCAAATTCCTGATAGAAGAAAACATGCTGGCTCTTTTGATCAAAGGAATACCTGAGGATATTTGAGAGCTTTTTAATAAGCACTGATACGTTATGATTACCCTCTGCTATTGCTTCGTAGTTAATGGTGTTTAGCGTATTGCAGATAAAATGTGCATTTATCTGAGTTTCAAGTGCGTTTCTCTCAGCTTCGTGCTGCCTCTCAATTGATTCCACAGCCTGTCTGTGATTTATCTCAACCTCTTTTTCTTTCTGCTCTAACGCAACAAGCATCTCGTTGTAGGCAGAAGCCAGCTTCCACACCTCATTGGAGCCCTGAATTTCAATCGGAATGTGCTTTCCGTTATGAGCTATGTAGTACATGGTTTTCTTGATTTTCCGGATAGGCCTCATGATATTTCTGATATCCACAAATATAACAAAACACAGTATCAAAATCAGTGCCGCGTAAAGTGGCATAGCTTTTCTGAAAATCGAATCTATATGCTCCATCATGGCGGCGCCGTCATAGGCAATACTGAGCTTCCATCCCGCTGAAGGTATGCCGGCAGTCTTTGCTATAAGATTATTTGTTTCTATATAGTTTTTTTCATCAAATCCAAGGAATTCGTCGTTTGAATGACATATTATGGTTCCATCCTCGCCGCTGATGAAACCGATGAGATAAGAGATCTGACTTGAATAGATGTAGTCAATATATTTTTGAAAAATATCCGCACTAAAGCTGAGACACAGCACATAATCTATGGCATTAAGTCCGTGTCCCGTAACCATCATAGGAAAAAAAATCTGGAATACATTTTGGGAAATATCAGATCCGGATGCTGTTTCATCTTTACTTACAACGAATCTGGGAATTTCGTTATTGGCTGCTTTTTCAAGAACATGCTGATATTCAGACCTAAGATACTCATTATTATCTTCTTCCCACAGCGGGAAGCTTGAGATATTATAGGTTGTATTTTGGAAAACAACTCCGTCCTTATCAAGTACGGCCATAGCATAGAGCTTTTTCGAATTCCTCGCATAGGAGCCCAGAAGTGTCTGGAGGCGCATTTTATTTGCATAGGTATCGTCCTCCACATACCTCTCGATTGCAGAAGTTATCTCGGATGAAGTCGCCATAATAGCTCCGGCACTTATATACTCTTCGAGCTGAAGAGCAATCATATCCTGAGCACTGCTTAGAATCGACTCCTCCATACTACTCTGAGTCCTGATGAGATTATTGTAGTAATAACTCCTCAGATAGTGTTGGAAGATAAATGCCATTCCTATTACAGAAATCATGTAAAGGAGCATAAAATGGCACCATATATGAGATTTATAGTAGTCCCTTATTTTCCCCAAATACATTTTTCATACCCCTCTGAATTATGTATTATGCGTTATCAATCAGTTCAGGCCTTATCACAGCAAAGAACAATCCGGCTGCAATCAGCACTGATATAACGTCAGAGCCAAGCTGGGATGAGATAACTCCCATGTAACCAAAAAGCATCTGGAAAGCCGTGATAACTGCGGCATATACAACGCCCTGTCTGCAAAGCGAAAGAATCAGCGCAGGAAGTCCCTTACCCATAGACTGAAAGGTACAGATAGTCACAAGACCAAGTCCCATAAGAATCATGCCGGGCATCTGGAGACGAAGCATTAGAACCCCCTTATCTATAAGTGCCTCGTCCTTTAAGAATGCTCCAATGAACAGCGGCGCAAAAATACCGACGACAGCTGCCATTAATGCCGCTGTACCTCCAACAATTCTGTATGCAAAGGAAAGGACCTTGCGAAGACGCTTTTTATTGCCTGATCCATACACATAGCCTGTAAGAGGCTGTCCGCCAAAGGCAAGTCCTACTATCACAAGCATTACAATGTTTACTATCTTAAGTACGATACCCATAACCGCGATTGAATCACTGCCATAACCCTGAAGTGCGCGGTTTGTGAGAGTCATACCGATGGTCTGAGTAAAATTGGTAACTGAAGCAGGAAGTCCTACAGCAAAGATTTTCCCAACCTCTCCCGGCTTAAGTCCAAATTCACTAAGCTTAACGGACAGACCTTCACACTTGCTAGCTGTGTACCAGATTGCAAACGCATCAGAAGTGATATACCCGATAACTGTAGCAATGGCTGCACCTGCTGCCCCCATGCCAAACCCGAAGATGAAAACCGGATCAAGAATAATATTAACTACAGCGCCGATTATTGAAGTGATCATCGAGGCATTGGGATGTCCAACCGTTCTCATAAGGTTCGAAGGAACCAACGCGTAAATAATGAAGGTACTGCCAAGCACCAAGAACTGATAATACTGGGACGCATAATACATAGTGCTGTCATCCGCACCAAGAAATTTAAGGATAGGTGTCTTGAAAACAAGAAGAATCACCATCACAAACAAACCGAAGGCTATCGCAGCATACATGCAAAATACGCTGAGTCTCTTTCCATCCTCTCCCCTACCTGCGCCAAGAAGTCTTGAAATATAAGAGCTTCCGCCCAATGCAAACATATCACCAAATGCAAGGAACAAAGTGAAAAGTGGCGTACATATTGAAACACCAGCAATAAGTGAAGTATTCCCCGTAAGTGCAATAAAGTATGTGTCCACCATGCTGTAAACCAGCTGGACCACCATACTTAGTACTACAGGAATAGCAAGCTTTAAATACGCCTCCCTTATTGGTGCTTTTTCAAATAATTCGTTACTCATCAACTACTCCTTAACACCTGATAATTCAATTCTATCTCTTAGGCAGTCGTTACTGTAAGTCTTTTTTTCATAACAATTCCTCATAGATACTTTTCAACCATTATACTAACATCTTTCTGTAGTTGATTTCTAACTGAATCCGTTTTTGTTATGACTACTAGACTTTTCTCATTTTTATGATCTTCGACAAGTAGATTTTTTATAAAACATCCCCAATCAGGCCCAAGCTGCGGGCTGGTAGTCCGCAATTAAGTAAAAATAGTACCGAGCAATGCCCAGCACAAGTGCCATTAGCGCGTAGTTAAATACATACTTTTAAGTTCAAGGTTTATTCACAAAAATGTCCTAAAATAATACAATAATCAGTCCGGTGTTCACTTTTTTGTACCGGAAGCGTTTTATATCTTATGAAGGGGGTTCATATCATATGAAAAAGAATTTAGCTGTTTTTATCATGATGGCAATGACGACTGTGGCTCTTTTTACCACTGGCTGTGGTACCAGCACCAGTAAAGCTGCTGCTCCTGATAAAGGAAAAATAGGCATCATAGGTGCAATGGAAGAGGAAGTCGGCTACCTCAAGGAACAAATTGAAGGAAAGAAAGTTACTGAAGTTGCCGGTATGGAATTCTGCGAAGGTACTATGGACGGGAAAAAGGTGGTCATAGTTCAATGCGGAGTTGGAAAGGTTAATGCAGGAATCTGCGCTAACACGCTGATCAACGACTTTGGATGTAAAAAGGTCATCAATACCGGTGTTGCCGGCTCATTGGACAATCAGATCGATATTGGTGACATAGTTGTTTCCGTAGATGCTGTTCAGCATGATTTCACATGCGAAGCTGTCGGCTTTGCAAAAGGTGAGATTCCGTATACAGGTATTTATGCTTTCCCTGCTGATGAAGCAATGCGGAAAGAGGCTGTAGAAGCGGTTAAAAATGCAGCTCCGGATATTCATGTTTTTGAAGGCAGAGTTTGCAGTGGTGATCAGTTCATTTCCAGCCAAGAGCAAAAGGATAAAATACTGTCTGATTTTGGCGGATATTGCTGTGAGATGGAAGGCGGCGCCATAGCTCAGGTCTGCTATCTTAACAAAACGCCTTTTGTAATCATACGTGCTATATCAGATAAGGCAGATAATTCAGAAGCCGTGGACTACAATACCTTTAAGGAAGCAGCCGCCGCTAATTGCGCCAAAGTTGTTGAATACATGGTTAAAAATATGTAAGACTTATCGATAAAAACCAAAGGCTCCGGCAAAAATGCCGGAGCCTTTAGTTTTAACAATTATGATCCAAAATTAGCTTGAACAATGCCGTATTCTGATAAGCCAGAGGGCTGTCATACTCAAAGGCGATGATGCCATCCTCGGGAGCAATGACCTCCTGCAAAACTTCGGAGGTGTAGGGATCCGTTATGTATGCCAGAATCTGACCCTTTTCAACGCTGTCTCCGGCATTTACCAGAGATTCCAAAAAACCTGCGCGGGCTGCACGAAGGCTTACTAGTTTTTCACTCTCGATAACCCTTGCATCATAGCAGGCGAGCTCACGAAAATCGATTATTCCTTCCTTTGATAAAAATCCAAGAACCGCGTTCACGCCCTGCTTGGCACTCTTTTTATCTATCTTTTCAGTGCTTGATGTATAGATTGAAAACGCATCCGTCTCCCAGATCTGCCAATTGTAATTAAGAGTCGCTGTGTCAAAGGGTCTTGGCTTGTGAAGGACTACAAAAGGGAGCCCAAACTTTTTTGCGAGCTCTATGTTTTCATTTCCGGTTTTCATCATCCTGACCTGGGGCACAAAATATCCCGGCATGTAGAAGGATGCGAACTGGATTCCGTATTTGTAATCATTTATTTTTTTAAAAATTCCATCAGCAATTCTCTGGGTGGTCTCACCCTTGTCATAACCGGGAAACATGCGGTTTATATCAGTGTTGTCTATGCCCCAGAATCTCTTTTTGGTATTGACCGAATATGGATTTCCGCAAGGGATGACCATGATGGATTTCCCGGTTTTTATCTGCCCCTCTTCCTCAATCTCCTTTAGCTTAGCTATGAGACGGCTGCAGGCGTACATCTGCTGATACTCGTTTCCGCGAAGACTTCCCATGATGCATACTGTCTTTTCACCATATCCAAATTCATAGCCCATTATTCTGAAATCGTCACAGTACAAGCCCTTGAACGAGTACAATTCTATCTCTTTCATTACTTCTCCACCAAAATTATCTTCCTGCTTATTTTCTTTAATTTCATAACAGTACTGTACTTAAAACATATTTTAAGCATTCTCTTCAAAAACTTTCTTCTTCAGTATCCTTCCCATAAGGGACCCCTCCTCAACAATCGGGTATTCTCTCACAGTAAAAAGAAGCCCCGCTTCCGGTGCCTTTATTCCGGACAAAATCTCTCCCGTCAGAGGGTTTATAATTCTGCCTATTTCCTCGTTTTCCTTAACGAGATTCCCATGGCATTTTTCCTTCATATAAACTCCCGAGCAGGGTGCATTTAAGTAGCACACATCGTCTCCGCCGGCATCGTAGGCAACTATAGGATCGCGAACTTTTTTAACTTCACCATTCCATATGTCAAGATTGCTCATAAGTGAAAAGATGCCGTCTGTCAGCTGCTCACCATATTCAGGTGTAATTCTCATTCCAACGCCCATCTCAACGACAAGTGTGTTAGTGCCTCTGCTGTTTAGCGCGTATGCCAAAGTTGATTCAAGTACGGTGCTTGCTCCGTGAACCCATATAAAATCCATGTTGGACTTTTTCGCAATAGGCACAAGAACATCTGCATTTAACTCATTTATTCTTATCTGAGGCATCTCAGTAAGAAAGATATTGCTCGCGTGAATATCGATTACAAGGTCAGCTCCCTGAAGCTCTTCTACAATTTTAGAAGCCAGATATTCATTCATATCTCCCTCAGAATTCCCGGGAAAAATCCTGTTCATATCAAGGTCAAAGGCCGGAATTCCTCTTGTGATCGAATCTATTCCAAAGGGATTCATGGCAGGATAAATATCTACTATTCCCTGCAGGTTATCCTGATTCTCCCTTATGCGCCTTGCAAGCTCAAAGCAAACATACTGTCCTTCAAGCTCATCGCCGTGAATGCCGGTTACAACGCATATTCGCTTACTGCCTGTCCCCTCTCTGCGCAATCTGTGTCTTTTTATGACCAGCCTCTCATCAACAGGAAGCGGAATACTTATAATATCATCAATACTTTCATCAATATGATTCATTAAAAACCTCTTCTACGATCACATTTATCTCCTGGGTCTGGGTTACGTTCCCGATGAAAATCCCCTGATTTACCAGGCAGTCACCGGCGTCTCTTCCGCAGGATATTTTTATATATTCATCTCCAACGATTTTATTGTTAGTTGGATCAAACGGGAGCCATCTGTTTTTATCCCAGATTTCAACCCATGCATGGGAGCTGCCCTCTCCCATCATCATTCCCGCAACATATCTGCAGGGAATTTTCTCCATTCTGCATAGTGCAAGCATTATATGAGCATAGTCCTGGCAAACACCGGCTCCCCCTTCAAATGCCTGTTCTGCCGTGGTGCTCATACCGGTTACCCCCTGCTCATATTTGAATGACGCAGACAGCTTTTCCATTATGATCTGTGCCTTGGATTCATTGCTAAACCCAGTCATATCAATGTCTCTATAAAAATTTATTATCCCCTCACCCGGCCTTGTTATGCCGGTCTGGTATCTGTACATGCCGACTTTATGCAGTTCTCCCGCCTTCTCTGAATCAGAGAGTCCGGTTACCGCAAGGCCGTTTACTTCAAACCCGAAAAAATTATGGTATTCATTTGTATACCCGAAAAGTGTGATATTTCCATGTGAATCAGTATCCTCACTTGTTATGTGATCAGGATAGACTGATATCGATACATCCTTAATCCGCTGCATATCCGTGAAGTGTGGAATGCATTTTAGTGAAAACCTGTGGTCTCTAACCGCATCACTGAAGGTCAGCTTCATGTGGTACCCGAACTTAAGTCTTTTCACTTTTCTTAACCTACAAGCTCCTCAATTGACTCTATGAGAGTGTCGTAAGGAGGTTCCTCAAGCTGCACCAGATAATTCACGTGTGCCAGCGTTTTGGGATTGTACCGCATGGTGCTCTTGTCAATTCGATTGACAAGCCTTCTTGTTGCTCTTCTAAGCTTCTCGGGTTTTTCTTTCAGTCGTGCGTATAAATCGATTCTTTCAACCAGTTTCCCAACATAGATCATATTTCTTATCTGGGATTCATCGATGTCATCATCAGCCATTCCCCAAAAGGCCACCAGATTGTCGGTGACCTTCTGCAGTCCAATTAGAGGAGCCTTCGAAAGGGCTGCCTGGTTCATGGCATAAACCGCAAGCTGTATATATGAAAGTGTATCGCTTCCGATTTCTTCTCTTAAGACGATGGCGTTGTCATACGCCCTCATCAGATTTGAAAATATTGAATTCTCATCATTTAGTGAAAAACAATATTTTCTGGCAAAATCATCTCTTGATCTGTAAATATTGGGGATATCCTGGCTCTTACAAAACTCAAGGTATTCCTGCTCTGTCACATCAATCATTGAATCGAATCTGGATTCAAAAATCTTTATTGTCGAATATACCCGCTCGGTGTATCTTCCAAGCCAGTACAATCTGTCTGTATTTTCTACTGAGATAATACCCATGTGTCTTTAAAACCTCCTCCCTGTGAAGAATTAACGATAAATGAATCAGGGTTCCGTGAAAATCTTGTAAGTCCGCTCTTCCATACCATAGGTTCATCTGCCATAAGGACAAATGCACGAAGATCCGCTTTTCTCGGAAGAAGCTCACCCTTCTCCATGATATCTATATCAAGAAAATCTATAACCTCCTGAGCTATGAATCTCCTGGGTTCTCTGCGAAGTGTCTCCTTAAATGTCTTCTTCTGATCCTCTGTCATTTTACTTCCGAAAACAACTCCATATCCGCCTGCCTCAGCCACATCCTTAAGCACCAGCTTGTCGAAATTGTCCATGACATATTTCATGTCCTCTTCATAGTAAGGAAGATATGTGGGTGCGTTATTAAGAATCGGTTCTTCATCCAGATAATACCTGATCATCTTTGGAACGAAATAGTAGATTCCCTTATCATCGGCAACTCCGTTTCCGGGAGCATTAATAAGAGCAACATTTCCTTTTCTGTAGATATCAAAAATATGAGGAATGCCAATGACTGACTCCTTGTTAAAGTTCATTGGATCAAGATATTCATCGGAGATTCTTCTGTAAACTGCACCAACCCTCTCTTTTCGTCCGGAATAATCAATGAAATAAAGATGGTCGTTTTCAACTATAAGTTCACTCCCCGAAACAAGATGTGCTCCAGTTTCTTCTGCCAAGTAGGAATGTTCAAAATAGGCCGCATTGTATCTTCCCGGGGTCAGGATAACTGTGTGCCCGCCCGTGTTTACATAGTCCATTGTGCGGCGGAGTAGATCTGCATAATTTCTGTTATCCTCAATGTGCTTTCCCGCAAAAAGATCAGGTGCACTGCGTCTTGAAAGCCTTCTTGCCATCATGGGATATGATGCCCCCGATGGAATTCTAAGGTTATCCTCAAGGATATACCACTCTCCGTCCTTTGCCTGAACCAGGTCAATTCCTGAGATGTGGGAATATATACCCTTGGGCGGTTTTATCCCCTCGCACTGCGGAAGATACCCGCTTCCGGCATAGATAAATTCCTCAGGTACCACGTTATCCTTAACAATTTTCTTATCACCGTAGATGTCTTCTATGAAAAGATTCAGAGCCTTAACTCTCTGCTTTAATCCCTTTTCAAGATAAGCAAATTCCTTCTTGTCAATGACTCTTGGAATCATGTCAAACGGGAAAAGCTGCTCCCTAAACTCGTTGTTCTTGTAGATACCGAATTTAACCCCGTATCTTGCAAGCTGCTCATTGACATCTGCAGCACCTGCGTAGATTTCCATATCTTCGATACGTTCTTTTTTGCTGAAAATATCCGTATAAGATGTCATACTCGCTTCCTCCTCTTCTGTGCCCCTTTATAATTGTTACTAAATCCCCTCATGCTGTTTTTGGAAGCGTCTTTCCTTTAAATCTTTTATGATGAGTTCCATGTTTAGCAGAACTCCTACAAAAATACCGATCAGCGTATCCAGCGATCTGTTCAGAACAAACAGATATGGATTTTCATCCATGAGGTGGTTGACAACTATACTTAAGAACACGACGCATGAAAAATATGAAGCTTTTTTCTGATCAATAAGTACAGTAGTGTAGATAACCGGTATAAGTGCCAATGAAATAATGCAGTAGTTTAAAAAGTCATCTCCTATGTCTACGATTTTTAGTTTTATCAAAATATAGAGAAGTCCATATACAGCACCTATGAAAGTACCGATAATTCGTTGGACTGCATTGCCAATTGTGTTTTCTGTCTGCTTTTGTATACACCATAAAACCGCAAGCGCTGAGTAAAATGGTGTTCCCTGTTTCCCCCTTAGAAAATAAATTGCAAAGCATATCAGAACTCCAAGCGCAGACTTGATTATTCGCATTCCGATATGCGGAAGTTTCCGTGTTCTAAATATCTTCATCTAACCTCAATCATGTTTTGTCAGCTGTAAAAATCATCAACCCTTGTCATCCGCACTTTCTGATATCATTTTCGATATCAGTTGCTTCAATGATTTCCTGATACAGCGCATCTCTTAGTCTGAACAAGGTCTCTCTGTCCTTACCGCCAACAGGCTTTCCATCAAGCTCATCCACATACATGCATACATTTGAGGATGAAGTTACGATGATCTCATCAGCCTCCCAAAGGTCCTTTAAGTAATAGGGGGTCTCACTGACTCCGATGCCCAGCTTCTTGCACATTCTTACAAGATGAGCTCTCGCAATACCGGGAAGGATCAGTTCATCTGTAGGCGCGGTATAAACGATTCCGTCCTTGATGATGTGACAGTTGCAGTGCGCACACTCGGTAATCCGTCCATCCTTTCTGTAAAGAATAGTCTCATCCTTTCCCGCCTTGTAGGCCTTCTCCGCATATAAAACTGATGGCAAGAGATTAAGTGTCTTGCAGTTGCAATAGTAGAATCTCTTATCTTCCGCTGTCACACATTTGATGGGCTTTTGACAATCGTTAAGTGTTTCAGGCTTTATCATTACCCACAGATTTCCGGGGCCCTTTTCATAAGTATGGTTACGGATTCCGGTTCCTCTTGTGCAGGCAAAATATACAAAGTTTCCACCTGTATCCATCTTAAGTACAAGTGACTGAAGAAGCTCTTTAAGCTCGCTCTTTGAGCAGGGAATCTCTATGTCCAGTAAAGCTGCCGAATTAAATAATCTGTCTATATGCTCATCAATTGCAAAAAGCTTATAATTTCTTGACGGGCCTGCATCATACACCCCATCTCCAAAAAAGCAGACCCTGTCGTTGAACGGAATAGTCATCTTATCCAGTTCGTCATACTTTCCGTTGTAATATCCTAGTGTTTTCATCTTTCATCGCCTCCTCTTTATAGTTAAGGAAAAGTTCCTAAACCGGAACAGATTCCTCAGTATGCAGTGCATCTAAAATCTCATATTCAATGCTCATATTTTTTCCATCCACGCTGATGCTTCTATCCTTTGTAACACCATCAACGCTTCCGATCGATACCGTCTTTTTTATAAATGATCTTACCCACTCATATTTGGGTACCAGCTCTGTTTTACTAAGTCTTGCAAGGGCAGTGATTATTCCGTAAGCCCCCCAGTTGGAAACCGATGCAATAACAGAAATGTCAGCAGGTATGATGCAGGGTTCAAGTGACAGCTTTCTGGAAATCACTCCCGCAATCTTTCCCATTCCTATTTCATTTCCGCCATCACCAACGCCTATGGATGGAATGATTCCCTGATATCTGATAAACATTTCATCTATGGGAGCCGTGTGTTCACTGATATCTTCCCCTCGCATATTGGCGTAGTATCCAAATTTATTCCGGCCACATCTTTCAACTGATATCATTCCCTTTGGATCGTATTCATTAACAATCTCATCGATTCTGTCTTCCGAATCACTTATTCCGATGTAGATGATCTCTACATTTTCATTGTCAAAAAATCCTCTGCAATACTCATCGGTTATGATCACCGGTTTATATCCAAGCTTTGAGAGCGCATGGGCAAGAGCAACAGTTCCAACGGGCCCATCAGTTTCGGCATATCCTGCAACATAAAAGCCGGTTGTCAAAAATACATAACCTTTTTCCCAGGAAAAAATCTCTCTTGCTGCTTTTGTGCAGTAATCCTCTGACAGGTAAAATCTTATGTCTGACATTCCCCTGTTAGAGTGCCTCAGAATGATATCTTCAATTGATTCGTTTTCATTAGCTTTCTTCATATCCACACTCCAAAAAAAGATTTTTTATACTGCGATACGATGTTCCTCAATCACATCTCTGATCGAAGTAATCTCAACATTTTCACGAACAAGAGCTTCGTGTATTTTCTTTGCAAACTCCACTGCCTTGATTCCATCGCCATGAAGACAAATTGAATCGGCTTCAACTCTCACTCTGCCACCTGAAATTGTCTTGACTGTACCTGTTTTTATCATCTCTATGACTCTGCTTATAGCCAGTTCTTCATCAGTAATAACTGCTCCGGCAAGGCTCCTATCTACAAGAGTTCCATCGTCGTTATAAGCTCTGTCAGCAAAGACTTCACTTGCGACTAAAAGGCCCGTTTCCCTTGCTGCTTCAACCATCAGACTTCCTGATAATCCAAGCAGTATTAAATCCTTATCAACCTCGTATATTCCTTCAGCAATAGCTACTGCCAGCTTTTTATCCTTGGCTGCCATGTTATACATAGCTCCATGGGGCTTCACATGTGATAGTTCCACATCATGGGATCTGCAAAATGCATTCAGTGCACCAATCTGGTATTGCACCATGGCCTTCAGCTCCTTGGCTGATACAGCCATCCTTCTTCTGCCAAATCCAACAAGATCAGGGAAGCCCGGATGTGCGCCAATACTCACCTTATATTCCTTTGCCATGGCAACTGTCTTGTCCATAACAAGCGGATCGGATGCATGAAAACCGCAGGCAACGTTTGCTGAGGATATATATTTGATCACGTCTTCATCCATTCCGCATTTATAATTTCCAAAGCTCTCGCCCAGATCGGCATTAAGATCAACCTTCATACAAAACCTCCAAAGAATCAATATTTCAAACTGACATTTTTTACATCAGTTATAAACATATGCCCCGGCGAATGAGTGATACAAAAATCCGGTTTAGAGTTCATCACCACAGCCTGAGGTGTAACTCCGCATGGCCAGAACACCGGAACCTCACCATCTCTGATTTCAACAGAATCCCCAAAATCAGGTTTGTTTATGTCACTTATTCCTATTGCCTTTGGATCACCAACATGTACCGGTGCTCCGTGAACCTTTGGCATCTCGCCTGTCACAAGTACCGCCTTCGGAACCAGTTCATAGGGTATAGGTCTCATGCTCACCACCATATTTCCACTGAACACTCCTGCCTTTTTACAGGCAATGTTTGTTATATACATGGGAACGTTACAGCCCTGTTCGATGTGTCTTATGGGGATACCTGCTTTCATAAGCTCATCTTCAAATGAAAAGCTGCAGCCTATAAGAAAGCTTACAAGATCATCTCTCCAGAATGCGTTTACATTCTCGTATTCACCCTTTAGTTCTCCATTTTCAAATACTCTGTACTTTGGAATATCTCTTCTGATATCTGCTCCTCTTGCAACCTCCTTAATAAGCACTTCTCCCTCCTCAAGGACCTCAAGTATGGGACATGCTTTGGGATTTCTCATGGCAAATAGCAAAAAGTCGTATGCATATTTTTTAGGGAGAGAGATAAGATTTGCCTGAGCATATCCTTCGCACATTCCACTGGTCTGACCTGTTATCTTTTCCTCCCTGATGAGTTCTCTTACTGCCATGGGAGTCTCTTTAGCATATATATTTTTTTCTGTCTTACTCATATCATCTTGCATGAACTGCCTCCGGATAATAGATCATTTCCAAACCTGGATTTGATTCATATATACTTGTCAAAAAATCAAAATAGTTCCATTTCTGAACATCTGTGATATCTACTTTTTGGAACCGTATTACATCACCGGGTCTCGCCTGTGCCAGATACTGAAGATCTTCACTGACCACTGTAGCTATCTTCGCGTATCCACCGGTTGTCTGATGATCAGCCATAAGGATTATTGGCATCCCGGATGATGTGATCTGAATTGATCCAAAGGTTATTCCATCTGATACGATGTCAGTAGGTGCCTTTGCTTCTATAGTTTTTCCTTCAAGCCTAATTCCCATTCTGTCTATATCAGTGGATACTTTATAGGAGCCATTCAGAAAATCTAATAACCCGTTCTCTGTAAAGTAATCATCCTGCGGTCCGAGAATCACTCTCACCTGTATCTCGGATTGGTATATCTTTTGTTCAGCTCTTCTTTTAAGGAGCCTGTTTACTCCGTGATTCAAATATCTCGAAGGCCCTATTTCAAGCACGTCTCCTGCCTGTAGTTTTCTTCCTTCGAAGCCTCCGATTGAGCACTTTATGTTTGTTGATCTGCTACCGAGAACAACCGGAACATCAACCCCACCGGCAAAGGCCAGATAAGCTCTGATTCCGTTTTTGGCAAATCCGAATTTCAGTGTCTGTCCTTCCCTTGCCAGATAGGTTCTTCCTCTTAGTACATCCTCCCCATCAAGCGTTGCCTCCATCTCAGCACCCATGTAGCCAAACACATTATCACTTAGGAAAATCAGCTCCGGTCCCATCAGGGTAATCTCCAGAGCAGCTTCATCCTTTTTATTTCCAACCAGATAATTTGCTTTCCTGTATGAATATTTATCCATGGCTCCGGATTCGCTTATTCCGGAATCCATGTATCCGAATCTCCCCTCATCCTGTACAGTTGTCATCGCTCCGGGATTTACTATTCTTATGCTCATACCTTTATCTCCCCGTCATCGAAACCGCCTCTTCGTATTCGTTTTTATAGTTCCCAAGTTCAATCTCTCTTCTGATGTCATCGTATTCATCCCTGAAAATCGGCTTAAATCTTATATATTCTCCCGCTTCACAAAGAATTGGATGCTCTCTTTTTATGTCATAAAAATCAAGTGGTGTGCTCCCTATGAGTCTCCATCCTCCGGGAGAATCTACAGGATAAACTCCGGTCTGTGCTCCTCCTATTCCGACTGACCTTGCAGGTATTTTTGTTCTTGGAGTTTTCAGTCTCGGAATATTTATCCTCTTATCAAGTCCGCCGAGATATACAAAGCCCGGAAGAAATCCCATCATGTAAATTTTGTATTTTTCAGCCGAATGGATTTTAACTATCTCCTCCCTGCTAAGTCCCAATTCCGTTGACATATCCGAGAGGTCAGGTCCAAAGCTGTCATCATAGCAGCAGGGAACAATCAGTGTTCTCTTTGACTCCGCTTCGTCTTTATCCTTATATCCCAAAGACTTCACAGTGCTTACCAATCTGACATAGGATATTTTTTTCGGATTATAAAAAACCATCAGGCTTCTGTATGTCGGAAGGATTTCACGAACGCCCTTTATTTTCCTATTTCTTATTGATGCAGCCATGGAAATAACACTATTATTAATTTCCTCATCTATTGTTTTTCCAAACTCGATGACCAATGCTTCATCGCCCGCAGGTAAATATCTGACATCCATACAATCACCTTCTTCCATGACACAAAAGGCGAGGTTGTCCTCTTGTGACATCCTCGCCTTTTTATATAAAAACAGGCGAAGAGTTCCATGAATTATGAAACGTCCTCGCCTCGCTTTTTCGATATTTAATTTAGTTTTTTGTTTATAAGAAATCCGAAAGATTCATATAAACAAAAACAGGGCCATGCATCCAATGCATAGCCCCTTTGCTTGTACAAATATTACACCTTGACTTCAAAAAGTGCAACACCATTTTTTATTTTTATGCACTCATTGCCTCACTAAGATATTCGACAATAGGCTCAATATATCTGACATCAGAAGCATCATACGAGTGGTCGATCATGGCACCCATATCTCTTAGCCTCTCTTCCTTGCTCTTCTTAAGGCTACCTGCGTATGCCTTCATAGTAAGCTTTGATGCCAGATTCATCTTTTCATAGTTGATTCCGCCCTGGCAGTAGAATGCTTCAATATATGTCTTCTGCTCATCCGTAAGAATTTTGTTTAATGCCATTTCCGCTTCCTTAGACCCATTGAGAGCTGCGCCTACTGAAACTATCACAAGGCGCTTATCCTTCCAGTTCTCTGCTTTCTCAAAAAACCATTTCGCCTTTGCGACCTTCCCGCACACGCACCAGCCCGCATATACAATTGCATCATATCTGGTAAAAAAGCTGCCGTTTTCACTCTGAACGTCATTAACATCAAAAAGATCTGCGTCCATCCTCTCTGCAATCCACTTGGCATACCTTTTTGTGAATCCTGTCTGTGATGTGTAAATAACTAATGTCTTCATAACTTACTTAGCCCCTTTACTTTATCTTCAATATATTTGACTTTTTCCATATAACTATTTCTCATCCTTTTGATCTTTTGTCTGTATGAAGATCATTCCAAAACATAATCCAAGTATCACTCCTGTCAGGCTGTGGAGTGCCGTTCCGAAAGTTATGCTCCAAAGTACTAACATCGAAATACTAAATATATTGTTTTTGAGCCAATTCTTGGGAGCCTCGGATTTATTTCTTTCAATTATTGATGTAGCTTCTGCTCGCTTATTCATTTTTGTGTATTTTGTTGTCGATGTCTCAGCTGTCACATCTCTTGCAGGTAGCTCGATAGCAGTAGTGTCTATTATCAGTTCTTTCATTGTTGTTTCCTCCTCATAATATGCACGACACATAGAGAATTTCCTGAACTATAGAATATCCAAAAATAAAAAACAGACTGACCGTTACACTCGATTCAGTCTGTTTTACACTGTTTTGTCTATTTATATTAGTTCAATGCTGCTTTTTTCATTGGTATTACTCTGACTTACCGAGATAAAACCACTAAATACAACAATCTACTCAACCCTTGCACACAGGGTTCTCTCCTGATTCATGTCATGATAGATATAGATGTTATCGGAAGAAACAGCATAGGCAGCAATGATATCCTTTAATGCATGATACTCCGACTCGGGATCTGCAAAGAGATTTCTTGAATCCAAAAGAATATCTGGATTAAATCTCACCGTCTTCTCATTCTCGAAAATTGCATTGTACAATATTCCGGACTCCACAAGGTCCTGGAAGAAGTGGCTTCCATAGGAAAGCTCAGGGTTGTAGCCCACCTTTGAATTGGCGATCTCGCAGACGGCGTCAAACTCACTGATATCCGAGAAGGTTGTGGGAACGCCAAGCTCAGGAGAAGAAGTTCCGACTCTTCCGGGCACCATAAGAAGCATGTGTTTACCCTGACCACGCATCTTCCAGTTGATGTGGCCGATGGCGCCTGCAATCTTGTGCTTATCCGCATAGGGCATGCTGTAGTATTTAACGGGATCGACATAGACGATCATATCAAGCTTCTCTGACCGGGACAGTCCCATGGCAGAACGTCTGCACTCAAAGAGCACATTAGAAGGATCGATATTCTCCGGAATTTCAAGCTCCTTTACATCCTGGTAAACCTGCAACGGTCTGCACTGCAGAATGTTTATCACATAGTCACCGCTCTCTGAGAAATTGATGGTAAACTCTATGTCCACAGGGTGCTGATACTCATTCTGAAGTGTCTTTAGGATCGCCTTCATCTGCTCCATAAGTTGCTCTTTTTTCACCAGGCCCAGGCATGAGATGAACTCAATATTTCTGTCCTCTCCTCTGTCTCTGAACATTCTCTCTGTGTCAGTATCGTGCTCTAAAAGTAACCGCTTCAGGAAAAACGGCATAAAGGGCTCTATATCATCAAGGGATACTCTCTGAAGTTCCCTTGCAGTACGGTTCATAAGCTCAAGCTTTCTCTGAGAATACTGATGCCTCTCAATAGAATTACGGGCAGTTGTAGCGGTGGGTTTATCAAGGCTTACAAGTCTCGGATAGGACCCTTCCGTCCTGTCAACGGCCGAGGTTCCAAGTCCCATAACAAGTCTTAGCATACCTGCTGCCTGGTCAAATGATTCCATGAACTTATATGGGCTGTAGGAATAGCCAACACCGGCAGCACATGGCATATAATACTCGCCATAATAAGATCCCGAAACTCTCTGGACCAGAAGTGCCATCTGCTCATCTCTCTCCTGAAGTCCGCGTCTGCTGCGGTAATCCAGCGCTGATCTGCTCATTGTACTTGCATAAACTTCCCTGATAGCATTCTCAAGCTCCTCAACTCTCTGCTCCATACTTCCGGAATTTGAGCAGAAGACAGATTCATATTTTCCTGCAAAAGCGTTGCCAAAGCCGTCCTCAAGAATCGAACTGGATCTCACGATTATAGGGTCCTGACCGTAGTACTCAAGGAGCTTAACGAACTGCTCCTCCATGTTCCTCGAGAATTTTCCTGTGCGCAGGTGCTCAGCAAACTCCTCAGCCACAGAAAAGAACTCCTCTTTGCTACGCTGTCTTATCCTCAGATCCCAGAATTCATTATCAACAATGAAGGAATAGAACACATCCGAGCCTATGTAGAAGGAATCATGAGGCTCCAGATTTTCAAAGACATCAGGACACTTGTTCTCAATGATCTTTCTTGCAAGCAGCATTCCGCAGGCCTTACCACCGATCATTCCGGTTCCGATCATCCTGTCCTTAACCTCCAGATAATCAGCCGGAGTAAAGTGTTCCTTTATCATCTCACGGAGCCGCTCATCACGGCTCATCATGATGTTGCACATTCGATTACAGTTCTCTGTGACATCAAAGCCGCCCTCATACATAGTCCTTGTCAGATTGAAAAATCTATCCCAGCTGTCCATGTTGTCGCTGTCCAGCATAGACCCGCTTTTCCCAAGTACCTGATAAAAATGACTTGCGATAACACCATCCAGAATAGGCTTAAAATCTCCGCTTTCAGGGTTGTAGAGATGCGGAAGAAACATTGTCTCAGAGTAGCGGTTCCACACCTTATCAGGACGCACATATACATTTTTCGAATCGGAAAAAACTTCAAGAAAAAGCTGCGTGGTATCCCTTATCTTGGCGATAGCCGCAAAAGAATGCTTACCTCTTATAAGCGGGAAGAATGCAACTGTATCAAGAATAAAAAGATAGGGACATGTAACTCTGAAAAAGTTGCCCATCATAAGGTCAGTAGCCCAGGCAGTCTGCAGCTCTGAGAGGCAATCAAAGACATAGAAGCCGTCACGTCCTTCTCTTTCTATATGCTTGTGAATCTCAACGGTGAAATTCTCAAACCTGTGGTTTAGCTCCACATTTATGACTTTTAGCCCCTCCTGCTCCTCTAAAAGAGGTTCGTGGGTTGCAAATCTGAAATAGATAAGATTTCTCTTATCCTCAATAGCCTGCTTAACATAGGGCTTCACAAAAAGCTTGAACTCTTCAAGGTTATCGACACGCCAGACAACATTGTCGCCAAGTCTGATATTATGAAAAGCCTCGTCCATCTGCGGTATTCCCGAAAGAACTCTGTCAAATGCTGCCATAGCATGCCTCCTTGGTAGAAAAAATCAGCCTGAAAATAGAACATGATTACTTTTAAAAATTAATGAAAAAACGGACAAAGGAATCTGAAACAGACTCCTTTGTCCGTAAATCTTACGGATTAATTATACATCATTTTTACTCTGCATAGAAGCACTTCTCAAAGTACTTGAATCCAAGAGGGCTTGTATAGAATCCCTTAACATTGTTCTTGATCATGTAAAGATCTGTGTAGTAGTAGATAGGGCAGATGCAGCCTGTGCTCATGAGAAGGTTCTCAGCCATGTGCATCATTGCATATCTCTTCTCGTTATCTGTGCATGTCTTGATCTTGCTGATAAGAACATCATAGGTCTCAGCCCATGTTCCGTCAGTAATATTCTCCTCATAGCCAAGGCTTGTAAGGTCAAGGTCATATGCTGCTACAGAAGCGTTGTCACCCTTACCGAACTGAACATCATTGTTACCTGATGCTGTGGTCCACATATCAAGGAATGAAATAGGATCATTGTAGTCACCAAGCCAACCGTTACGAGCGATTGAATAATCACCTGCTTTACGTGTATCAAGGAATGTTGCCCACTCCTGGTTCTCAAGCTTAAGATCGATACCTACAGCTCCCATAGTTGCCTGAATAGCCTCACCGATTGCCTTGTGGCTCTCACTTGTGTTGTAGAGATATGTGAGTGAAGGGAAGTCTGTGAACTTGTACTCAGCTTCATCATATGTGTAATACTTCTTAAGTGTCTCGATAGCATCAGCATAGTTCTGGTCATATGCTGCTTCTGTTACATCATAGTAACCTACGTATGAAGAATCCGAACCTGCATTCTCATAGAACTGAGAACCGTCAGCATCTGTAAGACCCATAGCAACGAAGGAAGAAGCAGGAACCTGTCCACCCTGTGCGATGTCGTTTACGATGTAGTTACGGTCGATAAGAAGTGCAAGTGCGCTTCTGATCTCAGCCTCAGCATCAGCCTTCTCTTTTCCTGTAAGTGTGCTGGAAGCAGGAAGGATGTTCTCGTTGATATTCCAGCATACATAGTATGTACCAAGCTGACCGGTTGTTACAAACTCATCGGGATATGATGTCTTAAGAGATGCGATCTCGTTTGTAGGAACATCATCGATGAACTGCCAATCGCCGTTCTCAAAGTTAGCAAGCATGTTGTTGGCATCGTCTGAAAGGTAGAAGTTGATCTCCTTCATTACAACGCTGTCAGCATCAACATAGTTGTCGTTCTTTGTAAGTGTAATTACACTGTTGTGATCCCAACCTGTCATTGTGTAAGGGCCATTGTTTACATATGTGGAAGGATCTGTAGCCCAGCTCTCATTGCTTACAACATCTTCACGTACAGGGAAGTATGCCGGGAAAGCAAGAAGCTCGTTCCAGTAAGGAACTGCATTTACAAGAGTAACCTCCAGTGTCTTATCATCTACTGCATTTACGTTAAGCTTTGCATCGGGATTTGTGAAGTTACCTTCATCGTCTGCATCCCATACATCAGCATAACCATCAACTACCTCGAACATGTAGCCATAGTCTGCTGCAAGCTCTGTACCTGCTGCACGGTTCCATGCAAATACGAAATCTCCTGCAGTAACATCCTTTCCGTCAGACCACTTAAGGCCATCACGAAGCTTATATGTATATGTTACTGTACCGTCAGAATTCTCAACGCCATCTACGAGCTCCTCTACTGCATCTGGAACAAGTTCCATTGTTCCGTCAGCTGCAGGTGCCCACTTAGCAAGACCTGAGAAAAGGTGAGAACAAACTGTACCACCATCTACTGAAGAGTTAAGTGCAGGATCGAGAGTAGCAGGCTCTGATGCGAGGCAGACATTGATTGAATCTGCAAGAGCGCCTTCCGGTGCTTCCTCAACTACATTAGTAGCATTTGTGCTTTCTGCATCATCTGTGCTCTCAGCCTGTGTTGCATCACCGGCATCTCCTCCTGCAGTCTCTGCAGCTCCTGATCCGCCACAGCCAACAAGGCCAAATACCATTGTTGATGCAAGAATCATTGATAATAGCTTCTTTTTCATAAAACAACCTCCTTAGTATATTTATACTTTTTTTATTCAAATCATATCCTCAACTGAGCATATAAATTGGAACCTAAATAGTTTATGCATTAACATCCTCAATGTGATGACATGCAACGAAGTGACCTTTTTCAACCTCTTTAAACTGCGGCATGCTGAGCGCGCAATCCTCTTTTGCATAAGGACATCTTGTTCTGAAAGGACATCCTGAAGGTGCATTTAAGGGACTGGGAATATCTCCTTTGAGAACCACTCTCTTATTTGCTCTTGCGATCTTAGGGTCAGGAACCGGAACCGCTGACAGAAGTGAAATACTGTATGGATGAAGCGGTCTGTTATAAATAGTCTCAGCATCCGCAAGCTCAACCATTTTTCCAAGATACATAACAGCGATTCGGTCACTTATGTGACGCACAACCAAAAGATCATGCGCTATGAAAAGATAAGTAAGTCCAAGCTTTTCCTGAAGCTCATCAAACATGTTGATAACCTGAGCCTGAATTGAAACGTCCAGAGCTGAAACAGGCTCATCGCAGACGATAAACTCAGGATTTACCGCAAGTGATCTCGCAATACCGATACGCTGTCTCTGTCCGCCTGAGAACTCATGCGCATATCTTGAAGCATGCTCACTGTTAAGTCCTACGTACTCCATAAGCTGAAGTACTCTGTCTCTGCGCTCCTCTTTTGTCTTATACATATTATGGATATCGAGAGGCTCAGCTATGATATCGCTGACAGTCATTCTGGGATTCAGTGATGAATAGGGATCCTGGAAAACCATAGTCGCTTTCTTTCTGAATTCCTTTATACTCTCAGGTGACTTTATAAGCTTGCCATCGTACCAAATCTCTCCGGATGTAGGCTTGTACAGATTAAGAATTGTGCGTCCTACTGTTGTCTTACCACAGCCTGACTCACCTACAAGTCCCAGTGTTTCTCCTCTTTTTATGGAAAAAGAAACATCATCCACTGCCTTAAGCGGCTTTGATTTGAAAAATCCAACATTAACGTTGAAGTACTGTTTTAAGTTTTTTATGTCAACGAGATTGTTCTCATTTCTTACATCACTCATGATTCTCGCTGCCTCCTACTACCTTATTCTTAACATTCATCCAGCAACCGGCAGCATGCCAATCATTTATCTGAATTCTCTCTGCTCTTTCTCTTAAGCAGATTTTCATAGCATTATCACATCTCGGTGCAAAGGGACAGCCCTTGGGCATATTGAGCAGATCGATAGGTGTTCCTGTAATAGGCTCAAGCTTTTTGCCCTCTTTTCCTTCTGTGGGAATAGATCTCAAAAGTCCCTTAGTGTACTCATGACAGGGATTGTAGAAAATCTCATCCGCGGTACCCTGCTCACAGATTGATCCTGCATACATTACGATGACCTCGTCACACATCTGAGCAACAACACCAAGGTCGTGAGTGATCATGATGATAGCCATTCCAAGCTCTTCCTGAAGTGTTTTCATAAGATCAAGGATCTGTGCCTGAATCGTAACGTCAAGTGCTGTCGTAGGCTCGTCCGCAATAAGGATATCCGGCTCACATGCAAGAGCCATTGCTATCATTACACGCTGTCTCATACCACCTGAAAACTCATGGGGATACTGCTTCATACGCTTCTCAGGCTCGTTGACATTAACAAGTCTAAGCATCTCGATAGCACGAGCTTCTGCCTGCTCTTTATTTCTGTCTGTGTGGAGGAGAATTGCCTCCATAAGCTGATGTCCAATAGTATATGTAGGATTAAGGGATGTCATGGGATCCTGGAAAATAATGGATATTTTATTACCCCTTACATTTTTCATAACCTTCTCACCGGCACCTACAAGTTCCTGTCCGTCAAGCTTGATGGAACCTGATACGATTTTTCCTGTGCCTGCAAGAATCTGCATGATCGAATATGCTGTTACCGATTTACCGGAGCCAGACTCTCCGACTATTCCGAGGACTTTTCCTCTGTCCAGATAGAATGAAACTCCGTTTACTGCTTTAACTTCACCCGCATCCGTAAAAAAGGAAGTATGCAGGTCATTTACCTCTAATAATTTCATCTCAAAACTCCCTCCATTACGCATTAAGTTTGGGATCAAACGCATCCCTTAATCCATCACCGAAAAGGTTCAGTGACAATACAATAAGCGAAATAACTATTGCCGGAATGATCAGTCTGTAAGGATAAGACGTGATACCGTTTAAGGCATCCGACGCAAGGGAGCCAAGTGAAGGCATAGGCGCATTAACACCAAGTCCAAGGAAAGACAGATAACTCTCTGTAAAAATCGCACTGGGAATCTGAAGCGCTGTTGAGATAATGATCACTGAAAAGCAGTTAGGAATAAGATGCTTTAAAATGATCCATTTTCCCGGAGCACCTGCTGCTCTTGCCGCGAGGACATACTCCTGCTCTCTTAAGGAAAGTATCTGACCTCTTATAAGTCTTGCCATGGATACCCAGTAAAGTACACCAAATACTATGAACAGACTTATGATATTTGAACCGATTTTTGCAAGGACAGTACCGTCCAGTGCACCTTCCATCACGACCTTAAGAACGGATGAAAGCAGAATAACCATCAGCATATCCGGCAGTGAATAAATAATATCCACTATTCTCATTATGACAAGGTCAACTGCACCTCCGCAGTATCCTGCAACTGAGCCAACAGTCATACCGATGATAAGCACGATGATGCTGGCAAAAAATCCTACAGCAAGTGAAATTCTTGTACCATAAACCACACGGATAAAGTAATCTCTTCCCTGCGCGTCAGTTCCGAAAATATGAGGAATAACTGTCTCTCCGTTTGCTATTCTTCTCATCTCGGATCTTCCGTACTTGAATGGTGCAAGATTGTTGAATGAATTATCCACCGGTTTTCCGGGTGTCATGCCGAGCATCTGGTCATATGAGTAAGGCCATACTATCGGTATGATTATTGCTGCAAGTGTAATAATCACAATTATAAAAAAGCAGACTGTTGCAACCTTGTTCTTTAAAAGTCTCTTTACTCCATCCTTAAAGAATGTAGTAGAAGGGCGCATCTGCACCATGTATTCTTTTTCTTTATCAGAAGCAGGCATAAAATCATCAAGATCAACCTGCGCACTAAACATTTTATTTTCCATCAGTAAATTCTCTCCAAATCCGTATTATTCAAGTGTGATTCTGGGATCGACAACTTTGTACATAATATCTCCAACAAGATTCATGATTACAATAAGTGTGGCCAGTACAATTGTTGTTCCCATTACAAGCGGATAGTCTCGTCCGGTTATGCTGTTAACAAAAGCTCTGCCAATTCCCGGAACTGCAAAAATCTGCTCAACAACCAGTGATCCCGTAACAATACCTGCCAGCATGGGACCAAAGTACGTAATAACAGGAATAAGAGAATTCTTAAGGGCATGTCCAAACACGATTTTCATGCCTGACACACCTTTAGCCTTGGCGGTTCTGATATAGTCCTGTCCAAGAACCTCAAGCATTGAAGACCTTGTAAGTCTTGTGATGTATGCCATGGGATACAGTGAAAGCGTCAAAACAGGAAGTGTAAGTCCATTCTTTGAAGCTCCGTTTGCCGGGAACCATTTAAGATTGATGGCAAAAATAATGAGCAGCAGTGAACCCATGATAAATGATGGCATAGACACAAAAGCTGTAGTAATTATCATGATTATGCGATCGATCAGTTTGTTTCTGCGAAGTGCCGCAACCGCACCAAATATAATGCCCATGATAAGTGCAATAAATGCTGCAATAACACCGAGCTTTGCAGATGTTTTCATTCCATCAAAAATGATGTCGTTTACATTTCTTCCTCTCTGCTTCAAGGATGGTCCGAAATCAAACTTTGTAACTATATCCCTCAAATAAGTGATGTACTGAATGCCGAGCGGCTTATCAAGACCGTATTTTGCTTCCATGGCCTTTTGAACCGATTCACTTACAGCCTTCTCTCCTACGAAGGGTCCCCCCGGTACCGCATGCATAACAAAGAATGTAACCGTAATAACGATCCATACTGTAACAATCGCAAGCAAAACACGTTTAACGATGTACATAAGAGTTTTCGTATTCATTTTTTAAATCCCTACCTTCTATTTCATATCATCTGACATATTATAACAAGTCAGCATATTATGTCAACCACACACGCACGATTGTACACGTGCCGCGGACACTTTTTTATTTATAATAGGATTTCTTTTAAATAAAAAAAAGACAATGGTGCGAAATTAATCGGCGCCATTGCCTTCAACCATGACATAATATCATAATTTTGATCAAAGTAACAATGTTTTTTTCATATTATTCTTTTTCTCATACATATTTGCATCAGCCTTCTCAAATACTTCCTTAACGAACATCTTCGATGTGCTTCTCGCGGCACCTGCAGCTATAGTCACTTCGCCTCTGATCTTATTGGTGTAATTAGATGCATCAAACGAATTCATTATTGAATCAAGATTGTCGTAGTCCTTTCCCTGTGCTATAACAGCAAACTCGTCACCACCTATGCGAAATACAGGACTATGTGCAAAGGTATCACATATCATCTTGCAGCCACGTTTAATAAAATCGTCACCCTTCTGATGTCCGAAAGTGTCATTAACAAATTTAAGTCCATTCAGGTCAAAAACAACTATCGCATAGTCGGACACGGTTCCCTCAAGAACCTTATCATTCAATTCTTTTTCAGCTATTGCGTAAGCATGCTTATTCTTTACTCCGGTAAGCGCATCCTTAAGTGCCATATCCTCAGCAGCAGATAAATTCTCGGCATATTCCGCTTCCTTCTTCACCTGCGCATCTATGTTGATGAGTCCGACAATAAGCTTTTGTTCACCATTTTCCTCAACAGTAACTGCCTTAAGGTTAACGTATGTTATAACCTTATTATTTAAAAATCTGTATTTATAGCTAAATGATCCACTCCTGTTTATTGCATCAAAAATATGCTTTTTGGTGACATTCTTAACAAATCCTTCGTAATCATCTTTATGGATTACTTCCTTGATTCTATCAAGTGTTTCGCCAAAAAAGTCATTTCCCTTTTCTTTGGTTCCTATGAAATTAACCCCCTGAGGTGTCTTATAAACAACATAGCTGTCATCGGATAAATCAACACTATAAACAGCGAGGAAATCACCTTCAAGAGCAGCCATTCTTGAGTAAATGATTCTCTCTTCCTGAATAAGCTTGAACAACTCCTGCTGCTTCATCTGATTGTCAACATCACTTATACCGATGATGATATGTCTTTTGTCAGCTCTGGCCCTTACAGCCTTCATGTTCACATAATGAATACCAATCTCATCATCAGCTCTAAAGGTCACGGAAAATGATCCGTTCTCTTCAATACTTTTCATGATATTCTCTTTTGTGACAAGCTCGTTGAACATCTCCTCATCTTCTTTATAAATTCTTTTATCAACATTATTGTGAGCATCATAAAAGTAATCGTCACCATGATCGCTAATACTTATATCACGGTTGATACCATCAGAATGATATACCACATAGTTATTGGAATCCATATCAACGAAGTACATTGCCACATAATCTTCAGAAAGAGCTCTGGCGATATAATTGTATGAAAGTGAATCAATGGCCTTACCCGCGTCAGATATGGAGATTATAGCGAATAAAACAGCATACTTTTTAGTTACCGGATTCTGTGCTATCTTCTGAATCATCATATGAACGGTTTTCCCGGTAGGTGTTCTGTCATCAATGATAATCTGCTTATCAGTAGTAAGACTCCTTTTAATTGAACTTAATGTATATGATCCCACTTTATTCTCACTAGCCTTTAATGAGATTCTTTGAATGTCCTTTTGTTCCGGAAAATCATCAGCAAGGAATCTTTCAAAAACCTTGTTGATTCGCATTACCCTTAACTCTTCCTCATCTATTTCAAGAATAGCCATAGGAAGTGTATCAAAAAAGTCCCCCATCAGCCCTGGATTCATCTTCATAAAGGGAATATCATGAAGACTGATCTTATCAACAGCTGCATAATAATCTGCTTCCTTTGGATTCTCAAAACCAATTTGTAAACCGTTTTGATAACGGTCAAATATTGACGATATAGGAAGCGGCTTACAGAAATAAAAGCCCTGAAGCTTTCCGCATCCGATTTCTTTAAGAAAATCGAGTTGCTGTTTATTTTCAACACCTTTTACTATAGCCTCAATTCCAAGACCAACAGATGTTTTGATCAGCTCTGTGATAACTATCCTTGCCTTCCCGCTGGTCATAGACTGCCTTGTCATAGACATATCAAGCTTGACCACATCAAAATCCACACGAGGAGACAGAATAAATGATAGATTTCCGCAACCATAATTATCCAGCCAGATCTTATAACCAAGCTTTTGTAAAAGCTCAAGCTGCGCTATGGTGCGGCTCCTATCCGTAATGACTGAACTATCTGAAATCTCAATAGCAATTTTGTCCTTTGAAATCCCTGATGCACTTACGATATCATCAATCTTTTCAACTAAATCTCCGGATTGAAAATCCACCTGTGAAAAATTGACTGAGGTCGTAACAATCGGAAGCCCTATCTTAGCCTGCTGTCGCATTTTTTCAAGAACTTCTCCAAGGACATACAGGTCAAGCCGCTCGATAAGGCCTGATACCTCCAGTATCGGAATAAACGTATCAGGATTAAGAACACCAAATCCCGGATCATCCCAACGTGCGAGAGCTTCCTCTTCGCATACCTTGCAGTTTGACGCACGAACAATAGGCTGGAAGTATGTCTCTATCCAGCCTTCGCTAATTGCCTTATCAAAATTTGCAATAATGTATTCGTTTAGTCGATCAACGGTTTTAGTAGTATTCATTTTTGCAAGCGGTTTTTATTTATCCTTCACTATAGGTTCAATCTGAGAAATAAGATTATCAATATGTTCAAAAACGCTACTCTTTGTCGTGCCGAGAGCATTTACTCTATCAAGCTGACTTACCAGGGTATCGTACTTCCTGTTAATATCCGTAAAACTGTTTCCGATTCTCTGAAGCTCATCAGATGCAGTATCAGCGGTATCTGAAATTTCTTCCTGAACTGCATTTGCACCGTTTGCGCTTTCGATGATCTCATCAAAGGTCTCGTTGGTCTCATCAACTTCCTGGATACTCTTATCCATAGCAGCAATGGAATTCTGAATATTGGCAGAAAGCTTCTCACTTTCTTCATTCGTAGCATCAATAGAAGCATTAACCTGACTGATAAGAACCTTTATCTCATCTGCGAGTTCTCTTACCTCTGTTGCTACAACTGCGAAACCTTTTCCTGCTGCTCCGGCTCTGGCTGCCTCGATGGAAGCGTTGAGCGCAAGAAGATTTGTCTGAGTCGCGATTCCGACAATCTGTTTCATATAGTCTGAAATCTGGTCAACTGAGCTCTTGAAATTTTCAAAACTCAGCTGCATTTCATCGAAAGTAGCTCTTACTTCGTTTGAACTGTCTTTGAGCTCTGAAACCTTATTCTGCGCATTCTGAACACTGTTTAGAATATTGACCTTAACATCTTCGAATTTGCCTGCGCTGTCATTAACAGCCGCAAACATTTCATTAAAAGCATCCATCTGATCACGCAGATCAGTATTACTTTTAATTACATCTTCAATAGCTTCGCCCATATCATGAATCTCTGTAAGCGAGCTAACCTCATTATGAACAAGCTCCTTCTGGAATTTCTTCACAGAATTGGCAATATAGATCAGTGATTCTCTCTTCTCAGGATCGTCCTCTTTTTTTGGAGGTGCTACTGTGCTGACAACATCTTCGGTTTTCTTTTTAAAAATATCTGTAAGCATATTCTTATCTCCCTTATTCAAATACAACACATGTCATTGTCTGATTTACAAACTGTGTATTGTAATGCTCTCCGAATCCGATAAGTCCGCAGGAAGGTCCAAGAGAAGCAATCTTGTTAAGATAAGTATTGAGCTCTCCCCTTTCCTTAAGAACCAGATATCTGAAGATGCAGTTAACTGAATATATGCCTGATATCTTTGTAAAATCACTCTTTATCCTGTCAACTGTATTCTGCGCAACCTCCATGGGATCCTTCATCTCAAGAAGTGTCAGGATATCAGAGTCATTTATCTGTCTGTACATGATAAGTCCGCTGCCTGATACATCCTTGATAGAGCAGATGCAGACATCGTTTCCGATCATTTTTCCGAGAGGATTCTGGAAGGTCTGATTGATAATGTCTTTGTCAGTAGATGTGCCCGTCAGATCCATATAAACCTGTTTAGCAGAGCGCCCATTAAGCTCTCCCAAGTAATACTTTGCCTTATCTGTCTTTGATGCAATGAGCTGTCTGTTATCCTTAGGCGCATAAATATTCTCTTTGTAGGTCTTTACTCTTCCGCCTTCATTTTTGACAACCGCGTAGGTCATGGCATCCTCATAGACTTTGCCATCTACGGAGACTTTTCCGGCATCACCGGTAGCTCCCATAACCTGAAGATTGAACTTTTCGATAAGCTCTCTAAGGGTTGTAAGAACAGCTGCATCGTTCCCTGCACAAAAATCAATTATCGCAGTATTTTCCTTGCCGGGTCTTACTTCCTCAATATCCTTTTCAAGCCTTTGAATATGGCGTGCAGGCATCTTTGATACGCTCTCAAGAACACCGGTCTTTACCTTTACGCCTTCTGTAAAGGCAGTAATGGTTATACCTGTCTCCTGAATCGCCGAATCATATCCCATTCCTACACATCCTATGCTGGGAACACCCGGATACTTTGCTTCAATCTCTGCAACAATTGAATCAAACTTATTTGCTTCACCTGTAAAAATAATGAGTTTAGGACTACTTAGTCCTCTGGTTGCATCTGCTACACTTCCTGATGAGCTTTTTCCATTAAACATTTTCATAAGGCTTAATCTCCTACATAAGAAATCAACAGTACCCTGCATAAATTATGATATCATTTGATAACACTATGAAACAATGTCTCAAAAACTATATTTCATTAAAAAATCTATTAAAATTTAATAAACAAGGTGGAAATGCCATAGGATATTTCTTAATAACAATCGAGTAGGAGGCTACCCATCAGGTGAGTAGCCGACCTCTCACACCACCCGGCATACCGTCCGGTACCAAGGCGGTTCCTTTAGTTTTCAACAGACTTTCAGATAATAGTCAAGCATGGACGTGTATCCGAGCTTGACTATTATTTTATTTGTAAGGGCTACGGAAAGCATCTGTGCCGCTCTCCAAGTGCCTTTTCTTGTATTGGCAAGCATATTCACCTGCCACTCCTCGATTTTCAGTGCTCTCAGCATCTTAAATCTCGTTCTGACTTTCTTCCATTGCTTCCAATAGACGGCTCTAATTCTATGTCTAGCCCATGAGTCTGTTTCCTTGAGAAGATTCTTCATGTCAGCAAGGCGGAAATATACAATCCATCCTTCCACATACTCACGATATCTCTTTTCACGTTCAGCATTGCTTATGCCTTTATTTCTATCAGTTAGTTCTCTGATTTTCTTTCTCATCTTCGTAACTGACTTTGGGTGTACTCTGAAACGGCATACATGCTTGTAGATGTAGAACCCGTATCCGAGGTATTTAACATCTCTGATATGCGCAACTACTGTTTTCGCCCTGTTTACTTTAAGGAAGAGTTTCCCTTCAATATATGCAACTATGTTGACCATGGCTCTCTGAGCGCTTCTCTTGCTCCTGCAAAAAATCATGCAGTCATCCGCGAATCTTACGAACCGCAGGCCCCTGCGCTCCAGCTCCTTGTCCAACTCGTTAAGCATGACATTACTAAGTAATGGACTGAGAGGTCCACCCTGAGGCATACCGATTTCTGTTTTCTCGAACAGTCCGTTTGCCATAGCTCCTGCATTCAGATATTTATGAACGAGAGATATAACTCTGCCATCCTTTATGGTACGTGACAATACCTCTATCAACTTGCTATGACCGACGGTATCAAAGAACTTTTCCAAGTCCATATCCACCACATACACATATCCATCATTGACGTATTTCTGGCATTGTCTGAGGGCATCATGCTGTCCTCTTTTGGGTCGAAAGCCAAAACTGCTCTCTGAGAACTGTGGCTCAAAGATGGGCACGAGTTCCTGCGTTATTGCCTGCTGTATGACTCTGTCTACAACTGTCGGAACTCCCAACTTTCTATACTCGCCCTTTGTTTCTTTGGGTATCTCTACCCTGCGGACAGGGTTGGGCTTATATTTCCCATCCTTTATCTTTTGGATTAGCTCGTTACTGTGTTCTTTTAGGTAGGGCAGAAGTTCATCCACCTGCATTCCATCAATTCCACCTGCGCCGCCATTTGATTTTACTTTCTTATAAGCCTTATTCATGTTGTCTTTACGCAAAATCAAGTCCAGTAGATTGTCCGTCCAAAAATCTGTGATGACACCGCTCTTTTCAGTAATCCTAGCGTAGTCGAACCCTCCTGCATACTCTTCCTGTTCCGCAGTAGCCATTTGCAGGTAGTCTTCAATATGAAGTTGTCTGTTCTCAAACCCACTTTCGGTTACATTCATTGCTTGTGTCTCCTAAAAGTTCAGTCCTTCCCACGGCGCCTATAGTCGCCCTGGTACTACGACCTCTGCTGACTTCTCATCATTCGTTGTTACTCACGGGCTTCATACTCTGTTTCCACCCGCTGACGAGACCTCCCCGAGTACCACACGTTTCTTTCACTCCATGCACCAACCATATTTACTATGCGCGGTTCCGTACAGTTATTGGGCTTTGGCTTGTCTTGCAGTCTTACCCCCGAAGCAACATAGCCTCATATATAGTTTCTGTCCGTAAGGTCGGAGATTTGCCTACACCTTCCTTCAGATTCCCCTCGCGTTAACGTGGTCATTGCCACGATAGGACACCCTTGGTGTTCGGCTGTGCTCTTCCCACTGTCGGGCGGGCTAGGGACTTTCACCCATTAGAAACGTGCGCCGTCGGGCGCACAAGAAAAAGCCTATAGGAAGCTGTTTCCTATAGGCTCATACTCATTATTCAGTAATACATTTAAATCTACTATTTACTATATTTCCGACAGGACTATGACGTCTCACAAAGTCGATTACCAGATCCGGCATTTCATCGGGATAGGTTCTTATACTCTTCGCTTTTCCGATAGTGTCATATCCGCCTGTGCCGGTTGCGCGATAATTGCTGGTAACAAGAGTATATGTCTCGTCGTCAGAAAGCTCTGTTCCATCCAGCTTTCTCATAACAACAACTCTGTCTCCAACCGGTCTTCTTATATCAAATTCATACCACATTCCCGCGTAGAGATCATAATTATAATGCTCTATCTTCGGCTGAAGGAAAGCATCGGATATCCCAACCTTTCCTGTTTTTTCATCGTAATCAAAGTACTCGGCACATCTCTCTAAAGCTGCCTTAAGGTCAGCCTTGGTCATCTCTTTAACTTCCTCAGTGTTGGCAAACTGATAAATTCCGAGAACATCCCTTACTGTTATCTCTTTATGAAGACCAAGCGGCTCATTGGACAGGCTTGTGCATGAAAAATCAGCACCTGTCAGCTCAAGCTGTACCTGATTAAATATTGATGCAACTCTGCTGCCATAAAGCGCCACATCCAGCTTCTGTTCCGGAAGAATTTCCTCCTCAAGACATCCGATAGGTTCATCAAGCCAGGTCTGGAGCTTCTCATTCATCTCCTTAAGGCCCGGATTTACTGCCTGAATCTTATCAAAATCGGCATACTGTTTTTCAACAGGCATAAGGAAAGACATGATACTCCATCCACTGGTAGTAAGGGTTCTTCCCTTTACATCTCTTTTTTCATCGGGCCCCACGTACTCAGCATCCACAAGGCAATATCTCATAGCCTTGTCAGGAGGCTGTATACCAAATGTGCCATCCATGAAAATACCCTCTATGGACATATGCTGATGCCCTGTAAGAATAATATCAAAATCAAGCTCTCTACCTATCTTGCAGGCCTGATTTTCCTCTGACTCAGAGAGTTTATCACCGGTATTTAAATCCTCCTCAAAGCCGCCATGATAAATACATACGGTAACATCGCATTTACCCTTAAGCTCCTCGAGCTCTTTTGCCAAAACCGGAAGCGGATCGGCTATTTCAAAGTCTACCAGGTTCTTCTTCTGTTCCCAGACATTAACAAAACCTGTTACAGCACCGGTAATTCCAACCCTGGTTCCATCCTCGAGAGTATGGATCACGTGCTTCTTTATTCCAAGCTCACCACGTTTGTCGGTAACATTCGCGCAGACCAGAGTTGCCTTCATTGCCTTTGCAAAGTCACTAATAGCCTCATATCCAAAGTTGAAATCATGGTTTCCAAGTGTGTAGTAATCAAGTCCCATGGCATTGAAACCCTCTGCCATAGGATGAAGCTCATATTCATCCATATGACTAAGGTAGTAGGATAAAAGAGGTGTACCCTGCAAACTGTCGCCGCCATCAATAACAAGGGTGTTACCGTCTATTTCCTTTTCTCCCTTAAGCTGAGCAGCCACACTGAAAAGACCGGAGGTCTCGTGAGCTCCTGTGGCGTAGTTTATTGGGAATACGTGTCCGTGTGTGTCTGAAGTGAAAATTATTCGCATAAGAACCCTCATCCGTCAGCTTCGCTGACACCTTCCCCCTTAAGAGGGGGAAGGCTTTAAATTTTATCAACCTCCCTCTCTGGGAGAAGGCTTTAAATTTTATCAACCTCCCTCTCTGGGAAAAGGCTTTAAATTTTATCAACCTATCTCTCTGGGAGAAGGCTTTAAATTTTTCAACCTATCTCTCTGGGAGAAGACTTTAAATTTTTCAACCTATCTCTCTGGGAGAAGACTTTAAATTTTTCAACCTCCCTCTCTGGGAGAAGGCTTTAAATTTTATCAACCTATCTCTCTGGGAGAAGGCTTTAAATTTTATCAACCTATCTCTCTGGGAGAAGGCTTTAAATTTTTCAACCTATCTCTCTGGGAGAAATCTTTATTTTGTACGATTTAACCTCTTGTAAGCTTAACTCTTATTCTAGTTGAAATGTACTCAATGATCAAAATCAGAATGATAAGTCCGGCAAGGATAGCTCCTGCTTCGTTCCACTTATAAGCATTCATTGCGAAGATAAGAGGAGCACCAAAACCACCGGCACCAACCATACCAAGGATGGTTGCATCTCTCATGTTAATATCGAATCTGTAGATCGCAGTAGATGCAAAGTTGGGAAGGAGCTGCGGAAGTATTCCGTAACGTATCTTCTGCCAGGTATTGCAGCCTGCAGCATCGAGTGATTCAACTACATGTACATCAAGATCCTCTATAGCTTCAATATACATCTTACTGATCATTCCGACAGAGCACACACCCATTGTAAGAAGACCTGCGAAGGCTCCGGGGCCGGTAACTCTGATGAACATAAGACCATAAACAAATGCAGGTATTGTACGAACAGCCATGATGATTATTCTTCCCGCAAATGCGATAGGCTTGGGAGTAAGATTGGACGCTGATATAAATGCAAGAGGCACTGAAAGGATAGCACCTACGATTGTTCCAAGGAATGCTATACATATTGTCTCAAGCATAAGATAAGGTACGCCCTGAGTTGTAAAATCAAAAAGGAATGACAGATCAGGCTGGAAAATTCCCTTAAGGATATTTAAGGCAATAAGTCCGCCGTCCATCGTTGTTCCTGCGGTCTCAACGGCACTGCCGCTCCAGACCATAAGGCCCACAAAAATTATGGCAATTGCAAGATGATACATCCAGCTTTTGGGGCGCTTTTCATAAGCTTCTTCAATTCTCTTATTCATTATTCACGCCTCCTGATTATACGAGCTTCTTACGAAGCATTCTGCTTGTGGACTCAATAACAAACACAGCAACAAAGAGAGCTACAAGCATCATTCCAACGCTGTCATACTCTCTCCAGGATATCTTCTCGTTAAGTACAAGTCCGATACCACCGGCTCCAACGTATCCAAGAACCGCAGCATATCTAACATTACCCTCAAAATTGAACAGGCAGTTTGACAGATAGAAAGGCAGTACCTGAGGAACAATAGCTGAGATGAATGCTCTTGTTTTGGTAGCACCCATAGCCTCCATAGCTTCGAAGGCACCCATATCAACGGTCTCAATCTCCTCGTAGGTAAGCTTTCCGATATAGGCGAAAGAGAATACTGCTATCGCGAAAGTACCTGCAAGAGTACCAAGTCCGAAAACAAGTGTAGCAACAAGGGCTGTTACCAGTGTAGGAAGAGTTCTGATAAGTGAAAACATAACTCTCACAATAGAAACAACTACCTTATTAGGACACACATTAGTACTTGCAAGCATTGCAAAGGGCACTGACAAAAGTGCACCGGCTGCAGAACCTAAAAGTGACATCTTGATGGTGTCAAAAAGAGGACTCCATACCTTCTCCATGTAAGAAAGCTTCGGCGGGAACATCTGTCCTAAAATTACAAAGAACTGACCGATACGCTGTGAGAGTATCTTAAAGTCAAAGCCTGTAATCTTAACGGAAAGAGCGCACATAAGCAAAACAATGATCAGATAAATCGGTGCTCTTGAAGCCTTCTTTTCTACTGACTTACCATTTGGTAATGTATATACTTTGGGTTTAAAAATCTTATCGTATACGCTCAATTCTCTCACCCCTCTTCATCTTGAACATTGCCGTTAGCGTCAACATTGCCCTTGTAAATAAGTCTGAGAACCTCCTTATTTACATCTGAAGCAGGTCCGTCATATACGATTTCACCCTCTCTGATTCCAACTACTCTTGTAGCGTATTTAAGAGCAAGATCTACATGGTGGATATTGATAAGGATAGAGATATTCATATCCTCATTTATTCTCTTAAAGTCGTCCATAACCTGACCTGCGGTAACAGGATCAAGTGCTGCAACAGGCTCATCAGCAAGAATGATCTGGGGATTCTGAGCAAGAGTTCTTGCAAGAGCAACTCTCTGCTGCTGTCCACCCGAAAGCTGATCAGCACGTACGAAAGCCTTGTCAAGAATTCCAACCTTATCGAGACACTCAAGAGCTGTCATTTTCTCCTCTTTTGTGTAAATACCAAAGGTTGATCTATACCAGGGCATATCCGGTACAAAAGCAGTAAGTACATTTTTTATAACAGTAGTTCTTGTGATCAGATTGAATGACTGGAATATCATTCCGATCTTCCTACGGAATCTTCTGAGCTGTTTTCCGGACAGACTCATCACATCAACATCATCCACGGTGAGTTTTCCGCTCGTAACATCGTGCATCCTGTTGATGGTACGAATGAGTGTGGATTTACCTGCACCTGAAAGTCCGATTATCGCTACAAATTCTCCCTGTTCGATGGTGAGATTAACATGCTTTAATCCCTCGAAACCGTTGGGATATCTTTTTCCTACATCTTCAAACCTGATCATTTCTTTCTCCTAAAAATAGGGAAGGCATTAAAAGTAAACACCTTCCCTTTTTGTTAAATAAATATTGTGTCTAATAACGGTGTGATTAGTTCATTGACTTAATAAGTTCCTGTGCAGCTCTCTCTGAATCATAGTCCTCAGAGTTAGCCTCTACATAACCATTGTGGTTGTAGATAGAGATAACTTCCTTACCTGCGTCTGTGTTGCCAATGTTGATGAAAGCATTCTTAAGAGCAGTCTTAAAGTTATCATCCATAACAGGTGAAGTCTTGCTTACGCTGATTGTATCATTGTAGATACCATCTGTTACACCAATTACGTTTGTCTCATCCCAGATGCTTGACTCTCTGCCAAACTCTGTTGTCCACTTCTCTTCGTTGTCACGTCTTGCATCTGCATAGCAGCAAACAACGTCGATCTGACCTGAAGCAAGTCTTGCAAAAGCATTACCATAAGAATCAGCCTGTACAGCGTGTGAAAGATCTGTTACATGCTTCTCATAGTTAGCCTGGAGCCAAAGTGAAGGATAAATATATCCAGCAGAAGATGAAGAGTTCATTACGCTCCAGTTAAGGCCATCAAGGTCTTCCCATGTGAGTTCCTCACCGTTGTTAACCTTCTCAGCAACAGCCTGACCAGCTTCTGAAGGGCCTGCGATGATAAGTCCACGATAGAATGTTACCTGATCCTCTGTGGGCTCTGTGGGCTTGTTGTCGTTCCAATCCTTTGCATTAGGGCTCTCAATAGAAAGACCGTCTCTTGTAGCTGTAAGGAGAACATCGCAACCATCCTCGTAAAGTACGAATGTACCGCCAGGGATAAGACCTACATCGATAGTACCAGCTGAAAGTCCCTCGCCTACTGCCTCGTAGCTGGTACCAACAGTGATATCAACAGTACCAACCTCATAACCAAGACCTGCAAGCTCGTCTGTAAGGAGCTGCTTAAGGGGCTCAGTTGCTGTTACGATCTCATCGGGCTCACGTGAAGGTACGAAACCAATTGTAAGCTTGTCAATCTTAACTGTCTCAGCGGGAGCCTCAGCTGCCTCGGCACTTGTAGCATCCTCAGTTGTCTCTGCAACCTCAGTAGCCTCTGTAGCGGGTGTCTCTGTTGTGGTCTCTGTTGTCTTAGCACCACATCCTGCAAGCATTGATATAGTACTAACGCCTGCGATCATCATTGCAAATAATCTCTTCATAAATCCTCCTGCAATAAATATAAAATTGTTTTTCCGTAAAAAGAGCCCATATGGATTTCCCCACATGAGCTCCTTACTACTCCAAAAATAAATTATATGTGACCCAAAAATCTTTGTCAATGAAATAAATTAGCACGTAATTTAAGATTTTCTTAAGTTTCCGTCAAACAGCTTTGTTGACCTCTCTTGTGGCAACGACGTCAACTCCTGTTCCTGCAACATTTTTTACAACTACGTCTCCGATATGAACGGGTGCTTCCACACATGCATCATCAATTTCCTTCATGCACTGGAATATCTTGTCCTTCGGAATGTTGGAGGCCGTCTTAACAGATACGCGGGGCTTGTCTCCGCCAACGATAACTGCAGTACTTGTTACGGTACGCTCAGGATGGGTAACCTCATTTCTGGCATATTTATCGCCAATTGCACAGGTATTACCCTTTACGGCCATCACTTCACCATCTTCTAATTCTACTGTGATCTGGCAGCCCATGGGGCAGCCGATACACGTAAGTTCTCTTTTTTCCATGTCATGTTTCCTTCCTTGATATTACCCCTCATCCGTCAGCTTCGCTGACACCTTCCCCCCTGGGGGAAGGCAGGGCGTAATCATCTACTTTAACCAATAAGTAATTTTCTTTAGACTTATTTGTTATTACTCTTCCGGCTCAATTTTAATTGTTATCTTAGAGGGAGCTGCCTCCTGAAGCTTTGTCTTTTGAAGAATAACCTGCTCCATCTCACCGGGAGCCATAATGCGCTTTTTATTATGCATTACACGCTCATCATCGAAATAAACACTTACATAAGAATCCTTATAAACAGCGCCGACACGGAATCTTACTGTAAGGAGGTCATCCATGCGATCGATGTTTATGGTTGAAGGTACTGTATAGCGAGCGCCGTCTGTTGCTGTAAGCTCTACAACTTTTCCTGACTCTGTCTTTCCGTTCTTCACAAACTTGGCTGCATTTGCACCGGCTCTTGTTGCTTCTTCCGATACATAGTCAACAAGATCGTGAACGTGAAGAACATTACCACAGGCAAATACGCCGGGGATATTGGTCTCAAGAGACTCATTTACAACAGGTCCTGATGTGACGGGATTCATCTCAACGCCTGCATTTCTTGAGAGCTCATTCTCAGGAATAAGTCCGCAGGAAAGAAGAAGTGTATCACATGTATAGCGTTCTTCCGTTCCCGGAATAGGCTTCATGTTCTTATCAACCTCAGCGATTGTAACTGCTGTAAGATGCTCTTTTCCTTCGATATCAACAACAGTGTGAGACAGCTTAAGCGGAATTCCGAAGTCGTCAAGACACTGAACAATATTTCTCTTAAGTCCGCCGGAGTAAGGCATGAGCTCTGCCACAACCTTAACCTTGGCGCCTTCAAGAGTCATACGTCTTGCCATGATAAGTCCGATATCACCTGAACCAAGGATAACTACTTCACGACCGGGCATATAGCCTTCCATATTGACAAGTCTCTGAGCTGTACCTGCTGAGAATATACCTGCAGGACGGTATCCCGGAATGTTGAGGGCTCCTCTGGGACGCTCTCTGCAGCCCATTGCAAGAATAACTGCACCGGCCTGTATCTGATACATTCCATCTTCACGGCTCATTGCTGTAACAACGCGGTCAGCGGAAATATCCATTACCATCGTATGAAGTTTGTACTCGATCTTTTCATCAAGAACCTGATCGATAAAGCGCTGAGCGTATTCGGGACCTGTAAGCTCCTCCTTGAAGGTGTGAAGTCCGAATCCGTTGTGGATACACTGGTTAAGGATTCCTCCAAGTTCTCTGTCACGCTCTAATATAAGAATTTTCTCTACGCCTGCTTTTCTGGCAGAGATAGCGGCAGCAAGGCCTGCAGGGCCGCCACCTACGATTACGATATCATAAGAAGTCATTACTGCTCTCCTCCCTTCTGGTGTTTGGTGCGTTCCATTACGATATTGGAAGTTCCGCCGCTCTTGGTGATTTCTTCATATGAAAGACCAAGCTCACGATGGAGGATTTCCATTGTACGAGGTGAGCAGAAGCCTGCCTGACATCTTCCCATGCCGGCTCTTGTTCTTCTCTTAACACCGTCAAGTGATCTTGCTCCTAAGGGTCTGTGGATCGCATCGAGGATCTCACCCTCTGAAATAGACTCGCAGCGGCAGATGATGTTGCCGTATGCGGGCTGCTTTTTGATCAGTTCATTTCTCTCTTCAAGTGAGAGGTCTGCGGGATTCATAATGTCTTTTCTTGTGCTCTTCCACTCTGACTTAGCTGTAAGCTTCATCATATCCTTGAGCATGTTACCTACCATCTCACCGATAGCGGGACTGGAAGTAAGTCCGGGTGACTCAATAGCAGCTACATCAATGAAGTGCTCAGCTCCCTTTACTTCGCCTATTATGAACTCATGACGAGCCTCATGAGCACGAAGTCCTGCGAAGGAAGTGATAACCTTTCTCATAGGAAGGTTCTTTACGTGATCATTAGCTTTTGCTATAAGATCATTGATTCCCTCTGCAGTTGTGTTTGTTCCTTCCTTGTCTTCAATATCGATCGCGGTAGGACCAACAATGAGGTTACCGTGAACAGTAGGTGAAACAAGTACGCCCTTACCAAGATTGGTGGGCTGAGGGAAGATTGTGTGGCTTACGTGGCCGCCAACTTCCTTATCGAGCAGGCAGTAATCACCGCGGCGAGGGATGATTTCAATCTTGTCATCATCCTGGCTCACCATGTTGTGGATCACGCCTGAGTGAACGCCTGCAGCGTTTACAACATATCTAGAAACATACTCGCCATTATTGGTTCGAATGTGCCATAATCCATCTTCATGCTTTTTAATATCTTCAACTTTGGTGTTGAATCTGAAATCAACGCCGTTCTCGTTTGCATTCTCAGCCATAGCTATGCAAAGCTTGAAGGGGCAGATGATTCCACCTGTAGGTGCATAGAGAGCACCTTCAACATTGTCTGAGAGGTTGGGCTCCATCTCAAGAGCCTCCTCGCGGCTAAGGATTTTCATTCCCTTTACGCCGTTCTTGATTCCTCTGTCATAGAGATCCTGAAGTCCCGGAAGGGCTTCCTTGTGGATGCAAACGACCATGGAACCGTTTCTCTTAAATGGTATGTCCAAATCGCGGCAAAGGTCGTCCATCATCTCATTTCCACGTACATTCAGTTTTGCCATAAGGGAACCTGCCGCAGCATCAAAGCCTGCATGAACTATTGCAGAATTTGCCTTTGACGTTCCCTCACAAACATCTTCACATTTTTCCAGAACGCAGACATTAGCCTCATAGCGAGAGAGTTCTCTTGCAATTGCGCTACCGGAAACACCTGCGCCTATGATTATGACATCGTACAACATAATTTTCCTTCTCCTACCTCTTTTAATTTTTCTTTGTCGAAATTCAAGCTTCTCTGTTTGATGGAGCTGGAATTTCGATCTTAGTAACCCTAATAGTTTTCAAGAAGGGACGGTTCAGTATCTGGTCAAGGAGTACTGGCAGTCCTTCTTATGAAAAAATGGAGTCGAGTAATAAACGTATCTCATCATACGTATACATACCGACTCCATCCCTCAGTGTACTTAAATTTTGTTTTTCTACATCCTATTATAAGATGTATTTATGTCCTCATGCAATATGCACCAAAGAACAAATTTCGGTTTTGATACCGATAGCTTTTTCACAAGGAAGTTCTGCTCTCGCGCTAAGCGCTCGACAGAACACGTTCGGACTAAACTCGGAAAACCTCGTTAAGTCCTCACAGCTCAACCAAACATCTGAGCTGCAGCAAGTGCATTGTAAAGAAGAGATGCTACAATACCACCGCAGATAGGTGCTACAGCGGGAATCCAACCATAACTCCAGTTGCCGTCCTTCTTGCCAAAGCTAGGAGCAAGTGCAAGATAAGCAAGACGAGGAGCTGTATCTCTTGCTGCGTTCATAGCGTATCCTGTAAGTCCTCCGAAGGAAGCACCACAAGCAACGATTACGCCGTAAACGAGAACCCATACTGTGCGGTCTGAGCCCGCAGGGATAAGTGCAAGTGTGAATACAAGAACGAATGTAGCAACGAACTCTGAGCAGAAGTTCAATAACTGATTCGGAATTGAAGGTCCTGTGCAGAAGCATCCGCGAACAGTAGCATCATCAGCTGTAGCTCTGATGTGATCGCCATAGAGGAAGATCAGGATAGCTGCGCCGCAGAAACCGCCGAGCATCTGAGCAATGATCTGTCCTGCTACTGTGCTCCAGTCACCTGTTCTGATTGCAAGTCCGATTGTAACTGCAGGGTTAAATGCTGAAGGGCATCCTGTAAAATTGCTCATTGCAAATGCAGGAACCATAACTGCCATTCCCCATCCGATAAGGATGTGAACTGCTCCGCCACCCTTGAAGCCTGACTTCTCAAGTGATACGTTACAGCAAACACCATCACCAAGTAAAACAAGTAGTAAAGTACCAATAAATTCGCCAATATAAACTGACATATTCGGTTACCCCCATTTCTTTTAATTGCGGTCCGCCACTATGGCGGACCGATTAATATTCACTTTTTTCATACTGGGTTCTGTTGAATCATCCCAGCTTTCATAAGGAATTTCTGCTCTCACACTTCGTGTAATCCAGAACAAGGTTCGGCAGAAAAATCAAAGATTTTCAGCCTCACTCTTTAGCCCATCCTCTTGTAGCTGCAACAGCCTGTGACCAGCCCTTAAGAGCCTTTGTGCGTGCTGCATCTTCCATCTCGGGCTTGAATTCCCTATCAACTGCCCAGTTCTTGATAACGTCTTCTTTGCTTGTCCAATATCCAACTGCAAGACCTGCAAGATAAGCAGCACCCATAGCGGTTGTCTCTACACAGCAAGGACGAAGAACGTTGGTGTTGATAATGTCTGACTGGAACTGCATAAGGAAGTTGTTCATGGAAGCGCCACCGTCAACCTTAAGGGAGGTGAGGTGCTTGCCGGAATCAAGTTCCATGCAGTGAAGCACGTCATAACTCTGATATGCAAGTGATTCAAGAGTTGCACGAATTACATGATACTTGTTTACGCCACGGGTAAGTCCTGTGATAACTCCACGAGCGTAAGGATCCCAATAGGGAGCGCCGAGTCCTGTAAATGCGGGAACTACATAACATCCATTTGTATCTTTAACTCTTGTTGCGAAGTATTCTGAATCCGGTGAAGAATCAACGATCTTCAGCTCATCGCGGAGCCACTGGATAGCAGCACCTGCTACGAATACAGAACCCTCAAGTGCGTAGGTAACCTTTCCGTCAAGGCCCCATGCAATTGTTGTAAGAAGATCATTCTTAGAGAAGATCGGCTTGTCGCCTGTGTTCATAAGAATGAATGAACCTGTACCATAGGTATTCTTTGCTTCGCCTTCCTGGAAGCATGTCTGTCCGAACAGAGCTGCCTGCTGGTCACCTGCAGCACCTGCGATGCGGATAGGGCCACCAAAGAACTCAGGATCAGACTCGCCGTAGATGCAGCTTGAAGGCTTAACTTCAGGAAGCATGCTCTTCGGAACTTCAAGAATCTGGCAAAGCTCATCATCCCACTCAAGTGTGTTGATGTTATAAAGAAGAGTTCTGGAAGCGTTTGAGTAATCAGTTACATGAACCTTACCCTTTGTAAGCTTGTAGATAAGCCATGTATCTACAGTACCGAAGCAAAGCTCACCCTTCTCTGCTCTTGCTCGAGCGCCTTCAACATTCTCAAGGATCCAACGGATCTTTGTTCCTGAGAAGTAAGGGTCAAACTTAAGACCTGTCTTCTGCTGGAATTTTTCAACGATTCCGGGGATCTTGCCCTTCATCTGCTCTGCATAATCTGCAGTACGGCGGCACTGCCATACGATTGCATGATATACAGGCTGTCCTGTTGCTCTGTCCCAAACGATAACTGTCTCACGCTGGTTAGTAATACCGATTGCAGCGATATCTTCAGCCGTTGCCCCAACTTTCTGCATAGCCTGACGAGCTACTGAAAGCTGTGTCTGCCAGATTTCGTTAGCGTCATGCTCAACCCAGCCGGGCTGCGGGAAATACTGTGTGAACTCCTTCTGAGCTACAGAACACATCTCACCTTTTTCGTTAAAAAGGATACATCTGTTACTTGTTGTTCCTGCATCCAGAGCCATTACATATTTTGCCATTTTTCAATCCTCCTTTTTGGTTATATCTTTATAGCCTCTGCGGCTTTCGGCACTTACATAGTCCACACATCCTTATTGGTGGTGGAAACCGCCATCGCTCCACTTGATAGAGCATTCATAACGTCATCTCTGTCTGAAATCAGTCCGCCTGCTATAACAGGTACTCTGCTGATTCCGTTGACACGTTTGATAATCTTTGAAACCACAACTCCCGGAAGAATTTCTATTACATCCGGCTGACAGGATCCGTACTGGGCCTGTTTTTCAATATTCACAAGAGCCATACTGTCGATCACGAAATATCTAAGGACTGAATAAAGTCCAAGCTCTCTGGCATGCTGGATCAGATTGCTCTTTGTGGTTATGATGCCATCTGCCTTTGTATTTGTCTTGATAAAATCAAGACTCACATCCTTACTGTTGTTAAGACCTGTAATCAGATCCACATGAACCATAGCAATGCGTCCGGCATTCTTTATCTTTTGTACAATTTCACCAATGGTACATATATCTCCGTAAAGAATAAAAATTATTCCAACATCCGTTCCCAGTGCAGCCGCTAATCCTTTGTCATCCTTAACTGCAGCAATTACCGGATTTTCCTCTATCTTATCTATAAAATCTCTATGCATTAAGTAATCAGCCTTATCTAAAAAATCTAGTGTTTTTTTCTAAAAATGAGCGCAAAAAAAGAACATGTCTAACAAACAGGATTCGTTCCTGTACATTGTAAAAGCCACATTCTCTTATCTCACCGGCGTTCATTAACTTATGAATCTATGATAACGCCCTTTTATGGAATTTTCAACATATATTTTATAAATATTTTATTTTTTATGTGTATTTTTTACACTTTAGTGCTTTAAATAGAATTTTCTTTGTGCCTTTTGTCTACGTTTTGCATGACCATCAGTCATTAAATGCAGCTATATTCGTAAAAATGCCGACAACACCTCGTCAGATGCAGATTCTGACAAGTATTGCCGGCATTAAAATTCCATAAACTATGGTATTTCAGTTTAATGTTATTATTTGGAGTCAGCCATCATTGCGAGACTGCGGGCAATAGAGTCATAGGTATCACGCATATTGCCGGAATCTCTGTCCGCGATCATTGCGAGTGTCTGTGAAATATCATTGAGTGACATCATCATATTCTCCAATGCAGCTCTTGTAATTTGCGCATCATCACCTTTTTTCAAAAGCTGATCATATTCTCTGATTCTCTGTTGCTGTAATCCGGTTACTTCAGATACTCTGCTCATAATACTGATACCCCTTTCTTAATAGGAATCACCTATCGTAATAAGAAATCATGTTGATATGATAACTATAATCCAATTATTTTGAAAAATCTATTAAATATCGATAATATATTGATAACATTTTCTAACCTTTTAGGTATCTGCCATTCCAGGGTAGGCGCAGCCTATGCGGCGAGCTGTATATACAGCATCCATCATTCCACTATCTGTCCGCAGAAGAGAATCTCAGGTTTTTCAGTCTCAGTAATTATGTAGAATCTGAACGGCTCATCTGCAATAAATTCCCACGGTTCCTCAATATTACCGGGGAACGCAGCGCCAAGTACAGCAATCATGGTAGCTGCTGCCGCTTCAATTCCATTTTCGTCAACCTTTATCTTGGTTTGCTGGATAATGTCCGATATAAACAGCTCCCTGTCACTACTCATAACTGAAAAATCCGCCTCAGGGGTAAATGCTATTTCAGCACCTCTTCTTTTTATAAACTCAGACATTTCATTGTTTGAAAAGGAACTATCAGTCTCAAACTTAGGGAGCTTAATATGCACTCTTCCATCAACTGCATTGTTTACCTTTTCGCATACATCATCAATATTACCAATGGTAAATACAGCTCTGACGCTACCCATCATAGGCAAAATGACAAGCTTTCCGCCGTCCTCTTCATAGTAACTGCAGTTCTGGGTTTTCTCCATGAAATCCTTCTTAACCTTACTTCCATCAAAGGTAGTAAAGTCACCCTCTGTAGTTGCTTCCTCATCAAATTCTTTAAACCATGAGCATTTAAGATACATTGTATTTACAAGCACAAGATCAACCTGTGAGAGATCATCACTCATTTTAGGGATAAGTCCTTCCGTACCTTCGTCAACCCACTTGTTTACCGCACTTGTAATCTTGTCTCCGGCTACATCATTAGCCTCTGCATTATAGTTCTTTCCTATTATTGCCTTGTAGTTTTCGGAGATGCTGCCCGGCATATCAGTGTTATGCCACACAGAATTAAGAAGCTTATAGTTCATATCCCCAACCGGAGTCTCAGAAATGCCGGCAACCTTTTCATACCATGTATTCATTTCCTCTTCATCGCTAAAGCCCATGGCTGCAAGAAGAGATGATTTTGTGTCAGAGTCCGCACCGGCTACTGCAAGTGTAAGGACTGCTCGTAACGAAGCAGGTGACACCATATAGTTCTTATCCTTAAATCCTGAATTCTCAAGAAAGCTTATAAGTGCTTCATCAAAATCACCTGAAACTTCTTTCATATCGTTATTTTCTCCCTGGAAAGTATCTTCATCCTTTGTTTCTTCAGCGCTAAGATCCTCATTTTCCTTAATCTCAGCGCTTTCTGTTTTTTCCACCGTATTGGTCATATCTTCAGTACTGTTGTCCTCATCTAATTCTTCTACCAGATCGGTCATATCTTCAGTACTGGTTTCCTCATCTATTTTTTCTACTGAATCGTCCCTATCTTCAATTGTGGCTACAGCAGTGTCTCCGATAAGTGCTTTCCGATTACTACCAATTTCTTTTACAGCAGACAGGCACGCAAAGAAAAAGAGAACACATGCGACCACTACTATAAGACCTTTTAAAGCATTATTCATTTTTCCACCTCGTTATCCCTGTTTGCCATTAGCCATGCCATCACATGAACGCTCTGCTGAAACTCTCCGCGCCTAATTAACTCTTCAATCTGCTCGGGGCTTAGTCTGTAAACATTTAAAAATTCCGTATCATCAAGCTGCTGCCCTGATACCCTCTTACAATTTCTTGCGACATAAACATAAGCATAATTGTCGGCAAGAGTCGCATGGGACGGAATGGTTATGAGGTGCTTTAGTTCACCGGCTTCATATCCGGTCTCCTCTAAAAGCTCCCTCTTTGCCGCTTCTACTGCCTCCTCACTGTCGCTATTATTTGCAGTAGATCTATACTCTTTGCCGTCACTTCTCTCTATTCCACCTGCGGGAAATTCTGTTGTGACCTGTCTGATTCCATGTCTATACTGCCTTACGCAGATGAGATTTCCTTCCTCATCAAAAGGGACAACCACAACATAATCTCTTCTGCTGTAGTTGTAAAAGGGCTCAAATTCCGAACCATCTGGAAACCTGAATGCCATCTCCCTAAGGTCCATCCATTCATCCTGAATTATGTGCTTTGATCTTATCACTTCCCACTCAAGTTTCTTATCATCTTCCTTATCAAACGGGAAGGCAATATCCTTTGAAGCCATATATGTTTATCTCCTTAGTCCTTATCTTATATACCGTTTGTTTCCATTGTGTGAAAACATCAGAATCTTCTTTATTTCGTATTTCTAAATGATAGCAAGCTTCTAACAACTCGTCAAAATAGATGAAATCTATAATTGCTTCTGGTTATATGAGCATGGTAAGAAATACAGAAACCTGTAATTACTAATATTTATGCCTTAATCAGTGAAAAATGTGCATTTGAGTCATATTTTTCTCTGAAGATAAGAAGACAGGGTAGTAAAATGCAGCTACAGTAGGTCAAATGTGGTATATGCGGCCGCAGGATGGAGCAGAAAAGCTTCTGGGAATACTATGAAGCAAGCCAAAAACGCGGCCGCAGTTGCCTGAAGACTGTATGTGCGGCCGCGGTTATGGGCAGAAAACTTCTGGAAATACTATGAAGCAAGCCAAAAGCGCGGCCGCAGCTGTCTAAAAACTGTATATGCGGCCGCGGTTATGGGCAGAAAAGCTTCTGGAAATACTATGAAGCAAGCCAAAAGCGCGGCCGCAGTTGCCTGAAAACTGTATGTGCGGCTGCGGATATAAGCAGAAAAGCTTTTGGGAATACTATGAAGCAAGCCAAAAACGCGGCCGCAGTTGCCTGAAAACTGTATGTGCGGCCGCGGTTATGGGCAGAAAAGCTTTTGGGAATACTATGAAGCAAGCCAAAAACGCGGCCGCAGTTGCCTGAAAACTGTATGTGCGGCCGCAGAAAAAAGAAAAGAGCTTCAAGAAATACCCCTGCCATGAATCGCTTCACAGCAGGGGCTTGCCCAAGATGATTCCTCAATCCACCACAGCGATAAAGGTTCCCTCATCGCATGATGGCAGATAAACTGAATTGTACATTCTCTTGTGTTTATAGTTATCTCTGTCAGAGAGATTATAAAAATCATAGACTGTAGGATCCTGATCATCCCAGGTCACATCTACGTTGTAATAGTTATCACCGAGCTTAATAATGTTCCATGCATGCATCTCACCGGCATATCCGGCGCAGAAATATGTGGGAACTCCAAGTCTTTGCATAAGATACTGGAACGCCTTGGTATATCCGGCACAGACTGTGTTATCACCTACTATTGCACTGTATGCACTCTGATCAAGTGGATTGTGCTTGTAGGTTATCTTGTCTGCAAGAACATTGTGTATATACAGCTCTTTTTCATAATTATCGGATAGTCCGCTCGCTCCTGCTAAAATGGCATCTGCTGCCGCTTTGAACTTCGTGTTGGCGGCACGTATATCCGTGATCTTGTCATAGTAACGAAGACGAAGCTTAATAGCCACACCCTGATAATCGTATTCCTGATAGAAGGTGGTATCCAGCCAGAAGAGCTCGGGGTGATCAAATACAACGCTCATTATTATCATCTGCATCGTATCCATTGACACCTGCTGAATAGGTCTGAAGGCAGGATTTAGCGCAATAGTGTTTGCGTATATCTGCCTGTAGAGTTCTTTTCCCTCTTCGCTCAGCATGTTGTAATAAGGATAAAACTCAGAATCAAAAGTAAGGCCGTCGCCAAGTTCACCATAATCCACGCTGTTGATAGCCTGTCTTGCAAGTCCCGGATCTTCCAGTTCAATTATCTCCGGATCAAAAGCTTCGTAGCCGTTCTTTCCTACAGGTACCCCGGGGGCATATTCAGATATTTCTTCATCCTCCTTACTCACTGTACCCGAGCTGTCGCCTGTAGACTTGGCCATATTTTCATCCGACTCCACGACAACCTGGATTCCTTTTCCAGTAAGAACATCCACAACTGCATCCGCAGCATCTGCCACATCCTCAACTGTAATGTCATTATCAGCAGGATTACTTACTTCGGTCGCTTCAAGCTCTGCTATGGCATCAGAAATACCGGTGACAGCATTTGTTATCATGTCACCGAGACTTGACCCATCTTCCTCTTCCGGAGTTTCTTCTTTTTCGGTTCTTCCGTAGATATAGTCCCAATCCGGAACCTCGACGTAGTACTTGTTTGAAGTATCTACCTTGACCTCTTCCTCATCTGCAGGTTGAAGAAGCGCACCAACCCAAACCCCGATGTCGGGATTAATTGCGCACGCTATAATGAACGCCATACAGGCGAATATGATGCCCAGTACTCCATAGGCAATGTTTTCTAATATTTTTCTCATAGTCACGTCCCTGTGCAATTACTGTTAATCCGTTAACATAAAAAGGGAGCAATAAGCCCCCTTTCATTTTCATTATATGTAATCCTATTTAGTTTTAACATTAAATTATTATAAAAAATATGCAAATAATTAGTGCGCTTTTCTATAAAGATAATACGTAAATTCGTTACCATCCCAGCCATATATTTCTTTGTCGATAAGATCGTAATGATCATTTATCGAATCAGGAAGGTGATCTCTGACAAGCACATAATCTATAAGTCCCTCTCTCACGTATCGCTCCTGTTCAAGATAAGGGCTATTCTCCGGCTCATCAATATTTAGCGTCTGTGTCTGAAACCATCTGCAGCTTGGCACAATATCGCACAAGGTATAAAGTCCTGCGTCAAGGCATCCCACATTAAGAAGCGTGGAATTCTCAGTTTCGAGCACCTCATCACGAAATCTGTACATGAAATAACTATCTCTTGTTACCTTCATAAACGGTATGTTCATGGAATTAAGGAAAATAAATACCGTGGAAAGCGCAAGACAAACAGCAGCTGCAATGCCCTCAAAAACACTATTATTTCCGGCTTTGTCTCTTATCTCTTGACCATTCTCTTCAGAAAAAGCAAGCGTTGTTATCACATATCCAAGGTATGAAAAACCAAGCACAGCGAAAACAGAAAGAGGCAGTGAATAATATGGAAGTTCTCTTCCTCCTCCGAAAAATCCAAGGAACATAAACGCAAACAATACAGGGACGTTTAGTCTTGCAAGCAGTTTTTTCTTTAGTCCCAAAACACTTCCAAACATTCCGACTATAACAGGTGCAAAGTACTGCCAGTCATCTCTTATAAGCCAGTAGAGTATCTTGGCCAGGTCCTTAAGCTTTCCTAAAAGTCCGGGATTTTCACTCTCGACCTTCGTGTACACGAACACATTCACATACACATATCCCCAGTACCACTCATAAAGTCCGCCCTGAATTCCAAAGTAGATGATCCACGGAACAAACGGAAGAAACATACCAAAAAGAAAAACAAAGCATGCCTTTATACCCAAAGCAACTTCTTTATGTGCAAGATATGAAAAGAACACCATCATCATCCACGCAAAGAAAAAGCCAAGTCCTGTAAATTTGATGTTCGCGATAAACCCGGCCATTATGCCGCCAAGTAAAACTGTCTTAAAGGGCATGACACCATTTGGATAGCCATTCTTAAAATAATCCAAAGTAAGATAAAGCCCTATCACATAAAACGGAAGGCAGATTTCCTCAGCTGCTCCTCCCCACCAAAAGCTCCTGGAGCATACGATAGCAGCAAAGGTGAAGGTAGCTAAAATCCCCGCAAGCATTTTCCTCATATGCGTATTACTCCCGGTAAACATAGTGATTATCCGGTAGAAAAATGCTATATCTACAAAACCCAAAACTGCCTCCAGGATGAACACTCCTGTAAAGGTGGTATGTGAGACAAGATAGGAAAGCCCATATAAAAAATACAGATACATGCCCTTTTGGTCGAACACGTCTCTGTAGAGCATTTTCCCGTTGAAAAGTGCCTTACCCATAGAAAAATAGCTGTTCGCATCATCCCAGTTGTTTAACGGGTAAAGAAATGAAGACCTTGTAGCAAGCACAAGGCAGCAAAGCACGGAAATTCCAAGGTATATATAAATAAGTGTATCTCTTTTCTTAGTCGTCATCTTTATTAGCTCCTGTCACGACAATTTTAGCATAATTTAAATAATCTTTTCATTTTATATTTATAAATAGAAGGCTTATGTGAAGTATAATTTAAACGTAATATCAACCAACAAAGCACGAGACAGAGTATGGAAAAATTAAAGCGTCTACATAAGACAATTCTTGTTGCACTAATGATTTCATACCTTTTCTTTGTTCTGAGCACCATTTCCGGTGTCTCAGTTTTAATGCGCACTTTTTCTCCTCTTACGGCGTCTCTTGCAGCTTCTGTAATTTATATAAGCGCATCCATTTGCGAGCCATATAAAAAGCACATGACACTGCTCGGTCTCGGAGTCCTCTCCTGGACCATCGGTGATGTTATTTACAACTCATCGGTTTTGCTTGGCGAAGTTGATATTCTTGATAATATCAGTTCTGTTCTGTTTTTGTTGCCTAACTATTTCTTTGGTCTTGCGCTTGTACTTTATCTGTTCAGAAAGCTCAACAAAGACTCACTTAACAGAATAGCCTTCAGTTCCTTTGCCATTACAATAATCGGTTTTGTACTTCTGAGAAAATTCCTCGATGTTCTTCTAAATGGTCATCAGCCTGATCCTATACAGTACGCACGTGCTCTTTTATATATATTCATTAATTTCTTTATTATGATGATCCTATTCTTCTTTATCACTATGGTAAAGGGGCTCACATTAAGAAAGGGCACATGCTTTATTCCTCTTGGAATTTTCTTCTACATTCTTATTGACTTTGACTATACCTATAAAGAAGCCCTGGGCCGTGATCCGGAGAATGTGTACATGAATCTGTTGTACATGCTCTTTATCATTATGATCGCCCATGGAACCTTTTCACAATCAGAGTATGGTCACACATTTGATGTCACTAACTATGAACGAACCAAAAGTAATTCTAAGTTCCTGAAAATTCTCGTGGCTGTACTTGTAGCTATAGACATTTTCTTTTACTTTATCCATTTCCTCTCGGAGAATGAATTTTTCTTCATTCTCATCGCGATCATGGGATATTGGATCATGTCAGCCACCCACGATAACACGCTGATGGATCAAGCCCTCTTAAAACAGCAGAAAGAACAAAACCAGCTTCTTGAAAAGCAGGTTGAGGAAAAGACCAAGGATCTGCAGTTTGCATATGAGAATTTACAAAAGCTTTCATCCACGGATATTCTCACTGGCATTTATAACAGAAGATACAATGCCATGTACCTTCGCAACCTGACAAATGAATATTCACATAGCGGTCAGAGCTATGCTGTATTTGCTATAGACCTAAATCACTTCAAGCCTATCAATGATGCCTACGGTCATGATATGGGTGACCGTGTTCTTGCGGAATTTGGACAGCGAATGCTTAGGCTTCCTAAAAATCTCATCCCATTCAGAACCGGCGGTGATGAATTCATGATCGTCATGGAGGACGTTATAAACAGGAAGGATGTACTTGAAGCTGCAGAAAAGCTTCAAAAGCTGTTTGATACACCCGTTGTTCTAGACACCTATAGCTTTAATCTGTCAGGCAGTATCGGCATTTCCTTATACCCTGAGGACTCCTCGGATTCCAGCCTCATCGTCTCTTATGCCGATGCAGCAATGTACTCTGTAAAAAAGAGCTCAATCAGAGACGACTACAAGTTCTTTGACAAAGCTCTTGTAGAATCCGTTGAGCACCACAAGATACTTGAAAACATACTTAAAAAAGCAGATCCTGACCTTGATTTCACCCTGAATTATCAGCCTATCGTAGAAATCGAAACCGGAAAGCTGATAGGTGCTGAGGTCTTCCCAAGGCTCAAGCGTAAAATCGACTTTGAATACTCCACCGGTGAACTGATTCCTATCGCTGAAGAATGTGGTCTTATGGGTGAGCTTGGAAAATGGATTTCGACGGAATCAGTTAATCAGATAAAGAAATGGAACGACGAAAGCGGCAGAGAGCTTAACTTATCAATAAATATGTCTGCTCTGCAGCTACTTGATTCAGCTTTCATAGGTCACTTAAAGAAAATTACCCAGGATAAAGATTTTCCGTCAAGCAAACTGGGACTTGATATCAGCACCAATGTAATGCTAAGTGCTGAGGAAACCTCAAAGGAGGCCCTGCTGGATCTTGGTAGTTATGGCTTCCCGCTTTGTCTTAACGACTTTGGTGGCGGCGAACTGCGACTATCCAATTTCCTTGATTGCACCTTCACTATGATAAAGCTCTCTCCTTCACTGGTGGACCGTGCCGGAAGGGATAAGAAGGCACTTCAGCTGATAAGTTCCATTCACGCCCTGGCCGACTCACTGCAGATAAAAACCTGCGCTGTTGGTATCGAAAATGAAGACCAGGCCATAAAACTAAAGGAAATCGGAATAACCATAGCACAGGGCTACTTCTACGGAAAGCCCTGCTCAGCTTCAGAATTCAAAGAGAATTTTCTTAAAAACTAAAGGGACCTTGCCGGAAAAATTATTATCATCGCGGCGGTCCCTTTAATCTATTAATCCTCAACTATCTGCATAAATTTAATAAAAATTACGCAATATTTCTTAAAAAAAGAATTAACAGTTCAATCTTCCCCATAATTCATGACCATTGTACGTCTTTTCTTCTTATCATTTTTATTGAATCTATACTTTACAAATTCACCTATGTATTATTCATTTATAACCTTTTTCACACGATACTCTTTTTGTTGAAAGGAGGTACAGACCAATGAACTACAATACGATAAAGGATGTTTTATTCAAAAGCGGCACGCAGGGAGAAGCCCTGATTTATGCCATGCACTGCACCAACACCTATAAGTTTATTAAGGATGAGCTGGCCTACTATGAACGCTCAAGGAATCTTCTAAGAGACGAGCTTTTAAATGTCTACAGATTTTTAGAAAACCTGGATATGTTTGAAGCATATCTGGACAACAAAGATATATAACCTTATATCTTAATGGGGCACCTGAACGAACAATTCAGGTGCCCCATTGTTTTAGGAAAAGCCTCGATAATGCATTTTCATTATCAGCAAAAAATAATAAATACAAATCAAAAATATAAGTATTGTACTCTATTAAATTTTGCTAATATTAATTGATTGCATTTTATTGATTCTATAGTATCTATATTTGCAAAATGTATACCATCGTAAATTGAGATAATCCACGCAATCTTTAGTATTTAATTTATTGAAACATTGAACGAAAGTGCACAAAACCTCTGCAACAATTCATTTTTCAAAGGGAGACCTTCATGGATATCACTACAGAAATCGGAAATCGCATTCGTTTTCACAGAAAAGAGAGAAAAATCAGTCAGGAAGAGCTTGCCCTTCAAAGTGAGCTCCACCCTTCATATATCGGACAGCTTGAACGTGGTGTCAAGACGCCTTCTATTGATACGATTTACAAGATCACCAAGAGTCTCGATATCACCATGTCAGATTTTCTCAAAAACATTGAAACAGTAGATAATGCAGAGGATTCCTATGCGATGAAAACATATCTTCTCATCGAGCAGGAACCCATGCATGATCAAAAGAATATCTACGAGATTATTAAAAATATCCTGAAGCTTAAAGGCAAATGATCACTCCTCCTTATTCTGATATTCGTCTATAAGCTTATTCAATTCATGATAAGGATTGTCTATAAGTCTGACCTCATCATTAAACTCTAACAACTTATCTTCTTCGTAATTCCACTGTGGCCATTTTGGAAGCTCTACATCAGAATCTTCGCTTCCCTTATTGGGATCTCCGGTCTTGGCAAAATTGGTCCAATATGTCAGCATGATCTCTGAGAGCGCATAATCGCTGTCATCATACATTCCCGGATGATATGAAAGATTTCCGTACGCATAGGGCATTTCGCCCGCATGGTTATTACTAAGGTACGGATTGGTCTTTGTGAAAAAGTATTGATACACAGGCTTTCCCTGCTCTTCCATGTATTTACTCCACACATTGTGGCTATAGGAAAACCATGCATCGCTATAAACAAAGTTAAGGCTGCCCTTCGCATCCCCCTTAGGATCGATTATGAAATAGCTATCTCTTTCCACGGCTCCGGGAGGAATAAGCTCTGCTGCCTTTTTCGCGTTATCTCCAAGGACCTCCTGAAGAATCTCCTCATAGTTATCGGAAGTAGCCTTTGTGCTAAGTAAAAATGCATCAGCCTCCTTGAGGTTTGATCCGTTAAGTAGTGCCTGCTCGTGGTTTTCTCCCTTTTCATATGTAAGATATGGCTGTTCAATTATTGCATATCCATCCACACACATGCTGCTGTTTTGAGTTGCGGTCTTTACAAGCTTGTCCGCACTTATCTTCCTAAGCTCGCTTACATTTTTAACATTGAATTCCTTTAGTATCTCTTCACCGGTAGCAAGTGCCTCATCCATATCCCTGAAGGTGTGATATGGCTTTTTCATTCCTATTCCGCTGCTCTCCGCAATAGCTCTGACAAAAAGTCCCTTGGTAAGAGGCGATACACAGAGTGCATTAACAGACGATGATCCCGCAGACTCACCGGCTATTGTGATATTATCAGGATTCCCTCCGAAGGCTCCGATGTTTTCATGAACCCATTTTAGTGCCATTATCTGGTCAAGAAGTCCATAGTTACCTGTCGTTCCGTTTGTGCATTCGTCAGCAAGCTCTTTATTTGCCATATATCCGAAAATTCCAAGACGATATGCGAAGTTAACAAAGATAACTCCTTTTTTCGCAAAGCTCTCGCCTCGATATTCAGTGTAGTATGACTGCCCTGTAGTAAGTGAACCTCCATGAATAAAGAACACAACCGGAAGCGGCTCTCCATCGTAATCAGCCGGTCTGTATACATTCAGATACAAGCTGTCTTCACTCATCTCCTCTTTATATTGATCAGTAAGTGAAAAGCGATAATCATGGGTACCAAGAATCTGAGAAAGAGATGAGTACAATACAGATGATGACGGTTGCATCGACATCGGTCCGTATGTATCGCAGGCCCTTGTACCTGCCCAGCTATCGGGCTCTAGCGGTTCTTCCCATCTAAGATCGCCGACAGGTGCCTTGGCATAGGGGATTCCTGCAAAAATCTCAACCTCTTTACCCTCATCATATACACCGGTAATATCACCCTGTGCCACATGTATTTTCTTTGTGACTATAGGATTTTTATATGTCACTGCCGGAACCCTCTTAACAGGCGGTGCTGTGAACTCATAATTAATTGCAAACAAAGCAAGCAGAATCAGTAAAAAGCCTGCTGCCATTTTAATATTCCACAGATCCTTTTTCTTTAAATAATGTCTTACAAACAGCAAAACTATCGCTAATGCAATTCCTATTCCCCACCCTAAAAAAGTGTTCTTTGAGAGTTCGAGAATAAATATATAAACAGCTGTCAGTAATACAATCAAAACACCGTACAACATTTTCTTAACCTTTCTTCGTAAAAATCATTACTTGTATTTTATTTAATTAAATTGTGTTTAATGTATTTTTATAATGTAATCATTTTTCATAGTTTTGTCAATTACGATATAATATGAATAGTGTCGTAAATGTTACTACAATGCAGTACGTTTACAGGCTATCTATATTATTATAAAACGAATGGTGAATTATTATGAATAGAAACGTTGATATAGACCAAATTTCTGATGGAAAAAGATATGACGCAAACGACATGGCAAAGCTGGGAGTCGATGACTGTAGCGGCTGCCACGCCTGCTGCACCGGTATGGGTGACTCCATCACCTTAGATCCCTACGATGTTTACAGATTAGAAAAAGGACTTGGGAAAACCTTCGAGGAGCTTCTTACTGAAAATCTCGAGCTGAGAGTTGCAGATGGTGTTATCCTGCCCTGTCTTAAAATGGGAGCCGGTGACGCCTGCACTTTTCTTAATGATGAAGGTAGATGCAGCATTCATCCTCACAGACCTGGCATCTGCAGACTTTTCCCTCTCGGAAGAATCTATGAAAATGATACTCACAAATATTTTCTTCAGATACATGAATGCCACAAGGAGCGCCAGACAAAGATCAAGATAAAGAAGTGGATTGACACTCCTGACTTTGCAAGATACGAATCCTATATAGATAAATGGCATTATTCACTAAAGAACATTACTGACTGTGCCAAGGAAATGCCACAGGAACAGTTAAAGCAGGTTAATATGATGCTGCTTCAGAGATTTTATATAGCTGATTACGATACCACTCAGGATTTCTACACACAATTTGAGGAAAGGATGGCTGTATGGACCGCATAATTTTTCATGTGGATGTCAACTCTGCCTTCCTGTCCTGGACAGCGGTTAAAAGACTTAAAGAAGATCCGAACGCTGTTGATCTTCGAACGATTCCCTCCGTTGTCGGCGGTGATGTAAAAACAAGACACGGCATAGTGACAGCCAAATCGATTCCCGCAAAAAAATATGGCATTCAGACAGCTGAGCCCATAAACAGTGCGCTTCAAAAGTGTCCAAAGCTTGTGGTGGTACCATCAGATTTTCAGACATACAGAGAATATTCGAATGCTTTTATAGCTATACTGCGCTCCTATTCTGAGCTTTTGGAGCAGGTATCTATTGATGAAGCCTACCTTGATGTCACAACTTTGAAGTACGTATATCCCGCCGAGGACTTCCCTCTTAACGTCGCAAAAATGATTCGCGATGAGATCAGGGAAAACCTTGGATTTACTGTTAACGTCGGAGTTTCAAGCAATAAACTCCTTGCAAAAATGGCCAGCGATTTTACAAAGCCCGACAAGACTCATACTCTTTTCCCCTCAGAGGTCCAAGAAAAAATGTGGCCTCTTGATATTGGGGATCTCTATGGTTGCGGCAAGAAAACCGCGGCAAGACTCCGTTCCATAGGTATCAGAACCATTGGTGATGCCGCTAACTATTCCGAAGAGCTTCTCATATCGCAGCTTGGAGAAAAATCCGGAGAGTACATACACAGGAGTGCGCGGGGAATCGGGTCCGATGTTGTTCATCCTGAGCGCGATGATCCCAAGAGCTATTCTAATGAGACAACCACAAAGAACGATATAACCTCCGCCAATTTTGATACAGATATGCCGCCCATAGTCAGGAGACTTTCCGACAAAGTCTCAGGTCGCCTTAAAAAGGACAATGTCTTTGGCGGAACTATAAGTGTTCAGGTAAAAACCGAAGAATTCAAACGTTTTTCAAGACAGCTAAAGCTCCCGGTATCAACAAACGATGCCGATGTGATCTATGATAATGCCATGAAGCTATTGGGCGAGCTCCTCACCGGAGATGATGGGCTCTTTGAAGACAATATCGGAATAAGACTTGTTGGAGTCGGCGTAGACCATCTCGATAACGGCGAGTTCAGACAGGGCAATCTCTTTGACTGGATGACCACTGGAAAGGAAGAACTTCGCGCCGAAAAAGAAAAGCAGGAAAAGGAAGATAAACTCTCGCAAATGGAAAAATCCATCCGCGACAAATTCGGGGATGGACTTATCCATAAAGGATTATAAAATCAGCTATACAAACAGCTTAACCTTAACATAGCACCTGCCTTTTCTTGTGGTACCGCTCTGGCCTAGATATATGAACTTGCCATGGCCTCTTACGGATACTCTGGCTCCGGGCTTTAGGTCATAGCCACCGCTATAAGCTGTGCGCCCATCTATGAAAACTGATTCGCTCTCTATGAGCTTCTGAGCCTCTGAGCGTGACAGATGATACACGAAAGCGATGATGGCATCTGTTCTCTCCGATGCCACGCTGCCATCAATCTCCTTAAAAGCAGGACTGATGTCACATTCAGATGGATTGACGAATGTGCACTTAACTGATGTGTGTCTGATTCGGATAAGCTCCTTACAGATAAGCTCTCCTATCTCAGGAGTAGCAAAGATATATGCTTCCTTTTCTCCTGTCAGAATATCTCCTATCTGATCTCTCTCAATTCCGAGATTCATTAGTGCACCGAGGTAATCTCTGTGATTAAGGTCATCAGAGAACTTGTTATTAACAGGGGTAACATGAATACATTTTAAAACTGAAGGCTCTGCATTTTCAGCAGCAAGAAAGCTCTCTTCATCAAGGTAATCAGGAAGGAAGCAGACCATTGCTCTCTCTGCATCCTCGAAACCGCCGTAAATAACATACCTTGATCCGCAGTATTCGTGCACATTTGAGGGTATTCCTTCGGAGGCAAATATCTGAAAAACACACGAGAGCTCTGAAATCGACAGAAAATCCGTGTGTGTTAAAAAGCTATTCTGATATGCTTTGCCCGCAAGGTCCCTAAGACGGCCTGCCAGGTAATCTCTTGATTTTTCTTCCATATATTCTTTTCAAACCTTCTATATCTTATATATCTTATATCTTCTAAATCTTACATGCCATTATAGTCAGAAAACAACAAATCTCATCTTACTACCTGATACTGTTGTATATTATCAGCGTCGTTTCCACAATTATGGTTATGTTCTTTAATATTATTGCTCCCAGTAGAAAAATCTGCCACAAGTTCGACTACAATCTTCACTTTTGTTGCTTATTCTTCTTTATGGCTGCTACTCTGGACCTAGTGGGGAACTGTGCAAGCAAAATTGCGGCAAACACAAGACCACATCCAAGAAGCTTCCTTCCGGACATCATCTGCTTTAGGATAAGCCAGCCGAAAATCGTGGAGAATACCGACTCCATACTCATTATAAGAGATGCTACCGCAGGGTTTAAGTTTCTCTGCCCCACAACCTGCAGGGTGTAACCTACGGCGCTTGAAAAAATTCCTGTATAAAGAATAGGTATCCATGCCTTGAATGAAGACAGTGCAGCGAACCAGCCGACAGGATCCGGTATCAGTTCAAAAAAGATTCCACAAATAAGAGAAATGATTCCGGTAGTAAAAAACTGAGCGCATGACAATACAACAGGGTTCATCTTAGGCGCATAATGGTCCACTCCAAGTATCTGGATTGAGAACAGAAAAGCGCATCCAAGAAGCATGATATCAGCAAATGACAGGACTTTGATTCCTGATGATACGAGTTCACCAAAGCTGTCAAAACACAGAAAGTAAAGTCCTGTAATCGCAATGGCAACTGCCAGTGCTACAAGCTTCGAGCACTTTTTCCCAAGGAATAGTCCCAGTACAGGAACAAGAATAATATAAAATGCCGTGATAAAACCGGCTTCACCTGCGCTTGCTCCTGCTGCTATTCCGGCCTGCTGACAGGTTGATGCAAAGAAAAGGGCAAGTCCGCATAGTATTCCGCCCTTAATCTGGCCCATCTTAAATCCAGAATTCTTTGTAGCTCCGATCACGTTCTCTGAGCTCATGGAGTCTTCGTCAGAGAGCCTGCTCTTCCTTGGTAAAAGGGGCAGCATACACAATCCACCTATAAGAAAGCGAATCCCATTAAACGAGAAGGTTCCGACACTCTCGCCTGCTACAGACTGCGCAACAAAAGCCGCTCCCCAAACCACTGAAGCCAGAAGGAGAAGGAAAGCGCTTATTATTTTCGATTTGAAGTTATTATTAGTTTTATTAAGTGACTGCAATTTATCCTCCTGATATATAACAAGAAAGACGCATGTAATATCCACGCGTCTTACCTCATGTTTACATTTTCAAATATTCATTTTACATACCTTTATGTGGTATTTCAATCTGTTCCTTAGTTTATTACATACTGATAATTCCGAATGCGTTCAGGATAGCACTTACAAGAATGATCATTACAAAAACAGGACACAGGAACTGAATCATGAAGGTGAAAGTCTTCTTCCTTCTGAAGGGATGTCCGTCCTGCTCAACCTCGTTGGCAATGCGATCGATACCTGCGAACTTAGTAATAAGGAAGCAGGTTGCAAAAGCTGCAACAGGCATCATGATATTGTTGGTGATGAAATCGAAGAAGGAAAGAAAATCCATTCCGATTATCTTCACATTTGCAAGAGGTCCGTTACCAAGTGATGACAAGCTTCCAAGGATTAGCATAATCACACCCATGATGACTGTGCCTCTTCTGCGGCTCCATCTAAACTCATCCGAGAAAGTTGAAACAGCGCTCTCAGTAAGAGCAATAGCACTTGTAAGGGCTGCAAAAAGTACCAGTGCAAAGAAGAGAATTCCGATCACGCGTCCAAATCCCATGCTTGCAAAAATCTTAGGCATGGTAATGAACATAAGTGAAGGACCTGCCTTGAGGTTCTCCGGGTCTCCGCCTGAGAATGCGAACACTGCAGGAATGATCATAAGGCTTGCAAGTATCGCAATAGCTGTGTCAAAAAACTCAACCTGTCTTGTTGATGAATCGATGCTGACATCCTTTTTCACATAAGAGCCAAAGGTGATAAGAATACCCATTGCTATGGACAGTGAATAGAACATCTGACCCATTGCTGTAACTACAGTCATAATTGAAAAGTGCTTAAAATTCGGAATAAACAGATACTTAACACCTTCAATCGCACCGGGTCTTGTAACTGAATATACACAGATGATAATCGCAAGTACAACAAGTATAGGCATCATAAATTTGGATACGCGCTCTATTCCGTTTCTAACACCCATGAAGATGATGCCAAGAACAAGCACTGCAAAAACCATAAACCAAATCTCAGCGGCAACACCGTTTGAGATAAATCCTACGAAGAAATCATCGCCTGCAATCTTCTCAGGTGAGCTCACGATATATTCAAAAAGGTACTTACATACCCAACCACCGATAACAGAATAATAAGGAACGATGAGGATAGGAATAATAGCATTTATCCAGCCTCCAAGATCCATGATCTTATTGTGACCAAGAGCTTCAAAAGCACCTACAGGGCTTTTCTTTGTTGCTCTTCCAATCGCTGTCTCTGCGATGATCATGGTGTAACCAAAGGTAATCGCAAGAATGATATATACAAGAAGGAAAATACCTCCGCCGTACTGCGCACAAAGATAAGGAAATCTCCAGATATTACCAAGTCCTACAGATGCGCCTGCTGCGGACAGAACAAACCCCAACTTACCCGAAAATGAACTTCTTTTTTTCAAAATAACCTCCAGTTTTTAAATTATGATGACAACACATTATTTTTTATATCGAAAGGATAAATAATTTTTTACTTTCTCATGTCATCATTTAATTACATAACTTATTTATTCTGCACTGTATAAGCCATTTTTTCAATACAAAAAACATCATTATGCTCAAAAAATTGATGTAAATTAATCAAAGTTTCCCGCAATCATAGACATCAAGGGAATGTCCGAGAAGCTCCATTATTTTAAGTTCATCTATCGCATCCATCACGGCATTGTGTACTTCACTATAAGAATAGTCACCGCTTAGCATTTTCAAAATATCCTCGACAGCATATCCTCTCTTAAGTCTTCCGGTCTTGCAGCACTCAGCACTCTCAGGAATGCACTTGTTGTACTGTTTGTAAGCAGCTAGTCGCATGATATCAAACCATTCAAAATCACTAAGCTCTTCAAGATGGCCTTTATCGAATTTGGCATTGTAGGCATAGAGCTGCGAAACGCCATTTTCAACAAGCCACTTGGACATACTTAAAAGTGCATCCTCCCTGGACATAACTTCACTGGGAATGCTCTTTACAACATGCATAACCTCAGAATACATACCGCCTTTCCTGTACTCGGGATCGATTATATAGTACTTTGCCCCAACGCATTTAAACGTCGCAGCATCTCCCAGGGCGATTCCTATGGACATCACCTCGTTGTACCAGTTGGTCTCTGTATCTATTACAGCGAAGACTCCCTCGCTCTTACGCTTTGAAATGGTCCGTGTAAGCTTTTTCGCGTTTTCAGTTTTCTTGTCAGGATTGTTCTTGATCATCTCAAGAAAATCCATGGATCTGTTGTTGTACTTCAAATTACCCTCATCCGTCAGCTTCGCTGACACCTTGTCTTCGCTCCGCTCCGGTCGGCGCAGAGCAATCGTCCCCCGGACGATTTGCGCCCCCAAAAGGGGGAAGGCTTATATTTTTTGTACCACCCTAATGGTAGAAGGCTTTTATGCATCAGTTACCCTGAATTGTAACATCTCCAACAAGGAGACTTGGCATTACCATCATGCCATCACAGGTCTGTTCCTTGGATATTGCCTTAATATTCTTCAGCATGTCGAAAAGATTACCACTTATCATAGTCTCAATGACAGCGCCTTTTATCTCACCATTTTCAACATAGAAAGCATTCTTGGCAACACCGGAGATTTCCCCGTTTGCACCGGGTGCTCCTGCTGAAACAGAGCCAACTATGAGGCCTCTTTTCACACTCTTTACCATGTCATCATAGGGAGTTTCACCTGCATCAACAACAAGATAAAATCCTGAGCAGGGAGCGGGCTTAACCTTGCACTTATTTGCAGCATAGAGGCTGGCAGCAAAGCTCTTAAGCACACCCTTTTCAATCAGATCATAATCCTCTGCCCTGAAGCCGTCTGCGGTATGAACCTCATGCACAACGATCCTCTCATCCCAGGGTTTGTTGCGAACCGTAAGAAGGGGCGAAGCAACCTGCTCTCCAAGCTTATCAAGCCATAGGCTGGTCTTACTTATCAGAACATAATCAGAGACAGAATTCATAAGTGTGCCTCCGATCATCTGTGCAGCACAGGAAGGAGTAAGTATAACATCACCTTCGAACTTGTCGCTGATTTTTATAGGATTCAGGGAGTTCTCTGCATCCTGAAGGTCCCTCTCAATGCTTCCAAGATCAATGAGCCTCTCATCGAGGTTATCGAATCTAAGAAAAGAACCCGCTATTCCCGTTGAAGCTGTTCCGTCATTTCCCGCAAATTCGACAGCAACCTCATAGTAGCCATACTCTGAATCGTCTCTTGTGCCGTTTGTATTGATGAAAATTGAACGTCCCCTTACATATTTAGCAAACATCTCAATAAGGAGTATCTTCTTATGTCTTGCAGCAATATCCTCTGAAAGCTCAAGAGTTCTATTCATCAGCTTTTCAATATCAGGAGTAAGGGCTTTACCAAAAAACTCCTTAGGCTCAAGTCCGGGTGCAATATCAAAGCACTCATCGGGGCTTCCCGCTTCAGCAGAAGCGATAACCTCATCAATTGCCTTCTCAATTGTCTCCTTATCAAATTTATTTATACTGGTGGCTGCCTTCTTATTATCCTTGATAACCTTAATCGCAATATCATTATCAAACAGAGTTCTGAAAAGTGTGAACTTTCCATCCTTCATAGTGATCTCGTTGGTCTCTGTCTCATTGATGGAGAAATCTGCCTTTATATCGCCTTTAGTCTTTATATAATCGAAAATGATTTCCGATACCTTCTGTAAGTCTGCCATTTATCTACCTCCGATCGTTATTTTGCACTTGATGGCCGGGCCACCTGTTGAAACAGGCATCATCTGCTTTTTACCACACATTCCTGCCCACCAGATCATGGAGTCAGATACCATATCAACTGTTTTAAGCATATCAAAAGCGATGCCGGAAACTGTTGTATCAAGGATCGCTCTTCCGATTTTTCCGTTCTTGATTTCATACCCGCAAGTAATTCCAAACATGAACTCACCGGTAAGATCAGCCTGTCCGTTGCCTGTTCCAAGGAGATAATATCCGTCATCGACAGAAGCTATCATGTCCTCAAGCTTATCCTTTCCGGGAAGCACCGCAGTATTTCTCATGCGGATAAGAGGCTCATCTGAGAATTCATATCCTCTTGCATTACCGCAGGGCTCTGCACCATAGAAAAGAGCGCTTTCTCTGTCATGCATAAAGCCCTTAAGGATACCGTTTTCAACAAGAACCGCATCCTTGGCAACAACACCCTCATCATCAAGATAAACCGGGAATGGTGCATCTTTTCCAAGAGCTGTATGAGCAAAGTCCACGATGCTGACAAGCTCAGATGCAACCTGTTTTCCAAGATTGGCTCCCGCAACTGATCCGCCCTGAACAAGGTCTGCCTCAACAGTATGTCCAACCGCCTCGTGGGCGATCATTCCTGCAACATCGGGATGAAGAATAACTGTCTTAAGACCCGCCTCAGCGTAAACACCGTTAGCCTTATCCTTCAGATTTTTATAAAGCTCGTCTATTCCCTCATAGATGGGATTAAGATCAGCAAAATACTCACCGGCATGGCCGCAGCCAAAGAACATTTTAAAAAGCTCAACCGGCTGTCCGTCCCTTGATTTCATACCAAGATCAACAATGATTCTGCATCTGGGATATGCAACATGGCCATCTGCCGCATCTGAAGTAACAATGATTTTCTCCATTGTGACCTCATCATAAGAAACCGCGCGGCTAAGAAGGTCCGTGTAGTTCTTCTCTATGTACGCATCAACCTCTTTGCAGATATCAACAAGCTTTTTCTGCTCATAATCAATTATCATTCTGGGTGATGTCACATATGAGTTTGCTATCATGGGATATGCATTTTTCTTTTCCGAATTGAACTTATCAAGATACTTTGCATTCTCTGTTGCTGCCTTAATAGTCTTTGCCGCAGCCTCTGCAGAATACTCTGCTGTTGAAGCAAAGCCATAGGCTCCTTTTAAATACACTCTGGCGCAGATTCCGCTCCCCTCGGATCTTGCATTAGTAACAAGATTGCCGTTCTGGATCGAGATCTTTCTGATTCTGTTTTCCTGTCCCCTTAGAACAGTTTGTACCCCTGTCTCAAAGAGGCTCTTTTGTCCTGTTAAAATATCTTCCGGCATTCCTTCTCCTCCAATACTTTTTTATAGTCATTATTTACTGCGATAATAGCTCATTATCTTTCTGGGTATTACCACAGCTTAATTCTGTACTGTGCAATACTCTCGATTCCTTCGATTCTGCAAGCGCATTTTGTGCCATCAGCATCCTCTGTGAGCTCAGGCCACTTTTGGAGGTAAATCTTCTGACCTTCAACAAGCGGATAAATATATGCGAGCATCTCGAATTCCTCTTCAAGTTCAGTCTTGCCGTCGGAGCCAATGAAGCGCTTAAGGCCTATCTCCCAATCTTGTCCGGTATAGAAGGAATCCGCAATCATCTCAGCTGCGCCGGGAATATCCCTGTTTTCCAGTGAAAAGAGCTCAGCCCTGTCGCCAGCATATTTCACATGTAGATAAACCTCATCTATCTCTTCGTCGATTCCGGAAACTTTTATCCTGTAGCCATTTGCGTATTTATCGTATTCGCCAGTGAAACCGCCAAAGTTCTTCTCCGCTTCTGCTAAAACAAGCTCTCCTTTATCCTCTGCACACTCTGTCTTAACCGTATTCATCAGAGGGTCAACATATCTGTAATCCGCAAAATCCATGCTGTCTACCATATAAGTATCACTTACATTTTCAGCATCCGCGTGAATAAAGCCAACGGGTGTCTCATCAAGGTCAGGCCATACCCTGAAGGATACTTCATGCTCTTTTCCATCAGAAGGGATCTCAGCATAAATCTCATATCCATTGGGATTGCCATTTTCAAGCACTCCGCTTCTCTTCTGATTAGTTCCGATGATTCTGTCCACAACATCATATTCGCAGATGACAAGATGCTCAGCGCCTCTGTCATCGGTTATCTTCACTGCATGCTCAGCTTCATAGCTGCTTAATGTCACGATTTTTATAAATCCAAGATCACCCTCGATCTCTGCTGCTGCCGAATCTCTGTCATCCGTATAAAAAACATATGCCGACTCTCTTCCTCTCTCATCATGAAGTATGCACAGAGGAATCATATTAGCTCTCTTAAGAACAGCATCAAAACCGATTGGCATATTGAAGGGATAGAAGAAATAATCTCCGTTTTTAATATCCCTCTCCTCAAACTCTGTGATCACATCACCGTTTTCATCAAAAGCTTTAAGAGTAAATTCATCATGGTCAGAGAGTTCGTATCTTCTCTGATAATTGTTTACAAAAAGGAAACCGCTTATAAGCTCAGTGCCATTTACATCTTTTTTAACAGCTCTGACAGCAGTTCTGAGAGCCGAGGAATTATCAGGCTTATCGGGGTTACCCGGCTGCTCTATGTAAGGCATCTCACAGAGCGCCACGCCAAAATCCTTAGTGAACATGGCAAGTCTTCTGACTCTTCTGTAGGTTTCAGACATCTGCCCATACTCCTTAAGAGGAGCATTAAAGTCATAGGATAAAACAGGAAGATCGTTAGGATAGCCTGTAGCAGTGCTCTCCTGAAGGGTTGTAAGTTTCCCCTCGGGATTGGTTCCGCCGTGATACATGTAATACCCGAGAAGATTTGCACCGCTACCCATCTTAACCATGCTCATGGCCTCGGTGTCTTTTCCCGATGCGATGCATCTTCTGTGGTGTGTCACCTGAAGACCGCCGCCAAGCTCAGCTGTAAGGTAAGGGAATTTGTCCATATCAAAAGTGATCCCCATGCCAAGACCATGGTCAGATCCTATGTTATGATCGTTCCTCTCTCTGGTAAAAATATAATTACCACTGGGCTCTATCTCGGTTGTCCTGGGATCCCAGGGTGCCTCGCAGTAGCCGCCCATAACAGGAAGCATCCCGCCGGTCACAGCACCGCCCCATCCGGTTGCAGTATAAATCGGAACATCATAGCCAATCTCCACAGCCATATCATGAAGGGTCCTCATGTGCTGCTCACCTTCTTCGCCGCCAAATCCGCCACAATGTCCGTACTCGTTCTCAATCTGAACTCCAATTATCGGGCCGCCATCCTTTAAGAAAAGTCCCTTAGCCTGCTCATAGATATGCTCATAAAAGCTCCTTGCATGAGCCAGGTATTCAGGTGCATTACTTCTTACTTCATAGCCCTTTTCCTTAGCATCCTCTAAAAGCCAGTCAGGAAAACCGCCGTTTCTTGCCTCGCCGTGAGCCCAGGGACCAATTCTCAAAATACAGTTAAGTCCCACTCTTTTTACGATCTGAAGGAATTTTCTAAGATTCCTGTCGCCGCTAAAATCAAATTCACCGCGTATTTCCTCATGGTGAATCCATATAGTATAAAGCGAAACGATTGAAACTCCGCCGCTTTTCATCTTGCAGAGCTCCTCTTCCCAGTATCTGTTCCTATATCTTGAAAAATGCATCTCGCCCATAACAGGGTAAAAGCCCTTTTCGTCCAGTGTTAAAGACTGTGGTGTATATGATAGTTTGCTTGTGCTTGATAACATAAATACTCCTATATTTTTACAAAAATCTGTTTTCAGTTCCTTATATTCTATCATAAGTTAAGGGAAGTCAGGGGGACCAGACAGGGGGACGTTCAGTCAAAAGAACCGTCCCCCTGTCTGGTCCCCCTGACTTATAAGAAAGAGAGCACGTTTATTTCGTGCTCTCCTTCATTATTACTTCGTAATTCTTGAGCTTCCTGCTCTTAACAGATTCTCCATCTATAAGTTCCATAAGCATTCTTGTGGCAACAGCGCCAAGATTCCTGTCGTCAAAATTCAGTGATGTCACTGATACCGCTGCATTTTCCAAAGTATTGCTGTTACAGAAAGACGCAAGCTTAATATCTCTCGGAATCTTTATATTACTGTACCTGCATATACCTATGACATGGCCTGCAAGTTTATCATCCATGCAGATCACACCGTCGACCTTTTCAGCTACCAGATGCTTTACAATTTCGATAAGCTTCTGCTCATTGCCTTGATCTAGGAAAATAAGTGATTCATCCACCTTTTTTCCAGCCTTCTCGAATGCCGCCACAAAACCACCATATCTGTTTCGAGTTACCATGTGATTTGATGATCCGCCTATGAGCGCTAGCTTCGTGTGACCTTTACCGATAATAATGGAGGTCAGCTCCCTGCATGCATCAAAAATGTCATTATCAACCGTAATTATCTGCTCATTTAACGAATCGCCTATCGCCACAAACGGCACTCCGCTCTCTAGCAGGTAATCAGCCGGCTTGTCATCCACAAGGGTTCTGGTAAGAATAACACCATCGACCTTGCGGTTCTCAATAATACGTTTAAGGCTTGAAATGTCGTCTCCCGCCACTACGGATACGATTATGTCATAGCCATACCCACTGGTAACTTCACTCATACCCACAAGGCATTTCTGAAAAAACGGAAGATCTTCGATGATGTAATCTCCGGGCCATACAACAGCAATATTGTAGGTCCGTCTCTGGGCAAGTCCTTTTGCGACAACATTGGGTCTGTAATTATTTTTTTCAATGTACTCAAGGACACGTGTTCTTGTGGCCTCGCCAATTCTGCCCTTTCCGGATATAGCTCTTGAAACGGTAGTTTTTGAGACCCCAAGGGCCGCCGCTATGTCCTCGATGGTTATTGGATTAGACATAGTTTATTATCCTTTTACAGCTCCACCGGTTACGCCCTCAACATAATATTTCTGAAGGAACATAAATAGTAATGTTACAGGAATAGCAATGAGTACTCCGCCTGCGCAGAATCTTGTAAAGTATCCCTGATAATCGTTGGTCCATACCCATCTGGTCATGGCAACCGCTACGTTGTAGCTCTTATCATGTCCAAAGGCAACATATGATGCAAATACGTAATCACACCAGGGTCCCATGAAGGCAACCAGCGCAGTGTAGATTATGATAGGCTTGGACATCGGAATGATCATTGTGAAGAATATTCTTGCTCTTGTAGCACCGTCAATTCTTGCAGCCTCATCAAGAGCCTTGGGAATCGTGTCAAAATATCCTTTACATACGTAATAGCCCATACCTGAGCTCGCGACTCCGACCAGTATAAGTCCAGGTACCGCACCTGCCTGAGTAAGACCAAACTGCTTCAAAAGGAAGTACAGACAGATCATGGTAAGGAATCCCGGGAACATTCCAAGTATCAGCCAGAAACGCATCAGGAAGGTTCTGCCCTTGAAACGCATTCTTGAAAGTGCATAGCTGACACAGAGAACGATTATTGTCTGAAGCAGAGCAACACTGAATGCGATTATCAGTGTATTACAGTACCATCTGACATAGTTGGTCTCACCTGAAAACAGGAATCTGTAGTTATCTAGTGAAAATCTTTTAGGAATCAGGTAATCAACCATTCCGCCATATTCATTTGAATATGATCTGAAGCTTTGAAGTACAAGTCCCACAAAAGGGAACAGCCAGATTATACTGATAAGTACAAGCACTATATGTCCTATAAAATTACCTATCGCTCTTTTTTTCTTATATGATTTCATTACTGGAAGCCCTCCTCATCTCTTACAGACGGAAGCATGTTGTAAACTCCAAGCGAAATAATAGCCGTTACAATGAATACAACAATTCCAAGTACTGCTGCCATCTTATAGTTGGTGTCAGTCACCGTCATCTTATAAAGCCATGTAACCAGAAGATCTGTGTTACCTGCTCTCTCAGCAAGACTCATAGACTGCGGTTTTCCCTGAGTAAGAAGGTAGATGACATTAAAGTTATTGAGGTTTCCTGTGTACTGTGTAAGAAGGAACGGACCTGTTACAAACAGCATGTACGGAAGTGTGATGCTTCTGAACATCTGCCATCCGTTGGCTCCGTCAATCTTAGCACTCTCATACAGATCCTCGGGAATGTTCATCAAAAGACCTGTTGCAATAAGCATCATGTAAGGAATGCCGATCCAGATATTAACAACAATGATCGTGAAGCGGGCAAGCCAGGGATTCGTCCAGAACGGAATGTAGTTCTTAATAATTCCCCACTTGAGCAGGTATCCGTTTATAAGTCCGTCATTTGCAAACATCTTCATGACATAAAGGAGAGATACGAACTGGGGTACCGCAATGGTAACAACCAGGATTGTTCTCCAAAGTCTCTTGAATTTGATTCCCTTTTTGTTAATAAGAATTGCTACTGCAAGTCCAAGGAAATAGTCAACGAATGTCGCAATAAAGGCCCATGCGAGGGTCCAAAGAAGAACCTGTACAAATGTGGGACCAAGTCCACCATTTGAGAATGAAACCAGGTTCTTAAAGTTCTCGAGTCCGACCCATGTAAACAGATTCGTCGGAGCCTGATGATTTTTATCATAATTCGTAAATGCTACCAGTATCATGAAAACAATCGGCAGCACTGTGAAAATAAACACACCTGTTACAGGAAGTGCAAGAAGTGTCTTATCAAAGTTTTTATCCAAAAGTGAAAGGAAAGATTCCTTATTTGTGGGAAGCTTTTTCCCTTCCTTAAGTATCAGCTCTTCCTTGCGATTCTCCTTGATATTGATGTACCACAGAGCAATCAGTGCGATCAGCGCGAAAACTGCAAGCACACCAAAAAGAAGTATCAGGAAGCTGTTATCTCCATATACTGTTTTTCTCTTAATCTTCTGGGTAGCAACTGTTCCAAGAGTTGTTATCTTGGACAGATATTTCCATCCAAATCCAAACATAAACCAGAAGAACAACGCCTCACATGCAAGAAGCGCAGCTCCTATCAGAATCTGTCCTCTAAGAATCGGACCGAGTCCCATGATTAAATATGAGAGCTTTGTCTTAATATCGCCCTCTGCAAAAGTCACCCCTATTGTTTTAAAGCCATCTCCGATGGCCTCAAAAAATGAAGGCGCCGCATTCTTTTTCTTCTTATCTACGCCCCTAGCCATATTCCGGACTCCTCTCTACAGAACTGTAAATCTATTTGGCAACAGTTCCTTACTTAAGAACAGGCCCGGAAACAAGAATGAATCCGAGCCTGAAGTTAGTTAATAACTATAATTTGCAACTGTAAAAAATTACTGTGCGTATCCTTCACATGTAGCCTGGAAATCCTCAAGAGCCTTCTTGAAATCATCATCGGAAGAATCTACTGTGAGTTCCTTTGAAATTACAGAATCACCAAGTGATGTTGCGAGTGACCAGTAATCTCCGGGATACTGTCCCTGAGGAATTGTGTACTGAAGCTGCTCTGCAAGAGCTGAAAGAGCTTCGTCAGCCTTAACTGCATCTGACTGCTGAGCTGCAATGTTTGAAGGGCCCCAACCTACTGCATCGTATCTAGCAAGCTGAACTTCTTCGCTTGAAAGGAATGCTGCAAGTGCATCGCAAACTGCAAGCTTGTTGTCATCTTCCTGAGGCTTAACTCCAAGAAGCTTGAATCCACCAAAACCACTCATCTGATATGTCTTGCCATCAGAACCTTCGAATGTAGGAAGCTTAGCGCATGCATAGTTGTCGCCAAAGAGATCCTTAGCAGCCTGAGCATCCCATGTGCCATCAACGATTGCACCAACGTTTGTAGCCTCACCAACTGATGATCCGTTCTGGAATGATTTAGAAGAAGCAAGCTCTGCAATCTTCTTAAGAGCTACAACACCTGCATCACTTGCATATGTTGAGTTGCACTTTGTGAAGTTACCTTCATCATCTGTATCGTATGTAAGCTCAGCACCAGCGCCGAAGAAGAATGCTGTCTGATACCAACCGGAGTTGATCTCGAAGTAGAAGTTCTTGCCTGCTGCTTCGCAATCAGCAACGATGCCTTCAAGTGTAGAAGGATCACTTACAACGCTCTTGTCATAGTAAAGGAAATATCCGTTGTCAGATGTAATAGGATACGCGTAAAGTGTGCCACCAACTGTTGCAGCGGAAACAGCACCGGCATCGTTCTCAGCCTTTACAGCCTCTGCATTTGAATCCTCAACAACTTCAAGTGCACCTGCTGTAACAAGTCTTGCAATCTGATCCTGAGCAAATGCATAAATATCAGCACCTGCCTCAACGTCTGTGATCATGTTGCCTGCTGCATCGCCTTCACCTACGGGCTCTACAGTAACTGTGTATCCTGCGAATTCCGGGTGATCACCCTGGAACTTTGTAATCTGCTCATTTGTGAAATCAACTACGTTGTCAGCAACCCAAACCTTGATCTCGCCTGTGCCATAATCAACGTCTCCAGCATCAGTAGCTTCCTCTGTTGCTTCCTCTGTTGCTTCTTCTGCAGTCTCCTCAACAACCTCTGCTGCATCCTCAGCTACATCTTCAGCCGCATCCTGAACTGCCTCTGCAGCATCATTTGCAGTCTCTTCTACAGCATCTGCAACATCTCCCGCTGTATCTGCAGCGTTGTTACCACAACCAGCAAGCAGTGATGCTGCCATTGCTGATGTCAGTAAAACTGATACCAATTTCTTTTTCATTTCAATTTTCCTCCGTTTTTTTGTGCCATTACTTTGTTTTTTTGTTGACTAATGCGCAACACATTTGCGCAATTCGTTGTTCTGATGGTAATTCTAATACCGGGTACTTTTGTAGTCAATCGTTATTGTTTCACAAATGAAAAACGTTTTCCTTATACAAAATGCACAATTTTAACTTAGTTACCGATAAATAGCCAATTTTCATGCGCAACCGCTAAACCATGCGTGGTTAACGGGTGTTAATCGGTTAAATAATTAACTGACAATTCAATAAACCGATACACAAAAAAGCACGGATAAAGAAACCGTTTTCTTGTTCTTTATCCGTGTTTATATATTTTGACGTATTTTCAGAAACTATTTTTTATAATAATGAGCAAATGCCTTTTCACATACCACAGCTATCTTAATATTTTATTCTGCATCACATCAGGATCCTGGGCATACTGAATAGCCTTATCCCTTGATATCTTTCCGCTCTTGCATAGATCAATGATCGCCTCATCCATGGTAACCATTCCGAGTTTCCTGTTGGTCTGCATGATAGTTATAAGCTGATGCGTTTTTCCCTCACGAATCATATTTCTAACCGCAGAATTAACATGCATTACTTCAAAGGCTGCCACTCTGGCCTCCTCATCAATTGTAGGAATAAGCTGCTGGGAAATAACCGCCTCCAGAACATTTGCAAGCTGTATTCTTATCTGCTGCTGTTGATGCGGCGGAAATACATCGATTATTCTGTCCACTGTGCTTGCGGCACCTATGGTATGAAGTGTTGATAGCACCAGATGTCCTGTCTCTGCTGCAGTAATAGCCGTGCTTATAGTTTCAAGGTCTCTCATCTCTCCCACAAGGATAACATCAGGATCTTCTCTAAGAGCAGCTCTTAAAGCATTGGCATAGTTATCACTATCAAGGCCCACTTCTCTCTGGTTAACGATTGATTTATTGTGCTGATACAAAAACTCAATGGGGTCCTCCAGAGTGATTATATGAGCTTCTCTGTTGTTGTTTATCTTGTCAATTATGGATGCAAGTGTAGTTGACTTACCGGAACCGGTAGGGCCTGTTACAAGCACCAATCCTCTCTGTCTCTGATATAGATTCACGACAGAAGGCGGTATTCCGAGTGTCTCGGCATCAGGAATCTCCGTCTCAACAAGACGGATTGCCATAGCTATCGAACCTCTTTGTTTAAACACATTAAGCCTGAAGCGGCCAAGTCCTTTGATGGAAAATGACATATCATGTTGTCCCTTTGTTTCAAGTAATTCCTTTTGCTTAAGGCTCATGATCGCATCCGCAACCTCTTCCGTATCAGCCGGAAGCATCTTCTGGTATCCTTCAAGCGCAATAAGCTTACCGTTCACACGCATCTTAGGCGGAATACCTACAGTGATATGAACGTCGGATGCTCCCTGTTCCTTCGCAATTCTTAGAATCTCATCAATTCGTGACATTGTATTCTCCTGATTTTTATGTGTTTAAAAATGATCAATCAATGTGCTGTAATTAGATCAAAAACGCTTAATATTCGCATTTTTTCCTATCTTTATCTTGTAGATACCGAAGTCAAAAGTCAACGAACTGAGAATGAAATAAAGCTAAAATTTGGGTGAAATTTTGATGCTTGTATTTTTCCCTTGCAAAATAACTTTTATTGATTATAATTGTTCTTGCGCTTAAAAGCGCTTGTTTATTTTCACGCGGAGTATCTCCGTATTTTCCTTAATTTGGTTACCCGGGCAATCCTTTGTTTCGCATTTTTTAATGCGTTTGAAAGGAGTTATTTGTATGTTCAGCACAGTAGTCTCAGGTGCGGTAAAAGGCATCATGCCGTATCTGATGCAGGTCGAGGTTGATACCTCAGACGGACTCCCCATGTTCAATATGGTGGGCTTTATGAGCGGTGAGGTCAGGGAAGCCTCAGAGAGGGTCAGAGTAGCTTTGAAAAATGCAGGCTTTGCACTCCCTCCCATGAGAATAACCGTAAACCTATCTCCCGCAGATATCAGAAAATCAGGGATAGCCGTGGATCTCCCGGTTGCGGTCGGAATACTCACAGCTACAGGTGAGATTTCGCCGGATGCACTAAAGGATACCATTGTCATAGGCGAGCTTGGACTGGATGGAGAAGTCAAAGCAGTAAGCGGAATACTGCCCATGGTCACGCACGCCTACGCAAAGGGATATAAAACCTGTATCCTTCCATCAGACAATGCCAGAGAAGGCGCCGTTGTCCAGGGTATGAAGATAATCGGTGTGAATTCTCTTTCAGAAGTCGTGGCCTATCTAAAGACAGATAAAGCAGAACAAAATATGCTAATTCGTCCCACTACAGTCGATATTGATTCACTTTTCAAAAATGCGGAATATCATGAGGGTTATCTTAAGGGCATGGATTTTTCAGAAATCAACGGACAATCTGCCGTTAAAAGAGCTGTTGAAATCGCCGCTGCGGGTTATCATCATATTCTTCTGATTGGGCCTCCGGGATCAGGAAAAAGCATGGTGGCAAAGCGTATCCCATCCATCATGCCGCCTTTATCCCGTGATGAAGCCCTCGAGGTTTCATCCATTTACAGCGTGGCGGGAATGCTAAAAAAGGGCGAAACTCTTATGACCAGACGCCCCTTTATGAGTCCGCATCATTCCATTACCGAAGCCGCTCTTGCAGGCGGCGGAAACATCCCGCACCCCGGTGTTATTTCTCTGTCTCACAGAGGTGTCATGTTTTTGGATGAGATGGCAGAGTTTAAGCGAAATACCTTGAATCTCCTAAGGCAGCCCTTAGAGGACAGGGAGGTTCATATCGCAAGAAGCGGTGGCAACTTTTCATATCCTGCAGATCTTCTGCTGGTCGGAGCCATGAATCCCTGCCCCTGCGGTTACTATCCCGATCTCAATAAATGCAAGTGTTCTGAGTCCGAAATAACAAAATATCTGGGGCGGATTTCCGGACCGATTCTTGACAGAATAGATATCTGCATAGAGGCTGCAAAAATAGATGTCAGCGAACTGAATCACGGTGCGCAGTGCAACGAGACCAGTGCCGAGATCAGGAAGCGCGTTATGCGAACGGTTGAAATACAGAATAAGAGATTTGCTCATGAAGGAATCCGTTTCAATTCCGAAATGTCTCCAAGACAGATTCAAAAATACTGTAAGCTTGGAATAAAGGAGCAGCGTCTGATGGAACAGATTTTTAGCACTATGGACCTATCCGCCAGAGCTTATCACAAAGTTCTTAGGTTAGCCCGTACCATAGCCGATCTGGAGCAGAGCGATAATATTGAATCCAGGCATCTTACGGAAGCTGCCTGCTATAGAATGATGGATTCAAAGTACTTTAGCAAGTCAGGAGCCGCAGCAGAAAGGAGGACATCATGATCACTGAATCCTCCTATGCGTACATGCTGCATAACGTACCGGGCTTCGGCAACAAAACGCTGTTTAAGCTACTTGAAGAATTCGGTAGCTGCAAAACAATATACGAAGCTGATGAGGACTCTCTGAAGAAGCTTTTAAACGTTAAGCAGTTCAAGTCATTTGTCGCTAGCAAGAGAAAGTGGAATCTTGAGAGTGAATTTGAATACCTGTACCACCGTGGAATTGACTTTTATCCTTATTCCCTTGATTCATATCCCAGAAGATTAAGAGATATTCCCGATCCTCCATTTGCGCTCTATTGCATAGGGAGTCTTCCTGATGAGAATTTACCTTCGGTCTCCATCATCGGAGCCAGAAACAGCTCTGAGTATGGAAAATATGCCGCCAAGCTCTTTGGTGAAAAACTCTCATCCATGGGTATACAGATAATCAGCGGAATGGCTCGCGGAGTTGACGGCATCTCCCAACAAGCTGCAGTTTACGCAGGTGGCAGGTCCATAGCCGTTCTTGGAAGCGGAGTTGATGTTTGCTATCCCGAGGAAAACAGTGCTCTTTACAATCAGCTCATTACATCAGGAGGAATCCTGTCGGAATACTTACCGGGAACAAAACCAAAACCGCAGTATTTTCCTCCGCGGAACAGGATAATAAGCGGATTATCAGATGCTGTACTTGTTATTGAGGCAAGAGAAAAAAGCGGCACACTGATCACGGTTGACATGGCCTTAGAACAGGGGCGTGAAGTATTTGCACTTCCGGGAAGAATCTGTGACAGCCTTAGCTACGGCTGCAATTCCCTGATAAAGCAAGGTGCAAACATTGCCTCATGCCCTGAGGATATCGTGGATTATCTTAGAATAAATCTGGGGAAGAAAATTTCTGAAAAGTCAGATATGGGTAGTAAAAGCGCAGGGACCATTTTGGATTATAGTGCCTTTGGAATTAGCAAATCCCAACAGTGCATTTTTGAATTACTTGATTTCTATCCGCAAACCACCACTGCGATCTTCGATAAGCTTATTACAAAGGGAATCGAAATGAGCGTTGCAGAAGTAATGAATTCACTTGTTGAGTTGTGTATAAAGGGTATCGCCGCACAGAACGGAACCGGATTTTATAAAAGAGGATAGGTGTCAAAAACAGCAACAGCTATTAGAAAACGATATCTGTAAATCACAGGCGCTTGTATGAAAAAATAGCTGTAAATCACAGGCCCTTGTGTAATAAATAAAGGGATTTCGCAAGCGGAATCCCTTAGCTTCAATGACTCTTATAAGCCTGCTAATCTATAGCACTACACTTTTTGCTGATATCACTAATTATACCGATACAAAATCAAAGATCTTCTCTCATGATGACATTCATACAGTCATAGGTCATCTCTATGCCATTTTCAGTAAGTGCTTCAAAGACCTTAGTATTAACTTCATCCTTCACCACTTCAGTTCTTATGCCGTGGGCATAATATACAGTAGCCATCATAACAAGAGCTGAATCTGTGATCTCAATCAGGTAAACCGATCTGCTCAAGGGATTTTCAGCATCGTATTTATCCTCATTCAGCGTAAGTTCACAATCACAGATGGTTTTTCTTATCAGTTCCTTCGTCTTTTCTATATCCGCCTTGTAGCTCACTGCATACTTAACATCAAAGGATCTCGGTACCTCATCTGCATAGCTATAATTCGTGATCAGCATAGAATTGGCTTTACTGTTTGGAACTACAAGTCTGGTTGTATCAACGAGCATTAGCACCACGTGCCGCAGGTTCAAATCCTCAACAATTCCCGATCTTCCATCCTCAAGCATTATTCTTGATCCCAAATCAAATGGCTTATAAATACTAATTTCAAGTCCTGCGAACATATCCTTTATTACGTCATTTGCCGCAAGACCAACGACAGCCGCGACCACAGCAGTGGAACCAAGCAGAGATGCTGCAAGCTTCTGCCCTCCCAAAGGAAGTACTACAAATACTACAATAACTACAAGAGTTATTGTTTTTTGTAAAAACTGGATTGTGATACTGTTACCTTTTCTTTTTTTCAAATGCCTGAAGATCCTGTTAACGATCTTCATGATCATGATGCTAATTCCAACATACAAAGTCAAAAAAACAATAAAAAGAAACACTATAACGCAAAACACGACTACTTTTTGTGGCGCATCCAATCCTATAAATTGAGTCTCCATGGTATCCGGCAAAAGCTCGATAAAAAAGTTAAGAAGCATTATTTCCTCCTTACATTCAACAAAACTCAATATAGATAATCCTTATCAATAAATCGTTTATAATTCAATTTTAGCCGTGAAGTGCTTCTGATTGTGTGAAACTTTTCAAAACTTAATTAAAAATATATAAAAAGCCCCTGACAAACCGGCTTTGAGTCGTTGTCAGGGGCTTCTGTATTTTTAATATTTTGTTATAAGACTTATGCCATCAGCATTCTGAACATTTCAATAACCTGTTCCTTGGTTGCTTCTCTGGGATTGCCGGGATAGCACGCATCATTAAGAGCATCAGTTGCAAGTACATCGAGATCCTCTTCCTTGATCTTATCAAGTGTCTTCGGAATTCCAACATCCTCTGAAAGCTTCTTAACAGCGTTAATAGCTGCATCTCTGTACTCTTCCTGTGACATGTTATCAACGCCTTCTACACCCATTGCTCTTGCAACTTCACGAAGTCTCTCGCCTGTGTACTCGCGGTTGAACTCCATGGAGATGGGAAGGAACATAGCGCATGCAACACCATGAGGAGTGTCATAGTGAGCAGAAAGTGTATGTGCCATAGCGTGGTCGATACCAAGACCAACGTTTGAGAATCCCATTCCTGCGATGTACTGGCCAAGTGCCATTCCTTCACGACCTTCCTTGGTATTCTCAACCGCACCGCGAAGATGCTTGGAAATGAGCTTGATAGCCTCGAGATGGAACATATCTGTCATCTCCCATGCTGCTCTTGTTGTATAGCCCTCGATAGCGTGTGTAAGTGCGTCCATACCTGTAGAAGCTGTAAGTCCCTTAGGCATAGATGACATCATCTCGGGATCAACGATAGCCACGATAGGCATATCATGAGTATCTACACAAACGAACTTTCTCTCTTTTTCAACGTCTGTAATAACGTAATTGATTGTAACCTCTGCAGCTGTTCCAGCTGTAGTTGCTACTGCAATGATCGGAACACAAGGATTCTTTGTGGGAGCAACTCCCTCAAGAGAACGGACATCAGCAAACTCAGGATTTGTGATGATGATACCGATAGCCTTGGAAGTATCCATTGAAGATCCACCACCAACTGCTACGATGCAGTCAGCACCGGACTTTTTGAAAGCTTCAACACCATTTTTAACATTTTCAATTGTGGGATTGGGCTTAATATCTGAATAGATTTCATAAGGGATCTTTGCTTCATCAAGAAGATCTGTAACCTTTGCTGTTACACCAAATTTAATAAGGTCAGGATCAGATGCAACGAATGCTTTCTTAAAACCGCGGCTGTTAATCTCGCCAACAACCTCTTTTACTGCACCTGCTCCATGATAGGATGTACCGTTAAGTGAAATTCTGTTTGCCATAATGCTATACCCTCCAAACTTTTTTTCTCCCCTGTGTTACACAGGTTGTTTTAACCAGTAATAATGATAGCATTTATCAGCTTTTAACATAAGTTACACTTTACCGTTTTTGTACCAAAATTTGTTTATCACTCTTTTGTTTTTGGGTACCGGAATATTCTTGCTACTCTTTTCTGTTTTGGCTATAAGGATCAAATAGAGGTATATCGCATTGGCCTCAAAGTATCTTTAACTCAGTGAATATTTCATTTAGCCTTGGTGGCATGGCATCAATCATTATATCTGCCAGTTCTTCCTCAGATTCCTTCATACCCTTAAGTACCCATTGCACAGTCATATAAATCGAAGCCTGACAATACATCTCAAGAAGCTTCCTTATTTTCTTTTCAGGCAATTCTCCCGTCTTTTCTCTGATGAGCCTGCAATAAAACTCAAATATCATATAAAAGTCGTGATCCTTCAGATTATTCTGCTCATCCACTTTAAACGCAGCCGCAAAGAAAACTCTCTCCGCCTTAATGTATCTGAATTTCTTGATAAGCCCTTCTCTCAAACTCTCCGTACTGCCAAGTTCCTTAAAGGATTGTTCAAGAAGCCTGTCAAAATACCAGTTTATGAGGTCATACTTATCTATGAAATTGCGGTAGAAGGTCTGACGTGATACGCCGCACACTTCCACTATCTGCTTTACTGTTATATTCTCCACAGAGGTCGTCTTCATACATGTTTTTATTGCCTCTGCAAGCTTGTATTTACTGTCGTTTTGCTTATTCATAACATGCCCTTAACTTTTTTTACTGTGAACGCCTTTTTCATTCATTGGTACTATTTTAGAGAGTAATACCAGCAGAACATTTTTGCTCCTATAGTAAAAACTTTGCCATGCAGTAATTACTGAGGTCCAGACCATAGTCTGTTAGATGAATTCCGTCCTCAGTTACTTCCAGAAGCTCTTCACCTCTTAGCTCTGCGATCACTTCGCCGAAGACCTCAGCCATTTCACAAGAAAAGCGCCTCTCAAACTCCGCACAGGAAACACCACGAACCATGCGAAGCCCCAGAAACATAAACTCCTCCATTTGCTCATTCTTGCTAAGTGGCTGAACTTCGGTGCGTATAGCTTTCAAAATATCAAAAATATCTAACTTATTAATAGCTTCCACATAGTTTGAAAGCTCTGAGATATTCCTGTAGCGAATGCCCTTCATAAGAGATGCTGCGCCAATTCCAAAGCCAATATAATCTCCACCATTCCAGTACCTGACATTATGTCTGCTTTCACGGTCAGACTTTGAATAATTGGAAATCTCATAGCGGTAATAGCCGTTCTTTTCCAGTATCTCTTTAGTTCTATGGTACATCTCCCGCTCTGTATCCTCGTCAGGGAGTGGGAGGAGATGCTCTCTCCTAATTCCAGAATTCTCCCCATACATCTCATAAAAAGGTGTCCCCTCCTCAATTATGAGGCTGTAAGCTGAAATATGCTCAGGTGATGGTTCAAGAGAGCAGACGTACTCAAGATTACTCTCCCAATCGCGCAGGGTCTGCCCCGGAAGAGCACTCATGAGATCCACATTTACATTGTCGAAACCGGCAAGCCTTGCATTTTTATAGCACTCCTCAAACTGTTTTCTATTGTGGATTCGCCCCAGTATCAGAAGTTCATTGTCTTTCGCTGACTGGAGGCCAATGCTTATTCTGTTAATTCCTGCATCTCTATAGAGCCTTAGTGCCTTATAATCAGCCGTACCGGGATTACACTCGATTGTGATCTCAGCATTCTCCGCAAGATTGTACTGCCCCTTTAAAACGCCCATAATATCAGCAATATAAGAAGGTTCCACAGATGTTGGCGTGCCGCCTCCTATGAAAACCGAGGTCACTTCATAATCCTCACATTCTCCTGCACTTATCTCAATCTCTTTTTTCAGAGCATCAAAATAAAGTGCCTGCTGCTCCATCCCCTCCGGAAAGGAGAGGAAGTCGCAGTATAGGCACTTCTGTTTACAAAATGGTATGTGGATATAAATTCCTATTGAATTCATCTATTACCCTCATCCGTCAGCTTCGCTGACACCTTCTCCCTGGAAGGGAGAAGGCTTTATGAATATGCTTAATTACCTTCGTCAAGCTTCAATACGCTCAGGAAGGCCTGCTGAGGAATCTCTACGCTACCAATCTGGCGCATCTTCTTTTTACCTTCCTTCTGTTTCTCAAGAAGCTTTCTCTTACGGCTGATATCACCACCGTAGCACTTGGCAAGGACGTCCTTACGCATAGCCTTAACTGTCTCACGGGCAATGATCTTGCCGCCCACAGCTGCCTGAATCGGAATCTCAAAAAGGTGTCTCGGAATCTCACCCTTAAGCTTCTCGCACATCTTGCGGCCGCGCTCGTATGCACCGTCCTTGTGAACGATGAATGAAAGCGCATCAACCTGCTCACGATTGATAAGGATATCAAGCTTAACAAGCTCAGAGCGCTCATATCCCTTTATCTCATAGTCAAAGGATGCATAGCCTCTAGATCTTGATTTAAGTGCATCAAAGAAGTCGTAAATGATCTCATTAAGCGGAAGCTCATACTTAAGAACCGCTCTTGTAGCCTCAATGTACTCAGTACTTATGTAGGTTCCACGTCTCTCCTGGCAAAGCTGCATGATTGAGCCAACATAGTCTGTGGTAACCATGATCTCACCGTTTACAATGGGCTCCTCCATGTATTCAATCTCTGAAGGATCCGGAAGGTTTGACGGATTGGTCAGCTCAAATACTGTTCCGTCAGTTTTATGAACCTTATAGACAACACCGGGCGCGGTACTTACAAGGTCAAGATTATACTCTCTCTCAAGTCTCTCCTGGATTACCTCAAGGTGCAAAAGTCCAAGGAAGCCGGCTCTGAATCCGAATCCAAGAGCCTGTGATGTCTCGGGTTCATAGAAAAGAGAGGCATCATTAAGCTGCAATTTTTCAAGTGCATCACGAAGTTCCGGATATCTGGCGGTATCTGCAGGGTAAAGTCCGCAGTAAACCATGGGCATTACCTTCTTGTAGCCCGGAAGTGCCTCAGTACAGGGATTCTGCGCATCAGTAACTGTATCACCGACACGTGCATCCTGAATATTCTTAATTGATGCTGTAAAGTATCCAACGCTTCCGGCTGAAAGCTCATCGCAGGGAATAAACTGTCCCGGGCCAAAATATCCTACTTCAACAACTTCCCATGATGCTCCTGATGCCATGCACTTAGCAAGCATGCCCTTTTTCAAAACACCTTCTCTTACGCGGACAAACACGATAACTCCGCGGTATGAGTCATATACTGAATCAAAAATAAGAGCCTGAAGCGGCGCCGTAGGATCACCTGTAGGTGCCGGAATCTTTTTCACAACGGACTCAAGGACATCCTCTATACCGGTTCCAAGCTTAGCTGAAACAAGAGGTGCATCATGCGCTTCAATTCCGATTACATCCTCAATTTCTTCCTTGACCTCATCAGGTCTTGCACTGGGAAGGTCAATCTTGTTTATTACAGGGAAAACGTCAAGGTCATGGTCAAGAGCCAGATATACATTAGCAAGAGTCTGAGCCTCAACGCCCTGAGTAGCGTCAACTACAAGGATTGCTCCGTCACAGGCTGCAAGGCTTCTTGAGACCTCATAGCCGAAATCCACGTGACCGGGAGTATCTATCATGTTGAAAACGTACTCCTCACCGTCCTTAGCCTTATAGACCATACGAACAGCCTGAGATTTGATGGTGATTCCTCTCTCACGCTCTATGTCCATATTATCAAGGACCTGATTCTGCATCTCACGACTTGTGAGAACACCGGTGGTCTCGATCATACGGTCAGCCAGTGTGGACTTACCGTGATCTATGTGCGCAACTATGCAAAAATTTCTAATTTTACTCTGATCAAATTCTGCCATATTACTCCAAATTCTATAAATAATAATTTGCTCTAAAAAGTCTAACAAGTAATGATAACATAAATCAGCTGCGGCGAAAACCTTTCGCCGCAGCTGCGTAGTATATAAATAATTTATTTATGAAAGTGCCACACCATTTACATAAAGTGTATAGCCATTAGTGTTTATACTTGATGCGTCGCCGTCAAAGGATGTGATATAAGTATCAGCTGTAAGAGTCCATGTACTGCTTTTATCTATAGATACTGACACGGTTCCAACCTCTGTAGAAACTGTTTCGCCCTTGGCATTAGTAATGTTTCCGTCAATTGTTCCTGTAAACTCTGAGCCATCTGTCAGATTAAGAGTAAGCTCAGAATCGCTTCCTACAAGAATTGTACCTTCAAGTATCTGGGCACTGGCATTTAACGTAGCATTGTTTACATCTCCATTCCAACCATCAGCACAAACTGAAAGCAAAATATTGTCAGAATCCTTATTGACTATGCTTACACCATTCAAATTGATAATAGCCCTGGTATTTGTTACATGGAATACATGCCCGTTTTTGCTGGTAAGTGCTCCGCCATTCATAGTGAAGACTGACGTACCACTGTCTGCATCTCCTGACATGGACTGATAGATCATAATTGTGTCATAAAAAGTTGCATTGCCGTTGGTATCAGTATTATTGGCGGTCATATCGCAGTCATTTAAGGTAATTGAGTTAATTCCCTCAATGCACACGCCTTCTGAAAGATTTGATGTAAGAGTCGCATTGGATACAGTAATGTCAGCAGTAGAATAAATTGCAGGTGAACCAAGTCCATTTGTAGTATAGCTGCCGCCATCAACCGTTACTGTACCGCCTCCTCGGTCTGTTCTGATTGCAGCCGAGGATCTTCCGCTGGTCTCAACAGTCAGATTTGAAGCTTCTGTAATACCGCCTCCGGTTGTCATGATTCCGCCGGAACCATCGCCTGTAGTGGTTATAGTAGTATCAGATATGATCACCTTTGTTCCATCACCCTCTGCACCGTTCTTACCACCGTTTCCGCCGTATGAGAAAACTCCGTTAGCTCCATCTGCATCTGAAGTAATTGTTCCACCTGTAATCGTTGTGGTGGATCCGTCCTTTACCAAAACAGCTGCATTAAGGCCGTAAAAATTACAGTTGTCTCCGCCGTCAGAATCACCGGTCTTAGTAACTGTGGCATCAGTTATGTTTACATCATCTGATGTGCTTATAATAAGTGCACTCTCATCTGCTGTGCTACTTTCGTAGGTTTCTCCGCTCTGAGAATCAGCACTTGTGATCTCTGTAGCTCCCTTGTACTCTATATCAGCACTGCTGCTTCCACCGCCAAATCCACCGCCTCCCTCAGGAGGATTCCCAGGAGCCTCTCCATCAGGCTTTTCACCAGGAGCACCATCAGGCTTCTCTCCGGGTGCACCATCAGGTGCCTCACCTTCAGGCTTCTCACCCGGAGCACCATCAGGCGCTTCGCCGTCCGGCTTCTCCGGAGGTGTCTCTCCATCAGTAGGTTCTCCCTCAGGCTTGTCTGTAGAAGCGTCACTTTCTGTTTCTTCGGCAGGAGCCTCGCTATCCTCAGGGGCAGCCTCCTCTGTAATTGTTGTAGCTTCACTATTTGAGGTTCCTGTAGTAGGCTGACTGCATGCTGTTACTGCTATGCACATCATTGTCATTATTGTTATAGGTAAAATTCTCTTTAATTCATTTCTTTTCATTTCATAATCTCCTTGTTTGATGCCCGTTAAAGCGCATCCGTTTGCTTTATTTTAATGGGCATTATGAAGTGGAAACCTAAATTGAACTTAAAAAAATTTAAAGATTTATACAGTTCGCAGAAAGTTCACATTTTTCTAACATTCATTTTCACAGTGATGCGTAACCGTCCCCATGACTCAAAAACAATAAAAAAAGAAGCTCAGCTATCGGTGAGAAGATAACTGAACCTCTTTTAAAAGTCTTAATATATAAATTACTGAATCTTGTTAACAGCCTGAGCAAGACGAGAAACTTTTCTAGAAGCTGTGTTCTTCTTGAATACGCCCTTAGACTCAGCCTTGTCGATTGCTGATGTAGCAGCAAGGAGTGCCTTAGCAGCCTCGTCCTTGTTTCCAGCCTCGATAGCTGTTCTAACCTTCTTGATCTCTGTCTTTACAGCAGACTTGATAGCCTGATTTCTAGCAGCCTTTTTCTGATTTGTAAGAATTCTCTTCTTGGCAGATTTGATATTAGCCATAATTTCCTCCATATTGTTACTTAATTGAAATTTGATACGTTATCATAGGTAATATGGCTCTGAAACCGGACACGGACAGTCAATGCCACATACACCCAAATATTTTAGCTATTTCCTATTCCAATGTCAAGCCTTTTCTCAATCACAGCCATCATACATCAAACAAAGTTCTATAACCTTAATCTAAATCAAACCTCCGGATTAGAAAAATCTATAACAGGATTTTCAGGCTCCTTAACGTGCTCTATCTCCACAACATTAAGAAGAGGTCCAACGCCCTGATACTCGGGAACAAGTGCTTTTCTTACCTCAGCGGTAACCTTGATCCAATCCTTTTCCTTGAGCTCAGAAGCCTTGTCATATTCACATTTAAATCCAAGGAACTGCATATCCTCAGCGCAGCAGGTCATTGCCATTCTGCCGGGAACAAATGCATTGTCCGCCATATCGAAGGGCTTAGCCACCATAGCTGTAAATCTTACCTTTTTTCCATCATATCTGTCTACGTGCTCGAGAGCATCAAGATAGAACATTCCATAGCCAAAGTTATTGAGCTCAATGGGATCCTGGTTAAGGTCAAAGGGCAGGTCCTCATCAAGAGTCACATCTACCTCTCCGTTCATATCCTCGAAGATGATGTCCGCCTTCTGGTTGATGGCTTTAACATTTCTCTTGTAAGTAGCGAGGTCCTCTATTCCGTCACATCTGTTGAACAGAATAAGCTCTGAGTTTCTGAGCTGCTCGGATAAAAGTGATTTCATGTTGGTGAAATAAAGCTCGAAGCTTGAAGCATCAATGATAGTGATCTGCTGCTCGAGTCTCCATGCCTTGGGAAGACGGAAATTCTTAAAATTCCACATTCCGTTATACTCGATAAGAACTCTTTCAGGATCATACTTAGCCTCAAGTGCCATCAGAGTTGCAGGTGTGAAATCCTCCTCATCCTCTATGGTCTCAAGTATTGTATTTGTTGCCTTTAAGAGTTTTTCGTCATACTCATTCTCGCCCTCTTCGCAAACAATAAGAAGAGTCTCTCCCTTGGTCTTAAAGTATGGCTGTGCAAGCGTATACTTGAAGAAATCTGTCTTTCCACTGTCAAGGAATCCATTTATTACATAAACCGGTTTCATTTTCTTTTCTCTTTTCCTTCCAAACATAAATAAAGTAACTCCATACGCAATTACCCCGCCAAGGTAAAAGCCTTAAAGCGGGGAATTGATGATAATTTAAGTAGGCGTCAAAAGTATTTGCCGTTTACTAAAAATCAAAGCTTTCTGCGGAAAAGCTTCTCAAGATTATCCTGATTGAGCTCAGCACCGATAACGCAGAACTTACCTGTAACATCAGCGGCACCATCTCTTATTGTAGGCTCTCCGGGAACATAATCGAACTCGATCCATCCGCCGTTCTCATCGGGAACCATACCCTTAGCACGAAGAACAATACCGAAGGTCTCCTCTTCCTCAAGTCTTCCGAGCATAGCCTCAATCTCAGACTTGTTGTACTTAGCAGGAGTCTCCATTCCCCAGCTTACAAAGATATCGTCAGCATCATGGTGATGATGGTCATGATGATGCTCATGCTCGTGATCATGCTCATCGTGGTCATGATGGTGCTCATGTTCGTGATCATGATCGTGTTCATCGTGGTCATGATGGTGCTCATGTTCATGATCATGATCGTGTTCATCGTGGTCGTGATGATGATGCTCATGCTCGTCGTGATCGTGGTCATGCTCATCATGGTCGTGATCATGCTTGTGAGCTCTGTAAACAGTTACACCTTCCTCATCTGTGAACTTCTCTGAGCCATGGTCATGGTGATGATGATGCTCCTCAGCCTTCTGTGCAAGCACTTCCTTAAGAAGCTCTGCCTCAAGGTCATGATTACCTTCAAATGTATCAAGCACTTCCTGACCGCTAAGCTGGTCAAGGGGTGTTGTGATGATAGTAGCCTTAGGATTGTGCTGACGGATAAGCTCTACAGCTGTCTCAATCTTGGCAGCATCAGCCTTATCTGTTCTTGTAAGAAGAATAGTGCCGGCATTTTCAATCTGATTTGTGAAAAACTCGCCGAAATTCTTGATATAAACCTTAGCCTTACTTACATCAACTACTGTAACAGCGCTGTTCATTGTAAGGTCAGAGCTCTCATCAGCCACGTTCTGAATAGCTCTCATAACATCTGAAAGCTTACCTACACCTGAAGGCTCAATAAGAATTCTCTCAGGTGCATATGTGTCCATAACTTCCTTGAGTGAAGTTCCGAAGTCTCCTACCAGTGAGCAGCAAATGCATCCTGAATTCATCTCTCTGATATCAATGCCGGATTCCTTTAAGAATCCGCCATCAATACCGATCTCTCCAAATTCATTTTCAATAAGCACTGTCTTAGTGCCAGCAAGCGCCTCCTTAAGGAGTTTCTTTATAAGTGTCGTCTTCCCAGCTCCAAGGAAGCCTGAAATAATATCAATTTTTGTCATATTAATCACACTCCATTCTATATAAATATGTACATCGTATTTTACCGCCAGCCATAAAAGAATGTCAAGAAATCAGCGCTGCATGGGCTTTTTACTGTTAGCATCCGGTTACTATGAGCATCGTAAGGTTTAATCAGTATCAGCCTTCGCTATTTACATCATTAGAAGAATCCTCCGGCACCTGCTCCTGCAAAGGCTGGTCCTCCTGTACCTGTTCCTCTGCATTCTGATCATCATTAGATTGTGCATCAGTCTGATCAACATCAGGTGTTTTTTCTTCAGTCTGGTTCACATCTTCCTGACTCTGCTCAGTATTGTTATTCTCCTGCGTATTCTCTTCAGGTTGATCCTGGCTCGTCTCCTCAGCGGCAGGAGCAGGCGTTTCCTGACCGGCGTTTTCCTGCTCACCTTCTACAGGCTGAGATTCCTGCGGCTGGTTTTCCTCTGCAGCATCATAATAATCCTCTTCACCCCAGTCATCTTCATTATAAGTTTCATCCTGGAATACATCAAAACTGAACAGCTCCTCATTAACTGTAACGCCCTTAGATTTTGACATCATTGATGTATTAAGTGAGTTCAGCTTGGTTTTATTACTTTTTGTGAACACCTTTGGATAGGTTATTGTTGCTGTCATAATATCCCCTTCTGAATATCCACATCCGGGAGCCCAGGCATCTACGGTCTTATCTGTTTTTACACAGCTAAGATATGGCTCTGTTCTTGTCACATAGCTTTTACTCGCCGCCGCAACATTTATGTCCGTTGTTTCATGAGTATGATTTTTATCAGTAAAGCCTTCTTTACATACCATACATAAGTAATAAAAAGTTTGCTCACCGGTTCTTGAATAATGAACACTTTCTCTAAATTCCGGTACATAAGTATATATTGCCTTTTGTGAATAGCAGGAATTAGTATGCTGATGATAGATAGGCTCTGTAAAGCAGCCGCCTTTTTGAGTTGACTTATCCTTTACCTGTTTTCCATTTACATCTTTATGATAATGATGTTCGTAAACCACATTTCCTGAATTAATTACATGAGCAGGAATAAGCTTTACAGCCTCAATAAGTTCATCAAATGTTGCATCCTTATCGGCTTTATAGCCGCAAAGTTCGGACAGTATGGATGCCAGCTTTTTACGATTACTGTCCGAACATTGAAAAACCTGTTGCAGCTGTCCGGAAATTGAATCAATTTTGGCATCCGTTTCGTTCAGCTTTGTTCTGACTCCGCTAAGTTCTCCCTGTACAGTTCCGATCTTTTTGTCAACCGAAATGATTCTGGTATCCACGCCTCCAACCTTCTTGTCCACGCTACCAATCTTAGTATCCACACTGCCAATCTTAGTGTCCACACTGCCAATCTTAGTGTCCACATTACCAATCTTAGTGTCCACTGTTCCGATTTTCTTATCTACGTTGCCAACCTTGGTATCTACAGTTCCAACCTTGCTATCTACTGTGCCGATTTTTTTGTCTACATTACCGATCTTGCCATCTACTGTTGTAACCTTACCATCAACTGTTGCGACCTTGTTATCTACTGTCGCAACCTTGCTGTCTACTGTGCCAACCTTCTTATCTACAGTACCGACTTTGCCGTCTACTGTTCCAATCTTTTTATCTACAGTTCCGATTTTGCCGTCTACTGTTGTAACCTTGCCATCTACGGCTGTGACCTTGTTATCCACTGTCGCAACCTTGCCATCTACGGCTGTGACCTTATTATCTACTGTCGCAACTTTGCCATCTACAGTAGAAACCTTGCTGTCTACTGTGCCGATTTTCTTTTCAACGTTGCTAATCCTGCCCTCGACTGTTCCGATTTTCTTGTCGACGCCGGTGACCTTACCGTCTACTGTACCTATTTTTCCATCAACATTCGTCAGCTTTCCATCAACGTTTCCGACCTTCTTATCGACTGTTCCAACCTTGTCATCAACATTTTTGATCTGTCCGATTACAGTTCCAATCTGAGTTTTGACAGAATCAATCAGATCTTCTACGGAATCAATATGATCATCTACCGAATCAACCTTATCCTTTACAGAATTAACCTGACCTTTTACAGTATCGACCTTTCCGCTCACAGAACCAACATGCTCATCTACTGTACCTACATTCCCCTGTACGGATTCAATCTGATCTCCTACGGATTCCACCTGGTCACCTACGGATTCCACCCTGTCTCCTACAGAGTCTACCTTGCCATCTACAGCAGATACTTTTCCATCTACTGTTTCAACCTTACCATTTACTATGGATACCTTTCCATCTACAGAATCTACTTTGCCGTCTACGTCAGTCACCTTTCCGTTTACAGTATCAACCTTTCCATCTACAGCAGCCACCTTTCCGTCTACGGAATCAACCTTTCCATCTACAGCAGCCACCTTTCCGTCTACGGAATCAACCTTTCCATCTACAGCAGCCACCTTTCCGTCTACGGAATCAACCTTTCCATCTACAGCAGCCACCTTTCCGTCTACGGAATCAACCTTTCCATCTACGGAGTCTACTTTTCCATCTACAGAGTCAACTTTTCCATCTACTGTGTCAACCTTGCTGTCTACTGTAGCTACTTTTCCATCTACGGAATCAACCTTACCATCTACGGAGTCTACTTTTCCGTCTACGGTATCGACTTTACCAGTTACAGAGTCGACCTTGCCGTCTACAGAATCAATCTTGCCATCTACCGTAGCTACCTTTCCATCTACGTTAGCAACCTTGCCTTCCACAGAATCCACCTGATCGCCTACTGAATTTACCTGATCGCCTACTAAATTCACCCGGTTTTCTACAGAGTCAACTTTATCACCTACAGATGACACTCGATCATTTGTCATTTCAACCTGGCCCTGCACTGACTCAACCTTTCCGTTGACAGTTTCGATGTCCTTATCCAGAGATTCAACCTGTCCCTGTACAGACTCAAGCTGTCCCTGCACTACTCCGACCTGGCCCTGTACATTTCCGACAGTGTTTCCTATGCTTTCAACACCGCCTTTAACAGTTCCTACTTCAGTGCCGATTGTATCGAGCTTATTGTCGGTATGCTCCTGGCTGCTACGAATGCCATCGATTTCTTTCTCAACATCACTGACACTATCAGCTACCTTACCGACCTTATCCCCTACCTTCTTTATATTATCAGAAGTTTTGCTCACACTTTTTTCAACGTCCTCAAGCATGGCAACGTATGTGGACTGTGTTACCTTAAGATCATTCTCCATCTTGGTAAGACTTTCCTTAGTATCAACCTTCTCGAGAGAGTGAACAATTGTCTCAAGTGAGCTGATCACGGTCTGCTGATTTCCTGAATTATCGCTCTTTTCATCCTTAATCTGCTCAATAATCTCAGTTACATCGGCTCCTGATTTGTCGCAGCTTTTCTTGATATCATTAAGTGCATTGGTTATCTGGGCAAAATCCGCCTTATCCTTGTCAGGATCAAGATCGCCACCCTTATCCATGCTTTCCTGCAATTTTTTTATCTGGGAATTTGTATCAGAGATTTCTGAATGAATAGAATCAAGCTCTTTATCAAGCCCGCTGATTTTTTCAACTACCTGCGTAGAATTATTATTTATATCTTTTTGAGAAGCTAATGTCTTTTCACTTTCGATAACTTTCTGAGTCTCCAGAGTTTTCTGAGTTTCAATCGTCTGCTCAGTAAGTTCTTTCTGCTCATTCTGAACGGTCTGAACCTCCTTCACAATATCCTGGCTCTCAGTCACTACCTTATCAAGCTTTTCAAGATAATTAGCTACCTCATTTAACTGATCGCTGGCTTTTTTCTGAACTCCCAGCGAATCTCTTCGAACTACCTCCTGAGCAGCATCAGCACTTATCGCCGGCGTCGTCACATAGACGAATCCACCGCATAAAAGTGATGTTGCCACAACACCGGAAGCAAGCACAAGTGTGTCATGTCTCTTGAGCTTCTTTAACAGCTCTTTCATCGAGTTACTTTGTTTAATTGGTCTCATAAATAAAAAACCGCCTTTCATAAAACTTTAGGAAAAAATGGAAATCGTCACGGAGAAACTCCGGAAACTGTGCCGGCTGACTGCCGACAAGTTGAGACTATATCACACCCAAAATTTTATGACAAGACGTTTTTTCAAATTCAAGAAAGCCTTAAAACTCCCTTAAGAATTCCTTAAGATTTCATCCTCGATATCTTCATAGCAGACCACCAGATTTCTTCCGTGTTCCTTGGCATAGTAAAGTGCCTGATCCGCTTTATTTATAGCATCGTGGTAGTTACCACCCTCATATTTGCTGACTCCTACTGAGATTGTGACAGGGGTCACGTCGTTTTCCGCAGCTTCCACTGCACTTCTGATGTGCTCAGCTATGTTAAGACCCACATCTAAAGCGGTTCCCATCAAAAGAACAACAAATTCCTCTCCGCCCCATCTGATAATCAGATCGGTAGAACGGATATGTTTTTTAATCTGATCAGATACAAAAACAAGAATTTTGTCGCCGCCCTCATGTCCATAGGTATCGTTAACTCTTTTGAATTTATCGATATCCACCATCAAAATCGATGCATCCTTTATATGCCCAACTTCAAGCTTCTCACCATCAGCAGAGACTATCTCCTCAAGCTTATTGCGGTTGAAAACCTCAGTCAGAGGGTCCGTAACCGAATTCTTTTCAATTTCCTTTTTTATCAGATAATGGTCGGCATACGAATTTTCAAGGATCATCATAATGAGAATAACGCCAATATAAAGTGGAAATGCCAACGCTATCATCATGTCAAAATGTTCATAATGTATGAATAGGTTTGAAACAATGATATTAAGGAAAAGAAAGGCGTGCATTACTATGTGGTACCTTACAGGCATGGCCAGTCCCACACACAAAAATCCAAAGTGCATTATAATAAAGCCTTCACGCGCAAAGTCTCTGTTTGGAAGAAACCAGATAGCCCAGATAGTCGCCCACATTGCGCAGTGCGGCATCATATAATACAGAAGGCTTCCGCACTTATAGTCCTTAACCTTAGGGTTAATAAGAACAAAAAGAAGAATCGGCACCATGATTGAAATGCGCGGTATAAGCGTCTCGTTAGCAAACCTTCCAAAGATAATGCAGTCCGAGATAAAATAGAAGACCTCTAAAAGTCCTGTGGCTATCGCCGCAAGCGCCGCAACTTTTCTATAATATTCAAACTTTGACTGGTAAAAAGTATTAAGTTCATCATTAGGTATTTTTCGCTGAATCATACAATAATTTTACTAGAAATCATCGCTGCGCACAATGAAAGATGTAACACATTACCATACTAAACTTTCAAGATTTGGAAGAGAACTTAGCCGCGGCTTAGTAGCTCTCGAGTATGCGAGTTTTTTGTACTTGACATATTTTTTTTGATTGATAAAATGCATATGTATGAGCAGGACAAATGATCGCGGCCGCAAGTCCCGTAAGGGCGCGGGTGAGGAAAGTCCGGGCTTCGTAGGGCAGGATACCGGATAACGTCCGGCGGAGGTGACTCCCGGGATAGTGCAACAGAAAACAACCGCTCTTTATGAGTAAGGGTGAAAAGGCGGTGTAAGAGACCACCGTGCAGATGGTAACATCTGTAGCCATGTAAACCCTATCCGAAGCAAGACCGAAAAGAAAACTATGGGCTGGCCCGGTCCGTTTTCAGGTGGGTCGCTCGAGGCTGTCGGTAACGGCAGTCCTAGATAGATGATCATTCTCGACATAACCCGGCTTACAGGCCTGCTCATATGTAAAAAAGTCTAATTGGTGCACAGAGATTGGATATGATTAAGCGTTCGAATACAGCAGCTAAGGCTCTGCTCTTCTTATTTCTTTCATTATTATCCCCACTAAGCACACTAAGCTGTAATGCCCAGGGGCCGATGCCCTCTGAGATTGCGGAAGACATGCTCTCTCTTGATGCATTTAAAACTCCCAAAAATGAAACAGGTACCAAAACAGAAAATGATGTGATCCGCACTGCATTTAACGTCAGGCCGTCCACCGTTCAGATTCAGGTTGGCAGAGAGTACGGAGCAGGAAATATTGTTTCCATAAAAAGTGACAAAATACTTATACTGACTGCAGAGCATGTGGTTAAAAACTGGGATGATACCGGGAGTAATTATGTAATTTTCTTTAATGGGAAGGTGGCACTTGATGCCAGACTTGAAGTAAAGGATCCAGATTTTGACGCAGCTATAATAAGTGTAGCTACTTCTTCCATCGATCCGTATGATCTTATAAGCTTAAGAGAAATTTCTATAGATTATCAGGCTTTTAATACTTTTGAAAAAGAAAAAAAACAGACCGCAATTGCCCTCGATTCAGAGCACATAGTAAACGCCAAGGAATTGCAAAGCTATGACTACTACGGAACTAACTCCGGAATCGCCGGCAAATATATTTACGGTTCTGTTATTAATCCGGACATTATGGTAACCGATTACGGCTACAAAATGATCTATATAAAAATGAATGCCCACAGCGGAATGTCTGGCGGCGGAGTCTTCGATATTTTCGGGAACTACGTCGGAATTCTTGTGGGCGGTTCAGATAAGGGTGAGACTGTTGCAGTTCGTCTCACCGATATCCAACATATGTTATCAAACCTTGAAACAGCTTCCTCCAACGAATTCTCTGGAGAGTGAATTCTTAGGCAAAGTCTGTGAATCTACTGCAACAAAATAGTCCAGGAATTTAAGGAGGCGCTTTGCCTCAAAATATTCCGGCTCGTCTTTTTTAATCGCAAAAAGCAGCGGCTCTGCATACTGTTTCAAAACTGCAAGCTCATAAATCTGTGCAGAGTTAAACATCTCGTCAGCATCTTCCTGATATGGGAATATATTAAGGTGCTCTCCTCTTCTTACAGAATCCCACATTGCAATTGTATGCTTGGCACTGGCTCCTCTTGTCCTTGCATCTCTGACAATACGTCTAAGAAGTCTGCCGTCTGTCGTAGGTATTCTGTTGTGTCCGTCAATATTAAGTGTTGTAAGAGCACTTATGTATATCTTGAACTTGGACTCTGCGGGAAGTGCATAGCTCATCTTCTCATTAAGACCGTGGATTCCCTCGATAACGAGAACATCTCCGGGTTTTAGCTGAATAAAATTGCCATTCATCTCCCTCTTGCCTGTAACGAAGTTGAACTCAGGCATCTCAATCCTCTTACCCTCAAGAAGATCCATCATATCCTTGTTAAACCGCTCAACATCAAGAGCCTCAAGGCACTCAAAATTATAGCTGCCATCCTCATTAAGCGGTGTATCCTCACGATTAACAAAGTAGTTGTCAAGACTGATCGGATGCGGGCGAAGACCATAGGTCCGCATCTGGATTGACAGTCTGTTGGCAAAGGATGTCTTGCCTGATGAACTTGGACCTGCGATCATTACGAATTTAACATCCTTGCGCTCATAGATTTTCTGGGCTATCTCGCCGATACGTCTCTCCTGAAGTGCCTCCTGCACCAGCATGATGTCATTAAATTCACCTCTGCAAATCGCATCGTTAAGATCTCCGACTGTCTCTATTCCCATCATTTCGCCCCACTCAGTAGAACGCTGCATTTCATTAAACAGCTTCTCCCTGGGCTCAGTTTCCGTGATCTGATCCGGGTGCTTTCTTGAAGGCAGATGCAAAATGAGACCATCATGATACTTCTCAACCTTAAACCACTTCACGTATGAGGTATTAGGGAGCATATATCCGTAATAATAATCACTGAATTCATCCAGTTTATACACATTTACTTCAGAGCTTCTTCTGTAGCGGAAAAGTCTGACCTTATCCTCCATGCCCTCTTTTCTGAAAATCTCGATGGCATCAGGTAAAGGATAACCCTTTTTAGTGATAGGAAGTGCATCGTCTACCATATCACGCATTCTCTTTTCCACATTCTCAGCAAATACTTCGGTAACCTTAAAGTCACCCTTTATGCTGCAGTAAAAACCATTGCCAATCTTATACTCAACCTTGATAAAAGCGCGCTGTTTTCCGGCAACATCGCGGACAGCCTTAATAAGCATCATAATAGCGGTACGAGTGTAGGTGTTATTACCTATCTCATCTGCTGTAGTAATGAAGGTCAGCTTTTCATCCCTGTCCACCTTTTTCATAAGCTCGCGGATTCTGGATCCATATACAACACCCACTATCTGATTGTCATACTTGTCCTGATATTCCCTTGCTATCTCTTCAAAGGTCGTGCCTTTTGCATATTCTCTTTCTTCACCGTTTATATTCAGTTTTGGCATATATTATCCTCCACACAATGAAGTAATGTTCACTAATTCAGTTTTGATATAAGCTAAGTGCAATTGTTATATCGTCAATTTTATTTATAATATCATTTCTTCTGGAAGTATGCTCATTTTCAGACAATTTTAATAAAATACCCTCACATACGCTCTTCTCATGAGTAAGGTATTCTCTCAAAACTTCATCTCTTTTTATTAGCAGGCAGGGGCCGAATCTGTCACAGATTCTGGTTGGAACATTATCCGAGATGTCAGCACCTGCGCAGTTCTTACGAATTTCATCCCGGGCCCTGTCATATGCCTCGTTGACTTCACCACCACAGACAGTTACGCAAATGGCCACATAGTATTTTCCATCCTCGAAAATCTCTGCCTCATCCTCAATAAAAAATTTCTCCTGCCTTAAGTATTCTCTAAATCCCATAAGATCAGACTGAGGCTGCAAAACCATGCGTTTAATCCCCTTTTTCCGGGGATTTCCATCCTCAAGTATTCGCTTCATCAAAAGTCCGCCCATGCCGGCGCAGACTATTGTATCCGCCTCATTGTCTCCAAGCTTTTCCATTCCGTCGGAAAGCCTTGTCTCTATTGCATCCAAGAGACCGTATTCTTCTATATGTTCTCTCGCCCTCTCTAGCGGGCCCTCGTTTACATCCATTGCTATAGCGTGTCTGCAGATGCCTGAATTAATAAGATAAATCGGAACGAATCCATGATCCGTCCCGATATCACATACACAGTCACCTGACTTTACTAAATTTGCCACTGCTAATAGACGATTGGATAGGGAGATAGTTTTATTATTCATGTACGCTTTTAACCCTCATCCGTCACCTTCGGTGACACCGTCTTCGCTCCGCTTCGGTCCGCGCAAAGCCGACGTCCCCCGGACGTCGTGCGCCCCCCGAGGGGGAAGGCTTTAGATATTCTATCACCGTCTCCATCTGGGGAAGGCTTTAGATATTCTATCACCGTCTCCATCTGGTGAAAGCTTTAGTTTTTATTTCCTTCTGTAAAAAAGGTTTTTTTAGTCAAGATAGTCTTTGAGCTTGCGGCTGCGGCTGGGATGACGAAGCTTACGGAGCGCTTTTGCCTCGATCTGTCTGATACGCTCACGTGTTACGTTGAATTCCTTGCCGACTTCCTCAAGAGTTCTTGCTCTTCCGTCATCAAGTCCAAAGCGGAGTCTTAATACCTTCTGCTCACGCTCTGTAAGAGTTCCGAGAACCTCTACGAGCTGCTCCTTAAGAAGTGTAAACGCAGCAGCGTCTGCGGGAACAGGAACGTTATCATCCTGGATGAAATCACCAAGATGTGAATCTTCCTCCTCACCGATAGGAGTCTCAAGTGATACAGGCTCCTGGGATATCTTAAGTATCTCACGCACACGCTCTACCGGAATGCCCATTTCCTTTGCAATCTCTTCGGGTGTGGGTTCGCGGCCAAGCTCCTGCAGCAACTGTCTGCTGATACGGATGAGCTTGTTGATGGTCTCAACCATATGTACAGGAATACGAATAGTTCTGGCCTGGTCAGCTATAGCACGGGTGATAGCCTGGCGGATCCACCATGTTGCATATGTGGAGAACTTGAATCCCTTACGGAAATCGAACTTCTCAACTGCCTTGATAAGACCAAGGTTACCTTCCTGAATAAGATCAAGGAAAAGCATACCTCTTCCGACATATCTCTTTGCGATACTTACAACAAGACGAAGGTTTGCTTCTGCAAGACGCTTCTTTGCTTCATCTCCCATGAAGGAAACGCTCTTGAGCTCCTTCATATCAAGATTCTTAACGCGCTCGTATGCTTCAGCCTCTTCCTCTTTAACATCAACCTTATCTGCACCGCCGGCTGCCATGATGCGCTCAGCCATCATTCCATCTTCCATCTGCTGTGCAAGATCGATCTCCTGCTCAGCTGTAAGGAGCGGTACCTTACCGATTTCCTTAAGGTACATGCGGACCGGATCTTCAATACTGATACCATCCGGAACTGACAGGTCGATATTTTCCATATCAACCTCTTCTTCATCGCCGAGTACCACGCCATCATCATCCGGAATATCTACATCAACATCATCTTCCATTCTGATGATATCAATGCCTGCTGCCTCAAGCTGCTCGAGAACCTTATCAAGATTCTCCTCATCAAGATTAAGATCTCTTAAGAAATCACTGATTTCGTTATAATCAAGAGTATTCTGCTTCTTCTTACCAAGGGCGAGAAGCTCTCTTATTTTCTGTAAAAACTTCTCTCTGGTCTCCTCATCGAGCTCATCTGAACTCTGCACAGCCTTTTCCTTGGTTTCTTCCTTAGCCTTTGCAGCCTTCTTTGCAGGTGCCTTAGCCTTCTCTGCAGTCTCTTCCTTAACTGCCTTCTTTGCAGGCTCCTTCTTAGCTATTTCCTTCTTCTCAGCAGTTTTCTTTGCAGGCTCTTTTTTAGCCGCATCCTTTTTCTCTGCAGTCTTTGCTGCAGGCTTCTTAGCAGAAGTCTTCTTCTCTTCAGTCTTCTTGTCTGCAGCCTTAGCTGTCTCCTTCTTTACCTTTTCTTCCTTGGCTGCCTTTGTTGTAACTTTTTTCTCTGCCACTTTCTACCTTCCTTTCAGTATCTTAACCATTCAAAACAATCTTTGCTCTTGATAGCTCTTCCAGGGTGCGTTTTCCTTCCAGAGTAAAATTCCATCGCTCCGGCGCATCTCCCGGCATATCCGACAATTTCTTTTCATAGCCGGATTTTTTTATGTCATAGAGAATGTCATGCATAGCCTTTTCACGTTCATCTTTCGTATTTACCTTAACAAGGTTAGTGTTGAAAAGCTCTGCGACCTCTCTTTGCTCAGCTTCGTCGGTAAAATGATTCATGACCTTAGCCGGATCAAAGCTTCCGTCATCCAGTCCCTTCCACATCTCATCCGCGATACCACGGTACATCTCATCTGCAAAATCCTGAGGGCTTATCCATTTTTTGACTGATGAAAAAACTCCGGGCTCATCAGCAAGCCATGTAATAAGGAGTCTTTGCGGCTTCCTTGAAGGATCTTCTTTGACAGCCGCTCCCTGTCTCTGTATTTTGGGCTTTTCCGTCTTAGCTACGATTCCGCCCTCAGCAGCAATTCCTGCCACCAGTTTATGCAAATCATCAGCGCTTATCATGTAGCGCTGTGCTACCGCCTCAAGATAATTCTCACGTTCAACGGCCTCAGTGAATTCACAAAGTTTTTTCCCGATATATCTGTGGAACTCTGTCTTCTCAGCCGGATCGCTCATATCGAATTCTTTTTCTTTAACTGATATTTCAAAAAAGAATGGATTTTCAGCCTTCCTGATTCTCTCTTCAAAGGCTTCCCTTCCTTCATTTTTTATAAATTCATCAGGGTCCTTGTAGGGCTTTAAATTAAGGACTTTTCCTTTAAGTCCCGCACCCTTAAGTATCTCAATGCCTCTCAGCGCGGCGCTGGTACCGGCCCCGTCACTATCATAGGACAGAATTACCAGATCGGTATACCGCTTAAGAAGGCTTGCCTGCTGCGAAGTAAATGCTGTTCCAAGTGAAGCCACAGCCATTGAAAATCCCGCCTGATGCATCGCTATAACATCCATATAGCCTTCGCAGATAATGATGTAACCCGCTCTTGCATTTTTCGCATAATTAAGACCAAACAGATTCCTGCTCTTATCAAAGATCATGGTCTCAGGCGAGTTCAGATACTTGGGTTTACCATCTCCCATAACTCTTCCGCCAAAGCCTATAACCTTGGAATTGGCATCGAGTATCGGGAACATAACCCTGTTCCAGAACTTATCGTGGGTACCGTACTTCTCATCATGAGATGCAAGCCCCGCCTCGATTATCAAGGCATCGCTATAGCCCTTACTTCGCAAATATCTCACAAGGTCATCACTGGTGACGTTGGAGTATCCAAGACCAAACTTTTTAATAGTCTCATCGGAAAGGGCTCTGTCCCTAAAGTACCTCAGCCCTTTCTCCCCTGCAGGAGACTTAAGCTGGTAAACATAGTACTTTGCGGCTTCCTTATTTATGTCAAGCAAGGTCTGCCTTTTATCACGCATCTTCTTTGCCTGGGGAGATTCATCCTCCTCAGGGAGCTTGACTCCTGCTCTGTCAGCCAGAGTCTTCATAGCTTCGCCAAATGTTAAGTTGTCGTATTTCATCAAAAACGAAAAGACGTTTCCACCCACTCTGCAGCCAAAACAGTAAAACATCTGCTTATTCGGCGATACGCTAAAGGATGGCGACTTTTCATTATGAAAAGGACACAGTCCCACGTAGTTGGCACCTGCTCGCTTCAGGCTCACATACTGCCCTATGACATCAACGATGTCGTTGCGGGATCTGACCTCCTCAATGATCTCATCCGAATATCTCATATAGTATCCTTTAAGTAAAATTCATCTCCGCGAGCCACACAGAAAATTAAATCAGAGTACATTCCAGCTCTTTGGCACGAAGCCCTCCTGGAATCTGGCAATCGCGAAACGGTCTGTCATTGAACTTATGTGATCACATACAAGCTTCTCTTTAGGCTGTGAATCCATAAGCTTTTTGAGGTATTCAGGCAATAACTCTTCATGATCCATGTAGTACTGATACAGTATCTGGATCAGATTCTCCGCCTTCCCTTCCTGGTTCTTAGCCACAGGATTGGTATATACATTTTCAAACATGAAAGCACGAAGTGCCATAAGTGCATCATGCACTTCTTCAGACATGAGAATATCGTTGTGGCCTGTGCTGGCCTCCACAATATCATGGATAAAAGTATCAAGCCATTCGCGATTAGTGTGTCCTATCACTTTACATATAGATTCGGGCACATCTGATTCCTTAAGTATTCCTCCGCGTATGGCATCATCCATATCATGATGAATATAGGCGATCTTATCAGAGAGACGCACTACTCTGCCTTCAAGTGTTATCGGTGTGGTATTCATCTCATGATTGAGAATCCCATCCCTTACTTCGAAGGTAAGATTGAGTCCCTGTCCTTCCTTCTCCAGAAGCTCAACTGTCCTAAGGCTCTGTTCGTTATGTTTAAAACCATAAGGGCATATAGCATTAAGAGCTCTCTCTCCTGCATGGCCAAAAGGCGTGTGGCCCAGATCGTGGCCAAACGCGATAGCCTCAGCAAGATCTTCATTGAGCTTCAATGCTCTTGCGATAGTTCTGGCATTTTGGGAAACCTCCAGGGTGTGAGTCATCCTGGTCCGGTAGTGGTCACCGTCAGGTGTCAGGAAAACCTGCGTTTTATCCTTGAGCCTTCTGAAAGATTTAGAATAAAGGATTCTGTCCCTATCTCTCTGAAAACAAGGCCTGATATCACAAGGTTCCTCCTCCGTTTTCCTCCCCCGCGAGTTCATGCTCAGGGTTGCATATGGACTTAAGTTAAGTCTCTCTCTGTTTTCTAAGCTTTCTCGTATTTTCACGCTAAAAACTCCTCACTTTAGTTATATTCTGCAGGTTTTCGTGATTTCCTTTTTCAATTTGTGATTATTTTGATGGATTAGTAATTTTGCTTATTAGTCTCCCCTCATCCGCCTGCTTCGCAGGCACCTTCCCCCCAAGGGGAAGGCTCTAAAATAATATCATCCTCATAGGGGAAGGCTCTAAAATAATATACATCCTCATAGGGGAAGGCTCTAAAATAATATACATCCTCATAGGGGAAGGCTTTAAATTTGTCTACGCTCTGCTTCAGTCAGCACAAAGGGGAAGGCTTAAATTTGTCTACGCTCTGCTTTAGTCAGCACAAAGGGGAAGGCAAAGAAATAAAAAGAACAGGCTGCTGCCATAAAAATGACAACAGCCTTAAGTTTAGTCCCACTTTCCGGTCTCGTATTTTTCGTTTATCCAGGCGATGGCAGCATCGAACCCCTCCTCAGAAATCTCAAATTTCTCAGAAACTTTTTTCTCCTCCTCGGTATCAAAATAGCTATAGGGTTCAGGCCATACGGTGGCCATGAGTCTGGCATCGGGATTCCTCTCATCAACAGGCGTGAAAACCACATTTTCAAGGGGTTCTCTTGCAAGCCGATAGCGCATTCCCTTGTAGCTTCCAAAGAATGCTTCGCCATACTCATAATGTTTCAGGTTAAAAAATACTTTTTTCTCAATCTGCATAAATTCTCCGAAAGTTTACCAGGTAATTACTATTAGTAAACAAACTTTCCAGTATCCTTGTGGTTAACCACATAATACGCAGTATTTTCTTCGGGCTTTAAATATATCTGAAGCTCCTTGATATCAGAGACCTTATGTCCCAGTGACACGTACTGCTCACGGATCTTATCAGCAATATCCTCAGTTCTTACTTCATAATCCATGTATTGGATGAAAAACTCGGTTTTCGCGCTCTTCTTTGCTGCGCTCTCGGAAAGGTCCTTCGTTGCAGCCTTCACAACATCTGCTGCTTTCTCGCTCTGCTCCTTAATAACCTTTGTAGCGGGAGCTGTTCTCTTCTTAACCTCCTTTATAACCGGGTCTGCCTTCTCGATAACATCCTTAAGAACAGGAGCACTTTTCTCCTTTACCTCATCAAAAACAGGCTCTGCCTTCTCTTTTGCTTTCTCCAGATAGGGCTCTGCTTTTTCCACATAAGGCTTTGCTGCCTCAGATACATTTTTAGCAAGGTCAATAATCTTGTCAGTAGTTTTCTTTGATGCCATTTTTCATATCCTCCTTCCCATTACATGGGTAACATAATCGTTATGCTGCAAAACTTACACTCGGGCGCTAATAAAACAGATCACCTGAATTTGTTCATAAAGTTGGCGAAAGGTCCCACCGCGTCCTGAAGATCCTGAATAGCCTTATTAAGACCATCAAAATCAACCTTCGACATCTTGTCCAGTGAGTCTGTAATAGCCTCACTGTTTTCATTTATAAGATTGTTCATGTTGTCTCCGATGCCCTGAAGCTCCTTCGCAGTCTTATCCATCTCAGCGATCAGATCATTAGTGTTGCTAAGAGTATCTTCAGCTGCGATCGCTACATCATTGATCTTATTAACTGTTGTTACTGCGGTAGGTACGATCATATATGCGGATATTCCAACCACTAAAAAGATTCCCACCATACAGTATGCGCATATTCTGTGAAACATAAGACTTTTCTTGGAATTCTCGGATAGTTTTTTTAAGAGCTCATCATTTTCCATTTGTAAGTTCCCCCTTTACAAATATGACCAGCGTAAGAATCGCTGTTTTATCTAAAAGTATATTCTTTTATCGCTCAACTTTCAATTGAATTTCTTTATCTGTTTGCCCTTTTTTTCGTAATTTTTTATGCAAATTTAAGGATATCATAATCATTTTTTTTATGTATGTATGATACTTTTATTATGATATATAGTTTATATTAATTATCCTTATTCCGTAAGGAGGATGCTATGAGCGAAAAGACTGTAAAGGTCCGTAGAAGCGGCAAAATAAGGAACAGACTTCTGATTTTCATTGTTCCTATCGTAGTTTTAATGATTGTTGCCCTGGTTATGATAGCAACCACCCTCTCAAAAAAGAGACTGACTGAGCTATCGACTGCACATCTTGACTCCTCTATCTCTAATCAGGGAGATAATATTGAGTCATGGCTCGAAGATAATCTGCAGTTTTTCTCAACCGCAAAGCTTGCCATCGAGGGCATGAATCCCAATGAAGAAGAGCTTCAAAAGCTTCTTGACTCCTTCTATGGAGCAAACAAGAACTCTCCTGAAGGTCTTCATATAGGCACGGCAGCAGGGGAATTTTTAAAGCCGACTGAATCCACTCTGGAGATGAGTGATCCTTTAAATTCAGAATGGTACAAGCAAGGCATTACCCGTGTGAATATGCAATATGGAACATCATATACAAATGCTGAAGGCATCAAAGTTATAAGTGCCTCCGGTATTGTTCAGTATGGCGATGATTCAATAAAGGTAATTGCTGCCGATGTTACCCTTGATAAAATAAGCAGTATTGTAAACTCGGGTGTCAAGATGGATAAAGCATTTTCCTATCTTATCGACACAAATGACAATACCATTCTCGCCCACAGAGAAAAGGACATGGTCGGAGCCACCTTGAGCACAAGCGACAGTAGCGTACTTAGAAGCGGCGTTGCACAGGCAATAAACGACGGTGATTATTCAACCAGACAGATCGGACCATATTATGTAGCCTTCAGGCAGATTGCCGGAACCGACTGGGTTCTTGTTTCTTACATCGCTGAAGATACTATCATGGCTACAGTCCAGGAGCTTGGTAATTATCTTATTATCGCCGGTTTAATAGCTGTCATAGTAATCGTAATTATCCTTCTTGTAGTTGTAAGCAGAGTTATCGCTCCTCTCGCAGGCATTACCAGAAGCATCCATGCAATGAGCGAAGGTGATTTCACTATTGAAGTAAAACAGGAAAGTAACGACGAGATCGGTGCCATGGGTGGAAGGATTGCTGAGTTTGTTGAAAGCATGAGACACATGCTCTCAAGTATCAGCGAGGAATCAGAAAAGCTCAAACAGGAATCCGAGACCAGTGATGCCGTATCAAGGGATATGCAGGATGCATCACAATCTCAGGCAGAAGCTATGCAGCAGCTGAACGACACAGTTGATCAGCTTGCCGTTGCCGTAGGTGATATCGCTCAGAATGCTACCACTCTTGCATCAGTTGTATCTTCTACCCGTGAGAATTCCGAGAAGGCCGATGACAGTATGAAGGAGACCGTAAAAATCTCCCAGAAGGGCCGCAATGATATGGAAAAGCTTTCACATGCTATGGACGGAATTCAAACCGCCAACAGCAAGCTTGTTGATTCTATCAACGAGGTAGGAAAAGCTTCTGAAGAAATTACAAACATTGTCAGCATGATCGGTGAAATCGCAGAGGAAACAAATCTCCTGTCACTTAATGCTTCAATTGAGGCTGCGAGAGCAGGTGAAGCCGGTAAGGGCTTTGCAGTCGTTGCTACTCAGATTGGAAAACTGGCTCAGACAAGTTCCGAAAGTGCCACAAACATCTCCAACCTGATTGCTGAAGTTCACAGACTTATCGATGAAGCCGTAGGACAGGCCAATGCCAGTGCTGAAAGTATCGAAAAGAACAGCGAGCTCATACATGTAGCGGTAGAAACTTTTGATCAGATTTATGAAAATATCCAGGCATCCAATGACTGCATCGAAGAGATGATCCGTGATGTAGATAAAGTTAATGACGTAGCAACCAACGTAGCTGCCATTTCCGAGGAGCAGGCAGCCAGCGCCGATGAGATACTGGCAACCTCACAGAACATGGTTGAACAGGCCAAGACCATTTCAAGGAACAGTGAAGATGTGGCAAACAACTCACACGAGCTTGCAAACACATCCGAAACTCTTACTTCTCATGTTCAGAAATTCAAGATTTAAGAGGAGGTCTTATCGTGAAGAAAAATCTATTTGTTAAATTGCTAAGTGTTGTTGCAGTAGCTCTATTGACATTCTCTTCAATAGCGGGCTGCGCAAATGGCTCTACCTCCTCTTCTGGCGGAGGCGCCACCAAGGTTCTGTGGATAATTACTGATACGGATGATACCTTCCGTAAAGCTCTGTCGGATTCAATCGTGTCGCAGGCATCTGCTCTGGGAGTATCACTCGACATGGTTGAGACCGCCGGTTCCATTGATACAGAGCTTGAGCTGATATCCACAGCAAAATCAAAGGGTTACAGTGCAATTATCTGTCGTCCGGCCGATAATGCGACTGCTCTTCAGCTGAATGTTACAGCAGAGGATATTCCTATAATCTATGTAAACAATCAGCCCTCTGATGATCATCTTACAGCAGACAAATTCATATATGTCGGCTCAGATGAGCAGCAGGCCGGTCAGTACCAGGCAGAATATGTTGTGAGCAAGTTGGGAAAAGGCAGTATGAATGTGATCATCTTCGAAGGTGAAAAGGGCCATTCCGCTACCATAAACAGAACGCTGGCTGTTAAGAAGACTCTTAAAGCTAACGGAGTTAATGCCAATTATGTTTTTGTAGATTATGCAAACTGGACAGATACCGAAGCCGAGAAAGAATTCGATATCTTTATGAAAACAGGTCAGAGTGTTGATGCCATCTTCTGCAACAATGACACCATGGCTCTCGGAGCAATTCAGGGCTTAAAGAATTATGGTCTTGATTACAGCAAGATTCTCGTATGCGGAGTTGATGCCACAGCTGATGGCTGCGCATCCATAGCAGCAGGCGAGATGTCCTTCACTGTCCTTCAGAACGCTGAGGGACAGGCTGCAAAAGCCGTCGAAGCAGCTAAGGTACTTGGAAGCGGCGGAACCCTCGATAACATCGAAGGCGCCACCAAAGACCACAAGTACATCTGGGTCGACTTCGAACCCGTTGACAAATCAAACGTATCCAAGTACATGAAGTAACCACCTTGAATAAGGACAAAACACTATAAAACTACGAGGCTGAGAGTATATGCTCTCAGCCTCGTATCATTTTATACAGTAAGTTTTCCCTTCTTAAAGTGCTTGCGACACAGTGCGATATAACTTTCGTTACCGCCCATAACTACCTGCTCGCCGTCACGTACAATCCTGCCATCGCAGATACGCGCATTACAGGTTGCCTTCCTGCCGCACCAGCATACCGTTTTAACTTCTTCTATTTTATCTGCAACAGCCATAAGTCTTGCTGATCCCGGGAAAAAGTTCTCCTGGAAATCGGTCCTTAGTCCGTAACAGATAACAGGGACCTTATCAAAATCGACGATATCCGAAAGCAGATCCACCTGCTCGGCTGTGAGGAACTGTGCCTCATCAACTATGATCGCATCGTACTTCTCTATCATCTTATGCTTTCTTCTGTATTCATCAAAAAAGTCCTCTACAAGCATACACTCAGCCTGAAGACCTATTCTTGATCTTATGACAGTGGCTCCGTCCCTGTTCTCAAGTGCCGGCTTAAGGATGATGGAATTTTTGCCCCTTTCATGATAATTGTAATTAACCATAAGCGCATTGGCAGTTTTGGATGATCCCATTGCGCCGTATCTGAAATATAGTTGTGCCATTTCTAATCTCCTCCGCATTATATATTAGCATAATTTTCAGCCTTTTTTTAGAAAAAATAAAGACATTGGACACTGCCAGTACATATGTAATATTTAGAGTATATTTCAGGATATTACCGCTTGAAAAGGAGGTCAGAATCATGAAGATAATGAAATCAATTATTGCAGCAATACTGGTTTTATTGCTTTCAGGAAATACAGCCCTTGCAGCTGTAGAAGTAACAGAGCCACAAAGCGAAACAGCAGATATCACCGTTAAATCAACCTATGAATATGCCTCGGAATGGGGCTATAAGTATCTGATTGCCGTATGTGAAAACAACACCAATCATGATCTTGAAGTCTCCTGGGACACCATCAGCTATGATGCTTCAGGTGGCATTCTGGAAACAGGATCATCCTATAGCGCCTATGTGGCAGGCGGACAGCTTTTCACACTCTATGCACTATTTCTTAACTCTGCAAATGCTGCTGATTATCAGTACAAGATCAGATATGAGGATGCCTCATTTATTATGCCCGTTTATAACGACGTAACTCTTGAAGATGAAATCGCATCTAACGGTAAGCTCATCATATCCGCAACCAACAAAAGCAATTATGATATAAACACCGTTCAGGCCGCTGTACTTTTCTTCGATGATACAGATAATCTCGTAGGCTTCGAAGACACCTACATCGTAAACAGCAACTACAACGTAGAGGCAGGAGAAACAGTCGTAAAAGACTTAAATCCTCCCGAAGAATCAAAAAGATACGAAATCTATTACACTGCTTATAGATATTGATGAAGGCTGTGTCACAGTTAACAGTGACAGCCTTGATGAAAACGCACATTTACGGATGGATGTCTATGAGTCAGCCTGTTATTCGTCATTCTCCTGGTGGTGGCGTTCTTTGACTTCATACATGCTCTTATCGCTCTCTGCGAGGCAGTCCTCAAGGCGGGTTGTTTTCTTAACCACCGTGGTGTACCAGCCAATGGATATTCCAAGCTTGAAGGGGAACGCACCTGCTGCGTTTTTCCTTTGCATGCTGCTCTCGATTTTCTCTGCAATCTCATCCGGTATGGCTTTCGAAGCAGGGAACACCATAAGGAATTCATCACCGCCGGTTCTTGCGCAGATGCCGAATTTCGGACATTTTTTCTTGATGATCTTGGAGGCAGCTACAATTGCCATATCTCCATATTCATGTCCAAGATTGTCATTTATCTTCTTAAGACCATCAAGATCAAGGGTCATGAAGGTTATCTCTTCCTTCGTCTGAGACCATTCCTTCATGTGGTTAGAAACCCACACTTCAAAGCCGCGACGATTGCTCATGTCTGTCATGAAATCAGTTAAACTCTTCTGCTTTGTCTGCTCAAGAAGGTGCTTTAGCTCCGCTGAAATATAATGCTTGTTTATCGCAAGGGATATTTTCAAAAGCCAGTCAAAATAGTACTGATCGACTGTATCCTTAAGGCTCACAAACTCTGATGCCATGAATCCAAAACAGTTACTACTGTCATGAAGCAGTGAAAAATATATGGTTCTAGGCTTCTCAGTGCTATAGGAGTCCGCGGTAAGAAGCTCGTCCGTTCTGAAGGACTTTATGTTTATATCAAGTCTTTTTCCGTCACGATATGCAAAAACCGGATAAACCACATCCGTCACATCCTCTTTGAAATTCCTGCCGCCATTCTCATTTTCTTCGCCTGACAGGCATATGTAGAGGGCCTTGTGCTTAACCACAAGATCAACATTCCTCTGAATCGTATCCAGAAGGTCTTCGAGCGTATTACAGCCGTCAAGGTCAATCTGAAGCATGGTCTGGTTGTGAGGCTGTCCCAGAAGATGACTCATTCTCTCGTAATACTGTGTCAGCTGATGCTGATATGAAACAATAACCTCCTCACCATTACAGCCGCAGCTCTCTCTGTACATGATCTTAGCGGGAACGGTACTTACAGACTTTATATATTGCTTGTTGATCAGCTTGTTGGCAAGTTCCAGAGTTCGCTCAGCCATCTCCTCAAGGTCAACGCTTACTGTTGTAAGAGTAGGATGATATTCAACCGCTTCAGCAATATCATCGACACCAGTGACCTTTAAGTCCTCGGGTATACGAAGGCCGTGCTCAATGGCGGCGGTACAGAGCGCTCTCGCCATGTGGTCATTGGCACAGACTATCGCATCAGGTATATGATCAGGGTCAGAGAAGAAAAATCTGAATGCCTCCTCACCCTTAAATCTCCACATATCTCCGTAGAATATAGAGTTTTCATAAATCGGAAGGTTCTTTTCCTTCATAACACTCTTGTAGCGCTGCAGTCTCTCATCGCTGTCAAAGTGATGGGGATATCCGGCCATGAAAGCTATATTCTTGCAATGATGGTAGTCTGCAAGATGATTGACGATATTGATGATCGCATCATTGGCATTGCTGATTATGCTAAGGAAGTCCTTGTACTGTTCTCTGAAGCTTATTACAGGGCAGATGGCTCTTTTTCTTATCTCATCCTCAAGAACCTGTCTTATCGATGGCCGATCGAAGGTATCGTAAACGACGATGATTGCGTCCAAACGCTCTATCGGCGCGAACTTAACCATCTTTTCATTCATTCTGTTAAAATCGCTCTCATCATCAATAACTTCAAAGGTCATGAAAAATAAAAGATTATAGTCCAGCTTCTTAGCAACGCTTGAAAGCGCATGACATAATCTCCTTTGAAATCTAACCTCGGAGCAGTTGAAAAAGATACCTATATTCTTTTTCCCATTACCTAAAAAATCGCTATCCATAAAACCCCCGAATACGCTACACAGAATATTTCTACCATTATACTATTTCACATTCTTTTCCGCTATTAATTCCATCCTCAAGAAGCGTCATATAAAGCAAAAATGGTGATGCAAAAATCAGCGGAAGCGCATATCTCGAATAAACCATGGGACTCATGATAAGAAACAGCATATTAACAACGAACGGAACCATGAAAAGCACGCTCTTTTTCTTACTTACTACGCGGCGTCTGTACAAACAAAACACAGGAATCCACAACACATAAAGTGCATGCTGGAATAAAATCCTAAGCACCGGGAAGGATCTGATGCGGTAATACCCATTTGTCATCGATGTGTACATGTTCTCAGGATTAATCTGTTGTATCTGTGAAAAAATCCCTTCATTTGTGGGAATGTGATCAAATATTCCAATATCATAGCCCGCTGCGAAAAACATTCCGCAGATTGGAAGTATAGCCCTGAAATATGCTCCGGGATGCTTTATTCCCTGCCTTATCCACAGTGCATAATAATTGTGAAGTTCGGCGGTCGACGCATGAAGCTTGAAGGTTGCCTTGATGTTATCCGTAGTTTCAAATGTGAAATCATTTTTAAGGGTATCATAATCCACAACCTTGGAAATGACCTCAATATCTTCATCCGTTATATCCTCAGGATAATCTCTTACATATCTTGCAGTCTGCTGAAAGAGTATCCCCAAAACCTCCTGCTTTCCTCCGGGGAAAATATTAAACGCAGGGTAGATGATTTTCGGAAGGATAACAAGCATCAGCAGCGCTGAAACCGCTGTGCCAAAGATAACGGTTTTACGTATATTCTTCCCTTTTATAGCGAGAAAAACTCCTGTGATGATCACAAGATAAACGCCTGTATTCTGGGTGAGTGTAACAAGTATTGAAAGAACTACCCATGCAATTTTCTCGTTGCGTGTGAATTCATGTCCGCTTATTACGAACCTTAGAAAAAGAAATATGTAAAGCAGCGCAAACAGCGCATGAAGTGTGTTCTTTAGCATATCACACACATAATAGGGAATAACCGGAAAAAGAGCAAAAAAGATAGTGATCATCCTTCGTAATATGACGCTCTTATTTTTTCCGAATTCAAATGCCTTCTCTATCGCATAGCTGAATATCAGCGCCGCAAGAACCATCTGAAGAATTATGTAAAGTGTTAATCCAAGAGCCGGTTTTCCCAGAAGGATTCCGATTTTTATAAAGGCTCCAAAAATCAGAGTAACGAAAACGGGATGATGTGCATTAAAAAGAACTGTGACCTCTTCCTGCCCCGGCGCATAGCCGTAGGGAACCGCAGAGACACCGTCAAGAAAATCCTTCACCTGATTGACCGTATCGTAATTCACAAGTCCGGGTGCATATATTATCAGGTATGGAAGCCAGCAGACAAAGAGAATACATGCTACCGCAAACATCCTCTTGTAAGAAAACTTATAGGTCACATTTGCTGTACGAACCGGCGCAAAATTTATATGCTCCGAAAGATAAAAGACCATATAAGCTATGATAAATGAAACCGCAAAATACATGGCCCATTTATAATGCTCTATGACATTCCAACCGAAGCAGGCATGTGATATCGCTCCTGAAGTACATAGCGCATTGATAAAGGCGATCACCGCAGAATAGATAATTCTTGCGGCACGCCTGTTTTCCATTTTTATCCCCGTCTTGATTTCCATACCGTTTATCCGCTCCCCTCGGATTTAAATGGCGTATTTTATATATCGCATCGCCATCTTTTTGCTGCAGTTCGCCAAAACTCTGGTTCCTTCCTCCAGATACTCAGTCTCCAAAACATCAGATCTGTTAGTGATCTCATGAAGGGCTGCCCCATCAGAATATGGTATCAGGAACTCGCACTCCGCTTTTTCCCCTTCAAGAGTGTGCTCGATAAGTGTGATGAGCTCATCTATTCCGATCCCATCTTCCGCAGCCATATAGATTCTGTCATTACGCACATGCGGTATTGTCATGCTCGTATGCTCAGAGCCGCCTACCACCAGATCCGCCTTATTGAACACATAGATTATCGGCACCTGTCCCGCGCCAATCTCCCTAAGGGTGCGCTCTGTGACATCAATATGCGTCATATAATCAGGATCTGAAAAATCGATAACCTCAAGCAAAAGGTCGGCATAAACTGCCTCCGCCAACGTGGATCTGAATGCCTTAACAAGAGTTGTCGGAAGCTCGTCAATAAATCCTACCGTGTCGGATAAAAGAAACGGTCTGTGCCCCGGAACATCTATCCTTCTGACAGTGGTATCAAGTGTCGCAAAAAGCATATCCTTCTGCATGACCTTTTTATTGTCCACATCCTCAACATGACTTGCATCAAGAAGAGCATTCATCAGCGTGGATTTCCCCGCATTTGTATATCCCACCAGAGATATCCTTGCGATGTCGGATGTCATTCTCTTCGATCTCTGAGTGTTTCGCTCGCGCTCGACTGTTTCAAGCTCTCTTCTAAGCTCAGCGCATCTGTGCTCGATTCTTCTCCTGTCCAGCTCAAGCTTTTTCTCACCTGCACCCTTATTGGAAAGTCTACCGCTTCCGCCACCCTGTCTGCTTAGCTCGGTACGCATACCTGCAAGTCTGGGAAGCATAAACTGAAGCTGGGCATATTCCACCTGCATTCTGGATTCTCTTGTCCTTGCTCTTTTTGCAAAGATCTGAAGAATAAGCCCTGTCCTGTCTATGACCTCAGTATCGAGAATCCTCTCCAGATTCCTTATCTGAATCGGAGAAAGCGCATCACCGAAAATGACTATGCTGGCATCCTTCATGCTTATAAGGTTCTTAAGCTCCTCCACCTTGCCGCTGCCTATAAAGGTGCTGCTGTCAGGGTGTGGAAGGGTCTGCGTGATAGTCATCATAGGCTCAAGGTCACAGGCCTCTGTGAGAGCCTTAAGCTCCTTCATTGATCTCTCAAATTTTGCTTCGTCTTTATTTCCATAATTTAATCCCACAAGGATAGCCCCGGGGATGCCGTAATTTTCCTCTGTATTAAACATGAGATTATTATACATCAAAACTGGTATTTTCAACGTATTTTCATGATATAATGTTAATAAGTATTTTTTGAAACCATAAACCGAACACCGCATAAATGGAGTAAGTGTTTATGAACAAGAACAAAAAGAATAAATCGGACAATCTGCTCATCTCCGATACCGGAGTTGTTGAGTCCGGCAAAAAAGAATATGTCACAAAAATTTTCATAAATACATGCCAATTGCTAAGCGTAATTCTTATCATACTCGGCATACTTGCCTTTATTAAGGGCAATTTCTGATCAATTTACCCCAAGGCTGTTTATCATAAATCACAATGCGTAGTTACTAAATGTCATCAACTAATGTTTTTTTGAATAAATAATAGTTTATGATTTTTACATAAAAAGCAGGTGCCTATGAACGAAACAAAAAAGCGAATCTATGAAGTCCTCGAGGTTTCAAGCATCGGAGACAAATCCAGTAGAGCTTACGACATGCTCATGACAACAGCAGTTATTGCAGGCATGGTTCCTCTGACCTTAAAAGCTGATAGCATCTACACCATCATTATCGAGATAATGACTACCATAATTTTCTCTATAGATTACTGCGCAAGAGTCTATACCGCTGATTATAAGATGGGTTATATCAGTGCAAAGGCTTATTTTGCATATATATTTACACCGCTGGCAATCTTTGATTTTCTTTCAATCATGCCTATCATATACTTTATACTGCCTATCCCGGCCCTCAGACTTTTGAAGCTCTTCAGAGCCTTCAGAGTTGTTAAACTTGTGCGCTATTCCAAGACCATGGTCATTATCGCCAATGTCCTTAGAAAAGTAAAAACACAGCTCTTTGCTGTGCTTATACTTATTACAATTTATATTTTTGTCTCCGCAATGCTGATTTTCCAGCTTGAGCCAAATCTGTTTGAAACCTTTTTCGATGCTCTGTATTGGGCAACCATTTCCATTACCACAATCGGTTACGGAGATATCTATCCCACAACCAATATTGGGCGCTTTATCACCATGATATCCGCACTTGTTGGAGTTGCCGTTATCGCTCTGCCTTCAGGCATGATAACCGCTGCATATATGAATGAGATCAGCAAGAAAAAGTCGAAGTATGAGCTGTGATGCTGATCTTTTTGAGTTTCAATAAATATTCTTGTGCCACAAGAAAGCTTTAGTAATTATCCTTCCTGATTTTTCTCATAGCTTCCCAAACATCGTCACCGTAGTTACTAAGCAGTACTGTCAGCATCCCATTATTAGGGTTATATTCTGAAAAGGCACATACTCCGTCATCGCAGCCCTGCATGTAGACATAGTCCTGTCCATCAGGGTTATCAATGATCCACATTCCATAGCCGTAGTAGCCTTCTTCCGCGTCCTTGCCATCTCCGCTCTGTTTTGAAAACATGGCAGTGACCATCTCTTTAGATAAAAGCTTGTGGTCAATGAGGCCTTTCCAGAAATTAATCATGTCCGTAGCTGTCACGAATGCACCGCCATCTCCTGTTCCCTTCGCGCCAACAGAATATATGTTGGTTCGATACTCGTCAGAGTCGGGAATTCTGATGTAGTTATTGGCACAGCCTCCGGGAAGCCTGTCGAATTCAAAATATCCCGTGGATGTCATGCCACACACATCAAATATATTTTCTTTAAGATAGGCATCAAACTCCATGCCTGTCACCTTCTCAAGAATCAGCGCAAGAAGCACATAGCCTGTATTGTTGTACTGGAACTTCTCGCCCTTTTTGTACATCATGGGCTTATCAATGAAAAGCGGTATCATGTCACTGTTGTGCCTGATCCTGTAGTTTGGAAAATCCTTCCACAAGGCTTCGTAGTCATCCATAACTGATTCATCAAAATAATCCGGAACACCTGAAGTGTGTGTAAGAAGCTGTTTTACTGTAACATCGGGATCGATTGCTTTTAAATCAATGTCCAATATTTTACCCAGTGTATCTTCAAAGTGCAGGTTACCTTTTTCAATTTGTTGCAGAATTCCGACAGCCACGAAGGTCTTACTCATGGACGCGCAGGCAAACCTCGTTTCAAAAGTGTTTGGTCGCTCGTTTGCAATGTCCGCAAATCCGCTGCTGTATTTACATAGGACTTCATCACCTTTGGTGACGTATGCGGTTCCTCTTAAGGTCTTATCTATTTCAATTTTATTAGTCATAATTCCTCCAATTTATTGCGAATATATTTTTTGTTTTGTTCCTGATTCTTTTTCCCGGATTAAATCTTAACAGAAAAAAGAAAAGCAGACCTTTCATACACTGAATCAGGTCTGCTTTACACATTTCTTTTCAATATTAAATATTTCGTACCATAAGCACAATTTTGTCATAATACTGCAAGGTACGTATACTCACTCCTGTTAGTTTACTTACTTCATTCACTGTCAGCTTTTTCATTTCCAAAATTCCTTTACTTCATTCAAAATCTCAGTTGCCGGAATTATCGTTGCCTTTTCTATAGGAACCCCTGTCTTTTCTAAATAGTACTTTATCAAATAATAGCCTGTAGCATATCCTGCACAATATGGAAGCCCAACTTCCGGGAAATGCTGTATCCTAGCCATTTCATCGCCGTAAAGATATGATGTGATATTGTCAAAACCGGTTACTTCTAGACCATCGTAGATAATTTCTTTTATAAGGGGCATTAGCTCCATGTCTGTCTTGGTGACCCATGGTCCAAGAAGTTCTTCACCAAAGACTGTTGTGGCGAAGTTCTCTGCTAATCCTTCACTCACAATCATCTCACCAAGATTTATATCATTAGTCCACTTAATGTACTGGTATCTGATATTATGATTAGTTTCATGTGTAAGGGCGGCTGGAAGTCTTTTGATGGTCTCTTTTGAAGGAACGAGCCATCCCATAATATATCCAGGGATTCCTCCGTCACCACAATATCCTTCATTCATGATTGTATAAGCATTCTGGGGATTTGCCAGAAGAATTGTGAAAAGATATTCCTGCACCTTTAGCTCTATTCCTTGATTTTCAAATCTGGTAAGAGCTTCTTCTATGGCCCTATTGCAAGACTCCCACATCTCCTGATTTTCCAATTGCTCTATCTGCTCTGCAATGTCGCTGTCCACATCAGATGGCGCCATTATTCCTAATCTATTGTTAGCCATAATAATGTCATATCCACCTGGAAACTTTGGTTTCATGGGGATATGATAACATTCCCATTTTCCTTGGAAGGGCAGCATCATATCATAGCGATAGATGTCATCTTTTTTATCTGAATCAGCCAGCATTATCTTTTTATAGACATCTGGCGAATATACGCTGTTGACTTTCATACTTACCTCCTGAATGTTTTATTTAAGCTATAACAAACTATAAACTATTACCTAACGTCAGAGTCAACAGCTATTCAATCCTTTTTCGTATTTTTTTAAACAAAAAAATATAGAGATTGTTGCAACCTCTATATATCATGCTCTGTGCTATATTACGAGATAATTACCTTTCCCCTTTTGGGGCCTATATTCTTAGATCATTTGTGCTGCTTGTTTCCGGGATACACGACTTTTTGTTGATTCAGGTCTTATGACGTGTAGTATTTCTCTTAAGAATGCCTTACTTTCTTGTAGGTATCAGCTTACTATAGGTTAATGTCTTTCATCCATGTTCTCAAATCTCTCACAGAATCTCGCCGAGAAGGATCTGGGTTCGTTTTCCATGGTAAGGTGAGTGATATCTCCGGCTCTTAAGGTTCTGAAAATTGCTATCCCTTTTTCACGCTCCTCAGTCACAACCTCAGTTATGGATGTGGGTGCCATGGCAAGAAACTGCATTGGCACATAGGGTGAGATTCCCATAAAGTAAGAAAGAAAAATCGAGGTTATTCCGAAGTGACAAAAGATTGCAACGGTCTTGTCGTTACTCTCTGTGACCTTGTAGATGCTTCCGTCTCGCTCATAACCGTAGCCCGCAAGGAATTCGTCGAAGTTTTTAATTATGTCGTCGTAAACCTCGACCGCATCCGAAGCCTTAACAAGGTCAGACTCTCTCCATTTCTTCGCATCAAATAATTCCGGGTGGTTCATGTAGTAAGATGGCATGATGTCCCAGACAATTCTTTTATCATACCTCCCCTTTTCCTCATTAAAATGAAGCTCATTAGGGAACGCTTTTCTTGTTTCTTCGTCTGCTATGTTCGGATCAAACAGCGCAGGGAATTCCTTTAGCCACTCACAGGTTGTAGCCTCCATCCCAAGTTCCTTAAGTGAATATTCCGCTGTTTCTTTTGCTCGACCAAGAGGCGATACATATACCTCGTCAATTTCAAATTCTTTTATATGCTTTGCAAGGGCTATTGCCTCACTTTTGCCTTTTTCAGTAAGCCCGTCTATCTCGTAGTTCGGGTCTCCGTGCCTGATAAATAAAAGTCGCATGTTTAGGTTCTCCTGTCTGCTAATTCTCAGCATATTATATAACAAGATTTCCCTCTTGACCTAATTTGGACTTCATGCTGGCTATTACATCTATGTTTTTTGCTTTTTCCCCTGAATCATAGATTCCACATAGCCATGCATCTATGATTTGGATTGTTTTCCTGATTTCATAGATAGAAATAGCTTGTTACATCTATGATTTTTGCTTTTTCTCCCGAATCATAGATTCCACATAGCCATGCATCTATGAACTGGACTTTTTTCTTGATTTCATAGATAGAAATAGCTTGTTACATCTATGATTTGGATTATTTTCCTGATTTCATAGCTTTAACAGTCCACAAGAACAGGGTTATAGGGCCAAACCGAAAATAGCCCATTAACTCCGTCCCTCAGGATCATAGTCTGTCACAAACTCAGGTGTCTCGTTCCAGGTTCCATCCTCATTTAAAGAAAGGTGCAAGAGAACATAACCAAAAGTATCGAAATGCCCCTGCTTACCTGAAAGCAGATACTTCACTACAAGCTCAGGCTTGCCATTATTCTCGGTAATAACAAAGCCACTTGCATCATCACCTACTATAACTTCATCCTTGTTAAAGATGTCTTCTAATGCCTCAAGCTTATCTTCAGAGTATCCCTTGGCAAGATAAAACTCATGAACCTGATCCTTTGTGAGAGACGCGATAACCTTACTGCCTCGCATCACTTCAACATTTCCATCAGTCCACTTTAAGGAAAACGGCTCCTGTCTGGTGTCATCAGGAAGTGCGATCTCTTTCCCTGCTGCATTATAGACATGAGGCTCATAGCCGCCATCTCCGCCATTATAGCCAAGGTCAATGACTTCAATCTTTTCCTTTTTGCCATCGCCGTTAAGGTCAGCTTCCTCTGAGTAGCCATCCGACATAGATCTGTGCTCATGTACATCTTCAAAGTAGTCATCACTATTTGAAAATGGAAGATTAACAAACTTTTCACCGGAGCCCTTAATATAGGCAGGAAGCCCTGTTGAATATTGATCTCCATTTACGTAATAGTCATCGCCATCCTCATCCACTATGACATATGAAGTGGTATCATTACCGTCAAGTGAAGCCTCATCATCACCGCTAAGTGAAGCCTCATCATCGCCGACAATAAGCTCATATGATCTGTTCCCATAATAATCTTTTGGGTATTGCATCTTGGGAATATAGATTCCATCCTCGCCCCAAGGCTTTATCATTGCTATATCCATAAACTTGTTTTCTTTAACAAATTTAATGGTAACAACCGCACCGTCGCTATTCTCACCGGTCTTTGTCACAACAACTTTCGATTCATCATCACTGAGATTAAGTAGATATCTTGCTGAAGCTGCCGGATCAAAAAGCTGGCTGTAGAGTCCGTTAGTATCCTCTTTTGCATTGTTATTCAGATACTCGCCAAATCCGTTTTTATTGTAATCGATAGCTTCAAAATCGCTACCATTATTAAAATAAGCATCCTCAAAATCTTCAAAAGAAGAAATATCATCATATATATCAAGGTGCTCTTTAGCCACCCTGTACTCGCCATCTTCGTCTTCAGCTATGGTCAGCTTCTCAATCCATACATATGCATGCGGTTCAGAGTCCGCTGCATAGTAATGAATTTCGGCTTCGCCCTTTTCTTCATCAGTAAAATAGCTCATGGCCATCACCTGTCCCTTTTCGTGGTTCATCCCGGGCCATGGGCTGGACCAACCAAAAGAGACAGAGTCCTCATCCTCAAACAATAGATCTTCATTTTTCAATTTTGTCTGAACATCTTTGGTTGAATTTCTTATTATTCCGTCAGCATCCCTCGCAATAAAGCTGGTGTTCCAACCACCAAGAACAGACTCCTGAGGACTGGAAGTAAGCCTATAGCCTGAAGAATTATTTCCATCATCTGCTATTTCATCATTGTTTACAGCAAATGCCAAATCATCAGAATTCTCATCCTGTCCTACACCATCGCTGCTTTCGTTCTCATCCTGTCCTTGAAGAGCACTGATATCGTTCTCATCCTGAGCAGCAGCTCCATCACTATCGCCACCTGCCGCACTTGTAAAGAAGCAGGTTGAAAGTCCTGCGCACACAACCGCAAGCATCACGATAAGCCAGAAGGTAGGTTTTTTATAATTGAAAATCTGCTTAACTCTTGTTCCAACTCCGACTTCACCAAAAGCAAGCGGGTAAGCCAGAACAAATCTCCTATGTGTGCTGCAAAGAAGGAGCGAAGTCGCATAGGATTTTTTCTCATCAAGGGACATGTGGCTTATAACTTTTTCATCACAGGAAAGCTCAATGTCTTTGCAGAAAAGCGCATAGGAAACCCACACAAGGGGATTGAACCAGTGAAGCGCAAGCAGCAAAAATCCAAACTGTTTTCTTATATGATCGCGCCTTAAGATATGCGCCTTTTCATGGGCAAGTACGTTCCTGACAGTCTCATCATCAAGCCCTGAAGGCATGTATATCATTGGTCTGAAAACTCCGAGAATAAAGGGTGTATCTATCTCGTCGCAAATGTAAGCATTATCGCTGCCGTCCATCTTAATGGAAGCACTTGTCTTCTTTTTGATAGAGATGTAGCTGAAAACTGCATAGCCAAGAACAAGAAGTCCTCCAAACATCCAGATCATCTGAAGTCTTACAAAGAGGTCTTTCCTGAATGTCATTGGATCGTAGCTTGATACGACTGTAATCTCTTCATTTGGAAGGTACTCTATTTCTTCATCTGCTGTTTCCGGTACGATGGTCTCATTTTCATCTATTCCTGCCACCCAGCCCGAATTAAATGAAGCTGCCGGCTGATAGTCATGCTGAGTAACATATGTCACTTCAGTGCGTGTTCCAAAAACATTTGATTCGATTATCTCTCCGATATTCGGAAGAAGTCCGATCTTTGACTCAATCTGAAAAGGCAGCACGAGCCTTAGCGCAACTATCGCCCACAACACTCCCATGAACCACTTGGGTGCCTTCTTTAGCGGTATTCTGATAAGTATTACAGCAATCATAAGAAAAGCTGCTGCCACACTCATCTCAATTACATTTATAAAAATTGTCCCCATACATTTCCCTCCGACTGACTTTGATGGTCCCCAAGGTCCATTATTCCTTCGCGTTATCGATTATCTTCTTTATCTCAGCAAGTTCCTTATTGGACAGCTTCTGGCGAGACGTAAACGCTGCAAGGAAAGCCGGGAGCGATCCGCCAAAGGTCTCCTCTACAAACTCCTCACTTTTCCTTGTGTAAAACTCTTCCTCGGAAATCATGGATGTGACAACGCCATCCACATTTTGAAACAGTCCCTTCTCGCAAAGCTTTTTTAGAACTGTATAGGTGGTAGATTTCTTCCACCCAAACTCATCCGCACACAGCTTAACCAGTTCGCCTGAACCCACAGGCTCCTTCTCCCAGATAAGCTTTGCAAACTGCATCTGAACATCCCCTAACTCAACAGCCATGGCCACCTCCTGCTTGGTATTGTTAATTTGGTCTATTCACTATCGACTATAATTTGAGTCTATACTAGATAGACCAGCAAGTCAATAATAATTTGCATTTTTTAAGTCTCTTTTCGGAATTATGGGTTCGATAGAGTATTCCAATGAGATTCTTTCTCCTAAAAAAAGGTACTATATAATATCAGATATGTCTGTGCTAAAGTCAAAGTAGGTACAGTAAATTAACAAAAGAAAGGAATTGCCATGAAAAATATAAGATTAGTTATACTTGGAGAGCTTTTATTGTTCTTAGGGATATTTTTGTTTAATCTTTTAGTAGGAAGCTGGGGATTCTCTGCTATCATCTATTTTATTGATCTGCCTTCATTATTGCTAATTGCACTAATACTATTTCCCGGACTTATCATCATGGGCGCATGGAAGGATTTCATCAATGCATTTTCTGTTGGTATTAAGCCGTTTAGTCTGTTACAGCTAAAAAACATAATTGAAGCTGTGGACGCAGCTCAGAAGCTTACCGTATTCGGAGCACTCTTTGCGATTATTATATCCGGTATTCTGATAATAGCCAGACTCGATCCTTCTACGATGGGTCCCAATCTGGCAGTTTGCTTCCTTTCAGGATTCTATGCAGTTATTATTGAGTTTATGCTTCTGCCGCTCAGACTGAATGCAGAGCGCAAGATGAATAAAGAAATGGACATGGGTGAATGACACAATTCGAAATCACAAAAGACCAATATCTCAAAATCGCTCAGAAATTTGGCCTTACAAAACGTGAGCTGGAGCTGGGCTTTTTGAAGGTGTCTGGTTTTTCAAACAGAAGAATTGCATATATGTTTGGGATTTCAGAACAAACCGTAAAAAATCATTTTACACATATTTACGAAAAAGCATGGGTTCCCGGCAGAAATGAGTTTAGAGAATTATTCGCACCAAATGACAATCCTCAATGATAGTTCGCATTATTGGTATAGCACACCTCAGCGAAATAATCACTTACCATTTATATACTTTTCAAGCGCCTGATTCATTCTCTCATTTTCACTCTTTTCCTTAAGTCTGCCTACCACTACGCCAAGGGTTGAGCACACACCAAAGGATATGAAGAATCCGATCCAGGCTTCCACGTAATCCACCGGAAACCAATGGAATCTTATTACAAACACAACAATAGCAAGAGTGACGATTGCAAAAAACAGAATACTCCTCACTAAAATCGCCATATTCTTAATCCATCTGTCAGTAAACAGTACCGTGCTGCATATGTTAATGATTATTGCCAAAATAAAAAGTTGAATCAGGGTTGCCATAGATAAGGCAGCTCCTCCAAGCGAAAACAATGAAGAAAAATCTTTTGCGCCCTCTCCAAACAAAATTACTATCGGAATAAATACCAGCACTGTAAAACCATAGGTAGAAAGTACCCCATTTATAAATTGGAAAAATCCCTTATTTTCTCTAACTCTCATCACTTTATACCCAGCCTCTTTCTTAATTCATCAGCATACATTCTTGAAACAATGATCTGCTCCCCGTTTTGAAGCGTAACTCTTATCTTCCGGTCCACTTCAGCTTTAAGACTTCTTACCTTCCTTAAATTCACGATGCTCTGCTTGCTCACACGAATAAAATCATGCTCCGGAAGCTGCTGCTCAAACTCATAGAGCTTTAATGCTGACTCGTAGGTATCGTCCTTAGTATAGACAAAGCTAGTCCTGTCAACCGCCTCAATATAAAGAATCTTGTCCACATCAAGAAGAATCGTCTCGACATCTCTTTTCACTGCAATCTGCATATCCATCATACGCATAAGAGAAACGATCCTCTCAATCTCGGGCGTCAGTTCCGGTGCGGTTATTCTCACCCCGACATCTGTGTACTTTTCATCCACCTCAATCTCAATCTTCATCTACCAAGTTCCTTTTGAACCTCAATTTATTTCATACCCTTTAGATACAACTACTCCAGCCCTTTTTTACGGTACATCATGAAAAACAGCGCAGCGCACATAACCGCATTGATGCACAGGATACTCACACCTGTTTTTTGACAACCTGCAAAAGACATGCTGTCAAATAATAGCTTTAACTGTTGGGTGAAAATAATTGTTGAAACCTTTTTAATGCTCTCGTTAAACATAGAAAGCATCGGAACAAACGAAAAGATCATCATAACCGGCATCGTCAGAGAAGTTGCCACCATTTGGTTTTTAGAAAAAATACCAACGCAGGCACCGGCAAGTATGGATATAACAAATCCAAGACCCATAACAACTAAAAAGAACAGTCTATTCGATGACGGCAAAAGCATTCCCATGACCGCCGCTCCAAGCATGCATATCGACCACACATAAACTCCCACGCCGCATATATACTGCCAGGGTTTAATGTCAGCCATCATCAGCACCCTCAAAGTGTTCTTTTCTTTTTCCTCAGAAATAACAGACGCCATAGCGGTAAGAGGTGCCATTCCTATATACATGACCGCAAACAGTTTTATAAAGAAAAACTCCTCCATACCTTCTATAGATATTGCATTCTCCATGATCAGTGTCAGCAATGGAAAAAGTATGAACTGGATCAGTATTGTCTTATTCTTCACCGTATCTCTGAGTTCTTTTTTGATGATCACGAGTATATTATACATCTATTCTTCCTCCTGTAGTTTTCTTCCTGTAAGTTCTAAGAAAACCGTCTCAAGTGTTGGTTCTGTCGAGTGAATCGTTTCCACCTTCCCGCTCTTTAAAAGCTCACTGATTTCATCAGCCGACTCGCCATTTCGCTCCATCTCCACATCCTCACCTGTCTGCAGATGCAATTTAATTTTCTTCTGATGGTCGTATCTTCTGCAAATATCCTTAGGGGTTCCCGCTTCAACAATTTTTCCCTCATTTAGAAGTGCGATGTTATCGCAGAGCTTATAGGCCTCATCCATGTTGTGGGTTGTAAGAAAAATCGTCGCACCGTTCTTCTTTTTCTCAAGGATAATCTTATGAATACCTCTCATAGTCTGCGGATCAAGACCGCTTGTGGGTTCATCGAGGAAAATAATCTCCGGTGAGTTCATGAAGGTCCTTGCAAGCTGAAGTCTTGCCCTCATTCCCTTCGAGAGATCCGATGCCTGGGTTTTACTTGCATCTAAAAGTCCGACCTCATCCAATATCCCATTTATCCTGCTTTTCGGAACATTATATATGTCTGCGAAAACTGAAAGATTATCTCTGCATGAAAACCGTTCATACACTCCGAAATTATCCATCATAATTCCAAAATTCTTTTTATCCTTCCCGGTGAGCTTTTCTGGATTTTTATCCATAATCTCAACTTTGCCTTCATCATAGGCAAGCTGTCCCATTAGGATTTTTATCAGAGTGGTCTTCCCTGCACCTGATGGACCAAGCAGTCCAAAAATACTCCCCTTTGGTATATCAAAGCTAATGCCCTTTAATACTTCATGCGAATCAAAGTTTTTCCTTAAGTCTTTGCACTGTATCATCTCCCGTCTCCTTCCATATCTTTCATAAGCTGAAACTATCAGATAAGGAGAACGCATACAATGCGTCATGACGTAAGTTGCCACATAGCTTACATAAGTTGCAAAAAACAGACCGTTCCCTTTCGGAAAACGGTCTGTTTATCACCTTGTCATATTTAGATCATTTCTGATCTACTTTTATTTAAATAACTGTCAATAACTTTTTATCTATGCACACCTGTGCAGCAAATATTTTTTCAACTGAATCTTCAAAAAGGACCTTGATTCTTCCTTCAATGATCGCCTTAACGGTGCCTCTTCCATACTTCTGGTGTGATACCTCGCAGCCCTCGGGAATGACATTCTTGATGTCTTCATCAGTGAGTTCGGGAAGCTTAGGCTTTTGAATCACTACAGGTCTTGCTGACACCACACCTGAAGAAGCTCTGTAACCGTAGCCTCTTGAAGCAGCCATCTTCTTCTCTTCCTCAGCTTTATTTGCAGCAATCACATTCTCCTTGATCCAGTCAAGAATAAGCTCTAAGTTCTCATTTGTGAAAAAGTAAATCACGTGTGAGAGCTTCTTCTCATCAGGGTTCTGAAGCAGGCCCTTATTACCGTTTCTTATGAAAAGGATTGCCTTGCTTGAAACCTCCTCGTACTGTGATACAAGCTTTTCAATAACTTCTTTTTTGCTCTCTTTTAAAACAATTCCAAGATTTGCTTCATCTGCCTTTTTAACAAGCAGATTATAATCTTTTTCTGTCGCATAGAGTACATATCTACTCTGCATAACAGTCTTTACATGTAATGATGAACCGTTCTTAGCAAACTGCCAGATGAACTTATCTTTAGCATCCTCCCTCTCATACTGATCAAGTCCTTTTTCCTTGATAAGATCAACTACTTCTTCATAGATGTACAAAAGATTATTCATTAGTATTCCTCGCAAAAAATAAAATCGAATTCCAATTATACACTTTTGAGCATCAGATTCCATTGCCAATTTTTCCAAAAAGTTATTCGATTTTCATATTCTTTACGAGCAATTTTCCCGTAGATTTTCATCAATTAATTCACGGTCACATGCTGCAGTTGAAAGTTTATTTCTTTGACTTTTTTGAAGCGGTTTTACTCCACTGTGAAAAGGTCTTGCTGCCGTTATTTTCCGAAAAAGCTCTTACTCTTACATATATTTTCTTTCCGGCGAGTTTTTTAGGAAGCTTTATTGTCTTTTTTGTAGCATTGTTTACAGTGTAGGTCTTAGCACCTTTGAAGTTCTTCTTGCCTGCAATCTGAACCTCATATCCTGCAACATCAGTAGCCTGATTCCATTTCACAGTTACCTTACCACCCTTTTTCACAGAAAGCTTAGGCTTACTGCTGATGAGGGATGCTGCTTTTTTATCAATATCTTCGCTATCGCCAACAGCTATCTGATATGAGGATATTCCTCGATCATTGTTATCAGGATTAAATCTTTCAACACGAATTGTATAGGTACCTGCAGGAATGATCTTGCTCTCGGTAGCAGCACCCGAGCTAACCTCAAATACCTTATTGCCACTCTGGTCGAGCATTGTAAAACCGGTTACATAATCGCGATAGTTTCTTACTGAAAACTGCACCTTAGTATTACCACTAAGCGTTAGCTTGTACCAGTCAATATAATTATTAACTCCGATAATTCCGTGATATGTATTTCCTGCTGTTATTGTTGTTGCATCCGGCTCTGAATTGTTACGGGTTGACGGATCATTGTAGCTCTCTACGAAGGACTGATAATTTGATTCCGGCTCGACTACATTGATTGAACACTCTACTGTGCTGTCTCCATTATGATTTACTAACTTGAAATAATAGTCACCTTTAATGAGACCCGCGTATCCTGACTTCTTGTCATGCATACAATATAACCCCTCAAGGGACTGAGAATTGGAATCATATAATACAAAATCAGTATGGTCAGCGGTTATACTCAGAATATACGCCTTATCAAGCGACACCTTATACCATTTCTCTCCATTTGCATTAAAATGATGCGATATTTTGGTATTCAAAGTATAGGCTTCCGCTGAATAGTCTACCGCTTCCGCCTTAACCTCAAGCGGACTTGCCAATAATACTGCTGCCAGTAAAACTACTGCGATGTAAAAGTGATGAATTGCACAAAGAACTTTGTTTTCAGAAAAATTCCCCATTTTTGTTCCCTCCCAAATGTTTTTATGTTTTATGTTATGCAACACATTTAAACAATATAACACATATTTTTCATACAGTTAACCATTAATATAAAAAAACCTACTGTCGTTATAACAGTAGGTTTTTATCTAAATCATAATCGTAACCGTTAGAATTTCAAAACATTCATCATTCAACGCGCTCTAAAGCAGCAGACTTCATTCCTGCTTCTCTCCTTCGCGTACCTTCGCAAGTGCATCTTTAAATACATTCGGCCCATGGTTTAGTGTTGTAAGATCTTCACTACTCCATTCCAGTATATTCAGCATGTAATTTTCCCTCCTCAATAAGCTACATTTTTCCTTACTGTATCATATTGTGTTCAATTATTTTGTAAAAAAAGGAAAAAAATCACTGTAAAGAAAATCACAATGCTGAAGCAGACTATTTTACACAGGATTGAGATTGCTCACGTTCTAAATTTCGTGAGTTTTAAAACACACCCAATCATTGCAGCCATTCCGAAGAATACAAAATATCCGCCAACAAAAACTACCGCATAGACCATGGCATCAATGGCAGCGTGTCCTTGCGGACCATGCACATAGCTGCTTATTATTCCTATGATTCCACCGATAATATTTGAAATTACATTAACTACTGTGAACAATATGTACTCTCGATCACTGCCACTTGCAAATAAATCAGCGATCACCAATACAATGGACAAACATAATGGAACAAACAGAAACATTGGCGAATCGCCTGCGAACATCCAGAGCAGGATTACTAAAAAATGAAGCCCCCAGTACAACGGATTTTTCAAACTCAAACTTTCCATACCTTCACCCTCCGTACAAAAATTATTTTGTTTAGTGATTTGCATTACAGAAAAGTTTCCTGTCTTTAATTCCATTGTAGGCAAAAGGCTTCAAACGTTACATTTCGGATATAGCCAATAAAATAGCCATATTCCTAATTCTTTGCGGCTTATAGGTCAGTTCTCGAATTTTTCAGGATATATTCTAATTCAAAAGATTAAACCAATATCTGCGAATCGGTTCTTCATCCCCATCAACAATAACCGTGTTTTCAAGTACTCCACCGCACTTTTCTATAGTTTTCCATGATCCCACATTGCTTTCATGTACACCCAGCAAAACTTTAAAGATTTTCTTTGCTTTCGCTTCTTGAAGCATCATTTTCAATACTTCAGTGGCATACCCTTTTCTTCGATTACTAGGGCGTATTCCATATCCGATATGCCCCCAGGTTTTAAATCCTTCGCATGTTAAATAATGCCTTAGGCTCGTCGCACCTATCAACCTTCTGGTTTCATTTATTACAAAAAAAGATGTTGTAGCAGAAAATCGTTTATCAACAATCCCATGCTCACAATCATTTAACCTTCGGATAAGTTTCTCAAATTCTTCAATAGTCTCAAAAGGACTGTCCAAAAACCATGGCGCAATTTGAGTGCCGCTCTCACACCATTCCTTCATCATTTCGTTATACTGTTCAAAATATACCAAATCAGGCTTTGCCAAATACAGTGCCATATATTATTTAATCCTCACCTTTTAGAATATAGTTTCGTCATTCTGACATTGCCGGAACCATTCATCCACCATGTCTATAGCAGACTTATCGCCCGTAAATGAATACTTATCTTCATATTCATAGCTTGCCTGCAATTTATTATTTTTAATATCTTGACACTCCCACAAGCTAAAGCTTGATGGGATTCTTGCTTCAACCACCACGGTTATTGTCACACTCTCCGTAGAGAGCAGTTTTCCCAACGATGTCCACAAGCGTTTGGTTCGGCATAGCCCATGCCTACCTTGTTATTCGTTAAGCCATCACGCGAAGTGACAGACCCATTTTTAGTATGTTTTTAGCGGCATTACCATCACGATCATGGTATGTACCACAGACAGGACATTCCCATTCTCTAATGCTGAGATTTTTAATATTAAGATTCTTATATCCGCAGCATCCACAAGTCTGACTGCTTGGATAGAATCT
>NZ_AUIX01000017.1 GCF_000423925.1 Butyrivibrio sp. VCD2006
GATGTGATAACGCCTCGTATTGTTTCTGGCATAGCAGTACGGACATCCAACAGTGCACCCTATAACAAGATTCATGTTCTGAATCTGATCTTTAATACAGATACTCATTTGTCACTCCATTCCTCAAGGTTTACCCTGATGCGGTTAAGATACTCTTCAAACTGAAGAATCTCTTTATCCGTAAAATCACGATAATAAATATTCCCCATCTCATTGGATACGGAGTCATATGCTTCTTTAAGTTCTTTGGCTTTATCTGTGAGGAACAGAAGAGTTTTTCTCTTATCAGCTTCATCAGTTTTGCGGCTTATCAGTCCGTTTTTTTCCATCCGCTCAAGCATGGTCGTAAGTGAAGTAATTGCAAGTCCGCTTTTCTCGGAAATAATTTTAATAGGAACACCATCTTCCTGCCATAAGACATATAGAATCCTTCCCTGAGCTCCGTTAAATGCATCAATGTTTTTTTCTGCCAGTATCCTTTCAAATATACGATCACCCAACTGTTTTATTTTTGTAACAAGAAATCCACCATTTGTCTTCATAATTAAATACTCCTATATCGTAGTTTTATACTACGATATAGGAGTATTTTTGTCAAGCACACATATCATAACTTCCGGTATAATGCTCATTCCAACAAACTGGAATTGTTAACACTCTGTCTTATTGCACCGGAGGCATAAAGCATAAAATGCAATCGCCAGAAACTGTGATACCACAGACACAGTGACAAGATACACAGGATTCAAATCATACAGGGCACCGAGAAGCCAACTGCCCAGAAACCACGCAATACCAAATCCTGTCTCAAATATTCCGAAACCGGTGCTTCGCATGGAACGCGGGACGATTCCGCTGACAGCTGCTTTCATAATACTTTCCTGCGCACCCATTCCAATCCCCCACAGAATTATCCCAGCTCCGATCAACCAGGCATTTCCAGTCATAAAAACAAAACATGAGAAGAATGTGCTGCATAGTGTGGAAATGATCAGAGCCTTCAGCCCGACCTTATCATAAAGCCAGCCAAAGAATAGTGCAGCAAAGGCATCCACAGCCATTGCCCCAGCATATAGCAGGCTGAGCATGGATTCATTAAATGCTCCGGTATTAGCCGAATGAAGTGTGATCAGGGTGAAGTCTGCAAAGCCAAAAGCAAAAAAGCAGATGGCCGCCATGAACAGAACAAATGACTTCCTGAATTCAAAGCTTGCCGGTTTATCTTCCTGCTTTTCAAAGATCTCCGGATCAGGGTATCTTATCTTTGCTGTCAAAACAAGAGCTATGGTGATCATTGCAGGAACAAGCAGTATCGCAAAAGAGATCCTATACGTTGTAAAAAGGTCGTCTGTACCTTTTACAAGAGCTGTTACAAAAAGCAGTACCGGTCCGAGAAACGCGCCAAGCTGATCCAGAAACTCCTGATAGGCAAAGCCTTTTCCGGTTCCGATCTCGCTTGCCGCAAAGCTTACCAATGTGTTTTTGGCAGGCTTTTTTATCGCTTTTCCGATACGCTCCAGGATCACAAGACCGCAGGCCCAAATCCAGCCATGTTCAGGTACGAGTGCCAGTGCAGGAATCGCAAGAGCCTGTATTACATAGCCTGTGATAACAAATGTCCAGTATTTCTTCGTTTTATCTGCTATAAATCCGGATATGAGCCTTAGTGAATACCCGCACAATTCTCCTATACCGGACACAAATCCGATGGTTGCAGCGGATGCCCCTGCGAGGTTCAGATATTCGCCCAATATGCTTCTGGCGCCTTCATGAGTCATGTCCGAAAACAGACTTACGATTCCCATCAGGGTTATAAATATTATGGCGCCAGACAAAGCCCTTTTTTTATCCATGTTCTACTCCACTAATCCCGATTTGCTTATTTCATTATCTTCTTTTACTGCGTCCAGAGGAAAGGGTATTACATTTGATGGTTCATTTTGTTGTGCTATCCATAGCGTCAGTTTCTGCTGCATATTCATCCAGCTTTCCGGAGATGTATTAGTCGCCTTGCTTATCCTTATGGCCATTTCCGGGCTAAGAGAAGCTTTCTCATTAACAAACTCTGACAATGCTTTTCTACTAACTCCTAGCATCCTCGCTGCATCGGTAACTGTGAGATTCAATGGTTTCATTACATCTTCCAAGAATACATTTCCTGGATGTGTAGGTCTTCTAGTCATGTATCTTTCCTCCTTCCTCAGTGATAGTCCATGTAGTCTACAAGAACTGCATCCTGACCCTCAAAGTAAAAAGTCATTCTCCAATTACCATTTACAGTAACAGCCCACATATCCTGCTTATCACCTTTAAGTGAGTGTAATCTATACCCAGGCAAGTTCATATCTTGAGCACTGGTGCTGGCATCCAATCGGTCAAGCATTCTCGCTAATTTCGGTGCATGATCTGGCTGAATTCCCTTCTTTGAACCAGTTTCATAGAAGTCTTTTAAGCCTTTATGTGCAAACGATTTTATCATGTCATTATTATAACCTGTAACGTTACAGGTGTCAAACTCCCTTTCTGTTTGCGCTTAGCCTTGGATCGTCATCCGCTGGCTGGTTACTGACATAAGAAAAGCGCCAGACCCATGAGTTTTAATTCTCATGAGCTGACGCTAAATCAGCCGATATTCTTTTGCAAAAGAAATGAACTCGGAAGTGAGGTGCTTTTTGTTTTCCTCATTTCTTTGTCCATTGTAAATATAACACACCCAAAATTACTTGAAAACAGACATCAAGCCGATATTTTGCAGACATTATGCGGACATTTTGCAGACATTTAAGAAATCTGCGGCTCAAATACTTCTCCTATATCACCATCAATGCATATACTTCTATCTGCAATTTCCTCAGGGCAGAATGCTTCACCGAAATTTACGCAGGCATATACAGCCTTATCATTTGCCAATGTCATCTGCCAGAACGGATACTTTATTATTACGGGCGTATTAGCTCCTACTCCCAATTCAAGGTAAAGAACATGGTGATTCTCATGTCTGCGAATAAAATCAGAATATGCCGCAGATGCCCTATGCCATCCTTCATCCTCGACAAACGAATCATCAGCTCTCAAATTCATAGTCATATCAGAGCCGTCATCAGGGCACTTTGGAATCATTTCAGAAGGAATTTCCATCAGTAGCTTACCATCAACCGGTACCTGAAATACTCCCTGAGCATCTCTTACAAAACCTTGTGCTTCCATAGCTTTCATTACCCACTCTTCATTATCAAAGGTTTTCTGAATAGCAGGATTCACGCTCTGAAACAAACCATAATCACCCTGAGTATAGAACAGTCTTTTCTTGTCAAAACCTGCTCTTTGAAACTGGTGATCTACATTTGTTGTGATAACAAAATAATCCTTATCGAAAACCATCTTAAGAAGATCCCTATACACTGGCTTTGGAGCATCAATATATCTGTTAAAATAAATATGTCTCGCCCACCAGGCCCAGCGTATTTCTTCGCTCGGAAACGGATAGAAACCACCTGAATACATATCTCTTATTCCAAATCTTTTGGCAAAGTCATAGAAGTATTTTTCAAAACGCTTGCCACTATACGTCAATCCGGCAGATGTAGAAAGTCCAGCACCTGCACCAATAACAATTGCGTCTGCCTCATTAATCTCTTTTTTTAGTCTGTTAATCTGCTCTTCTTTGCTTCCCTTACCATAGGACATGCTTGTAGTAAAGTATCTCACAGCATTCATTCCTTTCTCTATAGTTTCCTGATAACCATTAGGCATATCATCATATAAGTTTTTCATAAATGGCCTTATCCTCATCTTTGAAAACATTGAATATCACCCTTTCTATCTTACCAGGATTATCACTGAGCCATTCTGATACAGTCTCAACGGCAATCTCAGCTGCTTTTTTGTTAGGAAAATGAAATACTCCTGTTGAAATACAGCAAAAAGCAACGCTCTTCAAGCTATTTTCAGCACACATATCCAAAGTGTTTCTATAGCAGTTCTCCAAATCCTTTTCCAATTCAGGAGTAAGTTTGTACTGAACAATTGGTCCTACTATATGAATTACTTTCTTTGCCGGAAGATTATAAGCTTCAGTTAGCATTGGAACGGCGGTCGGCTGTTCATAGTCTCTTCCATATCTGATTCGAAGTTCATTCATCTGCCTGTAGCACTCAGCTCTTAATTGCACTCCAGCAAAAGTATGGATACAGTTATCTATACAGGTGTGCATCGGAACAAAACAGCCCAGCATCTGCGAATTTGCAGCATTCACAATAGCATCCACCGAAAGTCTCGTAATATCACCCTGCCAAATGGATAGTCCGTCCCTGATAACCGGGATGTCTGGCAGATTCACCACACCCTTTTCAGCCGCTCTCTCTAATAAATATTCATCCTGTACTTTCATTACTTCAGAGGACAATTCTTTTGGCATACGGATGTTCATAAGCGACCTTAAGATTCGTCTTTTATCTTCCGTACTATTTGGAGTCTTTAAATTCTTATATTCATCAGAATCTTCCTTGAACTCTTCTACAAGATAATCAAGACGTTCTTCCTGTGTTTTATTATTAGACATATCACACATCCTTCCAAGAAAGCATGTTGCTTGCAACATGCTCGCGCCGAGCGCGGTTGCTGAAGGCAACATATTCCTATCGCGCGAGTGCGCATCCATAGCGGAGCGCTTTTTATGATATAGGAATTTCGGAGAAATTTCCTATATCATAAAAAAGACTCTGAAGTAAATACCTCAGAGTCTCACGTTTACGCCTCTTTTGCCAACAGTTCCTGCATTCCGGATCTTAAATCATTAAGCGTGTATTTTTTCATCTCTGATTCCATCGCTTCCTGGATGTTTTTCAACTTATCATCCAATAGCGAATGTATATTCCTACCAACAGGACACTCTGGATTTGGTGATTCATGAAATCTGAATAGATCTCCATCCTCCAAAGGCTCAATTGCCTGATACACATCATAAAAAGTTATATCTTTAAGATCTCTTGTAAGCTCTATTCCGCCTGTTCCTCTGATAACATTTATTAGACCTGCGTTCTTAAGCTGAGTAAGTATCTTTCTAATGATGACAGGATTCGTATTTATACTGGCTGCAAGAAAATCGCTCGTTACCTTGTGTTCATCCTTAAATGTATCCACACATGTAAAAATATGAAGTGCAACCGTAAATCTGCTTGATATCTGCATTTTTAATCTCTCCATTCCATTTCGGTCTGCGCAGAACAATCGTCCACTGGACGATTTGCTCCCTCCTGCCAGATTATCCCAGTGCTCTGCAATCTTACCGTCTGCATCGAATCTAAAAACATCGAATCCGACCTGCTCTCCTGCTCCTGCAAAATTATATACTGTCTGAAGGAAAACCTTATCTCCATCCTCGAATGTTAAAAAGTTCATTGATGTAACCGCCGTGGTTTCATCTGATAGTGCAAATATATCACCTCCGAGATGTAATGTCAATAGTTACATCAAAATAATTTAAAAAAAATAGTGACTATTAATCTTTCGACTTGTAGCCACCGTTTTTGTACCAATATATTTCCACTTTAATAATCCCTATCCCATGCTAATAGTTATTGTAACATCGCCATTTGAAAGCAACTCAGTCATGCCAGCCTCATCCTTATCAGATATGTGACCTAACCGTGTGTATGACCAGCTATTAGCCCCATAGAACACAACCATTTGATTCCCTGAATAAAGAACTATATCCCCTGATGATGTTGTCGTCTGTTTGTCATTTCTTGGAAGACTCTGACCTATAGATCCCACCTGCTCAAATCCGCCATACATTGACATCTGAATTATGACATCGCCTTTTTCAACCATATTTCGCAGCGCGTCTACTGCCTGATTATTTTCCCAATCTACATTTACTTTAATATCACCAATTTTCATTATCATAGTTTTTTCTCCAATACCCGTATCATCAGAAGAAGTGTCACTCTCAACAGCTTGATTATCAGTTTCTTCTGTGTGATATGTTTTTACGTCTTCTGATAAAACGATTTCCTCTGTACTTTCTGCTTCTATATCTTCTGATTCAGAAATGGCAGCGCTCAAATCATAGTTTTCATATGGTGTCTTAGTATCACCTGAGCATGCGCTGGTACAAAGCATCATGAACACACAGAGTGTCATCATAATCAATTTCGTTTTCATCGCAAACTTCCTTTATTTTAATGTTTTTCCAAACTCATAGGCTTCACTTAATTCCTCTTTTTTACCTGAAGCTTCGCCCATATCACCTATTCCTCCACAGAATAAGGACCCTGAAAATTCTGCCTTTTCAAAGCAGTCAACCCATCCCTGAAGTCCGCTTTCAGCTTTTTTAGGCACAAACTCTTCATCCTCAGCCGCAACAGAGAGCATATATACATTCCTGAACTTATAGTCTGAAGGATACAGTGGATTGAGTCTGTCCAAAAGAGTCTTCATCTGACCGCTCATCTCGTAGTAATAGATTGGTGTTGCAAAAACCAGGGTATCTGCATTCTTTACTTTTTCTGCAATTTCAACAGTATCATCTTTAATGATGCATCTCTGAGTGTTCTGGCAGGCCAGACATCCTATACAGAAACTGATATTTTTCCCTTTCAGGCTTATATGTTCCACATCATGACCTGAAGCTTTTGCTCCCTCTATAAGCTTTTCCGTAAGTATGTCGGAATTACTCTTTGCTCGAAGACTTGTAGAAATCACTAACACTTTACTCATATCATCCCATCCTTTATTTCTTTATCGGTTTAACATTCTCTATCTTCTTGATAAATTGGCTCTGCCTCATGGAACATTCATGCATCTCTTCTGTCATATCTTCTACTCTGTCCGAATTAAGATATTTCAGTGTTTCCTCAACGGTTATCATTATTTCAGATTCTCCTTAAAGAAGCTCTCCAGCTTGTCAAAAGGAATATAATCCTTATCTCCGCCATCATATAGATCTGTATGCACCGCATCAGGGATTATCATAAGTTCTTTATTATCAGCATACTTGCTGTCTTTAATCATATCTGCATAAGCATCCTTTGAGAAATAACATGAGTGTGCCTTTTCTCCATGGACAAGTAATACTGCACTTCTGATCTCGTTTGAATATTTCAGGATGGGCTGGTTTATGAAAGACTCACATCCGGTCACATTCCAACCACCATTAGAGTTAAGGCTTCTTGCATGATATCCACGATCGGTCTTGTAATAGCTATGGTAATCCTTAACAAAGAAAGGTGCATCCGAAGGCAACGGATCGACAACTCCACCGCCAAGCTTATAATCACCCGATTTCAGATCCTCCAACCTCTGAGCACACATAGCTTTCTTCTTCTCATAACGTGCCTCTTCACTGTCCTCACTGTCAAAGTAACCTTTTGCGTTCACCCTGGTCATATCATACATGGTGGATGCCACGGTTGCCTTTATTCTCGTATCAAGTGCCGCCGTATTGATCGCCATTCCGCCCCAGCCGCAGATACCTATGATCCCTATCCTGTCAGGATCAACTCTGTCATTCAGGGAAAGAAAGTCAACCGCCGCCATGAAATCCTCAGTATTGATATCCGGGGAAGCCATATATCTTACATTCCCGCCACTTTCTCCGGTAAAAGAAGGATCAAACGCTATTGTCAGAAAGCCTCTCTCTGCCATGGTCTGCGCATACAATCCACTGCACTGCTCCTTAACTGCACCAAAGGGACCGCATACTGCGATTGCGGGAAGTCTGCCCTCTTTATCTTTGGGTACATACAGATCTGCCGCAAGTGTTATTCCATATCGGTTCACAAAGGTCACCTTGCTGTGGTCTACCTTATCGCTCATAGGGAATGTTTTGTCCCATTCAGTTACCAGTTTCAGTTCTTCCTTTTTGATCATGATTGCATCCTCCGTTCTCTTATCACTGTTTATCCGCTTCTTTTTGTGTCTGTCTGATCAGATAGTCCATCCTATCAACCTTCCTCTGACTGTCGTGCATTTCCTCCACCAGATCACATCGACATTTTCGAAGATACTTTACGAGCCCGTCCATATCTCCGGCTTCGTAAAGTGCTTTTGCTCTCTTTGTTCCTTCCGCAGAGCATCCACTGTCTGTAAGATTTTCTATCAGGGTTTTTACTTCCATCTGTCCTACCTCGTATCCTCATTATATTTACTTGACGAGTTCTTCGCTAATGAATAAAATGAATATCGTGATATTCCAAAATGGAATGTCATGTAGCAATTAGCAGTGCATATGAATTTATAATTAGTGCGTTGGGAGTTTGCTCGCATAAGCACTAAATTATAAATCCATATATTCGGCGAATGCCGAAGAACGAAAAAATGCGAAGCATTTTTGAGTGCACTGCGAACTGGAGGATTCTATGGAGATCAAAAGCCTGCGATACTTCCTTGCCGTCGCAAGGGAAGAGAATATGACAAAGGCTGCGGACATGCTTCATGTCACACAGCCTACGCTTTCAAAAACATTAAAATCACTCGAAGATGAACTGGGAAAGAAGTTGTTCACACGTCACAGCTTTAGCATATCCCTGACTGATGAGGGGATGCTTCTTCGCGACCGTGCGGAAGATCTCATCGCCATGGCCGACCGTATAGAACAGGAATTCATCACCCTTGACGATATCACCGGCGGGGATATCTATTTTGGACTGGCAGAAAGCTTTCAGATACGGCATCTTGCAAAAGAAATCCACAAGTTAAAGAACCGATATCCCGGTTTTACCTACCATATCACCAGTGGAGATACCGAGCAGGTGACGGAAAAACTTGATAAAGGCCTGCTTGATTTTGCGGTATTATGTGAAAAGCCAAACTCTGCAGAATACGATTACTTGAAATTTCCGGAAGCCGATGTCTGGGGAACTGTCATGCCTGCTGATCACCCTCTCGCCAAGAAGAAGTCCGTTAGAGTAAAGGATCTTATCGGTAGGCCATTATTCTGCTCTGAACAAAGCTGGAACAACGAAATTCCTCAATGGGCAAAGGATAGTTTTGACAAGCTTCATCTTGAGGGCTCTTTCCGTCTGTCCTATAACGGTTCCATGTTTGCAAAGGAAGGGCTTGGGATCCTGCTAACCTTTGAGCATCTGATCGACTGCTCCAAAGAGAGCGGGCTTGTTTTTCGTCCCCTTTCACCTAAACAGACATCCGAGTTGTATCTGATTTGGAATAAATATCCTTCTTTTACTCCCATAGCTGAAAAATTCCTTACACAGATCAAAACATCGTTCCACAAACCGTAGCAAAATTCTCTTCCCGTTCTATCTTCCGGTTTACAGGAAGCTATATCATAAGGAAAAATCCACGGCAGATGCCGTGGACTTTGTCTACAGTCTGAAGTGATTAACTTAAAGTTAATCACTTTTCGCATATTCTTTGTTCTTATCATTACTTGTTTGTTAGAAAAGCTGTTATTTCTTCTTGGGTTGGCATTACAGAAAGTGCACCTTTTCTGGTGGTTATAATAGATGCCGCAGCGTTTGCAAACGACAGGCATTCAAATAATCCGTCTTTTGTCAGATTATCAAGTCCGTTTCTGTGGATGTAATCTATGGCACAGGCACAGAAGGTATCGCCTGCTCCTGTAGTCTCTATAGTAGCAGGATTTCTGTACCCGTCTTTTTTGATCACCATATCTTTGTAAAGAGCTATACTTCCTTCAGGTCCAAGTGTGGCAAACACGATTGGAATACCAAAGTCTCTCTTCATTTTCCTTGCTCCTGCCTCTATATCCTTAAGGCCTGTAAAAAGCTCAATCTCATTATCTGAAATTTTCAGGATATCACAGTTTTCAAAGCCATATTTCATAGCATCTATTGCATCGTCTACGTTCTTCCATAAAGGTTCTCTGTAATTTGGATCAAAAGATATGACTGCTCCGCTCTCTTTAGCTATTGTAACAGCTCTGACAGTTGCCTCTTTTGCAGGTTCGTCTGTCATTGACAGTGTTCCAAGATGAAATACATCTGCATTCCTGATAAGATCAGCATTCTTCTCAACATCCTCTGCTGTCAGCATCATGTCTGCTCCGGGCTTTCTGTAAAAAGAAAAATCTCTGTCTCCATTTGGAAGCTTGTTTACAAATGCAAGGGTAGTATTTACCTCCTCGTCAAAGACAAGTCCGGTAGAGTCTATACCCTGCTTTTCAATTCTCTCTCTTAACATTCTCCCAAAAAAGTCGTTTCCAACCTTGCCGATAAAAGCTGTGCTGTTGCCTAAATTCTGAAGCATTGACAGCACATTACAGGGTGCTCCGCCTGGATTAGCCTCAAATAAAGGATTTCCCTGGTTGCTGTCTCCGCTTCCTGTAAAATCAATAAGCAACTCCCCTAGCGCAACTACATCTTTTTTCATAAGTTATTTCCTCTCAAGCTCATACATAGTAACATCCATAAGAAGTTCTCCAACTGCCTTAAAACTGATACCATCAGCTCTGACATCTGTAAGGATTACCATAGACATTACCTGCTGTCCATTATTGATGAAGAGCTCCATGCTGTATCTGTCAAGAACAAGTCTAAGTGAAATCTCACCCTTATTTCCTGCAACCTTACATCTTCTCTGATGAACAATGGCTCTTCTGCTTCCTGAATGCTTTCTGTCTATCTTAACAATATTGTCAACAGGATCATATTCAATCGTTGAATAAGCCTTGCCATTATCAGCAAAACGAATTTCAAATTTTTTATATGAAAGTTCTGCCTGTGTAGATCTGACTCTTACTGTCATGTCTACGCATCTGCCCTCAATACTTGAAAGTGAAGCACTATCAGAAATAAGTACATTCTGTCTGCTGATTCTTTTGCCGTAATAATTCTCTATCTCTCTGGCAGGCCACTGAATAAGTCTGTTATCCTTAATAGATATTTCCCTTGGAATACTCATCTGGCCAAACCATGGGAAGTCATCGCGCCTGATTCCGCATGTATCCCAGTTCTGCATCCAGCCGATCATGACTCTTCGTCCATCAGGAGTCTTGATTGTCTGTGGCGCATAAAAATCAATACCATAGTCAACAGCCTGACAGTTTTCTTCGCAGAATTCTCCATTTTCATCGATACTTCCTATCACACACAAGGTTCCGTTTCCGTTGTGGAACTCAAGCTCTTCAGGGAGCATATCCTGCGGGCTTGTAAGAAGGAGCTGTTTGCCGTCAAGTGAAAAGTAATCAGGGCACTCCCACATTACACCGAATCTGTGATTATTCTTGATAACAACCTTATCATAACTCCAGTGAATACCGTCATCACTTACATACTGAAGTATCTGTCCGTCCTTATCAATGGTCTTGTTGCCAACAACCATGTAATACTTGCCGTTTTCCTTCCACACCTTGGGATCTCTGAAGTCGAATTTTCCGGCTCCTTCAGGAAGGCTGTCTGCACTAATTACAGGGTTATTCTCGTATTTCTCATAATCAACACCATCACCTATAGCGATACATTGTGTCTGATACTCGCGGATTTCGCCGTTTTCATCCTCTTCTTTTCTAACGCCTGTATATACGAGAAGTTGCTTGCCGTCTTCCATCTCAATGGCACTTCCTGAAAAGCATCCAAACCCGTCATATTTTCCATCGGGCGCCATTGCGCAGGGAAGATACTTCCAGCTGATAAGGTCAGTACTTTCTGCATGTCCCCAGTGCATAGGTCCCCATACTGTCTCATAGGGATAATACTGGTAAAACATATGATATTTTCCCTTATAGATGCTAAAGCCGTTAGGATCGTTCATCCAACCGCATCTGGGCGTTAAATGAAAGAGAGGACGCTGCTCCTCAGGTATCTTGGCTTCCTTTTTTACTTCATATTCTCTTGCTTTATTTAACTTATCACTCATAATATTCCTCATTTACCATAAATCTTTATATCACTTGCGTCTGCATTTTCCATATTCAGCTTCCAGGTAGCTCCAACTGCTGAATAAATGCGGTTTGACAGTGCCTTTTGCCCGTCTACATAGATAACCACTATGTCTTTTTCAACTACAACATCAACCTGATATTGTCTGCCTTCCTCCAGCTTCATAGCCTGATAGTTGGGAAAAGCATTGTATGAAATGTTGTCCTCTTTATTATTTACAGAGATCTTGTACTCTTCTCCCTTTTCAGTATTGGAAAATACGAGATCGCATATTCCATCTGCCTGCATCGTAAGTTTATAGCTTAAATGACAGGTATCGGGTACATCTCCCAAATCAAGTGAACTATCTGCAGCTGCCTCAGATAGTATCTCCTTATTAAAATACTCATTATATTTCTCAGGCATGCACACCCCCAGTGTGCCATCCTGCAATTGTCTAAGCTCATATACCAGTACGCTTCCTGCCCATGTGTACATGAGGCCATCGCTTTCTCTCTTTTTGCGATCAAGAAAGCCGATCAGATATCTTTTGCCTTCGTACTCACATGTTTTTGCTGCATAGAAGCCATTGCCGTCAAATGTGTCAATCTCCGGTTTCTCCCAGGGTCCGAAAAAATCAGACGCTGTTCTGTAGTAAACTACATTGTTCCAGCTAAAGACGAGATAGTATTTATCTCCAAGCTTGAACACATCCGGACATTCCATAAAATAAAGTTCTTTGCTTGTATAAAAATCACCCTTAAAAGTCCAGTTCTCTAAATCCTGCGATTCATAATATATGATTGCACTTTCATCTTCTGCTTCTTTTCTGGCGCCAACCAGCATGATATAGCCGTCATCCATCTTAATAACCTGAGGATCACGGAAATCATTGGTACTGTAGCCATTAGGAGCATGCATTATTTCATCATAATTCTTCTCATATTTTTTGTTGTCTTTACTTGTTGCGTGCATTAAGCACTCTTTATCAAGTCCGTAGGTGTCATAATAGTCATTATGACCTGTGTAAAAACAGTGATATTTCCCACTGTCATCCCTGATAAAGGAACCCGTTCCTATAGCAAGATCCTGAACTTCAGAATCCTCTGCGAATTTTAGAACCTCTCCCTTATCTTCATATGTAGTAAAATCCTTGGTAAAAAACTGATGAAGCGGGTGATAACCCACGCCATTGTGATCAGTTTCATATAAATAATTCAGATATACGCCTTTATCAGTTGAAAGAGCCATTACATCCCCAACGTAGCTGTCCTCTGCTCTTGGGAAAAGGCATTGCTCGCCCTTTTTATCAGCGCATCCGGTTAATAAACATAACATAATACCAAATAAAGCTATTGTTCTTTTTTTCATCTCTTATAAAAGAGGGAGGAGATAACTCCTCCCTCACCTTTCGCTTATCAAGCTAATCCCATCAGATGTAACAATGTGTATTACTTGTAGAACTCATCAAGGTACTTCTGATAGATTGCAAGGTAATCCTCAAGACCATAAGCATTAACCTGCTTGATGTACTCATCCCAATCTGCATCTGTAAGGCCGTTCATAACGAAGTTACTTCTGCTGGAGTTGATGAAGCTGATAAGATCAGTCTGGATTGTTGTAAGCTTCTCTGTGTCATCAGCTGTCATGAATACGTTAGGATATACATACTCGCCGTGCATATCATCTGTGTAGTATTCCTTGATCCAGTCAAGACGATACTGAGCATCATCAGGGCATGTTACATATACACCATAGTACTCATCAAGGATTGCAAGAGGCCCGCCAACTGCCTCAGCCTCACGAACTTCTACAGGTGAAGCATCGCCAAGAGGCGCGTGCTTGAGCATCTTCTCACCCTTATCGTTCTCAGAAAGCTCGAAGATATCGAACTCATCATCTTCACCATAGGTTCCCCAGTTGTTCTGAGGTGACTGGAAGGGATCATACATACGATCAAGCCATGCACATACAAATGCAGGGTTGTCGCACTTAGCTGTAACTACGCATCTGCCGCGGTCAAAACCTGATGTGAATGAACCGTTCATAGGTGTTACGTTCTTGGTATCAGCCTGAAGAGCTGCAAGAGGCTCATAGTCCTCAAGGTTGTCGATGTTAGCAACGTCCCATGTGAAGCATACGCCGTATCTGTGAGATTTTCCCTTAGCAACGTATGTTGACCAATCCTGTGTGAAGCACTCGGGATCGATAAGTCCCTCATCATAGAGCTTATGAAGCCACTGCATACCTGACTTGAAGCCGTCCTGAGTAGCTGTGCAGATAACCTTCTTGTCATCTGTTACAGCGATGTGCTGTCCTATATCGTTATCACCATAACCTTCACCAAAACCGTTGATAAGAAGGCTGGGATCCTGATCGTTCATGATGCATGACATAGGGATGATATCACCCTCGATGCCAAACTCTGCCTGAAGCTCTGAAGCGTGATCCTTGAATGCCTTAAGTACTTCTTCGAACTCGTCTACTGTTGTAGGCTTTTCAAGTCCTAGGAAATCAAGCCACTTCTTGTTGATGTAAGTAAAGTTGTTACCTACTGTCTGGATAGCTGTCTTGTTGGAACCAAGCTGCTCGATCCAGGGAAGAGCCCAGATATGGCCCTCTGAATCCTCACACATTGTGCGATATTCAGGATACTTATCGAATACAGCCTTAAGATTAGGCATGTTTTTGTCAATATATTCTTCAACAGGAAGAATAACGCCCTGGTCTGCATATCTGATAAGATCAGAGTTACTGAATCCTGCATTGAATATGAAATCTGTAAGCATGTCCTTGTTAGCCATTGTCAGCTGAATCTTGTCTCCCCACTGATCGTTTGAAATAGCTGTCCAATCTACATGTACATTGGTCTCCTCTTCAAGTCTCTTGAAGATTGTTCTGTTGTTAGGCTCAGCCTCTGTTCCTGAAGGATAGCTGATTGTACCTGTGATAGTAACCTTCTCTTCAAGAGGGAAAGTGATGTTCTCAGCATCTACCTTAGCTGCACCACTGCCAGTTGAAGTCCCCTTGCCACAACCTGTGAGCGCACTTGCTGACATAGCAATGACAAGCGCTGTAGACAGTAACTTTGTTGTTTTCTTTTTCATTGTCCTCTCCTTTTCATTAGAAACTATTCAAACCTGTATAACAGGTGAATTAACGTTAGCCTTTAACTGAACCAACCATAATTCCCGAATCAAAATACTTCTGGAAGAACGGATACATAACTATCAAAGGCAAGCTTGAAATGATGATAGTTGCATATTTCAAAAGCTCTGCAAGCTGTGCTCTTTGTGCAGTACTCTGCATATCTGCGATCATACCCGGATCAGGCTCATTCTGAATAAGGATTGCTCTAAGAACGAGCTGCAAAGGCTGCTTACTTGCTGAATTCAGATAGATCATTGCATCGAAATAGCTGTTCCACATTCCTACGAACTGCCAGAGGATAAGCACTGCGATAAGTGGTGTACATACAGGAAGCAGTATTCTAAAGAAGAATGTAAGCTCATTAGCACCATCCACATCAGCTGCCTCTCTAAGCTCGCCGGGAACGCCCTTATAATAGGTTCTTGCTATGATCATGTTCCAAACACTGAATGATCCCGGAAGAATTACAGCCCACATGCTGTCTAAAAGTCCCATATTACTTATAAGTAAGTATGTAGGGATAAGTCCGCCTCCGAAGAACATTGTTATGATGAAAATCGTGTTGAAGATTGATTTTCCCTTAAAATCATCTCTTGACATAGGATAAGCACACAAAAGAGTTATAAATACTGAAATTACTGCAAACAGTACGGAATAAAGAATCGCATTGAAAAATCCCGTCCATATCTGTGAGTTGGTCATAACTCTCTCATAAGCTGTCAGTGTCCACTTACTGAAATCAAAAACAATACCTTTATTCTGAAGTGTTATCGGATCCATAAATGAAGCAACGATGATATAAACCACAGGTCCGATTATAGCCAGCACGAAAGCTGCAAGAATGATATATCCCACAAGAAGGAATATTTTATCTCCAAGAGAAGCTCTTGCGAACTCGCTCTTTTTATTTGTTGTCTTAATCATTTTCTTTTTCCCCTTATAATCCCTGTCCATCGTTAAGCTTCTCAACTATCTTGTTAACCGCAATGAGAAGTATTACGTTTACAATTGTATTAAAAAGTCCTACTGCTGTTGAATAACTGTAGTCACCATTCAAAAGACCCTTCTTATATACATAAGTAGCTATGATCTCGGATGATGCAAGGTTCATGTCAGACTGAAGTGCATACGCTTTTTCAAAACCGATACTCATGATGTTACCTGCCTGAAGAATGAACTGGATAACTACCATATCCTTGATGGCCGGCCACTCAACTGCCTTGATCTGTTGCCAGATGTTAGCTCCATCAATCTGCGCTGCTTCTTTAAGCTCCTTACTTGCATTGGAAAGAGCTGCTGTGTACATGATTGATGCCCAACCGGCTCCCTGCCAGATTCCGCTGACGATGTAGATCGGTCTGAACGCTTCCGGAATTGTAAGGAAGTTGATGTTTGTTCCAAGCATCATGTTAAGCGGTCCTGTGACTGAAAGAAGGATTCTGACCATACCGCAAAGTACGATGACTGAAATGAAGTTCGGCATGTACAGTACAAGCTGTATCTTCTGCTTGATCTTGCTGCTCGCTACTCTGTTAAGAAGGAGTGCTAAGATAATCGGCATCGGGAAACCCCAGAGAAGACCAAATACACTAAGCTTCAATGTATTTATGAGATACTGCATAAAGTCCGGTGACGATAAAAACTGTTGGAAATATTTAAGACCTACCCATTCGCTTCCAAGTATTCCTTTAAACGGGTTGTACTTTTGGAATGCGATCAGAATTCCTCCCATAGGAAGATACTTGAAGACGATTGTAAGAAGTAGTGCCGGTCCTAAGAAGAACACGTAAAGCTGCCAATGCTGTTTAACATATACCAGGGTGTTATGCATCGAATTATCTTTTACCTTTGTGTTCATGTAGTCCCTCCTAAGTTTTACATTTGCATAATTATTATTTGCATATGTAAAATATAGCACCCATATCTTCAGCTGTCAACATAATTATTTTACATTTGCACAATAAATATTTACATTTGACACTTTAATTTTTACATTTTATAATGATATAGGTGTCAAAAAGTCATAAATACTACTATCTGGGGCACACCCATCTTTTGACACATTCATCTTTTATTTAGAAAGTGGAGACTACATTATGCCAGCAAAAGTCACCTTACAGGATATAGCAGATGCTCTTGGAGTATCCAGAAATACCGTATCCAAGGCTATAAATAACACCGGAGTTTTAGCTGAAGCTACCAGACAGAAAGTTTTAGAGAAGGCTATCGAAATGGGATACAAGCAATTTTCTTATGCCAATTCCATTTCAGACATTACAAATCCTTTCAGTTCCCAGCCCAAGGCTTCAGGAGAGATTGCTCTCTTTTCAGGCAGTTTCCTTAATAATTCTCACTTTGCTTCTACCATGCTGGATAAATTTCAATATGAAATTTCTATGCTTGGCTATAGCCTGACAATGCACCGGGTTGATCATCAGAATATAGAGTCAAGAACTCTTCCTCTCTCATACAGACCGGATAACACCAAGGCTATTGTATGCATCGAAATGTTTGATCACTCCTATTGTGAAATGTTGTGCAGCCTAGGATTACCTGTTCTCATGATAGATGCTCCCGTTGCAAGCTACTGGAGACCATTAAACGCAGATGTTCTGCTCATGGATAATTTTTCCAATATATATACAGTCGTTAATGACATGAGCAAAAAGGGAATTACAAAGATAGGATTTGTAGGCCAGGTCACACATTGCCGTTCTTTCTACGAGCGATTCATAGCCTTTAGGGAGGCAATGTATATCAATAATCTGAACTTTAACGAAAAATATTGTCTTACAGAGGTTCATCCTCACGGATTAGAATATAGAGAATACTTATTCGAAGCTCTTACGAAGATTCAAGAAATGCCCGAACTCTTTATTTGTGCCAACGATTTTGTAGCTCTCGATCTGATATCCGGCCTCAAGAGAATGGGAATAGAATGTCCACGTGATATCAAGATATTCGGTTTTGATGATTCCCCCGAGTCCAAGATCATGTCTCCTTCTCTCTCAACCAGCCACATACACAGCCAGATAATCGGTTATTCAGCTGCCAACCTTGTAATCTCAAGGATTGAGCAGCCTGATCTCAATTACAGGATAACCTATACAGAGACTGATCTTATTTACAGAGAATCAACACAGATGTAATAAAATGCAAGAAAGGCTGTCTTGCGTTCCAGTCCCAGACTACTGCCCCTTCACTTTTTTGCAGGAGCCTTTTTCTTGTCCATCTATGCTTGCAAATCCTTATACTACAAATTTAAAATGGGAATGTCATCGCCGCAGCAGTGAACATTCCCATTTAGTGGTTGATTTTTCCGTTGTCTGCCAACCTCCAGCACCTATGTCTGGATAATATCAGGTTTTTCCGTTGCCTGCCAACCTCCGGCACCTACGTCCGGAAAAAATATCAGATTTTAGGTGTCAACCCACCAAGGCTTCTGCCTTTTCTTACCTATATCATATATCGGCTCATCCATAAAAACAATGTACATTTTCTCCAAAAATTCTAAAATTAGTCGATCATGAATACCTTTTTGTGTTATCTAAAATGTATTTTAATACGTTTTATGCACCGGATGTGAAGCAATTAACGACCACATTCACCTGGAATATAATTCCCTATTGTTTAGCCCGATATCTCGCAAGTTTACTCTCTTTTCTTTACCATTCTGACTATTGAAACGGGAGTGCCAAGATTCCATTGCTTTTTGCACCCATCAAATTCAAAGCCAAATTTGTGATAAAAACGAATGGCTCTCTCATTTTTTTCAAGAACCCACACAAATATAGTGTTATATTCACTAAGCCTGGAACATGCTTCATTCATCAATCTATATCCTATTTTTTGGTCATAATACTCTGAAAGTACATAGATTGCTACAACCTCTCCTGCATCCATCAAATCTTCATCTCTTGATGGCCCATATACTGCAAATCCTACAACTTTCTCTTTATCCTTAGCTACAAGAGTATTTTCCGGGAACTGCCTGGCACGCGCTGTTGTAGCCTCTACAGTCATCGTATCAAGATATCTGTCACATACAATACCTCTATAGGCTTCTTGCCATGAAGTACAATGCACATATCCTCTCCCGCACAATTCCTCATCCGTATCAGCTAATTTGATGCATATTGAATCATTCTTTACCATAATGATTTTATCCTTCAATCATTTTTTCCCTGTAGTATTTTCCAATTTATCCAACTCCCTAAGAAGCTTCTCCTTCATCTCCTCAAGTTCTTCATTTCCCGGCCTATTTGCGTCAGAATACATCTTTTCAGTTGGATACCACCAAACAGGGCCTTTGCCGCTGTTTCCATAATTTTCAATGTCACCGGCTCTTCTTGGAAACAAATGCCAATGAATATGTGCACCGCCTTCACCATTTCCCAGGCATTCATAATTCATCTTCTGTGCGCCGAAGGCTTTTTTTACAGCTTCCGTTAAACATAATTTCTTATTTCTATAAACTGCGAATTTTTAGTATTCTTTCTTTATCTCATCTAACTTGTATATTTCCTTAAACTTTTCTAAATCATTATCATCTCTAATTAGCATTACCTCAGTGAAATGACCATCTTCTTTATTCCTAAAACCTGCTACCTGCTCTCCGGTACAGATACTGCACTTAATTACAGCTATCTGTTTGTCGGGATCAAAAGGTATATCTTCGCTAAGATATTGCTCACTGTTTGGTTTCTTACCAAAATGAAAGATATTAACGTTAGGTATCCTAAATTTACTCATTTATTATTTCCACCTTTATTTTCAAAATCAGAATTTTGCTGCTCTATTTCTGCATAGATCCTCTCGATGAACGGAGACTTATGTTCTATGTATCGCTCAATGTCATAGGGATACAGTTTTGCTCCTTCTTCTTTGATATGGCTGTATTCTCGCACAGCATCAGAATGATTCCGCAGATAGTCTCTGAAAGCAATGTGTCTTTTCAGTTCCGGTGAATCTGCCGGGCACACATATAAATGATGTTTTCTCAAATGTTCTTTGCCGTCATATTTGAATGCCTCTCGCCCAGCGATACCTAAGTCGCCTTCATGGCTATAGCCTATTGATTCCAAAGCTGCTACAACTTCCTCAAACACTGTGTAATCCTTAATGACAACATCTATATCAATGATGGGTTTTGCAGATAAATTCTCCACAGATGTGCTGCCAACATGTTCAATTCCCATTGCAAGTTGTCCAAGCGCAGATGTGAGCTCATCTTTAATCATGAGGAAATCCTGCTTCCATTTTTCATCGTATGGAAGGACAACAACATGCTTTGTAACCATTTCTATCACCTCAATTTTATCTGATAACTTAATCCTATTTCACAATTATACAGAAAAAGGATTCCGATTGCCTACAATTAACAATCAGAATCCTTTATTTATTTCAGAAATTTGCAACCACAAGATATAGAGATGGGATATCTATATCTCCATCTTTACAATCGCTTTTTCTAATAGTTCCTTTAGCAGCCGCTGCTCATCCTGATCAAGTTTCATGCAGCCTTCCATTTGACAGTACACTTCTTTACTATACATTAACTACAAAAGATAACATGTCTCTACCCTCTTCTTTTCATCATCAGATAGCAGTTAATCCCCTCTTTATAAAAATCAGTTAGTTCTCCAACACACTTATATCCCAGATTTTCATATAATTTCTTCGCTCTCGGGTTAAAATCATCTACAGTTAAAAAATATTTTGCTGAAGAAGAATCGGAAGCATTATCCTCAAAAAACTTCATAAGCTGTTTACCGATGCCATAATTCCTGTATTCTTCCTTTACTGCAATAATATGAAGATAAGGGTAGCTTCCAAAAACACCATTCGTCATGTAGTAAATAAACCCCAGACATTTCTCATTTTCATCCAATGCAACATATATGTTTTCTTGTCCCATTGCATATGTAAGCATATTAGTTGCCTTTTCATGATCGCTAAAATACGCTTTTCCTAAATCAGAATTTTGCAAAATGTCTATGCAGCTATCAAGATATTTCATATCTGCAAGTTGAATATGTATATTCATTTATCTCTTACGCTCCACCAAATAAAATCTATATAGCTCTTCTTCTGCATCATTGATATCTTTGTACATTTTTTTCTCTGTCAATGAAAAGCCTGCTCTTTCTATCGTTTTCCATGATGGGAGATTATCCTCACGTATAGTGGCAATTATCTCATTTTCATCGTAATGCTCGAAGAAATAACAAACATACGCTTTTATTGCTTCTGAAGCGTATCCATTATTACGAAAATCAGCTCCGATAAAATAAGTAATGCCGACTTTTTTCAAATCTTCATAAAATGAACATCCAACAGATCCGACAGACGAACCTGTTTTTTTATCTTCAATCACATAAGCAAGATAATATTTTCGAGGATTGTCCTCTCGCGCCAGATTTTGTGCTTCTTTAATCCAGTCGCCCATCCAGGAACTACAATCTTTGTCAAAGCCTACATCATTCAGGCTCCCATCAGAAGCCATATTAATGAACGCCTCTCCATCCGACTGTGCTACATCTCTAATTATCAATCTATCATTTTCTATTTTCATGTCGCTCTCCTATAACTCACCTCTCTGAAACAAAAGCTAACATTATTAGTTACGTTATACTAACAATGTTAGTTTATGTCAAGCATAAAATGCTTCTTACTTTCAAGCGACCTGGCAACACTGTTTGGTGGAAGAGTATTCGAGGTGAAACTTTATCCATTCTCTTTTGGTGAGTACATGAAATATTATCCATCGGACGATGTAGACGTAGCATTTGATGATTATGTTAAAAATGGCGTACTTATCTGTTAATTTGCCGACTCATATCGGCGAAGCCCCATATGCCACAGCACAGAGCTGATAACCGCGATGATCAGGGCGACCACCGGCGATATATATGCAGCAACCGGGAATGGAACCGTTTTTCCTAGGAGATGCGCGATTGGGTAATATCCTGTAAGGGCGTAGGGTATGACAAACGTCAGAAGCACCGCTGTGCCCTCGCCATAGATTGTAATTGGATAGTCTGAAAAATTCTTGAGGCCATAGTTATTGTTGGTGAGTAGTGACACTATAGCCTCACTTTTTATGGCCCAGAAGCTGATTGAACCTGTGATCACAGTGATTGACGAGTATATGACAAAAGCCGATACCATGCTGATTGCGTAATAGATGATGGCTCCCGGAGTCCAAAGGATGGCAATTTTTCCAATACTATAAATCCAAAAAACAAGCGCCAAAGTCAGCCTCGGGATAAATGTGTACTGGAACTGCTCAAGGATCAGGTACACCATGGGGCTTATGGGGCGGCATAGATAGAGGTCGAGTTTTCCAGTGCGCACCAGCTCCCCCATGTCCTTCATGGGACTCCAGAAGAAGAAACAGCTCACGGAATATGTGAGCCAGCTGCTGGTCATCATGAAAAGAGTTTCATACTTGTTCCACCCTCCGATGCAGTCAAAATTATAAAAGATAACGAAGAACCCCGAGAAAAACACGCTGATGAGTATTGTGTTTGCGATAAGCTCAAAGGCCAGCGACATGTTATACTCAAGCTTTCCTTTCATGTAGGTAATGACAAATCTTCTGTAAACACGCAGATAATTCATATCTAGTTTAACCTCCTTGAACAACCAGCTTTTTATACCCCTTCATCCAAACAAATTCTGCCAAGATCAAAAATACTGAAAGCCACATGAGCTGGCACAATATACTCCCCTTAACGTCCCCGGCACTTCCTGTAAGCAGGCTTACGGGAATCGCGTACACAGCGCGAAAAGGGAGAAACATATTGATCCTGTAAAGAAACTCAGGAAACATAGTCACAGGGATCCAGATACCTGAAAGTATCTTGTATATTGCCCCAAGAAGCATGTTGAGTGGCCATGTGACGATCAGGAAAAATGCAAGCATTCCAATGACCAGGGAATAGAGAAAATGGATGGCATACGCCAAACTCACGGAAATCAGCCCCCACAAAAGCCTGTCTGTAGAAAATGGAATACCGGAAATCAATCTGATAGCAAACAAAAAGGTCGGAACCGCGATAAGAAGCGATTTTATCACAGTGTTCCCAAAGTGTTTGAACAGCATCATCAGTTTGAAATCCATTGGCCTAAGAAGGTCATTCACTATGTCCCCGCTACGGATCTGCTGATTCATGCGATCAATGGTATTGCACTCGATAATGATGGAAACGATGCAGGCCGCTGCGACATACTTAATTGTATCAATATAGCTTAGGTTTCCATGCATTGTAGAGCCATCAAACAGCGCCTTCCACAAGCAAATCTGCATGAAAAGATATATTAATTTTGATGCCAGCTCCGCAAGAATATTACTGGGATAGGCGAGATATTCTTTTATTGAAATATAGGAATAACGTAGATATTTTCTCATACCGCCTCCCCAGCAAAGATATTTTTCACAATGGTCTCAAGATTCTCAGTGTGAGCATCCGATTTAAGTCCGCAAAGTGTGCCATCGTAGCGTATCGCACCCTTTTCCAAAATGATCATATTCTCGCAAAGTGCCTCTATATCCGACATATCGTGTGTGGTCAGAATGATAGTGGTCCCCCGGGTCTTATTGATCTTCTTTATGAAATTCCTGATCTTCTCTTTTGACAGGACATCTATGCCAATCGTAGGCTCATCAAGGAAAAGAACATCGGGATTATATAGGAGCGATGCCGCCAGATCAGCCTTCATGCGCTCTCCGAGACTAAGCTGCCTTGGAGGTTTGTGAATGGTCTTGTCAATGCCGAGAATATCTGAAAAGGCTTCAAGATTTTCCTTGTAGATGTTTGTCGGAATTCGATAGATATCTTTGAAAAGTCTGAAGGTCTCTATTATCGGAATATCCCAGCACAGCACGCTTCTCTGGCCAAAGACAACGCCAATTCTTCTCATGATATCTTTTCTGTTTTTTTCAAAAGTCATTCCATCAATACTTATAGCCCCCGCATCCGGCGTGAGAATTCCGGTCATCATCTTGATAGTAGTTGATTTTCCTGCACCATTTGCCCCAATGAATCCGGTTATTGATCCCGTCTCAACAGTAAAAGAGATATCATTAACCGCATTGATAACGGCACGGCGCCGCCTGTAAGTCTTCGACAGATTCCTAACTTCTATGCCCATATTGCTTGCACCTCCTATTTTTTAGGTGTATGATATCAGCAAAAGACAATTCAGTAAAATTGAAATATTTAATATTTTAATTCATTTATTTTGAATTAGGAGATTTTCTATGACAATAATTCAGCTTGAGACCTTTATAAGCATTGAAAAGACGGGAAGCTTCTCAGGAGCTGCAGCTGAACTGGGTTATGCTCAGTCAACCGTGACCATGCAGATGAAGCAGCTTGAAGATGAACTTGGATGCCTTCTCTTCGACAGGCTTGGGAAAAAAGTCGTTCTCACCGCCGAAGGCGAGCGACTTTTGGGCTATGCCATGAAAATGATTCAGCTGGAAAGAGAGATAAAATTATCAGTCCCTGAAGGAGATGAGCCTTCCGGCACGCTGCGTCTCGGAATATCAGAGTCTCTGTGCTACAACAGGATTCCTGACATTCTCATGAAGTATAAAAAGCTATATCCGAAGGTGTCCATTCAGATCCAATTCATCATGCATGACACTTTTCCCATGCTACTAAAAAACGGTGAACTCGATCTCGTTTACACCCTGAATCCTCTCATAGAGTGCGATGAACTGAGTCTCTTACATAAAAAAGAAGAAGCACTGGGCCTGTATGTGGCTCCAAGTGATCCTCTTGCAGCTAAAAAATCCGTGAAGGAGAAGGATTTGGCTGGCGTTCCTCTTCTGCTAACTTCACATAAATGCAGCTTTAGAGCCATGCTCCTCTCTGCACTTGATAAGCATGAAGTTCATCCAACCATCGCCCTTGAAACCTCCAACAAAAGCATATTAAAGCAGTTTGCGCAAAATGGACTTGGCGTAGCGTTTATTCCTGACATGGTAGCTATAGATGAATTAAATGATGGTTCCTTAAAAAGACTTAACTGGAAAGGTGATGCTTTCCCCATTTATTCGCAGGTTTTCGTCCACAAGGACAAGCACCTTAGCCCAGCAATTAAGGCATTTATTGAAATGACATCCTAGTCAGGCAGGATTGCCCGGTCTTATAGCCTGTAAATCCGGATATGTAGATGGGTACGAAATTAAGCCAAATAAATGAAACAGCAACAATTTTGTTTGTGATCAAGCATATTGTTGCTGTTTTCTTGTTGTAAGCACTTATTTTTTTGCTTCCGCTATCTCCGCATTCATATATTATTACATTTCACTATTCATATATTATTACCTTGCCGCATTCATGTATTCTACAGCATCAAAGCTATCCGGATCAGCGTCCTCAATAAGCTTAAAGCTCATGGGACGGTCTTCTGCGCCATCAAAATATCCATAAATAACGCCATTCTCCACAGCTGTGATATTGAGGATCTCTTCGGGCTCCTCGTCTCCGCCGAATCTTATCATTATCTTTCCATTTGTCTGGGTGCACTTGAATGGAAGACCTATTCCTACTGTGCTGTCCTCTGTATGTCCAACTGCGCCATCCTCGAATACATAAAAGTATTTTAACTCAGGATTCTCAAGGCCTTCAGAGTAATTAGCATATACTCCTCTCTCAAAGTAAGGAGCATCCATGCTTAAAACTCCATCACCCAGCTTCGCAGCCATTGCTACAGGTGAATCCTGAATTGTTTCAGTGCCCACCTGGACACTCATGTTTCCGAATATACTCACGCTTAAAACAAAGGCCAGAACTGCCATTGTAGCCGCTATGGTATATATCTCTATTTTCATAGCACCGTTTTTCATTAAAATATCCCCCTATATAAACATATCATCGCGTCTCTTACCTACTGACGATATTATGTTATAAAACCTCATATCACAGTTTTATCACATAGTGCCAACAAAATGTCTACATGAAAAGTGAATACCATCTTAATATCTAATCCAAAGTGAATACCATCCTAATATCTCATCAAAAGTGGATACCATCCTAATATCCCATCTGAAGTAAATATCACCTAAGTATCTCATCTATGGTAGATACGGTACTAAAACTTCCCTTATTACGGGAGATGATCTCCTTCATTTTCTGAAGTTCAAAATAGCTCACATAGCAGATAAGTGTCTTATTCTCTCCTGCGATCATTCCGTAGGAATTCATAAGAGTGCAGGTCTTATTCAGCTCTTCTTTTATTTCTTTTACGATATTATCGGGGTCTTTCGTTATGATGGTTACCTGCTTGATAGCATCAAAGTGGTCGGTAACATTGGTGATAACTGATGTTGCGACCACGTAAACCAAGAGACTAAGGAGTGCTGCATTCTGATTTATTACGATAAATGCCGCAATATATACACACGCGTTGAAGGCTAGCAGGAAATATGTAAGACTGTGGTTCCTGCCCGTCTTCTCTTCAAGGAAATCAACGATTATATTCGCAAGTATCTCCGATCCATCAATACAGCCGCCCACTCTCAGGATAAGCGCAAGTCCAAGTCCAAGAATCGCTCCTCCGAATGCAACAGCAAGGAAGTGCTCTGTATTTAGCTCAAAGGGCACAATCTTAAACGCTTCAAGCCCCGCTGTGTAAACAACGGAGCCGATGAGTGATTTAATGCCAAATGTTCTGCCGAGGCGTCTTGCGCCTAAAATCCAGAACGGCACAAAGGTTACAATTACACATAGGGAAAGATTGATTCCAGTGAGCTTACTGATGATGATCGCAATGCCTGCTGTTCCATAGTCAATCGCATCATTGGGAATCAGAATGCATATAACAGAAAAACTGGCTAAAAGTGCGCCGATGATGATGATCAGATATGAAAGCAAATCCTCGAATTTTTTACCCATAAGACCTTCTTTGTTTTAGTGTTATTTTTTTATCCAAGTACTTCGTCGATAATAGCCTGATCCTCTTCTCCGGGCTCAAAACCGTGATCTAAGGCCTTCTGATACATTTCGGCGGACTTCTCAAAATCCTTTTCTACGCCATTGCCCTTGTAGTAGCATTCACCAAGCGCCACCCATGCCTCAACCAAATCCTGATCCGCTGCAAGATTAAAATATCTCACAGCCTCCCCGTAATTCTGCTCTGCACCAAGACCGGTATAATAGCTGTAAGCGACGGCATACTCTGCCAAAACATACCCCTGATCGGCAGCCAGCATATAAAGCCTGAACGCCTCTTCTTCATCCTGTTCCACACCGTAACCGAAAAAATAGCACCAGCCAAGCGTCTGTTGGCCTACCGGCTCGCCTGCTCCTTTTCATTGATTATACCTATCCTTTTAAAACGCACCTAAGAAAGCGTATAAACATCTACCACTTCTTTCAATATACCATGCCTGGCATGTAACTATTGTCAATTACCCACGGTCTAAAGACCGATGGGCTTGCGACTACCCAGTAGTTCGCTAAAAGCTCCTACCTTTGATGCGGTGTAACTTCCGTGGTGTCGCATTAACGGGTGATTGACAACACCCTTTGTATAAGAGATATGCTCTTATACAACTGTATCAGGTACTAAACTTCCCATGCCGTACAGTCGGTAATGCCTGAGTATATTTTACGCTGTCGCAGGACATTTGACAGCAACCTTATATATACTTGCCAATGTTCAAAAAGAGTGCCTTTGGTCGATATGTAACCTCACAGATACATCTGCCTAACGGTTTTCTCTATAAGAATATTATACCACTAAAGGCGTGGGTTAACAATTTACAAGGCTCCTCCCACCGCCCAAGGGCAGTGGGTTTCCGCCTACGACAACCGAAAGGATTTGTTTTATGAAATTTGTATTAAAATACGCATAATACATTGATTCCAATTATTTAATACTTATTTAATTCCTTCCCCACCTTCATCCAAATACAATATAACAGAGAAGCATTAATGTAGATTACGCAAGTAAGCTCAGTACAGATATGTTAATCCAGAATACAAATTTTTTGAAAAATGAATACAGGGCAGCTCTGTTACCATGTATGCTTTCGATTTTAAGCGGATGCCTGAATATTTTGGCAGACGGTGTCCTGGTCGGACAGCAAATCGGTCAGGTGGAGGTAATCCGGCTTATACTGGGAACTTTTGAGAAGTTCGAGCAGACCTTTTCCGTCAGAGATGGAAGGCGCTGTGAACAGACAAAGCCGCTAAAAATTATTCAGGAGCAAGCGCAGATATCATTTTTGCGAACACAGATAAAAGCTTAGGCAGTAATGCGCTTAATGCGCATTACTGCCGTTTTCTCCATCAGCGGGTGTCTCTTCAACAAGCTCAAACCTGTCGTCAGGTTGCTTACATCTTGGACACACATCGATGTCTCTTATGCTCTTGCCTTCTTTTTCCTCATCAAAAATGTATCCGCATGCTTTGCATCTGTATACTGCCATAATATGACCTCCTTTGCCCCTCATCCGTCAGCTTCGCTGACACCTTCTCCCAATGGGAGAAGGCACTATAGATTATTCTCTGCCTTCAACACTCCCTCAACAGAGGGCTTCTTTAGATTATTCTCTACCTTCAACACTCCCTCAACAGAGGGCTTCTTTAGATTATTCTCTGCCTTCAACACTCCCTCAACAGAGGGCTTCTTTACATGTTAATTAACATCTACCCTCTGCCTTTCGACAAGCTCCGCGAAGATTCCGTTTTTCTCTATAAGTTCGTTATAGGTTCCTTCTTCTGCGATCCGTCCCTTATCAAATACGAGGATTCGATCGCAGTTCTTTATGGTTGAGAGGCGGTGTGCGATTACGATTCGCGTGCAGCCAAGGCCGTAAAGGGCCTCGGAGATCTGCTTCTGTATTCTGTTATCGAGCGCACTTGTGGCCTCGTCAAACATCAGTATATTGGGCTTTGATGCAACGGCGCGGGCGATCATGATGCGCTGCTTCTGGCCGCCTGAAATGCCTCCCTGTCCCTCGGAGATGACTGTGTTCATCCCCATGGGCATTGCTCTTATATCATCCGCAATTCCAGCAATTTCAGCCGCTTCCCACGCATCCTCAAGTGTGCGGTGCGGCGTGGAGACCATAATATTTGAGTAGATGGAGCCATGGAAAAGGCCGCTGCCCTGCATAACTGTGCCGATTCTCCTGCGAAGTGACTGCAGATCAAGCTTACTTAAATCCTTACCATCGTAATAAATCGCACCCTTTTGCGGTGACTCGAATCCCAAAAGGAGACGCATCAGCGTGGTCTTGCCGCAACCTGTGGCACCGACGATCGCTATATACTCGCCGGCATTTATGGTAACTATTTTCATAGTTATATAGTAAACTCATGACTATCACAGGATAATCACAATAATTTTTTCATCGATATGTAAATGAAATGCCATTTTCATTCATATTAAATCATACGATAATTTGATTATTTAAATTGTAAAAAAGCAATAAATTTTCATTAAAGTATTCTAATGTAAATTAATACAAGAAAGCATGTTGCTTGCAACATGCTCGCGCCGAGCGCGGTTGCTGAAGGCAACATATTCCTATCGCGCGAGTGCGCATCCATAGCGGAGCGCTTTTTATGATATAGGAATTTCGGAGAAATTTCCTATATCATAAAAAAGGCCGCACTACGGCAGCCTTCTCGAATATTTTATAAAGTTTAAACTACTCCCAATCTATGGTGTAGCTGTTTTCGGATATATTTACATGTACTTTTTCACCCATAAGGAGTGGATAATTCACATTTGCGTGTCCTGCAGGAAAACCGAAGGCAACAGGGATGTTCAGATCAACCAGTAATTCCTTCCTGATCATGTCTGCAACTGACGAAAACTTACCACCTCGGGGAAATGCGTATTCACCGCCCTTCACAGTGGGAATATCTGTCCACTCACCAAAGATGATAGCCTCGGCATTATCGAGAACTCCGGTATTTTTAAGTACCGTAAGATACCGCTGAATATGCGTCAGATTCTCAGCTATATCTTCAAAAAACAGCACATAGGGTTGCCCGGTTTTTGTGCAGTCATAGACCGTATCGACAACCGTAGTAAAAGTCGCAAGATTTCCTCCTATAAGAATTCCTGTGGCCTCTCCCGGTATACATTTTTCCTCGGTTTCGCATTTGTATGAAGGAATAAATCCCATCATCATCTGCCGCTCTGCCTCCCTGCATTCCTCAGCAAGGTCCGTAAATGTTACACTCATGCAGGCATGCATTGATGGAAGTCCTGCATAAGTCCAGGCTGAGTGGTACACAGTTATATCACTGTAGCCGATGATGGGTTTTTCCGCTCTTTTTATCATATCAGCAGATATTGAATCCATCACATAAGTTGCTCCAAATCCGCCCCTCACGCAGAAGATAGCCTTAATCTCCGGGTCTGTAAGCGCCCACTTAAAATCCCTGACTACATCCTTAACTTGGCGCGATTCAGTGCATACGTATTTTCCCTCAACCGGAACATATCCCCACTCTTTAAGTCCGTTTATTGTAGCATCAACCTGCTCGCGGTTTGGAAGTGCTGAAGGCGATATAACAGCGATTTTGTCGCCCCTGGATAAAAAATATGACTCATGCTCGCCCCGATATTCCTTGTACACCGTTATCTCACAATTTGTATTATCTCCCTCTGAGTATGTTTCATTTAGCTCTTCTTCCTCGACCTCAGTGATCTCTTCTTCTACCTCTTTGGTAACTTCTTCAGGAGCTTCTTCTACTTCCTCTTCTGAGACTTCTTCCTCTTCCTTTATATCGGGTTGTTCATTTTGCACACGTGGCGGCACGCATGCTGAAAAACAAAGGCACATGGCCAGCAAAGTCAATGACGCAAGTGTTCCGGTAAATCTCGATGTTTTCATTTCTTTTCCTTTAAGATTTGTCTGATTTATTGGTAAAAATATTATTGTATAAAGATATCTTATTTACAATGACTTTTTGCTGGCAAAAGCGGAAATGCCTGCAAAAAGTCATAGATTAATTGGCGAAGCCAGACAATGCCGGGATCAAACGCCCAGCACTGCCTGGCCTCAGGTTATTTTGAAGATTATGTAATTCCTCTTCAAGTAGATTCATTTTACCTTTTCACATCAAAAGATGCCTATTAGCAAAATTGCCAAAAACATTTGTTTTTGAAAGATATTTTCCTGATCGGAGATTGTGTTGTTTTTAGAGTTTCATCAAAGTTCTCCAACATCCGGTAATGTAGCAAAACTCTTCTGAAGTTCCTCGTCTGAAGGAATATAGTCAGTCATTTCACCATCATTGTACTTCTGGTAAGCAACCATATCAAAGTAGCCTGTTCCCGTAAGACCAAAGAGGATTGTCTTCTCTTCGCCTGTTTCCTTGCATTTAAGGGCTTCATCGATAGCAACCTTGATTGCATGTGAGCTCTCGGGAGCGGGAAGAATACCCTCAACTCTTGCGAATCTCTGAGCTGCCTCAAATACGGATGTCTGCTCAGCGGTTACAGCCTCCATATAACCGTCATGGTAAAGCTGTGAAAGAATAGGGCTCATGCCGTGATATCTAAGTCCTCCGGCGTGGTTAGCGGAAGGAATGAAGTTGCTGCCAAGGGTATACATCTTTGCAAGAGGACATACCATTCCGGTATCACAGAAATCATATGCGAATTTACCTCTTGTAAAGCTGGGACAGCTTGCGGGCTCTACAGCGATGATTCTGTAGTCCTTTTCACCACGGAGCTTCTCACCCATGAATGGTGAAATAAGGCCTCCAAGGTTGGATCCGCCGCCAGCGCAGCCTATAATAATATCAGGTGTTATACCATATTTATCAAGCGCTGCCTTTGCTTCAAGACCGATAACTGTCTGGTGAAGAAGAACCTGGTTAAGCACGCTTCCAAGTACATATCTGTAGCCTTCTGTCTTTGTAGCAACCTCAACAGCCTCTGAAATTGCGCATCCAAGAGATCCGGTTGTGCCGGGATGCTCTGCATTGATCTTTTTTCCTATCTCGGTTTCCATGGAAGGAGAAGGTGTTACGCTTGCGCCGTAGGTACGCATAACCTCGCGTCTGAAGGGCTTCTGCTCGTAAGAAACCTTAACCATATATACCTTGCAGTCAATTCCGAGATATGCTGAAGCCATTGAGAGGGCTGTTCCCCACTGACCTGCACCGGTCTCTGTTGTCACGCCCTTAAGGCCCTGCTTCTTAGCGTAATAAGCCTGAACGATAGCTGAATTGAGCTTGTGGCTTCCGCTTGTGTTGTTACCCTCAAACTTGTAATAAATCTTTGCAGGTGTACCAAGTGCCTTCTCAAGGCAGTAAGCTCTTACAAGGGGAGCGGGTCTGTACATCTTATAGAAATCCTGAACCTCCTGCGGTATATCAACATAAGGAGTTGTATCATCGAGCTCCTGCTTAATGAGCTCATCGCAGAAAACAGGTCTTAAATCCTCAAAGCCCATTGGCTTATGAGTACCGGGATTAAGAAGCGGAGCAGGCTTATTCTTCATATCTGCTCTGACGTTGTACCACTGCTTCGGAATTTCGTCCTCGCTTAAATAGATTTTGTAAGGGATTTTTTTCTCTTCACTCATGATTTTTTGTCCTTTCTGTAAGTGGAATCAAGTATTATGGGACGTTTTGTTCTGAAATATCATAGGAACGATATTTTCTATGAAACAAGAAAGCATGTTGCTTGCAACATGCTCGCGCCGAGCGCGGTTGCTGAAGGCAACATATTCCTATCGCGCGAGTGCGCATCCATAGCGGAGCGCTTTTTATGATATAGGAATTTCGGAGAAATTTCCTATATCATAAAAGAAACCTGTCCCAACAGTTACTTGCTGGGACAGGTCTAAGATCAAACCTGCGGTGCCACCCGGCTTGGTGAAAAATCACCCACTCATACGTACTACCATACGCAAATCTTTGTTGACGGAGGATTATCTCCGGCTCACATACAAGTCATGAATAATGACGTTCAGCTCGCCCTCAGAAGCCCATTCACAAATGTCTCTATATCGTCTCGCACCAACCGACGACTCTCTGAAATAGAAGATCAGATGCTACTCTTTCTTCTTCAACGGTTTAAAACATTAAAGCATTTTCAACAGGTAAAGTCAACCACCTAAAATGGCATTTTTATTCTTTTTCTTTCATTTACGATCTACACTTTTACTTTTTCAAATACAGCCTAATTATTTGAAGCTAATTTTGAACAAGACTATATGTAATTCTCCCAGTCCTGAACCCTTCATCTCCTGTCACGTTATATGAAAATTCGCCCTTTTCGTCATTCCAGGTAAGCTCTGTAATGCAGTATTCTCCGTTCTCATAGCCATATCCATCGCCGGCATCCTCATAGAGCTTAAAGCTCGCATCAGCCCCGGGATATACTAAAACCTCGATATCACAGCCCTTCATGTCATCAGTACAGCAACCGGGCTCCTTTACAGGTATCAGCGATCCCGCCTTAACAAATACAGGAATGCTGTAGAGGTCGCACTCGCATTCAATCTCCTGTCCGCCATCATAGTATTTATGCGTATAAAAATCGTACCATCCGTTATTTTCAGGTAGATATACGGTACGCTTATCCTCACATCTGACCACAGGGCACACCATGAGACTATCTCCCAGCATATACTGATCAGTAGAGTTAAGAGCTCTTTTATCCCCGCTAAAATCAAAGAACAGTGGTCTCATTATCATCTCATCATCAAGAGCAGCTCTTGCTCCAAGTGAATAGAGATAAGGAATCAACCTGTAGCGCATTTTGATGGTCCTGCAAATGGCTTCGTAATAAAGATCACCGCAATCACCAAAGGCCCAGGGCTCGCGCTCCACATCGGTTCCATGTGCCCTGAAAACAGGAAGAAACGCAGAGTACTGAAGCCACCTCACATACAGCTTTTTATATGCCTCGTCTATTCCGTCCTCAAAATCGCCATTCCAATACCACTGAACGCCCTTTTTCACGAAAAATGCGCCTGTATCAAGGGTCCAGTACGGCATTCCGCTTGCAGCCATGCTAAGGCCCGCAGTAACCTGCTGTCTTAGGCAATCCCAGCTTGCAGAGATGTCCCCCGACCACAAAATAGTGCCATATTTCTGGCTTCCGGCCCATCCGCTCCTTGTGAGGTTCACAACGCGCTTATCTTGTGAGCACGTTCTCTGCCCCTCCCAGATGGTCCTTGCGTGATATTTTCCGTAGGCATTTGCCATATCAAAAGGCATGATATTTGCGGCATCGCTCTTAAATTCATAGTATTTATCGCTGTCAGATGGCTCCATTTTGTGCTCCCACTCAGGTGTTATGGGTTCACTCGAATCACACCACCAGGCATCGACTCCTGCCGGATAGAGGGCTCTTTCAACCTGATTCCAATAGAGCTTTCGCCCCTCTTTTGAAAAAGCGTTGTAAATATCAGTTCCCGGAAAAAGCAGCCCCTTTTCCTTAAACTCCGTATTGTTTTCAGTGCCGGGACTCATGTTTGGCCAGATTGACATCATAAACCTGATGCCCATCCTATGGAGTTCATCCGTCATTTTCTTAGGATCAGGGAATCGCTTCTCATCGAAGCTCTTCTGTCCCCACTCATTGTCCCTCCAGCTCATCCAGTCAAGGACAAGGCAGTCTATGCCTATCCCTCTCTTCTTAAATTCTCCGGCAGTTTCAAGGATTTCCTCCTGGCTCTTGTATCTTTCCTTAGACTGAATGTAGCCATAAGCCCACTGCGGCAGCATAGCTGCCTTTCCGGTTAGTCTCCTGTAATTCTTTATGACCGAAAAAAGATCACTCCCAAAAAGGAAATAATAATCAAGGTAATAGTCAGCCTCTGTCTGGATAAACGCCTCATCATCACTCTCAGAGAACATGCAAAGAGAGTTTGTGCTCAGTAAAATTCCGTAATTCTTTGCTGAAACCATCATCGGAATGCCTATTTTTCGGTTGGCCTGGTGAACATAACGGGTGCTATTCCTAAGGCTCCACTCGCCCCTTTCGCCCTGTCCAAAGCCCACAAGAAGCTCATCCTCATCAAATTCAAAGTATGTTCTCGTCTTATATGCAGAGGCATACTCCTCCCTGTCAGCAGCCTTTATTTTCTTCTTTACTCCGTCTGCAGTAACTATCTCCTCAACCTGCGTTGCGCCTGATTCCACCGTTCTATAAAGCGAAATCTGCTCCAGCTGCCTGGGCTCAAAGGAGCGCTCCTTAAGCAAAACAGCGCCTGTAGCGTCATAAAAGGTTATGGCCCCGCTCACCTGGGACACGCATACAGAGCCCTCAGAGGTTTTAATCCATATTTCCTTAATGCTCTGTGTGCTACTTTCGCAAATCTTATTACCTGCCTCAGCCTGAGGCTCAGCTTCTAAATAGTCAGGCGCAGAATGAGTCTCCAAAATATTCCGCCCATCACAGGCAAGAAGATTAACTCCCCCGCTAACTTCGTAGGGAATACTCCCTGAAAAATCCGCGTAATCTCTGCCCTGCTCACCCCCAAAGGTACCATCTTCTGAAAATGACACCCTGAAAATTCCGCCTATCTGCGGGATAATTCTCAAAACTCCCGTCTCGGATTTTAAGAAAACCGCGCCATTTTCCTGACTAATCTCTGTAATAGCCGGACTCTTTGCCGGTATAACGTCCATCATAGTTTAAGCCTCTGTTTTTCCCCATTAACGTCAACTGTTATCTCATCTTGATCGAAGGCTACGCCCTCTCGTCTCTTAATCTCAAAAGCCGTTACTGTCATGTCCTTCCACTCCATCGACAGCTCCAGGCCGCCCCTTAGGCACACTCCGCTTACGCGCCCTTCCGAAAAAGCCTTAGGCAGCGCAGGAAGGAGCTTTACATAGCCATCTCTGCACTGAACAAGCATCTCAAGCATAGCCGCTGACGCCCCAAGATTACCATCAATCTGGAAAACCGCACCCGCGCCGTAGGGATGATTGTCCATAAGGTTGACGAAAGTTGTTTTGCTAAGAAGCGCCTCCAGGTTCTTATAAACCTTCTCACCCTCAAGGAAGTGGGTCCAAAGACCTATTATCCAGGCTCTTGACCAGCCCGTATGGCCGCCGCCGTGGGCAAGACGCCTCTCCAGCGTAACCTTTGCCGCCTTCATCAGCTCGGGCGTCTTTTCATAGCTGATCGAGTTTCCGGGATAAACTCCGTAAAGGTGGGAAATATGCCTGTGTCCGGGCTCCTGCTCGTCGTAATCCTCCATCCACTCCTGGATCTGACCATGCTTTCCAACCTTGATTCCCGGGAGCTTATCGAGGATTTTCGTGGCTTTTTCTTTCGCTGTTATCAGTTTCTCAACGCCGCCCTCACACAGATTCGCTTCATTCTTATCCTGCTCAAGCACCTTGCATGCACTAAGGAAATTGCCGAGAAGCTCCATAAGAATCTCTATATCCATGGTTGCGCCTTCGCAAAGGCATCCTCTCGTTCCATCCTTCATGATGTAGACATTTTCAGGGGAAACTGATGGCGATGTAACCAGCTCTCCCTTGTCGTTCTCAATAAGAAAATCATCAAAGAAATCCACGCACTGCACCATCACTCCGATGTTTTCAGAAAGAAACTTCTTATCCCCCGTATAGAGATAATGCTCCCAGATATGTGTCGCCATCCAAGCCTCACCCATAACCCAGAAGCTGGCTGGAATATAGTGGTCCTGTGGAGCTGTATCGGCAAAAACATCGGTATTATGATGCGCAACCGAACCACTGCATCCATACATCTCCTCCGCTGTTTTCTTTCCGTTTTCACATACGCGCCTTAACAGCTGAAAATATGGCATATGGCAATCCGAAAGGTTTCCACTCTCAGCAAGCCAGTAATTCATCTCTGTATTGATATTTATCGTAAATTTGCTATCCCAGGGCGGCGTGAGGCTCGCATTCCATATGCCCTGCAGATTCGCGGGAAGGCACTTACCTCTGCTTGATGAAAAAAGCAGATACCTTCCGTATTGGAAATAAAGAGCGAATAAATCCGGATCCTTCTTGCCTTTTCTGAAATCCGAAAGTCTCTTGTCCGTTGCCTTGGTTCGCCTCTCCTTAGCTTTGTCATCACCAAGCTCAAAAGAAAGGGCTCCGAATTTCTCCAAATACTCGGTTTTATGCGCCTCAAGGAGTTCTTCACGAGTCCTTTTAATAACACGTGCAATATTTTCTTTTCCCGCAAAAATCCAGTCCGCATTGTAAAAATGAGTCTGTATATCGATGAAAAGCTCCGCTTCGGCTGCATCTTTTACTATGAGATGTTCTCCTATCGTGTCTACACTGCCGCCTGACACTCTCGCCTTGAGTCGCACTGCGAAAGGAATTCCGGTACCGGTAGCTACTTCAAAGCCAATCTCATCGCCTTCACCCCAGACTCTGTCCAGCCTGTGATGACATCTGTCCAGTCTGCAGGTAAAGTTAAGTTTCCCGCCATCCGCTGCGAGATGATAGCAGATTATCTGATCCGGATATGAAGCTAAAAGCTCCCTGTTGTACCTGCATCCGCCGGCCTCATAGGAAACCGATGCAATTCCGGTCTCTAAATCAAGCTCTCTTCTATATTTCTTAAACTCGGAAGAGCCCTCAAAATCAATAATAAGTTCCCCCGCAGGCTCATAGGATCTCTCGGAATTAGGCGTCCCAGAAAGAGCCATAAGCGAAAGCTTCTCCGCCTCCTGGATTTTGCCTTCTCTTATCAACCTTCTTATTTCTCCTAAGTATTTCCGGGCGTCCTTGTTGATTCTGTTCGCAGGGCCGCCGCTCCAGATACTATCCTCATTCAGATAGATCACCTCACGGTTTACGCCCCCTGTCACCATGGCTCCCATTCTTCCGTTTCCCACGGGGAGAGCCTCCTCCCACTTATTTGCTGGGTTTTCGTACCACAAACTCATTTTTTCACTCATAGCATCCTCTTTCAGTTTCTATCCTTTTCTTATATTTTATAAAGTAAAAAACTTTTATCAACCCTTGACATACCCACTGAAATTTCTTTTTAAATAAAGGAAAAGCGACATGCTCTCGCACGCCGCTTTTTACTCTTCATCACCAAAATGTCCGGTGCAGTAAACGACATAAGCCGTAACCTATGTCATTTACTATAAAATATGCTTACTCGTAATGATAAATTTTTAATTAGAGAATGAAATATCAAGTTCTCCGCTTGTCATATCAACTGAAATTCTATTATCCTTATCGTCGCCTGATTTGAAGTCATGGTCATAGGTTTTTCCATCCACTCTCATATCACCTGAAGTGGATCTGAGATCGTAAGAATAATCTTTACTGTTTCCTACTACATGCGCATCAATTTTTCCGGAAGTCATTTTAAAATTTGCGCTATCAAACTTAATCTCATCAAGATCCATGTTTCCGCTTGTCATGTGGGCATCAAGGGCTTTTGTATCGCACTTATATGCCTTCAGATCACCTGAGGTGAGCTTAAAATCAAGTTCATCGACGTTAAGATTCTCAAGATTTATATCTCCTGATGATGCCTTGAGTTTTAACTTCTCACCTTCAATGTTATCAAGCTTCACTTCGCCTGAAGAAATCTCGATTTTACCGGCCATATCGATATTCTCAACACTGATCAGTCCTGATGAAGCCTCCAGATCAACATCCAAAGCGCCGGCATCCTTGGGAACTGTCAGCTTGTAGTACTGCTCTTCCTCATCAAACCAGCTGCCAAGATGAAATACTATTCCGTTGTGAGAAGGCTGTCTGATTTCAAGCTCATCGCCCTTTTCCTCAACCTTCGGAATATAATCCTCATACACGCGATATTCAAGCTTGTAGTCATCCCCCTGCTCTACGTATACATTCATTGATGCCACATCAATTTTAAGTTCCTTGAACTTGGCAAGATCTACTGTGTCCTCGACTATTTCTCCTCTTCCTGCCTTTGAAAATGCCACGCTGGAAATTGTACTTGCTGCTTTTGATATGGTCTTTGTCATCAGTGAGAAAGCTCCTGTACAAAAAACCAGAACTATACCTATCAATATAAGAACTTCTTTTTTCTTCATTTTACCTCTCCTCAAATACTAATATGCTGCTGTTAACTCAGCGCTGTACACTTGCTGCGCTGACGTGAGAATGTTTAAAGAAATGTCATTCTGATAGATATAACGATAGCACTTTGCAAATGTCTTCAAATTTTTTCACGGAATCAAACATTTTTTGCACTGATTTTTGCGGTAAAAATGTCCGATGCCTTTTTGGCAGTCCCCTATCTGCCCTTGTTTTAGTTAAAAGCTGCCTTTGATTTCTCCAGAGCATCAATTACCTTGTCGCAGAATTCGTCAAACTCGGGATCTTCAACCTGGCGCTCCGGATGGGAAAGGACATAGTCAAGCGAGATGCGAACGCCCTGATCAAATCTGATATTTGTGCGCATTTGAGGCACAAGTCTCTTAAGCTTGCTGTTTTCAAAAACAACTGATACAGATTTATCGCCAAGAAGGCTTCCCTCAAAGTCATAGCCGTACTTGCTGCCAACTTCGGCAAGATAATCGGAAGCAACATGATATGCATGAAGCTCTACGCCCAGGGCATCAGCTATTGTTTGGTATATCTGATCCCAGGTCAGTGTCTCATCACCGGTTATCTGAAAAGCTTCGCCGATGGCGTGGCGGTTGCCCATAAGGCCCGTGTAACCTATGGCAAAGTCCTTATTGAAGGTTACTGTCCACAGAGATGAGCCATCACCCTGGATTATAACCGGCTTACCCTCCTGCATTCTTTTTACAACCTGATAAAAGCCCTTGTTGCCGTGTACTCCGAGCGGAATATTTCGCTCGTCATAGGTATGGCTGGGTCTCACGATGGTCACCGGGAACCCCTCTGTGCGGTATTTATCCATGAGGAACTCCTCGCAGGCAATTTTGTTCCTGGAATACTCCCAGTGCGGATTAGCAAGGGTCGTACCCTCAGTAATTACATAGCTTGCTGCAGGCTTGTTGTAAGCCGATGCGGAACTGATGAACATATACTGGTTCGTTTTTCCCTTAAAAAGTCTGTAATCGCGCTCTACGGCACTCACGTCAAAGGCTATGAAATCGCTTACCACGTCAAAGTGCATACCCTCAAGCTTTTTTGCCACATCCTGCTCATCATAGATATCGGCTGTTATCTGATGAACTCCCGCAGGTACCGCGTCCTTACGATTTCCTCTGTTTATGAGCCATACTTCCCAGGAAAGCTCCTCGACAAGCCTTCTTACGATTGCTGTACTGATTGTTCCTGTCCCACCAATAAATAAAGCCTTCATAATCTAACCTCTCTTTTTAAAATAATTTATGAACCCATATGTTAAATTGTATCAGAAAAAACCTGCAGATTATAGATACTGCAGGCTCTTTTTTGTACACTATAAGTATTTACTGTTCACACCTTGCGGTGCGAATAGTTGTATTATAAGTAACTATAAGGTTATACCCGTAAAATGGAGATAAGCCACTCGGGATCAGGTGATTCCAGCTCCTTATTTATCGTCATCTCCTCCATAATCCCCTGGATTGCTGACCAGAAGCACACTGCAAGAAGCTTGGGATCTCCTTTTCTGAAAATACCATCCTTTTGTCCCTTCTCGATGAGCCTTGCAGTATTCTCTGTTGCCTCGACTGACATGGCGAGTTTTCGCACATCTTCCGGCATTCCGGCCCTCCGCGCCTGGGACATAAGCACAAACATATTCGACACATAGGGCTGCTTTTTCACATATTCAAACAGACCATTCAGCATGCCTTTTAAGAAAACATCCCCCGGAACCCCTTCGGCTCCCGCTGTGACGCCGGTGAAATTTTTCCCGGTTTGCACCAGCTCCATAAGAAGCTCCTCTTTTGATTTAAAATAATGGAACATAAGGCCGGTGCTCATTGGCACCGCAGCCGCAATGTCGCTTACCTTAGTCTCATGATACCCTTTCTCCACGAACAGAGTCAGCGCTGTCATCAAAATTGCCTGCCTTCTCTCTTCCTTCTGTTCCTCTCTCGTCATGATAATCCTCCTCATTCAAAACACTCTCGGGCATGTCCAAATTTGCAGGCCAGCTCTTACGCATAATTCTCTGAATCGCAAATTTACCGTTAGTTACTGCAACGGGAAGTCCTCCTGGTGAGCTGTTCCACTGGCCGGCGAACCAAAGGTTCTTTATTCCCTTGATAATGCCCTTATTTCTTACCGCCTTCGCGCCGGGTGTTGTTATGAAGCTCATGTAGCTGCCGTGATAAGCGTTGCAATAGCGCTCGTAAGTAAGAGGTGTCCATGCATCAAGGAACTCCAGGTCGCCCTTAACCTCCGGAAAAGCTGCCTCAATCCTCGCTACCACAGCCTCTGTAAGCTCACTCTTTGCCTTTTTATATTCCTCCGGTGAGAGGCGCTTCCAAGCCTCATAGTCATCATCTGACTGGAAAATACTGGTCTGAACCACCTGTCTGTCCCCTTTTACAAAGGCCGGATCATATCCATAAACCTTGACATACATTCTATCAAAGGTAGTTGCTCCAACCTTCAGCGGCTCGATGTCTATGAAAACTGTCTCCCCTGGATTGAAGCTCTTATTAACTGAAAATGCAACCTGGAAAGAGCTTGTTGCAGGGTACTTTGCCGTTTTTTCATATGCAAGCTTCATATCCGAAGGCATGTACTTTCTGTCGATTAGTTTCCCGAAAAGAATATTTGTATCAAGTGTTGCGATGTAGTAATCTCCGGTTGCCGTGCTGCCATCCTCAAAACGTACTGCGCAGGCCATTTTCTTGTCTACTGTGATCTCGGATGCTGCCTTGTTATAGAATATCTTGCCGCCAAGCTCCTTAAAGCGCTTCTCCATTCTAAGAGACATCTGGAGTGACCCGCCCATGGGAATTCCACCGTTTCCATCGGCTATGGAAGCATATGATACAAGGAATGAATATGCTGTATATTCCTTGGGAAGATAGTCGCAGAGCATCTTTTGAATAACAGGTGATTTGAATCTTTTGCTGTATTCTTCAAGGGAAATCTTGCTAAGCTCCTTCATTACTTTTACAAAATCACCCATTGCTTTTCCGTAATTGATGTAGTCGCCTATTCCGAACATATCAAGCGGCTTGTCTGCCGGCATTACACACTGCTTGGAATACTCTGTATATTCGATGAACTTGTTGATCTCAACTTCATCCTCGGGAGATAGCTCTATCATCTCTTTTCTTGTACGCTCGAGATCCGCCCAAAGTGTAACCCTTTTTCCTGCATGACAGGTTGTAAAAAATGAATCAAGCGCCGCATATTCGGTGTCATCGGACAATGCCCCAACTGTTTTCCATACCTTGTAAAGTTCAGTTTTCTTGTTGGTTCCTGTAAGCCAGTGAATGCAGTTATCAATGTGGTAGCCTTTTCTGTTCCACCCTATGCACTCGCCGCCAGGTATCGCGTTCTTCTCATATATCTCAGCATCCATGCCGCACAAGCGTGCATATATACCCGCTGAAAGTCCTGAAATTCCCCCACCAATGATAATGATCTTCTTCTCTTTTTTCATGATTTTGTCCCCTGTTGTGTAGTTTGTTGAATAGCCGTTCATTGAATCTGTATTCAATATAATATTAAACCATCTTCTTGTCAACATTATTTTTGTAATTTACAACAATTCAGCTCATATTCATTGATTTGTTGCCTATCCCCCTATTTCCTGCCAATCAGAATTACCGTAGTCCTCGGCCCCAGTGTTACAGCCGACTGGTTCGCAAGCTTATCCTCCTTCCCTTCCTCAGCGCAGTATCCGTAGGCCTCGAAGGCCATATACCAGTTATATTTGTCCGGCAAAGCAGGAAGCTCATAGGTCTGTTCTTCCCAATAGGCATTGACCCCGATATAGATGAATTCATTCTTCCCGGTTCCGTACTTCTTACCATCCTCAGCAAACATATATGCAAAGCAAAGGGCAGGCTCGCCTCCGTTAAAATCCCAAGCCCTTGTGCCATGGAAGGAAAGCTCCGGATAACCAGTACCATTCTCGCCAAAAGAATAGTCAGAGGCTAGCAATATCGGGTGTTTTTTTCTAAAATTGATCAACCTCTTGATATACTCGTAATAATCTCTGTTGCGCTCAAGAGCTGACCAGTCAATCCATGAAATATCATCGTCATGGCAATAAGCATTATTATTCCCATATTGGGTGTTACCCATCTCATCCCCTGACAATAGCATGGGAATTCCTCTGCTTGTCAGCAGGATTGTCAGCATATTCTTCATTTGACGAAAACGCAGGCTCAGTACATCAGGATTCGAGGTGTCACCCTCTTCTCCGCAGTTCCAGCTGTCATTATCATTGCATCCGTCCTGGTTTCCCTCGCCATTAGCTTCGTTGTGCTTATTGTTGTAGGAAACAAGATCATACAAGGTAAACCCATCATGACATGTGACGAAATTCACTGATGCCGCCGCACTTCGCTCACCGTACATATCCCCGGACCCGCATATGCGAGAAACCAGTTCCGGAGCGCACTCAGCGCCGCCCTTTATGAATCTTCTCAGGCAATCTCTGTATCTTCCGTTCCATTCAGCCCATCTGCCCCAGGAGGGATAGCTTCCAACCTGATATAAACCATCTGCGTCCCAGGCTTCTGCAATAAGCAGGCACTTCCCCAATACAGCATCATGCGCTATTGTATCTAAAAGCGGCGGGGATAGCATAGGCGTTCCATCCTGATCTCTAGACAAAATCGAAGCAAGATCGAATCTGAACCCATCTACATGATAGGAGTATACCCAGTATCTGAGCGCATCGAGAACCACATTTCTCACAACAGGATTGTTGCAGTTCATAGTATTCCCGCAGCCACTGAAATTAATGTAATACCCATCATGTGTCAGTAAATAATATGTCCTGTTATCTATGCCCTTATAGGATATGACAGGCCCATTCTCATTTCCCTCAGCCGTGTGATTAAATACCACATCAAGGATTACTTCTATTCCGTTTTTGTGAAGGGTCTTTATAAGATTCTTAAGCTCGTCCGCCTCCATTCCAAAGGGTGCGGAAGCCGCATATCCAGCCTTCGGTGCAAAAAAGCTCACCGTGGAATAACCCCAGTAATTGTAAAGCTTCTTTCCGCCTACTTCTCTTGCATTTTCAAACTCATCAAACTCGAAAATCGGCATGAGTTCTACGCAGTTTATGCCAAGTTCCTTTAGATAGGGAATCTTTTCAAGGATACCCGCAAAGGTCCCCGGTCGCCTCACACCACTCGACGCATGCTTTGTAAAGGAGCGGACATGCATCTCATAAACCACAAGATCGCAGGGCGCAAGCTCCAGAGGCTTATCACCTTCCCAGTCATAATCCTCCAGAATTATCCGGCCTCTATGCTGAAAATTCTTTGAAGCATCAGGTTTTCTCCCCCATACGGTCCGCCCGGATACAGACTTGGCATAGGGATCAAGAACAACATTATTTTTATTGAAAAGTTGCCCCTTTGAAGGATCATAAGGTCCGTCAAAACGGTACCCATATTCCATGGTCTCGATGTTCAGGCCATAGACCATGATGCTATAGACATTGCCTATTCTGAATTCCTCCGGCAGAGGGATTTCAACGTAGGGCTTTTTGCTCCCATGATTATAAATAACAAGGGTGCAGCCCGTAGCATCCTTTGAAAAAATGCTGAAATTGACTGCACCGTCCTGAAGGAAGGATGCACCAAAGGGCAGCATCCTTCCCCTTCTGTATTCCAAATCTTTTATTTTGTTCGTCGGAAAAGTGTCTATCAGTCTCATATTTTCACCTACAAACCTTCAAAACACTCTGACCAATCTCCTAGTTTTTCCCCTTATATCGATACTTGGTACCTGTGGCTACAGGAGTCACCTGCATAAAAGCATTTGTTGCCTGATCAAGTCCGGTCCTCTGATGATAATAACTGCAGCCATTAAGCGTCATATTCGCCATCTGTGATGTGCTAAGGCAGAAGAAAGCATGTGAATTAACTCCTATATCGAAAGTTACATCAACCTCATACCATTTTCCATCATCCAGCTTTATGACATTCCATTGGTGAGCACCACTTGCACCAACACCGCCCGCATTGCCGTAAACGCAGTAGCACGGTATTCCGACTATATCGCACATAAGCTTATACGCTCTGGAAATTCCGGCGCATACAGCCGTCTTTTTGACCAATGCTTCATATGCAGACTGTCCCTGATAAGGTCCGCCCATGGAATAATCGTATTTTGTATAGCGCATCAGGGCATCGTGGAGCGCCAGCGCCTTCTTATATTTTGATTTTTTGCCCTTTGCCTTCTTTGTAAGGCTCTTTGCAACGTTATAGGTCTGCTTGGATTCCCTTACACTAAGTGCCTTTGAACTATTTGCGAATGCCGAAACATGGTCCTGTAAAAAGAACATCTTTCCCATCACTTCGTCCATGCTGTAGCCATAGCCGGTAGAAGCATTCTTTTTATACTCCTTTCTTCCGGCACTATAGCCCTTCCTGTAATTCTTTGGCATCTTTTTGTAGTAAACGCCATTCTGCTTGATGTACTTGCTGTATGAGCTGGCTGCCTTTGCTTCAACCGTAACCGGAAGGGACAAAACAAGCATCAATGAAAGAATAAGTACCAAAAAGCTACTAAATTTCTTTTTCGTTGCATTTTTCATAGGCATTACTCTCCTGAAAACTATTAAAAACTTTCTATAAACAATTATAAATTATCAGTTTCTCCACAAGTGTTAAAATCCAACGTATTTGATAAAAGTTTTATAAAACAGTGTCCTCTCATATGTTATTATTGATATATATATTCTTAAAAGGAGACGCCATGAAAGAAATCACTCTTGAAGCAAAAGTTGATAACCTTAACAATGTAATGGTCTTTATCGACGAAGAACTCGAAAGCGCCGGTTGCACCATGAAAGCTCAGATGCAGATTGATGTTGCGGTAGAAGAACTCTTTGTAAATATCGCCAGTTATGCTTATGGTGATGGCACAGGGAATGCCACAATAATCGCTGATGTTGATGGAGCTGCCTCCAAGGCAACTATTACTTTCATAGATGAAGGTGTCCCTTATGACCCGCTTGCAAAGGATGACCCTGACGTAACCTTATCCGCAGCGGAGAGGCAGATCGGCGGTCTCGGAATTTTCATCGTGAAAAAGAGCATGGATGACGTCATCTACAAATATGAGGACGGCAAGAATATCCTTACCATAGTCTCTTCCTGGGGATAATATTTTTAGTGCATCGATACTCTTGTCATTTTAAGCTTCGCCATACACTAAAGGAGTACTCTGGTAATGAAAAAAAGATGGGGAATTAACAGAAAGACTCTGACTGCGATCATTGTATTTACCCTTCTGATTAACATAATATCCTGTATTTGCGGCTCTATCATCTTTGATCGCGCAATACAGAAGCTCTATAACGATAAAGGCTACGTCGTAGCCAATATTATTCTCAACGATATAGATCATGATAAAATCGCTCAGTATGCCACCACGTGGGAAGCTGATGATTATTACTCATGGATGGTGGAATATCTCCATCACATCGAAGACTACTCAAACGCAGCGTACATCTACATTGCAGTACCCTATGAAGACAAAACCATGCGTTATATTTACGATTCGGATACCTATATAGGCGATTCGGATCCTATTGCTGCGTCCTTTGAAGAAATATGGACGGCTTATACGCAAGGAGTGCGCCCCAAGAGCTATCTTACAAGACATTCCCAGAAATATGGCTTCCTGACCTCAAGCTGCCTGCCCGTAAAGGACAGCAATGACAAGGTTGTTGCTCTCCTCTTCGTTGATACTCACATGGAGGTTGTATTATCCACTCTCCGAAGCTACATCAGGAGCATGCTTACAATTTCAATTTTGCTCCTTGCCATTTTCTGTGTACTTCACTGGCATTTCATGCACAAATACCTGATTGGTCCGCTTATGCTCATTAGGAAAAATGTGAGCGATTTTGCCACTAATAATACTGAAGTTGATGATTCTTTAGAGACCATCAAAACTAATGATGAACTTGAGGATCTTGCCACTTCTGTAAATAAAATGGAGACTGATATTGTATCCTATATTGACCATATCCAGACCATTACAGCGGAAAAAGAGCGCATTGGGGCTGAGCTGAACGTAGCCACACAGATTCAGGCGGATATGCTTCCAAGGATATTTCCACCGTTCCCTGACAGAAAAGAATTCGATATTTATGCCACAATGACTCCTGCCAAGGAGGTTGGCGGCGATTTCTACGACTTTTTCCTGATCGATGATGACCATATAGCACTGGTCATGGCTGACGTATCCGGAAAGGGCGTACCTGCCGCACTTTTCATGGTGATCGCAAAGACCCTTATAAAAAACAGAACAATGATGGGCGGAAGTCTCTCTCCTGCTGAAATACTCTGCGATGTCAACAATCAGCTATGCGAGGGAAACGATGCCGAGCTTTTCGTTACTGTCTGGCTCGGGATTCTTCAGATATCGACAGGTGTGGGCATTGCCGCAAACGCAGGCCACGAGCACCCTGCCCTCAGAAGAAAAGATAGTGAATACGAGCTTATTAAGTATAGGCACTCTCCCGCAGTTGCCATGCTTGATGATATACGCTTTGAAGAGCATGAATTTAAGCTTAATCCCGGGGATAGCCTCTTCGTCTACACCGATGGTGTACCGGAGGCAACAAACTCTGCTGATGAGCTTTTCGGAACCGACAGAATGATATCTGCACTAAATAAAAACTCCGCTGCAGACGCAACGGAGCTCCTTGGTATCGTTAAAGATGAAATTGACAGCTTTGTCGGCGATGCGCCACAGTTCGACGACATCACTATGCTGAGCTTCAGATATCTGGGTTAAAGCCCTGCTTTAAGGCCGGTCCCGGAGATCTCCGTCCGCCCTTAGCTTGGCTCAGTGCTAAAGTATAGGTTATCAACCCTTGGAAGCAATTCACGAAGGTGCTGCTTAGTGTGGTTTATTCTTATAGCACCAAGCTCACCATTTTTATAATCCGTAACAGATATAATAAATAAAAATCTGATGTAAGCAACTATCTTGAGTTTATCGAGTATAGTTGCTTTTTCTTCTTCCGAAAACCCGCTGAAATATCGGTTAAAAATCTCATTCCAGATGTGCGTGGCCATAGCATCTGTTATTCCAAGAAAACCCTCACTGTTACCGGGCTCATCTTCAGGAAATGCCATGTATGCAACATACAAACCGGCAAGGTCAAATACAGGTTGCCCCGCCATAAGCGTGTCCATATCAATCAGCATCAGCTCACCGTCCACCATCATCACGTTTTTCATCATTATATCGCCATGAACCACGTGATCATCCTGCGGAAGCTCAGAGAGATACTTCTTAAGTGTATCGTAGATATCATCATCCAGATACTCTCTCTCTACATCAAGATGGTCTATAAATTCATCCCTTGCATAGGGCAGGATTCCCTTCTCCATAACCGTGCCATGTACCGTCTTGATAAAATCCACGTATTTAGCCGTGATATCATCAACATTTTCCGGATTCTCAATCACAAGGTCATTGAGAGTTTTGGCCTTAAGCATCTCAAATACTGAACCATAGCTGTCTCCCACCCTTACAATATCATATGATATTGCAGTAGGGATACCGCTTCTAAAGGCCTGTTTTGCCCTCAGCTGCTCATTCTCGATCATAGGAATACTTTCAGGCGACTCATATACCTTAACGATGGTATCTTCGTCGATTCTGTAGACAGTTCCGTAAAAACCGCGGCCTATGACCTCGCATCCGTCAACGGATATCCTTCTCATCACCTTTCTGACGTTCATGATGTCCGTGAACCCCGTAACATTGAATATATCATAGACGTCAGAGCTAAGCTCCGTGAGCTTTAAGTCCTTTACGGTCTTTTGAATCTTAAGAAATATCCTGAGTCCGGCACTGGATACGTACTCTATGCCTTCCATGTTTATCTCAAGCTTAAGTCCTTCATTTTCTTCAATGATCTTCAGAAACTCTTCCTGATAATCGTTGGCTGTTTGAGAATCAATGCGCCCTTGTGGGTACGCTATCACATAATCATTTTTAATCTCAGTCTTCATATTGGTTTCCCTCATAGAAACATTACCGGTTAAGAAAAATTATACCTGCTTGAACCTATAATTCAAGCAGGCATATTCTAAACAAATTATAACTATTTTATGGTTAATCTGTATTAAATCTTACTGTGGAAGCCAGCCGTAGCTTCTCACATCAATGCTGACAACTTTTCCATCATGTGTCAGAATTTCGTATCTGTTAGCTGACTGAGTTCTGTCGTTGCCGGTCTGGTCAAAAGGAATCGTATAAAAACCGGTATCCTTCGAGTAGTCATAGTTTGTGATGCCATTATCCTTAATGAAATCAAGAAGCTCGGCCTCTGTCATATCGCAGCTTAAGCCTGCAGGGAACTTCATACCATTTCCATATAATCCGTCAGGATCCACACCAACGCTAGTTACGATTGTGTTCTTTATGATATTCGCCTTGTCTGACCAGTTATAGGTAACTACGCATACCGCAAGGCTTCCCTTTTCAATGTTAATAACATATCCCTGTCCTGCGCCTACGGTATAGTTTTCATCGACATCACACTTCCAGCCATTATCCTGGAAAACCTGAAGCGGAACGGGCAGATTATAGACAACACCATCCAGCTCAAAATTACCTGAAAGCGGATCATCACCAAGTGACTTTGGTGCAACATAGTCGTTAAGATAAGCCGGAACATCCGTGCTTACTTCGACCTGCTCCACATCCGCAGGAGCATTATCATTACATATGGTTATCATTTCAAAGATATCGTCCTCAGATATGCTGCATGCGACATATCCGCCGCCCGTATCGTACTCATCATGTGAAGGATCATAGTAATAATAAGTATCAGGAGTTGTTCTGTCAGGTTCGCCAAATGCATCAAGCACTTCAGCTGAGGTGGATTCCATAAGCGTTGCTCGCCCGTCTTTCACGGTAATCTGCTTGCCTGACTGATCGACAACATATTCACTGAAAGTCATCTCTGTAACGTAACAGTCCTTTGCCTCCTTGGCATCAAGACTGAAATTTGTCAGATCAACAGAGATTCTGATATTTTCATCACCCGGAAGAAACAGGGAAAAATACTCAGTACCGCCGGCGCTAAGTAGCTGTGTCTCTTCCTTTTCGCTGTTAAAGGTCCATCCGTCCTCCATAAAGTCACTGACCTTCTCCGGAAGCTGATAAGTTACTCCGTCAAAAGTAAATGCGTACATATTGTCGGGATCAATACCTTCTCTGGGCTCTGAAGGCTTTGTCGCAACCGCTTTCTCTTTTACCTCCTCTGCAGGTTCATCTGCAGGTGTCTCTGCTATATCCGTCTCTTCATTCTCCGTGGATATCACAGGCTCTTCATACTCCACAGTTGTATCCGGCTCTTCATCCCATTCAGTCTCAGGAAAAATGTCTCCATCATCAATTGTGTTTTCGACAACGTCCTCATTTCTCTCAGCGAGGCTCCTTTTTACCAGGTTCTTCACCTGGATTCCGCCGACGATAAGAAGTCCGAAAAACATTACTCCTGCAAAGCCAAGAACGGCAAATGCCAGTTTTTTGTTCTTCTCTGACTGCTCTCTCTCGATGGCTGCAGGATCGTAACCATAGGCTGCAGGCTGCTGTTCCCCAAATGACTGCTGCATGCTATAGTCCGGTGCCCCAAATGACAGCTGCGGTCCTGTTTGATACTGCTCACTGTAAGTACTTTGTACATTTGCCTGCTGATTCACAGGCTGACCCGTCATGGGGTCAAATTTAGCTCCCTCTGTTTGAGTCTGATTGATTGGCTGCCCGGTCATCGGATCGAACTTGTAACTACCGGGATAAGCCTGATTGATTGGTTGTCCCGTCATGGGATCAAAATTCCGTTCACTCATGTCTTAACTCCTTCAAAACTTTTTTCATAAAAGATTGTAATCAGTTTAGCAAAATAACTGTTACATAACAATCTCTATAACGCCCTAATATCGCATATTACAGCCCTTTATCCCATCCGTTTTTTCCGAATAATTTAATAAATATTACATATTTCTTTCATCGCCCACATGGTAAAATAATAACGCTATCCGGTATATCTTACCGGAGTCGTTTTTTCAGTCATGGTACGATCTGCACATATGACAGCAACAGAGGTGCTATTATGCAGAAAATAATGGTTGTGGATGACGAAGAGCTTTGCCTTTACGTCACAAAGAACATGCTGGAAGGTGAATATGATGTTGTTTGCGCTTCTTCAGGTGAAGAGGCTCTTTCCATGTTTGACAAAGAAAATCCGCAGCTCGTTATTACCGATCTTTTGATGCCAAACATGTCCGGCTTCGAGCTTCAGAAACATTTCAGGGAAAAATACGGTCAGGGTGTACCCATGATTTTCATGACTTCCGATGCCCGTGAAGAGCAGGAAGCCATGGGCCTGAGAATAGGTGCCGCGGACTACATCCATAAGCCCTGTAACAAGGAAATCCTCCTTAGCCGCGTAGGTCGAGTATTTGACAATCTGGAACATATGAAAAACCTGGAAGCTGAGGCCAGAACTGACCTTTTGACAGGATTATATAACAAGAGTTATTCAGAGTCGGAAATTGCATCATGCTGCGAGCACAGATCCGGTGTACTCATGGTTGTTGATCTGGATTCCTTCAAGCTTGTAAATGACCTGGCCGGTCATGACGCCGGAGACGAAGTTCTGGTGAGCTTTGCCGGAATCTTAAAGACAGTTATCAGAAACAGAGATGTGGTCGGAAGAATCGGCGGCGATGAGTTCATTATTTTTTGCAACAATATCAAGGACAAATTCATTATTGATGCAAAAACCAGGCAGATGAACCGCATGCTCAGGGCGGAGGCAGAGCGAATCCTCGGTGAAGACTGCAACATACCCCTTGGTGCCTCTGTTGGAGCGGTATTTGTTCCTTCCGAGGGTACGGAATTTGCAGAGCTGTTCAAAAAAGCCGATAAAGCCCTGTATCAGGTAAAGCAAAACGGAAAACATAGCTTTTGCATCTTTGAATCCGCAAATAAAGAACCTGCTCCGGATATCAATGCGAATATCAAAAACTGCTTTGCTCTTCTGGATGAGCGAGGTGAGCCCGGCGGCGCCTTTGGAGTATCAAACGACGCATTCACTCAGATCTACAGATATTTAAAGAGATCAGTTTTCAACTATAACACCATGGTTCAGTTCGGGGTGATCTCTCTGGAATTTGCCTCCGGAATATCCGCTGATGATGCGGAAGAAGCGATGACAGCTTTTGCAGGAGTATTAAAAACCTCCTTGCGATTCAGTGATGTTTACACAAGAAAAGGGAAAAATCAATACTGGCTCCTTATACCGGAGTCTAACCGTGAAGATTCCGTTTCTATCGTAATTGAACGAATACTCACAAAATGGAAGGCCACGCCTTCATCTGAAAAAGCAACCATAAGTTATGAAATCGAAACAATAAAATGCTCCTAAGCTAAGGCTTAAGAGCATTTTTGTTAATGCGTCTTGTTTTATTCAACTATTTTGAACTTCAATACCACCGGGTTGTGATCCGCGTACTTAAATTTACAGTCTATAGTCTGTAAATCCTCAATTTCAACATTCTTCGATACTAAAAATCCATCTATAACATAAAACTGAAACGTTGAATCATCGGCTCCCACATATGGTGTTGCCAGCGATCTACAGCTTGGACTGTTATTTGACATACAAATCTGAAAATTACTGCTGAAATCTTCCGCATTTATCTTTCCGGGCTGCCAGTTGCCTTCAAATACCGGATAGGCTGAAGTATCAATGTTTGAAAACGTCTGATTAAAATCGCCACCTGCAACGACGTAATTACCCTTACTAATCTCATTTTCAAGATAATTCTTAAGAAGAGCTGTCTGTGCTGCTTTACCTTCACCGGAATCATAAGCTTCAAGGTGAAGATTTACAATCACAAGCTCCTTTCCGACATCTCCCACGGGAATCCTTGAAACAAGCAGACATCTTCTTAGGTTTCCAAGCCTTTCAGGCCACGAAAATGGACACGGCAGGGCAATTCTCGAAGCACTTTCTATATTGTATCTGGAAAAGGACAATAGCCCGCCCTCAACCTTTCCTATTGGTGGAATTGGATATGGAATATAGAAAACCTTATAATTGTACGCAAATGTGCTGCTGAAATCGCTAAATCCTGACGTTATCAGCTCGACCTCATCTCTTCTGTGGGATCTGTCCGAATTTCTGTCAACTTCCTGCAGAATAGCAAAATCAGGTGATATCTGTTCGATAGTCTCCCGAATACCTGCGATATTTTCATCTACCTCGGCTGCCGTGTTAGATCTGACATCCTTACCACCATCCATGAAAAAATCGTCATTTTCATCAAGTGCCCCAAATCCGATGTTCCAGGTCATTATTGTATAGCTGTTATCCGTGCCCGGAAGTACGGCTTCATTTTGCACAGGCTTTACATCTTCGACATCAGCAGGCTTGTACTCAACAACTGTCAGGAACAGCATAAAAAGACCATAAGCCAGCAATGGAACTAGGATGACGATCAGTAACCCGATCAGTATCTTTTTTAATGTTTTCATTGTCATAATCTCCCTCTCATGCATTCTTAACTATTAATTATAAATATTATTTAACATCATCAGAAGAACAAAATCTCTCAAATACATTACAAAATTAATCTAATTTCTAAAAAAATGATTAAATTTGTCATCTTGCAATAGCGCGTCAAAGTGATAAAGTGTTCGTTAAGTAAAATAAGTCAATAAAAAAGGGGACATTTTATGACATTTGGGGATGTCTATCTGAAAGAGCTTCTTCGAAGATATGAAGCAAGCTTCGATATCACAAACAATTTCACATTAGGTAACACCACATATCCTGCATATGCGCGGTTTTGCTCACTCAGCGAGAAATACGTCCTGAAAAAAGAGGCAAAGCTTTGGGCTATCAAAGCCTTTGAACATGTTCTTTTTATCAGAGAAGACGAGTTCACAAATGAGAAGCTTGAAAACATCATGTCAGTCATCAGGGATCACGCCGAGCCGGAATTCGTCAGAATGGGCCAGAAGTACCCTGAAAAGGATCACATGTGCACTTACCTTACTTTTGTGGTTTTGGCGTCTAAAACGCCCGATAAAGCACTAAAAAAGGCTATCAAAAAGTTCCACTTCGACAGAGGTTATCTTTTCAATTTCAGAGGACACAGTGAAGCGAGACTCGCTGTGGTTTCTTTGGAGGATGGCGATGTAACTACCAATTATTCTGGCAGAGAGTTAAAGGACCTGTTAATTGATGTCTATAACAAAACAGGTGCTTTCTCGGAAAATTTTACAGAGGCTGCAACTGACGAGGTCTATGAATCCGTCAGTTGATATATACCCTAAGGGGGATTTCTAAGGAGGAGAAAGAATATGAATGCAGCAGTATTACTTATTGTAAGTATTGCAATCCTCGCTGCCGGATATGTTTTCTACGGTGGCTGGCTTGCAAAAGAATGGGGAATTGACCCGAGTCGCAAGACTCCGGCGCACGAGCTTGAGGACGGTATGGATTACGTTCCTGCTAAAACACCGGTAGTTATGGGTCATCACTTTTCATCAATCGCAGGAGCAGGCCCTATAAACGGACCTATTCAGGCGGCAGTTTTCGGATGGGTTCCGGTTCTGCTTTGGGTACTCATCGGTGGTATTTTCTTTGGAGGTGTCCATGATTTTGGCGCACTTTTTGCTTCCCTTCGCCATAAGGGTCAGTCAATCGGCGAAATCATTGATGATTCCATGGGAAGAACAGCAAAGAAGCTGTTCCTTACATTTGGTTACCTTACACTATTACTCGTAGTAGCAGCTTTCAGCTCAATCGTTGCTAGTACCTTCGGCACAACAACCGCAGCAGGAGCAGCTGTTGAAGGCGCAACTCTCGCTGCTAACGAGTCTACAGCTATGATTTCAATCCTTTTCATAGCACTTGCTATGGTTTTTGGATACTTTGTATACAGAAAGAACGCACCTGTTGGTATTGCATCTGTAGCTGGATGTCTTGGTATCGCAGCTATCGTAGCTATCGGCCTTAACTTCCATCCTATCTCACTTACCTACAACACATGGATGTGGGTAGTTGGAGCTTATATCCTTGTTGCTTCAGTAACTCCCGTTTGGATTCTGTTGCAGCCCAGAGATTACCTCAGCTCCTTCCTTCTCTACTTCATGATCGCAGCAGGTGTTATCGCTGTAGTAGGTGCAGTAGTAACAGGACATGGTCAGTTCGCAGTTCCCGCTATGGGAGATGCATCACTTAAGGGAACAGGCGTATTCACAACAGGAACAGCTTTCCCTGCACTTTTTGTAACAATCGCATGCGGCGCTATTTCCGGATTCCACTCACTGGTTTCATCCGGTACATCAGCTAAGCAGCTCGACAACGAGAAAAACGCTAAGCCCGTTGCTTACGGCTCAATGCTCATTGAGTGTACCGTTGCTGTTATCTCACTTTGCGCAATCGGTTTTGTATGGTCCGCTGCTTCAGATGGAACCTATGCAAGCCCCACTCAGGTATTTGCAGGCGGTCTTTCAGCAATGATCGGAAGCTTTGCTCCCGGCATGAAGGACATCATGTACCAGATGCTTATCCTTGCTGTATCAATTTTCTGCCTTACATCACTTGATACAGCTACAAGACTTGCAAGATACATGTTCCAGGAGTTCTTCCTTGAGCAGGGCCAGACTTCAAACGAAGCTACAGGCTACAAGAAGGTTCTTGCAAATCCTTACGTAGCAACTGTTATCACAGTTGTTCTCGGTGTAGCTCTTGGTATGACAGGATATACAAAGATTTGGCCTCTCTTCGGTGCAGCTAACCAGCTTCTTGCTGCTGTAGGACTTCTTGCAGTTTGCACATGGCTCGGTTCTGTAGGAAAGAACAACAAGATGTTCTATGTACCCATGGTATTCATGCTTGCAGTAACTATCTGCTCACTTATCCAGACAATTACAGCAAAGCTCACAGCATTCAGTTCAGGTGCTGCTGACATCTGGGCACTTATCCAGGCAGGAATCGCCGTATTCCTCGTTGCTCTGTCACTTGTACTCGCAGGAATCGCTGCGAAGGTACTTGTTGCTCAGCACAATAACAAGAAAAACGCTAACAAGAAAGAGAATGCTGCTTAATAAATCAGCATCAGGACTTGAATAAAGGCATAAGAAAACCTCCCACCGTTTTATACGCGTGGGAGGTTTTTTAAATATATCTGATGTCAAATGCGGCATGTTTAAAAGTATTGTCCTTTTAATAGCCTATGCTATTTATTCCTCATAGGTAATAAGCGCCTCGCACTTACCTGTGATCTCATAGTCACCGCTACCTGCAGGAAGGAAGAAGCTATCACCCTTTTTATATTCAAGCTCATCACTTCCGTTCACAATCCTGCCCTGTCCATCAAGAATGAGTATATGTAAAAATGTCTCATCCGAAACAGTTCCTGTAATTTTATCCGTGATTTTACCTGAAAGAGTCACACGATCAACCGCAAAGTACTTGCATGATCCGATATGTCCGTCCACAGGGTCAACTCTCTTTGCAGGTGCAAGGGTTGTTACTTCAAGCGCCTTATCAACATGGAGTTCTCTGAGATTGCCGTTCTTATCGCGGCGTCCATAGTCGTATACACGATATGTGACATTGGAGTTCTGCTGAATCTCAGCAAGCAGGATACCGGCTCCTATTGCGTGTATAGTGCCTGACTCAATAAATACAACATCACCCTTTTTTACATGATAAGGATTCAGCACCTCAGTAAGCGTCTGGTCCTCTATTCTTCTTGCAAATTCTTCCTTTGAAATCTCACGTTTAAAACCGTAATACAAAAATGCATCCTCTTCGGCATCGATTATGTACCACATCTCGGTTTTTCCGTACTGATTTTCATATTTCCTTGCATATTCATCGGAAGGATGAACCTGAAGAGAAAGATCCTTCTTGGCATCGATAAACTTGATAAGCACGGGAAAATCCTCAAATTTCCCGCATTTTGATCCAAGTACTCCTTTTCCCTTTTCACTTATATAATCAGTAATAGTCTTACCTGCAAAGTCCCCGTTCTCGATGACCGATTCACTTCCCGGGTAGCATGAAAGCTCCCAGCTCTCGGCGGTAACGTCACCTGCAGGTGTCTTACCAAAATCCGTGACAAGCTTATTTCCACCCCAAAGATAATCCTTTGTTGCTGCTTTTAGCTTTAAAATTGCCATTATTAACCTCTCTTTGATATTGCTGTTTAGATTGGTCTTTAATTATAATCACAGCGCATGAAATTATGCAACTATAACATTTTAATGCAATTATTGTGTTATACTGATATTTATGATAATATCCTCACGAAATCCAAGTAAATGGTTTTCTGATTATATAAATAAAGGCGTAAGATGTTAGAAAAAATTAAGAAAATTCTTAAATGGATCATAATATTTATTCTGATAGCCGTAGTAGGTCTCTTCGTTGCGTTCAAATTCTATACTCATAACTACTATAGAACTGATATTAGCATTACTGATAACATAAAAGAGCTTCTTAGCAATGAGGTTCACTCCTACTCAGATAAAAACGGTATGGTTTTCATTCCTCAAAAAGAGGAAATAAAGGCTGTTATTGTATTTTATCCCGGTGGAAAAGTAGAATACACCTCCTACAACGGGCTCATGTATGAGCTGGGTGCAAGGGGTTATCTGTGTCTTGTACCCAAAATGCCCGATAATCTGGCACTTTTAAATACAAGTGCCGTAAATTCACTGACTTCCGGTTATGAGTCTTTCTTTGAAGAAAGGGGTAATATGGACTGGTATCTTGCAGGTCACTCTCTTGGAGGCGTGGCTGCAGGACTGCATATCAGCAGCAATCCGATACCTTTCAATTTTAAAAACGACCAATCAGACGATAACGAGGCAACCTCAGGTTACAAAGGACTTATTCTATGCGCATCCTACCCCACCACGGATCTGTCAGACAGCGATATCCGTCTGCTCTCAATCTATGGCTCATGCGATAAGGTGCTCGACCTTGAGAAATATGAGGACAGTAAAAAGTTCTGGCCAAAGGACTCCGAAGAGCGCATCATCAAAGGTGGAAACCATTCATATTTTGGCAGTTACGGCATCCAGAACGGCGATGGCGTACCCGAAATATCCAATTATGCGCAAATAACCCAGACTGCAAATATCATTGCAGCCTGGATTGAAGAAGATCAGCAATAATTTAATAGTTATGCGTTACTCCTCTATTTCGGGAGCCGCAATTCCTCTGAAAAGAGCAAGTAGCGCTATACTGATAAATACTCCGCCTAAAATGTCGGTAAACCAGTGTACACCACAAATAAGTCTGCCGATAACCGTGATTATCATGATCACAATGCAAAGTATTTTCAAAAGCTTTGCCATATTCTCATTTCTTACGTATTTTCCCAACACCATGACTGCGCTTCCCATAACCACGCAGATAAGCATTGTATGCGATGAAGGGAAGGACGCTTCAAGCTCATCCTGAAACAGATACTCAGGTCTGTAATTTATTACCACCTTTTCAAAAAGTGCATACAGGGCAAGTACAACAACATAAAGACCGCCAAGCTTGATTATGAGAGGATCTACCTTAAAAAGGCTCTTTCTCTTGATTAACTGAAGGAGGCCTACAAAAGCAAATACCGCACATACCAGAAGTGCCAGAATTCCAAATAATTCCGTAATTGAATACCACATGATATTCATACCAAAAATCCTGTGAACTGCAGTATTTATGCCATACAGACCGATAGGAGTACCTGTTAACTCCCATTCAGATACATCACAACTCTTAACAAGCACTATCAATAATAGTGTTAAGAGCGCAAAAACAGCTGAAACAACAAAACTTTTCTTAGCTTTCATACCTAATTATATCTCCCATTAATTATTTGAATACATCCAGTTACCAGCTCTATTTATCCTGATCCCCAGACAGGCGTTCCGCCTCGATAACATTTATGAAGTTAGCAAGCCTTCTGACCATAGAAAGCTGTCCGTGCATCTTCTGCTCTTCGGGAACCTCTATCTCCTTATCCCCGATACCTGTCGGCTGAGACATTGCCTGCGCCCCTTCACGCATACCTATAGCAATCAGCGTCACATGATGCTCAATGATGTAATTGCCCATTCGCATTATCTCGCCACTGGAGTAAAATCCGCTGACCGGCGCGATCAGACTGAAGGGCCCGGTCTCTTTATTGATAAGATATTTCCAGTAAAGCCTTCTGACACCGCATGAATACAGAAAAACTGCCTGCGGAGCAAAGCTTCTTACATTCCATACAACATCCTCAACATCCGATTTGATCACATCAGGATCTCCGTAGGAAAGATTAACCTTGGATCCCTGCTTGATATCAGCCGCAAGCATAAAAGAATTGTCTTCAGTATTGCATGAAAATGGCATACGAAGTACTTCATATCCATGCTGATTCGACATGATCGGGAACTCCAAAATATTGGCGAAAAAGTTCTCATCTGCCTGTATATCAAGATATTTGCTGTAGATGTTCCCTGCCGGTAAATTATCGAGCTCGTAAAGCCTTTTATCCTCAATCCTTGTTACTGTCAGATCTCTTCCAAGGGGCTTCCAACCGGTTGCATGGTGAACATCTATGTGGAAATCCTCACCGGAATATGTAACGAGGACTACGCCCTTGTGACTTATCCCGTCATCACCGATAACCATTGTCTCCGAATCTGCGATATGCTTAGCGGCGCTTCCACCACCAAAGATAACAACATCATTTCTGCATTTTTCAGCCCTTTCAAGAATCTTCGAGCTGTTAAGAGATTTTAGTGTTATTAAAAGCTCAGCAGCCTTGATATCCTCAGAAGCATCGATGATTGTGCAAATCCTTGTGCCTATTTCATCTTCCATGTCAGGTCCGCATTTAAGAAGCGTAACCTTCGTTTCCGTACTCTCAAATACTGAAACAGCCATAACAAGACCACTCTCAGCCAGATGTCCATCGCAAATATCACCGTTAGAGCTTGTTCCGGCTATATGCGCATCAGGATACATTTCCCTGATCTCCTGCTGAATCTCACGAATCTCATCCTCTTTGAATTCGATTGTGTATAGGTGGAATAAGATAGACTTGAAAGAATTTCTCTGAGTGTAAGCATATATCTCTGAAAGGGCCTTGCTTACATCTGATATCCCCGTAAATTCATAATTAAATTGTTTCAATAGTATTAACCTCTGCCATTGGAAATTATTTTCACCCCCTATTATATGACAAAAAATAATTATTCAAAATAGCCTTTTTTCAAAACACCTGTAATGCTGTAATTTTCGCCCTAAACAAGCCAAAAACACAATATATAGTGTTGTACATTAATAACCTGTCTATATATTGACCACCTAGTATATCTGTGGTAACTTATAGTTATGGGTGTTCAAAGTACTAATGGGGGTGTTCTTATGTATGATGTTGTAAAACGTGACGGAAGTGTGGCAAGTTTTGACATTTCTAAAATTTCTTCGGCTATAATTAAGGCTTTTGTGGCTCTTGAAAAGCCCTATCACACCAGTGTGATAGATCTCGTAGCCCTACGTGTTGCATCAGACTTCGAAAGCAAAATTACCAATAATAAAATAACAGTTGAACAGATTCAGGACAGCGTAGAGAAGGTGCTTTCAGAGTCCGGTTACTCTGATGTTGCAAAGACCTATATTCTTTACAGAAAACAGCGTGAAAAGGTCCGCAACATAAATTCTGCCCTTTTAAACTACAAGGACCTGGTAAATGACTACCTTAAAATCAATGACTGGCGTGTTAAGGAAAACTCCACCGTTACATATTCAATAGGTGGCCTCATTCTTTCAAATTCGGGCGCTATAACGGCTAATTACTGGCTCTCTGAGGTTTATGACGAAGAGATCGCAAAAGCCCACAGAAGCGCCGCTATTCATATCCACGACCTCGCTATGCTTTCAGGCTATTGCGCAGGATGGAGTCTTAAGCAGCTCATTCAGGAAGGACTTGGCGGTATTCCCGGCAAGATCACATCCGCGCCTGCTAATCACCTCTCCACACTCTGCAACCAGATGGTTAATTTCCTCGGGATCATGCAGAATGAATGGGCAGGTGCTCAGGCATTTTCTTCCTTTGATACATATCTTGCACCTTTTGTTAAGATTGATAACCTCTCCTATGAGGAAGTCAAGCAGTGCATTCAGTCCTTCGTATATGGTGTAAATACACCTAGCAGATGGGGCACACAGGCGCCCTTCTCCAACATAACTCTTGACTGGACTGTTCCCGCTGATCTTAGGAATCTTAGTGCTATAGTAGGCGGAAAAGAGGTGGATTTCACCTATGGCGATTGCCAGCGTGAAATGGATATGGTCAACAAGGCATTTATTGAGATAATGATCGAGGGCGATGCCAACGGACGTGGCTTCCAGTATCCTATTCCCACATATTCGATAACAAGTGATTTTGACTGGAGTGAGACTGAAAATAACAAGCTTCTCTTTGAAATGACAGCAAAGTACGGCACACCGTATTTTTCAAACTATATTAATTCTGACATGGAACCCAGTGATGTTCGTTCCATGTGCTGCAGATTACGACTGGATCTGCGCGAACTGAGAAAGAAATCAGGCGGATTCTTCGGATCAGGCGAATCAACCGGTTCTATCGGCGTTGTAACCATTAACATGCCCAGAATCGCATATCTTGCCAAGGACGAAAATGACTTCTACAGTCAATTAGATCGTCTTATGGACATCGCTGCCCGCAGTCTTAATACAAAGCGTCAGGTAATCAGTAAGCTTCTGGATCAGGGACTCTACCCTTACACCAAGAGATATTTGGGATCCTTTAGTAACCATTTTTCAACAATTGGCCTTATAGGTATGAATGAAGTCGGCCTTAATGCCAAGTGGCTCAGAGCTGACATGACTAGCGAAAAGGTTCAAGAGTTTACCAAAGAGGTACTTACTCATATGAGAGACCGCCTCTCCGACTATCAGGAGAAATATGGAGATCTTTATAACCTTGAGGCAACTCCTGCTGAATCAACAACCTATCGCTTTGCAAAGCACGATAAGGAACTCTATCCCGATATCATAACCGCAAATATGGACGAGACTCCTTATTACACCAATTCATCGCACCTGCCTGTTGGCTACACAGAGGATATTTTCTCAGCTCTCGATATTCAGGATGAGCTTCAGACTCTGTATACCTCAGGAACAGTATTCCATGCATTCCTCGGTGAGAAGCTTCCCGACTGGAAGGCAGCCGCTAATCTGGTGCGTAAAATTGCCCAGAATTACAGACTCCCTTACTATACAATGTCTCCTACCTACTCCGTATGTAAGGAGCATGGATATCTTTCCGGAGAGCAGACTGTATGTCCAATCTGCGGAAAGAAGACCGAAGTTTACAGCCGTATTACAGGCTATTATCGACCTGTTGCCAACTGGAACGACGGCAAGGCTCAGGAATACAAGGACAGAAAAGTATATGATATCGCTCACTCAACCTTGAAGCATGAAAAGATAAATACTCCTGTTTCCTGCGAAGAAAACATACGTGCTCAGGATTCTCCTGCAACCGCTAAAACAGCTGCAGAGCTGGAAAATAACTTGATTGATATAAAAACAACCGATACTAAATCAGTACTTTTATTTAAGACAAAGACCTGCCCAAATTGTAAAATAGCAAGCTCTCTACTGGATAAAGCAGGAGTAAAATACGAACTGCTTGATGCCGGCGAGAATGCTGAACTTGTTAAGGAACTTGGCATAATGCAGGCACCGACTCTTGCTATCCCTGAGGATGATGGTTACAGACTTTATCCCGGTGTTTCCGATATTAAGGGATGGCTAAACGATATAAAACAAAATACAGCGGTATAATCTATATACCTCCTTCAGAACGAAGAGCCGCATGTCGGCTCTTTGTTTTTTTGTTAAAAAGTGCATTTTGAGGGCCATTTTTCCATATAACATTAGACAAGTTCTGCATTCTCGGTTATTATTGTATGAAAGAGTTTTTATGGAGGAAGCAAAAAATGGGGAAAAAATCCATCAAGGAAAACAAGAATATATACTTTGAGAGCCGCGAAGAGGCAGGTCTTACAAGAGCACAGGCCAGTGAACGTATAGGCTTTATAAGTGAGAGCCGTCTTGAGAAGATCGAGACCGAGAAGACAGCAATTCAGCCTGAAGATGTTGTAGCAATGGCTGAAGCTTACAAAAAGCCTGAGCTTTGCAACTTTTACTGCACACATGAGTGTAGGATAGGTCAGGATTCCGTTCCTGTTGCAAAAGAATCCACTTTGTCCGAAATAGTTCTTGCTATGCTCTCTTCTCTTAATTCACTTGATGAGCAGAGGAACAGACTTATCGATATCACAGCTGATGGCATCATATCCGATGATGAACTGCCTGATTTTGTAAACATACAGAAGCAGTTGTCTCAGATTGATCAGACAGTTGAGTCTCTGAAAATTTGGATGGCTAATACCGTGGCTAATGGTCAGATCAACAAAGAGAAGCTGGATGCGCTTTTAGCTAAGAAATAATGGATAATTCCACCTTTAAGGGTATAAAAATAGCATGTGTTGAATAACACATGCTATTTTAATTTTAAATCATTATTAAATTTGAGCCTTATCCTGCATGTTTACTGCAAGTTCAGCGATTGTACCATCTCTGAAGGGACTCTTAAGTCCTACCTCATCAAGCATATCCTCATAGAACTTACTTGCTGATATCTTACAAAGCTCAAGATAGTGGTTCCATGCATCCTTGTAATCCTTATCCATCCATACCTTGAATTGCATTGCTATTACACTTGCAAGTACATAATCAATGTAATAGAAAGGTGACCAGAAAATATGCCCCTGCTTCTGCCAGAAGCCCCCCTCTGCGAAGAACGGATCTCCATCAAAATCGAGCCAGGGTCTGTAAGTCTTTTCAAGATCCTTCCATACCTGTTTTCTCTCAGCAGGTGTCATTTCAGGTTTCTCATACACGATGTGCTGATATTCATCAACCATACATCCATAAGGAATGAAAGTAATTGAATCTCTAAGGTGCATCTTGAAGTAATCATCTGCTCTATCGCCAAAGAACTTATCCATCCAGCCATATGTGAAATATTCCATGGACATTGAATGGATCTCTGCAGTCTCCATGGTAATGTCATTATGCTCGATAATCTCTTCATTTCTTGTAACATAGCCCTGGAATGCATGTCCGCACTCGTGAGTAACTACATCTACATCGCCTGCTGTTCCATTAAAATTCGCGAAAATGAACGGCACTTTGTACTTCGGAAGGAAGTTCATATATCCTCCCTGCTTCTTATTCTTTCTGCCAAGAACATCAAAGAGCTCATTTTCAATCATGACATCGATAAACTCTGCTGTCTCGGGTGACAGGGCTCTGTACATCTCCTGTCCGGCCTTCATGATTTCCTCGGGAGTTCCTATCGGTGCAGGGTTTCCATTCTTAAAGTAGACCTCATTATCAAAGTACTTAAGCTCATCGAGGCCTAAGTCCTCTCGTCGAGCCTCCTGAATCTTGCAAACAAGCGGAACAAACGACTCCTTAACCTGCTTTCTGAAATTCTCAACCTGAGGTCTTCTGTATGAATTTCTCATCATACGATTGTAGCCAAGCTCGATATAGTTCTCATAACCAAGCTCTTTTGCCTGTTGTGTCCTGTTTTTAACCAGTTTATCGTAGATATCGTCAATTTCATCGGTAACTGACATAAAGTAGTCTGAAAGAGCCTTCCATGCAGCTTTTCTATCATCTCTGTCGTTACCTGTAAGGAACTTTCTAAGGAGTGAAATATTGTACTCTTCTCCCTTGAAAGGAATCCTTGCAGAAGCAATTATCTTGTCATACTTATTGATAAGTGCGTTCTCTTCCTGCATAAGAGGGAGGATTTTCTCATCAATTGAAGCAAAATCCAGCTCCATATTCTTGAATGCTACCTTGCCGATTTTCTCTTCAAGGTAATCTCTATAAGGAGAGTTGTAGATCACTTTCTTATAATCATTCTTATACTGGGAAATCACAGGCCCTATCTCATCAATATACTCCTGCTCTTTCGCGTAAAATGGCTCTTTTGTGTCTACATCATGACGAAAACTTCCAATGATCATCATTGTCTGTACTTCACCTATAAAATCATAGTAGCTTTTATGGAGCTCAAACTGCTCTTCTCCGCTCTTAGCATTTTTACTGTCAGTGATCAACTTTTCAAAAAAAGCCTTCACTTCATCCATATCCACATGCTTATATGGCATTTCTGAAAATTTCATGTAGTTTTCCTCTACTTTCTACTAAAATACTGCTCTTCGATTATATTCTTACAAATGATTTTTGACAAGAAATTTTTAATTGAGTGCAATTTGATATTTTGATGTATTGATGTAATGAAGTGATGTTATAGTGATGTTTTTTATAAAATTTAGTTAATAAATTGCATAATATTTAATAAACTTTTCATTATTACCCCCAGTAAACACCTTTATAATGTTAATAACAGGATTAATTTGTTCATATCTAATCAGACAGAAAGGATGATTATCTATGGCTATCAAAAAGTTTATTTCCGTAATAACAGCCCTTTCGATGATAATTTTAGCTGCAGGTTGCGGTAAAACCGCTGAGGAAACATCAGAGGCTGTTGATCCGGGTTCATTAACTGTCTTAAATACAAAAAGTGAGGTCGCAAGCCAGATTGAAGCACTCGCCAAGCAATATACAAACGAAACCGGAATTCCTGTGACTATTGTGAATGTACCCGCAGGTGTCGATGCGCAGGCCACTCTTAAGGGCTATTATCTTTCAGACCAGATGCCTGATATCATCGCATGTGAAGCCTCCGGATTTGGCAACTGGGATGGTCTTCTCGTAGATCTTAGCGATCAGGCATGGGTAAATCGCACTGATGCTGAATATACCGACAGTACCTATGGTGTTTTGGGCTTCCCCTATACAACAGAGGCCATAGGTCTTGCCTACAACGCAAATATCCTGTTGGCATGCGGAATAGATCCCTCTTCGATAACAAATCCCGAAGCCCTTCAAAGCGCCTTCGAAACTATCGATTCAAAGAAATCGGAGCTAGGGCTTACTGCCGTTATCGGTTATTGCGCTGAGCCAAATGATGTAGGCTGGTCAGCCGGAAACCACATTTTCGGTACTTACATTGATTCAGGCCTCTCGAGAACCGATACCACCTATATAGACCTTCTAAATGACGGCGGAAAGCTGGATGATGAGCGCTTCTCGGCTTTTGCTGATATGATCGGTCTATTCAATCAGTATTCAGACCCCGCTGTCCTGACTGAAAGCGTCTATAACGATCAGGTTGCTAATTTCGCCGCCGGTAAATATGCTTTTGTCACACAGGGTTCCTGGATCGGCGCAACCATGACAGGTGATTCTGCAGCAGATTACGCAGCTGCCGGCAATTTTGAAGTAGGAATGCTACCCTACTGTTTTATGTCAGGACAGGACACTATCCTTACCAGTGCACCTTCCTGGTGGGCAATACCAAAAGAAGCCAATGTAGAAACTGCCAAGGCCTTCCTTGAATGGTGTTCAGAGGACTCGGGCCAGAAGATATTAGTCGAAGATGCAGGCTTTATCAGCCCTTTTACAGACTGCAAATATGTGGCCTCGGATCCTTTTGCAAAGGTTATTTCAAGCTATATTTCATCAGGAAAGACATCCAGCTGGCACTGGATGGACATGCCTGCAGGCCTGGGGCAGAATGGCCTTTCATTTGCATTTTATAAATTTGCAACCGGAGAGCTGGATAAAGAAGGCTTCATTAACGAAGTCAAATCCATCACTTCCGAATGGTATTCAAAGCTGTAAGGAGGTGTAAAAATGTCAAATAACACGCGTAATGATAATTTAAATGTGACTAATATAAGCGTTAAGAAGAAAGATTCAATCCTGTTTCAACTTATGCTTCTTAATTTGCTTATGCTGATTTCCTTTATCATTGTAATGAATCTGGTCATGAGTTCCATGAAGCGTTCAACCAATACCAGTATTGATATGTTTGGTTCAATGATGACGCTTACAGAGCATGAAGCATCCCTTAAAAATGATGTCATGTCTCTATACGATCAGACTACCGGTTATATCGCAGCAGATGCCGCTGAGACGAAGGAAGCACTCCTTCCTCAGATAAATGCCGTAAGGTCCACCATTAAGGCCGATATACAGGCTTTAAATGATGATTTCGCATCTGTTAATGACGAAGAGGCAACAGCACAATTACAGGAGATATCTGAACAGTATCAGAGATTATCAAATCTGATAGATTCTGCCATAGCAAAGTGCGATGCAGAAGACCAGGAAACAGCTTACAATATCCTTTTTGATAAGGCCGAAATTCAAAAGATTGCTATTTTCCACTCAACTAAAGCCTTAGACAATGCCATTACTGCCCAGTCAAATGCAACCACAGACACAATGAATGCACTCCTGGCTTCCGGCCGAATAATTGCACTGCTCGGCATGGCTGCTACACTTGTACTGATCATAATAAACTTCTTCATTAGCTATAAAAACATCGTTAGGAAGATTCGCTCCATAAGCGATGAGGTCAACACAATTATCACCAATATTGAGAACGGGAACGGTGATCTCACCTCCAGAATACAGACAAAAACGAAGTCAGAACTTTTATTCATAACAACCGGTATCAATCATTTTATCGAGACTTTGCAAGGAATCATGCGAGATGTAAGAAATGGTTCACAGGTTCTTACTTCCTCAGCGGAAGAGGTTGCTTCTCAGCTTCAGATAGCTGATGATAACGTCACAAATTCTTCTGCAGCACTTGAGCAACTATCAGCAAATATGGAGACACTTGCTGATACCGTAGCCTCAATCAATAATAAAGTAGCCGATGTTGAGGATGCCACAAAAGCCATAACCGACGAAGCTGCAAACGGTACAGCTACCGCCTCAGCTATAAAGGATGAAGCTAATATTCTCAAATCCCGTGTTACAACCAAGAAAAACGAGGCCGGGCAAAAAATGTCAGTGCTCTCCGAAACTCTTTCAAAATCCGTTAAGGATTCTGAGAAGGTAGGTCAGATAAGCGAACTCACCAATACAATCCTTGATATTGCTTCGCAGACCAATCTTCTCGCTCTAAATGCTTCAATTGAGGCAGCCAGAGCCGGCGAGGCAGGAAAAGGCTTCTCTGTAGTAGCAACCGAGATCAACGCACTTGCCGATAACAGTCGTCAGACTGCTGCAAATATCCAGGTTATAAGTAACGAGGTTACAGATGCAGTAAATGACCTCGCTAAAAACGCTCAGGATGCCCTGGATTTCATTAATGGCACCGTTCTTAATGATTATGACGAGTTTGTTGAAACAGGGGCCAAATACGAGCATACAGCTGATATTATGGATGATATGCTAACCTCATTTACACACAAGGCTGATAATCTGAATGAGATCATGACAGAAATGGCTGAATCCATACAAATGATCACCGCTTCAATAAAAGAAAGCTCCACGGCAATAAGCCTGTCAGCCGAGAGTTCTACTGAAATCGTTGGTGGTATTAAAAAGATATCGCTTGCTATAAATCAGAACAACGATGTTACTGAACAACTGAATGAAACGACAGAAAAGTTCAAATCTCTCTGATAGTTATGTCTATGATTAATTATTTAGAGGCAGTGAATATTATACACATTCACCGCCTCTTTATTGAATAAATAACATACGCTACATTATTTATCTTACTGCATCTATGAGGATTTTAGCCAAATCAGGCTTATTCATGATATAGAAGTGAATTCCATCCACTCCTCTCTTCTTTAGCTCCATAGCCTGTTTTATCGCATAATCAATGCCATATTTTCGCATTTCATCGGGATTGTCGCCATATTTTGAAATAATTGATGACAACTCCTCCGGAACAGTGGTTCCTGAAAGCGTAACTGTAGTTCCTAATTGTTTTGCACTCGTAATTGGCATTATTCCGGCCGATACGGGGGCTTTTACACCTAAGTCATGTAATTTATCGACCAGACGATAAAAGTAGTCATTTTCGAAGAATAATTGCGAAATAAGGACATCACAACCCTTTTCAACCTTTATCTTTGTATTATTAACATCATCCTCTTCACTTTTTGCTTCAGGATGCATGTGGGGATAGCAGGCACCAAGAAGGGTAAAATCCATACCTTTTCCCTTAATAAACTCTGCCATATCGCTTGCATGAAGAAAATCTCTTGTAGCAAACTGCTCATCAGTCATAAGTCTGGGCCTGTCACCTCTTAAAACAAGGATATTCTCTATGCCGATCTCCTTGAATCTGTTAAGACCTTCCTCCAATTTTTCCTTACTGAATCCGACGCTTGTAATATGAGAAACAACCTCTAATCCGGCCTTATTTTTGGCATAATCAGCGATTTCAACTGCCTTTCCGGCATTTGATCCGCCAGCTCCATAGGTAACGCTGACAAAATCAGGCTTTATCTCTGAAAGCTGCTCCAATTTTGTATATATATTACTGAATTCATCTTCTTTTTTAGGCGGATAAATTTCGCAAGATAATACGGTTTTACCTTTGTTATAAAGATCTTTTATACTTCCCACTTTTTCCTCCTCCGTTTTTTAAAGTGTATTGTACCATACTAACCATAAGAAAAAGCAAGTCTAATCTTCCTAACAATGCTATAACAAATGTCTAATATAATTCTTTTACGAAAATCCAAATACCTATTTACGTGAAAACTGCCGGGGGGCAGCCCGGCAGCTTTCTATATGGTTATCAAGCTTGCGATCCATCCTTTGATCACCGCAACGGTCCCTAAAAAAGGGCATAAAAAACCTGTTTCCATGTCGTTTCCCTTCCATGGAAACAGGTTGCTTTCCGTTGCTAATAAATATATCGGTGCATCTGTCAAAAATATTAGTGCAATTAGATTGATTTATTTTATCATTTAACCGATTGCCTTCTTAACAGCCTCAAGTACGCGGTCTGCCTGAAAAGGCTTAACAATAAAATCTTTTGCACCAGCCTGAATTGATTCAATAACCATTGCCTGCTGACCCATGGCGGAGCACATAATGCAACAAGCATTAGGATCCGCTGCCTTTATACCCTTTAGAGCACCAATACCATCAAGCTCCGGCATGGTAATATCAAGAGTTACAAGATCAGGCTTAAGTTCGTTATACTTGTCGATGGCGATTTTTCCATTTTCGGCCTCGCCAGCAATCTCATATCCACCCTTTGTCAGAATGTCTTTCAACATCATGCGCATAAAAGCGGCATCATCTGTAATAAGTACTCTCTTAGCCATTTCGAACCTCCATATTTTCTATTCCGGACTCTTAATTTGCGCTCCGGTATATCTCTCGAATTCATTTTCTATTTTATCATAAATCCATAAAAAAAAACCCTTAATCGTCGCTCAAACAATTAAAAAATGATAAAATTTCGTTCCGTTTCGAAATAAATTCTAAAAAATTCATATATAACGACAGCATAACATCATTATATATTGATGTATTCACCGCATAATATATCAAAAAATGGCTTTTTCACTTATTTTTTTCTTCTAAAATTATGTCTAATAATAATTTAGCTTTATTTAGAGCAGCATCTAATAGACTAAAGGCCAAATTTCTAAGATTTATTCTTCGATCTCCAACGATTTAATCTGTATTCCCTTTCCCTTTAATAATTTGCCTTTTCTTTCCCCACATTTAGGGCATCTATATCTGTTTTCTTTATCCGGATGGTACTTTTCTCCGCAGCCCTCACACTCAATTTCTACCTGAATCAGATTTGTTTCAAGCTCTGTATCCCTTAAATCCGTGTCTTTAACTGCCTCAGGATAGTATTTATGCAGATAATAGGGCACAACTCCACTCATTTCACCTACATCTACAATAATTTTCTTTACCTGTTTTATCTCATTTTTTTCAATTTCTTCCTGTACTGTATTAACAATATCGATAATATAGCTTAATTCATGCATATTAAAATAATCTCCTTAAATTGATTATACAATATAAAAAATAATCCAATGACTAATCAAGTCAATGGATTCTTAATTAATTAAGTAATATTTTATATAATATCATTTGTATTTATTTTATTCCTTATAATTTCTGAATTATATAATCAATAACAATTGTAATAATATGTAATTGACTATTCTGGTCATAAAATACTTAATTTACTATTTAGCAAATTAATATGTTTAGTTTTGCCGATATTTAGTGATTATTTTAATCAATAACATGCGCTATAATATAAATTGTATATTATATTCTGTAATATTATGTCAATTTATCTTATTACATCAAATATCCAGATTAGTCTGAAATATAAATATTTTTACTGATTATTTAATGTTTTCATATCATAGCTGCGTTTTTCCATACCATATTCACGCTCTCTGGTATGGATTTTTTCTGATCAGGAATCCCTCATAAATCATCCGGATAATTCACCTTGAAAAATCAGGCTAAAATCCCAGGATTTTTTCACGAATTTTTCTCTGATTTTTTCCTATTTTTGGCCTCTATATTATTGCGAAATAATAACGGCTTTATGATACTATTATATTTTATCATCTTTATGTCGTTTTATCAAGTTATATTATCATCTTTCTACATTGATACTATTATATTCTAGTATTTCGATATATTACTATATTGATAAAATGATAATTTGTAATTTTAGTATAAATGTATTTTGATAATTTGCTCTATTAATATAAGAGTATTTCGACATAACGAATTAATAATATATTTATATTTTATCACCAAACTAATAATATAGCAATATATTCTAATAACATTTTAACATATTATTTTGATATATTTGAATTTATACATCATGTAATATCAAAATCATTATATCACGATATTTATATATTATGCTATATTCACATCATTATATATAATTATATTTATACATCTACACCACATTATATAAATACATTTAGTCATCTTTACATAATGATGTATTTGATAAACGATATATAAATATATTATTCTCTTTACATCAATACATCAGAATACAATACAAAATACCTATGCTTTGTCATTCGTGCATCATTATATCATGATGTCATTACATCGCTTAAATTAAATAAATCAAACTTTATATATTATACCTTTAGAAACCAGATCAATTCTTTAGATTATTCCCTGGTAATTTTTGCAAAAAGCATGCTACTATATATTGATGCTTGATAAGTATATATATACAATATTTAGTATTTATCAATATATAATGATGTCATTACATCATTATATATGCAAAGCCCAGAACTATTATCCATTATATACAAATAGTTTTATCAGGAATGTATCAATTCATCAAAACATCATAAATGCATGCAAAAAAGCAGAGGTGATATAATGATGTCATGATGTACTTATATCATAATTCATAAATACACCGACCTCATTATATAATGTATCACCACATCATTTTATCATTTTATATTATTACATTTATTGTTTTATATATTTGTATTTTGTTATAATGTATCATTATATATTTATGTATTGTTATATTGTAATATTTATATTTTGTTTATTTAGTATCTTATATTCATTATATATTATTATTTTGATATTTTATTACTTTGATGTTTTATTATCTTATTACAATATTATATTGCCATCATTATTCATTTATATCTCGATACTTCTATATATAAATACATTTGTCTCATTATATTTTTATGCTTTTATATCAATGAACACTTATATCAATATACATTTTTCTTTACACATCGAGACATCAATGTTACTATATATAAGGAAATTTTGAAGAAAATGGGAGGGAATATGAAAACTATTTCATTTTGCAACCAAAAAGGTGGCGTTGCAAAAACAACATCTACTTATGCATTAGCTTCCGGTTTGGCAAAAAAAGGCTACAAAGTCCTTATGATTGACTCAGATCCACAGGAAAATCTCAGCCAGGCGGCCGGAATTGATCTTTATAATATACCTGCAGCCACATTATCCGACGTTTTTAAGCGCGAAAAAGGCGAACCAGGTGCAGATATCAACGAAACTCTTATTCCTGTAAATAAAAATATCGACCTTATTATTGGAGGAATAGAGTTTACATCAGCAGATCTTGACTATTCTGGCGTTACATCACGTGAATTTATGCTTAAAAGAGCTCTTAAGAAGCTTAATAAGGAATATGATTTCTGTATTATCGATTGTAGCCCTACATTGGCTCTTATTACGCAGAATGTGCTTGCTATTACAGATAAGATCGTTGTTCCCATGACTCCTGAAGCATTTGCGACAAATGGTGCTAATATGCTGTTTTCATGGATTTCTGTTATGTCTGAGAGACTTAATAACCCTGATCTTGATGTTGCAGGCATTCTTGTTACAAATTGTAGAAATACAAATAATGCGAGCATTTGGCTTGAAGGTATCGAAATGCTTGCGAAAGAGTATGAGATTAAGGTATATAAGACCAAAATCCATCAAAATGTTGCTGTAGAGGAGTCCCAGACGCTTAATCAGTCATTATTTGAATATGCACCTACAGCACGTGCTACAAAAGATTATGAAGCCTTTGTTAAAGAGTTTCTGAAAGGAGAATCTAAATGAAAAAGAATCTTCAGAATGCAATGACGAAGAATTTCCAGAAAATGGTGAATGAACAGCCTTCACAGAGTTCATCAAAACAGTCATCGTCAAGTTCAGAAAAAGAGACAAAGAAAGCAGAATCTTCTAAGGCAACAGTAGCACCTGTTATTGATGAATCTCCAGTATCCATGCCTGCTCCAGAGCCTGTAGCGCCTCAACCAGTTCAAGCTGTTAAGGAGCCTGAAGTACAACCTGTACCTACTCCTGAACCAGTTCCTACACCTGTTGCAGCTCCGGTTCAAACTCCTGTTGCAACTCCTGTCATCCCTCAGGTTGTTACACCTGTTGCAACTCCTTTTCCGCAGCCTGTTGTTAGCCAGCCTCAGCAGCCTGTACCGGCTCCTCAGCCTCAATATGCCGGATACGTTACAGAACCGGTTCAGTCAATGAATCCGCAGCCTTTTTATAATCAGCAGCCTGTTGCAGCTGTTCCTTCATATGAGCAGGAGAATGTAAAACAGCCAAAATCCTCCAATAAAAAGCCAATTCCTCTTATGCCAGAGGAGAAGAGCAGTGGAGTGCTTCATATCAGACTTGGTGAGTTAAGATCCTATGTAGATTTTATGACTCAATCAGGTAAAATATCCTATCAACAGTACATTAGTAATTTAATTGAGCAGGATTATGAAAGAAATAAGGATTTATACCTTAAATATAAGTCCTTTATGGAACAATTAAATATGTAAGCAACACTTGTTGTATACATATAATTAATTAACAACAAATTTCTTATTAATTAGAGACCTTGGGAAGCCAGTAAACATGAGCTTCCTGGTTTTTTTTTATGTAGAAAAAGGGGCAAATAATAGTAGAAAAATGGTACATGTTAGTTATATATACGGTTAAAGATGATAGAAAAATGGGACTTAAAAGGAAAAAAAACAGTTCAGATAAAGTATTAGTTAGTAGAAATTAGGTATATTTGAAGAATTTTATTAGTAGTTTATGGGGATGAATAATAGAAAAATGGTATAAACAGGTAGTTTTTAGGTAGATATATTTTTGCCGATAAATAAGGCCAAAACTGAGGATCAGATCAGAGAATATGGTAGAAAAAAGGTTATTTCGAGTAGTTTTTAGGAGTCTAATTATATAACTTAGTAGAAATTAGGTAGATAAATATTTTTTATTAGTAGTTTTTAGGGAGAGTTTTTACTAACTTCGATAGAAAAAGGGTATATAAATGTCAAAATCAAAGCATTTTTATCGAAAAACCCTAAAAAAAATGAAAAATCCATTGACCGGAAAAAGATTAATAATGACGAAGTTAGTAGAAAAAAGGTATATAAAAAGCTTTCTTAGTAGTAAATAGGTATATAAAAATTGTTTTCTAGTAGTTTTTGGGGAGATTATAGAGTTTTTTAGTAGTAAAAAGGTACGAATATTCTTTGGTACCAGTGTAGTCAATTTTGTCGCTGACCCATTTAGTCAACCAATAAATACGCTATAATGATAAAATAACATACATTATAATGAAAGATATTAGTAAAAGGGTATATAATATATAAAAAAAGGAATAAGTTAAACAAATTGAGGTATTTTTGTTTACAGTGTGTTAAAATAGCACTATAATAAGCTAGTATTAAAGAGGTATGAATTAAGACCTTTTGGGGTGAAGGAGGTAGTTTTGGGGCGTAAATCAAAACAGCAGATGGAAGAGGAAACATCTGCTATTGAAAGCTTTTTATCCAATCAACATTATAAAAAAGCAAATACACTAATAAATTCTAAGGGAAAATCAACACTTCTTGTCCAGAAGCTCTTCGCGGTCAGTATCGCGAAGGCAGAGCTTAATCAGGATAGCAATACGCTGGAAGCAAATATATATGGTACGGATCTTAAAAAGATATTCGGTGTTAAAGGTGGATCTTTCTACGAGCATATTAAGGCTGCAATCGAACCGGTTAAGTCAAAACCATCTATATTAGATTGGAGAATCATCTATTCTAATGATGAAACCAGGGAAATTGAGGCGATTAACGTTATTACGGATGCTTCATTCAAGAACGGTGTTTTGAATGTTCGTTATAATAGTAAGATTACTCCATACCTGGCGAATCTTCAGAATAACTACACCGTTTTGAGTCTTGCTGAAGCTGTGCAGCTGAATAGTGTTTATTCATTCAGATTATATGAGATTTTGAAGGCTGAAATGGATAAACAGCGCGCAATCACCAAGAAGGAAGGGCCTTATTATGTTCAGTATCACTTGACTGACTTAAAGCTTCGTCTCGGAATCATTGATTCACAGGCTGATCCGGCGATAATAAGTGCACTTAAAAAGGGTAATCCTGATTATGATGCGATAGAGAGACAGGCCGATAAACTTGATGGAGCCGGAAAACTCAAGACCTTTGGAAATTTTAAGAAGTTTGCGTTGGACAAGGCTCAGAAGGAACTCAATGAGACCACCAGTATCTGGTTTGACTATGAACCAGTAAAAGCAGGAAGAGGTGGAAAGGTAGTAAGCATCAGGTTTAAGATAGATGTTAATCCAAGAGTTAAGGATAAAAATAACATTAGTAATGATTTGATTCAAAAGGAAAATGCAATAAATCCTGCAAGAGAATTGGAACTTATGGATCAGGTTCAGGATATTATTGATGAAAAGGTTAAGCCATCAGAGATCAGATCAATCCTTAAAGTTTCCGGATATAACGTTGATAAGATCAAGAATGCCTATGATCTCTATACCAGACAGAGCAATACAGTTGAGAATTTTGTTGGATGGATGATTTCAGCGATCAAGAATAATTACAGCATTGCTGGAGCATCAACAAGACCTATTGTTGGCGAATATGTGCAGAGTACTCTGTCATATGAGGATATGGAATCGGAATTATTGGATAATTTCTAAAGAAAAAAGGAACTCGCAAGAGTTCCTTTTATTTGTCTAAAACAATATTCAGTTATGAAAATCAGCCGGCTACGAGATGATAGCTCTGGTAACCATCGATTAAAGCAGTGATTTTATTGGAATCACCGATAACAGATACATATAACGGCTTTAATAAATTAAGAGAAAGTAGTCCGATGATGGACTTACCGTCGATGTAGCTGTGTCCGCTGCGGACATCAACCTGGCAGGATGAACTGGAATTCATCTGCACGAACTTCAATACTTGCTTTTTGTCTTGGAAACTGATTTTAACATCTCTTGTCATAGTACAATTCGCACTCTATGAGTGCATCCCCCTATATAAATAATAAATAATAAAAAAATACAGTCACTACGATATCATAAATGAAAAAAAAGAACAAGCACAATATTTAGTATATAGAAATTTAATAAATACAATATATCGAAAATTGAATTATCATATTGCGACAAAAACTGTGTAAATTGCAAAAATTTGCGAAAAAAAGGCTGAATTTCATAAAAATTCTATAAAAACACAGATTATTCACAGAGTCTATGATATATTGATGTTGTAAAACAAGAAAAATACAGAAAGGAATGGATGATGCAAATGAAAAAGGTGCTATTTTATGGTGATTCCAACACCTATGGTTTTGATCCAAGAGGAATGATGGGCGGACGTCTTCCGGAGTCAGATCGATGGACAGACCTTCTGGCTAACAAAATGTACGGTGAGTGGCGTGTATTTGCTGATGGGATGAATGGCAGATTAATTCCGGATAATCCATATTCCCTTTTGTCTTTAGATAAATCAGTGTTGGATTACAGTCCGCTTGATCTTTTTGCAGTAATGCTTGGCACAAACGACCTGATAAATATGTCGCTTCCGGATGCTGAAACCGTTGCGACTAAAATGCGCGATTTTATCGAGAGACAGCTCGATAGAACCGAGTTTATCGATAATAAAACAGGATTTCTTCTGATTTCTCCGCCAAGAATTCTTCCGCATATGGATGAGCATCTTGAAGAAGCAGAGGCACAGAGGAAGAGATTTTCCTCAGAACTCGATATAATTGCTCAGGAAGTCGGCATTTTCTTTGCAGATGCAAGCGAATGGGATCTTGATATGTCATTTGACGGTGTTCATATGAATGCCGAGGGTCACAGATTATTTGCAGAAAAAATGGCAGATATTCTTCAGGGAATAGACCTTACTTCCGAGAGGCGTGAAGTGGATGATTATGTTTGCGCCGGCCTCGCATAATACAGTTTTTAAAAATTATAATTATATTTAATATAATGAAAATCCACGAAGTTATCGACTTTGTGGATTTTTTGTTGCATAATATAAGGGTAGAAAAACTACAAAAATATCAAAAATATTGACTATTAAAGTCAATTATTTACGAAAAAATAGCGTTAAATAACAATCGTAACGCATGATTATTTGAGGTAGTTTTGGGGGATGTTTTTAGAGTTATGAGAGTTGAGGAGAGAAAGATAACGACCAAAAAGGGAGTGGATATGAAGCTGCGAACTCCTACTGCTGATGATGCTGAAAAGGTATTAGCATTTAGGAGAGATGTGGCCGGAGAGACGATTTACCTGACCAGATATCCATATGAGATAGAGAATTCCGTGGAAAAAGAGCGGGATATTATAAGTAATTATCAGAGAGCCGAACATCTCGGAATGATGGCTATTTTTGACGGAGATAAGGTCATTGGTGTAACATCAGTAAGTCCTGTTGGTCTTAACTTCAAGACCAGGCACAGGGCCTCAGCAGAGCTTGTAGTCAGAAAAGAGTATTGGAATCTTGGACTGGGGTCACATCTTTTAGATCTGGCTATAGAAATGGCTGAAAACTGCGGATATGAGAGACTTGAGCTCAGCGTATTTGCGGATAATGCCAGGGCACTTAGATTATATAAGAAAAAAGGCTTTGTGGACTGCGGACAGATTCCACAGGCATTTAAAATGATGGACGGAAAGTATCACGATGAAATATTGATGTCCAAGAATTTATGGAGACATTGAACAATGCGAACATCCTTTGCGCCAATGGAAGGCATAACCATATATTGTTACAGAAATGCACATCATAGTCTGTTTGGAGAAGGAATTGACGTTTATTATACCCCTTTTCTATCGATCTATAAGCAACACTCGATTAAAAAGCGAGATATGAGGGAAATACTTCCGGAGCATAATTCAGATCGCGGAATCAGGATAATTCCGCAGATAATGGCAAATGAAGCAGATGAGATCATATGGGCACTAAATGATCTTCATTTAAGAGGCTATGACGAGATAAATCTCAATATGGGATGCCCGGTTGGAACGGTAGTTAGTAAGCATAAAGGCTCGGGGATGCTTGAGGTTCCGGATAGGCTCTATGAGCTGTTTTCAAGAGTTTTTGATGATAAAATAACAAGTGAAGTTAAATTTTCAGTTAAAACGAGACTTGGCTTAAATGATCCTCATGAATTTGAACAGATTTTACCTGTTTTGAATAAATTTCCTTTTTCAGAGGTCATTATTCATCCCAGAGTCAGGACACAGATGTATAAAGGGGTGCCGGACATGGAGCTCTTTGAATGGGCTTATGAGAATAGTACCAATCCGGTTGGCTATAACGGCAATATTTTTAAACCGGAGGATTTTAACAGAATCACGGAAAAATTCCCCAATTTATACGAAGTAATGATTGGAAGAGGATTAGTTGCCAATCCGGCGCTTGCAAGAGAGATAAGCGCCGGTGACGGAATTACCCTGGAAGAATTGAAGGGATTCATTGAGAAGCTGGAAAGCAGTTACAAGGAAGAAATACATGCTGATGAGTCCATAATGCATAAAATGAAAGAGATTTGGTTTTATGTAGGAGGACTTCTTGTAAAGGATGATGGTTCGGACGCAGAATCATATATACACAAGATTAGGACATCGAAAAATATCTCTGAATACAGGAATGCAGTCAGATCAGTATATAAAAACTGTAGAATAAAAGAGCAATAGAATATCACATCAATACATCATGATGTATTGACATCAAACATTATTCGGGATGATCCTTCATGAGCATCTCGTGGATTGCCTGTGCAAGAACTTCATCGGGGGCAGCCCTGAGTTTCTTTGCTTTGGGGGCTTCCTCGGGTTTAGAAGGAATATCCTGTAATGGATCTTTTTCTTGATTTTCTTCTGCCATAATTCCCTCCAATACGGAAATTGTCACTACAACATAATAATAGCACTAAACGCCGATTAAATACAGATTTTCGGTTAATAATCCACAAAAAAACGCAAAAAGGCGCACAAAAGCGTTGATTTAAGCAGAACGTAGTGGTAGAATTGCTTTAGTTTCTAAAAAACCTAACATAAAGGGGGAATAAAAATGAATAAGACAGAACTTGTAGAAGCTATCGCAAAGGAAACAGGTCTTTCCAAGAAGGATTCTGAGAAGGCTGTTAAGGCATTTATCGATGTTGTTTCCAAGACACTTAAGAAGAAGGATAAGGTTCAGCTCGTTGGCTTTGGTACATTTGAGACCACAAAGAGAGCAGCTAGAACTGGTAAGAACCCTCAGACAGGTGATACCATTAAGATTCCTGCTTCAGTCGCTCCTAAGTTCAAGGCTGGTAAGGCCCTTAAGGATCTTGTTAATAAGAAATAATTCAGATCATGAGCTTAGACCCGGGGTGTCATTAACACCCCGGGTTTTTTTATCTTATAGAAATTCCTCCGGAATTCCTATAAGATAAAAAACGCTCCGCGAGGATGCGCACTCGCGCGATAGGAATATGTTGCATAAATGCAACCGCGCTCGGCGCGAGAATGCCGCAAGCGGCATTCTTTCTTGTATTATATGAGGATGTATTATGAGAATTTTTAAGTCATTTGTAATCACACTGGTGGTTGTTTTAGCTATCGGAGGTATTTTCCTCTATTCAAAGGATTCATTAATGAAATCCGAAACCGATGAGGTTACACAGGGAATAGAAAGTACAGAAGATGGCGAAAAGGCCGAAAAGACCGGGGAAGGTGGAATAGCAGGTGCTATCAATGAAGCCAAAAAAGAGGTTGTAAAGGGCGTTGCCAAGACTGTAGTCAATAAGGCTATAGAGGAGTATGCAGAAAAGGCAGGCTCTGAGGAAGTAAAGGAAAAGCTGGAATCTATCACGGAAGAGGATAAGGATAAGGTTTCAGAGATTATTTCAGAGAATATTTCAATTGAGTCCATGGGAGATGTGGAGTCCTACATTTCCAACAAGGATATGGACGGCCTTATGGACTATGCTGAGGATAAGCTTACAGCTGAAGATTATTCCGAGTTGACTGATATTATGGAAAAATACTCGGAAGGAATGTTGGATCAAATAGATGGAGTAACAAATTAATATATGAAAAAAGCATCAATGACTGTGGCGGAAGCAGTAAAAGTCAGGCTTTCGCTTAAGGAATGTCTGATTGGTGAACCGCGTTTTTATAAAAAAGTAGCAATGGTTGTCCTGCCGATGATCATTCAGAATACTTTATCAAACGTTGTGGGATTGCTTGACAACATTATGGTTGGTCAGGTGGGAACCCTTGCAATGTCAGCTGTGGCGATCGTAAATCAGTTGATGTTCGTCTTTATGCTGTGCGTTTGGGGTGCTTTGGCAGGCGCCGGAATATTTGGTACACAGTTTTTCGGAAAAAGAGATTACGATGGGGTCAGGATCACCATGCGCTTTAAACTTGTTGTAGCGATGGTGATCAGTGTTTCTGCGGTGATTTTCTTCATGATTGCGGGAAAAAGCCTTATCGAGCTATACATTGCAGCGGATACACCTGCCGGTGAAGCCACTGAGACATTAAGACTTGCCAGGAATTATCTTGATATTATGCTGATAGGGCTAATACCCTTTGGGCTTACACAGGTTTATTCCGGGACAATAAGAGAGTCGGGAAAAACGACTTTACCTATGATAGCCAGTATGACTGCTATGATAGTTAACTTTATATTCAACTTCATCCTTATCTTTGGACATTTCGGCTTTCCTAAGCTAGGAGTGGCCGGTGCAGCAATTGCAACTGTTATTTCAAGATTTGTAGAAGTTGGAATAGTAGTTATTGTAGGACATGTGCAAAGTGATAAATATCCGTTTTTGACGAATGTTTACAAGAATTTTCATGTTCCGCGCAATATGATTTGGCCCATAATGTCTAAAAGCCTTCCGCTTTTAGCTAATGAGTTCATGTGGAGCATGGGACAGGCAGTGCTTCTTCAGAGCTATTCCATCAGGGGAATAGAGGTTATTGCAGCTATGAATATCGCCAATACCATAGCACAGATATTCAATGAAGTATTCATATCTCTCGGCAATTCGACGTCTATTGTTGTTGGGCAGGAGCTAGGGGCAGAGCATTACTTAAATGCCAGAAAATACGCCTGGAGAATGGCTACGTTAAGTGTAGCAAGCTGCTTTGTTATGGGAACTTTACTGTTTTTAGTAGCACCCGTTATTCCTCAGATATACAATACAGAGCCTGAAATAAGGAATCTTGCAATGCAGTTTATTAGAGTTGTAGCGGTAGTTATGCCGGTAAATGCATTTGCTAACGTTTCATATTTCACTCTCCGTTCAGGTGGAAAATCGCTGGTTACATTCCTGTTTGACAGCTGCTTTACATGGGTTGTCAGCGTGCCGGTTTCACGAATTCTTGCAGGTTATCTTGTAATGCCGGTGGCAGTCGTTTTCTTCTGCGTCTGCTCGCTTGAACTTATAAAGAGTACAATAGGGTTCATTTTAGTAAAAAAAGGCGTCTGGGTGCGAAATATTGTCAATAGAGATAATTCATAACGTCCGAGTAATATAGCACTAACTTTAATAAAGATTTTATAAAGCATACCTCACAATTTTGAATTGATGTGGTATGCTTTTTTATATCACTAGAGAGAATTTCGCATGCGAAATCCTTTCTCATGACGATTGGTATAGACAATGACTTTAGAGGAGAAGGCCATGGATTCAGTAAAACCGGAATGGATCCTTAATGAGAAGTTTTTCTCTGAGGATCACATGTTTACGCGGCTTATGGGACATGCAATTGAAGAAAATCTCTCCGAAACATATCAGGCGCTTTATTATGCCAGAGATAAGCATGCAGGGCAGTCCCGTAAGAAGAGTCCGTTCACGAGGGAACATATACCATATATAACGCATCCTCTTATGATGGCGTGTCATGCACACGCTATGGGAATAAAGGACGATAAAGTCCTTGCTACGGTTCTTCTTCATGATGTATGTGAGGATTGTGGTGTAAAACCTGAAAATTTGCCCTTTTCAGCGCCTGTAAGACACTCGGTGGCATTATTGACCAAACCGAAGGGTTATAAGGGCTCTGATGACGAAAAAAGGCGATATTACGATGGTATAGCCACTGACAGTACGGCATCGATCGTTAAGGCACTGGACAGATGCAATAATGTAAGCTTTATGTCCATGTCCTTTACAAGGGAGAAGATAATAGCTTATGTAGAGGAGACGGAAGAATACGTTTATCCGCTTTTGGAGCATATTAAGCATGATGATATTATCTATAATGATGCTGTTTTTCTGATAAAATATCAGCTTAAAAGTACCATCGAGACAATAAAATCGTTCATAATAAGTGAATAGATAACAGAATAATAAATATCATGTGATATAAAACACAAATCCCCGCAGAAAAGCTTAATCTGCGGGGATTTTTAGAGGATAGAAAAAAGGAAGGATTAGCGATTTTTATCAGCCCATAATGGCTTCAACGTTATACTCCTTAACGGAAGGATCGTGAGGAATTACTGTACCTTCGATCTCTGTGCCGTTTACAATAAGCTTCTTAATACCCTTCTGTGCACCATTTGTCTTAACAGAGATGTTGTATGTGGTGCCTCTGTATTTTCTTGTAAGTTCGAAATCGCCAAAGTCAGCAGGAACACAAGGATCAACGGATAATCCCTTATGTGTGGGATAAATTCCGAGGATATACTGTGAAATGTTAACAAAGGTCCATGCTGCTGTACCTGTGAGCCAGCTGTTCTTACCCTGACCGAAGAACTTAGCATCTCTTCCGGCAACCATCTGAGAGTAAACATAAGGCTCTGTGCAGTGTACATCACTGATTTCCTCAACGTAAGCAGGGCATGTCTTCTTGTAGATCTCGAATGCTCTGTCGCCGTGGCCGAGAACTGTCTCTGCGATTGAAACCCAAGGGTTGTTGTGGCAGAAGATACCGGCGTTCTCTTTGTATCCCGGAGGATATGAGCTAACTTCACCAAGCTCTAAGTGGTACTCTGTGTAAGCGGGCTGAAGGATCATTACACCATACTTGGTATCAAGACGCTCTTCAACACTCTTAAGTGCCTTCTCTGCGAGGCCTTCCTTAACACCGATGCCTGCAAGTACACAGAAGCCCTGGGGCTCAATGTAGATCTGGCCTTCCTTACACTCATGTGATCCAACCTTATTGGAATGTGCATCGTAAGCACGAACGAACCATTCGCCGTCCCAACCTGCTGTGCAAACAGCGTCATACATCTTCTTAACTTCAGCGCGAGCTCTCTCAGCCTCAGCGTTGTCGCCCTTAAGCTCACATAACTGAGCGTATTCTTCACCATATTTAACAAACATGCCTGCGATGAAAACAGACTCAGCAACGGGGCCTTCACTGGGACCAAAGGTCTGGAAGGATTCACCGGGATGAGCTGAGAAGCAGTTGAGGTTCAGGCAGTCATTCCAGTCTGCACGTCCGATAAGAGGCAGATCGTGAGGACCCTTGTGGTTAACGATGTAGTCGAAGCTTCTCTTAAGGTGGTTCATAAGAGGTGTAGCAACGCTCATATCGTTGTCAAAAGGTACTGTCTCATCAAGGATTGACATATCACCTGTTTCTCTAATATATGCGCTGGTACCTGCGATCAGCCAAAGCGGATCATCATTGAAGCCTGAACCGATGTCTGAATTACCCTTCTTTGTAAGAGGCTGGTACTGGTGGTATGCGCTACCATCCTGGAACTGAGTAGAAGCGATATCAATGATACGCTCTCTTGCTCTGTCAGGAATAAGGTGTACAAATCCGAGAAGATCCTGGCAAGAATCTCTAAAGCCCATTCCACGGCCGATACCTGACTCATAATATGAAGCAGAACGTGACATGTTGAATGTAACCATGCACTGATACTGATTCCAGATGTTAACCATACGGTCAACCTTTTCATTGGAAGACTTGATGTGGTAGATGGAAAGAAGGTTGTCCCAGTATGCTCTGAGCTCTGCAAGAGCCTTCTCAACATCAGCATCTGACTGATAGCGAGCAAGCATCTCGTTTGCGGGCTTCTTGTTGATGATGCCGTGTGACTCCCACTTCTGATCCTCGGGATTCTCAACATATCCGAGAACGAAGTTATATGTCTTGGTCTCACCGGGAGCAAGTGTTATGTTAATCTGATGTGCAGCGATGGGAGACCAGCCGCTTGCTACAGAATCTGTAAGCTTTCCTGCGAAAACTGCATCCGGATGATCCGGTCCGTTATAAGCTCCAAGGAATGCATCACGGCTTGTGTCGATAGCATCAACCTTGGTATTTACTGAATATACGGCGTAGTGATTACGTCTCTCACGGTACTCTGTTTTATGGAAAATAGTAGAATCTACGATCTCTACCTCACCTGTGCTGAGGTTACGCTGGAAGTTCTTCATATCATCATCTGCGTTCCAGAGACACCACTCTACATATGAAAAGAGCTGGATTGTCTTCTCAGATGAGTCGTTATTTGTGATCTCTACATGAGAAATCTCACATGTATCACTCATAGGAACAAATGTAAGAACAGAAGCCTTAACATTGTTCTTCTCAGATGTGAACTTACTATATCCTATACCATGACGGCACTCATAGGAATCAAGCTCAGTCTTAACAGGCTGCCAACCGGGATTCCAAACAGTATCGCCATCCTTAATATAGAAATACTTACCATTGTTATCATAAGGTACGTTATTGTAACGATATCTTGTGAGACGCAGAAGCTTAGCGTCCTTGTAAAAAGAATAACCACCGCAAGTATTAGATAAGAGAGTAAAGAAATCCTTATTACCAAGGTAATTTATCCAGGGTAAAGGAGTTTTGGGGGTGGTTATTACGTATTCGCGGTTTTTATCATCGAAAAATCCGTATTTCATCGTAAATCCTCCTAAAAAAATCTTAAACGATTAAGCGTCATTAGCTATTGTCGATTATAAAGGGAAAGTTGATAGAATTCAAGAAAAAAAAGAAACAATAAAAATATGGGGTTTCGCAAAGGTTTTCGTAAAAAATGAGCGATTTTAACCTATTTATGATTATTTATGGAAATATTAATAAATTTTTAAGTTTCAAATTTGTTGATAAGTAACAAAAAGATACAAATTGCACAACAAAATGAAAAAATCGTATTGATTTGGTGGAAAATGTGTTGTATATTCAACTTACGAAAACGATTTAGAAAATTTAAGGGGGATAGATGGCAGCACGTAAAAGAGTTTCATTAAAAGATATAGCAGCTGCGTGCAAGGTATCTGTCGCTACAGTTTCAAAAGCGTTGAATGATCAGGCAGACATAGGACAGGAAACAAAAGATTATGTTCGCAGAACTGCCGAATCCATGGGATATTTTCCTAATTTTGCCGCGAAGGCATTGAAAACAAACAGAACCTATAATATAGGACTTTTGTTTATGGATGATTCCCAAAGCGGATTAACCCACAATTATTTTGCCAGAGTTATTGAGAGCTTTAAGAAGACGATCGAGGACAGAGGTTACGATCTTACTTTTATAAGTAACAACAGAAGCTCACAGGGATATATGTCCTACCTGGCACATGCACGATACAGGAATTTTGATGGCGTGGCAATAGCCTGTGTGGATTTTTATAATCCGGAGGTTGAGGAGCTCGTCAGAGGAAACATACCAGTTGTTACGATTGACCATGTTTTCAACGACAGATCAGCCATTGTCTCGGATAACGTTCTTGGAATGAAGGATCTTCTTACATATATATATGAAAGAGGACACAGGAAGATAGCCTACATACATGGTACAGATTCAGCAGTTACACAGAGCCGACTGAAAAGCTTCTATAAAACAGCGTTGGATCTGGGGTTGGAAATTCCCGATGAGTATATTTATGAGGTTGAGTATCGTGATACTGTAGGGGCTCAGGAAGCAACGGAAAAACTTTTGGAGTTGGAAGACAGACCAACATGCATATTATATCCGGATGATTTCGCAGCATTCGGTGGCATAAATGCACTAAAGAGCAAGGGTCTAAGAATACCGGATGATATTTCGATAGCTGCATATGACGGAATCGATATCGCGATGAAGTACAGTCCGCAATTTACAACTATTGTTCAGGACACAGACCTTCTTGGAAGAAAAGCAGCTGAGAAATTGATCGATTCCATTGAGAATCCCAGAACAACTCTCAGTGAGCAGGTGATAATACCGGGGCATCTCAACGAAGGTGAGACAGTAAAAAATCTACTTAATTAAATAGGTTTAAGACAGCAATGCTGTTTTAAATAAATAACAATTCATTTCATTAATTTGAAAAGGGAGGTAAAAATTTCATGAAAAGAAAGTTACTTGGTGTATTGCTTTCAACATCTATGGTTACAGCCATGATCGCTGGATGCGGTGCGAAGACAGAGGCACCTGCAGCTAACGACACACCTGCAGCAGAGGAGCCTGCAGCTGAGGAGACAGCTGAGGAACCCGCAGCAGAAGAGCCTGCAGCTGAAGAAGCAGCTGAAGAGACAGCTGAAGAGACAGCAGAGGAGCCCGCAGCAGAAGAGGCAACTGAGGAAGTTGCAGCTGACGAGGGTAAGGTTCTTAACATCTATGCTTGGAACGAAGAGTTCAAGTCAAGACTTACAGATCACTACAAGGGATATGAAGAGGTTGATGCTACACACGGTAAGATCGGTGATGTTGATGTAGTATGGAACATCACTCCCAGTGATGACAACGCATATCAGAACAACCTTGATGAGACACTTCTTAAGCAGGCTGATGCAGCTGCTGATGACAAGATCGATCTTTTCCTTGTTGAGGCTGACTACGCTCTTAAGTATGTAGATACAGATTACACAATGCCTATGGCTGATCTTGGTATCACAGATGCTGACCTTGCTGATCAGTATTCTTACACACAGGCAATCGTTACAGATAGCAACGGCAAGCTTAAGGGTTCTTCATGGCAGGCATGCTCAGCTGGTCTTATCTACAACCGTGAGGCTGCTAAGGAAGTTCTTGGAACAGACGATCCTGATGAAGTTCAGGCTGCAGTAGCTGATTGGGATAAGTATGTTGAGACAGCTAAGAAGGCTGAGGAAGCTGGCTACACAATGTGTTCTGTAAACGACACATATCGTACATATTCAAACAACGTATCCGGTAAGTGGGTTCAGGATGGCAAGCTTGTTATCGATGACAACCTTATGAACTGGATCAACGATTCTAAGGAACTTGTAGACGCTAAGGCTGAGAACACATACGACCTTTGGGGCGATGACTGGGCAAAGGGTAAGACACCCGATGGAAAGATCTTCTGCTACTTTGGACCCGCTTGGTTCTTCAACTTCTGTCTTGATGCTGATGCTGATGGCACAATCGCTAACCAGGGTGGTTGGGGATACTGTGTAGGACCGCAGTCATACTTCTGGGGCGGCACATGGATCTGCGCAGCAACTGGTACAGACAACGCTAGTCTTGTTAAGGATATCATCCTTACAATGACAACTGACAAGGATGTTCTTAAAGAGATCGCACAGCAGGATGCTGACTGTGTAAACAGCAAGACAGTTCTTGCAGAGCTCGCATCTGATGATTCTGGTAACCTTGCACTCCTTGGCGGACAGAACCCTTACAAGCAGCTTGCTGAGGGTGCTGAGAAGGTTGATCTTTCTAACCTTTCTGCATACGATCAGGGATGTAACGAAGAGTTCCAGAACGCAGCTAAGAACTACTTCGAAGGCAACGCTTCTCTTGACGAGGCTCTTGAGATCTTCAAGAAGGCTGTAGTTGAGAAGTATCCTGAGGTTACAGCTGACTGATTAAAAACTAATAGATAGGCATAAAGCCTGTGAATTAGATTATGAAGCTATTGCAGGGCGCATGGAGTTATCCACGCGCCCTGTATAATGAAAAACTTTAATCTAACTTATCCGAAATACCCCAATATATTTTGGGAATAAAGAAAAGGGGATGCTTATGAAAAAAAAGAGTAAAGTAGTAAGCTTCAATAAATGGGGATATATTTTCCTGATTCCTTTTGTTGTTGTTTACCTTATTTTCCAGATGGTGCCGCTCGTTACCACTGTATACAATTCTTTCTTTGAGAACTATCGTTCAGGTCTTACACAGATTGGACCTAATTTCGTAGGACTTAAAAATTATTTAACAATTATCACAAACGGCGATCTGCCGACTTACACAGCCAATACTCTTATTATGTGGGTAATGGGCTTTGTGCCTCAGATCATTCTTTCACTTCTTCTTGGTGCATGGTTCACTGATCCTTCACTGAGACTTAAGGCACAGGGATTTTTCAAAACAGTTATTTATATGCCTAACCTTATCATGGCATCAGCTTTCTCAATGCTGTTCTTTACACTGTTTGCAACAACCGGCCCTATCAATTCACTGCTTTTACAGCTTGGTGTTATTAAAGAAGCATACCAGTTCATGTCTCATATTTGGTCAGTACGTTCACTGGTAGCATTTATGAACTGCGTTATGTGGTTTGGAAATACGACTATTCTTCTGATGGCCGGAATGATGGGTATCGACCCTTCACTTTTTGAGGCTGCTCAGGTTGATGGAGCTACGGCTACTCAGATTTTCTATAAAGTAACATTACCGCTGCTAAAGCCTATTCTTATCTTTGTTATGATTACATCACTTATCGGTGGACTTCAGATGTTCGATGTTCCTCAGATCCTTACAAATGGTACCGGTGATCCGATGCGTTCATCAATGACACTGATCATGTATCTGAATAAGCATCTGTTCAGCAAGAACTACGGTCTTGGTGGTGCGCTTTCAGTATTTATGTTCATCATAACCGGTATACTCAGTCTTATTGTATTTAAGTTCACGGCTTCACCTGAAAAGAAATAAGACGAAAACAGGAGAGTAGCTTCTGTTACCAACAGTTTAAGAAAGGATAATCATATGGCAGCAAATACAACCACATTGGTGGCAAATACAAGCGTTATGGCTGGACAGAAAGAGAACGGAGCTTCTATCCATGCCAGAAGAATAATTGCATACGTTGTGCTGGGGCTTGTATCATTCCTTTGCTTGTTCTGGTTCTATGTACTTTTCATCAACTCAACCAGATCACATCAGGAACTGAGTGCAGGTTTTACAGCAATTCCCAGTACACATCTTGTAGAGAACTGGGTTAACCTTAAAAATGGTACATTACCGATTTTTAATGGTATTCTCAATTCACTTTTGATAGCAGTTGTTACTGCAGTACTTTCAACATACTTTTCAACAATGACAGCTTATGCTATCCATGCATATGACTTTAAATTAAAGAAATTTATGTTTACATTCATCCTTATGGTAATGATGATCCCTGCACAGGTTACAGCGCTCGGATTCCTGCAGTTGATCGGCAAGATGGGACTTGATGATTCATTTATTCCTCTTACAGTTCCTGCAATCGCAGCTCCTTCAGTATTCTTCTACATGAAGCAGTATATGGATTCAACACTTCCGCTTTCTCTTATTGAGGCAGCAAGAATCGACGGATCAGGCGAGTTCAGAACCTTTAACAGCATTGTATTACCTCTTATGAAGCCCGCTATCGCTGTACAGGCAATCTTCACTTTCGTAGGTAGCTGGAATAACTACTTCACACCTGCACTTGTGCTTCATACAGATACAAAGAAGACACTTCCTATCCTGATTGCACAGCTACGTGCAGCAGACTGGCTGAAGTTCGATATGGGACAGGTTTATGTAATGATTTCATTCTCAATCTTCCCTGTTATCATTGTATATCTACTCCTTTCAAGATACATCGTTGGTGGTGTTACACTCGGTGGTGTAAAGGGTTGATATAAAAACATACGTTATACTTACTCTTTTTAAATAAGCGTTAGTACTAAAAAGCCACGGCATCCCCAATGCCGTGGCTTTTTACCTATATAAAAATCTCCGCTCATTTGATGAGCGGAGATTTTTTAGCTATTAAACTAGTCGTTTATATCTAAGTTATTTATCAGTGTAAAAACTCGAAGCTCTTAAGGGAACCGCTTCCGCTTCCTACAAAGGTGAGATACAGTGCATTCACACCGGTTATGGGAGCAAAGCTGCAGGTTCCTTCTTTCCAGATGTTCTGAGAATCAACTTTGATCTCTCCAAGGACCTCTCCATCCCATTTTGTTTTAACCTGGACAACTCCGTTGAAATAGCCTCTGGTTTTGATTTTAAGGCCTGTTACAGCCTTCATATCGAAGTATTTGAAGCCTGCTGTGGAATTGTTGCAAAACTGTCTTATATAGCCGATTTCGGGGTCTCCGTCGCCGCCATCCTGAACGATTCTGGGACCCTCGTGGCCAACGTAAATATCGTGGTTCTCGGTAAACAGGTTGCAGGCGATATATGCGGGATATTCACCAACATCACAGAGAGGACCACCATTAAGTCCACAGGATGTAATCTCGGGCTGAATGATGCTTCCGTCTGCCTTAAATTCAAGGGGTTCAGCGCAGCCCTGTCTGCAGTACCAGGTGTTGTTTGTGTGTCTGTGATAGAAGATATACCATGCATCCTTTATCTGAACCATGCTTCCGTGGTTATTTGCACCGCTTGCCATGGACATTGAAGCCTCTTTGTAGGAATCAATGTGCATATCGCAGTTGCTTACAATCACACCACCATAGGTGAAGGGACCTTCGGGGCTGTCTGATGTAGAGTAGCAAAGTTCATGCATCACCTCTGATGAGTAGATAAAGTAGTATTTGCCATCCTTTTTGCGAATAGAAGGCGCTTCGAAGAAGGCATGCCCTTCATACTCTGTTCCCTGGCTGTAGCAGCTCCCGGGAGCTACGATAACCGGTGCCTTTTCAACAGTGAGCATATCCGGTCCAAGTACTGTGAGCATTGCGCCGTGGCGGCTCTTGTCGCCCTGTCCGCAGAAGCCTGTGAAGAGGTAGGTCTTGTCACCTTCTGTGAGTACACCGGGATCAAACTGAGGCTCATCACCTTCCTTATCTCCGAGCTTTGTTCCGTCCGGATAGTGAACATAGCCGAGGAACTCGTATTTTCCTGCAGGTGTATCACATACTGCAACAGAAACGATTGATATTTTATCAAGTACATAATACAGATAATATCTGCCATCAGGGCCAACTGTAACGTCGGGTGCGTAGAGGCACATATGTCCGTCTTTGTTCAGCGGATCAGCTGTTTTAGGATAAATTACACCCTCATAGTGCCAATCACCGAGATTATCTACAGGTGCTGACCAGCATACATAATCACCAAGGCAGAAGGTCTCGCCGTTGTAAAGGTCATGTGAGCCATAAACATAGACTCTGTCGCCAAATACGTAGGGCTCGCCATCCGGAATATACTCCCAGGAGGGCAGATAGGGGTTAACTGCCTGTTTTTTGCCTGTAGGAACCAGTCTTATGCCGCCTTCCTTCTGAGGAACAGCTCCGCGTCCGTCAAACTGCATTTCAGCGCGATTTTCGTTGGTATAAGGCTCCCAAAGAGGAAGATCCTGACCATCCCAGCCTTTGCCGTTAGGATCGCCTGTTTTGATGAAATTAGCGAACATATCGCACATTTGTCTGGCAAGATCAAAATGGCGTCCTTTAAAAGGTCTCCAGCATTTTCCAAGTGATTCGAAGAAGAACCAGAGATCAACAGAGTGGAAGGTTCCGGGAGTATCGTCACCTGGCATATCGGGATCGAATCTATAGTAATAATGGTTCTGATTTCTGTTATTTTTCTCAGCTTCAAGGAAAACTGTCTTAACGGACATCTCAACGCTGCTCTCACCATCAATCTGGAACTCATCTGAGGTGTTGCCTGAAATTACGGGAACAGGAGCATTTCTGCCCTCAAGGAACTTGGTTGTAGGATCCTCCTTGCAGAATACACCGTCCTGAATAGGGAACATACGGGGGTGATTCTGGACAAATTCGCCGTATTTTTCTCTGAGAGTAAATACATCGATTTTTCTTGCTTCTTCAAGTGATTTTACTCCAATAAACTCAAAGAACTCTTCGCCAAGCTTCTCAGCCCCAGCTAAATCAAGGGGTTTAAAAATATCATCTGTCATTTTAGGGTGGTGGATCATACCACTCATAACAACTGCGCCCTTGATTTTGTCAAAGTTATCGTCGCATGCGAGCTGATGCATTGTGCTGCCGCCGCCTGCGGACTGGCCTGCAATAGTGATCTGCTCGGGATTACCACCAAAAGCAGCAATATTTCTGTAAACCCACTCAAGACCTGCCTTCTGGTCGAGGAGACCGAAGTTACCGGGAGCCTCGGGAGCTTCCTTGGTGATCTCGGGATGAGCCAGGAATCCAAGGTGATTTAAGCGATAGTTGACGCTTACTACGATAACGCCGCGTCTTGCCAGCTTTTCTCCATCAAATTCCATCTCGGCTGTGTAACCCCACTGAAAACCGCCGCCAAAGTACCATACAAGTACAGGGAGCTTCTCGTCTGCCTTTTTAGCAGGTGTCCAAACATTGAGGTAGAGGCAGTCCTCATCCATGGGAATCTCGGGATCTACGTGCCATTCCCTGCAGTAGAGGTCTGTTCCCAGGCCGGGTGTATCCTGGACGGAAATAGGACCATATTCAAATGCCTCTAAAACACCTTCCCAATTATTGCAGGGCTGAGGTGCGCGCCATCTGTTTTCACCAACAGGCGGAGCTGCAAATGGTATTCCTTTGAAAACGGTGACTCTGGGGTCGGAGCCGGGAAGGCCTCTAACCTCTCCGTTTTCTACTTTTGTCTGTCTTAACATGTTTTACAACCTCCATATAGAAAAAAGTTTCTTGTATACCTTATTCATACTTTGATTGTAGCTATATTGCTTTTTGAAGGTCTATGCGAATCTTGCTATTTGTTTTCTAAAGATTGCTATGTACTACGCAATTTGTGCAAAAAATTCCGCAATTAGTTTGTGGCAAGGTGCAATAGATGACAATAAAATTTATTATAGACTAGTGTAAATATAGGGTTTTGCGTATTTCGCAAGATTTGGGAGGTAAAAATGCAGGTTTTAGAAGCGCAAACTGTAGAAGAAATTTTTAGTAATATTCAGCTTAAAAAGGCTGTTAAGGGGCTTAAGGATCACAATCCTGTTATGACACAGAGATTCGGCGCAGATCCCTACGCTCTTGTATATAATGGAAGAGTTTATCTTTACATGACAGGCGATATGCCTACTTATGATGCTGATGGGAAGCTCCAGGAGAATACCTACGGCAATATCAATATTATCAATGTTATTTCATCAGAAGATCTCGTTAACTGGACAGATCACGGTACTGTTTATGCTGCTTCTGAGACCGGTGCAGCAACATGGGGCGCTAATTCATGGGCTCCCGCTGCAGCTTATAAGAACATAGACGGAAAAGACAGATTTTTCCTTTATTTTGCTAATAACGGAAACGGAATAGCAGTTCTTTCAGCAGACAGCCCGGTGGGACCTTTCACAGATCCAATAAACGGACCTCTTATTTCAAGAAAAACTCCTAATTGTGCGGAGGTTACATGGCTTTTTGATCCCGCAGTCCTTATGGATGACGACGGAAGTGCATATATATATGTAGGTGGCGGCGTTCCTTCAATTGAGAAGGCTGCAAATCCCGGCACAGCACGTGTTGCTAAGCTTGGCGATGATATGATCAGCCTTGCATGCGATCCGCAGCCTATTGAGAATGTGCCTTTCCTGTTTGAGGATTCCGGTATCAACAAGATGGGAGATAAATATTATTATTCATATTGCTCCAACTTCAGTATGAAGCCTGAGGATGAGGAGAAGGCAGGCTATAACCAGGGTGAAATCGTAACACTTGTTTCTGAATCACCTATGGGACCTTTTGAAGTATACAAGCCTGTTTTGAAGAATCCTGAGTATTTCTTTGGCCGCGGAGGTAACAACCACCATTGCATGTTCGATTTCAAGGGTAATTGGTATATCACTTACCATTCAAGAATCCTTGAAGAGGCAATGGATATGAACGGTGGATATAGAAGCACAAATATCGACGTTCTTGAAGTGAAGGATGGTGGTCCGTCTGTTTCGAAGGGAACAAGAAGCGGAGTCAAGCAGCTTTCATATCTTAATCCCTATGACGATGTTAAGGCAGTTACAATGGCTAATTGCGCGGGAGTTGAGACTAGACAGTATGGCGAAGAGGCAGAGAAATATGGCTCAGGAGATATGATCGTCACAGGCATATCCGACGGAAGCTGGATCAGCGTAATGGGGGCTGATTTTGGCAATGCAAAACCTTTTGAATTAAGTGTTAAACTGGGCGGCGATGGCACTGGTGCTATCCGAGTAAGCCTTGACAGTCCGGATGGGGAAGTACTGGCATATGTTCCGGTAGAGGCCATGAACGGCGAAGTTGAGGATGTTTTTGTGTCACTTAAGTGTGTTCCTGAGGGAGTACATGATGTTTACTTTACATTCGCAGGAACAGGGTATGAATTTCTTTCATGGAGATTTATAAAATGATTAGAGAAAAAGTTTCTTTGGGGACAATCAATCCAGTAATACCAACGGATTATCCGGATCCTGATGTGATTCGGGTGGGGGATACATACTATCTTGCAAGTACAACTATGCACTTTTTTCCCGGGTGTGAGATATTAAAATCTCATGATCTTCTGCACTGGGAGCATGCTTCCTATGTGTATGACAGATTGGATGACACTCCAGGACAGTGCCTTAAAAATGATGAAAATATCTATGGTAAAGGAATGTGGGCGCCTTGCTTAAGATTTCATAACGGAAGCTATTATTTAAGCTTTTGTGCCAACGACACGCATAAAACCTATCTATATAAAGCAAGCTCCATATATGGACCCTGGAAGAAGCAGTATATTGAAGGCTTTTATCACGATGCCAGCATTCTTTTTGATGATGACAGAGTTTTCATCGCTTATGGAAACCGAGAGATCAAACTGGTAGAGCTTGACAATGATCTCAAGGGACCTAAAAAGGGCGGGCTTCAGAGGACTCTTGTAAAGGAAGAGAATAATAACGTTCTCGCATATGAGGGTTGTCACTTCTATAAGATAAATGACAAATATTATCTGTTTCTTATTCATTCATTGCCGGATAGATGGATGAGAACACAGAACTATTTTGTATCATCTTCTCTCGAGGGTGAATTCCATGGTGGAGAGATATTCTGTGATGATATGGGATATTTCGGACAGGGCGTTGCACAGGGCGGAATTGTCGATACGCCAGATGGACACTGGTTTACGATGCTTTTCCAGGATAGAGGAGGAGTTGGAAGAACACCGTTCCTTCTTCCACTCAGATGGAAGGGTGCAGTTCCGTTTATTGAGGAAAATGGTAAGCTTCCTGCTGAGATCGAGATCTGCAATTCGATACCTGATTATGAATATATGTCACTTACCGGAAGTGATGATTTCAGCGAAGGTTCAAAAGCTTCTGATAAAGCGGATGGAAGAAAGACAGAAAGCTCTGAGTTTGACAGCTTTGGAATGAGAAGCTTCTGGCAGTTTAATCATCAGCCTGAGATTTCGCTTGTAAAGCAAGATGTGAAAAAGAAAAGACTTTTGATTAAGACCGATAGATTATGTGATAAGTTTGATAAGGCAATCAACACGCTGACTCAGCGCATGACGCTACCTCGAAGCAGAGCGAGTGTTATCGTAAATGTTGAGGGTTTAAAGATAGGCGACAGAGCAGGACTTGGCGTTTTGTGCGAAGAATACTGCTATCTGGCTATTGAGAAAACAGAAAAAGGAAATGAGCTTCTTCTTATAAGTAAGGAGAATGGTGAAGAGGTTGAAAAACTCAGAGAAACCTTGGGAAATGAGAAGGCGTATTCACTAAGAATTGATGCAAATACCTTCGCTTTGGTTGGAAATGCAACAATTTTCTGGAAGAGACTTCCCGAAAAAGAGTTTAAGCCGGTTCCTTTCTCAAAGAGCCTGCAGTTTACCCTTGCTCATTTTGTCGGATGCAGATTTGCGCTCTTTATGTTCAGCACTAAAGAGTCCGGCGGTACGGCAGAATTTAGCGATTTTAAATATGAGATATACTAAAAAGTCTTCCCCCACAGGGGGAAGATGTCAGCGAAGCTGACAGATGAGGGGATACCTCATCCGCCGGTTTCACCGGCACCTTCCCCTCAAGGGAAGGCTTTATCAATTCGTTAGCATATTTCTCTCGCAGGAAAGATTTTAAATAACCCTCCCAAAAGAAAGGATTTAAACAATCTTTTCTCTGGGAGGGCTTTAAATAATCTTTTTCTAAGAAATACTTTAGATAATCCTTGTTGCGACTGCATCTTCTTCAGATACAGGAGTTTCTTCATTGTTCTTGTTGTGTCTGAACAGTGCTCGATATTCGCCCGGTGTGCAACCTTTCTTCGTTTTAAACGTACGATTGAAGGTTGAGATGCTTGAAAAGCCCGCCTGAAGCGCAACATCTGTTATTGAAAGATCATGCTGAGAAAGCAGGATCTCGGACGCTTTGATGCGGCGGCCAATCAAATAGTCATAGAAGGTACAGTTCATGTATTCTTTGAATAATCTGGTGAAGTGGAACTTGGAAAATCCGCTGAAATCGGCCACTTCGTCCAAAGTAAGGTCTTCTGTGTAATGCTCATCGATGTATTCAAGAACGCCATTCAATCTTGTGAAATAATCTCTGCGCTTGTTCGGGCTGCTCTCGGTGAACAGATGAATCTGATTGAGCTGACACCTGGTAAGCAAAGTAAAGGCCTGCAGGAGGTTAGCATAAATTGAGAACTCGTAAAACTCTGTATTTTGGAAGTATTCGTTCCAGATCTGAGTAAACAGATCATAAATCTCGCTGTATACCGGCGCATAGGTCTCAGGAGTTATGTGGATGCAGCTGTTTTTAACAAAGAGCATACCTGTATAATCCTTAACCTGTGAAAAGAAATCTACATTAAAAAGGCATATGAAACGAGCGCCGCTCTCGGGAGCGTGCAAATGATGCATTTTTCTGGGAGAAATCATAAGGATCTCGCCGGGAAGAATGTGATGCGGCTCGTTATCGATGTCTACATCATAGTAGTTATCGATAGGAATAATAACCTCCATGGCATCATGCCAGTGGGGGAGATAATCGCTGGTTTGTACGTTGTACCAGATACGGACGGATGCATCCTTGGGAAAGATGCTGTTTTCCTTCTCAGCGACCATAACCCTGTTTCTAAAGTCAGTATTCTGCTGATAAAAATTTAGATTGAGATTTTCTTTCTTGTTTTTCATGGTATCCTCGAAAATTATGAAACCAATATTTGACAAACAGATATTGGCAACAAATGTGCAATAATTGCTAAAAGCAATCCTTCAATTTGAAACTTTAGCATATATTGCTAAGACTATCAAACGGAAAATGCAGTGTTTTAGCAACTTTGTGAAATGCATACAAGTTTAATTATCAAATTTTGTAGCTAAAAACGCAATAATTGAGGATTAGATAGCAACAAAGTGGAAGAAATTTTTGCCGAAGTACTATATTCATATGTTGCGATTATGAACGAAATATGTTCCTTCTATAAACTAAATATAAACAACTGATGCTTCTTTGAAAATGATATTGTATAATATTAACAAAAACGGGAATCCTTTTTTGGAAACTATAAAGCAATAAGCGCACATGGAAAAGCAAAATGTGATAAGCACGATACCGCACAAAAGGCTAAGCTATAGTAACAGCACAGCTTATAAGACTTTTAGCAAATTTTGAGAAGCAGAAAGGAATATTTCATGAAGAAATATGATCTTATAAAGCGCCGGAGGATTGGCGCGGCGGTATTGCTGGCTACAGCGGCGATAATCGGCGCAGGATGCGGACAATCCTCTGTGGGAGGCAATACTGCGACGAGCAATAATGATCAAATAACCGCAACATCTGATGATTCAAATACAAATAATGAAGAAAAAGATGAATCGGTGAATGATTCTGCTGAAAATGCTTCAAATATGCAAGAAGATGTTGCTGAGGAAGCAGATAATATAGAGGTTGCCGAAGAGACAGAAACGGATAGCACAGAAGCAGATACTGATGGTACCGAAGAGAGCGCAGAGGACAGCGAAGAAGAACTTCCTTCATTAAAGGATAGTGTTGAGAAGAAAATGGGTTGCCGATTCGGATGCGCAATAACGGGCCAGGAACCATGGGACATTGAAAACTGGAATATAGTAACAAAACACTTTAACTGCGTAACACTTGGTAATGAGTTAAAACCGGATTCACTTTTCGGATACAGTAATGCCAAGTGCCCCGGAACAGAAGATGTGGAGCTTAACGGCGAGACGATAACGGTTCCGGTTTTGAGTTTTAAGAATCCTGAGAAAATCCTTGATAAGATTCTTAAATGGAATGAAACACATCCTGATCAGTCACTTCAGGTAAGAGGACATGTTTTACTGTGGCATTCACAGACGCCCGAGTGGTTCTTCCATGAAGACTATGATAAAGAGAAGCCTTACGTAACGGCTGAGGTGATGGATAAGCGTCAGGAATGGTACATAAAAACAGTACTTGAACATTTCGTAGGTGATGACAGTCCATATAAAGATCTGTTTTATGGATGGGATGTTGTAAATGAAGCAATATCCGATTCGACAGGAACCTACAGAACAGATACTGAGAGGCCGGATGAGGATCTCTTACAGGATACTCACGGAGGAAACTCCAGTTGGTGGCATGTATATCAGAACGAAAGCTTCATTATTAATGCTTTCAGATATGCAAACAAATATGCACCTGAGTCATTAGAGCTTTACTACAATGACTACAATGAGTGCGATGCCAAGAAGAGAGGTGGAATCATTGAGCTTCTCAAGGCAGTTAAGGCTGAGGAAGGCGCTCCCGGAGAGGGTACGAGACTTACCGCAATGGGAATGCAGGGACATTACAGTGTAACCGGTCCTTCCAGCACAGAATTTGAAAACGCTATCAAAGCCTACGGTGAGGTTGTAGAGAACATTCAGATAACAGAATGGGATCTCTCAGCCAGCGATTCCTACGACAGCTCAGATCCTGCTTCGGTTGAAGAAGAATATGAGAAAAACAGAAAGCAGTACAACTTACTGTACTACGCACTGCAGTCGGCTCAGAACTCAGGAGCTGCCAAGGTGACGGGAATGACTTTCTGGGGAACAATCGATAAGTACTCATGGCTTCAGTTCCGTTCCAATGTGGGCGGCGGTAATAAATCGGGTCAGTCACAATGCCCGTTGTTGTTTGACAGTAAATATGAGCCTAAACCGTGTTTCTGGGTATTTGCAGATACGGACACGGAATAAAAGAGTTTGGTGGATAACATGAAAAAGACTTCCAGAACAATTTTAATAACAGTCGGCGTTATAGCAGCCCTTGTAGTTGTGTGCGTGCTGATGTCGATGAGAGGTATTGAAACCTTCCATTATAAATATGAAGGAGCAGATCTCACGAGAGATGTTGAGGGAATGGAGAGAACAGGTACTTATACGAACTACCTGCTCGACCATGAAAATGCAGACAGACCTAGCGAGTCAATAGAGGTAGACATCTTTGATAACCAGAGCGAGGGCGATGTTCACGAAGAACAGAATCCCGAGGGTGATGTAGACCAGGCTCTTTACACAGGAGCAGATTCAAAGGTGACTTGGAAAGTCAATGTTCCTAAAGCAGGTCTTTACAACATTTACGTTAATTACTTCCTTCCCGAGTCCAGAGGAGTTGTTGCAGAAAGGTCCGTACTAATAAATGGGCAGGAACCTTTCGAGGATGCAAAGAACATCACCTTTACAAGAATCTGGACAGACGGCGGAGAAGTTAAGGTAGATAACCAGGGCAATCAGATAAGACCCACACAGGTTGAGGTATTTGATTGGCAGAGTGCTTACTTCAGAGATGATATGGGATTTGTTACAGAACCCTATCAGTTCTTCTTTGAACAGGGTGAGAATGAACTTACACTCCAGGCAGTAAACGAGCCAATGATCATCTCAGAACTTGTTGTAAAAGCCATTGAGAATCAGAAGACATATGCTGAATACGCAGCAGAGGTTGCCGGAAAAGATGGTTCAGATACAGCAAAGAGCTATATTCAGGAGATCCAGGGTGAGGATTCAACCTTAAGATCAGAATCTTCATTATATGCAAAATATGACAGAGCTTCACCGACAACAGTTCCTAACAGTGTAACAACAACAGTTCTTAACTATGTAGGTGGTGACAGCTGGAGAAGTTCAGGTCAGTGGATCGAGTGGGATTTTGAAGTTCCTGAAGATGGTTTATACAACCTTATGATCAAGGGACGTCAGAACTACTCGAGAGGTATCGTTTCAAGTAGAAAGGTACTTATCGATGGAGAGGTTCCTTTTAAAGAACTTAATGCAGTAGCTTTTCCTTTTGAAAACGATTGGAACTGCCTTGAGCTCGCTGATGAAAGCGGAACACCTTATGACATTTACCTCGCCAAGGGTAAGCACACCATCAGATTGGAAGCTACTCTTGGAGGAGTTGGTAGCATCCTTGAGGAACTTGAGGATTCAACCTTCAGACTTAATCAGATTTACAGAAGAATCCTGGTTTACACAGGTACAAACCCGGATATTTACAGAGACTATCATATAGAAAAAACCTATCCTGAGATTATGGAAGCTATGGAGCTTGAGTCAAAGCGTCTTTACAAGATAGTAGACGACATGACAGAGTTCACCGGTCAGAAAGCAGACCAGATCGCTTCTGCTCAGACAGTAGCACAGCAGCTTGAAAGATTCTGTGAGAAACCTCAGAAGATAACAACTGAGTTCGTATCATTTAAAGATAACATCACAGCGCTTGGTACAGCTTCACTTAATATGAGTGATACAAAGCTCGATGTGGACTACCTTGTAGTATCAGGCAAAGGCGTAACACCTAAGAAGGACAAGGCCAACTTTTTCTCAAAGGCCGGACATGAGATCGCTTCATTTGTTGCTTCCTTCTTTGTAGATTACAACTCAGTCGGTGATGTTTACGATGCTAAGGGATCAGACAAAGTAGTTAAGGTATGGATCCTCACAGGTCGTGATCAGGGTACAATCCTTAAGTCCATGGTTGATGATACATTCACACCTCAGACAGGAGTTAAGGTTAACGTAGAAATTGTTGCTCCCGACGCACTTCTTAATGCAGTACTTGCGGGAAGAGGACCTAACGTAGTTCTTTCAGTCGGAGCAGACCAGCCTGTAAACTATGCGCTCCGTGGCGCGGCTGAGGATATCACTCAGTTCGAGGGTTGGGAAGATGTAATGGCTCACTACTCAGAGAGTTCATACGAGCAGTACCGTCTCGACGGACACATTTACGGTGTACCTGAGACACAGACCTTCAACGTAATGTTCTATAGAAAAGACGTACTTGAAGAGCTTGGACTTGAGCCTCCGCAGACATGGCAGGAACTTATTGAGATGATGCCCACAATTCAGGGTCACAACCTCTCAGTCGGAATTCCTACCGCAGCAGGTAACAGTTCAACAGCAACAGCATCAACAGCAATCATGTCTAACCAGCCTGACCTTGCGATGTACTTCTCACTTCTTTACCAGAACGGTGGAGATATGTACAACGAAGCAGGTACCAAGACAACAGTTAATACAGAGGCTGGTGTTAAGGCATTCGATGAGTATGTAAGATACTTCAATGACTACGGTCTGCCGGTTATTTATGACTTTGTCAGCCGATTCAGATCAGGAGAAATGCCGATTGGCGTATCACCGTACTCAACATACAACACACTAATGGTATCAGCACCTGAGATCAGAGGCCTTTGGGACTTCACACTGATCCCCGGAACAGAGAAAGCCGATGGCACAATCGATCGTTCCGACTTCATCACAGGTAGTGCGACCATGATGATCAGAGAAGAAGATGAAGAACTTCGAAATCTGTCATGGGAGTTCATGAAGTGGTGGGCAGAGCCTGATACACAGGTAAGATTTGGTAGAGAGATCGAAGCACTTCTTGGTTCATCTGCAAGATATGCAACAGCTAACAGAGATGCATTCAAGAACCTGTCCTGGAGTGCTGAAGATATAAAAGTACTTGATGAACAGTGGGATCAGACAGTTGGTATCAGAGAGGTTCCCGGCGGATACTTCACCGGACGTCACATTGCCAACGCAATACGTAAGGTAATTAACGAAAAGGTTGATTCCCGAGAAGCAATTATCGATTACTCGATCTTTATCGATGAAGAAATCGTGAAGAAGAGGAAAGAGTTTGGAATGCCAATAGAATAACCTATGGCATGAGCACAATATCCCGAGAAATTTTAGGAGAGAAAGAATGAAAGAGTATCTTCAAAAATATATCACCTTGCGGAAGCACGAAGCAAAGGTGGCATATAAAAAGGCTAAAAATCGAAAAATGTGCTATCTCTTTCTGGCACCCTACGCGATTTTGTTTACAATGTTTTATATTTTTCCGGTTTTGGCATCCATATACTTTAGTTTCACATATTACAACGTATTGGAAGCACCGCGATTTATCGGTCTGCAGAATTACATCAGCCTGATTCTGCAGGACGACATCTTCCTTATCGGTGTGAAGAACACTCTGCTGATTGCAGTGATTACCGGACCGCTTGGCTACATAATGTCCTTCCTTTTTGCCTGGCTGATTAATGAATTGCCAAGATGGGTTCGAAGTATAGCAGTCATGGTGTTTTACGCACCGTCAATCGCGGGAAACTGTTTCGTTATCTTCTCTGTACTGTTCAGAGGTGATGCGTACGGTCACGTAAATGCACTTTTGATGAAGTGGGGAATAATTGATACACCTATCCTCTGGCTCGTAAATCCTCAGTACATGCTTCCTATATGTATGCTGGTTATCCTGTGGATGAGCCTTGGTTCAGGATTCCTTTCCTTCGTAGCCGGCCTTCAGGGTGTAGACAGATCTCAGTTCGAAGCCGGTTATATGGATGGTGTAAAGAACCGTTGGCAGGAGCTTTGGTTCATCACACTTCCTAACATGAAGCCCATGTTGATGTTCGGTGCGGTTATGTCAATAACACAGGCATTCAACGTAGCTGATGTAACAATGCAGCTCTGCGGATTCCCCAGTACGGATTACGCAGCAAGAACAATCGTAGCGCACCTTATCGACTACGGTTCACAGAGATATGAAATGGGATATGCATGTGCAATCGCAACAATCCTGTTCTTAATGATGATCTTATGCAACAAAGCAATTCAAAGTCTCTTGAGGAGAGTGGGAACCTGACATGAGTAAAGATATTAACAAGAAAAAAATACAAAAAGAAGAGAAGGAACAGGTTTACCGTAAGAAGCTGATCAAAAAAAGGAAACCTAACAGATCAATTTGGGGTGATTTCTTCCTTTATTTGTTCCTGGTTCTGGTAGCTGTTATCATGGCATTCCCGATCGTGTATGCGGTGAGCAGTGCTTTGAAACCTTTGGATGAGCTGTTTAAGTTCCCGCCTACGATTTTCCCGAAGCATCCTACCATGGACAACTTTTCGGATCTGTTTGTAACAATGGGTAAATCCTGGGTAACATTCTCAAGATACCTGTTTAACACAGTATTTATCACATTTGTTGGTACATTTGGACATCTGATCATTTCTTCAATGGCAGCATTCGTACTTGCTAAGTATGAATTCCCCGGAAATCAGACGTTCTTCAAAATAGTAACAGTAGCGATGATGTTCACAGGATATGTTACAGCAATCCCGAACTACATCATATTGAACAAACTGGGATGGATTGATACCTACTGGGCAATCATAATACCGGCGTTCGCAGCTCCTATGGGACTCTTCCTTATGAAGCAGTTCATGGAAGGTCTTCCGACATCACTTATTGAGGCAGCCAAGATCGATGGTGCCAACGAGTGGAAGGTATTCACAGGAATCGTAATGCCGAACGTTAAACCCGCATGGATGACACTTATCATCTTCTCAGTACAGAGGCTTTGGAATGACAGAGCAGCGACCTTTATCTACTCCGAAGAGAAGAAAACCCTGGTATTTGCACTTCAGCAGATCCAGAGCGGTGGTATCGCAAGAACAGGTCAGGGTGCAGCCGTACTGGTTGTAGTAATGATCGTTCCGATTATCATCTTCGTATTCTCTCAGAGCCAGATCCTCGAGACAATGGCTAGTTCCGGTCTGAAGGATTGATGATTTTAATACCATACCATTTGGAAAGGTGCAAGTTATGCAGACTATGAAAAAAATCGTAAAAGGGGCCGCAGCTGTTATTGCCGGTGTGATGATGCTTACAGCAACTCCTTTAACGGCATATGCAGGTGAATATGGATACACCTACAACTATGACTGGTGGGGAGATGTTCAGGAAAGTCCTGATTTCTACTCAGTATGTAAGGTGTTCACAGGAAGTGATCTCGGCCTTGAGACAAACTTAAAAAGTCCTGACGGAATATTTGCTGATGGCGATAAGTTATACCTCTGCGACAGCGGAAATAACAGAATTATCGAACTTCACAGATCAGCCGCAGAGAAGCTTGAGGTTGTAAGAATAATTGATTCATTTACGGGAGATACAGATGTAACAACATTCTCAAATCCCACAGATGTATCTGTTGCTGAGAACGGCGACTTCTATATTGCAGATCAGGGCAATGCCAGAGTATTAAAACTCGACAAGGATCTGAACTACATAATGGAGTTCACAAAGCCTGACGACAACACACTTGATCCCAGCCTTGTATTCCAGCCTAAGAAGCTTGCAATTGATACCGCAGGTCGTGTGTACTGCATAGCTACAGGAATCAACAAAGGTCTTATCAAGTATGAGGCTGATGGAACCTTCTCAGGATTTGTAGGAGCTACCAAGGTTCAGTTTAACTGGACAGACTATATTTGGAAGAAGTTCGCTTCACAGGCACAGAGAGCCAAGATGGAATCCTTCGTTCCTACTGAGTATGAAAACATCTTCATGGATTATGAAGGCTTCATATATGCAACAATGGCTCTTAATGAGGACAAGGCAAGTAAGACAGACAGTGCTGTAAGAAAGCTTAACCTCCTTGGAAACGACATCATCGTTAGTAACGGTGAATGGGGACTTAACGGTGACCTTTACTGGGGATCCGGCGGTGGATATGAAGGACCTTCAATCTTCACTGACGTAACAGTTATGGATAATGACATTTACGTATGTCTCGACAGAAACCGTGGAAGATGCTTCGCATATGACGATCAGGGTAACATCGTATTCTGCTTCGGTGGAAACGGTAACATGAACGGATATTTCAGAAGACCCACAGCAATCGACTCCATAGGTCATGACCTTTATGTAGTAGATGCTTTAGACAACTCAATTACTGTATTTGTTCCTACAGATTTTGGTAAACAGGTTTACAACGCAGTAGAGCAGTTTGATCTTGGTGAATATGAAAAGTCCGGTCAATCCTGGGAAAACGTAATGAAGGAGAACGGTAACTACGATCTCGCATATATCGGAATCGGAAGAGCACTTCTTCGTCAGAAGCAATATAAAGAAGCAATGAAGTACTTTGAGCTTAAGTACGATGATGAGAACTACTCAAAGGCATATAAGCAGTACCGTAAGATATGGGTTGAAGATCATATTGTAATAATCGTTTTGGTTATCCTGGCACTTTTCGTTGTGCCCATGGTAATCGGTAAGACCAAGAAGATTAAGCATGAGATTGACACTGCAGATATTTTCATGAATGTACAGGACGGAGAAAAATAATGGCAGCTATCGCAAAAGATAAATATGATCGATATATTGACTCGCTGAAGTTCGCTTTATACTGTATCTCTCATCCGCTTGACGGATTCTGGGATCTTACACATGAAAAGAGAGGAACTTACGCAGCAGCAAACACAATACTGTTTTTAACGATACTAATAAGAATACTAAAGCTGAGATACACAAGTTTCATTTTTGTACAAGTATACTGGGAAGATCTTAATATCTTCCTGTATATAGCAAGTATCCTGTTTCCGCTTTCACTTTGGGTAGTCGGAAACTGGGGACTCACAACATTGTTTGATGGTAAGGGACGACTTGGACAGGTTTATATGGCAACATGCTACGCGCTTACACCATATCCGCTTATCCAGTTCCCGCTGATGATATTCAGTAACTTCGTAACTGTAGATGAAGCAGAGTTTTACGCCATGGTAAGTGCTATTTCACTTGTATGGGCAGCGCTTCTTGTTATAGCTGCGATGGGACAGATACACGAGTATTCAGCCGGAAAGAACTTACTGTTCACAGTAGCAACACTCTTTTCAATGCTGGTAATGATTTTCATACTGATGATCTTCTTTAGTATGATTTCTCAGGGAGTTTCCTATTTCATATCTCTGGGCAAGGAATTCTTATTCCGACTATAGGAATTACGGATGGGAGCAGACATGAAAGAAACAACGAAAAATGTAATAGGATCAATTATCAAACGACTTATAGGTCCTATAATAATATGTGCTTTGATATTGGTTGCCGTACTTTATATCGTAAGTGTAAAAGACCAAAACGCTGAAGAAGCGGCAATTGCTCCGTATTCGTACGAGGGCGGTGAAGACACTGTAGTGATTGAGAATGACAAGCTGAAGATGGAGATGGATCCCGCTACAACTCAGTTCACAATCACAGTTAAGGAAACCGGCAAGGTATGGCGCTCAAATCCGGAGAATGCTGCAAACGATACAATTGCTCTTCCGGAAGAGAAAGCAAACCTTCAGTCTCCACTGATTATGTCATATGCGGTTACTACCGGTCTTGAGACAACCTATAATACACACAGCTACAGTACATCAAATCAGATATATAACATCACTCAGGAGGGTGATTCCATAAGAGTAGATTACTCACTCGGTGATGTTATCAAGGAATATATAATTCCACCTGTTATCACAAAAGATGGCCTTGATACCTGGCTTGATAAGATGGATAAAGAGTCAGTTAACTTTATTCAGCAGTACTATAAAAAGTACGATATCAACAAGCTTGGTAAGAAGGATGAGGGCAATAAGGATGAGCTCCTTGCAAATTACCCTCTGATGGCAGATAACGTTATCTACGTTCTTCGTGACACAACAAAAGAGAACGTTAGAAAGAAGATGGAGAAGTCCTTCGAGGAAGTAGGATACACATATGATGATTATCTTGCTGACAAGGCAAATGACCTTTCCTCCAAGAATTCAGACAAGCCTATCTTCAACGTAAGTATGGTTTATAAGTTAGACGGAAATGACCTTGTTGTAGAAGTACCTATGTCAGACATGCAGTATCACAAGGATACACCGATCTACACAGTTACTCCTCTTCCGTATTTCGGAGCCGGAGCACAGGATGAGCAGGGATTCATGCTTGTACCTGAAGGCGGCGGAGCAACAATCAACTTCAACAATGGTAAAGTATCACAGAGCAGTTATTACACAAACGTTTATGGATGGGATATGTGTCTCTCCAGAGATGCGGTTGTACATAACACAAGAGCTTACTACGGAGTATTTGGTGTTTCCGAGGGTGAAAACTCCTTCATCTGTATTCTTGAAGAGGGAAGCCCTTACGCATCAATCCAGGCTGACATAAGCGGTAAAAATAACACCTACAATTATGTTAATGCCGTATACAGCGTTTGCCAGAGAGAGCAGTACGACGTAGGTGACATCGCAAACAGTGATGTATTTGAATATGTTCCTTCTCTTCCGGATGAAACTCTTACAAGAAGATATTCATTCATCAATTCCGGAAGTTATGTAGATATGGCTAAGGAATATGGCTCATATCTTGAGGATAAATATGGTGATTCTCTCACAATGAATACAGATGAGAACGCACCTGTAGCAATCGAGATCGTTGGTGCTATCGATAAGGTAAGACAGATTCTCGGTATGCCCATCAAGAGACCTCTTAAGCTCACAACTTATAAAGAAGCAGCTGATATCGTAAAGGATCTTAGTGACAACGGCGTATCCAACATGTCAGTCAAGCTTACAGGTTGGTGCAACGGCGGTGTAGACCAGAAGCTTCTTAAAAAAGCTAAGCCGATAATGGCTCTTGGTAGCAAGAAAGACATTAAGAACCTTGTAAAGGTTGGAGAGGAAACCGGTTCAAAGGTTTACCTCAACGGAATAACACAGTATGCGAACGAATCAAATCTTCTTGATGGATTCTTCTCATACAGAGACGCAGCAAAGCTCATAAGTAAAGAGCAGGCTAAGCTTTACGATTATAGCCATATAACCTATGCACAGAGAGAGAATTCAGATCATCTGTATTACCTTCTCCACACAAAGATGGCGATGGCTATAGCTGATAATTTCGCTAAGACATGTAGCAATTACAATGCTGGCGTAAGCTTCCAGGATATGGGTGAGGATATTTCCTCAGACTTCTACAGGAAGAATATGCAGAGCCGTCAGAGCGTAAAGGCTCAGCAGGAAGAAGAGTTCAAGAAGATCCAGTCTGAAGGAACTCCGATAATGATCAACATGGGTAATGACTTTGCAGTACCATACGCAAGCATGGTTACAGGCATGGATCTGAGAGGCTCTGAGTACACAATCCTTGATCAGTGCATACCTTTCTATCAGCTTGCAGTACACGGCAGAGTAGATTATACAGGAAAATCCATCAACATCGGTGGAAATCAGGAAGATGAACTGCTTTACAGCGCAGAGTATGGCGCAGGTTTACACTTCACATTCATGAAAGAGACTTCCTTTGCAACACAGAAGACTCTTTACACTGAGTACTATGGTGCAAACTATGATTCCTGGAAGGATAAGGCAATCGAGATGTACACAAGATACAACAAAGAGCTCGGCCATACCTTCAATCAGGAAATGGTAGATCACGAAAATATAACAGAAGATTTATCCCGCACAGCGTATGCGGATGGTACAAATGTCTATGTAAATTACGGTTACAGTGATGCACAGACACCGGACGGACAGACAGTTCCTGCCAGAGATTATCTGGTTATCAGATGAGAGGAAATGGTTTTATGGAAAAGCAGAAAAGGAAGAAAGTCGTAGGACTGCAAAAAAGAAAAGCAAAAGCCGGATATGCCTTTATAGCACCTTTTATCATTGGCTTTCTGGTATTCATGGTTAAACCGCTCTGGCAGTCACTTCACATGAGTTTTTGTGAAGTAGAGTTGGGAGCCGGAAACTTTAAGCAGACATGGGTTGGAATTACCAATTTCATATATGCTTTCAGAGTAGATCCTGAATTCAACAGACTACTTGTTGAAGAGTTCTCAAGAATGATCGTATACTCTCTTGCAATCATCGTGTTCAGCTTCTTTGTTGCTCTGATTCTTAATCAGAAGTTCAAGGGACGTGCACTGGTAAGAGCAATCTTCTTCCTTCCGGTTATCCTTTCATCAGGTGTAATCGTTGGACTTGAGTCAAACAACCAGCTTATGGCAGCCCTTGCAGCTACAATTGAGCAGACAACACAGGGCGTAAGCGTAACAGCTGCTTTGGAAAGTATACTTCGTACAGCAGGTGTTGGTATCAGAGCTTATGAAAAGGTATTTGAAGTTATTGATAACATCTATGATGTAGCTATCGCTTCAGGTATTCAGATCATCATCTTCCTTTCAGGTCTTCAGAGTATCTCTACAAGTATGTATGAGGCTGCAGACATTGAAGGATGTACAAAGTGGGAGAGCCTTTGGAAAATTACTTTCCCGATGATCAGTTCACTTTTCCTTGTTAACTGGCTCTATACAGTAGTTGATTTCTGTATGCGTACTGATAATCAGGTTATCAAGAAGATACAGAAGGTAATGGTGGATCAGATGCAATATGGCAATGCTTCTGCAATGTCATGGATATACTTCGTAATTGTCCTTGCATTCGTTGGAATTACATCTCTTGTTATTTCGAAGGGAGTTTACTACTATGACTGATATGGCATTAGCACAGAAGATGAGTGCCAAGCAAAGCAAAAAAATAGAAAGAGATCACGCAAAAAAAGATTTTTGGGAAAGAAACAAACTTTCTGGCGGATATCTCTTAAAAAAGCGTATAATGGATATTGCTGTGAGCATTTGCAGATTCATTCTGTTATTCGGAATGTGCTTCATGATCTTACAGCCTATCCTCAACAAGATTTCTGTAAGTTTCATGACAGAGCAGGATTTGTACAACCCGATAGTTATTGCTATTCCTGAGCATTTTACTACCGCCAATTACAGACTTGCAGCAGAGCTTATGAATTACAGCCAGTCGCTTGTGAACTCAATTATTATTTCACTTACGATTGCGTTATTGCAGATCACCGTCTGCGTACTGGTTGGATATGGATTTGCCAGATTTGATTTCCCTTTCAAGAAATTCTGGTTTGCAGCAGTTATCCTTGTAATCCTTATCCCTCCGCAGACAATTGCCAGCTCATTGCATCTGCACTTCAGATTCTTTGATATTTTGGGATTGTTCCAGCTTACAACCGGAAGTACCCTTAACCTCAGAGGTTCAGTAATTCCTTACTACCTTATGAGTGCCGGCTGTATGGGACTTAAGAACGGACTTTACATCTTCATCATCAGACAGTTTTTCAGAGGACTCCCTGTAGACCTTGAAGAGGCTGCATACGTTGATGGATGCGGAATGCTTAAGACATTCGTTAGGATCATGCTTCCTCAGGCTAAGCCGCCTATTACATCATGCTTCTTGTTCGCATTTGTATGGCAGTGGACTGATGGATTCTATTCAAGACTGTTCCTTGGTAACACAAAGCTTGTAAGTACAAGCCTTTCAAGAATCATCGATAGCCTGGGTGCTTATATCCAGCGTATCAACGGTGTTAAGACAACAGTATCAGTTGCTTACTCCAACTGTATTCTTGCAACAGGAACACTTATGATCATCATGCCTCTCATCATTCTCTATCTGTTCGCTCAGAGAGCATTCGTTGAGAGTATTGCTAACACAGGTATCAAGATGTAAAAAAATCTTCTTGCGTCTTTAGGGTGGCGAAGAAGTAAAAAATATTTTTTTCTTATCAGGGAATGCCCATTTGCCCTGGTTGCACCCGGGAATGCGCCGGGGCAGATGGCTTCTATATAACAAAAAACAGAGATTATTTTTAATCTCAATTAAAAGGAGGACAAACATGAAAAGGGCATTAACCAAAAAAGTTACTGCTGCTATTACACTTGCAGCAATGACAATGAGTGCTGTTGGATGTGGAGCTACTTCAAATGGTGGAGACGCTACAACTGCAACATCAACTGAGACAGCTGCAGAGGACACAGCAGCTACAACTGAAGAGAGCACAGAGGCTGAGGATACAGCTGAAGAAGCTGAGGCTGAAGAGGCAGAGGCTGAGGAAGCTGATGCAGAGGAAGCTGAAGAAGAGACAAGTGATCTCTGGGAAGTAAAGACAGATGCTGATGGAAATCCTATCGATCTCGGCGGTATGGAAATCATCATTCGTGACTGGTGGTCAGGCGACCCGACAGAGCCCGCTAACGATTATGAAGAGGCTCAGCAGGAGTACAGAGACTGGATCCAGGAGACATATAACTTCACAATTAAGCAGCAGGCTATTTCTGACTGGGGTTCAACACCTGCAGATTTCGTAGATTATGCTACAACAGGCGGCGACGAGAACTACATCTGGATTCTTCGTGCTGATCCGGCTATCACATCTGCTATGTCAAATGGTCTTATGTATGACCTTTCTACACTTGATTGCCTTGACTTCTCAAAGGAGAAGTTCCAGAGAAACCTGCTTCATGAGCAGTTCTCAAAGGATGGCAAGATCTACGCTATGTATGCTGGCTATTCAGAGCCCAGAACAGGTATCTACTTCAACAAGAGACTTCTTACAGAAGCTGGTATCGATCCTGAGTCAATCTATGATATGCAGGCAGACGGAACATGGACATGGGATGCTTTCGAGGATCTCCTTTCCAAGGTTCAGCGTGATACAGATAACGACGGTGTTATCGATGTTTACGGTATGACACTTAACGAAGGTAACATGACAACTCAGGCTATCTTCTCAAACGGCGGCGACCTTGTTGGTAAGGACGCAAGCGGCAAGTACACATATGATCTTGAGAGCCCTGAGACTCTTGAGGCACTTGAGTGGACTGTTGATATGTTCACAAAGTACGATGCAGAAGTAGCTAACCCTGAGGGTGCTGAGTGGGATTATTATAAAGAGCAGTTCATCAATGGTCAGGCTGCATTCATGCCTGAGGATGAGTATGCTGGATGCCCCGGTAACTTCCTTATCGATATGGAAGACGAAGTTGGTTTCGTAATGTTCCCGAAGGGACCTAAGGGCAAGGATTACATCAACGTATGGACAAACAACCCGGTTGCAATTCCTGCTTGCTATGATGCTGACAAGGCTTGGAAGCTTGCATTCGCTTGGGATCTTTGGACAAACCAGCCTGAAGGCTACGAGGATTACAACGGAAACATTTCTACAGCTCGCAATGGTATCTTCGATTCCAGATCAGTTGATGAGACAATCACAATGATGACTCAGCCTGAGCACGGCACAATCGCTTACCACGGCATGATTCCTAACATGGATGTCGGAGCTGACTTCATCTGGAACATCACACCTGGTTGTGTAGTTTCTGAGCAGGTTGAAGCTATCGCTGATACATGGAAGGCTTATGTAGAAGAGGCTAATAAATAATTAGATCTGCTTAACTCGATAAGTAGAGAATCTGAGGGGCGGCTTTAAGAAGTCGCCCCTTATTTTTTAAGTAATATAGGGGCAAGTAATTATGGGTAATAAAGTAAAATTTCATCTTCCGGGGCTTAGATACAACTATCCCCTCAATATGTTCTGGATCAGTCTTATGGAACAGCATCCGGAGTATTTCAGGGAAGGAATAGAGATAGCTTCATTTTTCGGAGCATTTCCCTTCGCTTTGTGGAATGGCGGACGTTTAGTCGGAAACGATCAGTGCGACGCAGGATTCGTGAAAAATGTAGTAAAGAGCATCAATTCAAAGGGTATTCCGATCAGATATACCTTCACAAATCCGCTTCTTACCGAGGAGGATTTAGACGATCCCTTCTGCAATTTCTGTATGGAAGTAGCAGACAATGGAATGAATGAGGTTCTTGTTTTTTCAGAAGTATTGGAAAAATACCTCAGGGAGAAATATCCTTCATATCACTTCAACAGCACAACCTGTAAGGAAATTCGTGATGTTGAGACACTTAATGAGGAAATGAACAAGGATTATAAGTATGTAGTCCTTGATTACAATTTAAATAACAAGTGGGATTTATTAGAAAAAGTTGAGCATAAGGAAAAGCTTGAGGTGCTCATAAACGCTTGCTGCGTGCCCGATTGTAAGCGCAGAGGCGATCACTACAAAAACATCGCAATGAACCAGAGAATAACCCTTGAGAACAGAAAGCTTCCCAAGGATAAGCAAAAGCCCATCAAGCCCTGGACCTGTGAATACGGTGATAAGAACTGCATTTACACAATACAGGAGTATTCGACCTTTGTTTCACCGGAGATGATCTGGGAGAAATATGTGCCGATGGGTATAAATAACTTCAAGATTGAGGGTAGAACCGGTAACTTGTTCTCCCTGATAGAGACATACAGTTTTTATATGCTTAAGCCCGAATACGTTGGGGAAGCAAGGCTTCTGCTCCTTAGAAACCTTGAAGCTTCGGGAGTTATAAGCGTAAACAAGCCAAGACCAGGCAGATGGCCGTAAATGGCTTCTAGTCAGACAAAACAGCTAAGCATTTGAATAAGTAAAGCGCCACGCTTGAAGAAAAGAGGAGAGTATGAGTAACGAAGAAAGAAAGGGGCCTGTAGCCCCTAAGGATCCTACTAAAAAGAGACCATATTTTTATGTAATGCAGGATAAGGGGATTTTTGCTGCTCCGCAGCCTGATGGAAGAGGAATCCAGTTTATTTATGAGGATAACGGAAGACTTCCGGATTCAGCAAAGCTTACAGGAAATGTAACGGATGAGGAGCTTCTTAAGATGCTCACATCAGCAGAGGGCTTCAGGAAGCTTGTTCACAGCATAGGAGTAAGTGTTACCGAGGATTCCAGGCAGGAAAAGGTTAAATTCGTTTTCCAGATGTACGGACAGAATCAGGAAGATCCCGCAACTATGATCAGCAAGGAGTTTACTGCTGACGGAACAGAGCAGGTTATTGACCTTACAGAGACCAAGTGGTTTGATACAGACCGCGTTCCCGGCCAAATTCGCTTCGAATTTGAGCGTTCAGGCATTCAGGCTATGGCAGATGTATGTTTTTATTTAAACGACGGATTTGAGGCTCCTGAGCAGATTTCAGACACAGCTGTGGACTTTGAGTCTGATGCATACAAGACAATGATAACAAAGTCACGTATGTTTGAGGGTAACCTTGCAAGACTTCGCGCTGTTACAGAGAAGGCTAAGAGGGGAGAAGACGTGACCCTTTCCTTCATCGGAGGCTCTATTACACAGGGCGCAGGCGCTATCCCGATAAATGAAAAGTGCTATGCAAGAATTTTTGCTGATGCTTTTGAGGAAAAATACGCAAATGGCGGTGCTGTTAACCTTATTAAGGCCGGAGTTGGCGGAACACCTTCAGAGCTTGGTATGATCCGCTTTGAGAGAGATATTCTCCGCGACGGCAAGGAAAAGCCCGATCTTGTAGTTATCGAATTCGCTGTAAATGATGAAGGCGATGAGACCAAGGGCGTATGCTTTGAGAGTCTTGTGAGAAAGTGCCTTGCACTCTCATGGAAACCGGCTGTTATCATATTATTTGCAGTATTTTCCTATGATTGGAACCTTCAGGACAGACTTTCACCTGTTGGAAGAAAGTACGATATTCCCATGGTGAGCGTCCTTGATGCTGTATCTCCTCAGTTCGGTCTTAGACCCGAGGAGGGAAGAGTAATCTCAAAGAAGCAGTTTTTCTATGATATCTTCCATCCCAGCAACCTTGGACACATGGTTATGCGCGATTGCCTGATGGATATGGTAGGAGCTGCCGAAGTCAGCACAGATGCTGAGACTACAGAGGATCTTCTGGCAAGAACACCTGCTATCGGAGCAGACTTCGAGAAGGTATATCTTGTTGATCGCAAGGATATCAGCAGCGCAGTTGTAACCGAAGGCGCATTCTCAGGTACCGATAATGACCTTCAGAGGGTCGAAATGGACAGCGAAGTAGTTCCTGTGCCGGAATTCCCCAACAACTGGCATTACGACGGTTCTAGCGCCAATCCTGAGCCTTTCCGCATGAAGATAAGCTGCAAAAAGCTGCTTCTTGTTATGAAGGATTCAGGTCTTAACGCTTACGGTACTGCAGAGGTTTACGTGGATGGCAGAAAGGTTATGGATGTAGATCCGCTGGCTATCGGCTGGACACACTGCAACCCGCTCATTATCCTTAACGGAGCTGAGGTTGGCCTCCACGAAGTAGAGATAAAGATGGCAAAAGGATACGAGGACAAGAAGTTCACAATCCTTGGTTTTGGTGTAGTTTAAAACGAAAGGTACAAACCCATGAACAGAGAAGAGGCAAGAAAGAGAGCGAAAGAGCTCGTTAGCAAGATGACTGTGGAGGAAAAGGCCTCCCAGCTTAAATTTGATGCACCCGCTATAGACAGACTCGGAATACCTGCATATAACTGGTGGAATGAGGCGCTTCACGGCGTAGCCCGTGCAGGCACCGCAACAATGTTCCCTCAGGCTATCGGCCTTGCAGCAGCTTTTGATGAAGAGCTTATGAGCTGCATCGGTGAGATCATTGCGATCGAAGGCCGTGCAAAGTACAACGAGCAGTCTAAGCGCGAAGACAGAGACATTTACAAGGGACTCACCTTCTGGGCTCCCAATGTAAACATATTCCGCGATCCCAGATGGGGCAGAGGACATGAGACCTATGGTGAGGATCCGTACCTTACAAGCAGACTGGCAGTGCCTTTTGTTAAGGGCATCCAGGGTGATGGTGAGTACATGAAGGCAGCTGCATGCGCTAAGCATTTTGCAGTTCATTCAGGACCTGAGGGCGAGCGTCACCACTTCAACGCCATCGCTTCCAAGAAGGACCTTGAGGAGACCTATCTCCCCGCATTTGAGGCCTGCGTCAAGGAAGCAAATGTAGAGTCAGTTATGGGCGCCTACAACAGAACAAATGATGAGCCCTGCTGTGCAAACGAGGAGCTTATGAACGGCTATCTCAGAAACAAATGGGGCTTTGAGGGCCACTATGTATCTGACTGCTGGGCTGTAAGAGATTTCCATGAAAATCACCACGTAACAGGCGCTCCCGAGGAGTCAGTTAAGCTTGCTCTTGAGACAGGCTGCGATCTTAACTGTGGTTGTACATATCAGAAGGTTATGAACGCTTACCGCGCAGGTATGCTTGATGAGAGCGTTATCACAGCTTCCTGTGAGAGACTTTTCACGTCAAGATTCCTTCTCGGAATGTTTGATAAGACAGAGTATGACGAGATCCCTTACACAGTTGTTGAGTGCAAGGATCACCTCAAGGTTGCAAGCAGAGCAGCCGCTGAGAGCATGGTACTTCTTAAGAATGACGGCATTTTGCCTCTTAAGAAGGAGGGCATCGGCACAATCGGTGTTATCGGACCCAATGCTAATTCAAGATCTGCCCTTGTTGGTAATTACCATGGCACATCTTCAAGATACATCACTGTTCTTGAGGGTATTCAGGATCTTGTGGGTGAAAATACACGTGTTATGTATTCAGAGGGCTGCGACCTCTGGAAGGAGAATGTAAGCGGACTTGCAGATCCCAACAAGCCTGACAGAATGTCAGAGGCGCTCACTGTAGCTGATTACTCCGATGTCGTAGTAGTTGTTGTAGGCCTTGATGAGACTCTTGAGGGAGAAGAGGGAGATACAGGTAACCAGTTTGCTTCAGGCGATAAGATTGATCTTAACCTTCCTCTTTGCCAGAGACAGATGCTTAAGAACGTTCTCGACTGTGGCAAGCCTACAATCGTAGTAAATATGTCAGGTAGTGCCATCGACCTTTCCGATGCCGAGAACAGAGCAGGTGCCGTTCTTCAGACCTGGTATCCCGGAGCAAGAGGCGGCGCAGAGGTTGCCAAGGCACTGTTTGGTGAGATTTCACCTTCAGGAAAACTGCCCGTAACCTTCTACAATTCATCAAAGGATCTTCCGGCTTTCACAGATTATTCTATGAAAAACCGCACCTACAGATACTTTGAGGGCGAGGTGCTCTATCCCTTCGGATATGGTCTTACCTACGGCGATTGCAGCGTTAAGGCCCTTGACGTAAAGGTTAGCGAGAGCGCTAACGAAGCAAGCACAGAGGATACAAAATATACATTTGCGAAGGCTGACGGCTCAGAGTTTTATGGCGCTGACCTTAAGATAACAGTTGTTAACGATGGAAAAGTGGCAACAGATGATGTTGTTCAGGTTTATGTAAAGGATACCGGTTTTGACAAGGCTATCCCGAATCCCTGCCTCAGCGGCTTTAAGAGAGTACATCTCGAAGCAGGCGAGGAGAAGGAAGTAAGCCTCCACTTAAGCGCAAGAGCATTCACTTCAGTAGATGAAGACGGCAACAGAAAGATATTCTCGGATACATTTAAGGTATTCGCAGGCGTTTCACAGCCCGATGCCCGTTCTGAGAAGCTTACAGGCCACAAGTGCGTAGCTGCAGATTTGAAGCTTTAATAAAAAAAGATCATGAGGGTGCCATTTTTAGCATGAAAATGGTACCTTTTTTATTTTTATTGTCGTATATTGTAATGATGACGGGTCTAAGTCCAAAAGGTATCGATGTATATATTTCTATCATTTGGGCTGCCTGAGTTTTAAATTCAAGCAACAAATCAGAGGAGAATATTATGAAACGAAAAGTAATGGCACTGCTACTGGCATTTACCATGGCTGCAACTGCAGGCTGTGGCGGCGCCGGAGCAAATACCGCACAGACAGCGGAGAGCGCAGAAGATATAGTAAAGGGCGCGGAAGAGACCACTGAGGAGACTGCAGAAGAAGCAGAAACCGAAGCTGAAAACACCGAAGAGGCTGCAGAGGACACAGCTGAAGCAGCATCAGAAGAGAATACCGAGGAATCAGAGGAAGAGGCTGAAACTGCAAAAGATTCAGAAGAGTCTGACGCTGCAGAAGATACCAAGGATTCCGATACCGCAGAGGATTCCGCAGAAAACACAGAAGAAAGCGAGGATGGAGACGTGGCTACAACACCTGCCTGGGAAATCGTAAATGATATGACCATCGGTTGGAATCTCGGAAATACTCTTGATGCGCATGACGTAAATATCAAGATGTCAGATCCGCCGTCAAAGCAGGAGACCTGCTGGGGCAACCCCGAGACAACCCAGGAGATGATCGATGCAGTTCTTGACCTCGGTTTTAACACCATCAGAGTTCCGATCACATGGAAGGCTCACATTGACGAGGAAGGTAACATTGATCCCGCATGGATGGACAGAGTTCAGGAGGTTGTTGATTACGTTTACGGCAGAGGTGCTTACTGCATCATAAACGTTCACCACGAGGATTGGAACTATCCTTACTATGACAACCAGGAAAAGGCGTCACAGCTTCTTTCAGCCATCTGGACACAGGTTTCAGAGAGATTTAAGGACTATGACTCACACCTTATCTTTGAGCTCCAAAATGAGCCCAGAAAGGTCGGTACAGACGTAGAATGGAACGGCGGCGATAAAGAGGGCAAGGAAGTAGTTAACGCGGTTAATATGGCCGGATATGAAGCTATAAGGGCTGCCGGTGGAAACAACGAAAAGCGCCTTATCATGTTCCCTGGTTATGCAGCAAGCTCACAGACAAATTGTATCAGAGCAATTGAGCTTCCCGAGAACGACGACTGCGTAGCAGTTTCAGTACATGCGTACACACCTTATGAATTTGCTCTTGAAAGTCCCGGAAGATCCACATATGACAACGATCACGGCGACCTCGACAGACTTTTACAGGATATTGAGAGAATCGTATTCTTCAAGAACGTACCGGTTATCATCGGTGAATTCGGTGCTGTAAACAAGGACAACGAGGCCGAGAGAGTGGCATGGGTTACCGATTACTTAAGAAAAGCAAGAGCCAAGAATATTCCCTGCGTATGGTGGGATAATGGCCAGTTTGACGGAAACGGTGAAAACTTCGGAATTATCGACAGAAGAACCCTCGAAATTCCTTATCCCGATCTCGTTAAGGCCATTCAGGAATTCAAGTAATCTTTTTCATCAATATATTTTCTTTAAACTTCTCACATTCCAACAGGATGTGGGAAGTTTTGCTTTACAGCAAAAGAAACTCTTTTTATAAACCAAATATCAGCTATATATTAAAAAAACATAAAGACGGTTCACGGCTCCCCGTATATGATAGAATACATTTATTCACTTAATATCGTGTTTCTATGAGGGGGAAGCAATGATGCGTGGGAGAATAATCGGTTTATCATTAGCAGCATTAACAGTAATGGTTTTGGTTACATCTCATGTTAAGGCGGATGGATTTGATGCGAATTTTTATGCACGGAAGTATCCGGATGTAGTAGCGGTTGTGGGAACAGATCCCGCCGCATTATATCAGCACTACGTTACCTTTGGATGTAACGAGGGAAGATCTCAAAACCAGCAGGAAGATTCAGCCAGATATCAGGCTGCACTCCAGGGGACAGCTCCGGAGCAGGCAAATACGCAGGTGGCGGGATTGCCGTACAGCACATATATTGATGTGGACATCGACAATCAGACCATGACCTATTATGAAAATGGACAGGTGGCACTGCAGTGTCCTGTGGTTACCGGAAATCCGAATCGCGGAAACGGCACGCCCAGAGGAACCTATACCATTCAGTCCCACATACCCGGGAAAACGCTGGTAGGGCCTACCTGGAACGTGTGGGTTGACAGATGGATGCAGTTTACTCCGAATCCGTGCCATATCGGTCTCCATGATGCAACCTGGAGAAGCTCATTTGGCGGTGAAATCTACAAATCAAACGGATCACACGGATGTGTGAACCTGCCACATGATACAGCGGTTGCGCTTTTTGACAGAGTAAATGTCGGAACGACAGTAGTAGTGCGCTGATAATGCGTGACACATAATAAAAAGCGTTAGCGGGCAAAGTGTAGCTTTACATTTTGCTCGTTTCTTTTTTACAATAGGTATTGACTTACTATGTAAATGGAGTAATATATTTTGAATAAAAGAATTGCGTAAAATATATTTATGCAATGGAAATTGGAATAGAAATGTTTAATGAAGCTACGTTAGAGCTGCTTATAAGCTCTTTTCCCAAAATATTAGAATACGGACTGAAGGTCACGATACCGCTTGCGGCGCTGGCTTTTGTCCTGTCAACGGTGCTTTCCGTATTCGTCGCAATGATTCAATACGCACAGGTGCCGGTTGCAAGGCAGATATGCAGATTTTACATATGGATAATAAGAGGTACGCCGCTGCTGGTTCAGCTTATGGTGGCGTTTTACGGACTTCCGCTACTGGGAATACATTCAAATCCCTTCGTTATGGCAGTTATAGTATTCACCATCAATGAAGGAGCCTACAGCGCAGAGACCGTCAGAGCCGCCATGGAAGCGGTTCCTGCAGGACAGCTTGAGGCGGGGTACTGCGTTGGTATGAACTACATGCAGATCATGTGGCACATCATTCTTCCACAGGCCTTCAGAACGGCATTCCCGTCTCTGTTTAATGCTCTTATCAGCATGGTTAAGGACACCTCTCTCGCATCGAGCATAACTGTTGTGGAGATGTTCACAAGGACCAAGCAGATTGCAGGTCAGTCCTACAATTACCTTCCACTGTATATTGAGGTTGCGATTGTTTACCTGCTGTTTTGCACAGTACTTACATATGTGCAGAAGAGAGGCGAGCTTTCACTTGCAAGCTACGGTGTGAGGAAGTAACAGGGGTGCGAAATGGCGTTATTAGAGGTTAAGAACATACATAAATCCTTTGGTGCGGGTGAAGTACTAAAGGGCATAGATCTGACGGTTGAAAAGGGCGATGTGGTGTCTATCCTCGGTGCATCGGGATCAGGCAAGACCACACTCCTTAGATGTATCAATTTTCTGGAAAAAGCGGATGAAGGACAGCTGTTATTTAATGGCAAGGATTACCACCTTTTAGGCATAAGCAAGGCCGATATTTCCGCTATTCGAAGGAACACAGGCTTTGTTTTTCAGAACTACTGCCTGTTTGCAAATAAGACGGTTTTGCAGAATGTAACCTTAGGGCTTACATCCGCAAGACATGTGCCTGCCGCCGAAGCCAGGGAAAAGGCTATGGACGTCCTTACTAAGGTCGGAATGCAGGACCATGTGGACAAATATCCTTCGCAGCTCTCAGGCGGACAGCAGCAGAGAGTAGCAATTGCAAGGGCTCTTGCCACGGATCCCAGTATCATATATTTTGATGAGCCCACATCGGCGCTGGATCCGCAGCTTACAGCAGAGGTCCTTGAGGTCATGAGGAAGCTTGCAGATGAAGGTATGACGATGATCGTAGTAACTCACGAGATTGGCTTTGCAAGGGAAGTTTCGTCCAAGGTTGTTTTCATGGCGGACGGTGTCATTGTTGAAGAGGGAAAACCCGAGGAGTTCTTCGTAAATCCCAAGGAGGAAAAAACCAGAGAATTCCTGAGGTTAACTGAATAAAAGGATAACTACACACAATTTGTTTTTATAAAGCACCTTAAGAAATGGAGGAAAATATAATGAAAAAGAATCTGTCACTAGTGCTTGTTACCGCGATGTTTGCGACAGTCCTGGCCGGATGCGGAAGCAGCGGATCAGGAGTAAGCACAGCGAACGATCACCTGGCAAGAATCCAGACAGCAGGTAAGATCACGATTGCAACAGAGGGCTGCTGGGCACCCTTTACCTACCACGATGAGACCACGGATGAGCTTGTGGGCTTTGACGTTGAAATAGCAGCTGCTATTGCTAAAAAGCTCGGTGTTGAAGCGGATTTCCAGGAGGTTGCATTTGACGGCGGACTCACAGGAGTTACAACCGGTGCCTTCGATATGATGGCAAACGGCGTAGATGTAACCGATGAGCGCTCAAATACTTACGATTTTACCGAGCCCTACGCTTATGATCACGCAGTAGTCGTAACTCTTGCAACAAACGAGGATATCAAGTCATTTGATGACTTAAACGGACGTACAACAGCCAATTCAGCAGGCTCCACCTACGAGGCTATGGGAAAAGAGCATGGTGCAACGGTATCCAACGTAGATACGCTTGGTGAGACCATGACACTTGTTCAGAACGGCACAGTTGAGGCTACTATCAATGCCAACACTTCTGCGCAGGATTACTTCAATACCACAGGTACAACCGACCTTAAGGTTGCTGCAGTTGATCCCGAGGTTACAAAGTACGCTATTCCTCTTGCAAAGGGTGCTGACAACGATACACTTCGCAAGGCGATCAACGAGGCAATTGAAGAACTTAGAAAAGAAGGCAAGCTTGCTGAAATCTCACAGAAATACTTTGGCGCAGACATTACAGCAGAATAATAGGAATTTAGAGGCGTTGCGGCTTCCATGAAGAATTATTTCACAATACTTAGACTAAAAACGAAAGAAAGTTGCCGCAAACAGCATATTTTTTATAAAAGGGGTTAATACACCGGGTTATCATCCGAAATATATACCAGAAAGACAAGCATACAGGGGACGCGACTAGACTCCGGTTCCTGTGTGGGCGCCTCCCGAGGAAGTCCGAACTTCCAGAGGATGTAACCTGAAGAGAACGAAATGATAGCAGAGAATAATCTCCCTTTTTTATTAACTCCTCCTATAATGAAAAGAAAGTAAGGAATAGCTTGAGTTGCCATACAAGCTATTCCTTCTTTTTCTCCTAAAATAAATCCTCTGAAATTCCCTAAAATAAAAACGAGCCGAAGCTTGAATCTTTAACTCAAAAAGGTATACTTAGAAACTAGCATGCTCCTGCCTGCGCGGGGGTACTTAAATGAATAAGGAGATATAAATAATGGTTTACAAGACAAAAGGAACTTGCTCAACTCAGATTGATATTGATGTTGAGAACGGAATAATAAAGCACGTTGAGTTTACAAATGGCTGCAACGGCAATCTTCAGGGCGTTTCAAGGCTTGTTGAAGGTATGAAGGGAGAGGATGCTATCGCAAAGCTTCGCGGAATCAAGTGCGGCTTCAAGAGCACATCCTGCCCCGATCAGCTTTCATACGCAATTGAGCAGGCAATGCAGGAAGGCTGAGATGAGAGCAGGTAGCGTATTAAAAAATGGCAGACGATATCTGTGTGCGGTTCTGTGTATAAGCCTGTTTTCAGGAGCTTTAGCGCTTGCGCCCTTAACCACACGTGCAGAGGAGACCACCTCTGAAATGACATCAGAAGCAGAAAATGCCGAGGCTGTAAGCGATGGCGACGCCGCAATTACAGAGACTGCAAGCGAAGAAGCTCCTATCGACGATTCCGGAATTCACGGCATCTATGTGAGTGCCTTCGTAGCGGGAACCCAGAGCATGATGGACGACATAATTACCAACATAGACGAAACGTCCATAAATGCCGTTGTAATCGATGTTAAAAACGACGATGGCAATATTGTCTTCGATATGAATTCAGAGCTCATAAACTGGCTGGGAACCACCAATATTTTGGTAAAGGACATGCCGGGTCTCCTAAATACTTTGCACGAGCATGGAATATATGCAATTGCAAGATGCGTGACCTTCAGAGATCCCTTAATTGATGAGATCAAGCCCGAATGGGTTTTAAAAACCGCATCAGGTGGGCTTTACGAGGATAGCAAGGGCTTTTCATGGATGGACCCCTCAAACGAGGAAGTCAAGGATTACCTGATAGAGGTTGCCCTTGGCTGTAAAAATGCCGGTTTTGACGAGGTTCAGTTCGATTATGTGAGATTTCCTACAGGGATTAAAGAGGAAGACCTTGGAATGAACGGCTACGGCAGACGCCGCGCGGTTTATGAATTTGTCCGCGATGCTCATCTTGCTTTGAAAAAAGAGAACATACCGCTGTCCCTTGATGTTTTCGGAACAGCTATGGGCTCTAAGGTCGACAGAAACATAGTGGGACAGGAGTACTCCTGGCTCTCAATGTCCTGTGAATACTTATCGCCCATGATCTACCCTTCGCATTACTATGAGGGCTCCATGGGGCTTGATTATCCTGACCTTTACCCCTATGAAACGGTTTTCAAGGCGATGGACTATTCAGATGCTGAGCTGAAGGTGGTAAATCCTTTGGGAAAAAGACCTCAGGCCCAGGTTCGTCCGTGGCTTCAGGGCTTTACAGCCACATATCTTAAAAAACACAAAGAATATAACGCACAGGAGCTTCGGGACCAGATAAGAGCGGTAAACGAGCATGGAGTCGACTCCTGGATCATCTGGAATCCCCAGTGCAAATATAAATGGGATGCATTCAAATAAGCCTGTTATTCCAACAGCCTTAGCGAATACTCATAGGCAAACAGAGCATCCTTATCATCAAGTGTTATATTAAAAAGCTGCTTCATTTTATCGAAGCGGTAGAACAGAGTGGACTTATGTATGAAAAGCGCATTTGCAGTAGCAGGTGCGCTTCTATTATTGTCAAAATAGGCCTGCAGGGTACTTATGTAATTTGTGCCATGTTCATCGTCATGCTTTTTCATGAACTTGATGGAAGGGTGGATGGAGGCTTCCACAAGAGCCTGTTTATTGAGGCTCTTTAAGATATTCTTTAAATAATAGTCGTTATAATAATAGAGTGGAGACTTGCCGGGCTCGCTTGAAATCTGGGATAAAAGCCCCTGGCACTGATTGTGATAGGCGGAACTGTCGATAAGCTTGTCATAGGGATAGCTTACAGTTCCTATCATGTGGTTCATCGTGAGGAAAGTAATGATTCTTTGCTCAGTTCCGGCATTCATGCGCTCCATATCCGAGGTCGAGACCAGCGTAATGAAGCGGCTTCCAAATATACCTGTAATGCTGTTGGTGAAAATGGTGGAGAGCTGCTGTATGTAGTAGTGATAGTTCATCAAACGCTCTGATTCAGTGGAAAAACAACATGCCAATATAAAGAAATACTCTCTGGGACGCACGCCAAGCCGCTGGAGTTGCTCCCTTGCCAGGGGTTCCGTGTAATGACGGGCAAAAAGGTCGCTTAAGTACATGTCGTACTTGATACCCTGGGGATTGCGGTAGCTGTCATCTTTTTGTAGCTGTATGGAGGTCATTTGCGCTATGGTGTGGATGAGATCGAGGTCACTTTCCGTGTGTTCTCTTTCGTTGCAGCGAACGCAGACATAGCCAACCACAGCGTGCTTGATTCTTATACTCTCAAAGATCCAGTAATATGGATAATCATCAAATTTAACCGCAAAGGGATACACCGAGTGATAAATTCGCTCGGTTATTTTTTTTACTTCCATATCCTCGGAGTTCTTAGGCTTGACGGATAGCCTGTTATTCCTTATCTCCAGGTTTTCTGTATCAGCAAGCTCCGGGTAGGAAGAGATTATTCCGTAGCTGCTGTCACAGATAACAATTGTGTTGTTCAGATAGTTGTATGCGGTTTTCAGAAGGGAATCAAGACCATGACCGCTATGCAGAACATTGAAAAGTGTCTGCTTTTTTAAATAAATCTGATGATTACTTATGATCACATCCTCGATTGTGTTGTAAAGATCTATCATATCCAGATTTTCTTCAATGTAGAGCGCATCAGATCCGGGCTGTTCTTTTCCAGCACCTACATACAGTATGTCACCATAGACTTCCAGCTGACCATACTTCGAGAAATCCGCTAAATACAATACGTTCGGACTTAAGTGTTCAATGTTTGCATCGTTTTCATTAAAAAATCGCATTCCGTCAATTGACTGCCTTTTTTGGGCATCTCCATGCACTATTAGCCCATATTTTTTCTCAATTACATCTACTATATCGTGGATATATGCCATTTTTCTGAATCCTTTACTATTAATACCCATTCTTAAGCCATCAGACGTTTGTCGGAAAAGAGCGTCCGATATGACTATTTTTACTCAATACATGTTGGATGTAAAGGAAAACTGAGAATGATAAATTCTTAACCAGCAGAGCTGTTCTGCAATATTAAGGAAAAAAGGGAGAGTTTTTATGAGTATCAAAGTAATGGGTGTTACAGCTGGAAGAAAGAACAGCAATAGTGAAATCCTTTTAAAGGAAGCACTGATTGCCTGTGAAGAGGCAGGCGCAGAAGTAACAATGATCAATCTTAGGGATTACAATATTTTAGACTGTACAGGATGTACTTCATGTACAATCGGTATGTCACAGGGCAAAAATGTAGGCTGCGTTCTTGATGATAAGGACGACAAGAAAAAGATCATGGAGGTCCTTCTTAATCAGGATGCTGTTATCTATTCAGTTCCTACATACGATCTTATGCCTTCTGCAAATTATCTTGCGTTCGCACAGAGAAGTCTCAGCTACGAGACAGCATTCCTTGAGACAATTGGCGCAATTGAACATAAGGACAGAGTTGCAGGTCTTATTTCCGTAGGTGGTTCTACCAGAGCATGGCAGTCCATGGCTCTTGAGGGACTTCAGGCAACAATGTTCACAACAGACTTTAAGGTAGTTGATATGCTCCTTGCTACAAGAGTTCCCGGTCCTGCACAGTGCCTGCTTGACGATGAGCTCATCGCAAGAGCACACAAAATGGGTGAGAACATCATAAAAGCAGTTAACACTCCCGTTGAGGAGAGGGGCTGGCTCGGTGATGAGAACATGGGCTGGTGCCCGAACTGCCACTCCAATGCACTTGTACTTGGTGAGCCTCAGTGGGACGGCCTTCACTATCCTATCGAGTGCCAGGTTTGCGGAGCAGGCGGAAACCTCGAGAAGACCGAGGACGGCAAGTGGAAATTCGTAATCCAGAAGGACGGACTTCTTAAGGATCGTACAACTGTTGAAGGAAGAGCAAGACACCTTGAGGAAATCGGCCATACACAGGGCGGATTCTTTGAAAATCCTGAAAACAGAGAGATCGTCGGCAAGAAGATCATCAGATATAAAGAGAAGAATTTTAAGGGTATTTGATCAATGGGGGAGGCAAAAAAACGATGAATAGAAGTTTAAAATGGCGTGCAGTCAATGCACTTATCATGAATATTCCGATAGCACTTGCTATTTCACTCACAGCGCAGCTCCTTGCTATACACAAGGTAATACCTGCACTTTTGGTAATAAATTTCCTTATCGCTTACGCGATTTCATTCATCGTAGGAGTATTTGTTCCTGCTGTTAAATGGGGATTCGGATTTGCAATGTTCTGCAAGACCAAGCCGGACACACTTCCCTTCGGCCTTGCGATCAACGTAGTAGTTAACCTTGTTTATGTAGTGATCAACTGTCTGATCCTCACATATTTCAACGTTTGCATCTTGAACCATGCACCGATCATCGCATATTTCATCGGTATGGCAAGCACATTTATCCCGATTTATATTGTCGGCTACATCGTTTCCTTCTTATGGAACCGTCCGGCTGAAAAGATCACAGATAGCATTGTTAAAGAGTAATAGGAATTGGAGGTAATTGAAAAATGAAACAGTTACAGTCAGATGTAATCGTAGTAGCAGCAGGCCTTTCAGGACTTGCAGCAAGTATCGCGGCAGCTGAGAACGGCGCCAGCGTAATCACTTTTGAGAAGTCATCCACAACAGGTGGAGCAGCAAATATGGGTATGGGACCTCTTGGCGTAGGTTCAAGAATCCAGAAAGAGCACATGATCGCTCTTACACCCGGTGAAGCTTTCAGAAAGCACATGTATTTCACACACTATCGCGTAGACGCAAGAATGGTAAGAGATTACTACTTCAAGTCAGGTGACACAATTGACTGGCTCATGGATATGGGCGTTGAGTTCGTAGGCGTACAGAGAGCATTCAGCGCTCCCGAGGCTACAAGAGCTTACTCAGACGGTGAGTTCACATGGCACGTTGTAAAGCCTGAGGACGGCGGAATGCCCGGCCCCCGCTGCGCAACAGCTATGACAAAGAAGATGACAGAGAGAGCAAAAGAGCTCGGTGTTGACTTCCGGTTCGAGACACCGGTTAAGAAGATCATCATGGAAGACGGCGCTGCTGTAGGTGTTATTGCAGTTGATAAGGACGGTGAAGAGATCGAGGCAAGAGCAAATGCAGTTATCATCTGCACAGGCGGCTTCGGTGACAACCCGGAGATGATCAAAGAGCAGACAGAGTTCGAATATGGCAACACAATTTACAACTTCGCTATTCCCGGCATGAAGGGTGAGGGAATCAAGATGGCATGGGAAGCAGGCGCAGGAAAAGAGCCCTGCATCATGGAGCTCATGTATCAGCTTCCTGACAACATGAACCACTTCATCCTTGACGGTGCTTTCCGTCAGCCTTGCCTCTGGGTAAACAGAAACGGCCAGAGATTTATGCCTGAGGATCAGATTGCAAACACAACCTTTACAGGTAATGCTATCGCAGCACAGCCCGGCAAGGTTGCATACTCAATCTTCGACAGCAAGCTCCTTAAGAAATATAAGAAAAAGGGTCCCGACATCGTTTCACACGTTCACCCTCATGATCTTTTCGATCACTTCGATGAGCAGTGGAACAGAGACCTTGCTGATGGCTATGAGCCCATCGTACAGGCAGACACAATTGAAGAGCTTGCAGAGAAGGCTGGCATCGATGTTGAAGGACTTGTTGCTCAGATCGAAGAGTACAACGAGATGTGCGAGAAGGGCTACGATGAGATCTTCGAGAAGGACCGCGTATACATGCAGCCCATCGAAAAGGCTCCCTTCTATCTCTGCAGAGAGAACGTTGGTGCTTACGGCTCCCTTGGCGGCGTAAAGATCAACCACAAGACACAGGTTCTCACACAGGATGCAAAGGTTATTCCCGGACTTTACTGCGCAGGAACAGACGCCTGCAACATCTTCGGTGACAGCTATCCCTTCATCCTTTCAGGAAACACAATGGGATTCTGCTTAAACAGCGGACGTATCGCAGGTGAGAACGCATCTGCAGGTTCCGAGAACTTTGATGATTTTGAATAAATAACAGAGGTTAGACTTAGATGAAAATTTTTATTGACGGAAAAGAAATAGAAGCAAGAGAAGGCGCGTCAGTGCTTGATGCAGCCCTTGAAGCAGGTGTTTTTATTCCTCATCTATGCTCTCATCCTGATTTAGAAGCTAAGGGCGGCTGCCGTCTCTGCTCCGTTGAGATCGACGGAGTGGAGGGGGCTGTCCCCGCTTGTAAGACAATCGTGGAAGATGGCATGAAGGTAACAGTAGGCGGACCGCAGGCTGAGAAGGTCAGAAAGACCGCAATGGAGCTCATCCTTGCAACACACCCTGCCGACTGCACAGGCTGTCCCAAGTACGGTAAATGCGAACTCCAGTCAATGTATCAGTACATGGGCGTCAGCCCTGAGCGCTGGAGGAAAAAATCAAGAGCCGTTCCCAATGATGAGAGCAATCCGCTGATCTCACACCTTTTCACAAGATGCGTAAGATGCGGACGCTGCATCCGTGCATGTCAGGACATGCGTGGAGTTAAGGTTCTTGACTACATTAAGACTGATGTGGGAATAAGAGCGGGTGTTCCGGACGGAAAATCCTTAAAAGAAGCAGGCTGCAGATTCTGCGGCGCATGTATCGAGGTTTGCCCCACAGGTTCAATCATGGATGCATTCAATCTCATGAAGCCTGAGAGATCCTACGAGGACAACGTAGTTCCCTGCAGAGCCACATGCCCCGCACACATCGATATTCCTGCATACATCAGATACATCAAGGAAGGCGACTTCGATAAAGCAACAGCTGTTATTCGTGAAAAGGTGCCTTTCCCTGAGACTCTCGGCTCTGTCTGCACACGTAACTGCGAGACACAGTGTAAGAGAGGAGAGCTCAACGCTCCTGTATCTATCTGCAGACTTAAGCGTGCCGCAGCCACAAATGAGAGCGGCGAGTGGAAAAACCACGTAAGAAAGGATGCTCCCACAGGCAAGAAGGTTGCCGTTATCGGAGCAGGCCCTTCAGGACTTACGGCAGCCTACTACCTTGCTAAGAAGGGACACGAGGTAACCGTATTTGAGAAAAATGAGAAGGCCGGCGGACAGTGCCGCTACGGCATACCGGCTTACAGACTTCCGGATGAGCTTCTCGACAGAGAGATAGCTACAATCCTTGAAGCAGGCATCACCTTAAAGACAGGAGAAGCGTGTGAAGAGCCCGCAAAGCTCCTTGCTGACGGATTTAACGCAGTTCTTGTATCCATAGGAACACACCAGGGTACAAAGCTTCCCATCGAAGGAAGCGACCTTGAGGGCGTTTATGTAAACGCTGATTTCCTCAAGGCATCAAGACAGGGCAATCCTCTTCCAGTTGGTGACAAGGTTATGGTTCTCGGCGGCGGAAACGTTGCTTATGACTGTGCCCGCACCGCAATAAGACAGGGAGCGAAGGAAGTACACATCGCATGCCTTGAGAATCTTCAGCAGATGACATCCTCAGAGGAGGAGAGACTTGAAGGCGAGCAGGAGGGCGTAATCCTTCATGCAGCGCACTCTTTCCTTAGAATAACAGGTGATACAAAGGCTACAGGAGTAGAGATCCAGAAGGTTAACAAGTTTTATTTTGATGAAAACAGAAAGGCCATCATCGAGCTTGAAGAGGGTTCAAACCAGATCGTCGAAGTTGACAACGTAATCTTCGCGGTTGGTCAGAAGCCCGAAGGCACAGAAAAGATGGGCGTAGAGCTTACACATGGCCCTTACATCGCTGCAAAAGACAGCGCAACAAGCATGGAAGGCGTATTTGCATCAGGTGACGTTGTAACAGGTACAAAGTCAGTTATTGAAGCTATCGCAGGCGGCAGAGATGCAGCTGTGGCAATAGACAAGTTCCTTGGCGGTGACGGCGATATCAGTGAGGTTCTTCTTGAAAGAGAAGCTCCGAATAAGTTCATCGGACAGGTAGAGGGCTTTGCAGACCTTGAGAGAACAGAGGCTGAGGTAATGGAAGCCGATAAGAGAAAGACCTGCTTTGATGCAATGGAGAAGCCTCTTACCTGCGACCAGGCTAAATGCGAGGCCGGAAGATGCCTGCAGTGTGACCTTAGAACAACAATATCCAAAGTAAAGCTTTGGAACGAATACTAGGAGGATAAAAATGAGTAGCACAGAGAAGATCAAAGGTTTAAAAGAAGATCAGTGCGTTGTTGATGTCCTTCTTAAGGAAGTTCAGAGCCATCCCTGCAAGGACTGCGGGAAATGCGTTTTTGGATATGAAGGAATCACACAGCTGGAAATGATCCTCAAGGACATCACAGAGAAGAAGGGACGTTCAGGCGACAAAGCCCTCATGGAGGACCTTTGCGAGATGATGAAAACCCAGTCGCTCTGCGAGGACGGAGAGGATATTGCGGACGCAGTAAAGGAAGCACTTACAACCTACGGAGAGATTTTTGACGAGCACATCTCCAAGAAGGGCTGCCGCGCAGGTGTCTGCAAGAAATTCATGACCTATCACATTCTTGCAAGTAAATGCGTAGGTTGCGGCGAGTGTATGGATGTCTGCGAAGATGACGCAATTTTAGGTAAGAATAAGTTCGTTCATGTAATCGTCATGGATGAGTGCTCACTTTGCGGCAAATGTATGGAGGCCTGCGATGAGGATGCGATCGTTATGGCAGGTGCCCAGAAGCCCAAGTGTCCTACGAAGCCAATTCCATGCAAGAGATAAAAAATACGAGGTTAAATACTATGAAAACTTTTGGAAAATATTCAAGAAGTGTATCAATCATCGGTGTGGGATGCACACCCTTCATGTACACAGTAGATAACGAAGAGACAAATGGCCTCACAGAGGGCGAATTATTCGGTTATGCAGCTCTTAAGGCTATGGAAGATGCAGGAGTTAACCCTCAGGACGTTGATTTCTACTTCCACGGCTGTGCAAGCCCCCTTAACGGCTCCAACTACCTTACACCCAACGTACAGATCGCTAACTGGTTCGGTATGAAGGGCAAGGGTTCAATCCACCACTCAGAGGCTTGCTGCACAGGCTACCTCGCAATCGAGCAGGCTGTTAACGCAGTTGCTTCAGGAAAATATGACTGTGTTCTCACAGGTGCCGTAGAGTTCGGTGACAGCACACCAAGCCCTGCTGACAACGTTGAGTCACCCAAGCACCCTTATAAGCGCGACAAGATGACAATGGAGAAGTTCCTTAAGACTACTTCATGGCTCTATGACCGTACATACACAAGAAGCCTTATGGCAGGTCAGGAGCTCATCTACGATGACGCTGCAGAGTGGTATGTTCGCACAAGAGGCATTTCTGCTGAGGATATGAACAACACATTAAATGCTATGTGTATAAATAACAGACGCAATGCATCTGTTAACCCTCTCGCAATCGAGAGAACAACCTACGAGGAGCTTGCTGAAAAGGCAGGCATGAGCCTCGAGGAGTACATGAACTCACCTTACAACCCGAAGATGGGTGACTTCCTCCGCGCAGGCGGTCTTGAGCTTAAGTGCGACGGTGCAGCAGCTTGTATCGTATGTGCAACAGAGAAGATCCCTGAGATCGCAAAGAACCTTAAGCATAAGCCAATCGAGGTTCTCGGAATCGGAAGCGCAGCTTGCGAAGCTACAACACCTCACTTCGAGGTAAGAGCTACAGAAGAGGCTGTAAGACAGGTATATGAAGCTACAGGTCTTTCAGGAGATGATCTTGATCTGTTCTTTGCAAACGACTTCATCATCACATCTCACCTCGTATCAGCTGAGATAGCAGGATACCTTCCTTACGGAGAGGGCTGGAAGTACATCTGCGACGGACGTACAGCATGGGATGGCGACAAGCCCATCAACTCCAACGGTGGAAGAACTTCCTTCGGTCACGCTCACGCAGCATCAGGACTTGCAGATATGTATGAGGCCTGCAAGCAGATGTGGAACGAGTGCGGCGATCGCCAGGTTAAGAAACTGCCGAAAACAACAATGCTTCGTGGATATGGCGGTGCGCAGAACGTAGCTGCTATCATCATTCGAACAATGGACTAACAGGGAGGTACTTACCATGGCAATTAAGTTAGAAAAAATCGTTGAAAAATTTTATACATCATTAGAAGAGGGCAAGATCATGGGCCGCAAGTGCCCTAAGTGCGGACACGTAGAGTTCCCGCCGGTATATGCCTGCAATGAGTGCGGAAGCTATGAGACAGAGTGGTATGAGATCAGCGGAAAGGCTAAGCTTCACTCCATCGTTTTACCCGCAGCTCTTTCATCAAAGCCCGAGTACAAGAAGATGGGCAAATTCGCCTACGGCGAGGTAGAGCTTGAGGAAGGTACAAGACTTAACGCAGTTGTACGCGGAATCAGCAAGAAAAACCGCGAGGAGCTCACAGCAAAGCTTCCTCTTAACATTCACGCAACAATAATCGACCGCGACGGCGGCTTCAAGACAGTTATCTTTGATCTTGATGATGAGTATTTAAACTAATAACACTCAAAGCCTTCCCCCATTGGGGGAAGGTGTCAGCGAAGCTGACGGATGAGGGAAAAAAACAAAAACACTCTAAGCCTTCCCCCATTGGGGGCGCACGACGTCCGGGGGACGTCGGTTCTGCGCGGACCGAAGCGGAGCGAAGACGGTGTCAGCGAAGCTGACGGATGAGGGAAAAAAACAAAAAGGAGAATTAAAAATGGAAAGACAGGAAATTTTAGATCAGGTTTTAAACATGGTAGCAATGGCATACAAGAAGGACGTAGCTGACCTTTCAGAGTCAACCTCCTTCAAGACAGACCTCGGCGGAGCATCAGTTCAGATGGTAGCTCTTGTTTCAGAGATCGAGAACGAGCTTGATGTAGCTCTTATGCTCGCTGACGCCAGCGGATGCGAGACAATCGCAGATCTCATCGACCTTATCGAGGAAGAGATGTAATTAAATCCATATGAAAACAATGATGCGGCTCGCTTTTTTGGCGAGCCCATTAAAGTGAGGTAGAAAATGAGCGTAATAGACAAGATTTTTGAAAAAGCAAAGAAGGATCCCCAGAGAGTAGCATTCCCTGAGGCTCTTAATGAAAAGATGATGCAGGCAGCTTACGAGGCAGGCACCGAGGGCTATATCATCCCTATTCTCGTGGGAGATGCAGAGGAGATCAAGGCTGCAATAAAGGAGAGAGGCTACAAGGAAGAGGCTTTCAAGATCGTCGATGTAAACGACGAGGACTACAAGGCTGTTCTTGTTGAGAAATACACCTCCCTTCCAGACACAAGACTGAAGGAGAAGGCACTTAGACGCCGCATGGAGGATAAGCTCCAGTTCGCAATGGTTATGCAGGCTGCTGACGAAGCAGATGTTACCTTTGCCGGAATCGACTACACAACAGGAGACGTGCTTCTTGCCGGTCAGATGATCATCGGAATCAAGCCCGGTCTTGCAACAATTTCAAGTATCGGACTCTGCGACATCCCCGGCTATGAAGGCAGCGAAGGCTCACTTCTTGCAATCGGTGACAGCGCAGTATGCACAAATCCTAACCCCGAGCAGCTTGCAAGTATCGCAATCTCAGCCTGTGACACAGTTAAGTCACTTCTCGACTGGGAGCCCAGATGTGCTTGCGTCAGCTACTCAACACTTGGCAGCGGCCAGGGCGAGCTTATCGACAAGGTAACAGAGGCAGTAAAAATCGCCAATGAACTTCGTCCCGACCTCGCAATCGATGGTGAGTTTCAGCTTGATGCTGCAATCAACCCCGCTGTAGCGCAGAAGAAGGTAAACAGAGAGAGCAAGGTTGCAGGAAAAGCAAACGTTGTTATCTGGCCTGACCTCAACGTAGGAAACGTAGCAGTTAAGCTTATTCAGCAGTTCGGAAAAGCTGATGCATACGGACCTATGCTTCAGGGCTTCAACAAGGTCGTTTGTGACTGCTCAAGAAGTGCACCGGTTTCCGAGATCAAAGGAAATATCGTCATCAGTGCGGTAAGAGCAGCAGGAGAGAAGAGAAAATGAAAGAATACAAGATTTTCACAATAAATCCGGGCTCTACCTCCACGAAGATAGCTCTTTTCAAGGGTGAGGAGTGCCTGTATACACAGAATGTCTCCCATGATGCCGGTGAGCTGGCAAAATTCGAGACAATTAGCGATCAGCTTCCCTACAGAAGAAACATGATCATTGACCTTCTTAAAGAGGCAGGAATGACCATCGATGATGTGGACGTATTCGTAGGAAGAGGCGGCGGACTTTTCGCTATGGAAGGCGGCACCTATGAAGTGGATGACCTCATCCTTGAGCACGCGAGAACCATGGCTAACGGCGTTATCCATCCCGCAGCATTAGGACCGCAGCTCGCAGCTGAATTCGCATCAAAATATGGCGTGAAGGCCATGGTAGTAAATCCTCCGGATGTAGACGAGTACCAGGACCTTGCCAGAATGACAGGAATCAAGGGCGTATACCGCCTTGCACACCTTCATTCACTTAACTTGAAGGAGACCGCGATCCGTCACAGCAAGAACGTGCTTCACAAGAAGTACGAGGAAGCTAACTACATCGTATGTCATATCGGTGGCGGAATCTCCGTATCTGCGCACAGACAGGGAAAAATGGTCGACGGCTTTGATATCGTTGGCGGCGAGGGTCCCATGGCTCCCACACGTTGCGGCAGCATCTCCGTTGCGAACCTTCTTGATTACATGAAGAAGAACAATCTTGGCGTTGCTGATGTTAAGCCCCTTATCACCAAGTCCGGTGGCTTTGTGAGCCACGCAGGCATATCAGATGCTATTGAACTCACAAACCGCGCAGCAAACGGCGATAAGTACGCTGAGATGCTCTGGAACACCATGATTTACCAGATCGAAAAGTGCATCGGCTCCATGGCCGCTGTCCTCCACGGAAAGGTTGACGGAATCCTTCTCGGTGGCGGAATGGTTCACAACAAGGATCTCGTTGCACAGATCACTGAGACCTGCTCATTTATTGCACCTGTTTTTGCTTATCCCGGCGAGTTCGAGATGGAAGCAATGGCTGCCGGCGCTATCCGCGTCCTTGAGGGCGAGGAAGAGCTTAAGCACTACACAGGAAAGCCCTGCTTCACGGGATTTGATTTTGAAAAATAATCAAAAGCCTTCCCCCCTCGGGGGTAAAAAAGATTTATCTAATGCCTTCCCCTTGGGGGCGATAGGAAAAGAATAATCAAAAGCCTTCCCCTTGGGGGCGATAGGAAAAGAATAATCAAAAGCCTTCTCCCTTTGGGAGAAGGTGTCAGCGAAGCTGACGGATGAGGGGCTAAGAAAGGAACACATGAAAGAAAACACACTAAACAAACTCACCCTCGCACTGGGCATTGCACTCCTTCCCCCAATCTGGGCGGTTCTTTCCCCAATGGTTGGAATAACCACAGGAGCAGTTGCCCTGATATGCGCGGGACTCTATGTCGCAAACGGCAATAAAGCAAGCGATGCGCTCAAGATAACCCTGGGCTTTCTCTGCGGAGATATCTGGGCGGTTATCGCCATATTTGTTATGGAAAAGCTGAGCTTCAATCCGAATGCAGAGCTTTACTGCACACTTTTCGTGATGGGCGGCCTTGCCGTTCTCATAGGAGAGACCATTCCAAAGTTCATTTTTACACCGGCATGGCTCTGCGGCTGGGCAATCGGCCTGACGATAATGGGACCCATGGCAATAGCTGATATCGGCACACTTCCGCTCCAGATCGGAGCTGCAATGATAGCAGGTGTTGTTTATGTGGGAATCGGTGTAGACGCTTTTCAGAAGCTGCTCATCAAGGCTTTTTCAAAAAAGTGATTTAGGGGACTAATTATGAATTTGACACAACGTAGATGGCTGGTGCTCGTTGCCAGCTGTCTTATCAATTTATGTATCGGAGCACTATACGCATGGAGCGTGTTCGCATCACCTATGGCGGCTCACATCTCCGAGGTTCAGGGCCTTACAGGAGACGGGGCAGTAACAGCAAGTAATCTTGCGATTGTTTTTTCCATAGCTAATGCTATCGGCCCCATCACCATGATCGGTGGCGGAAAGCTCGTAAGGACAATTGGCCCCAGAATGGTCATAATGCTTGGCGGAATCTGGTTTGGCATAGGCATGCTCATCTGCGGTTTTGCAACATCAGTGCCTGTCCTTATTTTCGGCTTTGGCATCTGCTGCGGACTTGCAGTGGGATTGACCTATGGCTGCACAGTCAGCAACACAGTTAAGTTTTTCCCTGATAAAAGAGGTCTCGTGGGCGGTATCGCTACGGCTTCCTACGGTCTTAGCTCAGTTCTGGTGCCGCTTATCGCAAATGCTATCATCTCTAAAATGGATGTGACCATGGCATTTAAGATTCTCGGTATCGCGATTGTGGTTGTTGTGGTTATTGCATCATTTTTCATCCTGCCCTGTCCGGACGGCTTCGTACCGGATGGATATACGCCTGTATCAAGAGATGGAGGAAGTGCAGGAAAAGCGACATCCAAGGACTACACCTGGAGCGAGATGCTGAAAACCAAAGAATTCTATGTAATGATAGTTCTTATGTGCTGCGGAGCCTTCATGGGAATGATGATCATTTCCCAGGCATCACCGATAGCACAGAATCAGGTCCTTATGACTCCCCAGGCCGCAGCAGTAGTGGTTTCCGTACTTGCGTTATTTAATACCGGCGGAAGAATCTTAGGAGGCTTTATCTCTGACCTTATCGGACAGATAAACACCCTCACAATCCTGCTTTTATGCTCACTTGCCGGACTTTTCATGCTTATAATAACAGGTGATGGCAATGTGGCAACATTATATGCCGGAATATGCATAATCGGCATATGCTTTGGCGGATTCATGGGAATCTATCCCGGCTTCACCAATGAGAAATTCGGAGCAAAGTATTCAAGCATTAACTTCGGAATCATGTTCATTGGCTTCGCATTTTCAGGGTTCTTCGCACCCATCATGATCGGCAAAATCTTCACAGCCACAGGCACCTACACAATGGCTTATATTGTTGCCATGGGCTTGTCTGTACTTGGAATTATTTTGACATTCGTATATCGAAGAATGAATAGATAATAAGCTACAAAAACCGAAACCGCCTCCGAAGGAGACGGTTTTTTAGGTTGCCAAAAATGTAAGCAGCTTAAAACACTAACAGAATGGCTGTGATCTTAAAATGCCGACAGTCTTTTGTTCTCGGGCACGTAGTAAGGGCTCTCGGGATCAATGTCATAGGTCTCGTAGAACTTGTCAAACTGGCCAAGAATGTAGTTTACCCTCTCTTTACCGGGAAGGTGGGTGTCTTTTACGGCGTCCTTAAGACCTTCAGGAGTGTAGTAGTAGGCGTTATTCCTCGCATAAGCTCTAAAGAATGCATCATAGTCCGCATTCTCCCTGGAGTCAAGGACGCGGAGGCAGCATTCTATTGCCATCAGGTCAGTGAATGCCTCATTGCACACAAGCTCTCCATCAAGAGTACAGCCTTCACCAATGACCATTCCATCGAAAAAGTCCTTGATTTTATCTGTTTTCTCACAGTAGGCTTTAAATTCCTCATCAGTCATCCACGGCTCATAATAGCCCTCAAAATCGTACTTACTTCCATTCGGGTCATAGCCGTGCGATATCTCATGCGCAGTAGAAAAGCCGATGGTTCCCAGCGCTTCTTCAAATGACTGACCGCTACCAGATGCCTCATCTCCATCATCCAATTCTCCTGACTGAATAACAATCGAGTTTCTCGTACCGAGGTAATACGAATTGGTTTGAAGCATGGTAAAACCATACAGCGAAAGCTCATCATTTTTATTATGCAGCTGCTTATTTAAAAAGGCATTGCGGCTGTTCCTCAAAGCTATGTAGTTATCCAGCGGATTGTCGGTCAGGGTCACATCTGAAAAATCGTCGTTATACGCGTTTTCAGCATAATAGTAGTTCTGACGTAAAACCTTGCGCTTTGCGAGCTCTTTGCCATGAACTGAGAGCCAGTCGGAATCTGAGATAATATCACGCATTTTTACGCGCACCTCTTCAAGCATAGCCTTGGCAACATCAACGGTTTTATCGCTTACATAACGACTGTTATATTCCTTTGTGATAATGTCCTCAGAAGCGCCAATCACCGACCAAAGAAGAGTATGTTCAAAGCTGTCTGTGGAATTTGGCGCATAGAAGAGATTATAAGTAGCATCGTTATCCTCTTTTACAAATTTTGAAAAGAAGACTGCTGCTGTTGCTATCTGCAAATCCTTGATTTTAAGCGCATTTTCAGAGGTGTAGAACGCATTTAAAAACTCCGGATAGCTTTCATATGAAATGAAATAAGGCCTTGTTCCAATGGCATCATCGCTCCTTAGAATATCAAAAATCGGAAAAGAAACATTCTGACTTTCAAGGTCCTCTTCATAGAAATACTTTGTTGAAGCATCTTCCGACAAGCTATCGATATAGTCTGCGATAATTCCGTTCATTTCAATTGAATTATTCACTATTTCGTCAGCACGGGCCTCATCATAATCAAAGAAAAGAAGAATATCCTTTAATGCTGAGAGCTGCTCAGGAGACATTTCCTTATCAATTGATATGGTCATGGGATAAATATTACTGACTCCGCAGCCTTCATCATAAACAACCTCTTTTTCCATTCCGTAATTAAATGCGCCAAGATAGGGATCCTTAAAAACAGAATATAGATCGTCCATGGTATTTTTATTCTCAAAAATAGCCAGTTTTTCCTTAACGGCATCCTCTGCACCGGTGCTCTGCCAGTTTTCATCTATAAGCTGATCGTAGACACAGAGCGCTTTGTACAGGTCACTATCCTCGGGAAGCGAGGAGATGTCAGTGTTCTCAAAAATGTCAACAAGCCTCTCATCTATCAGCTTATTGCTGGCAAAATGCTCGGAGTAATCGTCACAACCAAGCTCTGTTGCCTTTTTTTCAGCGGTTTCGCGCCACTCGTCATTTACGAAAGCATCGAAATCCCAGATTTTTTCAGTAGTCTTGTCGCTGTCGGAATTTACAGCTGTAGAAGTGGCAGGTTCAGTTTCCCCTGCCTCCTTAGATGCGCAGCCGGTGCTCGCTGTAAGCAAAAAAGCGCAAAATAAAAGAGTGATCGCTTTTGTCAGCGCCACCTTGAATTGTTTTTTCATACCCAAAAACCTCCATCAAGCAAGTAATAATCTAGTCCCCCTTTAAGTATTATACCGCATTTAGAGGCGAACTGATAAATAAATCCATATGTTCAGGCGGGCACACTTGTTTATACATTTTTTACAAAATAATTTTACGCAATATGGTAAGCTTTATGTATCCTAAAACACCTAAAAACCGGCAATAAAGTATCCTAAATACTGAGGGGGATAGATTATGAGCGGATTAGTGACCACAATAGTAGCAGATAGCGCCAATCTTAAAGAGGGCATGGAGTTCATAGAAAATGGCCTTAAAAAATATAACGTTAAGGGAAAAGATAAGGCCAAAGCCATGCTTCTTTCTGAGGAGTATCTTGTTAAGATTATAAGAGGTACCCAAAATTCCGGAAATATTAGTATTGGTGTTAAAAAGTCTATTGGCAAGACTACAATTACCATTATGGCTAAGGGGCAGAATATCATTCAGGAGGATACTCCGGAAGATATTATCGATTTCTATGGCGTTGAATCTGCGCCTAATGCAGAGGCAGTCATAAGAAACATGATAATAAATGCCAACCGCGATATTCTTCGAAGAAGCTACCGAAACAGCACCAACAAGGGTGTAATTACTGCGGGAGTTTCCAGCCAGAAGAATCTTATCTATGTTCTTACCTCGATGGTTATGGCGGCAGTAATCTGTACCCTGATGCGTCTGATTCTTCCTGAAAACATAAACATGGCCGTTAATGACTATGTATTTGTAACAATTAAGACAATCTTTCTTAATGCACTTAAGGCTATTATAGCGCCGCTGATTTTCTTCTCGATTGCAGCATCGGTTTCCTCTACTACGGATATTACTGAGATAGGAAAGCTTGGCGGAAAAGTAATATCGTTTTACGGAATGACAACACTTGCAGCAACGATCATAGCCTATTTTTCATTCAATCTGGTTAGCCCCGGTGTATTTAATGAGCTTGCATATCTTGTAAAAGGAACAGAAACTGCTACACAAGGTGAGATGGTAAGCATTCTGGACACTTTGATAGACATTGTTCCGGATAACTTTTTTGGAGCATTCGTTAATTCTGCGACTCTTCAGCTTATTTTCCTTGCTATCCTTATAGGCGGAGTAGTTCCGTTCATGGGTGAAAGAACAGAAAAGATTGCATCGTTTATCGCATCCGCCAATGAACTGTTTCTCAGGGGTGCTTCCGTGATAACAAAATGCCTGCCGATCGCGGTTTTTGCTTTCATCGGATCAATGGTTCTGACCATGGACGTTAAGGTAATAAGTACTATGGTATCCCTGTTCATTAGCCTTTTACTCGGACTTGTGATAATGATGGTATTTTACATGACGGTTGTCATGATTCTCACTAAAAGTAATCCCATCCGCTTCCTAAAAGAAGCAATCCCTGCATGGCTTAACGCTTTTGCGCTTTCTTCAAGTAGTGCTGCGATGGCATTCACAATGCAGACCTGTGATAAAAAGCTGAAAATCTCACCAAGATTGTATTCATTCTCAATCCCTCTTGGTGCCACAATAAATATGGACGGATTTGTAATAGTGCTCACAATATCCTTCCTGTTCCTGGCAAAAGTGTTTGGAGTGACGCTCTCGACAGGAGACATCTCCGCGCTGATCGTAACTATTGTGCTCCTTTCCTTTGGTGCTCCCGGAATCCCCGGAGTCTCAACAATATGCATGTCAGTCCTTCTCATGCAGTTCAATGTGCCAATGGAGGCCCTTGCGCTTTTCATAGGAATCGATGCCATTACAGATCCTTTAAATACAGCAAACAACGTATTTGGCGATATTGTGGGAACCTACTGTATTGCTAAGAGAAACAACATGATGCAGGAGTAAAAGTGCTCTGTTATAATTTTGTAAACATATGATGCAGGTGTCAAAAGTAAATTTTGATACCATATGTAAAAAATGCAGAATTTTTTAGTTTAGCAGGGTGAAATGGACAGAGTAGATATTTACATTTTGAATACTGATATTTTGGAGGGCGCTGTTGACAGGATTATTCCTGTCATAGCGCCTTATTATGCAAATAAATACGAGAAGATGAAGGTCCATAGTGGAAAAATGCAGGAGCTGGGGGCAGGGTATCTGCTCTCGAAGGTCCTTGGAATAACCAGGGATGAGCAGCTTTCATTTGGAGAACATGGGAAACCGTGTTTGAGCGGGCAATATGCTACAAGGGATATCCACGAGAATATCCCGTATTCCGGTGATTTTTCAGATAAATGTCCGGAGTTCAGCCTTTCCCATGCTGACAATTATGTAATTCTTGCTGTGGCAAAAGAGCCTGTGGGAGTGGATATCGAGCGATGCGACAGACTCACACTGTCAGTGATAGAGCGGGTGCTTCCGCAGGAATACTTTGAGAAGCTTGAATCAATCCACACGAAACAGGAATGGGCAAAGGCCTGGACCTCTGTTGAGGCTGTTCTTAAGGCTGACGGAAGAGGCTTTTCCTTTGATCCGAGAGAAGATGCGTCATTCATGAACGGTTGGCATATAGAGAGCTTTCCAATGGAAGACGACTTTATGGTCAGCTGTGCCTGCCGTGGGCCATTTAGCAAATACATTAAAATTGTTGATACATGAAAAGACCTTTTTCAGTCATTTGTGTCATTAAAGAGCATGTCAAAACAACGACAGGGAGCTGCACATGCAGCTCCCTAAGTATTTCGTAACTAAGAAACAATCGCCTATAATCAGTAAATACTTCCCGGATTTTCAACTATTCTTCTCGGCCAAAAGTGCTTCTAGTTCAGCAATGCGTGCATCTTTTTCAGCAATAATCTTATTAGCCTCTGCCTTCGCTGCATCATAACCCTCCTCATAACCTTCGCTATGCACAGTTTTTAAATGAAGTTCTTCGTTATACTCTAATACACTCATTCTACACACCTCCGCTTTGTTCTTTCTGAGGAAATCCGCTAAAACATCCTCTCTAATACACTCATCAATGGCTTTGTCAGCGGCTTCTTCGATAGACATGTTTTTGACGTATCGCCTGATCTTTCCAACAAAAATGGAATAAGCCTTAAGTGTTTTGCAAGCATTCATGATCTCAGGATTGTGGTTTTCATTGACATTGATGACCGTCACTATAAGTTCCAGCTCCGGTGTCTCAACCTCTTTTATAAAATGGTTCGATAGCTTCTCGTAAGATATATCCTCAAGTTTATCTGACCCATTATAAAAGACAACGAATCTTGGCACCGGTATCTTTAAATTTTTGCTTCCATACAGATCTTTTTGGACTACCATACCAGCTAAAAGATCTGATACGTAGTACAAAAATCGTAGGGACATATTTCCACATTTTGTAGATTGATGCTCATACAAATTGAGCTCAAATCGGAAGACAAAAGAAACATCATTTTTCATGTTTAGGAAAACCCCTTCCTCAAGGGTGTTGATTTCTAAGTCCTCTGCGTTGTCGTAATGTGTCCCGTTTACTGCGTTGTACAGGGATAGCAGTTCTTCCTTGCTGTTAAAAAGCATCCTGAAAACAGAATCCTTGTACTTTGTGTTAATGGTTACTTCTTTCATTTTTTCTCCTTAAATGGTGTATTTAGTATCATCGGACCATATAAGGCAGAAAATAGAATAGACCATGTGTAAAGATGCATTTTTTATTAATTAAAAACTCATTCAATACAACTCTTGTATAACTACTTCAATTATATCCTACAATGTTCATTCAAACAATTTGTGGAAAAATTGGGAGAAATTCCCGGATACCGTATATGGTCGTCTGACCGGTAAGTATAGTATCGCGTATATGAGGATATGTCAATAATAAAATACAAATCTGTGATACTCGTCTTCTTTCTGAAAAATGGCATAAAATATGTATTAACAATCTTAAAAGTGTGTTAAATATGCTTGCATACAGTTATATAGGAGGAGTAAATATTGTAGAATGAGCTCAATAATAAACGCGTCGCAAAATGAATTGATGGGTTAAAATTATGAACGAAAAAATTCTGGAAGAGAAGAACTTCTTTTGGGTTGGAATGGAAAAGCAGCCTATGAAGATGAATAATCGTCGAATCTGACAGGGCAATTTTGTCTTGTTTATTAGGAAATTGCGCCTTGGCGGCGCAACCTTGAATTAAAAGGCCCGGCAAGACCGGGCCACGCAAAGCGGAGGTATGCTGATTGTTATTATCAGTCTACCTCATCAAAGAATTCATCATCTTCGTGCATAAAGTAATCCATATCGAGAAGGTCTTCATCGTCCATCTCACGGATTTCATCCGCCGACATGCCTTCCGGCGGGCATTGCATGTATTTCTCTCTAAGCTTTGCTATTAGTGCCTTATCAACCATGATCTATCCTCCTGTCATGCCTCATTTTAGCATGCCAGGGAATTGGTTTGAACAGGAGCACGACATTTGGGACGGCATTTTCCCATTGCCTTTTC
>NZ_KE384108.1:0-10673 GCF_000423925.1 Butyrivibrio sp. VCD2006
TTTCTTATTCTTTCTTCATCATCGCATACTGCTATCTTCATAAATAAATTCCTTTCGGTTGTCGTAGGCGGAAACCCACTGCCCTTGGGCGGTGGGAGGAGCCTTGTAAATTGTTATCCAAGAACATACATGCTATAATGTACTCAACAGCAAGTTTTACGAGAAAACCGTTAGGTGCGCTGTTCACCAAAGGCACTCTTTGTACATTGGCAAGTATATATGAGGTTGTAACACATAAGTCTTGGTGTTACGTAAAATATACTCAAGCATTAGCGTTTACTGTACGGCATGGGAATATATTATCCGTGAGGTTAATATATAGAGTACCTGATACAGTTACAGATAAGCATGTCTTGTCTGTAAGGGGCGGTGTCGACCGTCCCATGATGCGACCCCACGGAAGTTACACCGACAAAATGTAGGAGTTATTGCAACAAACTACAGGGGAGTCGCAAGCCACGTACCTTTAGGTGCGTGGTAGTTGACAATCTTGCATACATTGCTAGGGAGATGTTTGCATATGACAAGTGGACAGCACTTACTATTATTCTGTCTGCTATCTGTACGCCAATATGTGCGTATTTTTGGACGTTCATGTCCAAATTCGTTATCGACATAGTTACAAAAAAAGGATACTGTATGGCATCTGTTTGGAATAATCTGCATTACCTTTTTGATGCAGATTGTTTTCACGCTGCTTCAGGCTTATATGTGGGCACAGTGGTGGCGCTACATCGGGGCGAGGTTCAAGCTGATCATCGATAAAAATCGAAAGTTTATGACTATGCCCTTTGAGTATCTTGAGGACAAGGATGCTATGGATTGCTATCAGAAGGCCGGAATTTATGCTGAAATGTTTGCTGCGCAGTCTCAGTATTACGTGGACGCAGCGTCATGATATTTTTTTCACGGGCCATCTTTACATAGAGAAGCACAGATGCTAAAGTGTTATGCGGATGGTATTCGAAAGAAACTATACCTTTAAAGCTTCTAAATTTTAAAAAGGTGCGCCCGTTGGCTTGCTCGTATCATTTTGAACGAGACTGTATCACCCCCCGTTATAAAGGAGGTGTTGCCAATGAAGGTTGGATTTGTAGGTGCAGGGAAGGTAGGCTGTTCTCTAGGGAAGCTATTTTCCGATACTCAGCACAATCTCACAGGCTTTTATAGCCGGTCAATTTCATCCGCACAGGATGCTGCGGATTTTTGCAAATCGAAACGTTTTCAAAATTTAGAGACACTAGTTGAAGAAAGTGATACAGTGTTCATCACTGTTCCGGACGACTCTATTTCTGAGGTCTGGGATAGTGTAAAACATATGTCTATTGCCGGAAAAATGATATGTCATTGCAGCGGCTCTTTATCTTCGAATATCTTTAAGGATATTGAAGAAACTGGCGCATTCGGTTTCTCGATCCATCCATTACTGGCGGTATCAGACAGATACCGGTCATACCAGGAGCTTCCAAAAGCACTGTTTACAATTGAAGGAGATGCAGATCATACACCTGAAATTAAGGCACTTTTAGAAGGAAGTGATCTTAAATATACGGTGATTGATGCTGATGTTAAAACGCGCTACCACGGCGCGGCCGTTATGTGTTCGAATCTTGTTGTCGGGCTTATACGTGCAGCACAGGATGAACTTCTTGCATGCGGTTTTTCTAAGGAGCAGCTCGGTGATGCGATTGCACCGCTACTTCTTGGAAATGTGAAAAAGGTTCTTAGTGTAGGCACAGAGGCAGCACTTACGGGACCTATAGAGCGAGGAGACATCGGCACTGTTGAAAAGCATTTGAAAGTCTTCGAAGGAATTGACAGACAGGTTTACAAAACATTATCGCTAAAGACGCTGGAGGTTGCGAAAGCAAAGCACCCCGAAGCGGATTATAGTCAGTTGGAGCTTCTACTTACCAATCAGGAGGATTAAAAGAACAATGAAAAACACAGTTACTTCTCTTCAGCAGATGAAGAGAGACGGAGAGAAGATCAGCATGCTTACATGCTACGATTATTCAACAGCACGCCTTATCGAGGAGTCAGGAATCAACGCAATTCTTGTTGGTGATTCCCTTGGAATGACAATGATGGGATATAGTGACACACTTCCCGTTACCGTTGATGATATTATTCATCACTGCGCAAGTGTTTCAAGAGGCCTTAAGGATACATTCCTCGTAGCTGATATGCCCTTCATGTCTTATCAGACATCAGTTTATGATGCTGTAAAAAATGCGGGCCGTCTTATAAAGGAAGGCCATGCACAGGCTGTAAAGCTTGAGGGTGGTGCAACAGTTGTTGAACAGATCCGTGCAATCGTAAATGCAGATATTCCGGTTGTGGCACACATTGGTCTTACACCTCAGTCTATCAATGCATTTGGTGGATTTAAGGTGCAGGGTAAAAATATAGACAGAGCACTTCAGATTGTTGAGGATGCTAAGGCAGTTGAGGCAGCAGGTGCATTCATGGTTACACTTGAGTGCGTTCCTGAGGAGCTTGCAACTCTTATTTCTAACGAACTTACAATTCCTACAATCGGCATTGGTGCAGGCAATGGCTGTGATGGTCAGGTTCTGGTTTACCAGGATATGCTTGGAATGTTCTCAGGCTTTAAGCCCAAGTTCGTGAAGCATTTTGCAAATATCGGTGAAGAGATGAAGCGTGCTTTCAAGGAATATGATGCTGAGGTTAAATCTAAGGCTTTTCCTGCAGAAGAGCACAATTTCAAAATAGATGAAGAAGTTATGAGAGAGGTTCGCAGAGTAACTTCAAAAAAAGGATTATCACTTGCGGGTGAAGATGAAAGGAAAATGGCATAATCATGATTAAGGCAGAAACAATAAAAGAGGTTAAGGAAAACGTTAGAGAGTGGAAGAAGCAGGGACTGACAATCGGCCTTGTTCCCACAATGGGATATTTACATGAGGGTCACGCAAGTCTTATAAGCCGTGCCCGCAAGGAGTGTGACAAGGTAGTAGTTTCTGACTTTGTAAACCCCATTCAGTTTGGACCTAAGGAAGATCTGGCTACATACCCCAGAGATTTTGATGCAGATTGCAAATTATGTGAAGAGATCGGAGCTGACCTCATTTTTCATCCGGAGCCGTCTGAGATGTATCTTGATGGATTCCATTCATATGTTGGCGTTGATACTTTATCAACAGAGCTTTGCGGAAAAAGCCGTCCTATCCACTTCAACGGAGTGTGCACTGTAGTCAGCAAGCTTTTCAATATTACAGAGGCTGATAAGGCATACTTTGGACAGAAGGATGCTCAGCAGCTTGCAATTGTAAAGCGCATGGTTCGTGACCTCAACTTTAATATAGAAATCGTTGGCTGTCCCATCATCCGTGAGGAGAGTGGTCTTGCCAAGAGCTCAAGAAATACCTACCTTACTGAAGAAGAGCGCGAGAAAGCTCTTGTTCTTCACAAGGCTCTTACCGTAGGTGAGGATATGGTTCGTTCAGGTGAGAAGGATGCAAGTGCAGTTAAAAAGGCTGTTACTGATATCATCGAATCAGAGCCTCTTGCAAGAATTGATTATGTCGAGATCGTAGACTGGAACGAGCTTCAGAAGGTGGACAGAATTGATGGCCCCATCCTTATGGCAGTAGCAGTTTACATTAACGAAAAGGTTAGACTTATCGATAATTTTATTGTTGAGTGATAACGGATAGAAAAAGGTGGAATTATGAATTTAACTATGCTTAAGGGCAAAATACATAGAGCTACTGTAACTCAGGCAGAGCTTGATTATGTAGGCAGCATCACAATCGATGAAGACCTTCTTGATGCGGCAGGAATTCTTGAATATGAGATGGTTCAGATAGTAGATGTGGAGAACGGAAATCGCTTCGAGACATACACTATCGCAGGTGAGCGCGGAAGCGGAGTGATCTGCTTAAACGGCGCAGCAGCCCGCTGCGTATCAGTGCATGACCATGTGATCATCATGTGCTACTGCAGCATCCCCGCTGATGAGACCAAGGGACATAAGCCTAAGGTAGTCTTCGTTGATGAGAACAATAAGGCTTCACGAATCACAAACTACGAAAAACACGGAAAGCTCGGAGAACAGTAATTTTATTTTTCTGGAAAATACGAAAGACCACATCCTTCATGGGTGTGGTCTTTTTGGCGTTCTTATTCTAGAATATGAATATGAGTCTTGTAATGACGAAGTTTTAGAGTGTTTGTAACCTGAAGCTTAGGAGGTTTTATTTTGATATATATTGGTTGCCATTTGTCAGTTACAAATGGATATGAGGCAATGGGACATCAGATGCTCTCATTTGGCGGAAATACCTTTTCATGGTTCACAAGAAATCCAAGAGGTGGCAAGTCAAAAGATATTGAGCCTGCTGATGTTAACGCTCTTGCAGAAATTTTAGAAGATAATAAATTCGGAAAACTGGTTGCTCATGCAAGCTACACTATGAATCTTTGCTCAGCGAATCCTGAGACCAGGGCAAATGGGCTAGATATGTTAAAAAAGGATCTTGAGAAAATGGAAGCACTCCCCGGGCAATATTACAATTTTCATCCAGGCTCTCACACAGGGCAGGGTGCTGACGTTGGAATAGAACAGATTGCTGAGGGCCTCAACAAAGCGCTTTTTCCTGAAATGCAAACAACGGTTTTACTGGAGACAATGGCGGGAAAAGGTTCGGAAGTCGGAAGAAGCTTTGAAGAAATACGAGGAATTATTGATCGCGTTGAACTAAATGAAAAGCTTGGTGTCTGCTTTGACACATGTCACACCTGGGATTCCGGGTACGATATTGTGGGTGACCTTGAGGGTGTACTTGATCAGTTCGACAGCATTATCGGGCTTGAGCGTCTTAAGGCGGTTCATTTTAACGACAGCAAGAATGAACGCGGCTCACACAAGGACCGCCACGAAAAGCTAGGGCAGGGAATGATTGGCATGGAGGCTATGAAAAGAATTGCATTGCATCCTGTATTTGAATGCCTTCCATTTATTTTAGAGACTCCTAACGATGATGACGGATACATTCAGGAAATTGCAACGATTAAGAACTGGTTCGAGTAACAGGGGAAGAAAATTGGATAAATATCTGGAAAATGCAAAGAATTTGTATGGTTTAAAGGAATATGAATTAAGTGAAGTACCAGGTCATGAAGGCGGAAGAAATCAGATATTTATTTGCAAAAGAAACGGAATTCCGCAGCGTGTTTTGCGTTTCTCGATGCTTGGCGACAGAAAATTTGATGAATATCTGGCAGAGGCAGAGTTTGTTCATTATCTTGCAGAAGCAGGCGCTCCTGTGGCGGATGTGATTCCTTCATTAAGCGGAAAGCTTGTGGAAGCTTTTTCTGAGGATGGAATAGAGTATTTTGCAATGCTATTTTATTATGCAAAGGGAATGCTTATTTCAGATAATGGATACAGATACAGAGACGGGGCTTCGCTTGATGAGTATTTTTACAACACGGGCAAGGCGCTTGGAGCGATTCACAGACTGTCCAAGGCATACAAGCCTGTGAACAAAAGACCGGAGTTCTTCGACAAATACAACCCGGGGTATATCGATAAGCTAATACCGGATGAATATGAAGAACTGAAAAATGCGATCGGAGAGCGATTGGAGTGTTTTCGCAGACTTCCTGTGAACGATAGCGCTTACGGACTTGTTCATTTTGATTTCAGTGACGGGAATTATCATATTGATATGAGAACCGGAGACATCACGGTATTTGATTTTGATAACTGTATGTATTGCTGGTATATGTTTGACCTTGCTAACCTCTGGATTCATGGAACCGGATGGTATCAAAATGAGCCGGATCCCGAAAAACGTATGGAAGGGATGAAAGGTTATTTTGACACGGTGATTGATGGATATATGAGTGAAACAGATCTTCCGGATGAGGCGTTTTCGCAGCTTACACTTTTTATTGATATGGTAATGATTGAAAATATAGTTGATGAGTTTGAATGCAGTGCCCGGGAAGGAGAGGAGCTTGATCCTGAAGATATCGAAGACGCTGCTGAGTGTCTGATAAAACATATACCATATGCCGGATTCGGTTCAGATTGAAAAATGCACATTGAGGCAATGTGTGTGATCGGTAATAAGCTTTGTCAGAAAGCGAGAAAAAGCCCTTCGCAGGATAAAGGAATACGAAGGGCTAAAAAGAATAATTTCTTTTTTATTCATTTGCTGTTTTCTTCGCAATCAGACCTTTAAAAGGCATAAAAGGGAGTAATTCCATACTTGCAAGATAGTGCTTGTATAATCTGTCAACCTCCATTAAACACAATATCAGAAATGCTACTACAATAAACAGAATAAAAAAGAATGGCAAAATAAAACCGAATACTAATGCTACTGCTGCTGCACCCAGGGCATACCATTGGTTAAGCGTTATTTGGGACAGAAGAGTAAATGCAATAATGATAATGCCGCCCAGCATACCACCAAAGAACATCAAAACGATAGCAAACACATATATTGAGATTGCAGAACCGAATATGCAGTATCCTGCCGTCCTGTATTCTTCCTTTTTTAAGAAGTCCTTCTTTGTTATGATGCCTTCATCCGGATTCACTTCATTCTTATTGTCTTGATTCGCCGGAAGGATGTCAGTATTATCTCCAGAAATTACTTCTTCATGATTTTCATGCGAAGAAATATCATTTTTCCCAAACAAAGGAGCCTTGGTCAATTCAGTAAAGAAGTCACCCATGTCACTGTATTTGTATTTATGAAGTGCCTGGATACGATTAAGCCTCATAGCCATGCCTGACGGAAGCTCCACAGATTCAAGATATATTAGAACTCGGTCCTTACCAAGATCACGGGCGTAGTTTAACTCATCCTTGCAATTCTCAGAGTTTAAATAGTTTTCAGATAAAAAGGCAAGTATACCAACGCAGCCGTTCAGATGACCGGCGATATTTTCATCCCACTCTGTTCCCGGATCAATGCCCTCATCATACCAGATATGGTATCCCATATTTATTAAATGATCTATCACTGGATATACCCTGTCCGTATCTTTGTGCGAATAACTGATAAAGATATAATTACCGGCCCCTGAATATGGTTTCATAGCTGATCCTCCAATCTTAACTTATAATCCAATAATGTCATAGGTAATCAAATAATGATAATGGTGATACAAATTAGAGATTTAGAATACATACTAAAAGTTTACTATTATGGTACATGGGGAGTCAACCTAATGGCCGGTAATTTTGCTCATGTCACTTATGTGCAGGGGTATTAGAATCTTATTCGTATGCCACGGCAGTCTACAAACAAAGAGGTAGAAATGGCTTATTTTAGGTGATTAAAAGGACTTTATTCATTGGATTTGCACCTTTTGAAATGTACTAAAAATCGGCTCTAATATGGCAATAATTTATAGAAAACCAGTCGGAAAAGACTGGTTTTTCCAATTAATTGATTTTTAATAAGGTGTAAATGAAGTTAGAGTTGCTTGAAGGCCTGGGGATTACATGGTAGGAATGTGCTTTTAGATGTGTGAATGAATGAGCTCCCGCACCCTTTGCATAAAATCAGCGCTCATGCGCGAAAAGTACCCTCCTCCCCATGAAAACAGGTTAAAAGTATTCACATTTGACGTGTATAGGGAACGATGCAGATAATGAAGTTTTTGATAAAGTATAAAAATAGGCTATACTCTATATTTACATTTTCGATATTCTGTATTATAGTAAAAATAGAGTTGATAATCGTATTATTTTACACAATGTAAACTATATTAGGAATCTAGTTTTGCATCCACTACGTCACGTCACATTTCGATTAGCTTTATAATGGAGGAATTTGAAGTATGGCAAAGGGACAGCATATAGCGTATGTAAGGGTAAGCACAGTTGAGCAGAATGAAGCACGTCAAGTAGAAGCTCTTAAAAGGCATGATATTGATAGGTGGTTTACTGAAAAAACCAGTGGAAAGAATACAAATCGCTCAGAGCTTCAAAGGATGCTGGAGTTTGTTAGAGAGGGGGATACAGTTTACATCCATGATTTAAGCAGATTGGCAAGAAGTACAAAGGATTTGTTGGAGATAGTTGATCTGCTTAAGTCAAAAGGAGTTGATCTTGTAAGTAACAAAGAAAATATTGATTCCAGTACTCCTACCGGAAAACTGATGCTAACTATGATTGGAGCTATAGCAGAGTTTGAGCGTGCTAATCTTCTTGAAAGGCAGAGAGAGGGCATTGCTATTGCCAAGAAGGCAGGAAAGTATAAAGGTAGGAAGAAAATTGAAGTTGATAGTGAACTGTTCAAAAAGTATTACGATAAGTACATGAAGCGAGAGATAAACAAAGTACAGTTTGCTAAGGCTATTAAAATATCAAGACCAACGCTTGATAAGATGCTAAAAGAATATGTAGCATAGAGTTTTGAAAAATCAAAGCATCTGCGGATTCCTACCGCAGGTGCTTTCTTTTAATATAAGCCACAACATTTGATTTGGTAATATTAAATTGTAACTATAGAAAATGTTGCTTTTATGAAGGTTGTATGTTAATATTTTTTCCGGACAAGGGGACTTAGGGGCTCCTTGTCTTTTTTTGCGCTTTAATGAGGTTGAATAGGTAGGTTACAGATGAAGAAGAAAAGTTTATTTGGTGGTTTTGTTTTCATAATTGTTTTACTAATGCTTGTTTTTATCAAGCGAGATGCAAGTGCGGCAAATGTTTTCGAGACCAAAACAGATGGCACAATAACATGGACAATGTATGATGATGGAACGTTAGAAATCGGTGGAAGTGGTGAAATAAAAAATAATTTGGGATATTTGAATTATAGATCTACGGCGATAAAAAGAGTTATCATTTCTGGTTCGGTTACATCAATAGGTAAGAGTGCTTTTAATGGATGCAGCAAACTAACAAGCATAACGATACCAGATTCAGTTACATCTATAGGGTATTATGCTTTTTATGGATGCAGCAAACTAACAAGCATAACGATACCAGATTCAGTTACATCTATAGGGTATTATGCTTTTTATGGGTGTAGCAGCCTGACAAGCATAACGATACCAGATTCAGTTACATCTATAGGGTATTATGCTTTTTATGGGTGTAGCAGCCTGACAAGCATAACGATACCAGATTCAGTTACATCTATAGAGTATGATGCTTTTTATGACTGCAGCAGCCTTACAAGTATAACAATTCCCAATTCAGTTACATCTATTGGTGTTTTTGCATTTTTTAACTGCAGCAGCCTTACAAGTATAACAATCCCCAATTCAGTTACATCTATTGGTGATTATGCATTTTATGACTGCAGCAGCCTTACAAGTATAACAATCCCCAATTCAGTTACATCCATAGGGGAATATGCTTTTAAATACTGTAGCAGCCTTACGGAGGTAATTTTACCGAATTCATTTTCAGATGATAGTTATCTTAAAACAAGATTTCAAGGTACACCTTGGTTCGTTAATAGGATGGGAACAATAAAAGGTTCAATTGGTGACATATTCTATGAGCTTGATGGAGCAGGTAACCTTTCACTAAGTGGAAATGGAGAGCTTTTTATAGCTTCAGACAATAGTATTGAAGACTATGTAGCTATTGTAAAAAACATAATTATTTCGGAAACATCTAAAATTGAATGTGGCTATTTGGAGAATTACTTCAAAAATCTGGAAAAGATAGTCAATAATTCTTCATCTGCGATCAAGTTGCGTTATGATGATGGAATTTCATGGTGTGATATAAACGATACTACTGAACCAATTTTTTCCATTTCCAATGGAACGGCTATAAAAGTTAATCAGAAACTACCCAAGCATTATAGGATTGTTTTTGATGGGAATGGTGCTACTTCTGGTAGCATGGATGATATAATCGCTGAAGCCGATAAGTATATCAAACTTTCTAAAAACCAATTTAAGAAAGAACATTTTGTATTTGATGGGTGGCAATACAGTTTATCGGAATCATCATATTATTCAAGTTTGTCTGACGAAGATAATTTGTATTTAAGTGTATCTGGGGCTATAGATAATCCTATAGTTATTTTATACGCTAAGTGGCGTGAACAATATAAATACACTGTAGATTTTGATGATGATGGAGAAGGTTATATGCCCTCTGTATCAGTGTATGCAGGGGATACTTATACATTGCCAGAAAATGGCTTTGTCGCTCCTGAGGGTAAAGAATTTGATTCATGGAAGATAGGTAAATCTTACTATAATCCTGGTGATATCTTGACTATTAGTAGTCATACGTATGTTTGCCCAGTTTGGAAGGATACTATAACTGAAGGTGACAGTGATAGCGAGAAAGAGAATAATGACACAGATATCAATGAAAATAGCAATGTGCCAATCAATGCTGGCGATGACAAAACTAATCCTACACAAGATGATTCTGAATCGTCTATTGTGAATGATAACGAAGATAATGATACAACACATGGTGTAGGCGATAGTACAAATGACGCTTCGCAAAGTACTACAGATTCATCTACAGTAGATGATAAAGAAATTACTAATAGCGAAACACACAATAATGATGAAGAAAATAGTACTAATCTTACACAAGATGATACTGAACCATCTGCATTAGATACTGAAGAAGAAAATACTGAAGATGATAATAATGAAGAAGTTAGTAATAGCAACACATCCAATAACAATGAAGGTGATAT
>NZ_KE384108.1:10983-106441 GCF_000423925.1 Butyrivibrio sp. VCD2006
GATATCACTAATCCTACGCAAAATGATACTGAATCTTCTTCAGTAAATACTAGCGAAGAAGATAATAATGATACAACCAATAATGTAGGTTATGTCACCACTGATCCTTCACAAGATGAAACAGAATCATCTACGGTGAACGATAACGAAGATGTTAGTAATAGCGACTCATCTAATGATAACGATAGCGAAAATACTACTAATAATGAGAACATAACTAACAATGCTGAAAGTGCAGATAATAATACTTCGCAGAATGACGCTGTATCTGCTACGGAACCTACTAATCAAAGCAATACTAATACGGGTACTTCAAGTAATGCTACGGAAGATAGCGCCAATTCTACACAGAAGGACGTAACTCCGGATTCAACAACTGCTGAAAAAATAGACAGTAGTTTAAAAACAAGTAAGGTATCAAAGATTTCTGCCGGAAATAAATCAATCACGATTAAATGGAAAAAGCAGACAAAGCAAGTAAGTGGTTACGAGATACAATATAGTACTGATAAGAATTTTGAAAATGATGTAAAGTCTCTGAATGTTAAAAAGAACACAAAAACATCTAAAACAATCAAAAAGCTCAAATCTGGTAAAAAGTATTATGTAAGGATTCGCACTTACAAAAAAGTAGATGGCAAGAAGGTTTATTCCAAGTGGAGTAAAACAAAGAGTGTGAAGACTAAGAAATAATTAAGATTGTGAAATGTGACTTCTCTTTTCGTATCGTGTGGTTGACACCGCTTTTGTAACTCAAATTTATCAGTAATCATAAAAAGTAAAACAAAACATCATCATTATATAGTACAGATAAAGCCTTCCAACATTCTCAATCGTGAGGAGAATGTTGGAAGGTTTTTTTGATCCACCACAACACAAACGATGAAGATATAATATCCTGCATTCCATGGTATCATATAAATGTAATTGCAAATCCTAATTCCAACTGAAAATAATCTGTTATAATATCATTACCAAGAGATGACGATATAAACATATAGAGGTTTAATACATTGAGAATATATTTAGATAATTGCAGCTATAATAGGCCTTATGACGATCAAAGTAATATGCAGGTTCAGCTCGAGGCGCAATCAAAGCTCTTTATTCAGAATAGTATTAAAGATGGTAAATATGACCTCGTGTCATCATATACATTACAGTATGAGATCAGTAAAAATCCATTTGATATGAGGCGAAATGCTATAGAAGAATTCATAGAGCAGAATGCCAAATACTATGTTGATTATAATCGAGAACCCGAGTTAACAGCTATTGCGTCGGAGATCATGGAAACCGGTGTTAAAGAAAAAGATGCATATCATGTTGCATCAGCAATTTTCGGTGGATGTGAGTATTTTATCAGTACAGACAAGAGGCTTTTGAAATACACATCTGAAAAGATAAAACTTGTTACTCCCGTAGAATTTGTGTCAGAAACGGAGGGCGATGAATAATGGCAAGTAGTACAGTAGAACTTATGAACAAAGGTATGGAATGCCTTAAGAATAATCTTGGCGTAGTTGATGCGGAAATGTTTATTTCTCTTATTATCCGAGAAAAATTTGACTATACTCGCTGGCAGCGCGAATATTTTGATAATATGGAGTCTGGCGAGTTTAATGAAAAAGCTGTTGAATACGCTAAAGATCATCCCTTTAAGGGGAACGCACAAAAGCTTTAAATAATTAAGCACTTGATAAAACAATCCCTGACTTTTTTCTGAGCTATAAACAAAATCAGAGTTTTTGTAATGATCTGAAATACTTGTCGACTGATGATGAAGCCGATAGTTGGGAGGCAACACTAAAACCTGTACTTTATAGCAGTTGGCAGATAAACCAAAAATGGCCATTAAAGAGAGCGAGTCACACAATGGTGCGGCCACTCTCTTTAAATTTGTTTTTGAAGGAGGAGTAATGAAACCAATCAGCATTCTTTTTGTCTGCCACGGCAGCATTCCAACAAAAGTGGTAAAATGCAGTGCTTTAGGCACTTGCCAACTTCTTTGATTCTCAGGAAAAGTATAAGAATGTGATTTTCTCCGGAGTTGATTATCTTCTTGGCTGTAACAGTATGGATGTTAGTTATGTGACGGGAAATGGTGAGAAAGCCTACAAGAATACTCATCTTCGCCCGACAGCTATTGATGATATCGAAGAACCCTGGCCGGGACTTGTATCCGGTGGCCCTAATGTGGGATTGCAGGACGAGAGAGATCAGACACTTCCCAAGGATCTGCCGCCTATGAAATTTTATCTGGATCATATAGACTGCTATTCATTAAATGAGATTACAATTTACTGGAATTCACCCCTGGTTTTTGTTATGGCCGGCCTTTTGAAATGATGTGTAAGCACCCAGAAACACAGAAAAAGTGTTTTGGGGTGCTTTTTTATGAAAAGTATAAAATAACAATAAACTGATATTTTATGTGCATTTAATAGTATATTGGTGCCTCTAATGTATAATTTTAGGTGCAGATATATGCATCCTGATGGTTGTATTTAGTAAAAGGGGGCCCTATGAAGAAAAGGATATTTGGCAGCATATTGGTGGTAGCGATTACTGTGTGTTTGATATGCGTTGCATGTGGAAAAAGTAAGACGACGGCTTTATCTGAATATTGGGCTGTGGATTCTGAGGCAGCTGAAAGTCTTCGCAGCTATGTGACGAAGGTTACAAATAAAAATGATACGGCTAATTTTATACCTAAGGAGGATAGAATAGCTGTATTTGATATGGATGGAACGTTGACCTGTGAGACCTTCTATACCTATTATGACACCATGATGTTTATAAACTTTTGCCTTATTGATCACCCTGAACGAGTTTCTGATGAGCTTAAGGCTGCAGCAGCTGAGATAATGCCGGGATACACCGCAGGAGAAGAGCTTGCAAGGAATTTTGCAAAGGCTTATGCCGGAATGACTGTTAAGGAACTCTATGACTATGCGGTGGAATTTGGTCAGAAGCAGACTGACAGCTTTGAAAACATGCGCTATATCGACGGCTTTTATCTGCCAATGGTTGAGGTGGTGAAATACCTCTATGAAAACGATTTTACAATTTATGTGGTAAGCGGTACTGAGCGCACTACCAGTAGAGCGATTGTTGCAAATTCACCTATCTGTGAATACGTTTCGCCTGCCCACGTTATAGGCACCGAGTTTGAAGTGAAAGTAAAGGGAAATGAGGACATCTCTTCAAATATGGACTATAAGTATGCTGATGGCGATGAACTGGTATTTACAGGCGGGTTTATTCAGAAGAACCTTAATGCAAATAAGACAATCTGGATAGAAAGAGAAATTGGACAGTATCCAGTTCTGGCTTTTGGAAACAGCGGCAGCGATACCAGTATGATGAACTATGCTTTGGATAAAAGAAATCCCTATCCTTCAGCAGCTTATATGGTAGTTGCAGATGATGATGTTCGGGAATGGGGAACTCAGGACTGGGAAGAAAAATCAGCAGGCTATAGGGAGGCTGGCTATATCCCTGTTTCCATGAAAAATGATTTCCTTAAGATTTATCCGGATACAATCAAAAGGGCTGACGTGCAGTATGTAGAACCTGAAGCAGATGCTGCCAAAGCTTCGGATACGCCGGATGACAGCGCCGCTTTGGAAACTAATGATGAAAGTGTCGCTTTGGAAGCTTCAGATGAAAGCACCGACTTGGAAATCTATGATGAAAACACAAGAACCACACTTTCAAGGGAAGGCTATACTCTTGAACAAGCAGTTGTTTTAAGCAGGCACAACATCCGGGCACCTCTGTCCGGAGCCGGCTCTGCGCTTGATACAATAACACCCCATAAATGGTTTGACTGGTCCGCACAAGCCAGTCAACTTTCAGTTAGAGGAGGAATTCTCGAGACAGAGATGGGACAGTTTTTCAGAAAATGGTTAGAGGCTGAGGGACTTTTTGAAGAAAACTATCAGCCCTTGGATGGAGCAGTACGCATCTATGCCAATTCCAAGCAAAGAACTATAGCTACGGCACGCTTTTTTGGTGCCGGGCTTTTGCCGGTTTCTGACGCTGACATTGAATATCACAGCGAGTTTGACACAATGGATCCGGTATTCAATCCTGTTTTCACATACATTTCGGAGCCTTACGTGGAAGATGTTGAGGCTGAGATACACGATAAATTTGATTCTGTTATCGAGAGTCTTAGTGATAACTATGCTTTGCTTGAGAATGTGATAGATGTAAAGGATTCGGATGATTATAAGAGTGGCGAATTTTCAGGATTTGCGACGGATGATTCCGAATTTACCCTTGAGGAGGGGAAAGAACCCATTGTGGCAGGCTCTTTAAAGAAAGCCTGCTCGATAAGTGATGCACTGGTTTTGCAGTATTATGAAGAGCCTGATGCAAATAAAGCTGCTTTTGGACATGAGCTTTCAGATAAGGATTGGGAAGCTATATCTGAAATAAAGGATGTTTACGGAGACGTTCTTTTTACTGCTCCTTCCATAGCTACAAATCTGGCACATCCTCTTCTTGAGGAAATCCTAAAAGAGCTTACAACTGATGGAAGACAGTTTATTTTTCTTTGCGGACATGATTCCAATCTGGCAAGTGTCACCGCGGCTCTCGGAGTCGATGAATACAGCCTCCCGGATACAATTGAGAAGAAGACACCTATAGGATCAAAGCTTGTAATCAGCAGATGGAGAGATGACGCCGGAGAAGAGTTTATCAGTATCGATATCGTATATCAGAAAACTGAGCAGCTCCGCGGACTTTCTCTTCTTGGAGCAGATAACCCTCCCGGAATCTACAGCCTTGGGCTTACTGGATTAGAGAAAAATGCAGATGGACTGTACAAGGCAGAAGATGTTCTGAAGCGTTTTTCAGAATCTATAGATGCCTATGATTATTTGGTTGAAGAGTACATGGACAATGCGGCATAATAATTACCGGTACATCAACTGGTAAAAGAACGGGATTAAGATTTATGTCAGAAATAATCAGAGTACATCTGAATTTTAAAGGATATGTGCAGGGAGTTGGTTTTAGATATACTGCGTATCACACTGCAACCATGTACGGCCTTACCGGCTGGGTAAAAAACGAGTGGAACGGCTCTGTTACTGTGGAAGCCCAGGGAGATCCCGCTACCATAGATATGTTTATCCAAAAAGTAAAGGATGGACAATTCATAGAAGTGCTTGATATGACAAAAGCGACTATCCCACCGGAGGATGAAAGCAGTTTTCAGATTAGGTATTAAAGCGAGGTATTAACTTCGTGAAAAACGATCAAGAAAAGCTACTGTCTTCATATATGGAATTATGGATATTATACGTTCTCAGGATGTATTCAGATGATGAGAATCCAATGACAGTTGCACAAATATCTGCTAAAGTGACTGCTTTGACGGGGCTGTTAATGACGATATCAAGCGGGAATTGCCGGATGTAAAATCATTTTCGCCAAGAAACCTATTATACATGCATCAGTTCTATAGGCTTTATTCTGAAGAGACAATCACGCCACAGGTTGTGGCGCAATTAGGTGAGGCTGAAATTACGCCACAGGTTGTGGCGCAAATGAATATCTTTATGATTCCGTGGGGACATCACAGGTTTATTATCGATAAATGTAAAGATGATCGGAACAAAGCGCTTTTCTATGTTGAAAAGACATTGGAGAATAACTGGTCCAGGGCGGTACTTCAGAACTTTCTTGATACTAACCTTTATGAGAGACAGGGAAAGGCAATCTCAAATTTTGAAAAAACATTGCCTGCAACGCAAAGTGACCTTGCACAGGAAATGACAAAAGATCCGTATAATTTTGATTTCCTTACTATGACAGAGGGATATTACGAGAAAGAGTTGAAGGATGCTCTTATGAATAATATATCTCAGTTCCTACTGGAACTGGGCACAGGTTTTGCATTTGTAGGACGAGAGTATCGATTGGAAGTAGGGGATACAGAGCAGTTTATTGATATGCTTTTCTACAATATTACCCTGCACTGCTATGTTGTGATAGAGGTCGTGATAGAGACAAGCAATTTGATCATGAAAAAAGCTGTATTTGGTGACTGGGAGCAGCTGTACCGAAATATAACAAGCCGACCGGAGTCTGCCAAATATATGCTATGGAAGATCGATGATTCTGAGGAAGAATCAAAGGACAGGATGCTTCGGACTCTTGATTTTCAAAGTAAAGAAAAGTATGCGCTTACCGTATATCTGAAAACGGAAAGCGGATTAGAGGCCATTGGATGGGCATCCATGTGTGAGGTCAATCCTGGTGTATATGAGGATATGGGAATCGCCATTGGACCCGACTTTGTCGGAAAAGGATATGGAAAACAGATTCTAAATGCATTGTGCGATGAGGCAAGAAATCAAGGTGCGAAGGAGTTTCACTGTAGTTATCGTGAAAAGAATCTGGCTTCAAAAAGATTGCAGGATGCATGCGGGTTTAAGTTTGACTACAGGTCTGAGGAGAAAACAGACCCCAGAACGGGAGAAATATACGTGGTGGTGAACGCTAAAAAAGATCTTCAGTATGTAGTTTGATCAGCTCGAATAGTCGAAGGTTGTCGATAAGACTGAAGTTAATTCTTATGTTGGCTTTTGTAAGGAGGGAAGGAAAAAGATGAAATACCAATACAAAGAAATGCCTGAATCTATGAGTGGGACATACGGAGAATTTGCAAAAAACTTCGGATTTGATTGGAAAGAATTTATAATGGGAATACCGACACCGATGTTTCTTGTCACAACCTATAAATCTAATGGACAGCCAAATGCTACGATGCAGTCATGGGCAGGGTTTACGAGTGCGAATCATGGAGGCGGGTATTACGTGATTCTATGCAGCGTGAATAAGAGAGGACATCTTTACCAAAGCTTAAATGAAAAGAAGGTAGCAGTGCTAAATTTCATGTCATCTGATTTATACGAAGCCTGCATGAAGACAATACAGAACAATCAGTTCGAGGCGGATGAGATAACTTCGTCAGGGCTTACTGCGGAGAAAGCTTCATGGGTAGAAGCGCCGATGGTCGCTGAATGTTTCATGAACCTTGAGTGTAGGTATTTGTGGGAGAAAGAAATTGTACCGGGTGATGATCATGTTATGATCTGCCTTGAAGTCGTAGGCGGGCATATAGAGAAGGATTATATGGAGGATATGTTTGGAGATAAAGGGGTTCTTTACAATGTCCATTATCCGATAAATCCGGAAGACGTGAAAGAAAAAGGTTGCGATTATGTGGCTGCACTTAGGAAAGTAAATCAATCCTACGAATATTGATGAGATATGAAATATATGCGCAAAATTACGATTGAAAAAAATTCTGAAGTGTAAAGGATACGAAAAATGATAAAGGTACTTTTCGTCTGCCACGGCAGGATTTAATGCCAAATCGAGGAATAGCGGAAATAAGCCATTTGTGGGCGGAGTGGTATCTGATTTACACCTTGCTTACACCTTTTGTTCTGAGGTTATATAGCGTACTGAAAGAGAGAGTATAAGAGATGGTAAAAATACTGTTCGTCTGCTGGTTCAAAAGATTTCAGTAGAGCAGTAAGCATTGAGAATAAGGCGTTTTGAAGATATAACAAACGGATTTACACCCCGCTTACACCTTTTGAGGTGAACTACCCGATGAATGATGAAAGCACTTTGCATAATGCAGGGCGCTTTTTTTCTTTGGATTGATTGACAAAAAACTTTGGTTTGAGATACAATTTCTTTGGATTCGGAGGACAAAACTATGGATTATAGACAGATAAAAAAACAGGCAAATGAAATACTTAAGAACAAAACAGCAGAATGCTCGTATATAGAATACAAGGCATCAGAGCAACAGCTGGATAAAATATTAAAAACCATTTGCGCATACGGAAATAACTATTACAACAATGATATTCAATATATTTTTATTGGTGTCGAAGAGGAAAATAACGAAGAACAGAAAGCGATTCCGGTTCTTCCAATCAAGGGAGTTACTGAAGGACGGCTGGAAAAATGCAAGAATGCCATCAATTCATTGCGCTCTTTTTTATATCCCAATGTTGCGTTTGAAGTAGTAGCAAATGATATGGATGGAATCAGTTATTTGCTTATTATTGTAAAGCGCCAGACCGGAGGTCCTTTCATGGTGGCTGAAAAAGCTGAAAAAGACAAAAAGATTAATCTTAAACCGGGAAGATATGTGAGAATTGAAGCGGAAACACGCCTTGCGAGAGTAGATGAAGAGTATGATCTGCTGCGTAAGTTTTCCAATTTTCATTTTAGTTCGATTGTAAGTTCCGGTGCTTCAATTGATGACTTAAATATTGACTTATTAAGAGAATACTTTTCTATTACAAGCTCAAGACAAATTAGTGATGGAATGGGAAAGAAAGAGCTGGCTAAGGCCTTGGATTTGATTGATAAAAATGATCCAACTGAAAGACGAGTTAAAAATTATGCTGTACTCATGTTTTCTGGGCATCCGGAAGATCGTATTCCATATGCATATACGGAACTAATTGTTGATATGTTTGGCACAAAAAGAAAGATGGAATCCAAAGTATTTAAAGGTGCAGTTTGGAAACAGTATTATGCTGCGTTGGAGTACATCAATAACAATTTCTTAAATGAATTGGTTATACGTGATGATGGCAACTCAGATAATCGTAAAATCGAGAACTTCACGTTTATTGCACTGGAAGAATTGCTTGCAAATGCCATTGTTCATAACAACTATGAAAATGGTAAGCCAATCCAAATATATGTGTCTGAAAAACAGATAAACATTGTGAATTATAACAAGCCGTTACCGCCTATACGCATAAGTGATCTGAATGAGAGAACGTTTTTTAACGAGCGAGACACGGAGAATCCTGAAATCAGGGATATGTTTAAAGCATTAGGCATTATAGAATCTTTCGGAACAGGTATCGGGGAAGCCAAAAGATCAATGCGGGAAAATGGATCTCCGGATCTTTTCTATAAGATTTTTGATGTAAATGACAACGTTACTTCTGTGGTTATACCTGTAAATGAAGAATACTATGAAATAAAAAATGGCTCCAAACCAAAGAAAAAAGTTTGGATTGAGACTGAAACCAAAGATTTCAAGCAGAAAATCTTGGATTCGGGGTATACAAATAAAATAAAACAAAACATATTGAAGTTATATGAGGAAATCGGAACAGAGGTTTTTGGGAATTCTCGAGTAGTCGAAATTCTGGGATGTTCGGAAGTGACAGCAACGTCCTATTTGAAAAGGATGGGGGATGAACTGAAGATCATTGTTCCGGTAGAAGGAATGGGAAAAGGGAAATATAAGTTTTCTGTATAAGTAATAGAAAAGGTTATATGGTGAAATTCTGCTGTTTAGTAGCTGTTTGATCGAAAATGGAGGAAAGGAATGCTCTGTGATGTTGTGAAGCATGATGAGTGAAGGGTGTGGTGTTTATGGTAAAGAAAACAATGAATAGTTTGTTACTGAATTATCTTCTACAAAGCCAGGACAACATCGAAGCAAATGATGAAAAATGGACCAAGGATTTTAATATCGCTGTGAATATAGATGAAATATCTGAAACACTTAATGAACATATGGTGTTTATAATGGCTTGTTGGGGAGAAATAGGATGGTGTTTGCCTAAGTGGAAGGAACAAGAAATAAAACTGGGGAAAGTGCTTAATGATTTGAAAAAAATATTCCTATGATTAATATAGACGAAGGACTATCGGAATCTTCTAAGTCAAGTAGATGCTGTTGAAAAGAGCACTATTTTTGATGTGGCGGAAGAGTACGTCCTCGGTCTCGATGAACAGATAGAGTTGGATGACGATGAGAAAGAGGAACTTGATAACGGTTCTTCTGATGCGCGTATTATCGCGACCGGATTTGTTCGGAGATTAAGGGATACAGGATGGCTTATCGAAAAAGAGGGGGAGTATGAGGAAGAATCTAAGATAGCGATAAATTATAAAGTTGTTCCTATTATAAAATCCTTTCAGGAAATTGTAAGCCCTTCGATCATCACGTATAAAGGAAAACTGTTTAAAATTTATTCGATGTTTGAACATATATCCGAACATTGAAGTCCTTATGAAAGTGTTCTGAAGGAGGCATCGGAGGACTTTGATAATCTTAACTAGGCGCTTCGTATTCTGGCAGCATCGATAGAGGATCATATCAATACATTGACTTTCGGCAAGAAACCGGAGGAGGTGCTGGAATTCTTCGAAAAGTACGAGGAGAAGATATGAGCAAGATAATGCCTTGTTAGGTAAGATTTGATGATTTTTTGTGTGGTTTTGCGGAAATATGTGATTTTGAGATTGAAAAATTGAATAACAAAAAGATTGGAATCTTGATCGTCTGATTCGACATTCAGAGATGATAAAATGTGTAGAGGAGGTTGCTATGAGTGATTTTAGTAAAAACAGAGTACTGGCTTTATATAAAATATTAATTAAAAACACGGATGAGCAGCATCCAATTTCTATGCAGGATATACTAACTTATATGGATTCAGAAGGATATTATTGCAGCGAGGATAGCATACTCAGATATATCAAGCAATTAAGAAATGAACTAGGCGTAGATGTTATTTCTAATCGAGGAAGAAATGCTCGTTATTTTATAGGTAATAGACTATTAGAAAAAGAAGAACTCAAACTTATTATTGACTCTATCAATGCATCTAGTTTTATTGAAAAAAGCATTGCAACCAAAATGATTGATAAACTAAAGTGTACTATGAGTACATATGATTCTGAGGAATTGGACCGAAGCGTGCTGGGTATTAATATTGCAAAAGCTGAGAATAAGAAGATTTTGTATAATGTGAATATAATTCAGGAAGCTTTGTCAAAAGGGGTTCAAATCAGCTTTGATTATATGGGTTGGGATAAACATAAAAAGCTGATAAAAAAGTCAGAGCGAAGATATAACATGAATCCGTGGGCATTGATATGGGCAAATGACCGATATTATCTGTATGGTTATGATGTAAAAAAGACAGGCGATGTATTCACCGAAAGAAATTATAGAGTAGATAAGCTTGATAATATTCAGCTGTCTGATATCCCAAGAGATGGAAAAACACAGCATCGAAGTTTTAATGCAAATACGTATGTTTCAAGACGAATGGGAATGTTTTCAGGAAAAGAGCAAGCAATAACAGTAAGAATTCCAGAATACTTGATTGGAGCGTTTATAGATCAGTTTGGTAAACGAATTGCTATTTCTGAAGAGTCAGAAGATGTGCTGTTGGTTACTTTTTTTGCAGTGCCATCTGTAATTCTACTTGGGTGGTTGGCGGGCTTAAAAGTTGCAGAAGTTGTAGAACCACCGAACGTAAGAGAAGATATAATTAATTTGTTACAACAGAATATGAATTTATATAACAAAAAGAATTGACGCAAATATGCGGCGATTCTTTTTGCGTTTAATGGTAAAATTATAAATAATTTTACTGAATACAATCACATGAGGTATGAGCAAACATGTAGAGGAGGTTTGGATTTGAAAGATTATTTATTAGATATCATGAAAAATAAGGAACATGGTCTATACCTGTGTGAATTGCCAACAGGTAACGGAAAGACTTTTGATTCAGCTCAGGCGATGAAAACATTCGCGGATTCGATTAAGGACAATACCAAAATCATTTACCTAACAACACTGAATAAAAATTTGCCAGAAGAAGCTTTGATGGCAGCATACAGTAGTGAGGAGCTTTATAAGCGCAATGTATTAAGATTGCGTTCGAATTTCGATGAAGTTGTAGAAAAAATACTTGAAATCGACATACCGGAAGAAATGAAAACAGATGCCTATCTTAAATTATGTAATGATGTTTCACTTTATCGTAATGCTGTAGATAAAAGATATTCAGATAAAGAATATATAAAAGAATTGGCTGACAGAATAACAGAAGGAGATAGGCAGCTTCGCTATGAAATAACAAAGCTTTTAAAACGTAGATTTTCAAATAAAAGCCAGCGAAAAAAAGCAATCAGAAATGATTCAAAATATAAATGGATTGGGAAATTGTATCCAGCAGTATTTACGGATGATTACAAAATAATATTGATGAGTGTCAGTAAGTTTATGAAGAGAAACTCTATTCTTATTGATGCAAGTTATGAATTTTTAAATTCGGATTTGATTGAAAATGCCATTATTTTTATTGATGAATTTGATGCAACGAAGGATACAATACAAGGAGAATTGATCGAAAAGTCCTTAGCCATGCAAGAGGATTATATACAATTATTCCGTCAGATTTACCGAACATTAAATCCGAATGACTTTTCATCTAGCATGAGACAAGCAATGGATGAGGTTGCAAAATCAGGAAGTAGAAATACATTTTCTACATTAATGGATGAAGCAAAAAAAATAGCAGAAAACTATCATGTTCGATTAAGCATTAAAACAAAAGAAGAACTGGTGGATCAGAGACAGATTTTCTTGTTTAATGATGGTTCTTTTCATACAGTATTGAAAGAAGGTACTAAGTATATTAGATCAACATTAAATGAAGAAGATAATCGTATAGATGTATTTTTTGAGGGAAAAGAGGAATTCTTTAAGAACAGAAATAAAGAAAAAGATATTGTCCTATATAGTTTACTACGAGAAATAAATGTGTTCCTACTGCATTTTAGGCTGTTTTCTATAGAGTGGGCAAAGAATTATATGGATATTATTAATAGTGCTCGTGATGGAATTGTTGATGCAATGAATCTGGAAAACGCTATTAGCACAATCTTAAAGAGATTAGAATTAACAAATAAGCAAAGAGATCTGCTCATGGGTGAAACCTGCCAGATGATTAGAAATAAGCGAGAATGTTAGCGTCCGGTAGAAATAACCACTGACAGTCGCATAGAAATGACCATTGCGGGACGGGAAGAAATAACCATTTTCAGTCGTTTTAAAATAGCCATTGCATTTTTCTCCGATTTGATAAAGACTGATGTAAGCCAATGCAACAGTAATTATCAATTATGGAGGAAAAACACAATGACCTTAATGAGAGGATAACACAAGTCCTCAACGAAATGAAGTGTGAACTTGGAGAAAGATTTGATCTTGAAACCATCAACCTTGCTGAACTTGGGAGAAGGACAGGTATTACCAGGGCAAAGCTACGTCGGATTAAGGATAATGGGTTTGAAGACAAGCCACACGGCCTTATCGGGCGGAAAGCGGAGGTTACCGTTCTTACAGGATTTACAGGTATTATCGATAATCTCCTGAAAAGCGGTGTTACGAACTCTAGCGTCTGCTTAGATCGACTGAGGGAAAATGGGTATACCGGAGGGCTGACAGCTATAAAGAATTACATAGCTGCCCATCATGACCTCGTTCCCGCAAAACGTCAGATAATAGCTCCTCAGGGAAATCGTGGGCGGAGATACAGATCGGCCCCGGGCGAATCATACCAGATGGATTGGGGATTCGTGGAAGTAGAAGACGAGAATGGCAACAAATACAAAGTGGCCTGCTTTGCCATGATCTGCCACTGCTGCGGTAAACGCTATATAGAATTTTTCCCTAACGCAAGGCAGGAGAACCTTTTCATAGGCATGATACATGCTTTCCTGTACATGGGTGTTCCCGAATACGTTCTTACCGATAACATGAAGAGCGTTGTTGTAAAGCGTGACGATGAAGGGCGCCCTGTCTGGCAGAAGGATTATGAGCTTTTTATGGGAAACATCGGATTCAATACAAAGCTCTGCAAGCCGTGGCATCCGTTTACAAAGGGTGCTGTTGAGCGCTTGGTACGCTTTGTTAAAGATAACTTCCTTCCCGGCAGGATCTTCCATGAGCTTACTGATCTTAATTATGAAGCCAATGGATGGAGCAATCGACAGAACGCAGCTTATCATAGGGCTGTAGATTGCATACCGGATGATAAGCATGAGCAGCTTTGCATGAAAAAAGCAACGGTTCTTGAAAACACGATAGAGCTTTCTTATTATCTCTGCCCGGAAAGGATCATCTCCTTTGATGGATTCGTAAACTATGAAGGACGTCGCTTTGGTGTTCCCTATTGGTATACCGAAAAGACATGCAGAGTAAAGCGTGATGGATATATACTCTATATCTATGACTCACAGATGACAAAGATCCTGACCTCGCATGATGTTACGTGGAGCAGGAAGGACAGCTTCTGTAAAGATCAGTATGCGGCCACACAGCCCGAAGAGGCACCTTCTTCACCTGTCAAAGTAAAGATCCAGCAACTCGCTCCGCCTCAATATGATTCCGGTTTCGAAAAATATAATTTCGAAAAGGAGGGCCTGCCCAATGGATAATTCATTGTTTGAGGCAATCGGTGCAGATGCCAGGTATCTGAAGCTGGACATCTGTTCACAGGAAGTAGCCCAGATCGCACTTGATAACCATATGTCTGAAGAAACAGTGCAGGGAATAACTACCGTTTTCTCATATCTTAGAGATAAAAAGACGGACACTATTATAAATACGCAGTTACGCCTTAGCAGGCTTCCCCTGAAAGAGCCAAAGACCTTTGATAATTTTGATTTTTCACAGATACATGGAAAGCAGCTTGAAGCATTGAAGTCATTATCATCACTATCAGCTCTTCATGCTCGAAAAAATCTTGCTTTTATAGGTCCACAAGGAGTAGGGAAAACGCACCTGGCTATGGCATTTGGCCGCGAATGCTGTCTCAAAGGAATGAAGGCATACTTCTTAAAGGCGACTGAGCTTAACCAAAAGTTTACAGATGCAAGAAAGTATGGCCGAGAAAGCTCTGTGATCAATGCGCTTGTCAAACCGTCTTGTCTTATAATTGATGAAGTGGGACGATGCGTATTTGATAGGGAAAACACACAGATGTTTTTTGATGTTATAGACCGTCGTTACAACAAAGAGGGACCGAATACCCTTATTTTTACCAGCAACAAAGGACCTGATAAATGGGGCGAGTACTTTAGCGAAGACTCATCTCTACTTTGTTCTTTAGATCGGATATTTGATGTAGCAACGGTTTTTATGATCAAGGGAAACAGCTATAGGGGAAAGCATTGTGAAACTATTTCATTGTCGGCCGGGAGTCCTATTTCCCCTGTCGTAGCTAAATCATAGAAAGGAGAAGCTGTTGCATTGGCTTTTTCTTTTTGACTGAGATTGGCGATTTCTAAGCGACTCTGGGTGGCTGATTCCGCCGGACTCTAACAAGAATTGATTTTGGAGGATAGAAGCTTTTATCAGGTTGGTATGGAATATTACGAATTTGAAGATAATGATTCACATCATGATAATACCAATCTGAAGTTTGTTAAGGTTTATGATACTCCTGAAAAAATCATGCTTTATCTTGCAGGAAAAGCAACTGTGTTTGGAATCTCAGCAACAGCGGAGGTAGACACAGTTGTTGGTAATTATGATTTGCGATATCTGAAAGAACAACTAAAGGATAAGTTTCATAATACACCGGGTTATTTGAAGGATAAAACTAGAGTTGCATTAGAAGAAAGATGGAAGTGTTATACAGATGGTGAAATAAGTGTGCATGGAGAAGTTATCAGTAGTAATATCCAAGGATTTAATGCGGAGGTTTATTGCAAAACATTTATGGAGGCAGAATTTGCACGTTATTCAGCAAATGTTATTACTAATATGACTAGTGATGAATATCAGATTATTAGATACTGTAATGTGCTTAAAGCAATGTGCATTTTTAACAGAACTGAAGATATTCAATCAATGTTGTATCTTGGAATGGCGCTCCCAAAGAAAAACAATCCCGGTATGGATGAGGGTGTTTTGCAGCAGTTGTTTGAATACGCACAGCTAACGACAGGACAGAAAGGTGGCAGTGTATGCTTTTTGAAGGGCGATAATTTCGATCAAGATAAAGAAGAATTACAGCAACGCCTGTCATATGGAGAAAAGATATTTGTCATGTCATCTTATCAAACCATTGGTGCTGGACAGAATTTACAATATAGAATTCCGGAAGGAAGAAATGGAACAGTTTCTAAGAGATGTAAAGGATACTCTTTCGAGATATATGACAATAGAACTTGCGGAAAGGGAAGATGCTCAGGAATTTGATATATCTAATCTGGAAAAGAAAGGAATATCAGAACTTGAATATGGTGAAATGTTGCAGAAAAAGGGCGTTGTGATTGTAGATGAGAATAACTCGGAAGACTCAAGAAACATTGTAACAAAGCTTCAGGAGGAGTTGGAGAAGTATTACTATATAGAGGCTACTGTAGGGGCTCTTTCTAAAGAAGCATATAATATTAGGATCATTCATGATGGTGATTATTATGATGAAAATGAACTGCATGATCCTCATAGTGATGACTTAAAGGGATATATAATACAACATATTACAGAAGAGGCGGAGCATTTTACGGGTGCTAAGGGCAGTTCACCAGATATAAAGAAAATCGTTCAGGAACTTATAATTAAGGGAGATGTACGAGAACATATGATTTCTATTTTTGACTGGAATAGGCTAGATTCAGGAAAAGAATGGACCTTTGTTATACGAAAGAAGATTAAAACACAATTTGGAGAGTCTGCTGAACATGTAAATCATGTTAATAAAAAGGCCTACAATTATAATCATTACTATCGTGTAAAAATTGATAGCAATGGTTTGATGAAATTCGATACATTTTGTGATAGTGATCATGAGGAAACCGAAGAGTGGAGCAAAATTTGTTATGCTTTTGATTTTGCAGAAGACAAGCATCGTGGTGCACAGAATCAAGTAGAAGGGATACTATATTCGGATATAGATAATATTCATGTCATATTATTAACTCGCGAAAAAACATTACCTAATATATCAGCTTTAATGGATACACTTGCAGAAACAGATGTTAAAGAAAGAGTTTCGAAGACACTGTTGTTAGATGCCTTAGTTGAATTCGAAAAAGATAATATTGATTCGAGCGAAATTATTGCAGAATGGAAAAATGCATTGTTTGAAGAAACAGAAATGATAACTAAGAAGAATATTAAAAAGATACTGAATATGCGCACAGGAATCGCATCAAAATTTAATAGATTTTTACATGAAAAATATGACATTTGGATTGACGGTGAGCTTAGAAAAGGAGAGTTTGAAGCGACTTATCAAATTGGAAATCTCCTTAATATAAAGTATGAATATAACGATGATGATTTCTTGGATGGACACACTTTTGTGTATTATGTCGGCGCTAAGGGAAAGAACAAGAGAAAGAAATATCCAAATGCTTGTTGTATGAGAAAGGTTATTTCATTTGGAGAAAAGCTTGAGTATGAAGAGATGCTGCCGTTGATGACAGTGGAATTTGTACGCAATAGTCAATATACAGTTTTGCCATTTCCATTTAAGTATTTGAGAGAGTATGTTGAGCAGTGTAAAAATTCGAAAGCTCAATAAGAAAATTGGTGATATTCTAAAGCTTTTATAAGGATATCGATGCCAGATATGTGGTCAGTTAATTGGCGAAGAGTATGGTTCTCATATTGTAGAAGCACATCATATAGATTATTTTGTATACCTTTTGAAAATGGTGCTAAGAGGAGTTGAATATAGGAGTTAATAAAATATGATAAAAGTACTGTTCGTCTGCTGGGGCAAGAGATTTCAGTAAAGCAGAAAGCCTTGAAAATACGGCATTTTGAAGAGCTATCAAACGGATTTACACCCCGTTTACACCTTTTGAAGGTGAACTACCCGATAATTGATGAGAGCACTCTGTGTGATGCAGGGTGCTTTTTCTTTGGCTTGGTGGAGGAAAATTTTGGATTGATTATACAAGATGTTCCATTTTGAAACAAAAACTACATGCGAATGAGAAAAAATCACAAATAGGTGTTGATTTATTTTGAGAATTGCATATAATACATAGTAAGAAGGAAAGGAGGCTTTATATCATGCTGCTTCAATTCAACTATAAGAATTTTAAATCATTCAGGGATGATACAACATTAGATTTAACGGCAACAAAGATTTCTGAATTTAATAACCATGTTGTATCTATTGCAAATGAGAAGGTTTTGCCTGTTGCAGCAATATTTGGTGCAAATGCAAGCGGAAAGTCAAATGTTCAAGAAGCCTTTAGATATATGTCTGCATATGTTATAAATTCACTCGACTATGGAAATGAATCTGAGTCTAAGAAGAATTCCAGGTTTTTCAAGCCGACTCCATTTTTATTTGATAATACAAGTAAGAGCGCAGAGTCCTCATTTGAAGTATATTTTATTGACTCGGAGGAAAATGGCGCGAAAACTTACAATTATGGATTCACTGTTGATAGCAATGGCGTATGCGAGGAATGGCTAAACTATAAGGCTAAGTCATCAAGAGGGGATTTTAAGCGTATTTTCTATCGTAATGGAGATGAATTTGATTTTGTAGGCATTCCAACCAAGAGCCAGGAAAACTTAAAAATTGCATTGGAAAAGGAAACTCTCATTGTATCACTTGGAGCAAAACTCAAAATAGATAAACTGAAACTTATAAGGGATTGGTTTGTTCACAATGACTTTGCTGATTTTGGTAAGCCAATCGAAAACTATTTCTTATCTCAGTTAATTCCGGAAGGGTTTGAAGAGGACGAGAAGGTTCGTCAGAAGGTTGTTGACTACTTCTCGGCATTCGATTCCTCAATAATAGATTTTAAAGTTGAGGTTATAAAGTCAGAAGTCGATGATGCAGATAAGCAATTCAGAATCGATGCTGTGCATAAAATGATAGATTCTGACCAGACAACGTCTATTCCTCTTCAGTATGAATCGGCAGGCACTCTTAGGATGTTTGCATTGTATCCTATGTTGCAGGATGTGTTGTCAACTGGAGGGGTTTTCTTTATTGACGAACTTAATGCTAGACTCCACCCTTTGCTTGTTAGAGCTTTTGTTATTACATTCCTTGATCCTGAGATTAATACAAATCACGCGCAGCTGATTTTTACATCTCATGATTCTTGGCAGCTTAACGGTAATATTCTAAGAAGAGATGAAATCTGGTTCACCGAAAAAGATTCAAATGGAATCTCATACCTTTTTTCATTGGCTGATTTTGTAGATGAGGATGGGGTTAAGATCCGTAAGGATGAAAATTATGAAAAGAACTATTTGTTGGGAAAGTATGGAGCAATACCTACTTTGAAGCATTTCGATATGTTCAAGGGGGAATAATGTATGGCTCATATAGAAAGAAATGGGAAGCGGAAAACTCGTGATCAACTTGCAAAAAGAAGAGTACCCGAATTGGGTTACTACTTCATAGTTACTGATACAGAAGAGACTGAACAGAACTATATGTATGGATTAAGAGACTCTATACCGGAAGAATTACAAGGCAAGTTGGTCATAAAGGTAATTAAGACTAAATCTAGCGACCTAGTTGATGAAGCCAGAAATCTAGCATCTGTCAATGTGCAATATCGCGAGATATGGATCATTTTTGATCGCGATAAGGTCATGAATTTTGACGAGATAATTCGACAGGCCGAAGATAAAGGCATCAGCGTTGGATGGACAAATCCATGTATCGAGGAATGGTTTAATGCTTATTTTGGCTCTATGCCTACATATCAGGATTCTGTTGCTTGTTGTAATGGATTTGCTCAGACATTCAAAAGAATTACTGGACAGAAGTATGTTAAATCAGATAAGGACATTTACGAGAAACTTAATCGTTACGGTGATGAGGAACAAGCCATAAAACTTGCTGACCAGAAATACAATGAGCATATATTGAATGGTAATGAAAAGCCAACAGAAATGTGCCCATGTACGACCGTGCATTGCTTGGTGAGAGAAATAAAATCTAAGATTTCAGTGCTATAAAAGGAGTTACTATGAGATATCCAGAAAACACATTACAATCCTGGACCAATCCGCTTTCAGAAACAGAAGAAAACAGGGTCGATAATACAATTAGAATGATAAGGGATGCAATCCAAAGTAAGGATGAATTATCTAATGTGGAGTTTGAGATTTTTGCTCAAGGGTCATATGCTAATAATACTAATGTTCGACAGAATAGTGATATAGATATTTGTGTAATGCTTAAATCATCATTTTATACGAATTATGAAGAGGGAACGTCTTCGGCTGATTTTGGATACACTGATGGTGAAATGAGTTTTGATGATTTTAGAGAGTATGTTATTGACGCACTTAGGTCGAAGTTTGGATATGCTAGTGTTTCACCCCAAAATAAATGTATTGACATAGATGCAAATAGTTATCATGTAAACGCTGATGTAGTACCTGCATTACAGTATAGAGATTACAAGATTATTCATAGTCGCAATAAAGATAGATTCGTTGAAGGAATAAAATTCTTTTCACAAACAGGTGCCCAGGTTATCAATTATCCCAAAGACCACATTAGTAACGGAAGAAAAAAGAATAACGATACAAATTACAAGTTTAAGAAATTGGTTCGTATAATGAAACGTATCCGTAATGAAATGGTTTTCGATGGCAAACTTAATGGTGAAATAATCACATCATTTTTGGTTGAATGTTTGGTTTGGAATGTTCCTAATTCACATATAACAAAATATGATTCATGGAACGACACATTACAAGATTCTATAGCCTATTTATGGAATGCGATTAATGATGGTAACGCTGATGAGTGGGGTGAAGTGAGCGAACGGTTATATTTATTTAGAGGACGTAAATGGACTATGCAGGACACCAAAGATTTCTTGGGAAAAATGTATAATTATTTGGGGTTTAAATAATATGAAAAACGCATTAGATAAACTTATAAAATTTGGAGTCTGGATTACTGTAATTCTGTTTATTATTCGGTGTATCCCATCAATAGGTGTGTTGATCGCTGCGTGGAGATCAAGAGATTATCTTGGTTTCGCATATAACGTCGCTAGTTATGTAGGAGAAGCAATTGCAGTTGGATTCATCATAATAAAACTATTTGATGTGTGGATTTGGAAATGGAAACCTTTGCGTAAACTGCATGGTATTCCGGTCTTGGCTAAAGATTATAAAGGTAAACTTTCCTCTAGTTTTGATAAGAAAGACTATAAGGGTAACCTAACTATAAAACAGACATTTTCAAGGATAAGCATTAAATTTATGTCGAATGAGAGCTTTAGTTACAGCATTGTTGCCTCAATCATAGATAACAACGATACCAATCAACTAATTTATACTTATCATAATGATCCAAAAGCAACTATACAAGAGAGAAGTCCTATTCATTATGGAACGGCTATTTTATCCATTGACAATGTGGGGAAAATAGAAGGGAACTACTTCACGGGTAGGTGATCTGTTGGCTATATGACATTTACGGCTGTGTCCGATGTTGATAAGAAAAAGTAGTTACAGTAGTCCGTTTGGGCGGTAGTTCCCACTATTGGAGTGCAATTCTTTGCAAATTATGCCGTGAAATGCCATTTCGGACGAAAAAACCGGATAAGTAGCAAGCGTTGAAAAGTAAGGCTAAAACATGGCATTTATACTTATTATCATGGACAATCTCATATTGTTCTCGATAAGGAGGTTCTGATGAAAACCCACGAACAATTCATACAAGAGATGAAACTTAAGCATCCTGGAATCGTAATAGTTGGTACATACCAAGGAACTGCTAATAAAATAGAGTGGATCTGTTCTAATTGTGGAGAACATCAATTTACTCTTCCTCAGAATCTTCTAAAACCTGAAGCAACTGGGCTATGTAGAAAGTGTTTTAATCAACAATTAGCTTCTAGTCGCCAAAAAACTCATGAACAATTTTTGCAAGAACTAGCTGCTGTTCATCCGGATATTATTATTTCTGGAGTATTCCAAGGTAATAACAGAAAGATCGAGTGGGTATGCGGTAACTGCGGGAAAAAGCAATTATCTTTTCCGACCAATTTATTAAAAGCAACCAAAACACCCTACTGCGTCGAATGTAGCAGACAGTTAAAATCTTCAAGAGTAGAAAAAAAGCCAGACGGAGGCGTATATTCAATTAACGAGCTTAATGCCAAGCGGTTCTATGAAGCAGTTAATAATCGCGAACATCCGCCCATTATTCTAGATGAGTATCAAGGCATTAGAGTTAAAATTCGTTTTAAATGCGCTGTATGTGGTCACATATGGTCAACACGCCCGAATGACTTCTTAAAATCTAAACATCCATGTCCCAAATGTGCAGATCGAAGCCATGCAGTAAAAAATGATGAGTTTATTGAGCGTCTGGCTGCAATCAATCCTTACGTCATTCCGCTTGAAGCGTATAAACGCCAAGATCAACATATCCGTTGTAAATGCTCTCGATGCGGTCATATTTGGTCCGTTACTCCCGGGGGGCTTTTTGCGGGAAATGGCTGTCCAAGCTGCAGTCATACCGCAACTTCATATTTTGAACAGTTTCTCCTTCTTTCGTTACGGACTACTCTTGGCGAAGAAAATGTTTTATCCAGAGACAAAAAAGCTATTGGATCCGAATTAGACATTTATATTCCTGAAAAAAATGTAGCTTTTGAATATGGATCATGGTTTTATCATAAAAAACGAATAAATAATGATATTAAGAAAGTAAATAAATGTCGAGAAAAAGGGATACGATTGATTCGAGTTTACGATGGTTGTGGAAAAGAAATACAAAAAGGGAACGATGTATTCTCATTTCCAAAGAACATTGCCTTAGACCTTAGTGATTCAATAGAAACCGTTAAAATACTTTACACTGCTATCAATATTTCATTAGACATTGATGATGCAACGTTCTCATCGATCTCCGACAAAGCCTATCTTCTATCCAGGAAGATGACTACAGATCAGTTTAAAGAAAAAATATCAGCATATCAGCCTAATATTGAAATATTAGGGGAATATAAGAGTTCTTCAAGCAGAATAGCTTGCAAATGTGGAATCTGTGGACATATCTGGCATCCGTATGCACATGGTTTATTGGCTGGATATGGATGTCCAAACTGTTTCCATCAATCTCAAAAAAAAGATGCGCATACATATATTGCGCAAATGCACCAAGCAAATCCGGATTTAGAATTGCAAGAGCCATATATTGCTAGTAATCGTCGAATACTGGTTAAATGTACTAAATGTGGCAGGCAATGGCGTCCATTTGCAAGCACTTTACTTCATGGGTACGGATGTGCACAATGCAAGAAGACTTCTGCAGCTGAAAAAGCGTTATCCGAAATAACTCGCGTCAATCCCCAAATTATTATACTAGGAAAATACCTGGGAACAAATAAAACCATCAAGGTAAAATGTCAAATATGTGGGCAAACTTGGACACCTGTTGTCAATAACCTTATTAATAATACTTCTCACTGCCCAAATTGCAGTAGAAAAGCTGCTAATGACAAAATGCGAATGAGCAATGACGAATTTCTCAAAAGGTTATCTGATGTGTCTTCAAGTATTGAGCCTCTTGAAGAATACACTGGTGCCAACAACAAAATAAACGTTCGTTGTAAGATTTGCGGTTACGAATGGTCCCCGCGAGCAATTGACTTACTTACAGGGAGGGGCTGTAGAAAATGTAAATACAGAATACTTACGGAAAAAATGAGAAGGTCCCCGGAACAGTTTCGAAAAGAAATGCAGGAAATTAATCCGAACATTACTATTATTGGTGAATATACAAGAGCAAATGACCCCATCGAAGTTTCCTGTAAACTCTGTGGGAAAATTTGGAGTCCTCATGCGTCTTCCCTTCTCCGAGGAACTGGATGTCCAAGTTGCTCAAAGAAAAAGAAATAGTGATTCTTATTCAGATATATCTAACGTGGATTAAAGAATAAGAGGTGCATCTAGAGATTTTTCTAAATTACGCTAGATAAGTTATGTCGGAGAAACTGGAGACTCTAATCCGGTTCCTATCGCAAGAATAGAAGACACTTGACAAAAACGAACACATATTCTATATTATTGGTGTGTTTCTTATACCCTAAAATTGAGAAAACGACAATTTTATAAATGCTGCAGAAAGCTCAAACTCCTTGTGGTTTGGGCTTTTTTTGATGCATTGAAAAATGTGGTGGGAATTTGAAACCAGGAAATGCGTGAAATCATGACTACAAAAAGTACTCGATTTTTGTTGTGATATTTCACAAAAGTGACTGTGCAGTATTAACAAAAATTAAATAAGAAAGGCGGTGATACAGAATGATGAAACTTTTGATTCGTGACGCAGGATGTGGATAACTCGGTTTCGTGTGTCCAAATCATACTACATGATCCCATTTTGGACACGCGGGAAGTATGAAAATCAGACTTCAGGAAATGTCCTTTGGAAACGTGAAGAAATGTCAAAAGGACAAAGTAATAAGACTGAGAGAAATAAAACTGACTTTAGTAATACTAATCGTATCCTATCCGTAGTGTGTCAAAACTACACTACGGTGGATCGGATGGGATAAGGATAGGAGGTGGTCATCTTGAGAGGAACATAGAAAAGAATATCGGTAACTATTAACGCAGGCATCCTTAGGGATGTCTTTTTCATTTTATGAAGGAGAAAGAATCAATGTTTAATCAAGAATCTCTTCCGTGTAACAGACAGATCCATATCAAACTTTCGGACAAAGAATTAAAGCTGATCCGGGATAGGATGGAGCAAATGGGTTTCAAGAATATGAGTGCCTATATCAGAAAAATGGCAATCGATGGATATTACATCAATGTAGATTTTACTGCAATTCATGATCTTGCCAAGATGATGTGCATCGACAGCAGAAACATTAATCAGATTGCAAAAGAAGCCAATACCTATGGCTGGGTTGATGAAAATATCATCGCAGAAATGAAAGCTGAGCATGAGAAAGTTCTGGAAACGGTAAAAGAGTATTTTGATAAATTGCTTGAAATCATGTAGTTCCGGATAAGTGTTTTTAGCCTGCTTGCAGGCGTAGCTTGTCGATGAAAAATCGGCAATCGGGGGGATTGGGGCATACTCCCCAACAAGCAAAAATCGCATCAGGTGTACACCGATGCACTGCTTGCCAGTTTATAAACAACAAAATTTTCGATATGGAAAAAGAAAGGAATAAAGAAAAATGACTATGACAGAATATGATGAATTAATGAATGATACAAGATTGTTTTACAGGCTTCCGAAGAGATTGTTTGAGGATCCTGCATTCGAAGAAATGTCGATTGATGCAAAAATGCTATACATGATTTTGCTTGATCGCAGATGTCTCTCGGAGATCAATGGAAGTGATTGGAGAGATGATCACGGGTGCGTGTTTATCTATTTTACCATCGAAGAGATGATGAGACTTATGAACTGTGGGAACAAAAAGATCAATGAGCTTTTGAAGGAATTGGAGAAATATGATCTTGTTCAGAGGAAGCACAGAGGGCTGGGAAAGCCAAACAGGATTTATGTGTATGATCTTCTTTCGCCGTACAATCCAAATTGGAAGCCTGGAGTAAAGAAAACTATGGAAGGAGAGGAAAAATATGCTTAATACAGATCTTGGATGCAACAATGCAAATGGAATAACTCTGATACATGAGATTACAGAGCGTCCCGCTAAAGTTCCGACGATGGTTCCGCTTGCTTATGGGATTCTTTGTGAGCTGAAGAAGACTATGAAAGAAGCGGTTCCTGTAAAAGAGATGAAAGATAGCCCAGCTGTTTCCATTGCGGACAAGTATTCTCTATCGATACAGGAAGCTGCTGAGTATTACGGGATTGGAGAAAAAAGGCTTAGAAGCATTTTATCAGAGCACTATAATGAGCCGTTCGTTCTTGAAATAGGATCGCATCAGCGGATCAAAAGAAGACTCTTCGAAGAGTTTCTTGATCAGGCAACGGCGGTATAATTAAGCACATCAAATAATGAAAAGACAACAAAAAATACGTGGCAGGCGAACAGCCCGATTGATATAATGTCAATGTCGGGTAGTTCGCCTTTTTTAATTGACAAGGAGGACTACTAATATGAGTGAAAAAAGAAAGGATAACAGAGGAAGAGTTTTACACAACGGAGAGATTCAGTGTAAGGACGGAAGGTATCAGTTCAAGTATATAGATGCCAACGGAAAAGAAAAATACGTATACAGTTGGAGGCTTGACCACAATGATGCTACGCCACAGGGAAAAGTCAGAACTTTATCCCTAAGAGAAATGGAACGTCAGATTCAGGCTGATCTGTTTGACAACATCGTTTCAAATGGTGGCAATATGACCGTGCTGGAACTTGTGGAGAAATACATTTCTACGAAGACCGGTGTGAGGCCTACAACGAAAGCGGGTTATAAAACGGTGATCAATTTCCTGAGTAAGGATCCCTTTGGCAGAAAACGCATTGATACAGTGCGCATCTCAGATGCAAAATGCTGGCTTATCAAGCTTCAGGCAGATGGAAAGAGTTATAGCTCAATTCATTCTTTAAGAGGCGTCTTAAGACCGGCTTTTAAGATGGCTGTGGATGATGATCTGATCCGCAAGAGCCCGTTTGATTTCGAATTGGCATCCGTGATCGTAAATGCCAGCCATACAAGGCTTTCGATAACAAGGGACGAAGAGAGAAAATTCCTTAAGTTTGTAAAAGAGGATCCTCATTTTTGCAAATACTATGAAGGAATCTATATTCTTTTCCATACGGGGCTTCGCATCTCGGAGTTTTGCGGACTGACTCTTGGGGATATCGATTTAGAGAATCACAAGATCAATGTGGACCATCAGCTTCAGAAGCGTGCACATATCGGATACTACATCGAGAGCACAAAGACTACTTGCGGAACCAGAGTACTGCCTATGACAGAAGACGTTGAGGCTTGCTTTAGGAAGATCATTTCTGAACGCAACGCACCCAAGGTTGAGCCGATAGTAGACGGGTATACCGGATTTCTGTACTACGACAAGGATGGAAGCATTACATACTCGCTTCATTGGGACCATTACTTTAAGCATATAGTGGAGAAGTATAATTCCATTTACAAGCTTCAGATGCCCGAGATTACACCTCATGTATGCCGCCATACCTACTGTTCCAACATGGCGAAGTCCGGGATGAATCCGAAAACGCTTCAGTATCTCATGGGACATGCAGACATCGGAACCACGCTTAATGTCTATACTCACGTGAATTTTGAGGATGCAAAAGCAGAGATCGAGAAGCTGAACGCTGTGTGATAATCTTAAGGTGTAAACGACAAATAATTACACCTTACTTTACACCTTTTGCCGGTGTAAATATGCCAAAATTTGCATATATTATGCTGGCAAATGAAAATGAAAAAGGTGTCTAAACCCTGATAAAACAAGGAAAAACGATATGATTAAGATACTATTCGTCTGCCACGGCAATATATGTCGTTCAACAATGGCAGAATTTATAATGAAAGATATCGTAAGAAAACAGCACTTAGAGGACTATTTCCATATTGAATCCTCAGCAACTCACACTGATGAAATCTGGAATGGGCAGGGGAGTCCTGTTTATCCGCCGGCTAGGGCTAAGCTTCGCGAGTATGGAATTGGGACGCCGGATAATGAACTTGGAGTGTCGGCAAAAAGAGCAAGGCTGACATCAAGAGCAGATTATGACAAATTTGATTTTATTATTGGCATGGATAGTGCTAATATAAGAGACTTGAAGAGGTTATTTAGCGGAGATCCGGAAAATAAAGTGTATAAGATGCTGGAGTTTACCGACAGAAGCGGTGATGTGGCAGATCCCTGGTACACAGGCAATTTTGATGATACCTGGAGAGATTGTTCGGATGGATGTCATGGACTTTTCAGAGAGATTCTGATGACTCCTGAGTATGCAAAGATACTGGGTGATAGCGCCTATGCAGATGATAGCGAAGGAAGCACCTATGACGAAGAGCGGGATTTAGGTCTCATTCACGATGATTTTCCAAGAGGATGATGTAAAGACATTTTCTCAAGCTAAAATATATTACCGGAATTTTAACTTTGGCTAGGCAACTAAGTACCTTAAAGGCAACTTGTGACAACTGCATTGCCAAGGTAGCAGAAAGGTCTTAAAAGATGAGCTATTTATACGAAACACATTTACATACAATGGAGGCAAGTAAATGCTCCTGCACGCCGGGTGAGGACTACATAGAATACATGCTGGGCCTTGGCTATAGCGGAATAATTGTCACTGATCATTTTTTCAATGGTAACAGCTGTGTTCCGAAGGACCTTCCCTGGGCTGACAGGATAGAGCAGTATTGCTCGGGATATGAGCATGCGCTTGCTGCGTCAAAAGGGACAGACTTGAATGTAATGTTCGGAGTGGAATTCAACTTTGAAGGAGATGAGTATCTTCTCTATGGAATTGATAAAAAGTGGCTTCTGGAAAATGAAGACATCATGGTGATGTCTCGAAAAGAGATTTATGATCTCGTGCATATGGCAGGTGGAATGATGATACATGCCCATCCCTACAGGGAGCGTGGCTATCTTCCTAATATTCACCTTACGCCGTCCGTGTGTGACGGGGCAGAGGTTTACAACTCAGGTAATCCCGACTGGCAGAACGCACTTGGCTATCAATATGCAAAAGAGCATGATTTTCTTATGTCTGCGGGTTCGGATATCCATCAGTTTCCGATGTTATCAATGGGCGGCATGAGCTTCCCGTATAAGATAAACAGTATTCAGGAATATGTTAAGGCATTCCTCGCAGGGGATGGAACTCCGATGTTCAGGATTAATCCTGAGTCAAAAGATACAGAGTTTACGCCTGTTGAAGAATCAGAGCTTCTGACAAAGGTGACAAAGGAGCACACGCTGCCGATAATCATGCACTAAATGCGGTATGTATATATATAAATAAAAGCCTCTATCCATATTTTTTGGATAAAGGCTTTTTCATTTAATAAGAAAATCCTCTAGTCATGTACACTTGGTTTAGCACTCAACACTTTCATTTTGAGGAGTCTTAACTTTAGTTATTACAAAAGCAAGACCAAAGAATGCAACAAGCAGCACGATGTTCTCAACGGTAGTTGTACTTCTGTTGATCAGATATGCAACGATTACAGCAATTGAATTGTTGACGAGATGTGAAAATATAGCAGGAATAACTGAATTATACTTTATTGCAAAATATGAAAACATGAGGCCCATAGGAAGAACATAAAGGCTCTGGAGAGGATTGAGATGCATGATACCAAACATAACCGCACTTATAACAGCACATCCTACAGCTCCAAAAGCAACTTGTGTTTTCTTGAGCACAACACCTCTGAATGCAAGCTCTTCGGCAATAGGTGCCAGAAGCATAACGGAAATAATTCCAAAAAAGTTGTCCTCTCCGATTGCTGTGTTCATGAGGTTGTTAAAGAACTCAGCTGCACTCGGTAACAGCATACTGATCACGTCTGCAAAAATGGTAATTGCAAAATGAGCTCCAAGAGTGAAAAACAGGATAAAACCAATAGTTTTAAAGCTGCCGATTTTTTTAGTCCACGGTACATAGGTTCCGGCATCCTTGTCCTTTTTAACATATCCCTTGTAATACCAAATGCCGAATACAGCAATGCACACAATTTCTGAAATAAATGTGAGCATCGGTCCAATGCTCGCAAGGTATTCCTGCTGGTCGATGCTAGGACCGGCAATTAATACTCCAATGATACCACCGACCATTCCGAGCACTAATTGAATTGCAAGGAATAGTAACATAATTCCGAATGCTACTAATATAGTTTTTAGTTTACTTCCTTTTTTCATACAAATCCCCTTTCTTAAAAACATTACTCTAATAACTATATAAAAATTACTTTCATAAAATCAATATATATTTAAATTTATTTATCAAGGATTTATTAATCTTTTCATCAATACTTTATTAGCAATTTAGCTATAGGGGTGATAATTAAATCATGAAAATAGCAAACAATTCATATCTTTAGTTAAGGATTTACATTCTATTCTGCCTGATGAGAGGATGCAAAACAGTTTGAAGGTTATAAGGGTTTTTGAGAAGGTTATAATAGTTCTTTTTAGCGTGCTTTTTATGTGCTGTTTTCTGTGCACGCCTGTTTTTGCTGCAAAGGATCTTAAGAATAGTGAGACAGTGATTATTGGTGTGCCGGTAGACAGGTGCCCGGTTTTTTACGAGGATGATAAAACCGGTGAGATTGTGGGCATCGGCGTCGAGCTTATGAAAATCGCAGCAGATGAAGTAGGACTAAATGTCGTGTTTAAAAGTATTGGAGATAAAACACTAAAGCAGGCGCTTGATGATAAAGAATTTGATCTTGTAATGCCATTTGGAAGTGCTATTGATAGTGCTGCAGGTGAAGCTTCTGTGGTTACGGACAAACTCACAGAAACTCCGCTTACACTTGTCTCAGTAAATAATCGCGCTCTTCCTCCTCTTAACAAACTGAAGGTTGGAATGCTTTCATCTCAGGCAGGAATTGCGGAAACTGTAGGTAAGCTTTATCCCGGAGTAGAAATTAAGTTTTTTGAGAACATGAACGAGTGCGTGAACGCTCTTGTTACAGGCAAGGTTGATGCCCTTTTACATAATTCTTACGTGTGGAGCTACATCCTTCAAAAACCGGCATACTCCAAGCTGGTGGTGCAGCCTTCAACCATGGTAGCCATGGCGTTCAGGGCAGGGTGTCTTGATACGCCCGAGGGCAGAAAAATTGTGGAAAAGCTGAACACCGGAATAGAGAAGATTACTGATACTCAGAGGCAGGCTATTGTTTTGGATTATACCACACGCAGATTGTACCACTATGATGTGATGGATTATCTGTATGAGTATGGGCTTATACTTGCAGTATTTTTTATTATTCTATTCATTAAATTCCGAGAGGCAAGTCAGTTAAAAAAGGCGAAACAGGAGGTTGAAGAAGCTTTACAGGCAAAGTCAACTTTTCTTGCAAATATGTCCCATGAAATCAGAACACCTATAAATACGATTATGGGTATGGGAGAATTGGTGGCGAGGGAAACTAAGGACTTAAAATTGAGACAATATGCATATAGCATTAACAGTGCAGCAATCTCGCTTCTTAACCTGGTGAATGACATCCTGGATTTTTCCAGAATGGAAGCCGGCAAGCTCAAGCTTAGGAACGAACCTTACCATCTTTCAAAGCTTATTGCTGACGTGAACATAATGATAAGAGCCAGGGCCGAAAAAAAGGGTCTTGTTTATAAAACAGATATCAACTGTGATCTGCCTGACATTCTGATAGGCGATTCCACAAGGTTAAAGCAGGTCCTAATAAACCTCCTGACGAATAGCGTGAAGTACACAGATGAGGGAGAGGTTCTCCTGTCAATAGATTTTAATAAAGCCGGAGATGACGAGGTAAACCTTAAGATAAAGGTTAAGGACACCGGTATTGGAATGAAAAAAGAGGAGATTGACAAGCTTTTTAAAGCATTCGAAAGGCTTGACGAATACAGGAACAGTACAATCGAGGGTACCGGTCTTGGAATGAGCATTGTTAAGGAAATTCTCGATGCTATGGGAACGAAGCTCGACGTTAAAAGCAAGTACGGTGTTGGAAGTGAATTCAATTTTCCTTTGAGACAGAAGGTGTCGGATTGGGAGAAGATAGGTGATTATGAAAAAACGGCAAGTGAAGCTGTGGCAGAACAGGGGGAGTACACTCCGAGTTTTGTGGCGCCTGATGCAAAGATACTTGCTGTAGATGATACTGAAATTAATCTTAAGGTTTTGACAGGACTCCTGGAACAAACGAGGGTAAAGCTGGATACTGCTCTTAGCGGGGAGGAAGCGTTGGAGCTTATGATGAAGACAAGGTATGATGTTCTTCTTATAGATCATCGCATGCCAAAGATGGATGGTGTAGAGCTTTTAAAGCACATCAAATACGATCTTAACAATCGAAATCGTGACAGCATATGCATAGCGTTGACGGCAAATGTGGTTGATGGCAGCAGGATTTTTTATCTTGAAGCAGGATTTGACGATTATCTCGAAAAACCTGTAACAGGTGCAGGATTGGAGGAGATACTGACAAAATATCTCCCTGAAGACAAAGTCGGGAAACCTGAAAAAAGACAGGAATCATCGGCTGTGCCTAAATCCGCTGATGAAACAAAGGAATCATCGGATGCGCCGGAAAACTTTGATGAACCGCAGGAGCAATCGGTTAATATGGAAGCTTTTAAAAAGCTTGAAGAACTGGATGCGCGGGGCTATATAAACATAGATGCAGGAGTAGGGTATGCAGGATCAGAGGAATTGTTCCTGGAAACAGTTGAATTCTTCAGGGATACAATAGATAAAAAGGCAGACGAAATTGAAAAGCTTCTGGAGGACGGGAATATTTCTGATTACACAGACAAGGTTCACGCATTAAAGAGTGCTGCAAGAATAATCGGAGCAAACAGCCTCTCAGAGGATGCAAAGCGCTTAGAAGAAGCCGGTAAGCAAATGGAGATGGAATTCATTAAGGGAAACACCGGCAAGGTACTTGAAACATATCGCTCATATATAAAAATACTTAAGGATATTTAAGAAAGAATTATGTTTACAAAAGAAAAATAAAATCTGCTTAAGAAAAAGAGGGAGCTTAGTTCTCCCTCTTTTCAAGTCTCATCATGAAAATTGAATACTCGTCGTTCTGGAAATCAAGGTCCGGTGAGTTTTCACCTCCACCATTTGTGCTGCGCTTGATCTCGGCGTAGAATTCTTCGCCTTGATTTACTATATCCATAACGGATAAAGCTATTCCGTTTTCTGAAGCGATGGAACAGAAGTCAGAAAGCGGATTTTTTGAGTCTCTTGTCGCGAGAAGCTTTTTCTTAAGATTCTCATCTTTTTCTGCGAGTATTAGTAATTCATCAAGTTTTTCAGTGATTTCCATAAACAACCCTCCTATTCCAAAACAGGCAAAGTACGCCTGTTTTTAGCGTCTTTGCCTATCACAATTATCATAACATATCAGGTATGAATGTTGCCATAATATCATTTGAAAATATGGTATGAAAATATCGTAAAAAATTGTTTTTATTTTTGTAAATCTAATCCGGTTATTATAAAAATCATATTATTAAATCAGTGGAGCATTAGGATATCCTAAAACGAAAAATATTTATTGAAAAACGATAAAAAATTATTGACGCTCAAAAATGGCTGTGATATAAAGAAAATATCTTAAGATTTTATATGCGCATAAAGGAGACTTTAAAGAATGAACAATCGTTTAAACATCTATTTCAAGAGATTTCTGGATATCATTTTTTATCTGGGAATAATTATTGAGATTACTGTTCCGTTCACTTTGAGAAGGGCGGTGGATTTTACGGTGGAGACGTTTGGCAGTGCATCGGAATACGCACCTATTAAGGATCACTTTTTGTTTGCTGTGGTGTCCATTATGCTCGCCGGCCTGTTTGCTCTTTTGATCATCTACGAACTTAGGAAGATGATGAAAACAGTAATCGAGGATAACTGCTTCATTCAGGACAACGTCACAAGCCTTTACAGAATGGGGAATTACGCATTTGCAATTACTGTGGTGAAGTTCATGCGAGTTTTTGTTTACTTCACACTGGCAGGAGTTGTAACAGCAGGAGTTTTCTGCTTTGCGGGAATTCTCAGCAAGGTGCTGGCTAAGGTGTTTGACAGAGCAGTCAGATATAAGGAAGAGAACGACCTGACGATTTGATGCATGAGTGGAGCTGGGGACCGTTAGTGTCTGTCTTTTAGACGGTTACGGACCCCGTATCCGACTGGAATAAGTCAGATATAAACTATGGTTTATAGAGGTGGAAAAGATGGCAATAATTATAAATCTTGATGTGATGATGGCTAAACGTAAAATCGGTCTCACTGAGCTTGCGGGCAAGGTGGATATTACCTTGGCCAATCTATCAATACTGAAAAACAACAAAGCTAAAGCGGTGCGTCTTCAGACACTGGATGCAATCTGTAGGGAACTGGATTGCCAGCCGGGAGATATTCTGGAATACGTACCGGATGAGGAATCTTGAAATGAAAGCATTCCATGCAAGGCTATTGGGGAATGTTTAAAACAAGATATTTCATTATCATTCTAAATGTTAAGGAGGAACGATATGGATAATCAGTTTAATGGGGAAATCATGGGGCAGGATTACTTTTTGGAGGAGCCTGCAGAATCTGAACTAAAGGGTGATGTGACAGCTGTAAAAAAGTTTGGACTTATGGCAATTATCTTTGGAGCTTTGCATACCTTTTGTCTTTACAGAAATACTTCGGGAATCACATATCCTTTCTTTATGGCGGGAACGCTGCTTCTTATAGCCTGGACCAGAAGAAGTGAAGGGCTGTCAATTTTTAGAGATAAAAACGGAAAAATCGGGCTGAATATTTTTTACATAATTTCGTTAATGCTCTTGTCGGTTTCAAAGTTTACAACTGCAAACGGCACGATATTAACGCTTGATGGCTTTGCAATATATCTGCTTGTTTTCAGCTTTTTGCTTCATATGTGCATCGATACCAATGGATGGGATATAATAAGTCAATTTATCGGAATTTTGTTAGCATCACTTAGTCCCATTACAAAGCTTGCGGATCCTATCGTTGATGGGATCACCTGGTTTAAGTCCCGTGGAAAAGCCGTTGATTACGAAAAACGCAGGACTATGGTTGCGGTTTTTGCCGGAATATGCATAGCTATGCCGCTTTTACTAATAGTTATCCAGCTTCTCGCATCGGCTGATGCAATCTTTGAGGACGTACTTGAAAAGATGACGGGGGTTTTTAAGCTTCCCGACAATATACTTGATATTTTTGGAATGGCATTCATGTTTGTGGTAACTTTCTGGCTTTTTTACACTGTAGCCAAAGTGCTCTCGGCAGAAAAGGTTAAAGTCAATAACAAGAACTGTGGCTACAATGCAGTGACAGCCATCACCTTTTCAAGTCTTCTCTGCCTGGTGTATCTGCTCTTTAGTGTGATTCAAATTGTGTTCTTATTCATGGGTAACATGACTCTTCCTGAAAAATACACCTATGCCGAATATGCTCACGAGGGATTTTATCAGCTGCTTGCAGTAAGCGTAATGAACTTTGTAATTGTGACTCTTTGCCAGAAGCTTTTTGCGGAGAGTAAGGTGCTTAAGGTAATTTTGGTGGTGATCGGTTTTTGCACATACATAATGATCACATCAAGTGCATTCAGAATGTTCATGTATATCGAGGCATACAATCTGACATTCCTTAGGGTATTCGTACTGTGGTTTTTAGCTGTTCTTGCAATCTGCCTTGCATATCTGTTGGTGAGTCTTTTTGATAAGAGCTTCCCTGTATATAAGATCAGCATGGTGACTATAACTGTTATGTACATCGTATTTGCTTTTGCTCATCCTGATTACTTTATCGCAAAGTACGATATTGCCAAAATGGGAACGGGCGAAGGAGTGCCTCAAATAAGCGGTGATTTTGAGGAGTATGGGAATTCAATGGCTCGTTATCTTACCTGGGAAATTTCAGAGGATGCGGTTCCTGCATATGTGGGACATCCTACACTTCTTGCCAAGTATTCTACCGATTATTATGGTCGTGGCGGCGTTCCTCTCACAGAAAAATACAAGGAGATTAGGAAATTCAATCTGGCAAGGTATAGAGCCTATAAGCTATGCAGCCCTTACCATCAGGAAAAGGAATCAAGCAACTAAGAGGAATGTAGATAATTACTAAGAGTAATTAAGATTATAACGAAGAGAGATGCAGATAAAAAACTAAGAGGAATTGAGATTCAACGAAGAGAAATGTAAATGACTACTAAGAGAACTGATATTACAACTAAGGGGAATGAGGATAAAAGCTGAGAGTAATTAAGGTTACAACGAGGGGGAATAAAATAATACAAAGAGGGACATACTATGAAAAGAGTGAAAATGTTATTTGCCGCATTATGGGTTGCTGCTGGTGTTTTTATGGCTTCGGGCTGCGCTGATGCGGCCTATCCGAAGGCTCCGGATGACGGAATTGGTTTTAAAGAACCTGTAGTTTATGAAGGAAGAGAGTATAGCTATTATGGCTTGGTTAATAATCTGAAAACCAGTTATATTGATCAGTGCATTGGTTACATTGTGCAGGATGCAACTAATTGCTCTGTTCCTGATCCTGAAAATAGAAACGACAGAGTATATACACTTAGAGATGATTCGGAGCACAACTTTTTATTGGTCTACTATGCGAACTGCGGCATATGCCCGCCGCCTCCGCAGATACTAAGAGCTGACGATACCGATGGGCAGGATATCGCCATACCGGCGTATATCGAGAAGTATGATGAGGATGACGATGACGAGCTGAGTGAGTGATTTTTAACATTGATCTCAATAGTGCTGAGCTTGGCCATTTTTCGGGGGATACTACTTGAAAATCGAGCTGTGCAAACAGACTCAATAGTGAAAACACGATTATAAAAAATACGATATATTGACAGAAAATTTTATAAAAAGCTAATAACTTTTCATCATCCGATATGCTATGATTAGATATATTAGGACATTGAGTCAATAACTAAAAACACTGGATTACTTATATGGAAGGAGATGAAAAAGATGGCAGAAAACAACATTTGGAGATGTAGAGCAGAGGATCTTAAGGGTACCCAGACAGAGAAAAATCTTCAGGCAGCTTTTGCCGGAGAATCAGAGGCTAGAAATAAATACACTTTCTTTGCATCAAAGGCTAAGAAAGATGGATTTGTTCAGATTTCAAATATCTTTGCGGAGACAGCAGCTAACGAGAAGGAGCATGCTGAGATCTGGTACAAGATTTTAACAGGAATCGGAAGCACAATAGAGAACCTTAAGACAGCAGCTGACGGCGAAGGCTACGAGTGGAAAGAGATGTATCCTTCCTTCGCTAAGACCGCCAGAGAAGAGGGCTTTGACGAGATTGCATTCCTCTTTGAGGAGGTTGCTGCAATAGAAAAAGAGCATGAGGAGCGCTACAAGAAGCTTCTTAAGAATATCGAGGACAAGATCGTATTCTCAAGAGATGGTGACTGCGTATGGCAGTGCGGCAACTGCGGCCACATCGTTATCGGACCTGCAGCTCCCGAGGTTTGCCCTGTTTGTAATCACCCGCAGGCTTATTTCCAGATCAAGGCAGAAAATTATTAATTGTAAAAGGTAGAGACCTATTGCTTGTATGGGGTAGAGGCCTGTTGCTTGCAGAGGGTAGAGACCTATTGCTTGTATGGGGTAGAGGTCTGTTGCTTGCAGAGGGTAGAGACCTATTGCTTGTATGGGGTAGAGATCTGTCACTTGCAGAGGGTAGAAAACTGTTGCATGTACAGGTAGAGCCCTGTTTCTTGTATAGGATAGAAACCTATTTACTTTGTATGGCATTGAATATTTATCCCTGCCTTCCCCCCCACCCCTGTGGGGGAAGGTGTCGGCGAAGCCGACGGATGAGGGGTAACAAATATAAGGAGGTTACTTATGAATATTTTCAAGTGTGAAAAGTGCGGTAGCATGGTTGTAAAGATCAACGATGTAGGCTGTTCTCCGGTTTGCTGTGGCGACCCCATGACAGCTCTTGTTCCCGGAACTTCTGACGGTGCTCACGAGAAGCACGTTCCCGTTGTTGAAGTAAACGGCAACAAGGTTATCGTTAAGGTTGGCGAAGTTGAACATCCCATGATGGATGCTCACTACATCCAGTACATCTGGCTTGAGACCGACAAGGGATATCAGCAGAAGAATCTCACACCTTCTGACAAGCCTTGCGCAGAATTTGTTCTTGCTGATGGAGAGAAGGCCATCGCAGCTTATGAATACTGCAACCTTCATGGACTTTGGAAGGCAGATATATAATATTCATTTATGCAAATGGATATCTGGATATTGTATTTATTTGAATGAAGAGGATATCTGGATATTGTTTTTGAATGAATGAAGAGAATATCTGGATATTGTATTTGATTTATATAAAGATGATATCTGCTTTATAGTATTAGATTTGAAGGAAGATGATTATTTTATTTATATTGGACTAAGAGGGATGACGCCTGGCATGGCGTCATCCTTTTTTCATTTGCTTAGTAAATTAGTCAGGATTTCTTATCAAAGAAAAATGTTTTGTATGATTACTCATCTGTGAATTTAATCATTTTTACTAAATCATAGATTTCACATGGTAGGCTATCTATGATAGACATTTTTTCAATGTGTTCATAGATAGAATTTGGCTCATGTATCTATGATTTTCTTGTTTTTCCTTGAATCATAGATTCAAAATTGGCAGGCATCTATGATTTACATTTTTTTTTATGAATTCATAGATGGAATTGGGTTCTTGCATCTATGATTTTCTTGTTATTCCTTGAATCATAGATTCAAAATTGGCAGGTATCTATGATTTACATTTTTTTATGAATTCATAGATAGAATAGGTCTCTTGTATCTATGATTTATCTTTTTTTATTTGAATCATAGATTCCATGTGCATTTGCCTGGAAACTCAATATTTATACTGAGGAAGCATTGGCGTCCTCCGGAGGCTCAGGGCTCCGCCCTAAGAACCTGCAAGAGACCAGTCTCTTGACTCTTTAACTGGGCGCTGCCCAGACTCGTCCTCGCCGGATGCAGGACAGCAAGGATGCTGTCTGTTGATCTAGGATATTCCGTGTTACTTCGTCAAGGGCTGCCCGGGCGCAGGCGCCCAGCTTACTGTCCCTTGACTTCGTTCCCGCTCCATGATGAATTTAATTGTTTATATCCTTTGGGGCAGAGAAGGTTGCTGTTGATATCTTTCTATATATTGTTAGGTGGTTGTTAGGTGGATAAATATACTTCGGGTGATCTTCTTGACAAGAAAAGATAGATATGTTTTAATACATCACGTTGTTTATCGAATATGCAATATGCGTTCGCTATATTGTTTTTCCACAAACTATTACTTAGAAACAAATTATTGAATACGAATAAGCTGAGCGGCTTATGTTAAGGAGGAGCACTATTAATACATTACCTAAGAGTGATTTTATTTCACAGTTACAGAAAAGAGAAAAAGTTTTAAATCAGGAGATAGAAAAGAGAAGAAAGCGGCTAAAGAATGCACCGGAAGGCAGTCTGAGAATTGTGGAGAAGGGAAATACAGCTCAATATTATCTTGGCAATAAGGGAGAGAAGAAAAACACATATATAAAGAGATCTGATGCTGCAACAGTTTTGCAACTTGCCCAAAAGAAATATGATATGAAATTCATAAGGGAAGCTGAGTCGGAGATAAAAAAGATACATAGATTTCTTAACAGTTATGAGGATAATATTACTGAGATTTTCTCAATGTTCCCGCAAGAATTAAAGGATAAAATAGACGGCATAGATATGTCAGATTCTGATTATATGCATTATTGGGAAAAAGTAAGATATGAACCTAAGCCGATAGGAGAAAATGTTCCGTATCATATTACACTTAAAGGTGAGCGGGTTAGATCAAAGTCAGAAGAAATAATAGCGAATGCGCTGTTTTCAAAGAAAATACTTTATAGGTATGAATGTCCTGTAAGGCTAAATAATGGACATATCGTTCATCCAGACTTCAAAATATTAGATATTAGAAATAGGCGGGAAGTCTATTGGGAGCATCTTGGTAAGATTGATGATCCGGATTATGTGAATAGAAACATGTGGAAATTTCGTGAGTATGAGAGCTCTGGAATAAATCTTGGAAGGAATCTTTTGGTGACGTATGAGACTGAAAAAGATCCGATTAATTCAAGAATTGTGGAAGTGTTCATAGAAACACATTTTGGAAGATAAAGCATATTTGATAATATTCGTAGTTAAGTTTAAACAATGGCCTTTGATTTTTGCTTTGCAAATCTAATGACCTTGATATGGATGATACAAAGGAGAATACTTATCGTTATTCTTGACTACATTAAAATATTTGCAGGCTTAGACCCTAAGAAAGTAAAATTACAAATGTCTTGTCTATAGTATCTGTGACTTAAGAAGCAATAAGAAGAAAAAATAAAGTCATAGACGCTTAGTTGAGGGGAATCTATGATTCAGGAAAAAAGGAGAGAATCATAGATGAAAAAGGACTACAGTATCTATGAAAACAAGAAAAAAGAGAAAATCATAGATGCCGGGGTATGAGGAATCTATGATTCAGAAAAAAAGAAGAGAATCATAGATGAAAAAGGACTACAGTATCTATGAAAACAAGAAAAAAGAGAAAATCATAGATGCCGGGGTATGAGGAATCTATGATTCAGAAAAAAAGAAGAGAATCATAGATGAAAAAGGACTACAGTATCTATGAAAACAAGAAAAAAGAGAAAATCATAGATGCCAGGGTATGAAGAATCTATGATTCAGGAAAAAATAAGAAAATCATAGATGCTATAGACCACTCCTATCTATGAAAACAAGAAAAAAGAGAAAATCATAGACGCCAGGGTATGAGGAATCTATGATTCAGGAAAAAATAAGAAAATCATAGATTATGGTAACTACATAGACTTCAAACAGGTCAGCATAATCTCGAAGAAGGTTTACACAAGCTACAAACAGGTTTACATAACACCACAACCGGTTTACATAACTCCAAAAATGGTTTACATAAACCACTCACATTAAAATAAATCAAGAAAACAGATTAAATTTGTCACTACAAAATAATAATAAAAAGACTAAAATAAAAATCATCAACAAACATTGATGATTTTTATTTTTATGTCGATAAGTGTATAGAATACGATTAATTCTGCTCAAACAGAGCATTGCATTAATAATAAATCGACTGAAAAAACTGAAAATTTTTACAACCAGGAGGAGCATTATGAAGAACTACGAGAAGTATCAGAGACAGTATTTCATGCCACCCAAGGTCACATATGACTGGGTGAAAAAAGATTACGTAGACCACCCGCCGATTTGGTGCAGTGTTGACCTTCGCGACGGTAACCAGGCACTTATAGAGCCCATGAGCCTTGATGAGAAACTTGAGTTTTTCACAATGCTTGTAAAACTTGGTTTCAAGGAAATAGAGATAGGTTTCCCGGCAGCATCTGAGACAGAGTTTGAGTTTGCAAGAACTTTGATCGAGAAGAATATGATTCCCGATGATGTAACTGTACAGGTTCTGACACAGGCAAGAGAGCATATTATAAAGAGAACCTTCGAGGCTGTTAAGGGCGCGCCCAAGGCAATCATTCATCTTTACAATTCTACTTCAGTAGCTCAGCGTGAGCAGGTTTTCAAAAAGAACAAAGAGGATGTAAAGCAGATCGCCATTGAAGGAGCAAAGCTCTTAGATAAGCTGGCAAGAGAGACTCAGGGTAATTTCTCATTTGAGTATTCTCCCGAGAGCTTCCCTGGAACAGAGGTTGATTATGCTGTTGAGGTCTGCAATGCAGTTCTTGATGTGTGGAAGCCCAAGAAGGAAAATAAGGTAATTATCAATATTCCCACAACTGTTGAGATCGCAATGCCTCACGTATTCGCAACTCAGGTTGAGTATATCCACAGAAATCTTAAGTATCGTGATGCTGTAACACTTTCACTTCACCCTCACAACGACAGAGGAAGCGGAATAAGCGATGCTGAGCTTGGATGCCTTGCAGGTGCTGACAGAATTGAAGGTACACTGTTTGGAAATGGTGAGAGAACAGGTAACGTTGATATCGTGACTCTTGCACTTAACATGTATTCACACGGAGTTGATCCGAAGCTCGACTTCAGCAATATAAATGAGATTGGTGAGACCTACGAGCGCCTAACAAGAATGCGCATCTTTGAGAGACAGCCCTATGCAGGACAGCTTGTATTTACAGCTTTCTCTGGATCACACCAGGATGCTATCAGCAAGGGATTCTCTTGGCATGAGGCAGGAAAAGATCAGGGAATCTGGTCTGTTCCCTATCTGCCCATTGACCCTAAGGATCTTGGAAGAGAATACGATGGCGACGTTATTCGAATCAATTCTCAGTCCGGAAAGGGCGGCGTAAGCTACATCTTAAAGAACAACTATGGAATGATGGTTCCGAGAGAAATGCAGGCTGATATCAGCTACACAATTAAGGACGTCTCCGACAGAGAGCATGCTGAGCTTGCACCCGGAAGAATCTATCAGATATTTGAAGATAAATATGTACACAACGATTCCGTATTCAGAGTTGCGGATTGCCACTTCAAGCAGATCAATGGAATTCTTGCAGAGGTTACACTTTCACATGCAGGAAAAGATCATATAGTAGAGGCAAACGGAAACGGACGTCTCGATGCTGTGAGCAATGCATTTAAGCAGTACTTCAACATCAGCTATGAGCTTTCAGTTTATGAGGAGCACGCGCTTTCACGTGGATCATCCTCAAAGGCTGTTACCTATGTTGGTATCACCAGCAATGGCAAAAAGTACTGGGGCGTAGGTATTGATGAGGATATCATCAAGTCATCCATCAATGCACTTACAATAGCAGTTAACCAGCTTGATGAAGTAAAAGCAAGCACGGATGCCAAGGATGAGAGAATAAGTGCAATTCTCAATTATATTCAGGAGAACTACCTGACCGTAACACTTGATGATCTCTCCAAGGAGTTCTATTTATCAAAGCCGTATCTGTCCAAATATATAAAGGAAAAGTCAGGCATGACCTTCGGTGAGAATGTGAAAAAGATTCGTCTCAAGAAGGCAAGTATCTTATTAAAGAACGGCAACATGAAAGTAGAGAGAGTCGCTGAGGCAGCAGGTTATCAGAATGTTGAGCACTTCAACAGACTCTTTAAGAAAAAGTATGGAATGACCCCTGTGCAGTACAGAAGTAATAGCAGGTGAGTATTATTAAATTTTGTGATATAATATAGAAGATTTTTGAAAAAAGTAACTTATGAATGGGAGGATAAAATGACTTACGAAGAAGTAGTAGCAAAGGTAAAAGACGCACTCAAGGATGTTGATGTCAGCGGTGTTAAGGAGCATGCGGCTTACCAGTTCAATATTACAGGCGAAGGCGAAGGTGCCTTCTATGTTGAGATAGACGATGGCAAGCTTAATGTTGAGCCTTATGAGTACTTTGACCGTGATATTCTTGTTTACACATCAGCAGAGGATCTCATGGATATTCTTGATGGCAAAACAGATTTCGTAAATGCTCATCTTTCAGGTAAGATTAATGCAGAGGGTGACCTTAGAAAAGCAGAGCTTTTAAAGGACTTCGGTAAGAAGGCTCCTGAGAAGAAGGCTCCCGCTAAGAAGGCGCCTGCAAAGAAGGCAGCTGCTAAGAAGCCTGCAGCAAAGAAAACTACAGCTAAGAAGGCTCCGGCTAAAAAAGCTACTAAATAATAGCTACCGGAATGTAACGTATCAGTTACACATTTTTGATCAAGCGGACTCATGGCTGTCACAGTTTTGTGGCAGCCATGTTTTTCTCTCTGGATTTCACCTTCACCCACAGGGGGAAGGTGTCGCGAAGCGACGGATGAGGGGTAATTTAAGTAAAAGAGGTAAATCATGGCAACAAACAAAAACGTAGACGTACTAATAATCGGTGCTGGTCCTGGCGGCATTTTCTGTGCTTACGAGCTTATAGAAAAACGCCCGGACTTAAAGGTAATGATTATAGAAAAGGGCAGATCTATTGAAAAAAGAGAGTGTCCCAAGAGAAGAACAGGAAAGTGCATGGGATGTAAGCCCTGCTCAATTACAACCGGCTTTGCGGGAGCAGGTGCTTTTTCTGATGGAAAACTTTCCTTATCCCCCGATGTTGGAGGAACACTTCCTGATATCTTAGGATATGATGAGGCAACATCTCTTATTAAAGAATCTGATAACATATATCTGAAATTCGGTGCAGATGAGAGTGTATACGGAATCGACAAGGCTGAGGAGCTTCGCGAGATCAGAAGAAAAGCTATCAATGCGAACTTAAAGCTTGTTGAATGTCCTATAAGACATCTTGGCACTGAGGAAGGCTATAAGATTTATAAGAAGCTTCAGGAGCACCTTGAGGAAAAGGGCGTGGAGCTTATGTTCAATACAATGGTAGAGGAAATCCTTGTAGAGGATGGAATCTGCACAGGTGTTAAGACCAATAAAGGGGACACTGTTTTAGCTAAGGAGATTGTATCAGCAGTAGGCCGTGAGGGTGCTGACTGGTTCCATTCACAGTGCGACAAGATCGGAATTGAGACAAAGCCCGGAACAGTTGATGTCGGTGTCCGAGTTGAGGTAAGAGATGAGGTTATGCAGTTTTTAAATGAAAACCTCTATGAAGCTAAGCTCATTTACCACACACCTACATTTGACGATAAGGTCAGAACCTTCTGTACAAATCCTTCGGGAGAGGTAGCTACTGAGTACTACGAGGGCGGCCTTGCGGTTGTTAACGGACATGCCTACAAGAGTCAGGATTTCAAGACAGACAATACCAACTTTGCACTTCTTGTGTCTAAGAACTTCACCAAGCCCTTCAAGACACCTATTGAATATGGTAGGAAAATTGCGGAGCTTGCAAATATGCTTTGCGACGGAAAGATACTGGTGCAGACCTACGGAGATTTCAGAAGAGGCCGCAGAACTACTGATGAGAGACTTGCGAGAAATAACCTCATTCCTACACTTAAGGACGCTGTGCCCGGAGATCTTTCACTTGTGTTCCCTCACAGAATAATGGTTGATCTTGATGAGATGATCCAGGCACTTGATAAAGTGACACCCGGAATCGCATCTGAAGAAACTCTTCTTTACGGTGTTGAGGTAAAGTTCTATTCTAATAAGGTAATAGTTAATAAGGACTTTGAGACTAGCATCGGACATCTTCGCGCTATAGGCGACGGAGCAGGAATAACCAGAGGCCTTCAGCAGGCTAGTGCGAACGGACTCAAGGTGGCAAGGAGTATACTGGAAAAACTTTCATGATGAAAAATGTCACTGCCGGGGAAAAACAATTGATTAAAAACAGTATGAACGGAATCCGAAAAGTCGGAGCAGTACTTGCGCTTACGATATTTTTATCGACTTCAATCACAGGCTGCGCTGCTATAGAGAATACCAGAGTAGTCTTTACAACAGGTTTTCAGGAAAATGAACTTTTCAGGATAGAGGACCGATCATGTCTTGAATCAGAGTTTATGGTCTATCTTGTGAATTCTAAAAACACCTACGAGGATGGTTTTGGAAGCGAGATATGGGATGTGAATGTCGGCAATGATAGCATGGAGAGCTATGTAAAGGACAAGTGCCTTTCGACTATCTCTCAGGTAAAGGCGATGAATCTTCTGGCTGCCGAAACCGGGATAGAGCTTACGGAAGCAGAGATAAGTACTGCAACGGATGCCGCTAAGGAATATTTTTCTTCCTTAAATGATGATGAAAAAAAGGCTATGGGGAATATCGATGAGGAGACACTTTCCCTGATGTATCAGGAGTATGCTACTGCCGATAAGCTCTATAACTACATCATCAGAGATATCAATCCTGAGATCAGTGATGATGAGGCCAGAACCATTACAGTTGAGCAGATAGTTTTAAATACATGGACCCTTGATTCTAATGGAGATAGGGTTATGCTTGAGGGTTCCGATAAGGAAGCTGTTAGAAATAAGGCCTTGCAAATCCAGAGAGAAATAGGTGAAGGCACAGACTTTAGCGTCCTTATGGAACAATATAACGAGGCGGAGGAAGGCACAGTTTCAATCGGTAAGGGAGACAGAGATTCTGAGATTGAGACAGCTGCATTCAATCTGGATAACGGTGAGATAAGCGGAATTATCGAATCTGAGGATGCTTATGTTATCTTAAAGTGCATCAGCACTTTCAACAGAGAGGAGACAGAGGCTAACAAGATAAGAATTGTTGAGGAAAAAAAGAGAGAGGTTTTTGGGAAACAATATGATGCATTTGCGTCAGAACTTTCCAGAATTCTGAATCAGGGACTGTATGATAAAATACATATAACGGGGACGGAAAACGTTAAAAACAGCAGCTTTTTCGAGATATACAAAAACTACTTCAATGAATGATATTTATGGAGGTGCTTATGAGGGCTAAAGCAAAAATGTTATCTATGGTAGTTGCGATGGCAGTAACGATTCCTGTACTTGCAGTGGGTATGCCGGGTGGGGGCACGGTAAAGGCAGCGGGAACTTTTAAACCCGAGGACTTTGGCGCAGTCGTAAATGACGGCAATGGCGACAGACAGGCTATAAAGGATGCTCTGGAGGAAGCTGCCAAAACAGGTGGCGGAACGGTTGTGTTTAGCGCCGGAACCTATGATATTGATATACTTGATTTTAGCGGCTCCGGAATAGGAATTTATGTAGATAAGCCTGATATTACGTTTCAGTTCGATCCCGGGACAACACTTAAGGCTATGCATACTAAATTTGATGAATATCGGATTATAGATGTAAGAGCCGATGGCTTTACTTTGAACGGGAATGGCGGATCCGTAATCGGAGAAAGAAGTGGTCATACAAAAGTAAATTCTGATGAAGGCCATGGAATCGGGGTTATAGATTGCAATAATGCTTCCATCTCGAATGTGACAATCGCTGACAACTGGGGCGACGGAATTTATCTTGGCGCTGCAGGAAGTGATGGCACGCACCCCGGCTGTAAAAATGTAAAGATTACAAAATGCACTATTAAGAATAATAGGCGCAACAACATAGCAATTGTCGATGCGGATAATGTTACAATTGATGGCTGTAAAATCAGCAATGCCAATGGAGCAGCACCTCAATGCGGTATTTTGATCGAGCCTAATACCAATGGCGGTAATGTTCCTAAGAACTCTGTCTGCAAGAATATTACCATCAAAAATACCACAGTAAAGTGCAAGAAGAAGGGTGATAAAAACGGACAGTTCTTTGCGTTTAATATCCTGAATCCCTACTTCAATTCCAATAATAAGGTTGTTGCAAAGAACGTTAAAATAACCAATTGCACATTTAAAGGTGACTGCGGCAATTATTCGGGAAAAAGTGTCACTCTTAAAAAGTGTAAGATCAAAGGGACTTTTTACGAACATAAAAAGACTACGAAAAAGAATTGCACTATAAAGAATAACTACAAATTCTAAGGCGCAAGGAGTCTTGATGAAATCGTTTGATGTTAACATAAATGGAATAGAAGTTAATGCTGTATATAGTGATACTGCGGTAAACGATATCTTTCTTCCACTACTTAAGAGTCTTTCGGAATTGCAGAGGAAAAAGGGTTCTCGCATTCTGGTGATGCTTGCTGCGCCGCCGGGTGCAGGAAAGAGCACGCTGGCAAGTTTTTTGGAGAAGCTCTCAAAAGAACATGATGAACTCGTAGATGTTCAGGCAATAGGAATGGACGGTTTTCACAGAAGACAGGAATACCTTCTTGAGCATTTTGCCGAGCGGGATGGTGAAAAGGTTCGCATGGTAGACATCAAGGGAGCTCCGGTTACCTTTGATCTTGAGAAGCTGACAGCAGAGGTAAAAAGAGTTGCAGCGGGTGAAAAGTGCGGATGGCCTTCCTATGACAGACACCTTCACAATCCTGTTGAGGATACTTATCATGTGGAAGCGGACATAGTTATTCTTGAAGGGAATTATCTCCTTCTTGATGAGGATGGATGGCGGGACCTTAAGAACTACGCGGATTACACTATAAAAGTAACAGCAGACGAGAACTTCCTTAGAGACAGGCTCATCGACAGGAAAATAAAGAGCGGGAACACTGAGGAAAAGGCAATCCATTTTGTGGATTACAGCGATATGGCCAATGTGAGGATTTGCCTTGATAATTCTGCAGAGGCGGATATGACGCTTGTCGTAAGTAATGATGGAGAATATTTGATCGCGCAATAAATTATAGAAGCTTCGCTATGAATGCGAAGCTTCTTTTATAATGATTTAAACCCTTGTGTTAGCACTCGTTTTTAGTGAGTGCTAATTTTTTATTGACTTTTGCTCCGTAGGGTTTTAAACTCATATTTGTGGGTATTCTATACTATGTAGAACACAGCACCACATTTATATGTAAAAAACGCGGACTGCATTTCGATTCCGCGATAGTTATGGAGGCTTTTACAATGGCAAAAAAAGGTAATCTTTCAATCAATTCAGAGAATATGTTTCCTATTATCAAGAAGTGGCTTTATTCTGACCACGACATATTCTATCGTGAGGTTATTTCAAACGCTTGTGATGCTATCACCAAGATCAAGAAGATGGACATGATGGGAGAGTACGAACTTCCTGAAGGCTACAAGCCCCGTGTTGACATCGTTCTTAATGATAAGGATAAGACTATAAAGATCATCGATAACGGTATCGGTATGACAGCTGAGGAGGTTGAGGAGTACATCAACCAGGTGGCATTTTCAGGTGCTACAGACTTCCTTAATAAGTACAAGGATAAGGCTAATGCTGACCAGATTATCGGACATTTCGGACTTGGATTCTACTCAACATTCATGGTATCCGATTATGTAGATATCGACACTCTTTCATATAAATCAGACGCAGCTTCTGTTCACTGGACCTGCGATGGTGGCTCAGACTTCGAGATGGATGACGGCGATAAGAAGGAAATCGGAACAACCATCACACTTCATTTATCAGAGGACTGCCTTGAGTTCTGCAACGAGTACAAGGCTCGCGAAGTAGTTGAGAAATACTGCTCATTCATGCCTTACGAGATTTACATCTCAAGAGAGAATGAAGAAGGAACAGAGACAATCAAGGAATCCGAGAAGCGCGATGATGACGTAGTTATCGAAGTTATCGAGCCTGAGAAGAAGGACGACACCAAGGCTGAGGGAGATTCCTCTGAGGCTAAGGAAGATGAGAAAAAGCTCAAGATCAAGAGACGTCCCCAGCTCATTAACGATATTCATCCCCTTTGGGCTAAGACACCCAAGGATTGCACAGACGAGGAGTACAAGGAGTTTTACAGAAAGGTATTCCGTGATTACAAGGAGCCTCTCTTCTGGATACACCTCAACATGGATTATCCTTTCAACTTAAAGGGTATCCTTTACTTCCCTAAGATCAACATGGAGTTTGAGTCTGCTGAGGGAACAATCAAGCTTTACAATAACCAGGTATTCATCGCTGACAATATTAAGGAAGTAATTCCTGAGTATCTCATGCTCCTTAAGGGTGTGATCGATTGTCCTGATCTGCCGCTTAACGTATCAAGAAGCGCACTTCAGAATGATGGCTTCGTTAAGAAGATTTCCGATTACATCTCAAAGAAGGTTGCTGAGAAGCTTGCAGGTCTTTGCAAGACAGACAAGGAAAACTACGACAAATACTGGGAGGATATTTCACCCTTCATCAAGTATGGTTGCCTTAAGGACGACAAGTTCTGCGAGAAGATGAATGACTACATTCTCTTTAAAAACCTTGACGGAAAATACTTAACACTTCCCGAAGCTCTTCAGATCAATAAGGAAGCAGAGGAAGCAGCTGCAGCTGAGGAAGCTAAGGATGAGAACGGCAACAAGGTTGAGGCTGAGGTTGTAGATGAGAACGGTAATACAGTAAGTGGTGACGGAGCTAAAACTGATGATAAGAAGGACGAGGAAAAAGAGCCCCGCACTATCTACTATGTAACAGATGAGCAGCAGCAGAGTCAGTACATCAATATGTTCAAGGCTCAGAAGATGGAAGCATTCATCCTTAACCACAACATCGATGTTCCTTTCATTCAGCAGCTTGAGTCCAAGAATCAGGACATCCGCTTCCAGAGAATCGATGCGGATCTTACAGATACATTTAAGAGCAGAACTTCTAAGAAGGCTGAGAAGGAATTCGAGGAGATCGAGAAGACCATCGGCGAGAAGATGAAGAAGGCTCTTAAGAATGATAAGCTTGTTGTTAAGGTTGAGAAGCTTAAAGATAAGAAGATTTCCTCAATGCTTACAGTATCTGAGGATACACGCCGCATGCAGGATATGATGAAGATGTATGCAGCAAACGGCATGATGATGGGCGATCTTGGTCTAGGCGGCCAGACACTTATTCTCAACGCAAATCATCCTCTTGTTAAGTACGTTATGGAGAACGAGGAAGGTGAGAATGTAAGCACAATCTGCGAGCAGCTCTATGACCTTGCCCGCATCCAGAATGCACCTCTTGATGCTGACTCCATGACTAAGTTCATCCAGCGCAGTAACGACATCATGATGCTCCTTGCAAAGTAAAAATTGACGGTCTGTCCTGTGGGGACACCGGTAATATGTGCAATATATGCTCGCATCGAACCGGGAACTTCACTGAGCCCTGGTCATCCATCCATTCGCGCAAAGGCGCTTTGGATGGATAGGGCTCAGTTCCGTGGTTCGCATCTCGCATAGTATTGCACATATTACCTAAAACCCATTAGGCAGACCGTTTTCTGTTTATGCAATTCAGTGCAATTTAAATTGAATTCCGTGTATGAAGAGGGCCGTCTTGGTATCAAGGTATAGTATAGGGACGGTCGATGGACTTGAACTGCAAGAAACGAATTCTTGCTTCGAATGATAGAGCTATGTTTTATGAAGCTATAAAGGAAACTTAAGCAATCTTATTTGATTATGAATACATCTTGTTTTCTAATTCGTTATATAATATGGTAAGTATCAGTTAGTAATAAACGGGTCAGTTTTTGCTGACGAAAAGACGAAATAGTGCCTCAACTGAATGATCATTCGAGGTGCCATGACGTCAAGGAAGGTCAAGGATGATGCTTTGGATTTCACCGCAGCGGTATCTAAAGCATTATCCTTGACCGCTAATATCTATTTTGGGAGGAATTTATGTCTGCACTTGTAGAAGTTAGGGACATTTGCAAGGTTTATAATCCGGGGGAAAATGAAGTCAGGGCTCTTGATCATGTGAGCCTAACTATTGATGAGGGCGAATTTGTTGCCATCATTGGACAATCCGGTTCCGGAAAATCTACCCTAATGAATATGCTGGGATGCCTCGATACACCCACAAGTGGTAAGTATCTGCTTCATGGCATCGATGTATCTCACATGACAGACGATGAACAATCAGATGTCAGAAACAGGGAAATCGGATTTATTTTTCAGGGATTCAATTTAATACAGTCGCTTACAGCGCTTGAAAACGTTGAATTGCCTCTTATGTACAGAGGTGTCTCCAAGAAAAAGAGGAGAGAGTTATCAATTGCGGCTTTGGAACACGTAGGGCTTGGAAAGCGAATGACCCATAAGCCAACGGAGCTTTCGGGAGGTCAGCAGCAGAGAGTTGCCATTGCGAGAGCAATTGCGCAGGCTCCGCCGATACTGCTTGCTGATGAGCCTACAGGTAACCTGGATAGCGGCTCCAGCAGAGAAATCATTGCTACGATTAAAAATCTGCATGCAGAAGGAAGAACGGTTATTCTTATTACCCATGATCCCGGCATTGCTAAGCAGGCAAAGCGAATCATAACAATCAGTGATGGCAGGATAGCAAATGATGAGATTAATCCAGACTTTACGAGTGATGTACCTGTCAAAATAGAAAAGGCTATCGAAGCAAGTGCTTCCAGTGAAGAGAATGAGGCCAGTGAAACAAATACTGCCGTTAAAGAGAACACATCTAACGAAGAAAATAAAGATACAGAAGTAAATACAGCCAGCGAAGCAGAAACTGAAGAGAAAGCTGTTGAAGCAAATACAGGCATCGACGCAAATACGGAAGGAAAAGCTGAAGAAAAAGCTGAAGAATAATTGTCTTCACATTGAAGGAATATATCGGAAGAGTTGAAACAGGAGGAAGTATGGAGTTATTCAAGAAGAAAAAGCAGGAATTGGCAACAGGGGAAGAGACAGACAGCTATACACCCAAAAAGAAAAAGGGTTATATAAAGTTTATAATTCTTGGAGTTATTGTGCTGGCAATAGGGGGATATGTTTATTCAACTATTAAAGCTAAGAACGCACCTATGCCTGTGACAACCCAGGCGGTAGGAAAGGGAAGCGTAGAGGTTATTGTTTCAATAAGCGGTAATGTTGCTTCTGATGAGACAAAGACTTATTATGCAGGCATTCAGGCCCCCATTGAAAAGCTTGAACTGTCACAGGGTGACAGAGTTGAGAAGGGCGAACTTCTTTACCAGTATGATGAGACAGAGCTTGAAAAGATGAAGAAGCAGGCTGAGCTTAGCCTCCAGCAGGCAAATGGCAACTACAGCGGAAGCATTGAGAAAAACAACAAGGCTACAGATGTTCTTGAAGGCAGAAGCATTCATGATATTAACAATCGTCTCGATGCCATTACAGCTGAGATCGACGCACTGAATGACAAGATCAATGAGAAGACATCCAGAATGAATCAGACACTTACCGATCTTCAGAAGGTTAGTGCCGATGTAAATGAAAATGGTTACATGGACAGCTACGACGCTGCTCACAAAAATGATGCTCCTGAAGAGAGAACTACTGAGGAAGGCGGAAGACAGATGGCACTTGAGATTCAGGATGCCATTGCCGATGTTCAGTATGCTATTTCAAACGATGAAGAAATCAAGGAATGGAACAGACAGATTACAGCTCTCAATGAGGAGAAGCAGGATCTTGGCGAACAGTCATCTGCCGAGATGAGTGCTCTTACATCAGGTGAAAAGAGTGCTCTTTTGGCACAGAAGGAGCTTACAGAGCTTGAGAGTAACGATACAATTCAGGATATTGATGAGGCTATGGGCGGCGTTAAGGCTGATTTTGCCGGAGTTGTAACAGAGCTTGCCGCAGACAAGGGCGCTACAGTTGCTCCCGGAACCAAGATAATGACAATTCAGAGTACTGATGATGTCAGGGTTGATATTCAGATTTCAAAGTCTGATCTTGGAAAGGTTAAGGTTGGACAGCTTGTAGATGTGACTATAAGCGGTAACACCTATGAGGGAGAAGTGACTCACATTTCCGGTACTGCTGTCAACAATTCAAGCGGAGTACCTGTAGTTGATGCAAAGATTAAAATCAAGAATCCTGATTCCGGAATCATCCTTGGAGTTGAAGCAGGAAACAAGATTCATACAGATAAGGCTGAAGGCGTCATAGTAGTTCCTTATGAGTATATCGGAACTGATTCGGAAGGCGATTATGTATTTGTTATAGAGAATGGATTACTTGTGAGAAGGCCTGTAACTATCGGACTTTCAACAAGTACCGATGCAGAGATAACAGAAGGACTTAAAGATGGTGAAGTGATAGTTACTAACGATCCTGCGACTCTTACAGAAGGAACTAAGGTTATTGAAGCCAACTGATATAGTCAGCTGACAGATGAGGAATATGGATACATTACTTGAATACTTAGAAAGTGCAATTAAAAATATCATAAGTAACAAGATGCGCACCGGCCTTACCATGCTTGGCATCATTATCGGAATCGCCTCCGTTATTGCGGCTCTAACCATTGGTAACGGAATGGCAGCCTATGTGGCTAATGAGGTCAATTCCCTTGGTGGTAATGTGGCTATTGTATACCTTGACGGCACTGTGGCTGAAAGAGGATTCAACAATGATGATATAGCAGCTATAAAGGAAAACTTTCCCGGAATTAAGGGCGCCGCTTTTCAGGATGCCTCTATGGGAATAGTAAGCGGAAATAAAGGAAGCTATGACTGTTATATCTATGGCGCAAGCTCGGATTATCAATATACCAGCGGAACGCCTATGGGGACCGGAAGTTACTTTAGTGAAACACAGGTTGATCAGGGAGCGAGAGTTTGCGTCATCATGGAGAATGATGCAAAGCACCTTTTTGGAACAACGGATGCTATCGGTAAAACAGTGGAGGTGAATGTAGCCGGTAATACCGTTGAACTTGAGGTCATCGGTATTAAAGAGAACTGGAGCGAAATGATCACCAAGATGATGGAATTCGAGGGTGAAGATTACACGGTTATATTGGAAATGCCTCTTACTACCTATGCAAAAGCATTTAAAATGGATGTTTCCGAATTTTCAAGTATGGAGGTTTATTGGAAATCCGATGAGACAGATGAAATAGTTAAAAACGTGTCCAGATTTCTGGAGAACAGAATGGGGCTACGCGGGAAGGATGCTGTAAATTTTGAGAGTATGGCAGACATCACAAGCAGCGTTGATCAAATTATGAGTGCCATAACTGCATTCCTTTCATTGGTTGCAGCTATATCGCTTCTGGTTGGTGGTATAGGAGTTATGAATATTATGCTTGTATCCGTAACCGAGAGAACCAGAGAAATTGGAATACGTAAATCAATCGGGGCAAGAACCAGAGCTATTCTGATTCAGTTTCTTGCTGAGTCCGCAATCATATCACTAATGGGTGGAATAGTGGGTATCATCGTCGGGATAGGCGGGGCAGTAATCGGTTGTATTCTTCTTGATCTTACACCTGTGATTGACCCTGCGACAGTTGTGGGAGCTACACTATTTTCAATGATGATAGGAATATTTTTTGGAATCTATCCTGCCAGAAAAGCCGCAAAGCTTAAACCGATAGATGCTCTTGCAAGAAATTAAAGCGGAGCGAAAAAACTATGCGAATGAGGACATAATGGAATACTTAAGAAGCGCAATAGCAAGCATAAAACAGAATAAAGGCCGTACACTTCTTACAATGCTGGGCATTATTATTGGTATAGCTTCTGTTATCACGATTTTGTCCATAGGTAATGGAATGAAGGCTTATGTCAACAGCAGTCTTGATGACATGGCCGGAGGCGGCATTACGATAAATATAGATCCGAAAAAAACTGACAGATATCTTGAGGTTGATCAGCTTTTGAGGATAAAAGAGGCTGTTCCTGATGTTCTTGGAATTACTATATCAATAGGCACAAGCGGGTCAATCCTTACCGGAAGAGATGAGCTTTTTACCGGAATAACAGGCGGAATGCCAGATATGATAAACGAGTTTAAGGATGGTATGCATGCCGGAAGATTCTTAAGAGAGGATGATGTGGAATCTGCCTCAGCGGTTTGTGTTATTTCGCAGAGGGATGCAATTCTTCTCTTCAAAACGGATGATGTTCTCGGCAAGAATTTTACTCTTTATATCGGGCCAAAGAGTGCTGAAATGACTGTAACCGGAGTGCTGAAGAGTTCCCCGCAGGAAGTTGAGAGTGCAAAACGTGTTCTGAAGGAGCAGGAAGCTGCGTATTACTGGAGCGAAATGTATGTTCCGTACACATTACTTACCAGTAAGTTCGGACTTTCCGGTGATAAGATTACATCCTTTAAGTTTTACACAAGTCCGGGAATAGCTGATGAAACTGCTCTTAAGGTAAAAAGTGTTACAGAGAACATTCTTGATATAAGAGGCGAAAGTGCTGTTAAAATTCAGTCATTTGCAAGCATCGCAGGGACCTATACAAGCGTCCTTAATGTTGTGACACTTGTTGTTGCCATGATTGCCGCAATTTCACTGGTTGTTGGTGGTATAGGCGTTATGAACATCATGACTGTAACAGTAACTGAGAGAACCAGGGAAATCGGTATAAGAAAATCTCTGGGTGCAAGAACCTCATATATTCTGCTGCAGTTCCTGACAGAGTCAGCTCTTATTACGCTGATAGGCGGAATGATAGGAATGCTGATGGGATTTTTGTTTACGAGAATAGTGGGCAATTTTATGTCTTTCCCGCCGGTAATAAGCCCGGAGAATGTTCTGATGGTTGTTACCATTTCAGTTGTTGACGGACTATTCTTTGGAATTTATCCCGCAAGAAGGGCGGCGAAGCTTGATCCGATTGAGGCATTGCGACAGGAGTGATTAAGATTTATAAGATCGGTTGCCAAAGGCAATATAACAGATGAACCAAAGTGATAAAAAACATAACATATTCAGAGTCACTCAAAAAAAATGAGTGACTCTAATTTTTTGAAGAAAATCTATGCTATAATACAAAAGAATATGACTTCTTGGATAACATATTCAAGAATAAATGTTTTCTTCTGGGGAACTTCTACGTGAATAGTGTTATTGACCGATTATTAAATGGACAATTTGATAATATAGAAAGAACGCTCAGCTTCTCTTTGCCGCGTCTGGAGCTTAACATCAAGCCGGGCGAGGTTTTTGAAGGGAGCTTTACTATCTATGGACCTAAGGACAGAGCAGTGCAGGGATTAATCTCTACATCTGAGCTCCGTATGCAGGTTCTTACAGCTGATTTTTCCGGATATGAATATGAAGTTGGATTCAGGTTTGATGGCACGGGCTTAAGCGCCGGTGATGTCATCAAGGGTGAGTTTGGCGTCATTTCAAATCAGGGCGAATATCAGCTTCCTTTTGTTGTGAACGTGGAGATAAGCCACGTAATGTCCAGTATGGGACCTATCCGCAACATGTTTCATTTCGTGAACCTTGCTAAAACCGATTGGGATGAAGCAAGAAAGCTTTTTTATTCTGATGAATTCATAGATGTTTTTCAGGAAAGTGACAGTAGCTTTGAGAGTCTATACAGGGGACTTTCAGCTGTTCCTATGTCCGAAGCGAATATGGAGGAGTTTCTGATTGCAATTAAAAAGAAGCAGCCTGTCGCTTATATTCCTGACAGAACGGAGATAGTGATAGATAACCCCACAGCTGTATCCGAGCATACAATAATGATAGCCAGGAACGGATGGGGATATACTCATCTTGAGGTGGAGTTTGACGGGAAATTCCTTGAGGCTGATTCCATAGACCTTACAGATAGCGATTTTCTTGGGAACAACTGCTTCTTTAAGTTCAGGGTTGATGCAAGTAAGCTGCATGACGGTAATAACTTCGGTGCCATTACTTTCAGGACACCCTACATCGAGGTGAAGATTCCGGTAACCGCCAAGGTTAACCTCGGCATAGAGCATCTCTCAACCATAGAGATGGAAAAGAAGAAGCTCACCGTGGAGCTTGTGAAGCTGTATGAGAATTTCAGATGTAAGAAGATCGGATCAAGAGAGTGGCTTTCCGAGAGCGGACGTCTTGTGAACAGAATGAATGCAGTGGATGCAATGGATCCTGCGTTCAGACTTTATACAGCACAGTATCTGATCACAGCTTCAAGAGTATCTGAGGGCAAATGGATACTTGAGCAGATGAAGAATATTCTTGAAGAAGAGTATCCTGATGATGATACGCTTTATTGCTATTATCTCTATCTCACGACACTGGTTGAGAGAGATGAATACTCAACCAATGAAGTGTCTCGTATGATGGAAGGAATTTTCTCAAGAAATTCCGATAATTGGAGAATCGCATGGCTCCTACTTTTCATCTCGGAAGAATATGCCTCAAGCCCTACCAGCAGATGGGTGCTTTTAGAGCAGCAATTCCAGGATGGATGCAGAAGTCCGATCATTTATATTGAAGCCATTAATCTTATGACAGAGTCACCTGTAATGCTTTCCAAGATGGGTGAGTTCGAGCTTCAGACACTGAGATATGGCGTGAAAAAGGGAATACTTCAGCAGAATCTTGTGGATCACATTATTTATCTTGGTTCAAAAGAGCGATACTACAATGATAAGCTCGCTAAGATTCTGATGGCGTGCTATGAACTCAGGAAGGATAAGGAGAGCCTTGATGCAATCTGTTCACTTTTGATAAAAGGAAACAGAACAGATCCTGAAGCCTTTAACTGGTATGCCCTTGGTGTTGAGGAAGAACTGCATATCACAAGGCTTTATGAGTACTATATGGCATCTATTTATCTCGATGAGGATGGAATGCTTCCATGCGAGATTTCAAAAATGGTGCTCATGTTCTTTTCATACCAGAGTGATCTCGACTATGAAAAGAATGCAATCCTCTACAGATACCTTCATGAACACAGAGACGAGTATCCTGACCTCTATGATTCCTACAGACTTCAGATAGAGAAGTATCTGCTTGAACAGGTGGATAAAGGAAGAATCAATAAGGATCTTGGATATTTATATAAAAATCTTTTGACCAGGCAGATGGTTGATGCCAGCAATTGCGACAAGGTTTTAAAGATTCTCTACAGCAATGAGATCAGAACAGATAACAAGCGCATGAACAGAGTAATAGTTGTTTATGACAAGCTTGAGCAGGAGGTGGAGTATCCACTTAATCAGGGAGTCGCATACGTGCCTCTTTACGGAAGTGATTACTCTGTATTCCTTGCCGATGCGGATGACAACAGATTTGCGGAAGGAATTCCTTTTGTGAATCAAAAGCTGATGCTTGTTGGACAGCTTGCTTCCTATGCGATTCCTTATATTCAGAAAGGGCAGGAGAGTGTTGAGCTGTTCCTTTGTGAGATAGAGAAAAACTCCTACACGATCACTATGGAGAATGTGGGCAGATTCAGAGAGCTTGCAGGTGATCCTAAGATTCGTACAGTGTGCAGGAGGAATATCAGAGAGAGCCTTATAAGGTTCTACTATGAGAACAATTTTGAGCGTCAGCTTGCCGAGTACATGGACGAGGTTACCATGGAGGACCTTGGAACAGCTGATCGCAGCAGCATGTTTGAACTCATGGTTATGTCCGGCAATTACGATATGGCATATAACCTTGTGAGAAGGTTTGGTACACATAAGCTTGATCCCAGAATAGTGATGCGACTTTTCGGAAGGCTTATGGACAATGATGCGCTGGAGAATACGGAGGAGAATGCCAAGATTGCGTGGTATGCGTTTTCTCATGCCAAATATGATGAGCAGCTTCTGACGTTCCTTGCAGAGAACTATTTCGGTACCGTCAAGGAGATGCGCGATCTTTGGAAAACCGCCAACAATCAGGGTATAGAGGTATTTGAGTTAACGAAGAGAATTCTTACACAGATACTTTATACGGGGGCACATATTGGTGATAAGATTGCACTTTTCAGAAGCTATGTTGAGAAGAGTGGCGGCGGAGATGAACTTGAGAGGGCTTTCCTTGCTAAGTCTGCCAATGATTATTTCGTCGATAACATGGTGACTGACAGCTACGTATTTGAGAGGATTGGAGTTCTTGCAAGAGAAGGCATAGAACTTCTTGATGTATGCATGATGGCTTACCTCAGAAGCTTTACAGAAGCTAATCATGACCAGCTTAAGCCGGATTCCGATATAGTGAAGGAATTCCTTAAAAAGCTTCTCGCCAAGGATATTTATTTCGCATTCTTTATGCACTATCAGAATGAGCTTCCGGAGATGCAGCAGTTCTGTGACAAGTCGATAATCGAGTACAGAACGAATCCCGGAACAAAGTGCATCGTACACTATATTTCCAGCGAGGATGAGGATGAAGAGTACAAGACCATGCCGATGCAGGAGATGTACAGTGGCATTTATGATGCCTGGTTTATCCTCTTTTTCGGAGAACAGATTCAGTACTACATCACCGAGGAGGATTACAATGGCCGCGGTGAGAGACTGACGGAGAGCGGAACCATCTCCAAGAGCGATATCGTTCAGGAGAGCATAAGCGGACGCTATTCTATTATCAACGACATTATGATAGGAAAGACGCTTCAGGATTACGACACTGTGGACAGACTTCTTTCGGAGTACTACAGGAAGCGGTTCTTAACCAGTAAATTATTCAGAACACTATAATATAGCCTTCCCCTTTTTAGGAAGGTACCAGTGTGAGTTTAGAAAATATAAGCCTTCCCCTTTTAGGAAGGTAGCAGTGTGAGTTTAGAAAATATAAGCCTTCCCCCTTTTAGGGGGAAGGTGTCAGCGAAGCTGACGGATGAGGGTTAAATGCAATTTTTCAGAGAATCAAAAAACGCAAGAAGATATGTACTGGGCTACGATCTGGGAGAGGATGTCTCGCAGATCAGTTTTCTTGCATCTGATTCTGATCTTCCTGAGACACTTTCAACTCTTGCCGGAGCTGAGGCATACAACATACCTACAGTCCTTTGCAAGCGTAAGGATGTTAACCAGTGGTTTTACGGTAAGGAAGCTGTTGCCAAGATAGAGGCTGAAGAAGGCATAAGGGTTGACGGACTTATCGAAAGAGCGAGAACGGGAAAACGTGTAAATATTGACGGAACAGGCTATGATCCTGTTTCGCTTCTCACTTTGTTTGTAAAAAGAACACTGTCACTTCTTTCCATGGAGCTTTCCATGGACATGGTTGATGCCATAGCTTTTACCACCAGAACGATGGACAGCAGAATGATAGAGGTTTTATCTGAGGTTACCGGGGCACTGTCACTTCCTATTAAAAATATCTTCTATCAGAGCTATGAGGACAGCCTTTATCATTACATGCTCTATCAGCCGGATGAGCTTCTTTCTCATGCGGTTATTGCATGTGATTACAGCTTTGGAGATATGACAGTATATGACATGAAGCTCAATCACAGGACCAGGCCTGTTGTCGTAACAATAGATAAAAAGACCTATGGCGGCATGGTTCTGTCACAGGGTAAGTTTTCCGAGAATTCCAAGGAGCGTGCTGAGCAGGTTTCAAGACTGGATGAGAGATTTCTGGAATTTTCCGAAAAAACCATGGAGGGCAGAATTGTCAGCTCGGTTTTCCTTTTAGGAGATGGCTTCAGAGATCAGTGGATGCAGAAATCACTGGAATTTCTCTGCAGGACAAGACGCGTATTTCAGGGTAACAATCTTTTCAGCAAGGGTGCCAGCATCGCGGCAAGGGAAAAGGTTGGTCCCAGTGAGCGCATGAGTAGATATGTTCTTCTTGATGGAGGAAAGCTCAAGGCTAATCTTGGACTTATGGTAAAGAAGCAGGGTAAGGAGGTTTATCATGCTCTGCTTGATGCCGGTGAAAACTGGTATGACGTATCATGTGGTTTTGACCTTATTTTAGAGGATGAGAATCAGGTAGATGTGATAATTACACCTCTTACCGGAGGCGAAAGGTACGTGCACACAATAGAACTTAAGGACCTTCCGGAGCGCCCTCCCAGAACTACAAGACTTCGTCTTAAGGCTGCCATGAGGGCTGCCGACAAGGTTAATGTACATATAGAAGACATGGGATTCGGAGAACTCTTTGAGAACTCCGGTCTGTCATGGGATGAGGAGATTTCGGTATGAGCGGACTTATACTTTGTACCGGAAGGTACGCCTTAAAACCATATTATCTGGAAAAGCTTGGCAGACGAATCTATTCAATCGAGGAGCTTTGCTACTGCATTACACAGAATGCATTTCTTATCGACACAGATTTCTTTGATATTGCTCTTGTTGACTGGATCGGGAATGAGCTTGGACTTGAAAAACTCTCTGATGAGCTAAGGACCATGATAGTACATAAATGCTCTGCCGTTTCACTCTCGAGCATGATACTTGAGTATGTCGGTTATTCCTCTAAGGAAGAGATGGATAGCACGGAAGAGACTTTAAGAAACAACGCCGATATGGATATTTACGAAAAGCGAATGTCCAGGGCAGAGTTTTTGATGAAGCAGGGGCACATAAGTCAGGCATTTGGTGAGTTTGATTATCTCATTAAGCACATGCCGGAGATGGATAAAAATGTCCGGGCTCAGATAGAGCATTATCAGGGTGTTCTGTACGCGCACCTTTTCATGTATGATATGGCTGCGGAATTTTTCAAAAAGGCCTGGGATGACGGAGGTGCTGAGGAGTCTTACTTAGGATACCTGGCAGCCAAGCGAATGATGATGAGCGAGAAGGAATATGTTGCTTTTGTCGGTTCTCACAAGGAGGCACATAATCTTTCACTAAAGCTTGAGCAGCGAATGGAGGAAGCAAGCGAGCTGTACGATGCCAGCAGTGCCAATATTAAGCTGAGAAGCCTTGAACTGTACCGCTCAGGGGCTAAGATGAGCGAGTACTATGAAGAGGTGGAGCGAATTACGAAGGATATGAAAGAAGAATATCGGGGATTAGTTGAGTAATGGGGCTTTTTGATCTTTTCAGAAAAAAAGATACATATCGCGAGGAACGTTTTCAGCAGAATGAGCTTGAGAACTGGAACGATATCGTTTATACAAGAAAAAACATCGATATGGATGATCCTGCCCAGAGAAGGGAGTATGTTGAAAACTGCCTTCAGCAGATGGCCGAGGCCAGCAGGGAAATGGATTCGCTCCAGTTCGAGTATCGTGTTGTGACGTCACACCTTAGGGATATTGAAGAAATTGATAATCTTCCACCTGAGAACAGATCGGAAGTAACTCAGTGTGCACAGCGCCTGATCGATTCTGAAGAGCAGCAGAAGCACTTTAACAAACGTAAAAATCGTATGAACGATCAGGAATTCGAGAAGATGGAACGTCTTCAGAGCACCATTAAGAAGGGAATTGAATCACTTCAGAGCGCTGAGGACCACCAAAAGAAGGTTAAAAATGACCTTCGAAGACTGGATTCCGAAAGACAGGCCTATGATTTCAGGCGTGCTGAAATTGAGATTTCCATTGATAATATGCAGAAACTGATGATAGTGGTTGCAGTTGTGCTGGGAGTTATAACGGTTGCACTTGCTGTGCTTTCACTTGCATTTAAGCTGGATGTGACCTATGGCTATATGATCGCCATAACGATTGCGGCGCTGTCATTTTTGTTACTTAATCAGAAAATTCATGAGGCCAGAAGAGAAAAGAAAAGGGTGCTTAATTCCATCGCCCGTATTATTCAGCTTCAGAACACGGTTAAGATCCGTTATGTCAATAATAAGAATCTTATAGATTATGAGTGCCTTAAGTACGGAGTAAACAATTCAAGAGAACTTGAGCTTTTATACAACAGATATCAGATGGAAAAGAACGAGCGCGAAAGGTACGCCATCGCTTCAAAGCAGTTTGATACTAATCAGAAGGCTCTTGTATTCACCCTTAGAAAATACAGGATAAAGGATCCTGAGATCTGGCTCCATCAGGCAGAGGCGCTTGTAAATCACAACGAAGAGGTTGAGATACGTCATGAGCTCGTAAGTCAGAGGCAGCAGCTTCGCAAACAGATGGACTATAACCGCGATGTAGTTGCAGGCAATGCCAAGAACGAGATCGAGGAGCTTGTTAGACAGTACCCCGTTTACCGCCAGGAAATACTTGAGATGGTGGACAGGTTCGAGCAGAGATATCCAGGGGCATAGGTTAACATATAATACATAAAAAATCTTATGCAATTTATTTATTTTGTGAAAAACATTTATTGCACGAGAGCGTATTCTAATGGTACTATAGGTCTTGTTTTAGAAACTAAGACTTATAGGTATGAAAAATGAGCAATTATTTTTGTAATGAAACCGACAAAATAGGTGAAGAATGCGGCGTCTTCGGAATCTACGATTTTGATGGCGGTGATGTCGCACCTACAATTTATTACGGGCTATTGTCCCTTCAACACAGAGGACAGGAGAGCTGCGGTATAGCTGTCAGCGAAACAAATGGTCCGAAAGGAAAAGTAACGAGTCATAAGGACATGGGACTGGTTAATGAAGCGTTTGACCATGAGATTCTTTCAGGAATGCATGGTGACATCGGTGTTGGGCATGTGAGATATTCCACAGCCGGCAGCAGCACCAGAGAAAACGCTCAGCCCCTTGTCCTTAATTACGTTAAGGGGACACTTGCCATGGCCCACAACGGTAACCTCGTAAATGCGCCACAGCTTCGTGAGGAGCTCGCATATACAGGAGCGATTTTCCAAACCACGATTGACTCTGAGGTTATTGCCTATCACATAGCAAGGGAGAGACTCAACACTCCTAATGTTGAAGGCGCTGTGGCTAATGCCATGAAAAAGATCAAGGGAGCTTATTCACTTGTAATTATGTCTCCCAGGAAGCTTATAGGTGCAAGGGATCCCAATGGTTTCAGACCACTTGTAATCGGTAAGCGAGATAATGCATATATTCTTGCTTCCGAGACCTGCGCCCTTGATACTATAGGAGCAGAGTTTATCAGAAATGTGGAGCCCGGTGAGATAGTTACCATTTCTCCTGAAAAGGGAATTGAGTCCAACATGCAGATGGCCAGCAGCGTGAAGCATGGACATTGCATCTTCGAATACATTTACTTTGCAAGACCTGATAGTATTCTGGATGGCGTAAGCGTATATGAATCCAGAATTAAGGCAGGACGCTTTCTTGCAAAGGATTCACCGGTGGAAGCCGATGTGGTAGTAGGCGTTCCGGAATCAGGAAACGTTGCAGCTCTTGGCTACTCTATGGAGTCCGGAATTCCTTACGGACAGGCCTTTGTGAAAAACCAGTACATCGGCAGAACCTTCATCAAACCCGGACAGAAGAGCCGCGAGAGTAGCGTTCAGGTTAAGCTTAATGCTCTGAAAAATGCGGTTGATGGTAAGCGTGTTATCATGATAGATGATTCAATCGTTCGCGGAACCACCTCTGACAGAATAGTAAGAATGCTTAGAGATGCCGGTGCTACAGAAGTTCACATGAGAGTATCATCTCCGCCGTTCTTATGGCCCTGCTATTTTGGAACGGATGTACCCGCCAGAGAACAGCTTATCGCCTATAATAGAAGTATTGATGAGATATGCAAGATAATAGGTGCTGATTCTCTTGGATATCTGAGAGAAGAGAGACTTAGCGAAATAGTTGATAATAAATTTGAAATCTGTAAGGGATGCTTTACAGGTGATTACCCCGTAGCTCCGCCGGATGAGGACATCCGAGGAGAATTTGAAGCATAAGAGAAAAAACCACTTTCATAGCAGAAAGTTTAATGAAAAAAAGAACATGCCTACTAAGCAAGAAGGTGCAGTGAATAAAAAATATGCCTTCTAAACAGAAGGTGTAGTGAAGAAAAAACATGCCTTCTAAACAGAAGGTGCAGTGAAGAATAAACTCATGCCTTCCCCTTGGGGGGAAGGTGTCAGCGAAGCTGACGGATGAGGGGTCAAAAAGGAGGAAATATGAGCACAGACCGTTACACAAGCCCGCTTTCAGAGCGTTACGCAAGCCGCGAGATGCAGTACATCTTTTCACAGGACATGAAGTTCAAGACCTGGAGAAAGCTTTGGATCGCCCTTGCTGAGATCGAGCATGAGCTCGGACTTAATATCACACAGGAGCAGATTGATGAGCTCAAGGCACATCAGGATGACATTAACTATGAAGTGGCAATTGCAAGAGAGAAGGAAGTCCGCCACGACGTAATGAGTCATGTTTATGCGTATGGACAGCAGTGCCCCAAGGCAGCAGGAATCATTCACCTTGGCGCTACAAGCTGCTATGTTGGTGACAATACAGATATCATCATCATGACAGAGGCTCTTAAGCTTGTTCGCAAAAAGCTCCTTAATGTTATTTCAAGCCTTGCTAAGTTCGCAGACGAGTACAAGGATCTGCCTACTCTTGGCTTTACACATTTTCAGCCTGCACAGCCTACAACAGTAGGAAAAAGAGCATCACTTTGGCTTCAGGATTTCACAATCGATCTTGAGGACCTCGACTATGTTCTTGATAACATGAAGCTCCTTGGTTCTAAGGGAACAACAGGAACACAGGCTTCTTTCCTCGAGCTCTTCGATGGCGACCTCACTAAGGTTGATAAGCTTGATCCCATGCTCGCAGAGAAAATGGGCTTTAAGGGATGCATGGCAGTTTCAGGTCAGACCTATAGCCGTAAGATTGATATGAAGGTTGTAAACGTACTTGCAGGAATTGCAAGCTCAGCAACCAAGATGGCACAGGACATCAGACTTCTTCAGCACCTTAAAGAGGTTGAGGAGCCCCATGAAGCAAAGCAGATCGGCTCTTCAGCTATGGCATATAAGAGAAATCCTATGAGAAGTGAGAGAATCTGCTCACTTTCAAGATATGTGATCGTAGATACACTCAATCCCGCAATCACAGAGATTTCACAGTGGTTCGAGAGAACTCTTGATGACTCTGCTAATAAGAGACTTTCAATTCCTGAAGGCTTCCTTGCAATCGACGGTATCCTCGATCTTTGCATGAACGTAACAGATGGCCTTGTAGTTTATCCCAAGGTTATTGAGAAGCGCCTTATGTCAGAGCTTCCCTTCATGGCTACAGAAAACATCATGATGGATGCTGTTAAGCTTGGTGGCAACAGACAGGAGCTCCACGAGAAGATCAGAGAGCTCTCAATGATCGCAGGCGACCATGTTAAGAAGGATGGTAAGGACAATGACCTCCTCGACATGATCGTTAAAGATCCTGCCTTCCACATGACAGAGGACAAGATCAAGGAGTGCATGGATCCTAAGAAGTACACAGGCTGCAGTGCTCACCAGGTAGAGAGATTCCTCTCCGAGGTTGTAAATCCTATCCTTGAAGCAAATAAGGATGAGCTTGGCCTCACAGCAGAGATCAACGTCTGATCCGCATCCGTAATTTTGTTGTGAACAAAAATATTACCGGGACAGGGATAAATTACCTGCCCCGGTTTTTTATTCACTATAGCTTAGGGCCGTTTTAAGGCAGTAGATGTAGCCGCGTATATCAGGGCTAGAGTGAAGAGTTCTAAGTTAATTCGCGGCCGCAAAGGGCAGAAAACAGTAAATGCAGCCGCGTATATCAGGGCTAGAGTGAAGAGTTCTAAGCTAATTCGCGGCCGCAAAAGCCAGAAAACAGTAGATGCAGCCGCGTATTTCAAGGTTAGAGGGAAGAGTTTCGAGCTAATTCGCGGCCGCAAAAGCCAGAAAACAGTAAATGTAGCCGCGTATATCAGGGCTAGAGGTAAGCGTTTCAAGCTAATTCGCGGCCGCAAAGGGCAGAAAACAGTAAATGCAGCCGCACATATCAGAGTTTTAGTGATTAGATACCGAATGAATGTCATGAGACACCATATCCCAGATAGACCAACTGCAGCGGAGAAGGCAGAAATGCTTTGGACGCCGACAAACCTTCATCATTCACAGCCCGGAGCTGAATAAAGCTAAAAACCTGCAGGCTTTCACCTGCAGGTTTTTTACGTTATCTTATGTTCATTTGAACAAGGGGAATATTTGAATTATTTGTTAAATCTGTCGTATGCAGCCTGCTTAAGCTCGATTACACGCTCAATGTTCATGCTCTTTACTGTATCGATGAACTCATCGTACTCGTCGAGAGACTTGGAACCTGTTACGAAGGAGAGAAGGTTCTCCTGGATGTAAGTTGAGAGGTCAGAGAAGATATCTGAGTACTCAGCTGTCTCATCAAGGTTCATTGTTGCGTATGAAGGATAGTAGGTTGCTTCGTGATCGAAATCATTCCATGTGTCGCACATCTTGAAGTCATCCTGTGATACGAACTGAAGTTCTCTTTCCCAATCATAGTAGATACCGGGCCATGAAGGTTCATATGTGTAAATACGCATTGCCTCGTCATAAGAAAGGCCGTCAGCGTTGTTTGCGATTACATCTGTGAATACAGGCTTTCCATCATCGCCCATTGTGAAGGTCTCGCCCTCTTTACCGTAGTTACCGAAGAGTGCACCCTCATCTGTGTACATGTAGTCGATCCACTTAAGAACAAGCTCAGGGTTCTTGCAGTCAGCTGAGATTACCCATGAAGCGTTTGTATCGGGAACAACATAACCACTCTTAACTGTGTCACCTGCATTTGCTACAGGTACCTTTAATGCGGAGAAGGAAGCATCCTCATCTGTCATTGAAGGAAGGAACAGTGCTGAAGGAATTGTGTACATTGTGCAGGTTACGCCTGTGCTGTCGTTTGAGATAAGAACTGAGTTACCCCAGGGATTTGTCTCAGAAGCAAAGTCAGGATCGATAAGTCCCTCGTTGTACCATTTATTAAGAAGTGTAAGGAACTCGCGAACCTTCTCGGGCTCGTTGAAGAGTGCCTGCTTAACTTCTCCGTTTTCCTGATAGAAATCTGTAAGGTTGTAAACGCCCATGCCTGCGCCAAGGTTCCAAAGCCATACGGGATATGCTGAAAGTGCTGCGGAAGCGCCCTTCTCATCCTTGAATGCCTTGAGCATGTTTTCCCAATCCTCATATGTCTCAGGTGTGCTAAGACCAAGATCATCGAGCCAGTCCTGACGAACTACATATCCATAGAAGGAAGGCTGAGATGTCTGAAGGATTGAATAGATCTGTACATAACGACCTTCGTCTGTTACAGCTGCCTTCTGAACGTTCTCGCTGGACTTCTTAAGTGCCTCGAGATAGTGAGGTGCATACTTAGGTAAAAGATCTGTAAGATCAAGGAAATATCCATCATCTACAGCAGCGTCGAGACCATCTTTATATGTAATGCCCTGTGATGCGCTGTAAAACATAACGTCCGGAAGCTCTCCTGATGTGAAGAGAAGGTTGAACTGCTCTGATTCTGTCTGAGCAGCAGGAACCTGCCAGTTGATATGTACGTTTGTGCGCTCCTCAAGCTCCTTATAATATGGATTGTTGTTGTAGTCACCACCATTCTTTGCCATAGCTGTTGAATCGTTGAGCATCCATACAGAAATGTCTGTTTTCTCGTCGCAAAGTGGAAGAGTAAGTTCCGCATTTGCATCAACCTCAGATGCTACTGTGTCAGATCCGGAAGCCTTAGCGGCATCCTTTGATGATGATCCACATCCTGCAACTACTGATGCGGTCATTACCAGTGAGAGTAAAAGTGCTATACCTCTTTTTTTCATTATTAACCTCCTAAAACGGTTCTTTATTTTTGCGTCGGATTTGTTTTGCCGGCGAATTCATTTTGTGAGCTTAGTATATTTTTGGTGGCGATGACAAACAAGGGCTAGTATTTTTTGACGGTCATCTTTTTTGATAAAAACCCATGCCCAAAAATTGATTTTGGCTTCCAATTCTTGTTGTAAAAATTGGGTGTATACACCTGCAAGCCCAGTAAAATAGCGAGGTTTGGGAATGCATAAAATGGGAGTGACATTAGTACTAATTTAAAGCTTTTTTAAGAATATAATCACAAAATTTGTGGTAAAATCCTTAATGGGATAATTTGTTATTGCGGAGGATTTTTTTATAGATGAGTAAGGACAACAAGCCCTTCGGTGGGAGCATTTTCAGATCAATAATGAGCTCCTACATTATAATATGCGGAATAATCCTTCTTGGGACGATGGTCGGTTATTTATATAACTATAGAGTACTTAATAATAACACGGCATCTCTTGCATCTCAGAAGGCACAAATAACAGCTTCAAATCTTGATACCGAATTTGGTCAGCTCACTGCGAGCATGGCCAATATTGCTGCGGACAGAGATCTTTTAAAGACACTTGATTACTCCGAGAGCATGATGGGAACTCAGATTCATGAGCTGTCAGAGCTGCGAGGCCTCATTATGGATAATATCCATAGAAATACGATTAAAGAGGCCTATGTTTACTATATTGATACTAATTCTATTTTCTCGACATCTTCAAGATACTGGAATTCAGGGGTAATAGATTCTTATATTAAAAGTCTTGGACTGCCCCCTGAAGACTTTAGCAGAATAATGAATTTTGGAGGTATAGAAGGCGGTCATATTTTTTCAGACGGACGAATTTGGATAATGAGCAATGTCTATGACGACCATTATAAAAAGAAGGCAGTAATTGTCTTTGAATGTCTGATGAGCGAGATAGATATCGGAGAGGCTCCTGATAACGTGACTATCCTTACAGATGGATATAATGATGTGTATGTATCTGATGAGGGCAGAGCAGAAGTAGGAGGATTAGTACTTGCAGATCCAGCAAATATGGAATTTAAAAGCAACGGATACTATTATGCGGGGGCAAAGCTTTCAACCGCACCCTGGACGTGCTTTGTGGGAACGCCAATATCCAAATTGTACAGACCCATAAGGATTTTCTGGGTTATTTTTGTAATAGAACTGGTTGGTGCCATAGCAATTATGCTGTTTATGTCATTTCAATCGACAAAAAAGCTTTGGAAACCGCTACAGGGATTGCTTGATGTCATAAATGAGGAAGAGGACACAGGATTTATGGAGACCTTCAAGAGTATTAACAACAAGGTTTCCACGATAATGTCGGAAAACTCACTTATGCATAGGAATGTAACACAGCTTGAACCATATATGTATGAAAATCGCATAAGACGAGTGTTTGATGGTGATATAAATACTGAAAAAGCTGTTTCCAAGACTTTTAGCGAGTTTACGAATATTCCTGAGGGCATTCCCTGGTCGATGATAGTTGTAAGGCCAAGGGATGAGAGACAGGGAGCGCTCTCCGGCGAAAAAGGATCTATTTCTCCCGATAAAACAGGGGAGGATATCATGTCATTTACTCTCAAAAACATCATTGATGAGCTTTTGGGAACTACTGACAGCAGAGTATATAAATATGAAAAGGATTACCTTGTTTTCATAAAGGCTGATGGAAATGCTGACAGAAAAATACTCGAGGAAAAGCTTGAAGAGCTGCACACCTTCTATAATCAGACTTTAAAAGAGCCTATTTACCTGCTTTTAGGTGAAGTGTACGACAATTTTGAAAATGTAAGAGATATTTATATAGAGCTCAAAACTGAGCTGGAGTATAGGATTTTCTGGAGAGGAGGTCCTGATTCCGATGATGTCTGGGTTATGAACTCAGATCAGTCTGAAGATGATATGGTGGACTTTGACGAGTACTCCGGTACAGTAAGGATGATGCTGAACTGTCTTGAAACCGGCAATTTCAAGGAGGCATATCAGATGCTGGACACCTACCTTGATAAGGCGTTTCCCCATAACAGGAGGTATCTTCGCCAGAATAATTACCGTATGTATGCTCTTGCTGCAATTTTGACCATGTCCATTTCTTATAGGATGGAAAAAGCTGACAAAGAGTTCATGGAAAGCCTCAATTATGAGGAAAGACTCATGGCAGTAACAAGCATGGAAGAGCTTAAGGAGACAAGTAAGGAAATTTTCTCTTCTATAATAGAATATGTGGAAGAGAAGGAAAAAGATGGAATACCTGCCTGGATGGATGATGTTCAGGTTTACATACAGGAACACTACACTGAACAGGGCTTCTCAGTCTCCGGAATCGCTGATGAGTACGGATTTACCGTATCGCATCTCTCAAGAACCTTTAAGAGCGTCATGGGAGTAGGCCTTCTTGAGTACATTCAAAAGCTTCGCGTAGATAAGGCAAAGGAGCTTCTTAATGCGGGTGCATCAGTAAATGATGCAGCAGTAGGATCAGGATATCTTGATGCCAAGGCCTTAACAAGAACCTTCAAGAGATATGAGGGTATAACTCCCGGTGCATATCGCGACAGTAAAAAATAGCAGGCCCTGACCCAGCATAAATCCAGTGTTTTTCAGATGGTTCGCATTTTTTTACAATAAAAATAACATATCGATATCAAAAATCGCCCCCCTAAAAAGAGCAAAAATTTAGCTTTAAAACAAAAGCTGGTTCTTTTTAGGGGGATTTTTTTGCCTTATGGTGTAAATACGAAAATGAGTCACGGCTCGTGATGTGAAAAATATCATTAGAAGCTGTGGAAAGAAATCAACGCATCTTATATGTTGCGAAATGTAATTTAGAAATAGGAGGAACACAAATGGCTATCGCTAGAGCGTCGTTATCAGAGCGACCGGAAAGGAAGACAAAGGAAAAGAAAAAAGAGGTTAAGATGACAAAGCCCGTTAAGGAAAGGAAATATACCAAAGAGGCAATTGTCAGAGACTTTAAGAGAAACTGGAAGAGATATCTTTTAATTCTCCCTCTCATCTTATTTTATGTAGTGTTTGCATATCTGCCTATGGGCGGTATCCTGATGGCATTTTCCGATTACAAACCAAAGCTTGGAATATTCGGAAGCCTTTTTAAGAGATTTGTCGGACTTCAGAACTTTACGGATTTCTTCGGATCATTCTATTTCTGGAGACTTATGAAGAACACAATCCTTCTTAATGGATGGAGTCTTCTTATAGGATTCCCTGTAACAATCATTCTTGCTCTTCTTATTAATGATATAGGAAATAAGCACTTTAAGAAGACTGTTCAGACAATCAGTTATCTGCCTTACTTTATTTCAATGGTAGTTGTCTGCGGTATCGTAGTTGACTTCTGTAAGACAACAGGTGTTCTCGGAACACTTATGACAACACTTACAGGAAAAACTCAGAACCTTTTGGGTGTAGCTTCTTATTGGAGAACAATTTATATCTCATCAGATCTGTGGCAGGGACTTGGATTTGGAACAATCCTTTATATAGCAGCTCTGTCAGGTGTTGATAAACAGCTGTATGAAGCAGCAAAGATTGACGGTGCAGGACACTGGAAGCAGCTTATTCACGTAACACTTCCCGGAATCAGCCAGACAATCATCATCATGCTGATCTTAAGAGTTGGAATGCTTATGGCATCCAGCTATGAAAAGACAATCCTTATGTATAACTCACAGATTTATGATACAGCTGATATCATTGCATCATATGTTTACAGAAAGGGTCTCATGGATGGTGATTACAGCTATTCAACTGCGGTAGGTCTTTTCAACTCGCTGATAAATCTGGTGCTTATAATTACAACCAATAAGCTCAGCCGTAAATACACAGAGACATCTCTGTTCTAATATTTGGAGGTTTTATTAAAAATGAGTTCTATAGCTATTACACCTAAGGAAAACAGAATCAAGAGCAGTTTTTCAAGAAAAATGTTCGTTGGATTTAACTATACATTACTTACAGTTCTGGCAGTTATCTTTATCCTGCCCGTACTCCATGTACTCTTTTCATCAATAAGTGATCCCTATTGGCTGAACACAAAGAGTGGTCTTGTGCTTCTCCCTCATGGAATCAACTTTACTGGATACAAGCTGGTATTTAACAATGCTGACCTTATCAGAGGCTTCATCAATACCGGAATTTATGTTACTACAGCAACAGTACTTGGCCTTGTTATCACAATTGTCAGTGCTTATGTGCTTTCAAGAAAGGATATGCTGTTTGTTGACCTTATCATGATGCTGATCTCATTCACAATGATCTTCGGCGGCGGAATTGTTCCTTCTTATATTATTATGCAGAAGCTCGGACTTCTTAATACAAGATGGGCAGTTATCCTTCCGGCATGTGTTTCAACTTACAACCTGATCATCATGAGAACAGCATTCCAGACAGTTCCGCCAGCACTTGAAGAATCAGCAAGACTTGACGGAGCAGGAGACCTCACGGTTATTTTCCAGGTTCTTCTTCCACTTGTTAAGGCAAGCGCAGCAACCATCGCTCTCTATTACATTATTGCTCACTGGAATTCATGGTTCCAGGCATCAATGTACCTCCAGAACCGTGAGCTTTTCCCTCTTCAGCTGGTGCTCAGAGAGATACTTATCGTAAATGACGCCAACACCGCGGCCAGCATGTCTGCTCTTGATGCGGTTTCTGATGCGAATGCATATAAGCAGCTCGTAAAATATGCTGTAATTATAGTATCCAGTGCACCTATGATCATAGTTTATCCTTTTGTAATGAAGTACTTTGAGTCAGGCGTTATGGTCGGCGCGGTAAAAGGCTGATATATGGCTACTTCATTGGGAAACCGATATTTACTACTTTAGCCTTCCACCAGGAGAAATGGTATATACTCTTTAGCCTTCCCCCAGGAGAAATGGTATATACTCTTTAAGCCTTCCCCCCAGGAGAAATGGTATATACTCTTTAAGCCTTCCCCTTGGGGGGAAGGTGGCGCGCAGCGCCGGATGAGGGGATCATAATTCAATGCATTTAGTTAAAAACGATTGGAAATTGTCCTTAGTTTCCTATAAAATATATATTGCTACACATTTTTTTATAAAAATATGAGAAGGAGTTTTCTATGGCAAAGACTTGGAATATAGAAAAATTCAAAAAGACTGCAAGAAAAGCGGCAGCTGAGGGTATTGTTCTTATAAAAAACGATAAAAATGCACTTCCCCTTGAGAAGGGCACAAAGCTTTCTGTTTTTGGAAGAAGTCAGATGAACTACTACAAGAGCGGAACAGGCTCGGGCGGCATGGTTAACGTTGACTATGTTGTAGGAATCTATGAGGCTCTCGAGGCTTCAAAGAGCATTAAAGTCAACAAGGATGTCCGCGCTGCGTATGAGAAATTTGTAGAGGAGAATCCTTTTGATGTTGGTGTGGGCTGGGCAGCAGAGCCCTGGTTCCAGAAGGAAATGCCCCTTAGTGATGCGCTCGTAAAAGATGCTGCAGCTAAGTCTGATGCCGCTGTTTTCATAATCGGAAGAACAGCAGGAGAAGATCAGGATAATAAAAATGAGAAGGGTAGCTATCTTCTTACAGATGAGGAAAAGGACGCCCTTAAGAAGGTTTGCAAGGAATTTTCACGTACTATCGTACTTCTTAACGTGGGAAATATCATCGATATGAAGTGGGTAGAGGAGATTGGTCCTGAGGCTGTTCTCTATGTATGGCAGGGCGGTCAGGAAGGCGGCAACGCTGTACTTGACGTACTTACAGGTGCTGTTAATCCTTCAGGTAAGCTTTCCGATACTATTGCAAAGAATATCGAAGATTACGCTTCAACTGAGAATTTCGGATCAGAAAAGAGAAACTTCCAGGCAGAAGATATATACGTTGGTTACCGCTATTTTGAGACCTTTAATAAGGATGCTGTACTGTATCCTTTCGGCTATGGTCTTTCTTATACAACTTTTGATATTGCGCTTGGAGAATTCTCCTATGACAGCAAGGAAGGTGCAACCTTGGAGGTTCTTGTTACCAATACAGGTGACAGGGCAGGAAAAGAGGTGGTACAGGTCTATCTTGAAGCTCCCCAGGGTGTTCTCGGAAAGCCTGCAAGAGAGCTTGTTGCATTCGGAAAGACTGATCTTCTTGAGCCCGGTCAGATGCAGAGCATAGAATTTGACATTCCTAAGTATTGGATGTCTTCATATGATGATAGTGGCGCTACAAAGCACAAGTCAGCATATGTTATGGAGGCAGGTACTTACAGAATATATGCCGGAAGCGATGTTAGAAGCGCTGAGGCAGCAGGCGAGTTTGAGCTTAAGACGCTTGAAGTGATCGATGAGTGCGAGGAAGCTTATGCTCCTGTAAAAGAATTTGATCGTATAAAGCCCATGGAAGCGAAGAACGGATTCAAGAGAGGTTCTGAAAAGGTTCCTGTAAGAAAGCTTGATCCAAACAAGAAGAGAAAAGACAGACTTCCCAAGGTACTTCCATATACAGGAGATAAGGGCTTTAAGCTCAAGGACGTAGAAGATAAAAATGTATCGATGGAAGGCTTTATTGCACAGCTTTCCGATTCAGATCTTATCGCTATGATGCGCGGAGAGGGAATGTGTTCTCCCAAGGTAACGGCGGGGATTGCAGGCGCATATGGCGGAGTGACTGATAGATTAAAGGATTTTGGCATTCCTGTTGGCGGATGCTCCGATGGCCCCAGCGGAATCAGAATGGACTGCGGTACACATGCATTTTCACTTCCTAACGGAACATGTCTTGCATGTACCTTTGATGAGGATATAAATGAGGAGCTTTTCACATGGGAGGCTCTTGATCTTAGAAGAAACAGAATAGACGCTCTTCTTGGACCCGGTATGAATATTCACAGAAGTCCCCTGAACGGAAGAAACTTTGAGTACTTCTCAGAGGATCCGATGCTCACAGGGAAACTGGTTTCTGCCCAGTTACGCGGACTTCACAAGTATGATGTCACAGGTGTTATCAAGCACTTTGCGGGTAACACACAGGAATTCAAGAGACATCATGTTGATAATGTTGTTTCAGAGAGAGCACTTCGTGAGATTTATCTGAAGGCTTTCGAAATTGCGGTTCGTGAGGGAGAGGCTCGTGCAATCATGAGTACCTACGGCCCTGTAAACGGTATCTGGACTGCCAGCAGCTATGACCTTCTTACAACAATCCTTCGCGGTGAGTGGGGATTTGATGGAATTGTAATGACTGACTGGTGGGCAATGGGTAACGATGAAGCAGGTGCTCCCGGCGACTACAAGAATGTAGCTGCTCAGGTTCGAGCTCAGAATGACCTCAACATGGTAAATACCAGTGCAGAGGAAAATTCCGGCGGAGACAACTTGGATGAAGCTCTTAAGGACGGAAGACTTACAAGAGCTGAGCTTGCAAGATGTGCTGCCAATATCTGCAGATTCCTTCTTAAGACACCTGCATTCAGACATATGCTTGGTGAGGAGTCAGCCCTGGATAAGGAGCTGGCAAAAGCAATCTCTGCTGAGGACGCAAGCCTTCAGGAGCTCATTGAAGTCAAGTTCGCAGAAGACGAGATGGATCTTGACGTAAAGGACATCAAGGTTGCAAAGGGTGCCACAACATCCTTTGTTATCACAACAACAAGAAGATGCACCATGAAGCTTGAGCTTGTGATGAGAGCTGATAAGAACCAGCCTGATGTGGCACAGCTCCCTATGTCCGTTTTCCAGGATAAGATGCTCGTTAAATCTCATACACTTACTGGCATGGAGAAGGATTGGCAGACTGTAACAATCGACCTTCACCCTGCTATGGTAGGCAATTCCTACCTGAAGATTTACTTCGCTCAGGCAGGTATTGAGATAAAGTCAGCAAAGCTCAAGAAGGATAAGGATCTTGAGGAAATGTTCAAGAGAGGAATCTCTGAATTATAATAATTTACCATAAGCCATTTGATATAAAACACCAAAAAGAACTCCACAAAAGCAGAATTAGCTTTTAGGGAGTTCTTTTACTTATGCCATAGGAAATAATTGTAAAGGCTTACTGTCTTAATCGCAAAGATTTACAACAGCTAATACGATTTTGTAAATCTTTTCCTGCTGCGCAGGGGAAAGTGTAGTAATGAGCTTATAGCATTTTAATGGATAGCGGTTATGCTCATCATCTGAAAAGTCGACTGAGCTAAAATCGCTAAGTAAATCATTTAGGGAAATGTTAAGAGCATCACAGATTTTCATCATTGTAAGAATAGTAGGAGCTTTAAGACCGCACTCAAGTTTACTAATATAAGTATGATGCAGACCGCTCTTTATGGCAAGCTCGTCCTGAGAGAATCCTCTTGATAATCGTCTGTTTCTGATCTGTAGTCCGAATTCACGGACAATAGCTTCATTCGTCATTTTCATCTGCCTCGCTATACTCTGAAGTAATGAACTGCCAGTCATCGTAGAGTGCAGTTTCCTCCGTAATCTCATATCCTTCTGAGATGTATCCGGAAGAAGGTAGTTCATCATATGAGGTCTCGGATAAAGTCAGGTAAAGAACCTGCTTGCCTTCCTCTGTTTCAAACATTGTTATAGGAAAAAAGATTGTTCCGGTTTCAGCATCAGTTGAAATGCTTAAGCCGTCTTCTTCCTTCGTTTTTCTGCTAAGGTAATTTGAGACAGTATCCTTTGCATTTATAAATTCGTCTTCATCCCTGAAGTAAAGATAAGAATAAGCTTCAAAGATAGATTCATCATCATCGTTATAATAGATTTCAAAAGTGCTATCGTAGTCAAGAAAACATGTAACTCCATCACTACGTATGCAGTCTTCATCTTCTATATAAGTGATTCCGTTTTTAAACAGAAGCGTGGTTAAAGATTTTTTTGAAGTGTAGTCGGCTACAAGGACATCTAAAACGCTTCCGTTCTTTTCGATTTTTTTCTCGGTAGGAATATTTGAAAGAGTACTATCCTTTTTTGAGCAGCCGGACATCAACAGAACAGTTGATGCAATAAGCATCGAAGTCATAACTTTTTTGTTCATCAGCAGTAAGCTACCTTCCATAATTCTAATTAATAATGTAGGAACCCATGCAATAAACAAGGGTTCCTACAAGTATAATGTTACATTTTGGGAGATATAACATCAACAAACACTAGAAATATTATATACCTATATGTTAAATTTAGATAGTATGAAAATAAATGAAATTATAAAAAGATGGTTAAATAGTGCTTTTAAACAAAATAACCGAAATAATCGCAACAAAAAAACCGCCTAAATTAAGATATATCAAAACACTAATATGACTATGAGAAAAAAGTGAATTCAATATGGGACATAACAATTTGAATATATTGAAAAGAATAAAATGAGGAAAAGCCAGAAAAGTTACTGCTCTATAGAGATATCATCATTATCCAGATCTCTTATAGTTGTAGCAATGTTAATAATTGCCTGACTCTTTTTATCATTACAGTTTTTGAGGATCTGTGAGAGTGCGTCCATGTAAGCGTCGAATCTTAAATCAGAACTATCCTGAAGAAGAGAATCAATTGTAACAGTAAGCGTATTGGATACGCGAACCAGCGCAGGCAATCCAATCTTGGTAGAACCGGTCTCAATGTGACTAACGTGTGTTGCACTCATGTCAGTTAATTCAGCAAGCTGTTCCTGAGTGTAGCCACACTTCTTACGTGCATCATGAATTCTTGCGCCAACTTTTTTGTAGTCGATAATGTTTTCCATAATAAAATCTCCAAAATATATATTTCTTAAAATTTTATCAAATATTGACAGTAAAAATGCACAAAATTGAGATAAGCATATTGTAAGAAATAGAAATTTGTAATAGAATGTCAAATATAGGCAGAAAAATAGAAAATAATGCCTAAAAAAGGATAGATAAGCGGAGACGATGATAGACTTTCACACACATATACTTCCAGGAATAGATGATGGCAGCAGGGACTCTCATATGACCAGGGATATGCTTCTTGCAGAAAGGGAGCATGGTGTTGACAAGATAGTATTCACTCCGCATTTTTATGCGCAGCAGGAAAACGTTCAGACATTCATTAGGAAAAGACAGGAGGCTTATGAACGAACACTGGAGCTTTCGTCTGAACTCGGACTGGATATGGATTTTAAGCTTGGTGCCGAAGTCTATTATTTTCCGGGAATAGGGAGAGCAGATATGCTTCCGCTGCTACGCATGGGGGACACCAATTATCTGTTGCTTGAGATGCCATTTGCTCAATGGACTGAGGAAATATACCTTGATGTTGTGGATATTTTACACAAACAGAAGATAGATATAATACTTGCACACATTGAGAGGTTTTACCAATTCCAGAAGGATAAATACATATGGAAGGAAATTATGAAGCTTCCTATAGTAATGCAGATTAATACAGGGAGCCTTTTTGAATGGCGGACCAGAAGGTTTGACAAGAAGCTTATTTTGGATGGATATAAGGTACTTCTTGGAACTGACTGTCACAATATGACAAGCAGAGTTCCAAATATGAGAGAGGGAAGGAAAATGTTGGAGAAAAAGCTCTGCGCTGATTTTCTCAATGAGATTGATTATCGCGGGGAGCGAGTTTGGAGTAATGAGAAGATTTGAAAAGACAAAGGTGTTCATCACAGTTGGAGGCGCTGTTTTAGCAATAATACTCCTGTTTTTCGGGATAAACATTATTGAAGATAAAATGGATCAGCGTGCTTATGCTGAGAACTTTGATGAGGATGAAGATGATGAAGAAGAGGACTATTACGAACTTGCCGAGGATGAGATAAAAATCGGAAGTACTATTTACAAATTTGATTCATCTTCAAAAAATTATCTGATAATCGGAACAGATAAGAGCGGAAGCACTGAAGACGATAATGAATACCATGGCAAGATGGCAGATTTTCTCCTTCTTGTAACAATTAACAGATTAGATAACAACTATGCATTTTTGCAAATTGACAGAGATACAGTAACAGAAGTGCCAATGATGACTGCAGATGGAACCGCGTATGCTAAGGCCACCCAGCAGATATGCACAGCCCATTATTACGGAGGTAACGAAGAGGAGAGCTGTGAGAATACAGTAGATGCTGTTTCGCTTATGCTTGGAGGCATACCAATAGAGGGGTATTACTCCTTAAATATGGAGCAGATACCCAAGCTAAATCACATTGTTGGCGGTGTAACGGTAACGGTTTCAAGTGATCTTACAGCTGCTGATCCCACCCTCATAGAGGGAGAGACAATAACCCTTTCTGATGAGCAGGCTTATAACTACGTTCATTCGAGAATGAATGTGGCAGATGGCTCTAATCAGGACAGAATGCGCAGGCAGCATGAGTATATGGATGGTTATCTGCAGAAGATAATTGATAATACCAAAGCAAATCCGAATTTTCCTAACGTAGCGTTTAAGGAAATGATGGACTGTGCACAGACAAACATGTCTGGCAATGATATATCAAAAATCCTTAACAGGATAAGTCAGGGAGAAAATCTTGGAATCAAGACCTTCGAAGGAGCCCATAAGCTTGGAATGCTTTTAGGAGATGGTATTGAGCATCAGGAATTCTATATAGATTATGATTCTTTTCTTAATGTAATGACAGAACTTTACAAACTTGAAGAAGTAAGATCTGTGCCACAGGCGGAGGAGGAAGAGAGCGAGGAAGAAGAATAAAACAATGGGGAATAGCATGGAAAAAAAGAAAACGGTAGGTGATACTGCCGACACCATACTGATCAAGGAGCAGAACAAAAAGACAGAGATAGATCTTGTGGAATTGTTCTTTTACCTTGAAACGAAGCTAAAATGGATTGCTTTATTTTTTGCAACAGGTGCAGTGATATCAGGACTGATAACTTTCTTTCTTATAACACCTATGTATTCTGCAACTGCAAAGCTTTACATGGTATCAGCATCAAGCGATACACTTGTAAACCTTACAGACCTAAACCTTGGTACAAGCTTATCAGCAGACTATCAGGAAGTAATAAAGATAAGACCTATATTTGAGGATGTCATTGATGAGCTGGAGCTTCCATATTCTTATGAGCAGCTCCGTGATATGACATCAATCACTGTAGTAAACAATACGAGAATTTTATCGATAAAGGTGACAAGTCCTGATCCAAAGGAGGCTATGGAAATAGCTAATGCGATGGCTAAGGACGCAGAGAATCAGGTTCCCAAGCTCATGGACACATCTAAGCCTCATATAATAGAGCCTGCAATTGTACCTGAGAAGAAGAGCTCACCCAGCTATTCAAAGAACATAGTAATTGGTGCACTTATCGGATTAGTAATCATACTAACCATTCTTACGACAATATTCGTTATGGATGACACCTTCAACTCAGCTGAAGATGTTGAGAAGATGTTTGGCATTATGCCCCTTACTACCATACCTGAGAGCGATATAGGATCTCTGTCTGAGCTCCTCGAGCACGAGGGTAAGAAGAAAAAAGGATTAGCCGGTTTACTTAAGAACCGGAAGAAAGGGGCATGAGAATAAATGCAGAAGCTTACTATAAAAAATAACCCGGAACTGCCCTATGCGGTAGAAGAGGCTCTTAACAGACTTCGTATCAACATAAGCTTTCTGGGTAAAGATATTAAAAAGATAATGGTTGTTTCAACAAACCCCAATGAAGGTAAGAGCTTTGTGGCAATGCAACTGTGGAGACAGATGGCTGAGGCGGGGACAAAAAGCATTCTTATTGATGCGGACCTCAGAAAATCCATTATGACAGAAAAATATGGTATGAGTCTTGAAAGCGGGGAGAAAATCAACGGAACAAGCTATGTGCTTGCCAATGATATTCCATTTTCAAATTCCCTTTTTCATACAGATATAGCAGATGGAGACATTCTGCCGAATTCAGATAACGTTGTTAACCCGTCTATGCTGCTTGAAAATCAACGGTTTGAAGAACTTCTGGATTACACAAAAGATAATTACAGATATACATTTATTGATTCTCCCCCATTAGACCTTGTGTCAGATGGAGAGAGAATAGGATCTTTGTGTGATGGAGCAATCCTCGTAGTAAGAGGAGGTGTCACATCAAAGTCAATGGTAAAGCACTCAGTCATGCAGCTCGAAAGAGCAGGCTGTCCTTTACTTGGAATAATACTTAACCGTGTAGAAGGCTCTAAGGGAGGCTATTACTACAAGAAGTACGGCGGAAAATACTACGGTGGTCACTATGGCAAATACTACAGCGGTGACTCGTACTACTATGGCAAAAAGAAAGCCTAAGACTGATCCGCAGTCGATACTTAATCTGTGAGCAATCCGAATAAAATTCGGTTACTCAAAATACAAAAATAGAGTATTGCTCAAGAGGGGGCAATACGAAGAAAGGAGGACACTTAGGATGTTCAAGTTTATGAGGAGGGCTATTGCCATGGCTCTCGCAGCTTCTCTTGTTATTGCTACACCTGTTTATGCAGCACAGAGCCCGACAGTGGCTCCCACACCTGTTGCACCTTCTGTACAGGATGATGCAAAGGCAGAAGAGGCTAACGGCGTTAAGGCTACTGTTGATACAGAAGCCGATGGATCTGCAGCACTTGTTTCTGTTGAGGCATCAACAGCAAAGTCTGTAACCATTCCTTCAAAGCTCAAGGTTAATGGTGTAGAGTACACTGTTACAACACTTGAGAAGGGTGCTCTTAAGAACCTTTCAAAGGCTAAGACAATTACACTTCCTGAGACAATCACAACTCTCAAGAAGGGTTCTATCCAGGCTAAGAAGCTTAAGACCCTTAAGATCAACTCCAAGAAGGCACCTAAGGTAGAAAAGGGCGCATTCAAGGGTAAGAACACAAAGAAGATGACCATCAAGGTCAACAAGAAGAACATGTCAAAGAGTCAGTTCAAGACATTCAAGAAGAGACTCAAGAAGGCTGGATATAAGGGCAAAGTTGTTAGAAAGTAATTTCTAAAACGATAACTCTTATTAATCAAAAGATTATCTTGATCAGGACAATCTTCCTGAAGTTGCAGGAGTGAGTATCTCACTCCTGCAACTTTTGAGAAAGGGAATTTTGAGAATACTTCAAAAACGTAATGAAGCATGTGGTATGTGATACAGGTTAAATCCGGAAATGAGCATAAGATACAGAACATATGCGTTAAGTGCCTTAGGTATGAAGATGAAGAGGTTTTCATCCCGGTAAAGGTACTAAAGAAAAGGATAAAGGGAATAGATAAAGAGGTAGAGACCAAGCTGTTCCCGGGATACATTTTTTTTCTTACGAATGAAGTAGAGGAATTATTCTTCAGATTAAAAAAAGTAAAAGAACTTACAAAAATCCTTAAGACCGGGGATGAGTTCGTTCCGCTTAGTGTGAAGGAGGAACAGTTTTTAACAAGGCTGATGAATCCGGAGTATAAGGTGGATATGTCTACCGGCTATATAGAGGGAGATCGCGTTGTTATTACTGATGGTCCTGTGATGGGACTTGAGGGAATGATCGCGAGAATTGACCGCCACAAAAAGCAGGCGGTGCTTAAAACAGAATTTTTCGGCAAGCCCACAGAAATTGTAGTAGGGCTTGAGATTATTGATAAATATTGATACATGAAGTATTAAAGTGTAATCGTCGCCCGGAGCGCGTTGCATGGAGGTATGGACATAGCGGAGTCACCTTCTAAGTAGAAGACAGATTAATTTTTGGGTGATAGTAACCGGCAGCGCTCTTACCGGCACTGCAATGGCGAAGCTATGTCTTTTTTGTTTCATCAAAAGCCTTCTATATGAGGTACCTACATTGAGCCAAAGTCTTCTAAAAAGATACGATTTTCATATTACTCTTTGCGCCATAGTACTTACTATGATTCAGTTTCTTACCTGTTTATATCTTGTAGGCATTAGCGGCGCGGTGGTATTTCTTGTTTTGTATATTCCCGCTGGTTTGCTCCTTACTTACCTCAAATTCGAATACGAGCTCCAGCCTCTTTACTATAGAAGACAAACAGTAGCATGTTTACTTATCGACATAATTATTACTACTGCTTTCAGAACAGACCTGCTAACCGGTTTTCTGTTTTTTATATTCTCACAAATCATCTACCTTGCATGGCTGAAATTTTCAGAATGGTGGATGTCCTACCACATAGCACCTCAAAGGACTGTCATGATAACAGACGCCACTAATGAAAATGAAGAAGATGAAGAGAATAAAGAAGTGTTCTATAAACCGGACTGTGACAAAGAGCTTCTGATGCGTATGCCTTACAGATTTAGCGATATAAGTAAAGTATCTCTCGGGGATGCAGAACGCTTCATAGAATTATTCAGAATACCACAGATGCTTATATGTATAGAAGACCCTGAGAAATGCATAAAAATGATAGAGCTTGCAAGGGCAAAGGGGATGATTTTGTTCATGCTGGGTAATAAAAATGAAAGTCTCTTAAGGCAAAGCCTTCGCAGAATCAGAAAAGTGAAAATAGGAAATAATTCATTATTCTATGGAAGACCTATATGATCAGTATTATTGTACCGGTGCATAATGCGGAAAATTACATAGAAGAAACAATAAACTCAGTGCTCGCTCAGACCCATGGGCATTTTGAGCTGATACTTGTTGATGATAAATCAACAGATAAAAGTGTTGAAATAATAGAGCACTTTGATGATGCGAGAATAAAGCTCGTAAGGCTTACGGAAAACAAAGGGGCGGCGGGAGCAAGAAATGAAGGGTTGAAAATAGCAGAGGGAAGATATATAGCATATCTTGATGCTGATGATCTATGGCTCCCCGATAAGCTGAAAAAAGAGCTGCAGTATATGAAAAAATATGATGCAGGCTTTGTGTTTTCCGCCTACGAATTTGGTGATGAGAATGCGACTCCCACCGGGAAAATAGTAAGAGTGCCCAGGGAGCTTTCTTATAAAGATGCCTTATCACGAACAGTAATATTCACATCTACTGTTCTTATAGATACAAAAAAAGTAAAAAAGGAACTACTTATGATGCCTCAGATAGAATCTGAGGATAGTGCAACCTGGTGGCAGATATTAAAGACAGGAGTAATAGCATATGGACTTAACCAGCCTCTTGCAATTTACAGAAGACCTGCTAACAGTCTGTCATCCGATAAGGGGGTTGCGGTAAAGCGAATCTGGAACCTTTATAGAAACTATGTGGGACTTGGTTTTTTCACATCCTGCTATCTGCTATTTTTATGGGCATGGAGAGCAAGCGTGAGGAGAGTTGTGGCAGATTCTTTTCGAACCCACATGGAATCCATAAAACGGTTCGCTGTAATTCAGTTATCTTTGCTTGGATTATTATTCCATGCACTGATGTATGCCTGGATATGGCTAAAAAGATATTATCCAATAATAAACTCCATAAGAATAAGTCAGGATGGATATGTATTTGGTGCAGGCCTTAAGCTCTACTTCAGAGGCCACCTTTTAATAGTCATTATCTATTTCCTTATCCTTCTATTCTGCTCAAGAACAGGAGACGGAATGAGGACGGGATATGTAAAGCCGGGAAATGTGTTTGCTGCTGAGGCTGTAGCACTTGCTGTGACCAACATCATCACTTATCTGCAGCTTTCAATTATGAATAACTGGCTGGTTCCGATAAGACCTATGGCGCAGATGTTTGTGACACAGCTCCTTCTCACCGCCATATGGGCTTATATTGCTGATGCAATATATAGAAATGTTTTCCCTGCAAGGGAGGCTCTCATAGTCGGAAGTAGTGATATGGATTCCGAGAGGATTGAGGAAATATTCTCAAGCAGAAATGACAGGTTCCTTATTATGAAAACCATGCAGCCTTCTGATGGTATTGAGAAGATAAAAAAGGAATGTCTAAGGTGGTATGGCTGTGTGATCCTTGGTGAGATGGATATAGAAAAAAAGCTGTATCTTACGGAATACTGCTTCAGGCATTTTATCAGAGTATATATAGTGCCTACAATTGGGGACATTCTGGTTCAGGGCTCTGAACAGCTTGATCTTTTTGGCACAACAGTATTCGAGCTCAGGGAGTATTCCATAAGATGGGAATCAAGGGTTATAAAACGAATCATTGATATCCTCGTATCCCTGATACTTATAGCTTTGCTTACGCCACTTATGCTATGTAAGCTTTTAGGCGGAAGCCATATAGAAAAAACATCCTGTTATGGGAAACAGGGAATAATTTTCGAAAGACTGTCCTTTAGCGGAGAGGGAATTGGGAAATCCATTCCCTCCCTTTTTAATGTGCTAAAGGGTGACATGTCCATGGTTGGAACTGCCCTTTATCCAAAAGACAAGATGCAAAAGCTCATGGACGATGAAGCCGAGTACACCTACAGACTCAGGCTAAAGCCAGGTTTTACAAGCTATGCCATGCAGCACCGGGAAGGATATTCCACTGAAAAGGATATCCTGAAAATGGATCTGTATTATATACAGCACTATTCACTGATTTTAGATATAAAACTATTACTCCAGGCTTGGAGAAAGAAAGGAGCGCTATGACATCAAGAGCGGAAAAATCAGTTTTACAAAATACTCTTATACGTGCGGTAAAGCTGTGGAACATACTTCTTGTGACCTATTGCTTTGCAATAGCGTGGATGTTCTATTACAGCAGCCGGATTGCGCTTCCCTTCTATAGGAAAGGTAATTACGTAGTAATAATTCTTTTTATGGTTGTGTACTATTACCTGACACATCTCTATGGAGGTTTTCTCCTTCATATCTACAGGGTATCACAGCTTGTGTACGCGCAGGGATTATCAATAGTTATCACTAATGGTCTGACTGTGGTCATAATAACTCTTCTAAACAGAAGAATCCCGAATTTGATACCGCTCCTTATGTGCATGGTGATAGAAGTACTCGTTACAACAACCTGGTCACTTCTGGCTCATAAATGGTATCTGAACAAGTATCAGAAGAGAGACAGCGTAGTGATCTGGGATGAGCTTGAAGGGCTTGATGCGCTTATCGAGCAGAACGGTCTCGATGCAAGATACAGAATTCTTAGAACTGTAAATGCAAAGAACATAGATAAACAGAATATGGATAAATACCTCGGTGATGCTGAGGTAGTATTCCTTTGCAGTATCCACAGCCATGACAGAAATCAGATCATAAAGTACTGCGTAAGACATGATATAAGTGCATATGTAATTCCCAGAATCGGTGACGTGATAATGAGTGGTGCAGAGAGAGTAAGTCTCATGAATCTGCCCATGCTCCTTCTTGGAAGATATAACCCTACACCGGAGTATCTGCTGGTGAAAAGAATCATCGATATTGTTGTTAGTGGTCTCGCACTTATTGTGCTTTCACCTCTTATGGTGGTGGTGGGATTGATAATAAGATCTGATGGTGGTACCGCCTTCTACAGACAAAAGAGACTGACCAAGGATGGTCAGGAATTCTATGTTTTAAAATTTCGTTCCATGAGAATGGATGCTGAGAAGGATGGAGTAGCGAGACTAAGTACCGGCGATAAGGATGACAGAATAACACCTATCGGAAGATTCATACGTTCATGCAGAATTGATGAGCTTCCGCAGCTCATAAACATCCTAAAAGGTGAGATGACGATTGTAGGACCAAGACCCGAAAGACCGGAGATAGCTGAGAAGTACATGGAAGAGCTTCCGGAGTTTGTCCTTCGACTCCAGGCAAAGGCAGGCCTTACAGGCTATGCACAGGTGTATGGAAAATACAACACAACACCCTATGACAAGCTGCTGATGGACCTCATGTACATAGCAAGACCCAGCCTGATAGAGGATCTCAAAATCATGTTCGCGACAGTGAAGATACTGTTCATGGCTGAGAGTACGGAGGGGATTGCTGCGGGTCAGACGACGGCGATGGGAGTAGGCACGGATAAGAAGATAGTATAAGTAATCAAAAGATAATGAAGGTTTAAGGCTCCGGAATGTATTACATTTCGGGGCTTTGATTTTTATTGGGATTGAAAGTTCTGAGAATGGAAAAGATGAAATACTCAGTTTTGATGAGTGTGTATGCAAAAGAAAAACCTGAATATTTAGAAGCTGCAATGAATAGTATGTGGGAGCAGACGGTTAAGACAGATGATTTTGTACTTGTCTGTGATGGACCGCTAACTGAAAATCTTGAAAAAACTATTGAAAAAATGCAACATGACCATCCTGATGATTTAAATGTGATTAGATTGGAACAGAATAGCGGATTAGGCAATGCATTAAATGCTGGATTAAAACATTGTAGAAACGAGCTTGTTGCTCGTATGGATAGCGATGATATAAGTAAAATGGATCGCTGCGAGAGGCAATTAGAAATCTTTACTAGTTATCCAGATATAGATATATGTTCAGGAACAGTAATAGAGTTTGTCGACAATACTGAAAATATTATAGGAAAAAGAGAATTGCCTACAAAGAATGAAGATATAGTAATTTTTTCTAAGAAAAGGAATCCTTTTAATCATCCAGCTGTGATGTTTAGGAAAAGAGCAGTAGAAGATGCTGGAGATTATCTTGAGAAATATCACTTATTCGAAGACTATTATCTGTGGGTAAGGATGTTTATGAATGGTTCTAAGGCAGTGAATATAAAAGAGCCATTATTATATATGCGTACACCGATAGATTTATATATGCGTAGGGGTGGAAAAGATTATGCAGTAAATATGCTTAGATTCCATACCTGGATGAAGTCTGAACAGTGGATTTCCTTAGGGCATTATTTAACTGGAGCGATTCCACATGCATTAGCATGCGTACTACCAAATAAAGTTCGTTGCTATATTTATAGAATTTTACACGCTAATTGAAAGGAAGTGTACTAAGCTATTCATGCTAAATGAGCTTATCACTAAAAAATAAATGACGGATATAACGGTTATCATTCTAACTAAGGATGAAGAGGAAAACATAGAAAGATGCATAAATTCGGTTAAGGAATGGGTAAGTCGAATTGTTGTTATTGATAGCTACAGTAATGATAAAACTGTTGAAATTGCAAAGAATTTAGGAGCTGAGGTCATTCAACACGAATTTATTCATTATGGAGCCCAGTTTCAATTTGCATTGGACAATGCAGATATTAGAACAAAATGGGTGTTTCGACTTGATGCAGATGAAGAAGTATCAGAAGAGACAGAAAAAGAGATAGAAGACCTGTGTTTGATACATGATGAAACGGATGTCAATGGGTTTGTTTTTAGACTTCAAAATGTTTTTATGGGCAGAAAGCTAAAACATGGATTTGTTCATATTCTTGAGAAATTATGTATTTTCAAATATGGTAAAGCTGCTATGGAGGACAGATATTTTGGAGAACAGATAATATTAACAGAAGGTAGTTCTATTTCGTTGAGGTCTTTATCGTTACATTATCCTGTTAGAAATCTGAACTTTTTTGTAAATAAGCTTAATTGGTATGCTTCAAGAGAAGCAAAAGATTTTTTGAGTCGTCTTGACGGAAAACAAGATTTTTCAACTTTGGATAGACCTACAATGATAAGGAGAATTATTAAATATAAAGTGTACTATAAATTGTCTCCAAGAATCAGATCTTCTATGATGTTTTTTTACTATTACATTCTAAAGTTAGGTTTTTTGGATGGTATTGAGGGATTTTATTGGCATTTTTTGCAAATACAATTTTTGAGGACATTAGTAGATGCAAAGATGCTTGAAGTAAAAAAGAGTGGAAAGAGTATTGGTGAGACAGGTTCGTGGAACTAGTTTTTTTATAATGGTATAAGTTCATTGCCTCAGACCAATTTGATATCCATGTTAGAAAAAAAGAGAATATTTGGCTGACTAAGTGAATTAAATCGATTTTAAGAAAAAAATCGAAGTGTATTGCAGGAGATTTATTTATGAAAAAAGTGGCAATAGTATTGCTTAACTATAATTCTTCAAAAGATATTATAGATATGGTGGATGTCCAATTAAAAAAAATAGTATTACCTCCAGATACTATAATTATAATTGTTGACAATAATTCAACAGATAACTCATTACAGGTTTTTGAAAAATGGAATAAAAAATGCATTATTATCGAATCATCGGTGAATGGGGGATATGCCAGAGGGAACAATATTGGAATAAAATATGCTGAACAAAATGGATTTGATTATGTATGGATTTTAAATAGTGATGTTGTGATTAGAAATCCTAAAACGCTTGATATGATGCTGGAAGTTATGTCTGCTGATAATAAAATTGGTGCAGTGTCACCAATAGTATATTCAGGCTATGGAAATGAAATGAATAGAAATCTTTATAGACCTACGATTTTTGATTTGACAATCGGAAGAATAAGATATCGAAGGAGAGGAAGAAGAATCGATAAGTCCTTAATGGGGATAAATGATAATTATTGTTATAACTATAAGCCCCAGGGATGCTGCATGCTATTAAATGTTCCAATAATGCATGAAGTTGGCTATTTAGATAACAATACGTTCCTTTTTATGGAGGAACCTATATTAGGAGAACGATTATTGAACAATAATTACAGAAGTGCCTTGTGTTTATCTACAAGTATAATACATAATCATAATTCTGATTATAAGTCGGAAGGGCATAGAAGAAAAGTGTTTAAATGGCAATTACAAAGCGAGATGTATTATTACAGAGAATATCGAAAATTTCCTTGTTATGTAGCACTATTTTGCGAGCTTTTTACAATTATTCATCATTTTGTTTTGATTAGGTTTAGATATTTTAAATGATTTATTTGTGATATGCAGTGAAACGGATATAGATAATCATTTTAGAATTGAAAAGTTAAGTATGGTCAATCTTGTTGTGAGAAACTATCAACAAGAATAGCATTTATATAGGAGATTAATATTAACATTATGGATAATGAACTGAAAATAAATACGAATCAAATTTTAATGGCAATAATAATGTTGATACTCTTACTTCCGGACGACTATTTTTATCTAATAACGATTTATTCTAGTACCACGCCTAGCTTTATTCATTCAATTAGATTGAATTATAGCTTTGATGTTATTCAGCTTTTTATTTTGGTTGGAGGCTTTTTGCTCTATGTATTTACTAATGATATAAAGTTGATTGCTTTATCAATTATAATGTTTACAAGAGAAGCTTTTATTGCATTAATATATGGAAACTCTCTTTTTAAGAATCATGCCTATGATATGTACTTAATTATGCTTGTAGGCTATTTTTTATATGTGATTTTATTAGAGAATTGTGAATCTTTTAAGCAGTTTGAGAGTTTTCTGGAGATGTATTTGATTCTAAATATTATTACTATATTCGTGAATTTTTATATACATGATTATGATATAGGTAAAAGATACAATGCTACAAACCTTGATGTTGGGGGTACAGGGAGTCTTTGTGCAATAGGCTCAATATTTTTTTTTCTGACTTTTATAAATAAAAGGCGTATGATTAGTGGAATCGAATTTTTAATGTCGATTATTGGATTGCTTTTATCGGGATCTCGAGCAAATATCGCATGGGTATGTTTTGTTTTTGCTTTTTATTTTGTTATTAGCACTTATCAGCAATTTAGTAGTAAAAAAATGGCGCCTGGATGGTTGCTGTCAAGAACAATAATAGTTATAGCTTTGATTCTGTTTTTTGCCTTTTTTAGTGTAAGATTCGTCTCTGATGATCTGATTATTCAGTTATTTAGAATGTCAAGAATGTCAAGGGAAAGCATAATTAACGATGAATCATTTATTGGAAGATTACAATCTATGATAGCAGGAATGAAGATTATAAAGGATTATCCGCTTGGCATCTCGGGATTTTTTATTAATCTACAATCTGAGATGCAGATGAGGGGATATCCAACGTTTCCACATAGTACATTGATGTCATACTACATATTATTTGGACCAATAGTGCTTTTTATGTATTACAGATTTCTTAAAATATTTAAAAGTATTAAGTATTACGGTAATCCATATAAATGGCTTGTTTTGTATCTGTTTATAAGTACGATATTTTATGGAGGACCTATAACAAATTTTAAAATTTTTTTTCAATTTTTTCTAATTATGGGTATTGCAAAAATATATGAATCTTTATATGAGGAATATGGTTAAGATATTTTATTGGGCTTTTGAATCAAACAATAAATGATTTTTTAGTGAATAATCTTAGACAAAGATCTTGTTGTGAATTAACGACTACTGCGTTTAAAGTCGCTTTTTGGTAAAGTCATTTAGTTTTACTTCAATACAATTTGTTGCGGAAGTGTGATATCAATCTACATATAATCAGAATGCTATAACATGGCATATCGCAAGTCCATTAAGCACAATCGGATAGAATTATTATCATAGATATAGTGTTAGTAAAGCTTCAGCAGTTTTTGTTTGATATCAAATCTAAAACTTGGTTTCACATGTTTATTATCACAGATTTCATGCTGCTATTTTTAAGCAAAAAATCTATTTTTATGCTAAAACTAATTAATTTGGTTAAGGGAGGGAGAAGGGATTGCTTCAAGCAATTTTACATAGAGTGATTCTTATTATTATGAATATAATAATGGCAATTCGTTCCATGTTTTGGAAAAGAGATAAGTCCATTATCCTCTTCGGGGCATGGTTTGGAATGCGTTTTGCAGATAATTCACGCTTCTTATATCAACATCTTTCACAAAATAAAAAAAAATATGGGTTATCTCATGTAGTATGGGTGACTAGATCAGATAAAGTATACAAAGATATTTCTGATTTGGGGTATGAAGTTTATATGATGAATTCTGAAGAGTCTATTTATTTTCATAAGCATGCCTATTTTCATATAATATGTAATGCTGCGGAGTCATATGGGGAATTATATCCTGATATTTTAACTGCTTATTCGTGGAGAGCAATTAAGATTAATCTTTGGCATGGGGTTATTCCTATGAAAGGTGTAAGTATGGCTAGTGCTGCATATTTGAGAGCTAAAAATCGACATAAATTATTGTATTTAATTAAAGAAAAACTTGGGGATATTACATTTTTTAGGAAGTTAATTCAATTGCCTGGTGGTTGGGGTGACTGCTATTATTTGAGCTGCACATCTGCTGGGACAGAGATGATGATGAATTTTTTTGGTGGAAAAAGAAACCATTATATTGAAGTATCGTATCCAAGATTTACCACACAGACCGTATTCACAAAGGAGGAAAGAGATATTATAAAAAAAATAGAGAGTTATGAAAAGGTAATTCTCTACTTGCCGACATTTAGAAATGGTGACAATCATTTTGATTACTATGAGGCTTGGGAATCAATTGAAGAGTATTTGAATGAAAATAATTATTTATGGATTCAGAAATTACATAGCGCTGCAAACAATAGAAGAAAAGGGATTAATAACAATAATATTATGGATCTTTCTGCGGATTTCGATATTAATTCAATTATTCAAAAGATTGATGTTTTAATAACGGATTATTCATCTGTTACTGCTGATGCTATGATTTACAACAAACCAATTATATATTATATTCCTGATTATTTGGACTACGCAAATGGCCAAAATGGATTTTTGGCTAATCATAGTGAGGTTATGTGTGGAAATAAAATTTTAGAAAAGGAAGATTTAAAAGATTTAGTAATAAATATCTGCCAAAAACCATTTGTTGTAGATGAGAATTATTTATCAGTTAAAAAAAAATATGTTGGAGAGCCTCAAAGCATAGACCTTATTTGGCAGACAATTTCAGCTTTGGGTGGGATTTAAAATTATACCTTTTTACAATACAAGTATATAGGATAAATTATTTGACGCAATTGACTTTATACTAATAGTTTTTGCTGTTTTTTTGCATGTATAAGAGGAATTTTGTATGATATTTGATAAATTATATAATCGGTCGAGATTTATAAGGAAAAGTCTAATATGGCTGTATTCTCGAAGAGAAGGCGGAGTTTTTCGGTCTTCTACAATCAGAAAATTACATGAGAATTATAAAGGAATTAAAGCCGGATTCAACAGCTATGGGTGGACAGCAGAATCAATAGATGGTCCAGCTACTATAGGAAATTATACAAGTATAGGTAAAAATGTTCGAAGGATTTGTGTTAATCATTTGTTTTCTTATGCCACTACGCATCCTTGCATTTTTAATCCAACACTAGGGTGGGTTGATATAGATTCAAGGGAAAGGGTACACATTAATATTGGCAATGACGTTTGGATTGGTGATAATGTAACTATCCTACCTTCGTGCGTTTCTATTGGAAATGGGGCGATTATTGGTGCAGGTGCTGTAGTTACAAAGAATGTTCCTCCCTATGAAATATGGGGGGGAGTACCAGCTCATTGCATAAAACGCCGGTTTTCGGATGAAGTTATTTTGGGATTAGAAAAAATTCAGTGGTGGAATTTCCCTGAAGAAAGACTAAAGTCAATCAAGGAATTATTCTCTGACCCTACAGAGTTGATTAATATAATCAATCAGGAAAACTGGAATTAGAATATTGCAGTAGTTCTGAGGGTATATTGTCTGTCACTCATTAATATAGGAGCGTAATATTAAATGTTTGGAAAGAATACAGCACTTAAAGCTGGATTTGGATATACATTGGGCAATATCTTAGTTAAAGGAATTAATTTTTTGACATTGCCATTGTTTAGCAGACTGCTTACAACAGCAGAGTTCGGAGTGTATAATGTATTCCTTTCATACGATGCAATTCTCTCTGTACTAGTTGGTTTTGCTATGGCAACGAGCGTAAAAAGTGCACATTATGAGTTCAAAAAAACAGATGAATATGTATCGTCTATTAGCTTAATATACATTCTGAATTCTATATTCTATTTTACTATAATTTTCGTAATAGGACAGCGACTCTCTTCATGGATGGGGTTCAGCAAATTCGTACTACTGTTGCTTGTTTTTTTTAGTTTTGGGGGAGCGATTATTCAGCTTTACAACGAAAGAATAAGTTTAGACTATGAATATAAAAAGTATCTAATAGTTGCTCTGCTTAATTCTGTCGGAAATGTAATCGTATCTCTATTACTGATGGTATCAGTTTTTCGAAATAAGAGAGATATAGGTCGTATAGTTGGAACGGCAGCTACTATATTTACTATTGCTGTAGTGATTCTCATACGCATGTATATAAAAGCACCGCCTAGATTTGATGAAAAATTCTGGAGATTTGGTTTGCTGTATAGTCTTCCCATTGTGCCGCATGGCATTTCGCAGGTGTTGCTGGCTCAATGTGACCGTATTATGATTTCAAGAATGGTGAACGAATCAGCAGCAGGCATATATAGCCTTGCGGGGAATCTAAAGCTGGTACTTACGGTAGTATCCACTTCAATAGGTGTCTCATGGAGTACTTGGTTTTTCTCAAAGATGGACAAAGAGGAGACGGTAGATATACAAAAGAAAGCCTCTTTATTAGTACTTATATTTCTGATTTTTACAGTGGGATTGATGGCTCTTTCGCCTGAAATCATCTATGTTTTGGGTGGTAAAGAATATGAACTCGGGAAATATGTCGCTATTCCGATGATAATGGATGCATTTATTTTATTCCTTTATAATATCATTGTACCAAGCGAATACTACACGAAAAAAACACATTTTATAATGATGGGAACATTAATTGCTGCTGTAGTTAATGTGATTACTAACTATATCTTTATTATACTATATGGTTTTGTTGGAGCTGCCTATACAACATTATTCTCTTATGTGTGCTATCTTGTTCTTCACATTGTTATTTCAAAAAGACTCGTAAAGTTTGAAGTTATAAGATCTAAGTGGATTATTATCACCACATCTGTTGCTGCACTAACTGGAGTACTGGATTTGTTATTCGTAGAGAACATCATTTTTCGATATGGACTTTGTGTAATAGTTGTTGTTGCTCTATGTTTCTTAACTTCCTGGGAATATGGCATTAGCAATACAACTGGATGATAATGGTATAGTAGCGGGAAGATTTTACTAATAGAAAGCCGCGGCTGCAATTTATTTCGCAGACCGCGGCTTAATTAATCGTAGCCTATGAATTTGTCAGTTTAGCTTTGGCTTTTTGATATTCC
>NZ_KE384108.1:107295-124806 GCF_000423925.1 Butyrivibrio sp. VCD2006
TCTATTTTATCAAATTCAGCCTCGAAGTTGAACAGATAAAACGGAATGAGAAAGTAAAGTTCCTTGTCAAGAATATCGTCACAGCTATAGTCTTTCAGCTTCAGAATAGGGACCTGATAGTCTACGTGCTTACTGTCCGGAACATTAACTGTAACAGTCATGAAATTCGGCGTGTTAGCTGTGCTTCTAAGATACAGGATTCTGGATTCGGGAAGATTTACGCTTAGATGATCAGTAGAAAAATCGCTGCTAGCTTTGATTGCAATCTGGACATCATACTCAAACATCCGGATAATCATAGAACCGTCCGACGTGCTCTGGCATTCCAGATGAAAAAGCCTTCTGACTCCGTCGTGTCCTATGATTTCAATTGCGGAGTCTGTGATCTTTTTGTCCTGATTACCGTCACCATGGTTGACAAAGTAGGTGTCATTCAAAGGTTTGACTTTTTCATCCCCGTCATAATTGATATCCGGGAACATCTCATTGATGAGTCTGAGTACCAATTCATTGTGCTCAATCACCAATGTTCTGAAAACATCATCATAAGGAGTGCTGCCGTAAGACAGGTTTTCATTGTTTGTAGATACTTGTTGTTTCATGAATTCCTTTCATTTTGCTTCTTCGGGTAATAAAAGGAAAATCAACTTTGTTACGATAACATACTTTAAGCATATCAGCAACTATGATGCGATAACCGTATATAGTACCATTTACTCGTAAATTATGTATATGGTATCATTTACTCGTAAAATTTCATGAACTTTGGTTAGTTATGTATTCTTTAGTTTAATCTTTGCGGTTTTTCCAAAGAAGGCTATTCCATAAACAATCTGCTTCTCATAGCCATCTAATAACATTTTGTCATATCCATTTTTCTCAATCTGAGCAAGGGCTTCATCGCAATCTGCGTCAAGGTCCGATTCTTTCTTTGACCGTTTGAACTCAAGCAAAAGGTAAGCTCTGTTTGCCTTATCCCTCACACGAAGATTAAGCCTTCCTAGCCAAGCTTCATCGTTGGAGTCAGGCGAAAAACCTCTGGCTGAAAAAATCCCGTTCAACATTCCATGATAGTACTCTTCGCCATAATCAAAGTAGCTGATGGAATTCCACAATATATCAGAAAGCATTTTTGAAGCTGTCTCTGAATCCTTGTTCCACATAGCTGTAACGAAGTCATCCACTTTTGAAGTATCCAGCGTTTTTTCAAACCGCTTAACAACAACATCCTTGAACAAATCCGCTATCTCAGCATTAGGTATCCTAAGCTTTATCTTGTCTTTTGTCCCTGTCTCATCTGCCTTGGAAACATAACCTGTCATAAGAAGGACACTCCATAGATTTTTCTCAGAGTCAGAGATGTTGTCATAAGTCAGTTCATCACAAACAGATTCTGTTATAGATCCACCATTAAGTAGTCTTTCAAATTTATCAGATACATCAAATTTACTATGGCCCACAAATTCATCCAAAATAGAGTTTGAACTTGTATCGTCACAGGCTATAGTCTTTCAGTTTCAGAATAGTATGCTATAATCAAATTTCACAGTAGTAAGATATTTTGGTGGGGGTGATTATCTATGACAATCGGAGAGATTTTACAGGAACAGATAGATAAGATATATGGATTTCAGGTAGGAAAGTCGAGCGGGAGCGTGCTTATTCCTGCCTTTCTTGGGGATTTCAGGAATGTCCTTGATAAGTGCGATCTTGGCGTGATTGTATCTGAAGAATATATGACGGAAGATAAGAAGATGCATCTTGTCTTTAAGGGACAGCGCCTCATGGGAGCTAAAGGCTATGACTATGTTATACAGTCATGCCTGTGCAATGGAGCAGATCTTATTAAGGGAGGATGCGATGTACGATTTTAAGACATGCCCGGACAGGCGTAATGCAAACTCATACAAATACAATGATATGTTAAAGAGAAATCCTGATGTTCCTGAAGGAATTATTCCTTTTTCAGTTGCAGATATGGAATTTAAGAATGCTCCTGAGATTGCAGAAGGTCTAAAGGAATATCTTGATGAAAACGTGCTTGGATACACTGCACCATCAAAAGCATTCCTTGATTCAATCAAGGGCTGGCTCGAAAAGCGCCACAACTACAAAATCGAGAAGGAGTGGATACAGCTCTCTGACGGAGTTGTTCCTGCACTGGGCGATTTTATCAGAGCCATGACCAAGGAAGGAGACGGCGTCATTATTCTATCGCCTGTCTATTATCCTTTTAAGAAGTCAATTCTTTTAAATAACCGAAAAGTGGTTGAGGTTGATCTTATAAACAATGCAGAAAACTCTGCGGATTTAGATGGACATACGAGCGCATATTCTATTGATTTTGAAGCTCTTGAAGTTGCTGCCTCAGATAAAAACACAACACTCATCATATTCTGTAACCCACACAATCCTGTGGGACGCGTGTGGACCAGGGAGGAGCTTCGCAGGGTCTATAACATTTGCGTAAAGCATGATGTTTTCATAGTTGATGACGAGATTCACAATGATCTGATCATGCCGGGCTATGAGCATACCGTGATGGGAGCCGTGGCCGAGGATGCAGGGAAGCATATGGGAATCTGCATAGCGCCGAGTAAATCCTTCAACCTTGCGGGAATGCAGACTTCCGCGGTAATTATACAGGACCCGGAAGTCAGAAAGGCCTTCGACGATTCAAGATTCAAGGGATACCGCGGCGCGACTAATGCCCTTGGAATGGAAGCCTGCAGGATTGCATACACTAGGTGTGAGAAGTGGCTGGATGAATGCGTCGATGTCATCCATGAAAACGCCATCTATTTTACCAAGTTCATGAACGAGCACTTTCCCGAAATCAGGATATATCCGCTTGAAGGAACCTACCTTATCTGGTGCGATTTTCGTGCATGGGGAATGGATACTGATGAACTTGAACATTTCATGACTCATGAAGCATTTCTCTTCACGGATGAGGGATATCTTTTCGGTGACGCAGGAAAAGGTTTCGAGCGTTTCAATCTTGCCTGTCCCAAGCACATTCTAGAGGATGCTCTTAACAGACTACTTGAGGCAAGAAGACAGTAATATGACGTTTGAGATTGTCAGCTGTTTTTTGTATTAAAAGATTAGATTGCGCAAAATGAAAATCGACAATATAATAAAATAGTTTTTAATCTTACATATAATTTGAGGAGAATAGAATAATGGCATTATCGAGTTATGTAGAAGCAGTTATAGATAAGAAGGATTGGTACATCACAAATCTGTCCAACGTGGCAGCTTGCCTTTGGCAGCAGATGGAGGATGTAAGTTGGGTAGGTTTCTACCTTATAACAGATAAGAACGATATAGAGAAGGAACTCATCCTCGGTCCTTTTCAGGGTAAAGTCGCCTGCACACACATCGCTATAGGCAAAGGTGTCTGCGGCGTGTCAGCAGCAGAGGACAAGACACTCATCGTTCCCGATGTCTCAAAGTTTGCCGGCTACATCGCCTGCGACAGCGAAGCCCGCTCCGAGATCGTAGTACCGCTTCGCGACGCTTCCGGCAAAGTCATTGGAGTCCTCGACATCGACAGCAACACAGAAGGCCGCTTCACCGAACCAAACGACGAATCCCGCGACCTTGAAGAATGCGCAAGACTTATCTCTGAGATCATCCCCGCAAAACTCTGATACCTTGATTCTTCACACACATGACATTTACTTTAATTAATAGATGGCAGATTACTGAGAAATGGTGTTTGGAAGACTGCGCGTGAATGATAATTTTTTGAATAGACAGGTTTGGACCCATGCTCCTTTTCATAATGGACAAACCGTCAAAACACAAAACAATACCGCCCCCGGCAGTGGCGAACTGCCGGGGGCGGTTATTAAAATGGAATGGGTGTTATTAGCCTTTTACAGCACCTTCGATCATACCTTCCATAATCTGCTTCTGAGCGATAAGGAACAGGATGATCATAGGCAGGATTGCAAGAAGTGCAGCTGCCAGAATCAGATTCCACTGCTTAACGTAAGAACCTACGAAAGCCTGAACCGCAACGGGAAGAGTCTTAACGGGACCATTCTGACCAAGCATCATTGAAGGCAGAAGATAATCGTTCCAGATCCACATACCGTTCAGGATTGTAACTGTTGTAATAACAGGTGTAAGAAGAGGGAAGATAATCTTGAAAAATACCTGCTCGGGTGAGCATCCGTCAATTGATGCTGCTTCTTCAAGATCAAAAGGAATTCCCTTTATAAATCCTACAAGAATGAATACTGTCATGGCACCACCGAATCCGAGATATGCAAAAACGATACCGGGTACGGACTTAAGCATCGGGATACCAATGAACTTTCCTACATCTCTGAAGGTAGAGATAAGAGGAAGCATAACTACCTGGAAAGGAATGATCATTGATGCGATGAATGTGAAGTAGATCACATTTGACCATACAGTCTTGTTACGGCAGATAACCCATGCAGCCATTGCTCCAAAAAGAGCAAGAAGAGCAAGAGAGAGTACAGTTATAAGTGCTGAATAACCGAATGTCTGCCAGAATGTAAAACTACTATTATTAATAACATCACTTAAGTTTCTTGTAAGCTTTGCGAAAGATGCACCGTTAAGTCCAATAGGATTAGAGGTGATCTCATTAGCATCCTTGAAGGAGTTGATAACTACAAGGAAGAAAGGGAACAGCACATATGCTGCGATTATAATTGCAATAATGAAGCGAATTACTACATTTGAAGTTTTTTCCTTTGTATGCATTATAATTCAACCTCCTTCTTATTAGATATGCGAACCTGCAAAATGGAGACACAAGCCAGGATAATGAAGAACAATACGGCTTTTGCCTGGCCGAGTGCGTAATTGTTCTTGATAACAGCTGTGTTATAGATGTTAAGAGCAAGCATCTCGGTACCATTTGTGAGGTATTGACCAAAGATATCTACTGATCCTTTACCATTAGTAAGTGCAAGGTTTACATCGAACTGCTTGAATGCACTTGTAAGTGTAAGGAATGTGCAAATTGTAATTGTAGGAGCGATCATGGGAATCTTTATCTCAAAAAGAGTCTGCATGGGATTGGCTCCATCGATAGCGGATGCTTCAAGTACATCTCCGGGGATAGTATTAAGACCTGTAATGTAGATGAGCATTATGTAACCGGCGTACTGCCAGATGTAAACGATGATAACTGCAAGGAACGCGGTGCCTGTATCAGCGATCATTGAGTACTTTGTTTTGAACACCTCAGTAACTACATTACTGAATATGAACTGCCATATATAGCCAAGTACGATACCACCGATAAGGTTAGGAAGGAAGTATGCTGCTCTGAAAAATCCAAGGCCTTTGATCTTTGAGGTGCAAAGAAGAGCAAGCAGGAATGCTACCAGGTTAACCATTATCATGTTGCATACAACAAACAAGAATGTTAAGAAAATTGACCAGAGAAAACTGGGCTGTGTAAACATGCTTGTGTAATTTTCAAGTCCAACAGAATTTCTTACTCTGATGCCATCCCAATCAGTAAAGGAATATCCGATACCAAGGAAGAGAGGGATGATAACCGTTACTGCAAAAGCGAACAGAAGCGGGAATAAGAATAAAATGTTAATAATAGTTCTGTGATGTTTAAGAGTGGGGAAGTAATATAGTCCCAACACAATACCTATAATACCAATAATAAGTGTCGCGCCACGGAAAGACGCACCTGATTTTGAAAAGTCTAAAATCAGAGACCAAATCAGTAACCCAAGCCCGGCAATCAGGCATAGAAGTGATAGTACACTTTTGGATGCAGAAGGTGTTTTCATACAAAATCTCCTTTTTAGCTGGATGCCTAGAAATACATTTAAGTAAATGAGTTAAATAGTTTTTTTAAAGAAATTACCTTTTAGATAAATCGGGCAGAGCATGTGCTCTGCCCGATAACTTGGTTGAAAATCAATTATTCAGCGTAGTAACCCTTGATTACTGCAGAAATCTTTGATACGAACTCGTCAGCGTCTGCGATAGAACCCTTTGCATAATCTGCAAATACCTGACATGTCTCGTTCTGAAGACCATCCTTCTTAAGCATTGTGTGCCATCCGCTGTAGTTACCAGCATCGATGTAGCTCTTCATGCTCTTGTAGAAAGGATTTGTAGCTTCATACTGGCAATCATCGAAAGGAGATACAAGACCAGCCTTGTTTACAAGGATATCCTGAGCTGAATCGCCTGCGCACCAGTTGAAGAATGCCTTAGCAGCGTCAACGTTGCCGTCCTTATATGCTACCCAGTATGACGGAGGTCCAGCGATGATTGTGTTGATGCCATCCTCAAATGCATAAGGAGCAAAACCAACTTCGAATGTAACGTCAGCAGGAGAAGTTACACACCAGTTACCCTGTGTGATGAATGCAAACTTGCCATCCTTGAATCCTGCAACCTGCTCATCATATGTTCCGTCTACAAGGAGGTGATCCTTGTCAGAATACTGATTCATCATGCCGATGAATTCAGCGAACTTCTTCATTCTTGCCTCATCGATTGTGCCGCCATCGTTAAGCATATCGATGTATGTTGTGTCGTCAGCCTTAAGACCTGCGTCAAGATACTGACCAAATACGTGTGTACCTGAAGACCAGCCAAGGTTTGTAGGCTCTGCACACCAGCCAAATACAGCTGTAAGTCCAAGCTCATCCTTCTTAGCATCGATCTTCTCACAAGCTTCCTGCCATGCAGCGGGAGATGTAAGAGAAGAAGGATCTACATCACACTGTGCGAGGATGTCAGCATTGTAACCAAGTGCTGTTGCCTCAACTGTGTAAGGGAATCCGATTGTTCCCATGTTGTCGTTTACAAGTTCGAAACCAGTCTTGTCTGTCCAAGCTTCGCCAGCGAGATCTGCAAGCATGCCGTCCCATGTAGCTGCCTGGTTAGCCTCGATTACGAAGATGTCAGGCATGTTGTCAGCCTGGTACATTTTCTTAAGCTCATCGCCTGCGCTTGTGTCACCACCGATTGTCTCGATGACAACTTCTGCACCTGTCTCGGTCTTGTAAAGCTCAGCGAGCTCTTTGAGCTGATCGTTGATCTCAGGCTTACCGTTAAGAAGACGGATAGCACCAGCTGAAGCTGTTGTATCAGCAGATGTGTCTGCTGTAGTTTCTGTTGTCTCTGTTGTCTCTGTTGTCTCTGTTGTGTCAGCGGCTGCCTCTGTGGACTCAGCTGTGTCTGCGGATGTGTTAGAACTTGAGCTGCCACCGCAAGCTGCTAAGCTAAGAACCATTGTTCCAGCCAGAAGAACTGATAATACTTTCTTTTTCATGTTACCCTCCTTGAAATTGTGCACTTTGCCAATCAACTATGTGAATTGACGTTTACTTTTGCGCATAAGTTTTATGCTAAGACAAAAATATCACGATAATCTAATTTAATCAAGTAAAAAATTCATTAACTTTTTAGAAACTGTCTAACCTTATGCGCAAAAGCTGATAAAAACTGGGTTTGAGAATACACAGAATAAAAATTCAGAGAAATTCATAGATAATCATAGATAATCATAAAGAAAGCCCCTCATCCGCCCTTCGGGCACCTTCCCCCCAAGGGGAAGGCTTTAACTTTTGCCAGCCTTCCCCCCAAGGGGAAGGCTTTAACTTTTGCCAGCCTTCCCCCCCAAGGGGAAGGCTTTAACTTTTGCCAGCCTTCCCCTTGGGGGGAAGGTGGCGCCGAAGGCGACGGATGAGGGGGCTATTAAATTTGCTTTATTGTATCACGGATGATTAACCTGGTTGGAAGTTGTACCTGCTTTGGTACATTTTCACCCTTGATACGTTTTAACAGAATATCTGTTGCCACAACACCTTTTTCCTTAACATCCTGATGTACTGTAGACAGGGAAGGGCGGTGCAATTGTCCAAGTATTGTATCATCGAAACCGGCAATGGAGATATCATCCGGAACCCTGACACCACGATCGCTTAGTGCTGTCATAAGCTGTACCGCATACAGGTCTGATACGCACATTATCGCATCAAAGTTTGTTGCACGGTCGCAGAGTTCGTTTAGTGATTCTGCCAGTTCATCGCTTCTTGGCTTTATCTTGAAAAACCAGTTGTCTTCAAACTCGATGTTGTTAGCTTCAAGTGCCCGTTTATATCCTGAGTATCTCGCAAAATCGACGCCATTAAGGTTGTCGGAAAGGAATGCAATCCTGCGATGCCCCTGACTTATCATGTAATTAACCATCTCAAAGCATCCCTTGTCGTCATCAAGTCCGACGTTTGTAAAATGCTTCAGTCCCTCGATACTGTAAGTGTCGATGCATACGATGGGTTTTTTGTAGCGTTCGCTGACACGAATACCGTCATCACCAATCATTCCGAAGAGGAGAAGACCGTCTACATTCCAGGTTGATACGTGACGCATGATTTCATCTGTGTCTCTTGAAATATAGAGCATCATGAAATATCCTGCATTACGGATTGATTCCTCAATGCCACCGATGAGCTCGGATACGAAAGGATCCATTAGCAGATTTTCGTATTTGTCTGCTCTCGCTTTAAGAGCAACTCCGATAATCTTCGATTCATTTTGGGCAAGATTTCTTGCGTTGATGTTTGGAACATAATCGACTTTTTTGAGATAGTCCTCAACGATTTTAATCGTTGCATCAGAGACTTCTCCGGTCTTGCCATGAATGACATTGGATACGGTAGTTGTGCTCATATTCAGCTCTTTCGCAATTTCTTTAATCGTGATCATGAAAAATGAGCTCCCCAAAAATTATTCTTTACAAACCAAAAAATTTGGATATAGTGTAAAAATAGCACGGCGGAAAATCGGTTGTCAAAAAATAAAAATGCACTTATTCATAAGAAATCAAGCAACTCGACTTGTGTACGAAATTACGTTTACTGTATGAAAAATCCCGAATTTAAGCCGTTTTTAAAAATTAGTAACTAAATATTATTCTATTTATCTATTGAAAGGAACTACAAATGAATAAAAACTACGGTAAAATCGCAAAAAAGCAACCCGTAACTGAGGAGATGGTACAGAGGCTCTCAGCTTCCGAGATCAGTATTCCTTCTGATATTCCTCATGGTGATATGCCGGGAGACAAGATTGAAATTGGCGATAGTCATATTGCCAAAGCTAAGACGATTTTCCCTATTTTATTAGAAGAGCTTTCAAAGGTTACATCAACGAATCCTTACGGAAGAGCAGTAGTAACTGTTTGCGGCGGATCAGGTGTAGGTAAGTCTGAGATTGCTTCACTTCTTTCATATATGCTTGAGCAGTCCGGAATCGGAAGCTACACAATGTCAGGTGACAATTATCCTCACCGTATTCCTATGTATAACGATGCTGAGAGACTTCATACTTTCAGACAGTGCGCAATCCGCGGTATGGTTGATGGCGGTGCAATGAATGCTGAAAACTTAAAGCAGGTGCAGATCTGGCAGGAGCAGGGAGATGATGCAAATGCAGATCATGTAAAAGAAAATCCCTGGTTTTCTTCTTATCTTGAAGCCGGTAAGAAAGGTCTTTCAGAGTATCTTGGTACACCCGCAGAGACAGATTTTGCTGAGGTTGACAGTATCCTTGCTGCATTCAAGGACGGAGCTGACAAGCTCTGGCTTAAGAGAATGGGTAGAGATGAAACTCAGCTTTGGTACGACGAAGTTGATATGACCGGTAAGCAGGTTCTTATTATAGAGTGGACACACGGCAACACAGATTGCATGCAGGAGGTTGACATTCCGATCCTTCTTAACAGTACGCCTCAGGAGACACTTGAGCACAGAAGAAGCCGTGCCCGCGATGGCAAGGTTGACAGCCCGTTCACAATGATGGTTCTTGAGCTTGAGCAGAATAAACTTATGGCTCAGGCACACAAGGCTAAGATTATTGTAAGTAAGCAGGGGGAAATTATAAGCTACGATGAATATAAGAAGCTTATGAATTTGTAATGAGGGGATAGAAAGGAATAAGAATGAGTAAATTTGTAGATAACGGACCTATGCTGAATGCCTATCCGGACAGCTGTGGAGGGACTCTTGGCGACATCGTCACCATGCTTGAAAAGGACGAATTAAAGGACACCTTTAGTTCTTTCTACATCCTTCCGAGTATTTACAACACGGACTTGGACAGAGGATTTTCTGTAATTGATTATGGCATTAACGAGGAGCTTGGCTCCAAGGAAGACCTTGACAGGCTTCGTGCACTTGGCATTGATCTTAAGCTTGATTTTATCCTGAACCATGCTTCAGTTCTGTCACCTCAGTTTCAGGATCTTCTGAAAAATGGTGAGAATTCCAAGTATGCAGACTTTTTCATAAACTGGAATAAGTTCTGGGAAGGCTGCGGCGAGATGACGGAAGAGGGTTACATACAGCCTGATGAGAAATATATAAAGGATATGTTTTTCAGAAAGCCCGGACTTCCTATACTTATGGTGCGCATGCCTGATGGCAAGGAGATTCCTTATTGGAACACCTTCTATCAGGAGGTTCAGTACAGAAGACCTGATGCGCAGGATATTATAAATGCTGTGTGGGAGTTTGAAGGTGAATGCTCAGAAAGACTTCAGTACATGACCGCAGAGAGAATTGCCAAGATTGTTTGCACTGCACTTGATGAGGGTAAGAAACCGGAAGAAATTGACTTTGGAAAGTATACGAAATATCGTTTAGCAGTTCTGAATTTCCTTGCAAACGGAAGAAAGTATTTGGGACAGATGGACCTCAATATTAAGTCCGATTTGGTATGGGAACATTATGAGAATACTCTTAAGGCACTTTCAGGTTACGGGGCAGCAATCGTAAGACTTGATGCTTTTGCATATGCACCGAAGGAACCCGGAAAGAAGAACTTCCTTAATGAGCCTGACACATGGGATGTACTTGAAAAGGTAAGAGCTCTTGCGGATAAGAACAGCTTGAGACTTCTTCCTGAGATTCATGACAGCTATGGAGCAGGTATATATGAGAAGGTTGCAGGTAAGGGTTACATGACCTACGACTTCTTCCTTCCCGGACTTCTTATTTATGCAATGGAGCAGCATAGTGGTGAGTTTCTTGCACGCTGGGCAAAGGAGCTTATGGATAAAAACATCCGTGTTGTTAATATGCTTGGCTGTCACGATGGAATTCCGGTACTGGATCTTAAGGGACTTATTCCTGATGAAGAGATAGAGCAGCTTATCAGCACTATTGTTGGAAGAGGCGGCCTTGTTAAAAATCTTCACGGACAGAAGAATATGTATTACCAGGTTAACTCTACTTATTACAGTGCTCTCGGAGCAGATGATAAGAAGATGCTTTTTGCAAGAGCAGTTCAGATGTTCATGCCCGGTAAGCCTCAGGTATGGTACCTTGATCTTTTTGCAGGCGAGAATGATTACGCAGCTGTTGAGAGAGCAGGTGCCGGCGGACATAAGGAAATCAACCGCACAAATCTTTCAAATGAAGATATTGCCGAAATGCTTAAGAAGCCTGTTGTTCAGAAGCAGCTTGACCTTTTAAGACTTCGAAATACAAATCCTGCATTCGGATTTGATGCAAATCTTAGTCTTGAGCAGGATGGCTCTGCTCTTACATTCACCTGGGAAAATAACGGAAGTAAGATTTCTCTTAAGGCTGATTTTGCGACTTACGATTATGAGATTATTGAGTGATTCGTTTATAAAACGATCAGATAGTCTTTACTATTCGTAGTTTCTGTTTTGAAATTGAAAAGTATAGTAGATATACGTAAAAGCGGACGTTTTGTCCGCTTTTTTTCGTATAAATTTTAATTTATTTTTTATAACAAAAAAATAATAATGAACACTTAAATAATTCACTACTTATTAATATATTGATTATTTTTCTATCAATTATATTTATATGTTGCGAGTACAATTACTCTAACAAATATGATTTCTCATATTTCCTTTGAAAAAAAGGAAATATGGGGGAGGATAGGGGGTGACTATGAGAGTGTCTATTCGCAAGCTGGTAAAAAAGGCATCGGTGCTTTTGTTTGCTATGCTTATTTTTTTTCAAATGGTTCCCTTTGAAAACATAATGAGAGTAAAAGCTGCTCAGGTTGGAGACGTGATTGAGGTTGAAACATCAGAAGATGATGAGGAGTTTTCTGAAGAGGATGAAGTGGAAATAGAAGTTGAGGAAGAGGAGGATGATGAGACCGCAGATACAGCTTCGCAGGATGCAGGAACTTCCTCAGGGAATACACAAGGCCAGACTCAGACCTCTCAGAATGATGCACAGAGTCAGGATACTTCGCAAATAAAAAAACAGGATTCTCAGGATTCAGAGAAAAAAACCGAAAATGCTAAGAAATATCATAGAAAACTGACCTGTGAGGTTTCATCGGAAAAGCCCAAATATTATGACAAAATGTCAATTGGTGATGACCTCAGGGTAACCGTAAAAGCAAATAAAAAGAAGATAAAGAACAGATATCTCAGCTTTTCATCAAATAAACGGTCAGTTGCCACAGTGACAGAAGATGGTGTGATAACTGCAAAGAAGAACGGAACGGCAAGAATAAAGATTGTAAATAAGAAAAAGAAATCCCAGAAATGCTTCATATATATTACTGTAGCAAAGAGCTCTGTAAGGACTTTATTTATAGGAGATTCAAGGACTGTTGATCTTTTTTCGGGAACAGCTGAATGCATTCTTGGCGAAGTGCATAACGATGTAGTTGTCTGTGCCTTCAATGGAGGAAAGATTACCTTCCTTAAGGAAGTGATAAATCACAGCGACCTTAATGACTATGATACGATTATTACATGGATGGGATGCAACGATTATGGTGCATTCAAACCATATTCGAGTGCATATAGCAAGCTGATGGCAAAGAAAAAGAAGCTTGTTTTATGTTCTGTAGGACCTACAAGCTTTGGCTATCTTGATGAAGGAGGGCAGGCGCTGTTTAATGACAGGGTTATAAGCAGCTTTAATGTACAGCTTAAAACCTGGGCTGATAAGAAAAAAGTAAAAACTGTTCCGATGTATGAATATGTAAGCAAGAATGTTACCATAGATTCAAAGGATGGCGTTCATTATTCGCCTAAACCGAATAAGCCAATGTGGAATTATATATTGGATAGCGCGGAATAGTACAGGGAAAACTATTTTTGGGGTGGGGAACTTAATATGAAAATATTGATATAATCAGCAAAAACAGGAATGTGATTTTTTGTTTTTGCTGATTTTTTATAATTTACTTATTAATAATTATGTAGTATATTATCATGTGGTTATTCAATTTGAAGAAGGCGCCTTACGTGATTTTTATCGCGTTTAGTGCTGACTATACAAGTTATCCGGAGAGCATTTTGAATCCGGGGTGCTTATTGAGAAGAGTTTATCGGTATTTTTCAAAGCTTGTGAATATATCGGTAGCCATGTAACAGAATGGAGAATTAAAATGGTTAAAGCAGTAGTTGGAGCAAACTGGGGAGACGAAGGAAAAGGTAAGATCACAGACATGATGGCTGATCAGGCCGATGTGGTTGTACGTTTTCAGGGAGGCGCGAACGCAGGTCATACTATCGTTAATGAATATGGCAAGTTTGCTCTGCACACACTTCCTTCAGGTGTTTTCCACCAGAATATTACTAATATAATTGGTAACGGTGTGGCACTTAACATTCCTGTACTTATCGGTGAGCTTAAGTCTGTAACAGATAAGAATGTGCCTCAGCCCAATCTTCTTATTTCAGATCGTTGTCAGATAGTTATGCCTTATCACATACTTTTCGATCAGTATGAAGAAGAGAGACTTGGAGGAAAATCCTTCGGTTCAACAAAGTCAGGTATTGCACCTTTTTATTCCGATAAATATGCTAAGATCGGTTTCCAGGTAAATGAGCTCTTTGATGAGGAGCTTCTTAAGGAAAAGGTTGAGAGAGTTCTTGTAACAAAGAATATCCTTCTTAAGGAACTTTATCATAAGCCTGAGATCAGCCCTGCTGAGCTTCTTGATACACTTCACGAGTGGAGAGATATGGTTAAGCCTTATGTTGCTGATACAGCACTCTTCCTTGAGAATGCGATCAAGAATAATAAGACAATTCTTCTTGAGGGTCAGCTTGGAACAATGAAGGATCCTGATCATGGTATTTACCCCATGGTTACATCTTCATCTACACTTGCAGCTTATGGAGCAATCGGTGCAGGTATCGCACCTTATGAGATAAAGCAGATTGTAGTAGTAAACAAGGCTTATTCATCAGCCGTTGGAGCAGGAGCTTTTACATCTGAGATTTTCGGAGATGAGGCTGACGAGCTCAGAAGACGCGGCGGTGACGGCGGTGAGTACGGCGCAACAACAGGCCGTCCTCGTCGTATGGGTTGGTATGACTGCGTTGCAAGTAAATATGGCTGCAGACTTCAGGGCGCAACAGATGTTGCTTTCACAGTTCTTGATGTACTTGGATATCTTGATGAGATTCCGGTTTGTGTAGGCTATGAGATTGACGGTAAGGTTACTAAGGACTTCCCTGTTACTCATCTTCTTGAGAAGGCTAAGCCTGTATACGAGACTCTTCCCGGATGGAAGACAGATATTCGTGGAATCAAAAAGTATGAAGATCTTCCGGAGAACTGCCGTAAGTATATCGAATTCATTGAGAAGGAGATTGGATATCCGATCACAATGGTATCTAACGGACCGGCAAGAGAAGATATCATCTACCGCGAGAGTACACTTTAATACTAAACTGTCAATGACTCGGAAGTGCGGAGCATTTCCGGGTTATTTTTCTAAGAGGAAATTTTATGGAAAAAAGTCAAAATAATAAGTCCGGTGGTGGCGGTAAAACACCTATAATAAGGCGTGTACTGGCTATACTAGGCATTATTATTCTTCTAGGGGTGAATATTGTCTTTTTTCTGAAAGCAGTAAGGGGAACATTTGACACGACAGGGGCATTTATGACATCAGCAGCATCAACTGTTGCCATACCAATAATTGTCTGGTTGTTCGTGTGGGCTTTTACAGCTGTTACAGGAAAAAGAACCGTAGCCTCCTCAGATCCGTATGGAAAGAATGAGGAAGCTGCCAAGGAAGATACAACAGAAGAAAAGGCAGAAGACAATTCTGAGGAAGAGGAAAGTCAAAAGGAAGATCCTGATAAAATAGACATGGAAGCTTCTATTGCAGAAACAAAGGAAAAGGATTCTGCTGCTACCAAAAAGGAAAGGTCTCCTGCTAAGGCATCCGGCAATGCAAAGAATTTTGGTGACGGAAAGATTGATACGGTCATTTTTGATATTGGCGGAGTTCTGGCTGATTTTTGTTGGGAAGAATTTATTAAAGATAAAGGCTATGTTGAGGACACTGTTGATAAGATAGCTGATGCCAGTATCAGATCAGATGCGTGGAATGAGTTTGACAGAGGAGTTCTGGACACCAATGATGTTATCAAAGAATTTGTGAAAAATGACCCTAATCTTCAGGCTGAGCTCTATGATTGCTTTTCGGATCTTACGGGACTTCTCAGAAAAAGAGAGAGATCAATCCCCTGGATCAAAGCTCTTAAGGCTGCCGGCTACAAAGTCCTGGTGCTCTCTAATTATTCAAAGCAGGCAGAGGATACTAATCCGTTCATGAAGGAATTTCTTGCAGAGGTTGACGGAGGAATTCTTAGTTATAAGGAGCAGATAATCAAGCCTGACAGAAAGATTTATGAACTTATTTGTGATCGTTATGATCTGTATCCGAATAAGTGCGTATTTATTGATGATACTGCGAAAAACGTAGATGCTGCCAGGGAATTTGGCATGAAAGCAATACTGTTTGAGAGTTACGAGCAGGTGGACAGAGAACTGGCCGGAATGGGTGTGACTTATAAAATCAGTGAATAAAAATAAAAAAAGTATTGACACTTATGAAAACTAGGTGTTATATTACTTGAGTATGAAAACAAAGCAGAGGTTTCCACTCTCACCCTGTGGCTTTAGCTTACAGGTGTTAATACAGTTTCGATGCATATTCTGAGTTTCAGATTTAGTGCGTAAGTTATTAGTTTACGAAGCACAGCATAGATAATTGTTAAGTGGATTCCGATGTGAATCCACTTTTTTGTTATACACAGAAACATGTTTCGATTTTATGGAGGTACAAAGCAATTAGCAACAACGATTTATTCATTAATGAACAGATCAGAGACAAAGAAGTTCGCGTGATTGGCATTGATAACGAGCAGCTCGGGGTTATGTCAATTCAGGAAGCAAGAAAGCTTGCTGATGAGGCTGGAGTTGATCTTGTAAAGATTGCACCGAATGCCAAGCCGCCGGTTTGCCGTATTGTTGATTATGGCAAGTTCAAGTATGAGCAGCTCCGTAAGGAGAAGGAAGCTCGTAAGAAGCAGAAGAATGTCGAGATCAAGGAGATAAGACTTTCACCCAATATCGACACTAACGACCTTAATACCAAGGTTAATTCTGCTAAGAAGTTCCTTGAGAAGGGTAACAGAGTTAAGGTTACTTTGAGATTCAGAGGACGTGAGATGGCTCATATGGGAGCAAGCGTGCATATCCTCACAGATTTTGCTGAGGCTCTTGCAGATGTAGCTGTTATTGATAAACAGCCCAAGGTAGAGGGACGTTCCATGACAATGTTCCTTACTGAGAAAAAGTGATGTCTCTTGCTTACGTGGCAAGTTGCATATATAAGTAATTGTTCAGCATAATTTTGGATGATTACGCTGTCCTTTCGGACGGATAATGAAATAATTTACAAGCATAGGAGGATTTAGTTATGCAGCACAAGATGAAAACAAACAGATCTGCTGCCAAGCGTTTCAAGGTAACAGGCACAGGTAAGCTGATCCGTAACAAGGCGTACAAGCGTCACATTCTTACAAAGAAGTCTACAAAGAGAAAGAGAAATCTCAGACAGGCAGCAGTAGTTGACGCTACTAATGTAAAGACAATGAAGAAGATTCTGCCTTACGTTTAATCTTAAGTATTATCGTTAAAAGCAGTACCAATTATTCGAAATTAATTTAGGAGGAAAACCAAAATGGCAAGAATTAAAGGTGGCATGAACGCCAAGAAGAAGCATAAGAGAGTTTTAAAGCTCGCTAAGGGTTATAGAGGCGCTAGATCAAAGCAGTACAGAGTTGCTAAGCAGTCAGTTATGAGAGCACTTACATCAGCATTTGCTGGTCGTAAGCAGAAGAAGAGAGATATGAGATCTCTTTGGATCACACGTATCAACGCAGCAGCTCGTCTTAACGGAATGTCTTATTCAAACCTTATGCACGGTCTTAAGCTTGCAGAGGTTGAGATCAACCGTAAGATGCTCGCTGAGATGGCTGTAAATGATCCTGAAGGATTCAAGACACTTACAGAGATCGCTAAGCAGAAGATTGCATAACAAGATCGATTTTATTTACCACATCATGATTTTACATGATGTGGTTTTTTAGTTTGCGCGCCATGGGCGCACTCTAACAGGTGAAAGTCCTGAACACGCCCAGATAGTGGGAAGTGTATAGCCGAACAGCAAGGGTGT
>NZ_AUIX01000021.1 GCF_000423925.1 Butyrivibrio sp. VCD2006
GTGGTGAAGAATGCGTGCATGCTTCCGGTTGACACATTCCTTACATATACAATACTTAAGGCAATGGAGAGGACCGTTAAGCCCTTATTACAGAACTGATTAACGGGACATGGGCTGACATTTGCAGCTTTCATAAGCTATTAGACAAACAAGGGTTGACGAAATACTGTAGTGGTGCTATATTACACTTGTAACTAAATAATAATTCAGACTAGAAGTGGGCTTGCAAGAGCCCACTTTTTCTATGAGATTTCAAATTACTGTTTTCATATTGAAAGGACTGTAATGTCACGAAGAGAAGAAATAGAAAACAAGACAGAAGCTTTGTTAAAGCCTATCGCTGAGAAAAATGAAGTCCGAATCTACGACGTTGAATTCGTCAAGGAGGCGGGACAGTGGTACTTAAGAGCTTTCATTGACAGGGACGGCGGAGTTGATATTAACAAATGTGTAGATGTCAGCCATGAGCTTTCCGATGCTCTTGATGAGCACGATTTTATCGATGAGGAGTATATCCTCGAGGTTAGCAGCCCCGGACTTGGAAGAGCACTTAAGAAGGACAGACATTTTGAAAACAGCTTAGGGCTGGAGGTTGATGTCAAGCTTTACAAGGCGCTTGACGGAACCAAGGAATTCACCGGAAAGCTTAAAGGGTATGATTCCGATACGATCACCATTGAGATGGCTACCGGAGATAAGACCTTTATAAGAAAAGAAGTTTCTAGCGTTAAGCTTACGCTTGACTTTTAATATGCCTTCGCCCTTAGGGAGAAGGTGGCACGAAGTGCCGGATGAGGGCATAAATACATTTGATAGATTAAACTTTCATAGATCAAGGAGAAAAAAACTATGAGTAAAGAATTGATGGACGCACTCGATTTGCTTGAGAAGGAGAAAAACATTAGCAGAGACTCTCTGTTTGATGCTATCGAGAATTCTCTCATCACTGCCTGCAAGAACAACTTTGGCAGAGCTGAGAACATCCGCGTAGAGGTTGACCGCGATACCTGCGATTTCAGATGCTTCGCAGATAAAGAGGTTGTTGAGCTCGAGGATGATGTTATGGATCCTCTTCTTGAGATCTGTCTTGATGATGCACACAAGATCGATCCCAAAGCGCAGATCGGCGATGTAGTTGCTGTATCACTCAACTCTAAGGAGTTTGGACGTATTGCAACTCAGAACGCTAAGAACGTGATCCTTCAGAAAATCCGTGAAGAGGAGAAGGATGCGATCTATAGCGAGTATTACGAGCACGAGCATGACATCGTAACCGGTGTGGTTCAGAGATTTATCGGTAAGAATATCAGCATCAACCTTGGTAAGGCAGATGCAATGCTCAATGAGAACGAGCAGGTTAAGACTGAGCACTATCGTCCCACTGAGCGTATTAAGGTATATATCCTTGAGGTTAGAAACGGTAACAAGGGTCCCAGAATTCTTGTTTCACGTACACATCCCGATCTCGTTAAGAGACTCTTTGAGCAGGAAGTTGCTGAGATTCAGGATGGAACAGTAGAGATTAAGAGCATTGCCCGTGAGGCAGGTAACCGTACTAAGATTGCTGTTTACTCCAACAATCCTAACGTTGACGCTGTAGGCGCATGCGTAGGTGTAAACGGTAGCAGAGTTAACCTCATCGTTGATGAGCTCAATGGTGAGAAGATCGATATCGTTAACTGGGATGAGAACCCCGGAAACCTTATTCAGAATGCACTTTCACCGGCTAAGATCGTAGCAGTTTTTGCTGATCCTGATGAAAAGAGTGCTAAGGTCGTTGTTCCTGATTATCAGCTTTCACTTGCAATCGGTAAGGAAGGACAGAACGCAAGACTTGCAGCACGTCTTACAGGTTATAAGATCGATATCAAGTCTGAGACTCAGGCTAAGGATGCTCCCGGATTCCGTATTGAAGATTATATGGATGATGAAGAAGAATACGATGATGACGAGTACGAGAACGGCGAGGAAGTTGAGTACGAAGAGGGCGAGTACGAGGAAGCTGAAGAGGCTGAGGAGCCCGCAGATGATGAAGAGTCTGCTGATGAGGAATAATCCTATTTCAACTATATATTACTTTGTATAAAGGATAATTATGGAAAAAAAGAAACCTATGCGAAAATGCGTCGGATGCGGAGAGAGCAAGGAAAAAGCATTCTTGATCCGCGTGATCCGTGATACGAATGGTGAGATTCATTTAGATCCCACAGGACGTGCTAACGGCAGAGGCGCTTATATATGCAGGGAAGCGGGGTGCCTGGAGAAGGCCATAAAGAAAAAGGGTCTTGAGAGGTCACTTAAAGTCAGCGTTCCGGAGGAAGCTTTGGAACAGTTAAAAAAGGAGCTTGAGGTAAATGGATGAAAATAAGATTTACTCTCTGCTCGGATTATGTCAGAAGGCAGGAAAACTCGTAAGCGGTGAGTTTGCGGTGGAGAATGCCATAAAGAGCGGGAAGGCCTGTATGGTTATTGTGAGCAGAGATGCATCTGATAATACAGGCAAGAAATTCCGGGATAAATGTGATTATTATAAGGTGCCGATTTTCATGTTTGGGGACAAAGAGAAGTTGGGACATGCGATCGGTAAAGAAGTTCGAACGAGTGTTGCGATCACGGATGACGGATTTGCAAAAAGCTTTCAGAAGAACTTACGCGTAGATGAATTGTACGGAGGAAATGCGAATGTCGAAAATTAAAATAGCCGAACTCGCTTCGGAACTTGGTGTTGAAAGTAAGGAGCTTGTAGCATTCCTGCAGGATCAGGGTGTTGAGGCTGCAAAGAGATCAACAAGTTCAATCGAAGACGATGATGCGGAAAAAGTAAGGAAACACTTCGGAAGCGGAAATGCAGATGCGAAAAAGGAGAAGGAACAGGCTCCTGTAAAGGAAGAAGCTCCTAAGGCTAAACCTGAGTCCGCTGATCAGAAGGCTGTAAAGCCCCTTAAGAAGAAGCCCGAGGGAGACGGCGCGGTAAAGAAGAAGAAAAACATCATCTTCGTAACCAATCCCAATAACTCCAAGAGCGGCAACTTCCAAAATCAGAATAACAATAATAACCGTCAGGGTGGTGGCAAGGGAAAGCCCCAGAATCATGATAACAATCGTGGTGGCCAGAAGCAGGGTACATTTGCCCGCTCACAGAACGTGTATCATCCGATCAAGCCTTTGACAGCACCGTCACAGCTTGAATCATATAACACAGAGATACCTAAATATAATGAACAGGCATCCAAGCCTGCTAAGGCTGAGACTGTAGCACCTAAGACAGAGCCTGCAAAGAAGCCTGCTGTACAGCAGCCTGCACCGGCACCTGCTAAGCCTGTAGCTGAGACACAGCCTAAGCCTCAGAATCAGAATGAGAATCGCGATAACAGAGATAACCGCGATAATCGCGACAACCGTGATAATCGTGACAATCGCGAGAATCGTGGCGGAGAGCTTCGCAGCCGTGATAACCGTGACAACAGAGATCAGGGCGGACAGCAGCGCAGAGGTTCACAGAACGACAGAAGAGGTCCCGGACAGGGAAGACCCGGTCAGAACATGGGAGCAAGACCCGGACAGGGCGCTCAGGGAAGACCCGGCAATGATAGAAATGATCGTCCTCAGGGAGGTAAAGGTAAGGACTTCTCCAAGGGCAATAAGGATAGAGGCGGCTTTGAGGCAGCTCCTATAAATGAAGGAAAGGGCGAAGGCAAGAGACGTTCTTCCCAGCAGGATAAGGACAAGAGATCCAAGAAAGATCATATTTATGAAGAGAATGAAGAGATGATGCCCAGAAGTAAGAGGGTTGGTCGCTTCATTAAGCCTGAAGTGAAGAAGGTAGAGGAGCCTGAGGAGCAGATCAAGGTTATTACAATTCCTGATAAGCTTACTATCAAGGAACTCGCTGATAAGATGAAGCTTCAGCCTTCAGCAATCATCAAGAAGCTCTTTATGGCAGGTCAGATCGTGACTGTTAACTCAGAGCTTTCATATGAGGATGCTGAGAATATTGCGATTGATTACGACATTATCTGTGAGAAGGAAGTTCAGGTCGATGTTATCGAAGAACTCCTTAAGGAGGAAGAGGAGGATGAGAGCCTTCTTACTCCCAGACCTCCGGTTGTCTGCGTAATGGGTCACGTTGACCATGGTAAGACATCACTTCTTGATGCTATCCGTGACACAAGCGTTACTGACAAAGAGGCAGGCGGTATTACACAGCGTATCGGTGCGTACCAGATCAAGGTTCAGGATAGAAAGATCACATTCCTTGATACACCCGGACACGAAGCTTTCACAGCTATGCGTATGCGTGGTGCTAACTCAACAGATATCGCAGTTCTTGTAGTTGCTGCCGATGACGGTGTTATGCCTCAGACAATCGAGGCTATCAACCATGCAAAAGCTGCAGGAGTTGAGATCATCGTTGCTGTAAATAAGATTGATAAGCCCAGTGCTAATGTTGACAGAGTTAAGCAGGAGATGACAGAGTACGGCCTCATCGCTACAGATTGGGGCGGATCTACAGAGTTTGTTCCTGTATCTGCTAAGACAGGTGAGGGAATGGATGTACTCCTTGATACAATCCTTATAACTGCTGATATTCTTGAGCTTAAGGCTAATGCAAACCGTGAGGCAAGAGGTCTTGTCCTCGAGGCTAAGCTTGATAAGGGCCGTGGTCCTGTCGCTAACGTACTTGTTCAGAAGGGTACACTTCATGTAGGTGACTTCATTTCTGCAGGTGCTTGCTCAGGTAAGGTTCGTGCAATGATAGATGATAAGGGTAAGAGACTTAAGGAAGCCCGTCCTTCACAGCCTGTGGAGATTCTCGGTCTTTCAGATGTACCGGGAGCAGGTGAGGTATTCCTTGGACACCAGAGTGACAAGGAAGCTAAGCAGTACGCTAACACATACCTTCAGCAGCAGAAGAAGGATCTTATCGAGGAGACTAAGGCTAAGATGTCCCTTGATGATCTTTATTCCAAGATTGAGGAAGGTAAGTTAAAAGAGCTTGATATCATCATCAAGGCTGACGTTCAGGGTAGTGTGGAAGCACTTAAGGCAAGTCTTCTTAAGCTTTCAAATGAAGAGGTTGTTGTTAAGGTTATCCACGGCGGTGTTGGTGCCATCACTGAATCTGACGTATCACTTGCAGCTGCTTCAAACGCTATCATCATCGGATTTGACGTTCGTCCCGATGCTGTAGCAAAGAGCACAGCTGAGCACGAAGGCGTTGAGATTAAGCTTTACAAGGTTATTTATCAGGCTATTGAGGATGTTGAATACGCTATGAAGGGTATGCTTGCTCCTGTTTATGAGGAGAAGGTTATCGGACATGCTGAGATTCGTCAGCTGTTCAAGGCATCCAAGGTTGGTAACATTGCCGGTGCTATCGTTACAGACGGTATGATCCAGAAGGATTGTAAGGTTCGTATCAGCAGAGAAGGCGAGCAGATCTTCGAAGGTGATCTTGCTTCACTTAAGCGTTTTAAGGATGACGTTAAGGAAGTTAAGGACGGCTATGAGTGCGGTCTTGTATTCGATGGCTTTGATTCAATCAATGTAGGCGATGTTGTTGAAGCTTATATCATGGTTGAAGTGCCTCGTGAGAAACTTGATAAGAAGAACTAATAATAAAAAATGCAGCCTGTACCTTTACAGGTACTAAGGAGCAAAATATGAGAAAAAACAGTATTAAAAATATCCGTATTAACGGTGAAGTAATGAAGGTAATATCTGAAGCGATTAGATTCAGTAAGGATCCCAGGATTAGCCCTATGACATCTGTAATGGATGTCGAGGTTGCTCCTGACCTTAAGACCTGCAAGGTTTGGGTTTCCGTTATGGGAAATGATGAGGACAGACTTCGTACTGAAGAAGGCCTTAAATCCGCTGCAGGATATATCAGAAGTACAGTTGCCAAGGAACTTAACATGCGTAATACTCCTGAGCTCAGATTCATCATGGACGATTCCATTGAGTATGCTATCAATATGTCCAAGAAGATCGATGAGGTAGCAGCACAGGACGCAGCAGCCAAGGCAGCAAGAGGCGAGACTGAAGAGGATATTGCAGACGAAGATAGTATAGAATAATACTAACGAAGAATTAGGATTTCTCTTATAGCCTTCCCCTTGTGGGGAAGGTGTCTGCGTAAGCAGACGGATGAGGGGAGTGAGGGTAATAATGCGAATTGACGACATAATAAGCGGAGCCAAAACCGTTGCCATCAGCGGACATATCCGTCCTGATGGAGACTGCATAGGCTCCAACATGGCACTATATCTATATATTAAAAAGAACTATCCGGGCATCAGAGTTGATTGTTTTCTTGAGAAGATTCCGGAGTGCTATAAGATCATCGAGGCCACAGCTGAAGTGAACTCTGAGTTCAAAACTGATGTAGACAGCTATGATGTTTTCTTTGCGATTGATTGCGGAAAAGAGAGACTTGGCCAGGCTGAGGCAATTTTTGATGCAGCAAAGAAAAGAATCAATATCGACCATCATGTAAGTAACACAGGAACAGGCGATGATAACTACATTGTTCCTACAGCAAGCTCTGCTGCAGAACTTGTTTATAACTGTCTTGATAAGGATAAGCTCGATGCTGATATTGCAAAAGCTATCTATATGGGTATCGTGACAGACACAGGTGTTTTCAAGTACAACAACACCTCACCCGATACTATGAGAGTAGCAGCTGATCTTATCAGCTATGGCTTTGATTTTGGGAGTCTTATAGATCATGTTTTCTATGAGAAGACTTATGTACAGAATCAGATTTTGGGAAGAGCTCTCCTTGAGAGCATGCGCATCATGCATGGAGACTGCGTGGTAAGTGTTGTTTCCAGACAGACAATGGAGTTCTATCAGGTTGAATCCAGTGATCTTGACGGAATAGTAAGTCAGCTTCTTCTCACGACAGGCACAGAGTGTGCGATTTTCATGTATGAGATTGGAAGCCTTGAATATAAGGTAAGCCTACGCTCTAAGGGAAAAGTGAACGTTGCAAAGATTGCAGAGCTTTTCGGTGGCGGCGGTCATCCCAGAGCTGCGGGCTGTACAATGAACGGAACACAGCACGATATAATCAACAGCCTTTCGGAATATATTGAAAGGTCATTAAAGGGAGTAGTTTCTTGAGTTATAACGGACTGATCAATGTTTATAAGGAGGCAGGCTATACATCAAGTGATGTTGTGGCACGCCTCCGTGGCATTTTAAAAATGAAAAAGATCGGACATACAGGGACTCTGGATCCGGATGCGGTCGGAGTCCTTGTTATTTGTGTGGGAAACGGAACGAAGCTCTGTGATATGCTCACTGATCATGATAAAGAGTACATCGCAGTGTGCAGACTTGGCGTGACTACTGACACACAGGATATGTCGGGTCGTGTTCTCTCAGAGAATGAAGTGAACGTCACAAGCGAGCAGCTTCATGCTGCAGTTAAAAAATTCGTTGGTGAGTATGATCAGATTCCACCCATGTATTCCGCCATCAAAATAGGTGGAAAAAAGCTCTACGAGCTTGCAAGGCAGGGTAAGGAAGTTGAGAGAAAGCCAAGAAGAATAACAATTCAGGCGATCACTATACTTGATGAATCCCACTTAAAAGATGAGCATATTTTCACCATGGAAGTTAAGTGCTCTAAGGGTACTTACATCAGAACCCTTTGCAATGATATCGGAGAAGCTCTTGGATGCGGCGCTGCCATGGAACACCTGACTAGAACGGCCGTTGGAAGCTTTCATCTTGAGACGGCTCATACTCTTGATCAGATTGAGCAGCTACGTGACGAGGGAAGAGTTGATGAGATAGTTGCTTCTACTGAGAGCCTTTTCAGAGATCTTGACTATTGCATCGTAAAAGATGATTTCAGACGAATGCTTGAAAATGGCAACAGCTTCAAGGTGGAGAATCTCGTGAGCGAAGCCCCCGAGGACGAGCAGGACTTTGTGGAACCTGAAAAGCTATATGCCGATGGAACCAGAGTCAGAGTATATTCCGAGGATGGAACATTCTTTGGCATTTATAAATGCGACGAGAGAACGGGGCAGTTCCGGGTTGAGAAATTCTTTTACTCACAACAGTAAAGCCTTCCTAAGATAGGGAACAGATAGTAAAACCTTTCTGAGAGGGGGAACTGATAGTAGAGGCTTCTAAATAAAGCCTTCCCCTTGGGGGCGCAAATCGTCCGGGGGACGATTGTTTTGCGCGGACCGAAGCGGAGCGAAGACAAGGCGGCACGAAGTGCCGGATGAGGGGTAATAGGAGTAACAATGCAAATAATTTCAGGCGACGCACAATTTCATATAGAAGACAAGACAGCCGTCGCCATTGGCAAATTTGACGGCGTTCACATGGGACACCAGAAGCTCCTTAAGCACATTCTTGATAAAAAGCAGCAGGGCATGAAGGCCACGATCTTTACCTTCGATCCGCCTCCGGCTGTATTCTTTTCACAGATGGCTACTAAGCAGAATGCCGTTCATGGTTCAAATGGTTCAGAACATATAAAAATGACAGGTGCTGATACTGACAAGGCTGGAAAGACGATTCTTACTCAGCTCCTTACTAAGGATGAAAAACGCCGTAAGTTCGAAAATCTCGGAGTGGACATCCTTGTTGAATTCCCAATGAATCTTGAAACAGCACATACTGCACCAGAAGAGTTTGTAAGAAGGATTCTTCATGAGCAGATGAATGTTGCATATGTTGCCGCAGGTGACGATCTATCCTATGGCTATAAGGGAAGAGGTAATTTTACTCTTCTTAATGAACTGGCACCTGAGCTTGGTTATAGGACGCACGCTATAAAAAAGCTTCAGATGTTTGGAAGAAACGTAAGCTCAAGCTTTATTAAAGAGGAAATTCTTAAGGCAGAGATGGAGAGAGCTGCGGAGCTTTTAGGCGAACACTACTATGTAGGTGGCTTTGTGGAACACGGAAAAAAGCTCGGAAGAACAATCGGTTTTCCCACAGTAAATCTGCTCCCGCCTGCTGAGAAGTGTCTTCCTCCTAACGGAGTTTATTTTTCAGAGGTCGAGATAGATGGACAGACCTATAATGGAATGACAAATATCGGACTAAGGCCTACTGTATCAAACAATGGACAGATAAGTGTAGAAACTTATATTTATGACCTGGATGCTGATCTTTACGGCAAGTACCTTGAGATATCGCTTCTTACATTTCACAGAAAAGAACAGCGATTTTCAGGAGTTGATGCATTAAGGGCTCAGCTTGATCAGGATCTTGAAGCAGGTAGAAATTTCTTCGAGTCTTTACATTCATGACTGTCTATGTTAAAATCAATTGGTTTCTCGCATGAGGAACGATAATGTTATTACCGATACTCGGATGATGGTTACTCCAGCCGCTTCCTGGTATTCGGCAAATTGTATTTATAAAGGAGAAGAAACATGATTACAAAGGAAAAGAAGACAGAGGTTATCAATCAGTTTGCTAGAACAGCTGGCGACACAGGTTCACCGGAGGTACAGGTAGCAATCCTTACAACACGTATTAAGGAGCTCAACGAGCACCTCAACACACATCCGAAGGATCACCACTCAAGAAGAGGTCTTCTTAAGATGGTAGGTAGAAGACGTGCTCTTCTTGCATACCTTAAGAAGAAGGACCTTGAGAAGTATCGTAAGCTTATCGCTGATCTTGGACTCAGAAAGTAATTTCCTATGGGATTGGGTGTGCCGTTTTAAACTGCCCTGCAGTAAGGAACGGCTCCCATATCCGGAGGAGAATAGGGCGGGGATGTCGATTAGAAATAGTCGGCTTGTTCCGCCTTGTTTTATTTTATCATGTTAATTATTTTGGTAATTATTGATGCTGTTATGCCTTCCTGCAATTTATTGGGAAGGTGTCAGCTTAGCTGACTGATGAGGGGCTAATGGCATTAAATAACTAATAATTTACATATTTTAATGCGCCCGAGGATGGCGCGAGAAGGAGACTAATATGAAAACATTTTCAACAGAACTTGCCGGACGTACTCTTACAATCGAAATCGGCAAGGTAGGAAAACAGGCTAATGGTTGTGCTTTCATGAAGTACGGCGATACAACAGTTCTTTGTACTGCTACAGCTTCAGACAAGCCCAGGGACGGAATTGATTTCTTCCCGCTCAGTGTTGAGTACAGTGAGAAATTCTATTCTATCGGTAAGTTCCCCGGAGGATTCAACAAGCGCGAGGGTAAGCCTTCTGAGAATGCAATTCTCACAAGCCGTGTTATAGACAGACCCATGCGTCCTCTTTTCCCCAAGGATTATCGTAATGATGTAACTATTGAGACAATGGTAATGTCTGTTGATACACAGTGCCGCCCTGAGCTTGTAGCTATGCTTGGCGCATCAGTTTCTGTATCAATTTCTGATATCCCGTTTGATGGCCCCTGCGCTATGACTCAGATCGGTCTTATCGACGGTGAGTTCGTTGTTAACCCTTCACAGGAGCAGTGGGATAAGGGCGATATGCGCCTTACAGTTGCTTCAGTTGGACAGAAGGTTATCATGATCGAGGCAGGCTGTAACGAGGTTCCTGAAGATAAGATGAAGGAAGCTATCTATCTTGCACACGATGTTAACCTTAAGCTTATCGAGTTCATCAAGGGCATCGTAGCAGAGGTTGGTAAGCCGAAGCACGAGTATGCAAGCTGCGCAGTTCCTCAGGAGCTCTTTGATGCAATCAAGGAAGTTGTTCCTCAGGAAGAGATGGAGAACGCTGTATTTACAGATGAGAAGCAGAAGAGAGAGGCAAACATCGCTGACATCACTGCTCGTCTTGAAGAGAAGTTCGCTGACAACGAGGAGTATCTTGCAATCCTTGGCGAAGCTATTTATCAGTATGAGAAGAAGACAGTACGTAAGATGATCCTTAAGGATCACAAGCGTCCTGATGGAAGAGCACTTGATCAGATCCGTCCTCTCGCTGCAGAGATCGATCTTATTCCCCGTGTACACGGAAGTGCTATGTTTACTCGTGGACAGACACAGATCTGTGACGTTACAACTCTTGCACCTCTTTCAGAGATGCAGAAGGTTGAAGGACTTGATCCTTTCGTTACAGGTAAGAGATATATTCACCAGTACAACTTCCCTGCTTATTCAGTAGGTGAGACAAAGGTTTCAAGAGGACCCGGACGTCGTGAGATCGGTCACGGTGCACTTGCAGAGAGAGCACTTCTCCCTGTACTTCCTTCAGAGGAAGAGTTCCCTTACGCAATCCGTTGCGTATCCGAGACTTTTGAGAGTAACGGTTCAACATCAATGGCTTCCACATGTGCATCTTGTATGTCACTTATGGCAGCAGGTGTTCCGATCAAGAAGATGGTTGCAGGTATCAGCTGTGGTCTTGTAACAGGCGATACAGATGATGATTTCGTAGTACTTACAGATATTCAGGGTCTTGAGGACTTCTTCGGAGATATGGACTTCAAGGTAACAGGTACTAAGGAAGGTATCACAGCTATCCAGATGGATATCAAGATCCATGGTCTTACAAAGGCAATCGTAGAGCAGGCTATTTCTCAGTGTCGCGAAGCTCGTCTCTTCATCATGGATGAGTGCATGAGCAAGGCAATTGCTGAGCCTCGTAAGGAGGTTAGCCAGTACGCTCCTAAGATCATCTCTATCGAGATTGATCCTGATAAGATTGGTGATGTTGTTGGTCAGAGAGGTAAGACAATCAACGAGATCATCGACCGCACAGGCGTTAAGATCGACATCACAGATGATGGTAAGGTAAGCATCTGCGGCGAAGATAAGGATAAGATGCAGCAGGCTATCGATATGATCAACATCATTACAACTGATTTTGAGAAGGGCCAGATCTTCACAGGTAAAGTTGTAAGCATTAAGGAATTCGGTGCATTCGTTGAGTTTGCTCCCGGAAAAGAAGGAATGGTTCACATCAGCAAGATCGCTAACGAGCGTATCGACCATGTAGAGGATGTTCTTACACTTGGCGACGAAGTTAAGGTTGTTTGCCTTGGTAAGGATCGTATGGGCAGAATCAGCTTCTCTATGAAGGATGTAGCTCAGAAGTAATTATTTTGCTTGCCTTCTCCCTGTGGGAGAAGGTGTCAGCTCTGCTGACGGATGAGGGCAAATTATGGTAAAATAAAGGGGATGCGAGACTTCGCGTCCCCTTATTCAATTAATAGATTTTATTCCTAGGAGGTAAACTTTTATGGGAAGAATTTTTTTGATAGTTTTAGATAGTTTTGGCATTGGCGAGGAACCGGATGCAGCTGAGTATGGTGATTTTGACGTAAACACAATCAGAGCCTGCGCAACAAGTAAGTTCTTTGATATGCCGAATATGGGTGCTATGGGACTTTTTAACATTGATGGTGTTGACTGCAGACCTGCAGTACCTGCTCCCACAGCCGGCTTTGCAAGATGCCAGGAGGCAAGTAAGGATAAGGACACCACAATTGGTCACTGGGAGATTGCAGGTGTGATTTCACCTAAGCCCATGCCCAAGTTCCCTAATGGATTCCCGCAGGAATTCCTTGATGCATTTTCCAAGAGAGTTGGTAGAGGCGTTATCTGCAACAAGCCTTATTCCGGAACTCAGGTAATTAACGATTATGGCGATGAGCATGTGAAAACCGGAGACCTTATCGTATACACATCTGCAGATAGCGTATTCCAGATCGCAGCTCACGAGGATGTGGTTCCGCTTGAGACTCTCTATGAGTACTGCCATATTGCAAGAGAGATGCTTCAGGGCGACCTTGGAGTTGGCCGTGTAATTGCAAGACCCTTCGTAGGATCAAACGGCAACTACACAAGAACACCTCATAGACATGACTATTCACTTGAGCCTCCGAAGACTACAATGCTTGATCAGCTCAAGGCTGCAGGCAAGGACGTTCTCGGAGTAGGCAAGATTCGCGATATCTTTGAAGGAAAAGGACTTACAGAATTCGTATTTACAGAGGGTAACGCTGACGGAATAGATAAGACACTTGCTTACATGGATAAAGATTTTGACGGACTTTGCTTCGTTAACCTTGTTGATTTCGATATGCTTTATGGACACAGAAGAGATATCGACGGCTATGCAAAGGCACTTAACTATTTCGATACCAAGCTTCCTGAGATGGTAGCTAAGCTTAAGGATGATGACATCATCATGATGACTGCAGATCACGGCTGTGATCCCAGCTATCAGAAGACTACAGACCACACAAGAGAGTATATTCCTTTCATCATGTATGGTAAGAATGTAAAACCCGGTAACCGCGGAACCAGAAGCACATTTGCGGATATCGGTGCAACGGTTCTTGATTACTTCGGAATTAAGCCTGAGTTTGAAGGAACTTCAATGCTATAATTTTGTGGTAAAGAATATAAAAGAATATAAAACAAATCGGCAACTGATATAATAATTGACTTTATGCGCACCTTTTCATAAAATAGGAAGGGTGCGCTTACTTTTGCGCAGCTCGCAGTTAGGTATTTAATTGCTTCGCAATACTGCTCGCGCGCTGGAATTTCGCAAGTGAAATTCTATTCCATGCGCAATGTTTTTGTAGAGTTTTTCAGAAAGGTTCAAAATGAGTAACAACCAGATTACAGAAGAAATCAATAAGAGACGTACTTTTGCGATTATATCTCACCCTGATGCAGGTAAGACTACACTTACTGAGAAGTTCCTTCTCTATGGTGGAGCTATCAACCTTGCAGGTTCCGTTAAGGGTAAGGCAACAGCAAGACATGCTGTATCTGACTGGATGGAGATAGAGAAGCAGAGAGGTATTTCAGTTACTTCTTCAGTACTTCAGTTTAACTTTGAGGATTGCTGTATCAATATCCTTGATACACCCGGACACCAGGATTTCTCAGAGGATACATATAGAACACTTATGGCTGCTGATTCTGCGGTCATGGTAATTGACGCAAGTAAGGGTGTTGAGCCCCAGACCAAGAAGCTTTTCAAGGTCTGCACAATGAGACATATTCCGATCTTTACATTTATCAACAAGCTCGACAGAGATGCTATGGATACCTACGAGCTTCTTGATGATATCGAGGATCACCTTGGAATCGCTACATGCCCCATGAATCTGCCTATCGGTTCAGGTAAGAACTTTAAGGGAATCTACGACAGAAGAAAGAAGCATGTAGTTACCTTCCAGGATACAATGAAGGGAACAAAGGAAGGTACTGAGACTATCATTCCCATGGATGACAGAGATCAGCTTATTTCCACCATCGGAGAGGAAGCCCTTGAGAATCTTGAGGGTGAGATCGAGCTTATGGATGGAGCAGGTGCTGAGTTCAACCTCGATGAGGTTAGAGCAGGTAAGCTTACACCTGTATTCTTTGGTTCTGCACTTCAGAACTTTGGTGTTGAGCTTTTCCTTCATAACTTCCTTAAGATGGCTACTCCGCCAAGTGGAAGAGCTGATTCAGAGGGACAGGTTATTGATCCTCTTGATCACGAGTTTACAGCGTTTGTCTTCAAGATTCAGGCTAACATGAACAAGGCTCACAGAGACCGTGTTGCTTTCATGAGAATCTGTTCCGGAAGATATGATGCAGATAAGGAAGTTAAGCATGTTCAGTCAGGAAAAGTTTTCAGACTTTCACAGCCTCAGCAGCTTATGGCTGATGAGCGTAAGATATTAAGCGAGGCCTATGCAGGCGACATTATGGGTGTATTCGATCCCGGTATTTTCTCAATCGGTGATACCGTATGTATGCCTAAGGATGCTGTTAAATACGAGGGAATTCCGACCTTCGCTCCTGAGCATTTTGCAAGGGTAAGACAGGTCGATACCATGAAGCGTAAGCAGTTTGTTAAAGGTATCGAGCAGATTGCGCAGGAAGGTGCTATCCAGATTTTCCAGGAATTTAACATGGGAATGGAGGAAATCATCGTAGGCGTTGTCGGCGTACTTCAGTTTGATGTACTTAAATTCAGACTTCAGAGTGAGTATAATGTTGAGATTATCCTTGAGACACTGCCTTATGAGTACATCCGTTGGGTTGATAATGAGGATGTAGATATGAATTCTCTTGTAGGCACATCTGACATGAAGAAGATTAAGGATATGAACGGCAGACCGCTGCTTATCTTTGTAAATGAGTGGAGCCCTCAGATGGTTCTTGACAGAAATAAAGGACTTTCACTTAGCGAATTCAAAAAGAACTAAAACGAAAAAGAGATTATAGTTAAACTATATACTGATTGTGGTATAATGATAAAATAAAGCTGATAATCAGGAGATAGTATGAGCATGAGAAGAGACAGATGTTTTAAAAACTTAATAGGGAAAGCATCTGTCTTTTTTGCATCCTTTTTTATGGCAGCTGTTTTGGCAGGATGTGAGGGTGATGCCGTATCTGAGTTTTTTAAAAATAATAATCTGATGAACTCGGATGATACCTTCGGATTCGCGAAGGATAAAAAAGAAAATGATGATAGCGATAAAGCCGATGAAGAGAATACAGAAGGCTTTGAGCAAAGCAATGATACAATCACCGCGGCAGATATTGAAGCAAATGCCGGATTTAATCAAGAAACATCGGATGCAGGAGATTTTGAGGGAGACTCTTCGAATTCAGGTGAATCTGATTCAGAGAATGATAATAGTGGAAATGCTGCTACTGAGAATTCTGATTCAGTCGCTTTTAATGCAGATGGTTCCGATTCAGGTAATTCCGGACTGGGAGCTTCAGATGCAGAGGGAGACGATTCTTCCCATTCAGGAACTTTTGATCCCGATAAAGTAAATAAGGCAATTGATGATCTGATTTCCGAGATAGAAAGAGAGACCGGAAGAACAGGCCGCCGCAGGGATGTTGAAGAAAATGACGGTGGTCAGGGGGATGATTCCACAACTTATTTCAGTGATACATTCCAGCAGGCACAAAAAGAAGCACTGGGATTATCTATTGTAGATATTGAAGGGCTAAAGCGAAGTCAGCAGGGTAAGTACGCCTTCGAGCATCTTACAGATGAGGGGAAGACTCTGTATGTAGAGATCATGCGAATAATCGAAAAGCGTGCAGAGGATATAGTTGTATCCACGCTTGACGAGGAAGTGCTTGATGTTGTCTGCCAGTTTGTACTTGCTGATCATCCCGAATTTTTCTACATGGATGGATATACATATACCCGTTACACGGTTGCAGGTGTATTAAAGAAAATTTCTTTTACAGGTAACTATATTTACGGTCCTGAGGAAATTGCAGCGAGACAGCAGAAGATTGATGCTTATGTTAATACCTGTCTTGCAGGGGCACCGCTATATGACGATGACTATGCCAAGGTCAAGTATGTGTATGATTATCTGATTTCAAATACAGAGTATGATGCAGAGGCGCCTGACAATCAGAATATCTGCTCAGTCTTTTTATATGGAAAATCAGTTTGCCAGGGCTATGCAAAGGCCACTCAGTATCTGCTTAATAAGATTGGCGTTCCAACCACTATGGTCACAGGAAAGGTGAATGGTGTGGGGCATGCATGGAATCTGGTCTATGCTGATGGTGAATACACATATGTGGATACCACATGGGGAGATTCATCATATCAGAAATATGAGAGCGGAGGAGCTGAGTCGCAAAAGCTCCCGCTTATTAACTATACTTATCTTTGCTGCACGACACAGGATATCAGCAGAACACATACTATAGCTGAAACTCTGCCTATGCCTGATTGCACCTCTATGAGGAATAATTACTATGTAAGGGAAGGCGAGTACTTTACTGAAAATGATATGAATGCTCTCGGCAGTCTTTTTTCACGAAGATATGCTGATGGCAGCAATAATGTCACTATAAAGTGCAGCACCAGAGCTGTGTATGATGAATTTATCAAAAGACTCATAACAGATCAGGAGGTCTTTGGTTACATCGAAGGATCAAACAATACAGTTTCATATACGACCTTTGATGAGCAGTATATTTTGATAATCTGGCTATATTAGGGCCTTTCAATTTACTGGACAATTCCTTGCTCATGACCTTTTGGGGTGGTAAAATTGTTTCATTCGGTAATGATTATTTTGAAATAAAAGTTCACGGAATAATATTTACCGGGTAACAATTCAATCACCAAGGAGGAAATGGCATGTTAGATTTTACTGGTTTCATGACAGGCGTATTTGGGGGCCTGGGAAAAGTGATCGTGGCGCTGATTATTCTGCTTATAGCCTACATCGTAGCCTCCATCGTCAAAACTCTCATCATTAAATTGATGACACACACAAAGCTCGGCTTCATCGTTTCAAGGGCAGATGGTCCGAGACCCGGAGTGACCATTACTTACATCAGTAAGCTGGTTTACTTCCTTGTATTCTTACTCTTTGTTCCCAGCATCTTCAATACACTGGGAATCGACAGTGTTACAACTCCCGTTATGGGACTTCTTAACACCATCTGGGGCTATGTACCCAGCATTCTTGCCGCAGTAATTGTTATCTTTGTCGGCAATCTCATTGCTTCAACTGTTAGAACACTTCTCGTTCCTGTATTTGCAAGACTGAAGGTTGATGAACTCCAGTCAAAGGCAGGCATTGAAGTTAAGGATTCTGCTAAGCTTTCATACACACTTGCTTATATCGTGTATGTTCTTATCATGATTCCTGTATTCATCGTAGCACTTAACGTTCTGAAAATTGATGCGATCACTGCACCTGCTGTAGGTATGCTCACTATCGTGATCGAGTATATTCCTCGTATCATCGTAGGCTGCCTTGTAGTATTTGTTGGTTATCTCATCGGTAAATTTGTTGGCCAGATCATTACTCAGCTCCTTGCTTCAACAGGTGTTGATAAGAAGCTCACTGATGCAACAGAGGGAAAGACAGAAAAATTCGTACTTTCAAAGGTTACAGGCACTGTTGTGCAGGTTGTGATCAACATTATCTTCATCGTTCAGGGCTTTGCTGTAGTAGACTTAAAGCTCCTTACAGATATCGGTGCTGCAGTTATTGGTTACATGCCTAAGGCTCTTGCAGCTGTTATCGTTCTTACACTTACATATTTTGCAGCAATCCTTGCAGAGAAGGCTCTTAAGAAGAACGGTATGGATGGCTATGCACTTGTTTCAAAGGCTGTTATCTTTGTGATCGGTGTATTCATGGTTCTTAATCAGCTCGGAATTGCAACAACAATCGTTAACTCAGCATTCATCATCATTGTTGCAGCTATCGCTATTGCATTTGCAATCTCCTTCGGTATCGGCGGAAAAGCTTTCGCAACCAAGCAGCTCGACAAGCTCGACAAGTACATTGACGATAATAGCAAGAAGAACTAAATAAAATACGGCGCTTGGCTTATGTATGCATAATTGCATGTTTTCGGCTGCGCAGTGATTTTTAAAATTTCAAAAGCCCGGAAATGCTTCCCTTCGACGTTGCTCAAAGCGGTCAGCATTTCCGGGCTTTTTCAATTAAAAAATCATACTGCTCGCTGAGAACATTGCAATTCCGCATACATGGGCTAAGCGCCTTAGCTATTCAGCTCCTCTTGCCGTCCTGTCGATGTAGCTTGTCACTAATTCGCCGAGCTGCTCCGCCACACCCATCCATGCGTGAATCAAGGAGCCCACCACGTTACGGGCCACCTTCGCCAAACCACGCTCGCATACTTTTTGGCAATGAATAACCAGCGGGGTAGGATATGCCTGTGGGGAGTGGGGACTCGTGATTTTGAGCATAGATTTTAGTTATGCTCACATAGCAGCTTTTAACTTTCATGCGAGATATATCGAGCATGAAATATCAAAAAAAGCTGCGTGAGCTTTACTAAAATCATGCGAACAAATATCGAGGCCAAACTCCCCACAGGCATATAACACCCCCGCGTCCCTTATGGGTATAAAAAGTTGCCGAGTCCCGTGGTTTCTTGTATAATTATAAGGATTTCAGTATGAAAGGAACGTGATTATTATGGAAAAGGAAGTACAGAATAATACACTAATTAAGGCAAAAGGAATCGGCTCTGTTAAGATAGCTGATGACGTTGTTGCCAAGATTGCTGCACTTGCTGCTCTTGAGATCGATGGCGTGAGCGCAATGGCAGGTAATTATACCAGTGAAAATATAGAGAAGGCAGGCCCTAAGAACCTCCAGAAGAGCTCCAGAATTTTTCTTAATGATGGCAAGGTTCGCGTGGATATGTCTATACTTATGGATTACAGCTACAATATTCCTGCAACCAGCAAACAGGTTCAGGATAAGGTAAAGAGCTCAATCGAGAGCATGACAGGACTTAACGTAACTGATGTTAACGTTCGCATTGCCGGAATCAAAATGCCTGACTAAAGGATTGTAGAGGATATTATGAAAAGATCAGAACTTAGAGAACAGGTTTTTCAGCTGCTTTTTCGTGTAGAGTTTAATACACCTGATGAGATGCGCGAGCAGGAAGATCTGTTTATTGAAACTAATGACAAAGAGATGACAGATAAGGATGTTGATTTTGTGAAGGAGCGCTATGAGAGCATAGCAGGTAAGCTCCCCGAGATTGACAAGCTTATTAACGAAGTAACCACAGGATGGGATACAGGACGAATCGGTAAGGTTGAACTTGCAATCCTCAGACTTGCGGTTTATGAGATTAAGTTTGATGACGCTATCCCTACCGGAGTGGCTATAAACGAGGCAGTTGAGTTGTCCAAGAAATTCGGCCAGGACGGAGCATCATCCTTCGTAAACGGAGTATTGGCTAAACTTGCGTAACGTATATACAGTTGGGCAGATAAATTCCTATATCAAGAATATGTTCAAGCAGGACTTTCTCCTCTCATCACTGATAGTGAAGGGCGAGATAAGTAACTGCAGATATCATTCCTCCGGTCACATCTACTTTACGCTTAAGGATGCGTCCGGAGCGATTTCATGTGTGATGTTCCGCAGTAGTACTGTATCCGGACTTAAGTTCAGGATGCAGGAGGGACAGCGGGTTCAGGTTACGGGATCGGTTGATGTCTATGAACGAGACGGCAAGTACCAGCTCTATGCCACTAAAATTGAGTTAGATGGAGCAGGTGCTTTATTTGAGCGTTTTGAGGTCTTAAAAAAAGAGCTAGCTGAACGTGGAATGTTTGCGCCTGAGTACAAGCAGCCAATACCAAAGCATATAAAAACACTGGGAGTTGTAACAGCTCCGACAGGTGCGGCGGTAAGGGATATCATTAACATTTCTACAAGAAGGAATCCCTATGTGCAGATATACCTGTATCCCGCGATCGTTCAGGGAGACCAGGCAAAGGACAGCATTGTTCACGGTATACAGACACTTTCAGAAATGAATGTGGACGTTATAATTGTTGGACGAGGCGGCGGATCCATTGAGGATCTGTGGGCATTTAACGAGGAGATTGTCGCGGAAGCGATTTTTAACTGTCCCATCCCTATAATTTCAGCTGTCGGACACGAGACAGACTGGACTATAGCGGATTTTGTTGCAGATCTTAGAGCACCTACACCATCTGCGGCAGCAGAGCTTGCGGTATATGAGATAGACCTTCTGCTTCAGGATATTGATGCTTACAGAGATATTCTTGTACGCAGGATGAACGACAGGATTAGCAGACTGCGTGATAAGGCTGCTGCGGACACGAGACTTTTGCAGCATCTTTCACCGGAAGCAAGGATCCGCGATCAGAGAATGAGATCCGCTCAGGCAGCTGACAGACTTGAGAGACTCATGACTGATATTTTGAAGGAAAAACGGCATCGCCTTGACGTTGATATTGAGAGGCTCAAAGCACTTAGTCCTCTTGATAAATTGCAGTCGGGATTTTCCTATGTTTCAGATATGGATGGTAAGAATGTCAGAAGCATTAAGGATGTAGCTGCAGGCGATAAGATCGAGATAAATGTAGCGGACGGTATTATCGGAGCGGAAGTAGTAAATGCTGAGCCGATAGATTATAGAAATTAGCCCTCATCCGGCACTTCGTGCCACCTTCCCCCAAAGGGGGAAGGCATAGAAAGAGGGCAGACAGCATAAGCCTTCCCCCAAAGGGGGAGGGCATAGAAAGAGGGCAGGCAGCATAAGCCTTCCCCCAAAGGGGGAAGGCATAGAGAGAGGGCAGACAGCATAAGCCTTCCCCCAAAGGGGAAGGCATAGAAAGAGGGCAGGCAGCATAAGCCTTCCCCCAAAGGGGGAAGGCATAGAAAGAGGGCAGACAGCATAAGCCTTCCCCAAAAGGGGGAAGGCATAGAAAGAGGGCAGACAGCATAAGCCTTCTCTAGAAGGGGAGGCCAGACAACATTAGCCTTCCCCCAAAGGGGGAGGGCATAGAAAGAGGGCAGGCAGCATAAGCCTTCCCCCAGAGGGGGAAGGCATAGAGAGAGGGCAGACAGCATAAGCCTTCCCCAAAAGGGGGAAGGCATAGAAAGAGGGCAGACAGCATAAGCCTTCCTTAGAGGGGAGGGCAGACAACATAAGCCTTCTCTAGAAGGGGAGGGCAGACAACATTAGCCTTCCCCCTCTGGGGGAAGGTGTCAGCGAAGCTGACGGATGAGGGTCATATGGCAAATAAGAACGAAGAAAAAGAATTAACAATAGAGGAAGCCTTCAGTGAAGTCGATGAGAGAATCAAAGCTCTCGAAAAGAGCGACGTTACTTTGGAGGAGTCATTTAAGTATTTCAAGGAAGGCATGGACCTTCTTAAGTACTGTAATGATTCAATAGACAAGGTTGAGAAGAAGGTACAGAAGGTTATGGCTGACGGCCGTACGGAGGATTTCGAATAATGTCCGAATTTGAAAAAATGTTGGATGAAAAAGCTGCTGAGGCGGAAGAGATAATAAGAAGTTTTCTGCCGGCAGAAGAGGGTTATCAGAAAAAGGTCATTGAGGCCATGAACTATAGTGTTATGGCCGGTGGAAAGCGAATAAGGCCGGTGCTGATGCTGGAGATGTTTAAAATATTCTCCGGTGAGCCAAAGGAGCTGATTGCACCGATGGCTGCTGCGATAGAGATGATCCACACCTATTCACTGGTTCACGATGATCTTCCTGCAATGGATAATGACGAATACAGAAGAGGCAGAAAAACCACCCATGTTGTCTATGGCCCCGGAATGGCTACTCTTGCAGGTGACGGACTTCTGAATTATGCATACGAGACTGCGCTGAAAGTATTTTTATGCAAATGTGAACTTACAGCTTTTGATGGTGATATAAGTGACAGAAGGGCCAAGGCTCTTGAAATTCTCACAAGAAAAGCCGGCATATACGGAATGGTCGGTGGACAGTGTGCCGACATAGAGGCTGAGGGTAAGGCTTCGGCTACGTCAGAGGAGCTGATTTTCATACATGAGAATAAGACCGCTGCCATGCTTGAGAGCAGCATGATGATAGGAGCGCTTCTTGCAGGCGCTGATAATAAAGCGGTTTCTGATATTGAGCAGGCTGCCAGGAAGATAGGAGTTGCTTTCCAGATCCAGGACGATGTTCTTGATGTGACAGGCGATGAGGCTGAACTTGGAAAGCCGATAGGCTCCGACGAGAAGAATGAAAAGACAACCTATGTCACGCTTCATGGACTTGAGGCTTCCAGGAAGGAAGTTGAGAAATTTTCAAATGAAGCAGTGGAGATTCTTTCGAAATACAGTGGAAGCGAAGAGTTTCTGATTCCGCTGGTACAATGGATGATTTCCCGCAAAAAGTGATACTCTGCTGTGATATTGCAGAGTGTAGAATATGACGGATGAGGGCATATATGTTACTCGACAACATAAATAAACCAAATGACATAAAGAAAATTCCGACTGGCAAGCAGAAAGAGCTTGCGCAGGAAATTCGTGATTTTCTCATAGAAAAGATAAGCCATACAGGAGGACATCTTGCATCTAATCTTGGTGTGGTTGAGCTTACGATGGCACTTCATTTGGAACTTGATCTGCCAAAGGATAAGATCATATGGGACGTAGGACACCAGTCCTATACACATAAACTTCTTACCGGACGTAAGGATGGTTTTGATAATCTCAGGAAATTTGGAGGAATGAGCGGATTCCCCAAGAGATCTGAGTCCGACTGTGATTCATTTGATACAGGACACAGTTCAACCAGTATATCTGCGGGACTTGGAATGGTGAGAGCAAGGCAGCTTTCCGATGAAAAATTCACTGTTGTTTCAGTTATCGGTGACGGATCACTCACAGGCGGACTTGCCTATGAGGCTCTTAATAATGCTGCAAAGCTTGATACGAATTTCATTATGGTATTAAACGACAATGAGATGTCAATCTCAGAGAACGTCGGCGGAATGGCGAAATACCTCAATGTTGTAAGAACCGCGGAAGGATACCTTAATCTGAGGGATGATATTTACAATTCCCTTAAGGACTCAAGTCCTAAGATGGTAAGCGGAATCAGACGTGCAAAGAACAGCTTTAAGCAGCTCTTTGTACCGGGCATGGTTTTTGAAAATCTTGGTATCACGTATCTTGGACCTATTGATGGTCACAATATACCTGCACTTAGAGCAGCTATCAGAGAAGCTAAGAAGGTCCGCAAGGCTGTCATGATCCATGTGGTTACCAAGAAAGGTAAAGGCTTTGAGCCTGCTGAGAGGCATCCTGCGCGTTTCCATGGCACGGAACCTTTCCTCGTTGAAAACGGTATTCCGAGGAATCCCAGAACCACAGCTAATTATCAGGACATTTTCAGTACTGTTATGTGCAAGATCGGCGAGCGTGAGCCAAAAGCGGTTGCAATAACTGCAGCTATGGCCGATGGTACCGGATTAAAGAGATTTAGAAATATGTATCCCGAGAGATTCTTTGACGCAGGGATAGCAGAGGAGCATGCGGTTACATTTGCCGCAGGACTTGCGGTTGGCGGATACCATCCTATATTTGCCGTATATAGCTCATTTTTACAGAGGGCCTATGATCAGGTTATGGAGGATGTATGTCTGCAGAACCTTCCTGTTACATTTGCGATAGACAGAGCAGGACTTGTAGGTAGTGATGGCGAGACACATCAGGGAATATTTGATCTGTCTTATCTGTCAAGTATGCCCAATATGCATATCATGGCACCCAAGAACAAATGGGAGCTGTCTGATATGATGAAGTTTGCGATTGCATTTAACGGGCCTATGGCTATCAGATATCCGAGAGGCACGGCTTACGACGGACTTGCTGATTTCCGTGCACCGATTGAAATGGGAAAAGCTGAGCCGATTTACAAGGAAAGAGACATAGTACTCTTTGCAATTGGCAGCATGGTTAAGACCGCTGAAAAGGTAAGAGAAATTCTTCTTGAAAAGGGCTACAACTGCTCGCTCACAAATGCGAGATTTGTTAAGCCTCTCGACGAAGAGTATATAAAGGAAGCAGCCAAGAAGCATAAACTCATGGTTACTATGGAAGAGAATGTTGAATATGGCGGCTTTGGTGATCAGGTAAGACGTTTTATATGCGATGAGGGAGTTGACATACATCATCTATGCATCGCGCTTCCTGATTCATTTGTGACACATGGATCCTGCGATCAGCTCTACAAGGAGCTGGGTGTGGATGCTGAGTCTGTTGCAAAGAAAGTAATGAAAAAATACGAGGAAATAGAAATAAATGGCTAAGGAAAGACTGGATGTCATTCTGGTTTCCAGAGGGCTTGCACCGTCAAGGGAAAAGGCAAAGGCTGTCATTATGGCAGGCGATGTTTTTGTAAACGGACAGAGAGAGGACAAGCCCGGAACCTCCTTTGATGAATCAAAAATCACATCACTTGAAGTCAAGGGTGAGCAGCTCCCCTATGTGAGCAGAGGCGGACTTAAGCTTGAAAAGGCGATGAAGAGCTTTGAACTTAAGCTTGACGGCTTTGTATGCATGGATATCGGAGCGTCCACCGGAGGCTTTACGGATTGCATGCTTCAGAACGGAGCAATCAAGGTTTACGCTGTGGATGTGGGACATGGACAGCTTGCATGGAAGCTCAGATCAGACGAGAGAGTTGTCTGCATGGAGAAAACAAATTTCAGATATCTCACAAGAGATGACATAGATGATGATCTTGATTTCGCATCGGTTGATGTGTCATTTATATCTCTTACAAAGATCCTCATACCTGCAAGAAAGCTTCTAAAGGACGGCGGCGAGATGGTATGTCTCATCAAGCCTCAGTTCGAAGCAGGCAGGGAGAAGGTAGGAAAAAAGGGTGTTGTAAGAGAACCTGAGACCCATGAGGAGGTCATCTGTAAAGTAATAGATTTTGCTCATATAATCGGGTTTAAGGTTTTGAATCTTGATTTTTCACCGGTCAGAGGACCGGAAGGTAATATCGAATATCTTCTTTACATCAAAAAGGATGAGAGCAAAAACGCTGAAGTTAGCGAGATAAATGAAGGCGAGGGACTTCATATGCTGTCAGAGGTTTTGAGTGTGGGCAACGGATTTTCAACTGAGCCCGAGATGAAGAAGCTGATTGAGGAGACGGTGGGAAGAGCACACGGGGAGTTGTAAATATCTATGAGACGGTTTTTCATAATCACAAATAGAGGCAAGGATCCCGGTATGAAGGCAACTGCACGCATCAGGGATTATCTTGAAGCCAACGGAGCGTTTTGCGAGGTGGCCGAGGATGAGAGATTCTCTGATAAAAATGGCAGCAGGGAGTATTCATACAAGATTCCTAATAACGTGGAATGCTGCATAGTTCTCGGAGGCGACGGAACAATGCTTCAGGCTGCGGGAAATGTGCTTGGGAAAAATATCCCGCTTATCGGAGTTAACCTCGGTACTCTTGGCTATATGGCTGAGGTTGAGCTTTCAGATGCCGAGAGTGCGATGGATAAGCTTCTTAATGATGAGTATGAAATAGAAGACCGTATGATGCTTCAGGGAGTTCTCTGTCAGGGAGAAGAGAAGGGCGTTATCAATTACGCTTTAAACGATATCGTAATCGCAAGATGTTCATCACTCCAGGTTTTCAATTTTAATGTATATGTAAATGACCTGCCGCTTTCGAGCTATCAGGCTGATGGGATAATCCTTTCATCACCGACAGGTTCTACAGCTTATAATATGTCAGCCGGTGGTCCCATTGTGGATCCCAGGGCGAGGATCATGCTGCTTACACCGATATGTCCCCATGCTGCTACAGCAAGGACAATCGTTCTTTCTGAAAATGATAAGGTTACAATTGAAATCGGAAAGGGCAGAGGTGATTCCGTGCAGAGGCTGGAGGCCTCGCTGGACGGCGGACGAAGGATGATCATGGAGAGCGGGGACAGGATAGATATTACCGCTGCCAGACAGGTTACTAAGATATTGAAACTCAGCAGTGAAAGCTTTTTAAATATTTTGAGGAAAAAACTCGTATGAAGAAAAAACGTCATAATAAGTTAATTGAAATCATTCAGAATAATGTTATAGAAACTCAGGAGCAGATTGCTGATATGCTAAATGCTGAAGGGTTCAAGGTAACTCAGGCAACTGTTTCTAGAGATATAAGGGAGCTAAGGCTTACCAAGAGGGCAACGCCTGACGGAAGACATAAATATGTTTTCGTTCAGGATAGTGCCGGAATGACTGATAAGTATGCAGATGTACTAAGAGCAGGTTTTATCAGTATGGACAGCGCGCAGAACATACTTGTTATTCGTACAGTATCTGGTATGGCTATGGCAGTTGCTGCAGCTATTGATGCGCTGGAATTTGAAGAAGTAGTTGGCTGTATTGCCGGAGATGATACCATTATGGCTGCAATACGTACCAACGATGATGTTCAGAATGTTATGAGGGCTCTGAACGAAATGATCGGTTGATACCTTTAAGAATCAAGGCAGTGGAATATTGCCACTTGGTTCTGAAGGATAAACATTTTCCTTAACTTGCCCGAAGAAGCAGAAAAGGAAAGAGGTAAATATGTTATACAATCTACATGTAAAGAATCTTGCTCTTATAAATGAGCAGGAGGTTGACTTTGAGAACGGACTTAACATCATGAGTGGTGAGACCGGTGCCGGTAAGTCAGTGATAATCGGCAGCGTTAATCTGGCTCTGGGCGCTAAGGCTGATAGCGGAATGATCCGCACGGGAGCAGAATATGCTCTTATTGAGCTGACCTTTGGAATAAAAAATGAGGGACAGCTACGAAGACTTAAGGAGCTCGATATTCCTGTTGAAGATGATGGAACACTGATCCTTCAGAGAAAAATCATGGAGGGCAGGAGTGTTTGCAAGGCTAACGGCGAGACCGTAAGCGCAAGACAGCTTCGTGACCTTTCAAATATTCTTATTAACATCCATGGACAGAATGATCATCAGGAGCTTTTACACAAGAAAAAGCATCTTGAGATACTCGATGATTTTTCAGGCGAAGAGCTTATAAAGCTCAAGGAAGAATGCAGCGCGGCTTATAGCAGCTGGACGGAAATTTTAAAAAAGCTCGATGAAACTAATCTCGATGAAAGAGAGCGAGAGAGACAAAAAGACCTCGCAAGCTTTGAGTACGATGAGATAACTGAGGCCGATCCTAAAGAGGGTGAAGATGAGGAGCTTGACACCAAATATAGGAGAATGGTGAACTCACGTAAGATTGCCGAGGCAGCAGGTATCGCAGCTGAGGTAACGGGAGCCGGTGATGTTGGCGAGAGCGCAGCCGATGCCATAGGCAGGGCAGTTAGAGAACTATCTTCTGTCAGCGGATATGATGACAAAGCAAGAGAACTTCTTGATCAGCTTTCTGATATCGATAATTTATTATCGGATTTTAGGCATGCTATTTCATCCTATATCGATGAGCTTGAGTTTGATCCCGAAGATTTTGCCAATACAGAGGAGAGGCTCAACGTCATAAATCATCTTAAGGATAAGTACGGCGGAAGTATTGAAGCGGTTCTTAAGTACAGAGATGAGAAGGAAGAAGAACTCAAAAAGCTTGAGGATCTGTCTGCATACAGGGAAGAACTTCTCTTAGATGAGAAGAAGCTTCACAGTGAAGTTTTAGCAGCCTGCAAGAAAATTTCAGATCTTAGAAAAAAGAATGCTGATGTTTTGTCAGGACTACTTAAAAAGGCCCTTCAGGATCTCAACTTTATCGATGTGAGATTTGAGATAGATGTTGATTCTTCAGAGGATAAGGCTTCAGCTAACGGATATGACGATGTGGAATTTATGATTTCCACTAACCCCGGTGAGAAGATAAGACCCTTGGAGCAGGTTGCAAGCGGCGGTGAGCTTTCAAGAATTATGCTTGCGATTAAGACTGTAGTTGCGGAGAAGGACGACATCGACACTCTCATTTTTGATGAGATCGACGCGGGTATCAGCGGACAGACTGCCTGGAAGGTATCGGAGAAGCTTGGAATACTCGCAAGAGGACACCAGATTATCTGCATAACACATCTTCCGCAGATTGCCTCAATGGCGGACACTCACTATGAGATTGCCAAGGGAACTCACGAAGAGGATGGAAGTGAGAGAACCGTTACCCGCATAAGAAAGCTCTCTGATGATGAGAGGGCATCTGAACTTGCAAGAATGCTTGGCGGAGCACAGATAACAGATTCCACCATGGAAAATGCGAGAGAGATGATGCGACAAGCTGATGGCGTTAAGAAAGAAATTGCATGATAACAATGATCAGATGATTACAGATCCATGACCGGAGATAAGATATGACACTAGATTACGACGATTTTTTAAACAGCATTATGGCCAGCATGGACAGGACCAAGCAGGTTGATGTTAATGACATACCAAACATTGACCTGTATATGGACCAGTTGCTTACTTTTATGGACGAGAGCCTTAGAAAGTCATCAAGGCATCCTGATGTTGACAAGATCCTTACAAAGACCATGATCAACAACTATGCCAAGAACGACCTTCTTCCGCCTCCCGTCAAGAAGAAGTATTCGAAGGACCATATCATACTTTTGATGTTTATCTATTACTATAAAAACATGTTGTCCTTCAGTGACATTCAGACTCTCTTCGAGCCTGTCTACAAGAGGTTCGGAAAAGATGATGAAGACATTAACCTAAAGGATATCTATAAGACTATTTATGATGAGCAGGAGGACATCATCGCTCATCTTAAGGAAGATATAAAGGAAAAGTATAAGCGTGCACAGGAGTCGTTCCCTGAGGCTAAGGGCCAGGATAAGAATGAGCTTCAGATGTTCAACTTTGTATCCATGCTTTCCTATGATGTTTTCATGAAAATGCTTCTCATCCAGAATATTATTGACCATATTCAGGAGGAGAGGGGCGAATCTGGAGAAAGAAAAGAGTACCGGAAAAAAAGAAAATAATTCTTGGAAAAAAAGAAAATAATTCTTGGAAAAGAAGAAAATTATTCTTGGAAAAGAAGAAAATAATTCTTGGAAAACAAGAAAATAATTCTTGGAAAAGAAGAAAATAATTCTTGGAAAAGAAGAAAATTATTCTTGGAAAAGAAGAAAATTATTCTTGGAAAAGAAGAGCAGTAATATTATATATGCCTTCTCCTTGGGGAGAAGGTGCCCGAAGGGCGGATGAGGGGATTTTCAGAAAGGTTTGATTTTTTTAATGAGTATATACGATACACTTAATACCGAACAGAAAAAAGCGGTTCTGCAGACAGATGGTCCGGTACTGATACTTGCGGGAGCAGGTTCCGGAAAGACCAGAGTGTTGACACACAGAATCGCTTATTTGATTGATGAATGCGGAGTTAATCCCTGGAACATTCTTGCCATTACCTTTACGAATAAGGCAGCAGGCGAGATGAGAGAAAGGGTTGATAAGATTGTTGGCTTTGGCGCAGAGAGCATTTGGGTTGCGACTTTTCACTCAACCTGTGTGAGGATTCTTAGACGCTACGCTGACAGACTCGGATATGATAACAATTTTACGATCTATGACACCGATGATTCAAAGTCCGTTTTAAAGGACATCTGTAAGAGATATCAGCTTGAGACTACAACGCTAAAACTCAGAAATATCCAGAACTCAATATCTCATGCGAAGGATAATTGCGTTGATGCTGAAGAGTACAGACTTGCGTCAGGCGGAGACAGAAACAAGGAAAAAATCGCCAAGGCATACATGGAGTATCAGAGCACTCTTAAAAAGAACAATGCCATGGACTTTGATGATCTTTTGCTTAATACTGTAAAGCTTTTCAAGGACGAGCCTGAGGTACTTGCGCAGTATCAGGAGAGATTTAAGTACATCATGGTGGACGAGTACCAGGATACAAACAATGTGCAGTTTGAGTTTGTAAGACTTCTTGCCGACAGATATAAGAACCTTTGCGTCGTAGGTGACGATGATCAGAGTATTTACAGATTCCGCGGTGCGAATATCAGGAATATCCTGGACTTTGAAAAGGTGTATCCGGATGCTACAGTAATAAAGCTTGAGCAGAATTACAGATCTACACAGAGCATCCTTGATGCGGCAAACGCAGTCATCAGACATAATTACGGAAGAAAAGATAAGGCACTTTGGACCGATGAAGGTAAGGGCGAGCTTGTAAGACTTAAGGTAGTTGGACAGGCTCCTGAGGAAGCTGACTTTGTAGCCTCAGAGATTTGCAAATTAAAGAAAACCGGAAAGGCTGATTATCGCGATATCGCCGTTTTATACAGAACTAATGCACAGTCACGACTTTTGGAAGAACGATTTGTTTACGAGGGAATTCCCTATGATCTTGTGGGCGGAGTAAACTTCTATGGAAGACGTGAGATCAAGGATCTTTTGGCATATCTTAAAACCATTGATTCAGGTGCGGATGATCTTGCGGCGAGACGTATCATAAATGTACCCAAGCGCGGCATCGGTGCTACCAGCATCACTCATGTTCAGGAGTACGCAGATAAGGCTAATATCAGTTTTCTTAAGGCATGTGCGGAAGCTGACATGATTCCGGGACTTAATAAAACTGCTCAGGCTAAGTGCAAAGCATTTGCGAATATGATCACTGTTTTCAGAGCCTTTGCTAAGGAAGCAAGACTTGATCAGCTCATGCAGCATATTATAAGAGAGATTGGCTACATCGATTACCTCTATACGATTGATGAAGATGCGAATACTGAGGATAACGAGCGTGAGCAGAACGTGGACGAACTTATTTCCAAGATGGCCGGCTATGAGGACAAGGAGGAAGAGCCTACACTTACGGGATTCCTTGAGGAAGTGGCTCTCGTGGCTGACATCGATAATGTCTCAGAGGATGATGATAAGGTTCTTTTAATGACACTCCACAGCGCTAAGGGGCTTGAGTTTGACCATGTTTATCTGACAGGTATGGAGGAGAATGTTTTCCCGAGCTTTATGGCGCTCATGAACGAGGGTGAAGATCCTGAGGGACTTGAGGAAGAGAGGCGTCTTGCTTATGTGGGAATCACAAGAGCAAGGAAGCATCTGACTCTCACAACTGCGAGAAGCAGAATGACAAGGGGACAGCTTCAGTACAATGCTATCAGCAGATTTGTATCAGAGATACCTGATGAGCTTCTGGAGAAGGTAGGAGCAGCAGAGGCTGCCTATATGTATGACGGTGGCGAATCCATCGATGACGATGATGATATCGATCTGGATACAGGCAGGATCTTTAAGAAAAAGATGGATTTTTCTAAGCCCACCTATGCAGCGGGAACGGCAAGCTCACCGCTTCACAGAAGTGCTTACGGAGGAACAAAAGCTGCCACGCAGCCTGCTTATGGTAGACCTGTGGCTAAGCCAGCACCTCCTAAGAAGAGAGCGGTTCCAAAGGATAAACCTTTCATAGCGGGAGCGGCAAGTGCCCACAGCAAGGCTTCACTCGGAAAGCCCGGACTTGCAGGTCTGTCAAAAGGAGCACCTGCATCAGCAGCACTTGAGTACGGTGTCGGAGATAGGGTTGCCCATGTAAAATTCGGAGCCGGAACAGTGCTTGATATTGTGAAGGAACCCAGAGATTATAAGGTTACAATCAATTTTGACGAGTATGGACAGAAGATAATGTTCGCCGCTTTTGCTAAGCTTAAAAAAATATAAACTGTGCTAAAGCGATAGAAACATTACCATTTATTGGATATAATTATATTTGTAATTGTGTCAGATAAGTTGATATATTAAGCCTTCCCACTTTTAAGGTGGAAGGTGTCAGCGAAGCTGACGGATGAGGGTTTAAGTAACTATAGTATCTTGGAAAGGGGAATGTAATGGATAAGAACAGAATTGAAGAACTTCTTGAGATGACAAGAATCAATGAACTTTTGGAGAAGAAGGAAGCAGCAAACGCTAAGAAGCCCGCGAACATAGTATTGTGGTGCCTGGCAGTTTTCGGAGCAATTGCAGCAGTAGCGACAATCGCTTATCTCGTTTTCGATTACATGATGCCCGAGTACGAGGATGATTATGATTATGACGATGACGATTTCGACGACTTTGATGATGACGATTTCGTTGATCTGGATTTGGAGAAATGAAGAAAAAAGATATAGTAACGGGCAGAATTGTTCGAGTTGAATTTCCTAACAAGGGAATCATGGAGACACCTGAAGGAAAGGTAATCGTAAAGAATACCCTTCCCGGTCAGAAGGTGTCCAGTGTGATTATTAAAAACAGAAATGGCAGAGCAGAAGGTAGGCTCCTCGAGGTTCTCGAAGAGCCTATTGATGCTATAGAAAGCCCCTGCATTCACTTCGGTAAATGCGGAGGCTGTAGTTATCTTACCATGCCTTATGTCAAGGAGCTTGGCATGAAGGAGCAGCAGGTAAGACACATCCTTAATCCTATTCTGGAGAGACAGGAACAGAACTACACTTGGGAAGGTATAAAAACCAGCCCTATCAAATTTGCATACAGAAATAAGATGGAGTTTACCTTCGGCGATGAAGAGCTTGGCGGACCCCTTGCTCTTGGCATGCACAAAAGAAACAGCATGCATGACATAGTAAGTGTTACAGGCTGCCGAATCGTCGACGATGACTACAACAGCATCCTCAGCGCAACACTCTCATATTTCGGAGAGATGTACAGGGATGAAAAAATCACCTTCTACCACAGAATGAAACAGGAGGGCTATCTTCGACACCTTCTCGTAAGAAAGGCTCAGAAGACTGGCGATATCCTGATCGATATAGTAACAACAACTCAGGAAGATCATAATCTTATGGATTATGCTGAGATGCTTTTGACTCTGGAGCTTTCCGGCCATATTGTGGGAATCCTTCACACTAAAAATGATGCCAAGGCTGATGCTATCATAGATGAGGGCACAACCATTCTCTATGGCCAGGATTATTTTTATGAGGAGCTTCTTGGACTTAAGTTCAGGATCACACCCTTCTCATTCTTTCAGACCAATTCACTTAGTGCAGAGGTTCTTTACGGAACAGTCAGAGAGTACATTGACGGACTCTACGACAACACCAGTGAGGATCCCGGTGACAAGATAATCTACGATCTTTACTGCGGTACAGGAACAATAGCGCAGATAATTGCACCCATTGCCAACAAGGTTATCGGTGTTGAAATAGTTGAAGAAGCAGTTGCTGCAGCCAAGGAAAATGCTGCACGCAACCGCCTTGTGGATTGCGAATTCATCGCAGGAGACGTCCTGAAGGTCCTTGATGACATCACAGAAAAACCTGATCTCATCATCCTTGACCCTCCCCGCGAAGGCATCAACCCCAAGGCCCTTAAGAAGATCATCGACTATGGCGTGAAGCACATGATCTACGTCAGCTGCAAACCTACATCCCTTGCTCGTGACCTCGAGATATTCGCCGAGGGCGGATATTACGTTCAGAGAGCAGTGGCTGTGGATCAGTTCCCCTGGACTAATCATGTTGAAACCGTCGCCCTGTTAACGAAGACAAGCGGTAGCGAAGGCTGAGTGTTACAGGCGCGGTTGTTCTGGCGAGCCCCGTATTTTGGGGCGAGAGCAGAACTTCATTGTGAAATAGTGGTGGGAAGTAATGCGGGTTTGAGGCGATTTATAAAGGAAACTGGTCGACTTAAGGAGGTATCGGTTTGACTCCTAGGGAATTGGTCGACTTATCAAGAGAGTATTTTAGAATTATATCTTAGATTATTCTAGTTTTGCGGCTGGCGTGGCCAGCCGCGCATCTATTCCGCACAATGGCTTATGATGCTATTGTGATCGGACTATTTCCAAGTTATTTGAACTATTTTTGTTTTTGGGGACTGTTGGATTTTGATGTTTTTGGATTTGCAACAGGCTGAAAACTTGGGGCATTCCTGTTGAAATTGTTGGCTTGTTAGATTTCAACAGTGATAAAAGGCGGCATTTGCCTGTTGTAATATGTGATAATGAGAACTTCAACAGGTAGGAATAGCCTGAACTTCCTGTTGGAAATGAGATATTTGCTGATTTCAACAGGTGGAAATATCTAAAATAGTCTGTTGGAAATCGAAATATATTGATTTCAACAGGCTAAGGCGGTGTAAACAGCCTGTTGAAATATGATAAAACTGGATTATCAGCAGGAAAACAAGGATAAAAACAGCCTGTTGAGAACTTGGAAAATGTAAATTCAACAGGAGAGCATGAGTAGAAACTTCAAGCCCCAAAACAAGATAGCTGTATCAGACCATTTTGCTGACGTCAGCAAAATGGTTGAAGTAGTTGGAAAAGGGAATATTACAGAAGACACATAAATAGAAAGAGGAACAATATATTAAATGCATGGATTAAAAGAATTATTGTCATTAGAGGAACAGAGATTAAAGATTATCAAAGCGAATGTTGATGGCAGGCTCATTGATGTGCCAAATGGCACTGTTAGAGTGACATCATCCAAGGATAAGGTTCAATATATACATTGTGTTGAAGATGAAAATGAAACTGGCTACAAGCTTAGCTATATCAAGAAAGATGATATGGCACTTGTCTATCGACTCGCGCAGAAATCTTACGATCAGAAAATAAAAAAGCTTGTAGACAGGCGTTTAAAGCAGCTAGATAAACTAACCAATGAATACGAGGATAATGAGATAGAAGAAATCTATGACAAGCTTCATCCAAACAGGAAAACGCTGATTAACCCGGTAGAAATACCCTGGGAGGAGAAACTTACAGACTGGAAGAGTAATCCATATGTAGGAAAAGAGTTTGCTCCTGGTATACCTGAAATCTATACCAAGAAGGGTGAAAGAGTTCGCTCTAAATCGGAGAAAATCTTAGCGGATACCTTTTATGATCTGGGAATTGAATACAAGTATGAGTGTCCATTGAAGCTAAAAGGCTATGGAGTCGTATATCCGGATTTCACTTTCCTTAGGAAAAGAGATGGCAAGGAAATCTACTGGGAGCATGACGGAAGAATGGATGATCCGGCTTATGCGGAGAAAGCTATACGAAAGATAAATTCCTACATTGCAAATGGAATATTTCCGGGAGAACACCTGATAATATCTTACGAATCATCGGGAGTAGTAATCAATGACAAGATTATTAAAATGATGATTACAAAGTATTTAATCTGATATTAAAGAGAATCTACATAATAAGCTCACAGAGTGCAGAAATACATGATTGTAGCTATTGTGTATGCTGGAAAGCCCGGCTATGCTATGATTATTCGGGGCGAGAGTTATAAGTCGGCGAGGAAAACTTAAAAGGATTTTAGTATGGAAAATATATGTGCATTGGTAGCACAATGCGGTTTGGGGACAATTAAAGGGCAGATTCTTCCTGTATCAGGTGGGTTGATGCATAAGATGTATAAAGTGAATACAACAACAGGAACATATGCGGTTAAATGTCTTAATCCTGAAATAATGAGTAGAGCGGATGCCATGAAGAACTATGCTGAAGCAGAGAGGCTGGAAAAAATCCTGGAAGACAATAATCTTCCTATTGTGGCGGCATTATCTTTTGATGGTAGAAAAATGCTTTCGATTAGTGGAAGGCATTATTATATTTTTCCTTGGCAAGAAGGCGAAATAACAGATTTTAATGATATTTCACATGATCAGAGTTATAAAGCCGGTGAGATACTAGGAAGAATTCATGGTATTGATGTAAAAAATATATCACAAGAAGAACCTACGTTAAGTGAGGTTAATTTTGCAAAATTACTTGAAAGTGCTAAGGCTAAAGATAGTGAGATAGCACCTCTACTTGAAGCAAATATGCTTCTTCTTGTTAAGTCACAGGAAAAGTTAAATGAGGCCAGGAAAAATCTTCCTGCAATGAGAGCAATCAGTAATGATGATATGGATCCCAAGAATATTATGTGGCATGACGGAAATGCTTATGTGATTGACCTGGAATGTTTGGGATACAGTAATCCTATATCATCATGCCTTGATCTTGCGCTGCAATGGTCCGGAACTGTGAACGGCAGGTTCAATAAAGACAATTTGGAGGCTTTTTTCAAGGGGTATCTTAATGCTTATGACAATGGATTCAGGTCTTATGATGATTTGTTTGGAATAGCATTTACCTGGATAGAATGGCTTGAATACAATATTAGGCGCGCACTAGGCCTGGTGAGTAATGATGCTGAAGAGATAAGGCTTGGAGAAGTAGAAACGGAAAATACAATAAATAGGATAAAATATCTTGCTTCAGTTGAGACTGATATATGCATAGTTTTAAAAGCCTTAAGAGATGAAAAAAAGTGTAAAGTAATAGACAAATTAGCAGTTGGGAGAAGTGCATGGAGATAAATGTCAGACTTGAAGAAGAAAAAGACTATCGAAGGGTAGAGGAAATAACAAGAGCCGCTTTTGGGTATCCTGACAGAGTTGAGAGGGGGCAGATTGGTTGCCCCTATGAGCATTTAATGGAGCCTTCGTAAATGACCAGGTATAGTATATTAAAGAAACGGAACTTTATGGTGGTTTCAAAACTGGGTTCATTTTAAGGCCTATCGTTAAAAGGTGAAATGTGTTCAAAGCCAGTATTTATCGTGCTTTAGAGCTGCTGGCTGCCACGTCGAAACTGTGGTACTTTTGTCCAAACTTTCAGAAAGCCCGAAAATAGGCGTAACTTTGAATGTCAAGGACCTGCCTTTGTCGTCTGCTGAGACAAAAGCAACGTATGAAAATAAAATTGAAAAGGCATTGGCTCTTTCTGCTAATATTGTGGGGATGACTTGTAATAGGGCCGCTGCATATGATTTTAAAGATAGGACAGAAATGTTCGATGTTGCAATTATCGATGAGGTTTGCAAGGCAACGCTACCGGAAATCCTATCGCCACTTGTTATTTCAAGAAAAGCGGTACTGCTTGGCGATCCTAAGCAGTTACCGCCCGTTTTTTGTTCTGAAGAACAAGAGATCATAAGAAGCATTCAAAACTGTAATTTGAACCGTTTCATGTACATAGATACTCTTTTTAACGAATGCAAAAAGGTTTCTGTGCTGGATACACAGTATCGTATGTCAAATCAGATTGGTTGTATGATTTCTGATTTGTTTTATAATGGCTCTTTGAAAAATGGCTGGAATGAGGATGTTGAAGATGGATTAACTTGGATCACATATGAACCGTCAAATGACTGGCCTATTCCAACAGAAGAATTATCGGATAGACCAAAGATCTATAATGAGGATGAATGTAAGATAGTTGCTGACTTGGTGAAGCAGATTATTAGCGAGGGTAATCCAAATACAACAGTTGCTGTAATTGCACCATATCGTGCCCAGATATCATCTCTGCGAAAGGCGTGTATTAATTCGGATCGTGTAAAAATAGACACAGTGGATGGCTTTCAGGGAAAGGAAAGCGATGTTGTGATTTTTTCGGTTACCAGAACTAAGGGATCATATAGATTCCTTGCTGATGATAGGCGGATCAATGTTGCGCTATCTAGAGCCAGAGATAGGATATTCATTGTTGGCAATCAAGAGTATTCTGAGAGGGACCCGCTATTGAAAACAATTATGGGAAAATGCAAAATCATAGAATGGCAATAAATAAGCGGTTAGCAGCGTAAAAAGTAATTTCAAACATATGGAAGTGTGCGAAAACTGATAACAGTTGACTAATACCTTCTTAAGAGTGACGTATAGTATGCCCGCTACGTGGGACAAACACTATATGTTCAAATAAGGAGGTATCACAATGACAGAAGCAATGGCGCGTCAGATAACGCAGCTAAGAATGAAAGGCCTTGGCTACAAATCAATAGCTATAGTAGTAGGAACATCAAGAGAGAATGTCAGGTATTTTTGTAAGACACATGGTCTTGCAGGTGATGTTGAGCAGATAAAGGCAACTTTCAAAGATGAGAATGCCCCTAGCAGATGCAAATTCTGTGGTAAAAGGATCGAGAGAAATCCTAAATCCGGGAAGAAGCTCTTTTGCTCGGATGAGTGCAGAAGAGCATGGTGGAAGCAACACCCGGAGAAAAGTGTTCATTCCCAAGAAGCAACTTACACTTTTGAGTGCGCCTACTGCAAGCGGTACTTTTCAGCATATGGGAATAAATTTAGAAAATACTGCAGTCATGATTGCTATGTCATGGACAGTTTTTGGAAGAATGGAAATTTGAATCATGTGGTGCCCAAGTCAAAGATCAGGGCAGGAATCAAGGATATTGTTTTGGAAGCGTAAACTAAAATGGTTTACAAGTTAAATATGCATGCTGAGATTAGTGGTTGTTGCATTTTTTGCAACAACCATTTTATGAAAACGCTGTTGAAAAACTAACTATATTCGCTATAATAAGCTTAACAGGAGCTCCCACACCTCTCATTGAAGTGTCCAATGGGAGCACATTTTAAACTGATACCCAGATGATGGACTTCAACATGACAGTTGAAATACCCATTGTCTGGGTATTTCTATTGTCAGGAGGAATCTATCATAATGTATGGAAGGGATATAAACAGAAAAAAGCTAAATGATAATCCGGTTGTCGAAACCATCTATGGTGAAACAGTGGGATTTACACTTCCCTTTAGGATAAAACTCTTCGAAAAATGGAAAGAAAACCCTACCCCTGAAACCATAGAGGAAGAGCTTAAGAAAGTTGATATTCTGGCAATAGACCTCTTATCCCATTCATTTAAAGATATATGTGCAAGATTCAAATACGGCGGATATCCTCTACCTACAGAAAAATCTCACCCTGAAATAGATCCGGAATATAAAGAAACTAATCCTTTGATACTGTCAGGGAAGTTTTACAGAAAGAAACGAGGATTCGGAATGACGATAGATCCCGGCTTTCGCCAAGAATTAATGGAAGCTTACCCTGACACATCAATTGAAGATATGTTAAGGCGCAATGGGATTGATCCACTTGATGTCGGATGTGAAAGAATCGGCAGATTGGAACAGGCTTTTAAGAGAGAAATATTCAAACGATATGCTGCGTCTGAAGGTGTTTCAAAAGTCGAGGATCATGTTTCTGCAGCCTCTCCCAAGCTCTTAGAGAATCCCTATGTAGAAAAGATAGTACGTGGAAATCTGTACATGAAAAATGCCTTCTTTAATGAGGTATACATGATACCCATTCCGCTTTCAAAGATTTTTGAGATATACGGAATTGATGATAGCTTGGTGAATACCTGGAGTAAAACGCGGATCAATTCATCTTTGCAAGCATGGAAGCCTTTGGAGACAGAGGTTATTCCATGTAATGAAGGCATTTTGAAGATACAGAATAGACGGGCTTCTATGATGTTCCAGGAAGTAAGAAAAGGTTTTTGCGAATTAGGACAGATATTCAAAACTGACAATTATGATATTCAGCGCAAAGTTTGTCGATGGGCAGATGGACTCCCCAGTGATCCTTGGGGATACTATTCCAGAAAAAGGATACTGAAACTGATGGATTTATCAAAAAGCCGCTATTACGCACTGCTACATAATGAAACATATGGAACAGGCAAAATTAACAGGTGTCGCAGAGATGAGGAATATATAGCAATAATTCGCCAGGTACTTGCATACAAAGGCTTTGAGAAAGGTATACGCCAGGTATATATGCTTATGCCAAGGGTTACCGGACAGTCTTTTAGCATGTACAAGATACGCAGGCTTATGAATAAATACGGAATCCGAACAACAATAAGACGTCCCAGCCGGAATAGAAAAGCAATGAAAGAACTCATAGCGAGAAACCAAAAAGCCAACCTCATCATGCGGAGATTCAGGCTTCACAGACCCAATGAAATAAGGCTTACAGATGTGACATATCTTGACTATGGTGATGGCCTGCGTGCCTATGGTTCAGCATCTGTGGATCCGGTTACAGGCAGACTCATATGCTTCATTGTCAGTGAAAACAATGATCTTCAGCTTGCGCTTGATACCCTGGCAGCAATGGATTCTTACCCTGCCAAAAGTGGTGCAATACTTCATTCCGACCAGGGCATGCTTTACATGAGTGATGACTTTCAGGCTGCAGTTGTTGAACGAGAACTTACGCAGTCAATGTCAAGACGCGGGAACTGCTGGGATAATGCAGTTCAGGAATCATTCTTTGGACATTTTAAAGATGAGTGCCCTTATGAAGCTTGTAAATCTTTGGATGAGTTGCAGGAATGTATTGATAGATATGGCTTTTACTATAATAATGAAAGAGGCATGTGGGATAGAGAAAAGATGACACCTGCAGAGTATGAACAATACCTGGAACAGATGAGTGAAGCAGAATTCGCCAAATATCTGGCAAGAGAAGAAGAACGCTTTGAAAAGATGAAGGTAAAGTCAGCAAAAAACGCTCACACGGCTGCAAGAAGCTATAAGGAGTTTACAGAAAAAAGTATTGGGGGATTAAACGATGAAACTGGTGGATCATTCAAAAAAGTATAAATATGAGGACGGCAGTGACAGACCTGATGAAAAGATCATTCCCTTTCTCGATAATGAGTTTGTTACTGGCTTCAAAGAGGACAGGATCTTCTACTCTAAAGACTTTGACATTGCCCTGTACAAGAAAATCCATGATGAAGGAATGACATATGTTCAGGCTTATAATGCGCTTGGATTTGACACAAGTGTTTTGGGAGAAGACCGAGCCTATTCAGCCGGAAAGCGCGTAATGCAGAAGGCCAGAGACAACAAACTTTTTACTGTAGATGAGACGAATTACGACGGCTCCGTCTCCCGTGAACAGATGGGAAATCTCACGCCAGAAGAAGAACGGGCATATCTTGTAGCGCGTAACCACTATCTTGAAGAAATGCTTTTGGCTCAAAAAAAATCCGATCCGAATTGGAGGAGTACTTTACCTGATTGAGGAAAAGGAAATCCGGGCAGACAGATTTGTTATGGTTGATTCATTTATAAATAAGCAGAAGTCAAAACTCAATGGGTATAACGTTTCACAATGCCTGCGTATGTTTGGAGTGTCTGACTCTGGCTACTATGCATGGAAAGGCCGTAAGGAAGATATATTTGGAAAACAGGCGGAGAAAAAAGCCGACAGGGATGCAATCAAGGAACTTATGCGTAGGATTATCATTGCCAGAAATGGCGTGGTTCCTGGAAAAAGGACATTCAGGGTGGAGCTTTTTAGAAGATTTGGCAGGACTGTGAATACCAAAAAGATAGCGGCGCTTATGGCTGAGATGAACATACAGGCACAGATGCCGCATAAAGATGCATATAAGCATCAGGCATCACATAATCACGTGTGCGCGGCGCCGGTAAATGCGGTGAACCAGAACTTCTTTATCGCTCCGCGAAGAGTCATTCTTTCAGACATAACATATCTTTACTATGGTGAATATCGGACCACATTTTATCTGTGCGTATTCAGGGATGCCTATACTCGTGAAAACCTTGGTTGGAGCATAGGGAGATATATGTCTCTAAAACTCGTAGAAGAAGCCTACCGGGATATGATGAGTGGTCATGCTGGCGAACTTGCGGAAGTCATGAGGACCAATGAAGTTTATGTGCACCATGATCAGGGGAGCCAGTACCTTGCCACTTCCTTTACTGAGCTACTTCACGATGATGGCTTTGTACAGTCTGTATCAGCCAGAGGCAATTCTCAGGATAACGCACCTATGGAGAGCTTCTTTGGGAGGCTTAAAACAGCCATCCTCGATATGGTTGCTATGTGCAGGGATTTTACGTCTGCAAGACAGCTTGTGGATGGTTACCTTAAGGCATACAATTCAGAGCATTATCAGTATGATCTTGCAGGACTTACTCCTGAGGAATTCTATCAGTATGCCACAACGGGAGTTTATCCACTTGACAACTACTTTGGTGTTCCTGCATCAATTATGATGACAGGTGGTGATCTGAAGAAAGTAAGACGCAGATATGCTGATGAAGAAGCTGCAGCTCGCAGAGAAGCATCCCAAAAGCATCGTGAAGAAAAACGGCTTGTTGATCCTGAAAAAGTAATACTTCGTGACCAACGCCTTCTTAAGTCAGTAATAGATAAGTGGAAGGATAAGGAAATGACAGCATCTAATCAGATCACAAAAATGCAGGCTGTCCTGGAAAAGGCCAAGAGCGCTCTTCAGTTCATAAAGTCACTTACAGAAGACAAACGCTCTGAGCTTAAAGAACCACTTGCATGGAGAAAATATACTGAATTAAGTTATGTATTCATGATGAACGAACTGTTCTGATCTATATATTCTTCAAAATCTTATATTTTTAAATACTTTACAGCTGTATAATAAACGCAGCTGTATCGTGGCAGTAAGGGTCTGGCTTATCGCAAATGCGAGTTCACCTCACTCTCTGACGGTACAGCTTTTTGATTGCCAGGGAATCCTCTGGCCTATTTGTTGTACCCTCTATCATTATCCCCTACAAAAAGCCATAAAAAAAGTACTACTGTCAACCTAAAGTCTATCGTAGTACTACTTAAAATCCATCACTGTCATATATATTTTTGCACTGTCTATTATGATTCCATTCAACCTTAAAATCTGTCACAAAAAAGTCCTTGACTTTCGAACCGGTTTATTTTATTTGTTTTGATATATGTTTGATAATACACGTTGTGTAAATAAGAGCGATATGTTATTCTTATACACAACGTGTATTTTGTTTGAAGGAGCATTCTTATGGATGATAAAGCTAAAAAAATAAAAGAACTACGTGAAAGTACTGGCATGAACCGCAAGGAGTTTTGTGAGTATTTTGATATCCCTTATAGAACTGTCACTGAATGGGAACGTGATATGCGCCATGCTCCGGACTATGTAGTAAGGCTTTTGGAGTACTACATAAGAATGGAAAAGCTGTTTAAAAAGGATGAGGACGATAAAACATGCTAAGAATTATCTTTGGTGAAACAGAAGGAGCTATGCATGTACCATCATGGTTCAGATTTAATTACGAAGAGGAGTGGTTTGAGGATCCTCTTGTAGCTGAAATAATGGCAGATGTAGATAAGTCGTATTATAAGGGAAATCAGCTTATCATAAATGATGAGATGGGGCCTATTCCGCCAGAAAGGCTTTCAGAAGGAGTACAAACACTCATTTGTATTTATAAGATGCCTGATCTTATGTATAACGCTACAAAGTGCGGAGAGAATTGTGCCAAGTGGCTTGTTGAGATTGGACGTAGAGAAGATGTTACTGTTAATTTGAGATACTATTTGCCCTTTGATGACTGTGGTGATATAGAAATTGAAATTCTCAATGCGCACAAGAAGGTTTATTCTGCTGAGGAATATAGGCATATTGCACTGAAATATGTTTGATGCCAATAGAAAAATGCTGAAGGTGGTTATTTCTATTTTGGAAACAACCACTCATCATAATAGCCGCAGCAGATCGTCAGATAAACTGCACAATTTATCTGACGAAACAGGGTGTTTGCGTATTGAAAAAGTGTCACGATAATTGTATAATAATCGTGACAGGAGGAGCGAAATGGCTACGACTATTTCTAATGAAATCAACAATAGAATATTAGAAGCAGAAGATGGTGCTATTTTCCTTACATCTGATTTTTCGGACTTAGCAAGTAATACTACGGTTAGGAAGTGCCTTGGAAGGCAAACTGAAAAAGGCAATATCAAAAGGGTTATGGATGGCGTATATGAAAAGCCACGTTATAGTTCTTTTTTGAAAGAAACACTTCCTACGAATCCAGAGGCGGTTGCTTATGCTATAGCCAGGGGATATCACTGGAGTATTTCTCCTGCGGGTGATGTTGCTCTCAATAAGTTAGGACTTTCAACGCAGGTTCCATCTGTTTGGGTTTTTGTTAGTGATGGCCCATATAGGGAGTTTGAAATAGAGAATGCGAAGCTTTCGTTTAAACACAGGACTAATAGAGATATCAGCAATATGTCGACCTTAACCGTGATGATTATTGAAGCCTTAAAGACATTAGGAAAAGAAAGAGTAGATGAGAGCATAATAAAAACTCTTAGAAATAAGATTGCTCATGAGGATAAGGAATTGATCCTTATGGAATCGGCTGACAGTGCAGAATGGATACATGAAACTATAAGGAAGGTTTGTTGCTAATGAGAAAGGTAGCCACAGCAAGTGATCAGGATAGAAGGGACCTCTTTGAAGCAACTGCAGCAAAGGTAGGGATAAGAGCAGATGCAATAGAGAAGGACTTTTGGATATGTTTCCTGATAGATCATCTTTTTAATGAAAGTAGTTTTAAGGATATATTTGTTTTTAAAGGTGGGACAAGCTTATCAAAGTCTTACCATGCTATAGAAAGGTTTTCTGAGGATATAGATTTAATCCTGGATTGGAGAAAAGTCACTGAGGGAAAGGCTGACCCATGGGATAACAGATCCAAAACCAAACAGGATCAATATAATAAGGAGCTTAATTCTGAGGCAGCTTCTTTCTATAGAGAAGTACTGGTACCGACATTGGATAAAGAATTGTCTGATAAGCTTGGAAAAACAGGACTCATATCTGTGGATACAGAGGATGAGATGGTTGTTAATTTCTTTTATCCACAGCTATTTGATGTTGATTACCTGCGTCCAGTGGTAAGACTTGAGATTGGACCGTTGGCAGAGTGGATGCCATCACATCAGACACAGATTATGCCATTTGCAGCAGAGAAGTATCCGGATGTATTTGAGCAGAAAACCACAACTGCATTAACTATAGATATTGAGCGTACTTTCTGGGAGAAGATTACGATTCTCCATAAACTTGCTAATTTCCCAGAAGGTAAGCCTTTACCTGCAAGATATGCAAGACACCTTTATGATGTATACTCTATGGGAAACTCAGCGGTTAAAGAGTCTGCATTTGGAAGAAAAGAACTGTTGGAAAAGGATGTTGCCTTTAAGCAGAAGTTTTATTATTCCAAAGGGGCTCATTATGAAACAGCTACATTAGCAAATGTACAGCTTATTCCAAGAGAAGATATAATGGCGGATGTCAAAGCTGACTATAAAGCTATGGAAAACATGATATATGGCACGGTTCCTTCTTTTGATGCTATTATTGAGTATCTTTATAAGCTTGAAAAAGAGATACATAGCCTCGTTTAAAAGGGGCAACTTTTTCCAAAATGAAAATAGTTGTCCGCTATTTCTTAACCCCTTTACCCCAAACTATGTTAAAAGGGGTAAACATATCAAAGCCCAGTATCTACGCAGTATGTTTAAATTGTCTGCAGTAGTACCGCATGTTGAGACAGTATGTTTATTGTCCAAACTTAAGGATGCTAAGCAGCATGTGGAGATTGAAGTATCTAGGGATGACTTGAATAATTAATAATTGACAGGTTATTGAGGTAGCTATATTATTACTATCAATATAATCAATTTAGGAGCACATATGAACCAGCGCTATATGTATAACTACATGGAGATGATGTATAGACATATTCGCTTATAGCTAGGATTATTACACAGCTGTAAGCCAATAGGTTTTATTTGTCTGTGTAGATTTTTCTTATGATGATATTTGAAAAGCACACCAGGCAGATTTGAATCTTACTGATGTGCTTTTTTGTGCATGAAAATGAATGGATTCAGTACTTAATAGCAACAGCTGAAAGGCCTGATCTTATGGGCTATTCCAATCATGTTGTTCAAATATTTATAAAGAATTGATATAGAGGAAGAAAATTATGAGCATCAAGTTACAGAAGGCAAACAGAGAAGATATGCATGAACTATGGGAAGCACAGGTAGAAGCTTTTAAAGGACTTTTAGAAAAATATCATGATTATGATATGAGCCCTGCAGCGGAAAGCTATGAACGTATTTTACAGAAATACGATTTCACAGGAACTACATATTATTTTATCGTGGCAGATGGGGCAAAAGTTGGTGGCATCAGAGTTATTGATAAGAGGGACGGTAGCAGAAAACGAATTTCTCCAATATGGATAATGCCTGAGTATAGAAACAAAGGATATGCTCAGCAGGCAATCATTGAAGCTGAAAGAATTTATGGTGATGACAACTGGAGTCTTGATACTATCCTTCAAGAAAAAGGTAATCTTCATCTCTATGAGAAGCTTGGGTATAAGCGGACTGGCAAGATGGAGAAAATAAGTGGGTTGATGGATATTATTTATTTTGAGAAGAACTAAATCTGTCAAGGAAATGACAAAAGAGGTATTCACTGAATTGATGCCTCTTTTAAAATGCGAAAAAGTGCATAAATATATCTATTATGTAGGCTTTGGGATTTTTCCATGGTATGATTATGAGTATGTTTCAGAAGTAATGATTCATATAAAGAAATTCTGATGAAATAGTTTTGAATAATTGGGAATAAAGGGGAATAACATGGCATCAAGCATTATACATCTGGCTGTTACTAACGAGCTTATTAAGCACCATACCTTCAAGGATGAGAACAGACTTAAGTTTGGGGCAATTCTTCCTGATGCGGGCAAAGGCAAAGCAGGTCATGTAAACAAGTTTATTTGGGGACGCAACAAAAAGTCTTATGATTTCGAATTCTTTAGAAATAAGTTCGGAGAGCTGATGAGGCAGGACGACTTATATCTTGGGTATTATCTTCATCTTGTTCAGGATATCTGTTACAGGCATTTTGTTTATGACAAGTATCATTGGAATCCAATGATTCCAGGTAATGTCGAGAAACTCCACAAAGATTATTCCATTATAAATTTCTATGTTGCTGAAAAGTATAATTTGAAGAACGACATTACCGTTCCGGTAAATTTTGATAGTGAGCCCATAAATGATCTTTGCTCATTCGATGTGAAATGGCTTATGGATTCTATGTATGGCTATTTCAAAGAAGTGGATGGAGAGATTTTCTTTTTTACGAAAGAAATGGCTGATGAATACATTTCCGAGGCAGTTGAGCTCTGCATAAGAGAACTGGATGCATTTATGAATGGTGGGAAGCTTATTGAGAGCTACGATAATGCTTGGGATAATAGAACTTACTCTCTTTTAGAGACTACGCTAAACACCAGGGATCTTGGTGGCTACAGAATAGATGGAACAGAAAACTATACCAGGTATGGAAGACTTATAAGAAGTGACGTTGCTAATTATCCATCTGAAAAAGATATAGAGTTTTTGAAAAACACCGGTATTACAACCATAATCGATACCAGATCTTCGGAGGAAAAAGAGAAAAAGCCTCATGGTCTTGATGATGTAGAAGGCTTTGAATATCATGCTATTCCTATTCCTGAGGGAAGCGGTATCCCAGAGAGCGTAGATGCGGTTCCGGAGAGTTATTACAAAATCGCACATTCTGAAAACATAAGTAAAGTGTTCAAGACAGTAGCAAATGCTAATTGGGGAGTTATGTTTAACTGCTCTGCGGGAAAAGACAGAACAGGTGTCAACAGTGCACTTATTTTGTGGCTTTGCGGTGTCAGAAAGAGTGATATTATATATGACTATATGAGAACCAAGGAAAACAATAAAGAACGCTTTGAACTGATACATAAAAACTTCCCTGATCTTGATATGAATATTGTAATTTCTAATGAAAATAATATGATTTCTTTTATGGAAATGATAGAAGAGAGCCACGGGACTATAGAGGGGTATTTTTCTGCAATAGGTATTGGAAGTGAGGAACAGGAAAAGATAAAAGAAAAGCTTATAAAATGAAGAAAAAGTGGAATAAATATAGCCATGAACATAATCTTTTTAGACATTGATGGCGTTCTCAATTCCAAGTTCTGGGATGAGAGTCACCAGATGGAAATAAGTGACGGGAAGTATATAGATACAGAGAAAGTAAGTCTTTTATAGGTAATAAAATCCCTACGCACTGCATAAACTCTTAATGCAAACGCGGACAGGTTCTGGCTTTGGCACATACTGAGGGTGCGAATACATCCGTATGTACTAAGTAAGATATAGCATATACAGCAAATATCAGGAAAATGTATTTGCTTAAATTTTTAACACCCATAATCATTATTTTTTCCAAAGGGGTATACAGTATTAGTCCGTATATGTACATGCAAACATAGATGATTACGCATGTTGAAACCGTCGTGCTTTTAACAAAGACGACTGACAAAGAAATTTCTTAAGGAATAACAATCTTTCAATTTTGTTAGATTATCGATATTTCATTGTTATTTGTTATAAATCATTTTATAATTTCACTATCAAAAAATGGAAATGGATGATATAAAATCTATTTTAATGGGGGTGTATATGATGAAGACTTTTGAAGTACCACAGTTAATGGAACTTGGCCTCGAATTTACGGCTGAAGGTGTTTTTGTCGGAAGTGGAACTCCTGTTCCGAATCCACCTAGCGCATGGCTTAATGACGATAACAACAATGGCGGATCTCATACAGACGTCAGAGTACACTTCCAGAATCCATTAAATGAGGCTTGGGAGAGATTCATTATCTATATTGATTCAACAGTACCAATTAAGAGCTTTGGAAGTTCTGAGTATTCAATAACAAAAGAATCTGATACATCTTTCCGTATTGATGTTAATAGACATCTTAATGCTAACGAATGGACAGATTTCATATTCCAAGTTGTTGGTGAAGGCGGCGCTATTCGTGAATCAGGTACAAGTGGTACAATGACTGAACTTAAAATAAGAGATGTACGGCCTCTTAACTAATTATTAAAGATTTTTATTGGAGCACCACATATGAACGTGGTGCTCCTTTTTTACGATATGGGGAAGATAAGATATTATTTCAACAAAATTAAAGAAGGAAAGCTAAAAGACAAGCTAATGATATTCAAGTGGATATATGGATATGCAATAAACCATATACCCGCTATTGTAATATACACTTTACTTGGCATGACCGGCATAATACTTGGTCTTTTTACAAGCCTTAATTCACGAGACCTGGTAGATATAATCACAGGACATCGCACAGGGGAACTTTTGCGCACATTTATAATCATGATTGTACTTACAGTAGTGAATACTTGTGTTTCGCAGATATCAAGTTACCTTTCCACCAAAATCAGTCTTAAGGTTAATAATGAGATAAAGGCGCAGATCTTTGAAGGAATATTACGAACGGATTGGCAATCCCTGTCTAAATATCATTCCGGGGACCTTGTTATGAGATGCGGAAGTGACGCTTCCAATATTGCATCAGGAATTTTGACACTTGTACCAAACCTTATAATCTATATTTTCAGATTTGCATCCGCTTTATATATGGTTTGCATATACGATTGGACATTCGCTATTTTTGCGCTTGCCAGCATCCCGATAACACTGATCAGTTCGCGCTATTCTATGAAGATGATGAGAAAGAGCGGAATGGGAACTATGTCAGCATCCGCTAGAATGAACGGTTTTCATCAGGAGACCTTCTCGAATATTCAGACAATAAAAGCTTTTGATATGCTGTCATATCACATAGACAGGCTAAAAGAAATACAAAAAGGATATTCAGAAGCTACGCTTAAGTACCAGAAGATATCAATGCTCAATACTTTTATACTGACATTTGTATCTATGCTTGTATCCTACTCTGCACAGGCATGGGGCGTATACAAGGTTTGGAGCGGAGCTATCACATACGGAACAATGACCATGTTTATAGGCCTTTCAAGTTCTCTTACAGGCTCAGTTTCTAATCTTATCAGTTTTGTACCAACGTCTCTTAGCTTGTTTAACTCAGCTGATCGAGTTAAAAGCATACTGGACCTTCCAAGAGATGATTATTCCAATGCCGAAGAGGTTGAAAGATTTGGGCAGGAGCATGCAGGTAAGGGAATAGGAGTAGAAGCCAGGAACGTGTCATTTGCTTACGAAGGTGCAGAAAATGTCTTTTCCAAGGCTGAATTTAATGCTAATCCTCATGAGACAGTTGCATTTGTCGGACCTTCAGGCGAAGGAAAGACAACTATGCTAAGACTACTTCTTGCTATAATAAGGCCCGGTGAGGGACAGGTGCGTATAACGACCGGTGATGGGGAACTTGAAGATAGTCTCTATGCAACAGCTGCAACGAGAAGTCTTTTTGCATATGTTCCACAAGGAAATACAATGTTCTCGGGAACTATAGCTCAAAATATGAGAAATGTAAAAAAGGATGCAACGGATGATGAGATCATCAAAGCCCTGAAAATGGCTTGTGCGTGGGACTTTGTCAAGAAACTTCCTGAAGGCATAAACAGTGAGATGGGAGAGCACGGCAGTGGCTTTTCAGAGGGACAGGCCCAGAGGTTGTCTATTGCCAGAGCAATCCTTAGACAGTCGCCTATACTTCTTCTGGATGAAGCAACCTCTGCTCTTGATGTATGGACAGAAAAAGAGGTCCTTAAGAATATCATGGCAGATGAATATCCTAGGACCACTATTATTACTACACATAGACCTTCAGTATTAAAACAATGCGATAGAGTATATGCTATCAGAAACGGCAACTGTTGTAAGTTATCTGATGAGGAAATCAGCGAGATGGAAAGCATCGCCTGAATACTTAAGCTGTTGTACTATCGATTTGGGACTTTATGAATGCAGCTGCATCATCTGAGGTGTTGCAGCTGTAATTCCATACTGGATAGTTAGCGCTAACTTCCTGCGCGAAGCGAATAACGCTTAAGGACATCTCACTATTCCACATCGGAGAGATGATTCGGTTCATAATAGCCAGAGCTTTAGCTTCCGGCTGCAAATGACTTACAAAATTCTTGGGATCCTGACGAAGCAGTACTATTCCTTTAAGCTCATAGTCTTTAGCATCATAGATTCCTGAAGTTCCACACCATGGCATGCCATACGCATATATTTTGCCATCATCACCTTTTCCCAATAGATTCAAATCGCCGTTGATCTGTCTTACGCCGTACAACCTATTCCAAAGCGCTGCATGTGTACTTTTGCCGATTCCGGATCCGGCAGAAAAGAGAAGCGCTTTGTAATCATACTCTACGGAAACCGAATGTATGGCAAATAAGTTATGGATTCTTGCCATATAAAGGAAAGCGTGACGAATAGCCCAGAATACTTCTTCCTTGGCATTATCAGTATCTTTAACAAAAACAGATACCATCTGTCCGTCCGGTGATATATGAAGCTCGTCAACATGCTCCCATAACGGGAAAATGAGAATATATTTATCACATGTTTTTATGACGGATAACTCTTTATCACGAATAATCAGTTCACCGGATTTATGTATTACAGGTGCAATATGATAGACATAAATATTCTGGGTTTTATCAGCTGAGCAAGTGTATTCATCATCAGCAAAAGCCATAAAGCTATCATCAAACAGTTCTTCCTTGCCGAACAGATTTACGCAGATACCGGCAATATTCATGCTGACATATTTCTTGAGTTTAAGTTTTTTATAAAAATCAGTATCTATAACCATTCCTGAATAACAAAGGGAATCCATAAAGCTTTGAATGGAACGCTTTGCGTCAGGGCGATCTGCCTCGTCTATCTCAAAGTGTTCATAGCAACTATCAAAGATTTCTTCAATTGTCAGATCTTTGGAGAGTAAATTCCAGATATAAACACCGGTATCATTTAGAAATAAGCTTTTCTTCCTATCTGCTGCGCTTTGACCATGCGTTAGCAGACAAGGAGTGTCGCCGATATATTCAAGAGTAAAATCGTTATTTCTGATCATAGGTTCCCCACTCTTAAGAAAATAAGGTTTAATACGAATAATACCAGCATATTATAGCATATTAAAATGGACCCCAGAAAGTGGACACGTCACCAAAACTGATTAGACAGTAGATCAACACTTGGGACATCGGGGAATAATATCAATGCAGAATCGTCCATTTGATTCTGTTGAGGAAATGAATAGGACTATTCTTACAAACTACAACGCAGTAGTTCACAAGGATGATACGGTATATATTCTTGGAGATATTTGTCATCACATGACGACGGATGCCGCTAATGAAATGATACAAAAAATGAATGGCAAGAAGTACCTCATTTCTGGTAATCATGATAAAAAATATGATCCAGGATTATTTGAGGATGTGAGAGATTTTATGACAGTATCTCTTAATGGACAATATTTTGCCTTGATGCACTATTCTATGCTTTCATGGCCTAAGAAAAAGAAAGACTACACTCTTGGACCTTTTGGGGACACATTCAAGATTTGGAAAAGAAAGTGGAATCAGTCTACAGTCAGATGTTCCATGTGTGGTATTTGGTGGAGATGCAGGTCTTTGGAAGACGATTTTAGAAGCTTATCAAAATTGTATAGTATTTATTGATGAAGATTATCAATATATTTATTCCAAAGATTTTGTGGAGTTGGTACAGGCTTCTTCGAATTATTATGTCTTGATTACAAGACAGCCTCTGTATAACTTGCCATATAGTGTTCAGGAAATCTATGGAATCAGGACTACAGGTAAATATCACTATCCCGAGCAAGTCTACCATGAGTTTTACAGAATTTATAATGATTCAAATATCTGCGAGAACAGAACTTCCTTGTGAAAAAGCGAAGGGACACAACTTAAACAAGCTTTATAATACTAGCGGTTGACAAATCTAAGTCAGCCGCTATAATTTTTTTGTTGTTTGATTTGTATATAAATATCTATAGCGGTTCTATTCATCGCTACTAATTCCCAGGTTTGAATTCTGAAGAAAATTAAATATGGTAAACATGCTGTATTTTATTAGTTTGCTGATTGGTACAGACACTTTTGTGTGGCTTCACCTGCTATGATTTGACGATCTAGAGAATATAGCAGGTGGGATTGGTTGATTTTGTATGATTTTTAGGTTGGTCAGTCTGCTATGATTGCCAAAATTGAGAAACAGAGCAGGAATTTTTGTGTGGCTATGTCTGCTATGATTAAGGATTTTGAGAATCATGGCAGAAACATTTTGATATTATTGCCTGCTATAAATGTAGAAATTAAGGATAGGAGCAGATAATAGAGTCCAAAAATGTCTGCTATAGAATCACAAACTTAAGATAATAGCAGTCAAACAGGGCTTAAAATGTCTGCTATAACGCGGCAAATCAAGGGCAATAGCAGGCAAAGAGAACTAAAAATGTCTGCTATATAATGGCAAGTTAAAGGCAATAGCAGACAAAGAGAATATAAAATGTCTGCAATGAAACAATAAAACAATGGCAGGAGCAGACAGAAAAATAAAAAGTGCTTGCTATAAGAAAGATAGTTAAAAGTGAGAGAACGTAGATTAGAGCCAAAAGTATATACAAAGGAGTTTTATAAATACATGTACGGATTAAAAGAATTGCTTACAAAAGAGGAAGCAAGATTATACACGATAAAACAGATAGTTGATGACAGACTTGTTAATGTGCCCGAGGGAAGTCTTAGAATTACATCAACTAGAAACCGAGTGCAGTTCATGCATTGCATAGATAAGAACAATAAAAGTAAAGAACAGGGAATTTATATAAAGCAAGAAGATATATCATTAGCTCATCGACTTGCACAAAAAACATATGACCATAGGGTTAAGAAAATTGTTGATAGGAGACTTAAGCAAATTGAAAGTCTCAATAAAGAATACATGGATAATGAGATAGATGAGCTTTATAACAGTCTTCATCCTATGAGAAAGACATTAATAAAAGCAGTTGAAACACCATGGGAACAGCGATTACTAGATTGGAAGAATACTCCATATGTGGGAAAAGAATTTGCAGAAAATATACCTGTAATTTATTCAAAGAAAGGAGAAAGAGTTCGTTCAAAATCTGAGAAGATACTTGCTGATATTTTCTTTGATTTGGGAATAGAGTATAAATATGAATGTCCGTTAAAACTTAAAGGCTTTGGGATTGTTTATCCTGATTTCACAATCCTTCGCAAGAGAGATAGAAAAGAAATCTACTGGGAGCATGATGGGAGAATGGATGATCCTAAATATGCTGAGAAAGCTGTCAGGAAGATTAATTCATACATTGCTAATGGAATACTGCCGGGAGATAAACTGATAATTTCTTATGAGACTTCAGGCGTTGTTCTTGATGATAGGATAATAAAGATGCTGATAGAAAAATATGTTTTTTGAGAACTTAATTATTAGTATTGATGAGCTGTTTTCACTATATCGTGCGGTTCGAGGTGGCAGTGAATATAAGCATCATAGTGATAATGACTGGTTTATCAGAGTGTGTGAGCCATATGCAAAGAAGTATCCGCAAAACTTTGAATTATATAAGATGCTGATAGAAGCCATGATCAGCAAAGAATATTTTGACTGAGCAGAGCAATTACTTGTACTCATATTAACTCTTGTTTGGATTCTTATGGAGGTATCATATTTTAAATTGGGGTTTGCAATAATAATGGGAGAGTTCTTGTTAGTACAGATTTTGATTAAAAAATTTCTGATTGATCTCAAGTAAGAGTTGTTTAATAAACAGGATTCATTTTTAGTGCTATCGTTATAATGTAAACTCAGTATTTATGGGAAAAGGGCAAAAAATGTCGAGAAATGAATAAGCCTCATAAGATATTATCAGCTCATAAGGAGGTGAGCAGATGGAGGAACAGAGAAAAGCAGTACGCAAGATGCAGGATTATATCAATGATCATATTTTTGAGGAGATAACCATTGGAGATCTCGCAAAAGCGGCATCTTTTTCTCCCTGGTACGCTAGAAGGATATTCATCAAGTATCTCGACATGACTCCGGCAGTTTATATTAGGCGCCTTAAGCTGTCAAAGTCAGCACTTAGACTTCGCGACGAATCTTGTCAGGTTCTCGAAGTAGCACTGGATATGGGATTCGGAAGTGTCGATGGATATCAGCGTGCATTCAGGCGTGAATTTGGAGTAAATCCAAAAGAGTACGCCACAAGCCCTATTCCAGTCTGGCTTTTTACTCCTTCATTCATCATTGATAAAGAAAGGAGCGAGAGTGATATGAGTGATATCAGAAATGTATTTATTCAGGTGGTGGAAAAACCTGCACACAAGGTGATCATCAAAAGAGGAGTTAATGCAACAGAGTATTGGAGCTACTGCGATGAAGTTGGATGTGATGTATGGGGGCTTCTGACCAGTATAAAGTCTATTAGTGGAGAGCCTGTATGTTTGTTTCTTCCTAAGGAACTCAGAAATCCCGTAACAAACGAATATGTACAGGGCGTAGAGGTTGAGACAGATTATAAAGGAGAGATTCCTGAAGGATTTGAAGTGATTGATCTTCCTGCATCCACATATCTTCTTTTCAGAGGAGAACCATTTGCTGAAGAGAACTATGAGGCGGCTATAAGAGAAATCTGGGATGCTGAGAAAAAGTACAATCCGGAGTTTATTGGATTTAAATGGGATGACACTAATCCTCGTATCCAACTCGAGCCCAAGGGTGAGCGAGGCTATATAGAGCTGGTTCCAGTTAAAAAAATTGAAGAATACCTTGGTTGTTGCGGTTCATTCTGTGATGAATAAGACTGTAGGTGGTTTATTATTTGTTTTGCCTTTGACGCTAAAGATTATAGATTTACGATACAGTGCAGTAATAATATGCTTTGTGGCTACCTTCGCTGCAATTCAGGAAGGCTATTCCACAAATAAACTTGTTACTTGACAATAACTAACATTGTTAGTATAACAATAGCTAACAATGTTAGTTATTTATTTAGGAGTCGATATGCCAAGAACAGGATTATCAAAAGAAGAAATAGTGGAAAAAGCTGCAGAACTAGCCAATGAAAAAGGGCTATCCTACTTGTCGGTTACTACATTATCGGAGTATTTGGGAATTAAAAAGCCGTCATTGTATAACCATATGAAGACAATAGAAGATATGCACAGAAGTCTTATGATCTATGGATGGCGAATTTTATCGGAGGAGGTTGTAAGTGGAATTGATTCTTCCGATGAAAGAGCAAATCTGTTTGAGTACGGAAGAAGATTTTATAAATTTGCAATCGAGAACCCAGGCGTGTTCGAAGCGATGCTCTGGTATAACAAATACTCAGATGATACATTGCTTGCCGCTACAGAAGGATTATATTCATTTTTCTTCAAGCAAACAGATGGCCTGGGGATTGACCGTGAGATAGCTAATCACCTGCTTAGAACATACAGAGCCTTTCTGGAAGGGTTTATCATGCTTCAGATTCATAATTCCTTTGGAAATCCAATTTCGCTTGATGAAAGCTTTGAGATATCAATGAATGTGTTGCTATCCGGAATGGAGAGGTATAGAAAATGACTACATTCAGAAAAGATGAAGCGAGATGTATAAGGACGCGCTTAGGAGCGGTATTCCCGAAAGAGGTGCATTTGTCTTTTACGACTGTCTCTGTCCGAGCAAAGATGGCCCCGTAAACTGGGGGCACTGCGGTATTTCTCTCGGAGACGGACAGATCATTCACGCATGGGATGTGATCAGGATCGATGGTTATACGGAGATCGAACGCTTGACGGCGTTGACCGGCAATCATCCTAAATATCTCGGCTGGGTACCGCTGGAACGTGTATTGAATCAAAAACCGAGAGTGTAATTTTACAAATAGTATTTTTATGAAGCATGCGAGGTGATTTTAATGATAAGAAAAATGAAAGAGGAAGATTTGCAACAGTGTGGAGTGATATATGCTAAGGCGTTTCCTATAGAATATTGGGGGATTGATTGGAACCCTGATAATGCAAAAGAATATTTATTGGATTATTACGAGCAGAAAAAATTTGTAGGATATGTGTATGAAGAAGATGACGTGGTAATTGGATGTATATTTGCATTATGTAAGATATCAGGAAGTAAAAAAGAAATATATATTAACGAAATGGCAGTTTTGCCTGAAAGACAGGGCCAAGGTATTGGTAGGCAATTACTGAAGACGTTATTAGATTATAGTAAGGAAACAGGATATGCTGGGGTTGTCCTTTATACCAGTGAATATGCACCTGCCTTCAAATTCTATGAAAATAATGGTTTTAAATTGTCACAAGGAACTATTTGTATGTATTGTGAGTAAATTCAATTTGTTGGGCCGATTGATTGCAAGTTCTCTCGGAATTTTCCTAATAAATAGTGGAGTGAAAAACAGACCTAAATCCGTGTAAGGATAAGGTCTGTTTTACCTTTGTGATATTTTTGTTCCAGGATGTTGCAGTTATTTAGGGAGATTAAGGGAGAATTCAAAATGAAAAAGTCTTTATCGATGGCTAGCAAAGTGATAGAAGGGCAGAATATATCCTATTGCATATTTGGCGAGGGAGATATTGATCTGGTTATTGAAATGGGACTTGGTGCAGTTGCCGGCGAGTGGTTGCACATCGCAGAACAGCTGTCAAAACAGTTTACCGTTCTTTTGTATGAGCGCGGAAGAAATATTTCCAAGGCTCGCTCGCCGAAAAACATTGCCAAAGAGTTACATGCTTTGCTAATGGAATTACCATGTAAAAGTAATATTACAATTTTGGCACATTCACAGGGAGGGCTGTATGCGCAGCAATTTGCCAGAATGTATCCGGATATGGTTCGCGGAATAGTATTTGTAGATCCTTTATCTGCAAATGACAATAAGTATAAATCAGTATTTTTAACATCTGATGAGCAGAAAAAGAGCGGCTTTAATAAATCAGAAAACTTTGTAATCATGCGAAAGATGGCTTCATGCCATTTGGGATTTCTAATAAAACTTTTCATGAGAAAAGCACCGCCATTTTATTACTATGATCAGTTTTCACTGGAAGCAAAGAAATATATTTTAGATGAATTAACAAAGGTAGAGTTTCACGATGCTGCCTTAGAGGAATACCGCCTGGCACATGAGGAAAAAGAGATCAGCCACCTAAAAGAAAAAGGGAATTTTCCGCAGATTCCAATCGTGCTTATCACCCATGGAAGTGAATTTGAAATAAAGGAAATAATGGAATTTGGCCAAACCACAAAAGCATTCGCAGAAAAAGTTGAAGCACTGTGGCAGTCATTGATGCAGGAATATCTTACTTTTTCTAAGCATTCAATCCTGTTAAGAGCCGATAATAGCGGACATTATATTCATTTGACGGATTTTGAAGTAATAATGCAGGCATTGGAATGTATAATGCAGCAACGAACTAATGAAAATTGCGAGGTATAGAACTATGAATATCTATAAGGAATGTCCAACATTTGAGAACGAGAGCTATGAATTAAGATTGTTTAGAAATGAGGACTGCCATGATTATTTGAAGGTTTATGGGGACAAGAATGCGTTGCCGTATTTTAACAGCGATAACTGTGATGGTGACAATTTCTTTTATAATACCGAAGAAAAAATGAGAAATGCCCTGGAATTCTGGCAGATGTCTTATGAAAAAGGATGGTTTGTCAGAATGTCGATTGTTGATAAGAAAAAGTCTGAAGTCATAGGCTCAGTTGAACTGTGTACGAGAGTATCTGACGATGATTTTAATAATATGGGGATTTTGAGAGTTGATGTAAGAAGTGACTATGAAAATGAGAAAGAATTATATTCTATTTTTTCTTTGATCACGCCTCATATTGAAGGACTTTTAGGCTGTAAAGGTGTTATTACCAAAGGTGCACTCTATGCGGTTGAGCGATTGGCGGCTATTAGTAAAGCCGGCTTTGTTAAATCCGAGAAACTCCTTTATGGTAAAAATGGTGTAGTCTACGATGGATATTGGGTAAGAAATGATTAAGGAGTGAAAATTGCAATCAATTTCTAACTCTCAATATTTGGTCTGAATATGCGAGGATAGGAAATGATTATAGGCATACCACTAGTTATAATATTTTTTTCAATATTAGGATGCATAGAAATAAAGAGACCTGTAGTCAGAGGCATCTTGGGAATAATAGCTGGAATTAACATTATGATTGTTGTTTTAGCTACAGGCTTTATTTATGAAACAGAATATAAAATACATGAGGTGGCGGATTCAATATCTCAAGATGGAATGTATGTGTTATTGTTTCAGCAGGTTGGAGATCCGGATTGGCCTTTTGGACACACTCATGCAAGGCTTGTTCTTAAAGATGAATCAGGAACGATATCAAAGTATTCTTTTGATGTGTTGAATGATGGTGGAAACGTTCAGCCTGATTCATGGAAGGTCACATGGAAGGAAAACTGTGTAGAGGCAGTTATCAGCGGTGAAGAGCAGAATGATAGCCAGTATATTTTATACTTTGATGGAAAAACAGATTCCAATCAGCTTGAGACAAGGCATGGAATGCCATAGAATATAGACTATTATATTAGCGGTTGACAAATTGATGTCAGCCGCTATAATTTTCTCTTGTGTTATTAATACACATTTTCCATGTACGGTGTTTGTCCCCGTATATTTTTTCAATTTTTTGTTTGTTTTAATGCTTTAAGAAATGCTGAAGAGATTTTTATGGTAGATACATGCTGCGATCCATCTATTTCTAGAATAAGGCAGGCAATTTGTGGGGCATTTGTCTGCTGCGATTGGGCATTTATAGGAATGCAGCATGAAATTTTGAGAAAGGCTGACTGCTGCAAACATAGAATTTGAGAAGAAGAGCAGGCAGTTTTGATGAATTTAGCCTGCTGCAAAACAATAAACAGGGAAATATGACAGTCAGAAGTAATTAAAAAAGCATGCTATAAAACAGCAAAATAAAGATTAAGACATGTAGAAGTAACTTAAATCGCATGCTAAAAAGTAGAAAAATAAAAATTATGGCATGCAGAAAAGGTTTAAACCGACTGCTAAAAAAACAAAAATCAAAAAGCAAGGCAGGTAGATTTAAACACAAAAAGTTTAAACAGAGGAGATTCATAAAATTATGTACGGATTAAAAAAAATGCTTATAAATGAGGAAGCAAGATTACTATCAATTAAGCAGATAGTTGATGGCAGGCTTAATGATGTACCCGATGGGTGCTTAAGAATAACATCATGTAGAAAACGAGTTCAATTTATGCATTGTACAGACAAGGACAACAAAAGCAAAATTCAAGGAAGTTATATAAAACAAGAGGATATAGCACTTGCCAATCGTCTTGCTCAAAAAACATATGATCAAAAAGTTAAGAAAGTTGTTGATAGAAGACTTAAGCAGATAGAACGGATTAATAAAGAATACAAGGACGATGAAATATCCGAACTTTATGACAATCTTCATCCTATCAGAAAGGGGCTGATTAAGGCAGTTGAAGCACCATGGGAACAACGTTTGCAAGAATGGAAGAGTAAGCCTTATGTGGGAAAGGAATTTGCAGAAAATATTCCTATAATATATTCAAGAAAAGGCGAAAGAGTTCGCTCGAAATCTGAGAAGATACTCGCAGATACTTTCTATGATCTGGGAATTGAATATAAATATGAATGCCCTTTGAAACTTAAAGGCTTTGGGATTGTTTATCCTGATTTCACGATACTTCGTAGGAGAGATGGAAAAGAAATTTATTGGGAACATGATGGGAGAATGGATGATCCTGAATATGCAGAGAAAGCTGTCAGGAAGATTAATTCATACATTGCAAATGGAATATTGCCAGGAGACAAACTAATTATTTCTTATGAGACTTCAGGTGTTGTTCTTGATGATAGAATAATAAAAATGCTGATTGGGAAATATATTGTTTGAGAATTCAATTATTATTCTGGTTCCATAGGTCATACCATAATAATTTATGCAAAATAGTGAGCAGAACAAAAAACATTCACCCATGATTTGAATGGGAAGACATACCTATATGACGTTATGGAAATAAAAAAAGAAACGAGCAAGTTCTGTCAGGCTAAAACCCTGCCCCGGTGAAAAACTCATTCCTTGGTGCTATCATAAATGGGGCTGGTGAAGCTGTCAATAAAAGGAATGAGCTACCTTTTAATATGGTCAGGTAGCACTTGATCGTAGTAGAGGGGTATAGAAAGAGGTTTTATATGGGAAGTGTTTTTGATCAGGTTGAAAAGAATATGGATAACCTTGTAGATAATAATGCGGATTGGACTGTATCTGCTACAAAAGAAGAGATGGATTCTGCCAGGAAAGGTGATTTGACTCTCTATTTCTGGGATAAAGAAATCCCTAAGGAATCACTGAGCTGATGTTTGCGGTTAAGGCAAAGAAAAACTAAGTTTAGGCGTTGACTTAGCCCCAGGGGGCAGGAACGGGCTTATAATTGAGCTGACGAATGGCGTGCAATATGATTTTGAGCTTAGTCCGCTAAACAATGAAGAATGTACCATCTCGATCGTCAGGAAACCGGTAGAAAAGGAGATTGTTCACACACCGGAGGAATATGATTTTCCCGATTCACTTTATCAGGATCATTGGGAGGGTGCTGAAGCTTACGGCATTGTGAGCGATTCCGGGGATATGTTAGCCTGCATTGAAGTATGCCCTGAAGAGTGGTCCAACAGACTTCTTGTTACGGAACTATGGGTGCATGATACGCTTCAGGGAAAAGGCATCGGAAAGATGCTGATGGATAAGGCAAAGGAAGTTGCTCAGCATCAAGGAAGGCGTGCCATCATCTTGGAAACGCAATCCTGCAATACAAACGCAATCGGATTCTATATTCATCAGGGTTTTGAACTGATCGGTTTTGATACTTGCTGCTATACAAACAATGACATTGGTCGCAGGGAAGTCAGGATTAATCTTGGATACTTTTTTCACAGAGAAGGACGAAGAAGATAGGCTCTAAATCAAGCGGCGGCTACATCAATCGGCGACTTTTCGAGATGATTGAGGAGGCTGGTTAGAGGAGTGGTATGATAACAATTTCTAAACAACAAGCCAGACAGTTTATTCTTTCAAAGCAGGGACTTATTGGGGAATATCGATTTAAAGGAAAAGATGGAGCGTATGATTATGTCAGGCAGGCCGGATGTATTCAGTATGATCCGGTAGATGTCTGCGGGAAAAATGCTGAACTGACCTTACAATCGCGTGTTAAGGGGTTCAAAAAATCTATGCTTCAGGAACTCCTATATGTTGACAGGAAATTGATTGATTACGCGGATAAGGAGCTCTCAATATGGCCTACAGAGGACTGGCCGTATTTTTCTCCCTATAGGGAAAGAAGCCTTGAACTTGGGAGAAGCTTTGATGGATTAGAGGAGCTTAAGACACAGGCCAGGGAGTATATTGATGAAAATGGTCCGGTTTCAAGCGACTTACTTCCAATGGAAGGAGAAATATACTGGCATTCATCAATGCATTGGAGCGGTAACTGGCATAAGAAATCTGCTGCAGCAAGATCTGTTCTTGAGCAGCTTTATACTGATGGAGAACTTATCATTCACCATAAAAAAGGAAGTCGTAAGTTCTATGATCTCACAAAGAAATATTTGCCTGAATCTATTTTGGATGCAGAGAATCCATGTGTGGATGAGGAGAGCTTTATTTGCTGGCGGGTACTTAGGAGAATCGGTGCGGTCGGCCTTCTTTGGGACAAGAACAGTACAGCACTTCTTGGGATTAACATAAATGCTGAAATGCGAAAAAAGATACTGCAAAGGCTTATGAACGAAGGCAAAATCTGCCCGGTTATGGTTGAGGGTTTGAAAACAACATTCTACTATCTTTTTTCTGACGCCGCCCTGATGAAACAAGTAATTGAAGGAAGTGCAGACTTAAAGCCCAGGATGTCATTTATAGCTCCTCTAGATCCTCTTATGTGGGACAAGTCATTGATACTTTCACTGTGGAATTTTCAGTACTCCTGGGAAATATACACTCCGGCAGTAAAGCGTAAGTATGGTTATTACACACTGCCTATTCTTTTTGGAGAACAATTCGTCGGAAGGATTGAGGCTATTCCTGATCGAAAAAATAAGATTTTATGTGTAAAAGGACTATGGTGGGAGCAGGGAATCCGGAAAACCAAAAAGCTGGATGCAGCACTTCAAAGGACACTGAGAGCATTTGCCAAGTTTAACGACTGTGTATTTGAAGAAGGGAAAAACAGGTCTATTTCTGTGTAAGGGAGGGCTTGTTTTTATTTGCGTGTTAGGCTAAATACAAAAGATAAATACTTTGGTTAATAAAACGACTTGAAATAAAAGGACGGTAGATCATGAATATTAATTTTACTAAGAAAAGCATACGGTCAGCGGATGCCAAGATTATGATAAACAGGCTTAATATGGCGCTTAAGGACATATTGGGGCATGATGGGACAGCGCATGTTTCTTACGGTGATTTTGAGGATGATAAAGCTTTTTTTCTCATAGGCTATGACAAGGAAAAGCCTGTTTGCTGTGCGGGCCTTAGAAGGATTGATGATGAAACAGGTGAGATCAAGCGCGTCTATGCGGATCATAACAAGGATGGATTAGGTGCGAAGCTGATGGAGGCCATGGAGAACCGTGCAGCGGAAGCAGGTTATAGTCATCTGGTACTTGAGTGCCGCGAAGGGAATGGTCATGCCATCAGTTTTTACAGAAAGCATGGCTATTCCACATGCAAGAACTATCCGCCCTATGAAAAGGAAGAGGATGCAGTATGCCTGGAAAAATGGATTTAAAGACACATACAACAAACTATTACAACCGGAGTTTTTTGAATAATATATCTCAAAGTAATACCAATAGACTTAAAAGGCTGTTATAGTGAGATACAGCGTTAAGATTGAGATTTAAAAAAGACATAATTAAAAGACAACCGGGAGAGAAAAAATGGCACTTGAAAAGAGTGTTCTGAATAATGAAAAGATGAGTCTGATACTCCGTGATGAATATGGACTACATCTCATAAAGAATAAAAATCTGGCATTAGGATCAGCTAATTGCTATAAGGTTCAATGTGAAGAGGGAGATTTCTTTTTTAAAGAGTATCAAAGTGATTTCACCCCTGACATGGTTTGCCGTGAAGCAGATATTACAGCATACCTTATATCTAAAGATTTTCCTGTTGCTGAATTTGTTAAAACAAAGGATGGAAATAGCTGCATTGTATATGAAGGTCATGTGATCAGTGTTCAGAATTTCATAGAAGGAAAATCATATCTAAACGATCTTCCCCATTCAATTCTGATCCAAAGTGCCAAGTACCTTGGCAAACTCCATATGCTTCTTAAGGATTATCCCATGGAAAAGACCATGGATTACAACTGGGCAAAAGGCTTCTCAAATGAAGCAATTTCGCAGAAGTTCAACAGGCTCTTGTCTTCTTTGGATGAAAATAAGACAGATCCCAATTATGAAAGAATACGGGATGATCTAATATTCAAAAAGAAACTACTGGAGTCCATAGATGCCTGGAAAGAATATTTTAAAGAAGTAACATATACGTCCACTCATGGTGACTACACTGCATGCCAGTTAATCTGTGATGAAGATAATATAAAGGCAGTAATAGACTTTTCATCAGCGGGATGCATACCGGCGGTCTGGGAGATAATGAGATCATATATCCAGTCCGGAGGAGTGAGCCGCGATGGATCTGATTTTGACATTGAAGATTTTACTTTATATGTCAAAGAATATATGAAATATGCACCGCTTACAAAAAAGGATTTGGAGGCGATGCCATATATCTATCTTTTTCAGCTTTCGCAAAGTAGCTACGGATATAAGGAGTACCTGATCACAAAGTCGGAAAATAAAGAGACACTTTTGGACTTTGCGTTTTGGCGTACAGGTATCTGCAGGGAGATATATCAAAAGGCTAATAGAATATCGGAGATATTATTGATGAATTACTAAAACTTTCCATACCCGAAAGGGCACTATGCATTGGCCCCTTTTGGTATTTTGACAATATCAATGTCTCTGGGGCACCGAACAGGCTTATTTCTTACTTTCGTGCCTTATAACATTCCAAAATCTGCCTATGTTTATAAGCATGTGTGATTTTGCATAACTCATAATTTTCAGGCGATGGCGCTGAGAGTACCTGCCGTATACGTTTCCTATAGCTGAGAGATGATTTTTCTTATGCCCATAAACATTTATTGTGCGCGCGAAGAAAACCTATTTTTTTCGTAGCGCGCGATAAACAATGAATGTATGGGCATTAGAAAAATCTCTTGAAGATAATGGGAACGTATACGGCAGGTACTCTCAGCGCCATCGCCTGAAAATCACTCAAACATGTTGCAAAATCACACATATAAACATAGACAGATTTTGGAATTTCGGCATAGAAAGTAAGAAATAAGCCTGTTCGGTGCCCCAGAGACAAAAACATTTGAAGATATCCAAAAGAGGCCAAGGCTTAGAGCTCTTTCGGGTATGGGAAGTTTTAGTGAATTAGTATAAAGTGTTCGGCTTCGAACACTTTATACTTTTTTTACAAAATAAATTAACGTTAAATGGTAAAATGATACTGAATTGCATGTCTCCAAAAGCACATGAAAATGTGATTTTTGGAGAAAAAACAACTTATGAGGAGGAAAAACATGGATATTCAGTATTTGTTATGGCTACAGGAGATTAGAAATGCCACCGGGGGAGTGTTTGATGAGTTTTTCAACGCGCTGTCAAAATTTGCGGTGGACATAATGCCGTTTTTACCATTTGTAGTTTTCTGGGGCGCTGATAAGAAATGGGGATATAGATTTATAACAACATGGGGAATCGGTGAGATAATAAACGGTATCATTAAGTTGACGGTATGTGCATACAGGCCGTGGATACGATCTGATCTGATAGAGCCGGCGGGGGATTCGAAGACGGCAGCGACAGGCTATTCGTTTCCAAGTGGTCATACCCTGGTTGCCACGGTAACTTATGGAACTACTATTGTATGGCAAAAAGATAAACGAAGATGGCTTGCGATTCTGTGCGGAGTACTGATTCTCCTGACGGGTTTTTCCAGGAACTTCCTGGGAGTACATACGCCGCAGGATGTTATTGTCGGATTCTGTGAGTCGGTTGTAATTATTATTGTAGTCGGTATTGTTCAGAAAAAAGTCGAAGGAAATGAGAGGGTAATCGATATCCTCACTCTTGTCGGAATAATTGCTGTAGTGGGGACACTGCTTTACATTCTTTTTAAACCTTATCCCATGGATTATGTTGATGGACAGCTTCTGGTTGATCCTCAGAAAATGATGAATGATTCGTTCAAGGCCTGTGGCGCATTTCTGGGATTCATGATTGGAAGCTATTGCGACAGACATTATTTGAAATATGAAATTCCTGTAGGTGCGCCGGAACTTCCGATTCTGACATGTACCGGTGCTGCGATCATGTTCGGATGGAAGGAATTCTTTGCACCGGCAACTATTGTTGCGGCATTTGGAAGTCACTGGGGGAACATGATAGCCCGTGGGCTAATGGTGCTTTTTGCAATGTGTATATGGCCAATGTTTATCACTAAGACCTGTTCTGAAAGAAACCATTAAGTAAAAGGCGGAGGGCCGAGCTATGCTGGGATTCGGAGTGGATAAATATAAAAAATCTACGGTGATTGCGGTTATTATTATTGGTGTAATCGTCCTGATCACGTTAGCGTCGCTCTGCATAATTACAGCTGTGTATGGCGAATATATGTATTTTGATCTCGGAACATTCGGCATAGCTTTCTTTATATGGCCCTTTCTGCTTATAGCTGGATTATATGGTTATCTGATTTCTTTGATTGTTTTTCTTATTTCCTTTTGTATTACGCTGTTTTACAACATGGACAGAGCATATACAATGTCAATCTATCTTGTTGCAATGCTTTGCTTTGCTCTTTTTGGACAGTATCACTGGTTCAGTTCCTTAAAGAAAACAGCACTGGTTGCCACTCTTACTTTGCTACTCACATCTATTACTGAGTTTGCTTGTCTTGCCATAATTGGGTCAAGTGATTATGAATTTGAGGTTTTGAAGAATTATGGTGATTTCCTTATCAGAGAATCCGTCGGGATTATCATTATGGCATTCCTATTGTACTTATACTTTACAAAGGCCCCGGAACACTGGAAATATCCTTTCCCTATAGCTGTAGCATATACAGGATTTTACAAGGAAGATAAGGATTTTCAGAGGGGACTTAGGAAAACAAGAATAAGTGTCAAGATAAGTGCAATCATAATAGCTGTTGAAGTAATGCTCGGAATTTTTGTGGCCATATTTATGATTGTTCTTTTCCCGGACACCAGAGAAATGTTTGTAGGTGCCATGCATAAGGGAGAAGTGCTTAAGGATATTGGTGGAAATATGACCGAGGAGGAGCTTGCGCATCGATTTGAAAATGTTCAATACAGTTTAAATGCAAAAGCTGTAAGCTACGATCTTAAGATGCTGATTCTTGTGCTCTGTGCAGGTGTACCTATGGCCGGAATCGCAAACTTTTTTATAAAGGTTACAATAGGAACACCTCTTGGTAATATATCTGATTTTATGAAGGAATATGCCGAAGCGGATGATGATAAAAAAATTGAAGTAGGCCGCAAGGCAAGTCAGATAAAAATTAAGACTAACGATGAAATACGCGTTGTTCATGAATCAATTAAGGAAACGGTTCTGGCGATCGAGAATTACATAAATCATATAAACGAGGAGTATGAGCTTGAAAAAGAGCTTGAGGTTGCAAAGCAATCCTCGGAGGCAAAATCAGCTTTCCTTTCAAATATGTCCCATGAGATAAGGACTCCCATCAATGCCGTTCTTGGTCTTAATGAGATGATACTTCGCGAGAGTCATGAGGACCAGATACTGGAATATGCAAGCAGTGTAAAAAGTGCCGGCAATTCCCTTCTGGGAATCATCAATGACATTCTCGATTTTTCAAAGATAGAAGCCGGAAAAATGGAGATCCTGCCTGTGGAGTATCACCTGAGTTCAACTATAAATGACCTCGTAAATGTCATCGCTGTAAAAGCAAAAGACAAGGGAATAGAACTTAAGATGAATATAGACAGCACGCTTCCGACAAAACTTATCGGAGATGAGATAAGGATTAAGCAGTGCGCGACAAACGTTCTTTCCAATGCCGTTAAGTATACTGAGGAGGGCAGCATCACTCTTAACGTCACCTATCGAAAGGCCGACGAAGACAGTATTTACTTGAGGTTCCAGGTTATAGACACCGGAATAGGAATAAAGGAAGAAGATCTTGAAAAGCTGTACTCTCCTTTTGAAAGAATAGAAGAGGCTCGCAATCGTTCCATCGAAGGAACAGGCCTTGGAATGAGTATAGTAAAAAAGCTCCTTTCTCTTATGGATTCCAGACTTGAAGTAAAGAGTGTCTATGGAGAGGGATCGGACTTTTCATTCGAAGTAAAGCAGCAGGTTGCAAGCTGGGAAGAGCTTGGGGATTTTAAGGAAAAATACAAGGAGTTTCTTGGAAGTCAGAAGAGTTATCATGAGAGCTTTACAGCGCCTGATGCTCAGATCCTCGTGGTTGATGATACGCCCATAAATCTCACTGTAGTCAAAGGCTTTTTGAAGCTTACAAAGATTCAGATCGATACAGCGGAAAGCGGATTTGAAACTTTGGAGATGGTGAAGAAAAAGAAATATGATGTGATTTTTATCGACCACAGAATGCCTGAGATGGATGGTATAGAGACCCTGGAAGCTCTAAAGGATATGCCGGATAATTTATCTTTGGATGCTCCATGCATAGCACTTACTGCCAATGCCGGAGAAGGTGCAAGGGAAGAGTATATCTCTCGCGGCTTTATGGATTACCTTGCTAAGCCTCTTAACGGCGAGCTTTTAGAGAAGATGCTTATTGAATATCTTCCTCCCGAGAAGGTATTCATTACAACCGGCGAAGCCTATGCTAGTGAAGCTTCTGAAGCAGATGACGGAGAGGGCGGCAAGAAAGACGGTAAAGAAAGTGACTTGGAGCTTCTTAGTAAACTGCAGGGAATAGATCTTGCCATGGCAGAGAAAAACTGCGGAAGCACCGAACTCTTAAAGGAAGTTGTAAAAGAATTCCTTATCTCAATTGATCCTAAGGCGGACAGTATTGAGAAATTCGCAAAAGAAAAAGACTACAGGAATTATACCGTGAATGTTCATGCTCTTAAGAGCTCTGCAAGGCTTATCGGAGCCATGGAATTATCAGAGATGGCTGCGCACCTTGAGGATAGCGGCAACGCTGAGGATGAAAACGAGATCATGGAAAAGACGCCGCAGCTTCTTGAACTTTTTAGAAGCTATAACGAAAAACTGGCGGCAATAAATCCTGAGTCAAATGATGAGGAGCTTCCCGAGATTTCTCCTGATGAAATTGAAGGTGCATTTTCGGATATGAAGGAACTTCTGGAGGCTTTTGATTTTGATACGGCAGATGGAATCATGAGTATGCTTTCAGGTTATAAAATACCGGGGGAGTACAAGGAAAAATATGATAAGGTCAGACAGCTTATGGCAGCTGTTGACAGAGATGAATTGCTTAAACTTCTTTAAAAAAATGATGATTTGAAAATAATTTTTAAAATTACTATTAAATAATGAAATATAATCTTTATTTTCAAAAAACTTTATGTACAATATTGGATAGAGAACTAAATGCTGTGACGATAAGAGAGGAGATTAAAAAATGAAAAAATTCACTGCATTGGCAATGGGACTTATTATGGCAGCTTCACTGTCAGCTTGCGGAGGACAGCCTGCTGTTACTGATGCACCTGCTGATACCGCTGAGCAGACTCAGACCGAGACAGCTGAGACTACTGAAGCAGCAACAGATTCAGCTGAGGAAAAGGCTGAAGCAACCGGAGAGGGCAAGGTTTACAACATCGTCTATCTTGTAAACGGCAACCTTGGTGATAAGTCTTTCTTTGATTCAGCTCAGAGTGGTCTGGATCAGCTTAAGGCAGAAGGAAGAGCAAATGTTACTACAATTGAGATGGGTGGAGCTGAAGAGGATCAGCCTCGTTGGGCATCTACTCTCGATGATGTTTCAGCAGAAGGTACATATGACCTTATCATTTGCGGAACCTACCAGATGCCTGATTATCTTAAGGAAACAGCTGCAAACTATCCGGATCAGAAATATGCAATCTTTGATGATGATACCTATAGCGGACAGAGCCCTAACGTTGTTAACCTGACATACCGTCAGAATGAGATGGGTTATCTTATTGGTGTATTTGCTGCTAACATGACTGCTGATACTTCAATCGACAAAATGAATGACCAGTCCAACATCGGTTTCGTTGGTGGTGTTGATTCACCGGTTATCAACGACTTCCTCATTGGCTTTATTGAGGGTGCTCAGTCAGTTAATCCTGATGTTAAGGTTGATGTTCGTTACACAAACGATTATGTTGATACAGCTATTGCTAAAGAGTATGGTCTTTCAATGATCAACGACAACAACTGTGACATCATTTGGGGTGTTGCAGGTAATGCAGGAAATGGTGCAGCTGAGGCAGCGCTTGAGACAGGAAAAGCATGGTTCATCGGTGTTGATTCCGATCAGGAGCTTACATTCTCACCTGACCTTGCTGCGCTTACACTTACTTCAGGACTTAAGAATGTAGGTAACTCACTTGTATGGCTCATTGATGAGTGGGATGCCGGAAGAACACACTGGGGAACAGAAGTAAACCTTGGTATTGCTGAAGGTGGTGTTGGTATTGTTACTGACAAGAATTTTGACAAGTATGCAAACGATGAGACCAAGGCAGCTGTAGAGAAGGCTCAGGCCGATATCCTCAGCGGTGCTATCAAGGTTGATTCAGCTATCGGTGACACAAGCGGAAAGGTTGACGAGCTTAAGAAGGCTGTTCAGCCATAATATAAAAAAAACACATAGAACTTAACAGGTGTTAGGGCTAAAGGATTTTTACAGATTCTTTTGCCCTGACATCTTTATGTTTGGGAAGGAATGATCAGATGGCAGAAGAATATGTCGTTCAGATGAAAAAAATCGAAAAGGTGTATTCTAATGGAGTAGCTGCTAACCAGGGAGTGGATTTCAATCTTAAACTTGGTGAGATTCATGCTCTTATGGGGGAAAACGGCGCAGGAAAATCTACGCTGATGAAGATGCTTTTCGGTATGGAACAGCCTACTTCCGGTGAAATAGTCATAAACGGAGAGCCCACGGTTCTTTCATCACCGTCTGTAGCTATTTCAAAGGGAATAGGAATGGTTCATCAGCACTTTATGTTGGTACCCTCCCTTTCGGTTGCTGAGAATATGGTTCTTGGCATGGCTCCGAGAAAAGGAATCTTTATTGATAAAGCTAAGGCCATTGAGATAACCAAAGAAAATGCGGAGAAGTACAATCTTCATGTTGACCCCGAGATGAGAGTTGCTGACATTCCTGTAGGAATGAAACAGAAGGTAGAAATTCTGAAGGCACTTATCAGAGGTGCGAAAATTCTGATCCTGGATGAGCCTACAGCTGTTCTTACGGCCCAGGAAACTGAGGAGCTTTTCAGAGAGCTCACTCACTTGAAACAGCAGGGATACACAATAGTCTTTATTTCTCACAAGCTAAACGAAATTAAAGAGATCACGGATCGTATAACGATAATGCGTAACGGTCGCAGCATGGGTGTTTATGAGACCAAGGATGTAACAAAAGAAGAAATCTCAAGACTCATGGTCGGAAGAGATGTTGTCCTCAATGTTCAAAAGGATGAGGCTAAGCCCGGGGAAACAATACTCAGCGTGCGTGATCTTGAATACCTTAATGAGTGGAATAAAAAGATGCTGGACAAGGTTTCCTTTGATGTCAGGAAAGGTGAGATTCTTGGTATCGCAGGTGTAGAAGGAAACGGACAAAAGGAACTTGTTGATATGCTTTTTGGCTTTGCAAGACCGATGGCAGGAACTGCCACAGTTGAGGGAAAGCCTATTATTGCAAAGGGACAGCAGGAAATAAGAGAACTTGGAGTTTCACTGATTCCGGAGGATAGAATGCTCTACGGAATCGCCGGGAATGCTACGATAGAAGAGAACTTTATTTCTGACCGCTGCAATGCTAAAAATCTGAACAAAGGTCCTCTGTTCGATATGAAGGCAATTCACAACCTGTCCGAAAAGCTGGTGGAGGATTACAAGGTATTATGTAAATCTCCGGAGCAGCAGGTGGGAATGCTTTCAGGAGGAAATATTCAGAAGGTTGTTGTTGCCAGAGAATTCAGCAATAATCCCAAGCTTATTCTGGCTAATCAACCTACCAGAGGTATCGATGTAGGTGCGACTGAGTTTATCCGTAAAAAGCTTGTGGAGCTGTCGCGCTCCGGAATAGCAGTACTTCTTGTCTCAGCTGATCTGGCTGAAGTTATGGAGCTTTCGGATAGTCTTATAGTTATGCATAATGGAAAAATCGTAGCCTATTTTGATGATACGAAAAAACTATCTGACGAAGAAATGGGAGAGTATATGTTGGGACTTAAGGAGATGAGCCCTGAGGAAATAAGGAGGGTCTGCCATGACTAAAAAAAGAGAGATGATATTTTCTATCGTCAGAGCAGCCCTTGCAATTCTGATATCGCTTGTAGTTGCGATGCTTCTTATTTTCATTAGTGCTGATGGAAGCTCTGTTGGAGAAAAATTTAAAATGACAGGAGAAGCATTAAAACAGCTTCTTATTGGTCCGCTCTTTAGAGTTAATGCAAATGGTGTAAGCTTTGAAGGAAAAAGACTGGCCGATATTTTATCTGCCATGATTCCTACAATATTCACCGGACTTTCAGTATGCGTCATGTTCTCAGCAAATCAGTTTAACCTTGGATCAGAGGGTGGTATAATGCTTGGCGCATTTGTCTCTGCGGTTGTGGCAATCTATTATCCTATGCCTGCAGGGCTTCATGCTGTTATGGCTGTTGTTATCGGCGGCGCTGTAGTAGCACTGGTAATGCTTGTTCCTGCAATACTTAAGGTAAAGCTTGATGTAAGTGAGATGGTATGCTCGCTGATGCTTAACTATGTAATCATGTATATCATCAAATATCTGATGAACAACTACTATGCTGATAAGACAAAGGGACAGATTCAGACATATCCTTTTCTTAATTCTTCAAGAATAGCTTCAATTGTAAATAATCCTGTTATCAATTCCGCAAAGCTTACATGGGGCTTTGTTATTGCACTTATTGCAGTGATAATAACCGGACTTTTCATGTATAGATCCAGGTGGGGATATCAGATAAGAATGATTGGTATTAATAAGGATTTCTCCAAATATTCAGGAATGAAGGTTGGTTTTATCATTGTGATTTCTCAGGTCATCGGAGGATTTCTCGCAGGTGCCGGTGGCGGAATAGAGGTCCTTGGTCGATACAATACATTCTCATGGAGTTCCCTTCCGGGCTATGGATGGACAGGTATTACCATTGCGATCCTTGCAGGAAACAACCCGTACTATGTTCCGCTTGCAGCCTTTTTTATGGCATATCTTCAGAAGGGCTGCGATATGATGGCTACTTATGCGAACGTTCCCATGCAGCTTATAAGCATAGTTCAGGCAGTTATTTTCCTGTTCTTTGCAGCTGAGCAGTTCCTTTCAAAATATAAGCAGAGTCTTGTTGTAAAGACAGCTCAGGAGGAGATTGCCGCAAAGGCAGCTCTTTCAAAGGAAGGAGGTGCGGCAAATGGCTAATCTTATTGCTAACATGCTCACACCTGAATTCTTCTTTTCAATATTCAGAATTTCAGCGCCAATTATTTATGCGACGCTTGGAGCGATTGTTGTTGAAAAGGCCGGCTTTGCAAACATCGGTCTTGAAGGCCTTATGATGTTCTCTGCATTGTTCGGGTCACTTATAAGCTACTATACACAGAACTGGTTTTGGGGCTTTATATTTGCACTTTTTGTGGGAGTAGTAATGTCGCTTGTTATGGGCTTTTTTGCCTTCAAGCTAAAGACAGATATCATATTGGTAGGTATTGCCATAAACATGATGGGTTCAGGAGGAACATTATTCCTTTGTAAGGTTATAACCGGAATTACCGAAGGAAATACCCTTGCATCAACTACCGGACTTGTTACATCAAAGCTTATGATACCTTCGATAAATATTCCGATAATCAGCAGTATTCCCTTTATCGGAAGAGTTATTTCGGGACACAGCCTCCTTACATACCTTGCGTTTATCTTCTGCTATCTGACTTACCTGATGCTTTATAAAACAAGCCTCGGACTCAATATAAGAGCGGTGGGAGAAAATCCCGGAGCTGCTTCTTCCGTAGGTGTTTCGGTTTTGAAGATCAAGTACATTGCTATTGCATTTTCAGGACTGATGAGCGGCTTTGGCGGAGCATTTATGTCAATGAGCTATGCTCAGGGATGGTCACTTGATATGGTAGCTGGTCGAGGATTTATCGCTTTGGCGGCACAGGCCATGGGCGGCGGAGAATGCTTTGGCGGTATGCTAAGTTCGATTCTTTTCGGATTTGCTCAGGCACTTGGAATCAAGTTCTCATCTATCGGAGTTGATTCGAACCTTGCATCACCTATACCTTATGCAATTACAATCATCAGTTTGACGATCTTCGGAATCGTAAATAAAAGAAAAGCTTATAAAAAATAATATTGCGCGTAAGCGAAATCTGTTGTATAAAAGTAAAGACAACTGAAAAGACGGGAGCTTGTATTACAGGCTGAGAGGAAGGTATGACCTTCGACCGAGAACCTGATTTGGATAATGCCAACGTAGGGACGCCAGTTTTTATTATGGAATATTTGCGGAAGCTGCCTTATCAGGTAGCTTCCTTTTTTGCGTGTGAAGCAGAGCTCCCCGTCTTGCGAAAGGAGCTTGGTATGAAAAAAAGTAACTATCTACGAAGAATGGTGCTACTGGGGATGTTTGTAGCACTGGGAGTGGTGATATCACCAATCCTAAGGGTTGAGGGAATGTGTCCCATGGCGCATCTTATCAACATTACCTGTGCCGTTTTTCTTGGGCCGGGTTACGCTCTTTTATGTGCGGTTCTTATAGGAATAATAAGAATGGCCATCATGGGTATTCCGCCGCTTGCACTCACAGGCGCGGTTTTCGGTGCGACACTTTCAGGTGTCTTCTACAAGATATCAAAGGGAAAAATAATTGCAGCTGTTCTGGGCGAAATAATCGGAACAGGAATTATAGGAGCTATCGTATCCTATCCTGTAATGACTTATCTGTGGGGAAAAGAAGGACTCACATGGTTTTTCTATGTGCCTTCATTTATCATGGGAACCCTTATAGGAGGCAGCATAGCATTTCTTTTACTGAAGCGCTTGGAGATGTCCGGAGCACTTAAGAGAATGCAGGAAAGTCTTAAGGATGACTACCAAAAGGATGAGGTTTCGGCATGAGAAAACAAGGATGTGGTCCTCTTATACACTGCATAACTAATCCCATTTCAATGATGCAGTGTGCAAACACGATACTTGGACTGGGTGCAAGGCCAATCATGGCCGAGCACCCCCTTGAAGTAAAAGAGGTAACTGCGACGGCAGATGCACTCTTGATTAATCTGGGCAATATATCGGACAGCAGAATGGAAGCGATGAAAATATCCTTTGAGGAGGCTGTCAGAAAAGATATTCCGGTAGTTATCGATGCTGTCGGAGTAGCCTGCTCATCACTTCGAAGGGAATTCATTTCAAGGCTTTTGGAAAAAAGAGGAAGTAATACATTTTTAGTAATAAAGGGAAACTATTCCGAAATCATGGCGCTTTATGATGACGGCTATAAATCTGAGGGGGTTGATGCAAAGGAAGGTATCAGCACGGAAGTGATATGTGACGTATCAAAAAAGCTTTCAGAAAAGTACAATGCAGTAATACTTGCCAGCGGAATGGTTGATGTGGTTGTACAGAAATCAGAATCTTATTTTGTGCACAATGGCTGCCTCGAGCTCTCAAAGATAACGGGAACAGGCTGCATGCTTGGAGCAATCTGCGCGGCTCTTCTTTCGGAAAAGCGAGATGCCAAAACTGTGGCAGATGCCTGTGCTGTTCTTGGAATTGCCGGTGAAATGGCAGCTAATCCGGATGTAGGACATACTGACATTGGCATGATCGGCTCCGGAACATTCCTCATAAGACTTTTGGATAACATTTCGCTAATGAATGACGACCTGTTGCAGGAAAGAAGGAACGTCAAATAAAGGCGTCAGACATAAAGAATATGACAACCGGGAAAAGGAGTAATTTCATGAAAAGAGTTAGTAGGGAGCAGCTAAAGCTCTACCTTGTTACGGATAGCACAAATCTTCCGGAGGATGTATTTCTGTTTAAAATCGAGCAGGCACTTAAGGGAGGCGTCAGCTTTTTACAGATAAGAGAGAAGGAAAGAACCACCTATGAATATGTAGAGCTTGCAAGAAAGGTACATGATATCAGCAGGAGCTATAACGTGCCGCTTGTTGTTGATGACAGAATTGATGTCGCAATGGCAGTGGACGCAGAAGGAGTTCACCTTGGGCAGAGTGACATGCCTGTAGATGTTGCAAGGAAAATCCTTGGAGATAAGAAAATAATCGGTGCTACCGCAAAGACAGTAGAGCAGGCAAAGAGGGCACAGGAAATGGATGCCGACTATCTTGGCGTGGGGGCAATTTATCCCACAACCACAAAGGTAAAAACAGTGCTTACGCCGGTTGAAACCTTAAGGGATATATGCAATTCAGTACATATACCTGCAAACGCGATCGGCGGTCTTAATAGTACAAATATTGATGTACTAAAGGGAGTTCCCATTGCGGGGATCTGTGTGGTATCCGCCATCATGAAGGCTGGTGATTCTTACGAAGCCACAAAGGGACTTATAGAAAAAATGGATCAGCTTGGAATCGGCGGCATTTAAAAAGACAGGGAGGGCTACATGAAAAAGGTTTTATCGATTGCAGGAAGTGACCCTTCAGGAGGAGCCGGAATTCAGGCTGACTTAAAGACAATGGAGGCCCATGGCGTTTATGGAATGAGCGTTATAACTGCTCTGACCGCGCAGAACACATTGGGAGTAACTGGGAAATTTGCCGTGCCTTATGAGTTTGTTTCAAAGCAGCTGCAGGCAGTGTTTGATGACATCTTTCCTGATGCCGTGAAAATCGGGATGCTGCCGGATATTGAAGTTATGCAGGCTGTGCGCGATGCACTTTTGGAATATAAGCCCCGTAATATTGTCCTTGACCCGGTGCTAAGTTCCACATCGGGAACATCGCTGTCAGCTGATAATGCGAGGCAGTTTTTGACGGAAAAAATATTCCCGCTATGCAAGCTAATAACTCCTAATATTCCGGAGGCAGAAATCCTCACCGGATTTTCAATAAATTCTAAGGAGGATGTCGAAAGAGCAGCAAAGGCTCTAAAAGATAAATGTGGCTGCAGCGTTCTCATTAAGGGAGGTCATAGCGAATTTAGTGGTGAAAAGTGCGAGGATTGCCTTTTAATAGCTAAAGATACCGATGAAGCTTTTGTATGGTTTTCATCAGGAAAAATAGATAACCCCAATACCCACGGAACAGGCTGCACATTATCAAGCGCGATAGCATGTAATCTGGCACAGGGATTTTCTCTAAAAGAGTCAGTGAAGCTTTCGAAGGATTATCTCACAAAGTGCATAGAATCAGGGCTTGATATAGGTAAGGGGAGAGGTCCTCTTGAGCATAGAGTATCTGCCGGGGAAGCTGACAAAACAGAGTAATGGCAAACACTAAAAATCAATAATTTAAATAGACATATATCAAAAATACAAATGAAAAAAGTTTAGTTGAAAGGGATTAAAACATGAGAAATTACTCAACACAGATGGACGCAGCAAGACAGGGAATCATTACACCCGAGATGGAGAAGGTAGCAAAGGATGAGTACAGAACACCTGAGGAAATAAGGGAGCTTGTTGCTAAGGGACAGGTTGCCATCTGCGCAAACAAAAATCATAAATGCATTGAGGCAAAGGGCGTTGGTTCAATGCTTAAGACCAAGATAAACGTAAACCTTGGAGTTTCAAGAGATTGTAAGGATTACAACATAGAGATGGAAAAGGTGATGGCTGCCGTGAATATGGGAGCCGATGCTATCATGGATCTTTCTTCACATGGAAACACTCAGCCCTTCAGAAAAAAGCTTGTGGAGGAGTGTCCTGTTATGCTTGGAACAGTTCCGGTATACGACAGCGTTATTCATTATCAAAGAGACCTCTCTGAGCTCACGGCAAAGGACTTTATTGATGTAGTCAGACTTCATGCGGAGGATGGTGTTGATTTTGTAACACTCCACTGCGGCATAACAAGAAAGACCATCGAGCAGATCAAAAAGCACAAGAGAAAAATGAATATTGTATCCAGAGGAGGGTCTTTGGTATTTGCATGGATGACTATGACAGGTGAGGAGAATCCTTTTTATGAGTATTATGATGAGATACTTGAAATCTGCAGAGAGTATGATGTGACTATTTCTTTGGGAGATGCCTGCAGACCGGGATGCCTTGCCGATGCCAGTGATGTGTGCCAGATAGAGGAGCTTGTAAGACTTGGCGAGCTCACTAAGAGAGCGTGGGAGAAGGATGTTCAGGTTATGGTTGAGGGACCGGGACATATGCCTATGGACCAGATTGCGGCCAATATGAAAATTCAGCAGACTATATGTATGGGTGCACCTTTCTATGTACTTGGACCTTTGGTTACTGATATTGCTCCCGGATATGACCACATTACTTCTGCAATAGGTGGTGCGATAGCAGGTGCAAATGGTGCAGCATTCCTTTGCTATGTAACTCCTGCTGAACATCTTGCACTTCCTAATGTTGATGATGTAAAACAGGGAATTATCGCATCTAAGATAGCGGCTCATGCAGCTGATATTGCAAAGAAGATTCCCCATGCGATGGATATCGATAATGAGATGGCAGACGCCAGAAAGAATTTTGACTGGGATAAGCAGTGGGAGTGTGCAATTGATAAAGAGACAGCAAAGGCAATAAGAGCTGACAGGGCTCCTGAATTTGATGATACCTGCTCAATGTGCGGTAAGTTCTGTGCCGTAAGAAGCATGAACAAAGCTCTTTCCGGAGAGCATATAGATATTCTTTGATTGAAAGCAAATGGGGCTGTCGCATTAGATGATTAAATCATCTGGGCGATAGCCCTTTTTCAGGTCAAAAATCGGTACTTATATCTGCTTTCTGCTCATATATCATATTTTTAGAGTAACTTAATAGGCCGAAGATATCTTCGGATCATATACAGGAGTTTGATTTTGAAGGAGCAAAAATTATGCTGTTTTCTTTAGCTCAAAAAGATGAGTTCCTGTTCGGCCGGCCATGATCTTGTGATGCAGTTTATTGATATCGAATCCGATTGCAAGCAACACGCTTTGTGCAAGAACATTCTTCGTTCCCTTATACAAATATCTTCTGAAGTTCATGTCTTCTTTTACATTTGCAAATGAACCCTCCGCCTGAATGCTTCGGTTCATTCTGAGCTGCGTGCCGAATTCGCTGGTTATCCGCTTAAGGCATTCACTACGCTTTTCTTCAAGCTTTCTCGAAACGTAAAGCCTTTTGTTCCTGTCTTCAAATGGTGTCTTGCAGTTGTTTCCTTTAATGCAATCTTTCTTGTACGGGCATTCCTTGCAGCTATCACATTCATACGTAGTGACACTTCTTGAATAGCCACTTGCTGTTTTTTCGCTACGGGTAAAGATTGCCTTTAATTCTTTGCCATTCCTGCAAACATAAGCATCATCCTCACTGTCATAATCCATGTTTTCACGTCTGCTGATGTCATTTTTAAATTTCCTTGTTTTTGAAAGTTCATAATTCTGAGGTTTTATGTATGCTGTCTGGTCATTTTCCTCGACAAAAACATAATTCTCTTCACTTTCGTAACCGGCATCAGCCACGATGTTCTTGTACTTAAACGGCAGATGTTTTTCCATGTCATTGAGAAACGGAATGAGTGTCAGAGTATCTGTGGGATTTGGATATATATCAAGCCAGGTGACATACTCGGCATCGACACCATGCTGGAGATTATAAGCAGGTTTAAGCTGTCCGTTCAGCATGGCATCTTCTTTCATGCGCATAAAGGTTGCATCCGGATCTGTTTTTGAATAACTGTTACGATTTCCACACTTGTACAGCTTATATGTGTAATCCTTGAGTTTCTTTATGTATTCTTCAAGTGTTTCGACAGACCTTTGAAGAACAGTTTTTCTCTTTCCGGAGCCATAGACAAACTCTATTCCTTCATCATTCTTAATCTTGTAAAGTTTCTTTTTGAGTCTTTTTAATGTATGAAGTGATATCTGGTCATCATAGACAATCTTCAGGCCATAAAGTTCCTCGCACTCTGCGCAGAAGAGGCATATCTTCTCCGCCAGTTTTGCCATGTTTTTTGAAACTGCTTTTTTCCAGACAAAAGTATATTTATTCGCCACGGATTCAATCTTTGTGCCATCGATGAAGATGTTCTCCCCAGAGATTTCACCAAGATCAAGAAGGATTGTTCCAACCTGAGCCATCACCTGTTTTGAACACTGTGACAGATGCAGGGAAATAAACCTTGCAATGGTTGAATGGTCCGGTGCGGGCAAGCCTTCAAGAAGGTACATGAAATTGATATCACGCTTGCATGAGGTTTCTATGTCTCGAGATGAGAAGATTCTGTTCATTGCTGCATAGACTGCTATCTTCATCATATGACGGGGCGTTGCCTGGCCTTTTCTGATTCTTTCATATGTTGCATAAAGATCAGAAAGGTCCATCTCCTCCACGAATGCGCTTACCAGGCGTACCGGATCGTCATCTGCTACTGATAGGTCTATGTCGAGCGGAAGTTTTATTTGATGATTTAAGGAAGAAAGGCTATAATTTCCTTGTAAGATTTTATTTAGTAGCATAAATATATTTTACAGCAAAGACCAGGCTTTTCGTAGTCTGGTTTTTGTGTTATGTGGAGCTATTTACTGACAGACCAGCATTCTCAGGCATCCGGACAGAAATGTGCAGATCTCGGACGAGGATGATGATTTTTCAAAACGAAGAAAGCATCAAATGCCGATTTCTCTGAGCAACGTCGAAATGAGGCATTTGATGCTTAATGAGTTTTAGAAAATCACACCGCAGACGAACACAAGCATTTCTGTCCGGATGCCTGAGGGGGCTGGGCGTCAAAAAGGGCTGCGCACTAAATTAGTGCGACAGCCCCGTATTTCTAACCGGTATTCTAATTTATTCTCTTTACATAGCAATAGCCTCGGTTGTTATTTCCATAACCGGCTTTATAGAAGTTGATCTTATCGGACTGATATTGCTTTTTTGTATCCTTTGTAAGTTGCCCGTTTCTAAGTCCTGCAACACCAACGTATACACCCTTGCTATTTTCAGGCACCATAATCCTGAAGGTATATACTACTATTTTACGCCAACCGCCAAAATAATTGGTTTTCTTTCCATCTTTTGCCTTAAGCTGTTGAGGTGCGGATGAAAGATATTCATTAATACCACCGTCTACCTTAATACCTTTAGCGCTCTTGCCATCTTTATCAATCATGATTATTGCATAATCCTGAAGTGTACCCTTTTTCTTTCTGTAGTCATAAAGAGATTTATTTATATCTTTGCTTGAAAGCTTCGACTTGTTCAGGGTAATTGTTACTTCATAACAATCGTATTCCTTATTGTTATTATTGGTATCGATATATCTGTCACCCTTTTCTGATGTGATTTTAAAGGACGCTTTCTTGGCTTTTGCTCCCGGATACATAATAGTGGATATAGTACCGGAATTAGCCTTTACCACAGTTCCATATTCAACTTTCTCTTTTTTGCCCTTGTCATTATCGTTATCCTTAGCTGCAAGTGTTCTGATAGGTGTAAATGATATTGCAAGCGCAAAGACAAGAACGGTGGTTAGCAGACGTTTGTAAATTGTCTTCATAGTGTGTCCTCCTCATAACAAATAACAATATTGATATATATAATCAATAATTTAGATTAATGTTATTTTACCATAGGAATTCTTTCCCGAATCATAAAAAACTATTAAATATAACACGATTCCAAGATCCGTCTCCGGTTAATGCAACAGTATTATATTAGAGAAAATTGAGTGTATTTTCATAGTTATTTAATAGTAGTTTAATAGTAGAACTATCACATTTCCAAATATAATTATTATAGCGGAGTGCTAAGATTGCTTTGCTATGATGTATTTTGAGCGGAAAGGAGAATAGGAAAATGCATAGATTAAGTTATAAAGAGTGTAACCGATCTATACGCATGCTACGTGGAAGATTACTTAGTATGTTATTGCTGCTTGCATTTGTTTTTGTCACTCTTTTTGGGAGAACATTTACCACCTTGGTACATGCAGAAAAGACTGAGGAAGAACAATCGGAAGAGACTGAGGAAGAACAATCGGAAGAGACTAAGGAAGAATCATCGGATAGCACTGAAGAAACCGATGATGAGACGTCTGATGCCATACATGAATTATCACCTATTGACAAGAAAGGTGCAGCTAAGATAGATAAGTTTCCTGCCATTGATAAGGATGAAACCTGGACTATATGTATCTATATGACCGGTTCAAACCTTGAGGATGGAAATAGAAATTCCCTTTCTGATTTATGTGATTATATGTCTGAAAAAAGCATTGCTGAGCATAAAGCAGCCAAATATGAGAAAAACTATGAAATGCTTATGCAATATGAAGAAGAGCTTTCTGCATCGGGATTGGATTTTCCTGCATTTTATTATGAGCCTGAACCGTATCTGGAGAAAATGGATGCTGACGATAATAGTGAAGAAATAAATGAATTTTACGGAGCCGCAACTAAGGATATTTCCGAGATGACTTCGGGAATCTGGTCTGATAACATTAAGATTGTTGTTCAAACAACAGGAGCAAAATTTTGGAAGAACCAGATGGTTAATCCTAACCGTACACAACGCTTTGAGTACTATAAGGGAAACTTTCACGAGGTGGATAATCTTCCTGCTCAGGATGGTGGAGATCCGGAAACACTTACCGGCTTTTTAAGGTATTGTAAAGACAACTATGAATCTGATCACCGCATGCTGGTATTGTGGAATCATGGAGGAGGACCCTTCGGATATGGACATGATTCAATATTTGACGGTTTTATGTCCCTGAGGGAGATGCGTAGTGCACTAAGAAACGTCTATCTTCCGAATATAAATAACCCGGCATTTGACATCATAGGATGTGATGCCTGCCTTATGAGTAATCTGGATGTTACACATTATCTTTATGGTTTTGCGGACTATTATTGTGTAAGTGAAGAAGTTGAGCCAGGAGATGGCTGGGATTATGGACCGTTCCTTAAAGCAATGACGGAAGATCCGACTATGAGCCCTGCAAAGGTTGGAAGAGCAATTGCAGATGCATACACAGATTTCTACATGGTTGACAATCTTTCATATTCATATTTATACAATCAAGTTACATTTTCAGTCATAGATGCAAGAAAGGCAGAAGAGCTATATAAAGCATACTGTGATCTGGCAAAGGTTCAGCTTTTAGATTCACTGGATAATCCCGGAGTCCTTGTTGATATAGAAAGATGTGCCGAGAGAGCTACATGTTATGCCATGGATGCATATAATAGCTATAATCTATGTGATATTGGTAATTATGTTGATTACATGATCGATAATTATCCGGATGAGTGCAGCAAAATAAAAGACCTTGTCGGAGAGACAGTACTTTACCACAGGGAAAATGGGTGGCTTGAAGAATCGGAGGGCATTAGTGTTTATATACCTTTTTCGGTAGACAATTTTCACGGTCTTTTAAAGTATCTGGATTATTTAAATAATGTTTGTGATGACAGAAGTACTATTGCTCTATATTACTACAAGCAATCGGGATGTCTTAATGAAAAACTGGAAGCATATGTTAAAACTCTTACAGATAAAAAGCCTGAAGTTTTGAATCTGGATGAATTTAAGACATTTGCTACAGCAGAACCTAAATTTGATGATGTTGGTTATCTTATTCCAATATCAGAAAAGCTTCAGGAGCTGATAGTAGATTATAATGTTGATTTTGCATTGGTGGATGAGAGTAATAATCAATTGATTAATTTAGGTACAGAGTATGGTGTGTATCTTGACGATGAGGGAAATCTTGCCAGCAACTTTGATGGTTACTGGATACATATGGATGGTATACCGCTTTATCTTGAACCTATAGGAATTGGAATGGATTATGCACAGTATCGTGCACATGTTAACTACAATTCTGAGGAGGCATATCTCGTCCTTACAAGAGATCTGAATACTGACGAGATATTTATAACGGGAATCAAGCCGGAAAGCGATGTATTTTCAAGTGAGGCTAATACAAGATCCTGCTATGATCTGGAAGAGGGAGCAATCATTGCACCAATCTATCAGATTATGGATATGGAAGCCGATGAAGCCTATTACATGGTAGGAGATGATATAAAATACTCAAAGAAAACAAACTTAGAGTATCAGAGTCTTGAGAATGGCAAATATGCTATAGCTACCAGGATTATAGATCAGCGAGGAGATTCCTATTATGGCAAGGTTATAAGTGTCTCAGTTAGTGACGGACAAATGAAAGACTGGCAGGTAGATACAAACTTCTATGGATCTGCATATTAAGTTAATACATAGAGTAGAAAATCAGGTTTCGCATGTAACTGAATTCAAAAGGTCGCACGATATATCCACCGTGCGACCTTTCTTTTAACCTTTCCGGTATTATTTATTTGTTTTATTCTGCTGCCTGTTTATAGAGCACTTCCAAAACCTCGGATGTTATTGAACCAACCTGATTGTATATTACCTCTCCTTTTCGGTTAAGAACAATTGTCTGAGGAAGTGCGAGGGACCCATTTACTATTTCAAATATCGTCTCATTTTCATCATCTATCACGAAAGGTATATCCCAGCCCTTTTCCGCGATATAAGCATTTACATCCTCTGTAGTAAGATTTGCATGTACGGCAAGCATTGCTATATCACCTTCATGCTCATGGTAAAGCTCATTGAAATGAGGAAGCTCCTTTACGCAGGGACCGCAGTAGGTTGCCCACAGATTTATGAAAACGACCTTGCCTCTTGTTTCTGCAAGATTAAAGCTGCTTCCATCGAGGCATGTCACCTCGAAATCCTGAAGCTTGTTACCGACTTCATAGCCGATAGGAGCAGTGCTTTCTTCTATTTCTGTAGCAGTATCTTCTGAGATATCAGCTTCTGCATTCGCATCGGAAACATCTGAGTTATCAACTTCTGCATCTGTAGAATCTGAGGCGGTATCTGTATCGTCGTCCTTTTTAGCTGTTTCAGTATTTTCGTTATTATCAGCTTCCTGGTCACTATTTGATAGTTCGGTGCCCTTATCCTCATCTGATTCGTCATTTGCTTCGTTTGAAACAGTGGCTTCAGTATTCGAAGACGGAGCAGGAGCAGCGCTCTTTGGCTTCAGTGAGGGATCAAGGAAGTTAGTCCATACAAGGGCAACTACCAGAGCAAGGGCTGCAATAAAGCAGAAGACGGGTCCAATTTTCTTGAATTTTTTAACTTCTTCCGCATTCACAAACTCTTCCTTGGAAGGCTGTATCAAAGTGAACTTTCCTGCCTTCATGGATAGTGCGCCCTGATGACAACGGGCCACGCACTGTGCGCAGTGAATGCACTCATGGTCACCTACGGTTTTTACATCCATTTTACAGAATCTCACGCAGACACCGCAGTTATTACAACGGTCAGTGTCAATTTTTACACCTATTACAGCCAGCTTATTGAACATTCCGTAAATTGCTCCAAGCGGACACAAGAACCGGCAGAAGGATCTGTAGCAGAATATACATGCAAGGCCGATTATTACCATGATTATGAATTTTTGTGTAAAAATGGGCCCAAGCATGGACAGGAAGGATAGGTTTTTGGGAATCATCCCCATAGCTCCTTCAAAGGTTCCGGCGGGGCATATATACTTACAGAATCCGGGAACCGGTATACCCTGGAAAATTCCATAATACACTGGGATCGCTACCACAAAAATAACTATGATAATATATTTTAGATAACTGAGGGTCCTGGTAAAACGGCTCTTTTTCAGTTTTGGAGTAGGAATCTTATGAAGGAGCTCCTGGATCATTCCAAGAGGGCAGATCCACCCGCAGATAGTTCTGCCAAGCAGCATTCCATATAAAAGGATGACACCAAGCACATAGAAGCCGATATGTTTATTCAGTGAACCCAGGGCATTTTGTATAGACCCAAGCGGACAGGCACCTATAGCGCCCGGGCATGAGTAGCAGTTAAAGCCGGGAACACATATTGCTTTAGACTTCCCTGTAAAAATTTTGCCCTCTGCAAATCCCCGTAAATGTGCATTATAAAGAAGAGCACTATAAAGTTGAATGATTCTGCGTTTTGTGGGCTTGTGAGCTTCCCACCAGGAAATTCTTGTTGAAGAAATATTATTATCCAAGGCCAATACACTCCGTACATATCTTGGATGCTTTAATAAAAACATCACCCATGCTACCGTTGAAGATACCGATAACGATGAAAACTATGGCAAGTACAAGGACAACAAGTCTAACCCTGCTAACCGACTCTTTTGTTCTTTCGTCAGCCACATTTTTCCCGATATCGATACCGGTTACTATTTTATCCTGACTATCGTCCCGTATTCCAAGCACTGCATTTATAATTGTTACTGCTATTGCTGCAAGGAAAACGGGTAACACAAAAACAGCTTTAGAGGTAATTGCTTCTACCGTGTATATGTTCGCCATGGGATTTTCTGCGCGAGCCCTGAGACCTGTCAGATAAATTGAAAGGTCAGAGCCGATCAGTACTGCTGCGGTCAGAGCACATAAAACGGCTTGTATTGTCAATAAAACTGTTTTTTTGTTCATAATTGATCTCCCTGAAATTTTTATTTCTTTTCAAGTATTAATGTAAGATCACAATATTTATCTTCTGTGTAATATACATTGTTGTCTGGTTTGTAGTTATCAGGTGCCTTTAAAATATGCACCTCATATACGCTCTCTTCATCATTAAAGGAAACCATGCCGCTTTCACCGGTTACAGCCATTTTGCATATATCATTGGCACAGAACTGAACCGTAACACCGGAAACAGGGTTTTTATCCTTATCAACTACAAAAATTCTGTATGCACCACCAGAATCATTTAGAACATTATTTTCATGATCGGATAAGGAAATTTCACCAGAGAGGATGCTGTCAATCCGAGGTCCATACTTGCTCACAGAGGCACCTACGATCGGGAGACAAACAACATAACCATTTCTGTCTACATAGAATGAGGTGGGCCAGGATTTAACCTCAAGAGAGGTATCCCATCCATCCCAGGGGAGAATATTCAGGTAGGTGACACCTGATTCCGCCATTATATCGAGGCCATCATTTATTGTTTTCTGATCTGTACCATCTCCCAAAAGTCCAACAATAGCGCAGTCCTTTTGTGACAATTCTTTATTTAGCGTTTCCAGATCGGGAAGCTCTTCTATGCAGTAATGGCACCAGGTAGCCCATACATTCAGCATTGTGACTTCGTGCTGTGAGAAAATCTCATCGCTTGTGATTGTGTTTCCATCAATATCCTTAGTTGTGAAGGAGAGCTTACTGCCAACCAGATTTGCGAAAGGTCTCTCGGGTGCAGTAAATGTAGCATTTCTGATAAGCTCATCCTTAAGACTAATCAGGGTTTCATATTCAGTTGCGTATTCATCTTGAAACTGTGAGTTGAAGCCGGCATCACCGGTAAATTCATAAAATGTACAGCCATCTACAGTGGTGAGCTTATGGAAACTGCTTTCAGAGTATTTTTCAGAAGCGGGCATACCCTCATTAATATAGTCAACAAGCTCGGTCAGGCTTCGATTATCATCGATGCCGAAGATAAAGAAAATAGAGTCAGCCTGTCTGGCGAGGGCCTCCGTTTCTTCTTCAGTTACCTCTTCTTTTGTGAGATAGTTAAAAAATTCTTCTTCAGTTACCCCATAATAAATGGCGCTTGCATAATATATTCCGTTTCCGCTTGAAATATCCTGGCTGCTGTAATAAATATATCCGTCGGTATTAACAAACTCCTCCGGAAGATTTAAGGTCACGCCTGCATCAGGTAACACTTTTTCATTATATTTTGTGTTATCGCTATCAGTAGCAGGAGTGCTGCTCATCGGAACATTTCCCTCTGAGATGGAAAGGAAATCCAGAAGCTGATGATCAGCAGCTTCTGAATCTGCGACAGGTGCTGAATTTTCAGAACCACATGCAAGCATGTTCAGTGATAAACATGCAATCATTGTTACTGAAATTAGCATACGAAAAAATCTTTTCATTATATTCATTCCCTCATATCAGAAGAACAGGATATTCCTAATAATCATTATAACTAGGCAATAATGCAAATAATATTAATTATTTGAGATATTTAATTAAAAAAATATGAAACACATATATATTAAGTAGGGTATTATGAATATGTAATGCGAATCGGGGTATGGACCTGTTTAAGAGCTTTGAGACGAAAAACGGAATAAAAATATGAAAATTGACATTCAGAAGATTACTGATGGGGAGGAAAGCGTAGTAGTCAGATATATAGAGCGCACACCCATGATAAACAGAATAATAGGAATTCTTGAGAATCCGGAGAACAAACTTTGGGGGAAAACTGAGAGCGGAAGTGTATGCGCTGACATAGCAGATCTCCTTTATTTAGAGTCGGTGGATGATAAGCTTTTTGCTTATACCGGAGATAAAGTCATGAGGATTGAGGGCACACTTAATTCTTTCATGATGGATATGGATGATGGGAGCTTCTTTAGATGCAGTAAATCCATGGTCATAAATGTAAATCGGGTGAAGGCGCTAAGGAGCCTTTCATCAAACAGGATTGATGCGACTATGGAAGGCGGAGAGCACATTATCATATCAAGAAGATATGCCTCTGACTTTAGAAGACTTTTGAAAGGGGAGAGATAAAATGAAGGATGACAAGAAGCTTACGCTGTGGGAACGATATCTGACACAGGAAATCGGCATTGAGTTCAAGGCATGTCTTTATTTCTTTGCTTTTTTGTTTTTCTATTGCTGCTACAGGATGCTGAACGGCATTTTTGATGCCAGTATTCTTCACATGACGGTGCTGATTTTTACCTGTTACTTTATCGGATACATTCAGGTTTATCTTCTGTGGAACTTCGATGAGGCTGACAGCCTGGGAGTCAGGGAAATATTTGGAATGGTCATCTGTACAGCACTTTATTGTATTGTGTCATGGTTTGGGAACTGGTTTGATAAGAGAATTGTAGTTACTTTGGTATTCGCCGCTTACATTTTGCTTACCTACTTCTGCGTGTTCCTGATCTACAGATCCAAGCGAAGAATAGATGATAAAAAGCTTAACGAAGAGCTGAGATTATTCCAGACAAATCACCAAAAAAAGTGAATGATAAAGGCAAAATAGTGCACCTTACGGGAACATGTATTGTTCCCGTTTTTTATTTTTGATATGTATAAGATACAAGAATAAAGGAGGCGCGTTATGAGTAAAAAAGTAATTGAGATAAATAATCTTACAAAGAGCTACGGAAAGAGCAGGGGAGTAATTGATGTTTCTTTTAGCGTTGAGGAGGGAGATATTTTTGGATTTCTTGGACCAAACGGAGCGGGCAAATCTACCACCATCCGTTCAATGCTTGGATTCCTTAAGATAAATTCAGGCAGTATAAAGATTCTCGGTATGGACAGCATAAAGGACCATGAAAAGATCCTGAGGGATGTGGGTTACATGCCCTCTGAGGCATGGTTCTACGATAACATGAAGGTCTCTGACGTAATAAAATATGCAGCAGATGTCCGCGGTCTTGACTGCACAGAAGAGGCTGGGAAAATTTGCGAGATACTAAAGGTCGATATCAAAAAGAGAATAAAGCAGCTTTCTCTTGGAAACAGAAAAAAGGTAAGTATCGCCTGTGCAATGCAGCATAAGCCAAAGCTTTTTATATTTGATGAGCCCACAAGCGGTCTTGATCCTCTTATCCAGAAAAAGTTCTTTGGACTGATAAATGAATATGTGGATAATGATGCTACCTGCCTTCTTTCTACACATGTTCTCTCTGAGGTTGATAAGTATTGCAGACATGCCGCAATAATGCGAGAAGGCAGGCTGATGATGCTTGAAACACCGCATATTGATGATGAAACATTTTTGAGTTTTTACGAGGATGAGGAGGAATAATTATGAGAACAGTTTTGAAAAGAGAATTAATTCAAAATATAAAGAATCTGCTTATATGGAGCATTTCAGTGGGAATTCTGGGGCTTATATGTATCCTTTTGTATGAGTCTATGCAGGGTGATATGAAGGAGATGGCAGATGCCTTCTCCAACATGGGAGCTTTTTCTGATGCCTTTGGAATGAGCACCTTAAGTATCGCTTCATTAAAAGGATACTTCGCAACTGAGATTGGTGCTGTACATGGCCTTGGAAGTGGAATGTTTGCCGCAATTACAGCCATAAGCATCATTTCAAAGGAAGAGGATGGGCATACAGGAGAATTCACCTTTTCCCTGCCGCTTTCAAGGTCTAAGATCATTGCTGCAAAGGGAATATGTGTTGCAATCATGCTGGTTGTTTTCACAGCAGTCTGTACTGTATTTTATATCGTTGGATTTAAGATTCTTGGTGAAGATATGCCAATGGATCAGTTCTTCACCTTTATGGGGAGTCAGCTCCTTATGAACGCGGAGATTGCAGGTATATGCTTCGGTCTATCCTCTCTTGCCGGCAAAAACAGAATAGGTCTTGGACTTGGAATTGCACTTCTCCTATACAGCTATGATGTCATGGGCAGAGTAGTGCCTGATCTTAAGGACAGCCTTTTTTGGGGGCCTTATTCCTACTGCAATGCCGCTGAGATTTTCACAGGAGCTGATACGCCTGCAAAAGCACTTGTGGTGGCAGTAATAGTGCTTGCTCTTGGAGTTTTGTTCGCATTTTGGAATTACAACAGAAGAGACCTTGCAAGCTGATATATAAAAAGATTAAAGTTTTCTAAAAAACGAATACAATGGCTCGATTTTTCATCCCCTAAATTATTATAATAGACATATAAATTGGGGAGATGGGAAAACGGTATTGAAAAAGGCTTTGGGCGTCAAAGAGATTTGACGTCTCTGGTCTTTTTTGCGTTTTAGGAGGATTATATGGCAAGCACAATGAATTTAAATATAGGCCACATTATTGATGTTATTTTGTATATCCTGACTTCTTTGGGGTATATGAAACTGTTTGAAAAATGCGGTATTAGTAAACGATGGGCATGGATTCCGCTTACAAAGGAATACCATCTGGCACTTTGTGCTGATAGGGAAGAAGAAGGGAAAGTTTACGTTGGGATTCGTGCTTTTTTATACCTTCATAGTATTTTTACAGCTATTCCACATAATTTTAATAATTACATATTGTCTATAGCTGTAAGTGTATTTGGTATTTTGGCTTTTGCTATGAATATCACCGAGCTTGTGTATTTGACCAGAATTTATACAGGTCTTGTCAAGCTGTTTGGAAAATCAAGAAAATGGGTACCTGTTTTGGTTTTATTTGAGGCGATAGCAGTATTATACTGGGGCTTTAACTCTGACTATAAACCCACAAAGAGGGCAGCGGATGTGTCTGAGATAGCTGCAGCTAAGGTGTTTGGCACGGATATAGAGAGTATTCAGGAAGGCCTTACGGTAAACATCAAAGAGCGTACAGCTATAGATTTTTTCCGCAAAAAGGTCCTGTTAAAGGACATTCATATGTGTATCCCCAAAGGGCATATGGTGCTTCTTCTTGGCGGTTCCGGTGCCGGTAAGACGACATATCTCAACGCTATAACCGGATATGAACCTGCTGATGCACATATTCTGCTTGGCAATAATGATGTGTATCTCGACTACGCGGAAATGATGTATGACATAGGTTTTGTGCCACAGCAGGATCTTATGAGGGGGAATGATACCGTATGGCTTACTCTTTACGATGCGGCAACGCTGCGTCTTCCTTCAAGTGTTTCCCTTGGTGAAAGAAATAAAAGAATAAATGCGGTTCTTGAGCAGTTCGGACTTACGGCTGTAAAGGACAGTCTTGTAGAGAAGCTCTCCGGTGGGCAGAGGAAGAGATTGTCTATTGCTATGGAATTTATATCTGATCCCACACTTTTCATACTTGATGAGCCTGATTCCGGACTCGATGGCGTGGTAGCAAGGAACCTTTTTGAAAAGCTTCGTTCAATTGCGGATGAAGGAAAAATTGTTGTTGTCATAACACACACACCTGACAGAGTAATAGATCTATTTGACGATGTTATTGTTCTTGCGAAGGATGCAAATAAAACAGGACGTCTTGCCTGGTATGGCCCTGTGAAGGACGCCTATGAATTCTTTGGAAAAACATCCATGGAAGAGATCCTTCTTTCAATCAATCAAAAGGATGAAGGCGGTGAGGGAAGAGCCGACGAATTTGTCTCTAAATATGCGGACAGAATAGGAAAAATGGTGGGGTGATCAATGGTGAATGGAAGAAGAAAGATTGTAAGACGAAGAGGCAGGGTATCGCAAACGATTATTTATCTGGGGAAGCTGTTTCGAATGTTTCTTTTTCAAAACGACTGGAAGGTGCTTCCTATGTCAGCAGTTATCGCGGGGCTTGTGGCCTTTGCGGTGGGTGGCAACATCTTCAAGACTATGGAAGGAACCTTAATGGGAACCTTCGCGTTGTCGTGCGTTTGCATATGGAACGGATTTTTTAATTCAATTCAGTCTATCTGTCGAGAGAGGGCAATAGTAAAAAGAGAGCACAGGTCCGGGCTTCACATAAGCTCTTATATCCTGGCGCACATGATATATCAGGCAGTTCTTTGTCTTCTACAGGTAGTGATAATGATTCTTGTCAGCACGAGGATGGGGGTAAAGATGCCGGATAAGAGTCTTGTCACCTCATTTCCGCTAGTTGATATTGGGATATCATTGTTCCTTATAACATATTGTGCTGATATGCTGGCACTTTTGATTTCATCCTTTGCAAAGACAACGACGGCAGCTATGACAATCATGCCGTTCATGCTCATAGTGCAGCTTCTGTTTTCCGGGGCATTTTTCAATCTCCCTGAGCAGGCTATGCCGTTTACAAAACTTACCGCAACAAAATGGGGGCTCACAGCCCTGTGTGCGCAGGGCGATTATAACTCGCTTCCCATGGTCAGTCTTTGGAATAATGCAGTAAAGATGAAGAACTATGAGGTAGGTGGTGAGAAACCGCTTCAGGATGCTCTCGTTGAAATAGAAAAAAAGAATAAACGAGAGGAAATTCTTTTGAAATGCGCAGAGCAGAATCAGAATCCCAATTATGCATTTGATGTGAATGTAGTTTACACGTGCTGGGGATGGATCATAGGATGGACACTTTTTTATATTCTGGTAGCGGTGATAATACTGGAGAGAATAGATAAGGACAGAAGATAATAAAAAAGGATGGAGGCTAGGCTAATGAAGGGCTTTTGTAAAAGAATTATTTCTACTGGTGTGGTAGCTATACTGGCAGCCGGTACATTTTTAATGCCGGCATATGCAGGGGGCTATATTCCTGAGGTACAGGTAGATGAAACAATCGAGAATATGACACTGGATGAGAAAATATCCCAGATGATAATACCTGCCATAAGAACCTGGAATGAGGAAAATGTAACAGATCTTGAAGCTTTTCCCGTACTTAAGGAAGTACTTAAAAAGCATCAGTATGGTGGCATTATTCTTTTTGGCTCAAATATAACAGGAAATGATCAGATCACACAGCTTATAAATGACCTTCAGAAGAATAACAGCGAAAATTCGGAAGTGTCGACAAATATCCCCTATTTGTTACCGGTGGATGAGGAGGGCGGAATAGTTATACGTCTTACTGCAGGAACACGTATGACAGGAAATATGGCCATAGGAGCAACTCCTGATGCTGAGAATAATGCGAAAAAGACAGGAGAAATTCTTGGGGAAGAGCTCGCGGCTGTAGGCTTTAACGCCAACTATGCACCTGATGTTGATGTAAACAATAACCCTTCAAACCCGGTTATCGGAACCAGATCCTTTTCTGATGATCCCGCAAAGGTCGGAAAACTTGGCATAGCATACGCAAGAGGACTTGAAAAGAACAATATTATTGCTACATTTAAGCACTTCCCGGGACACGGCGATACAAGTGTTGATAGTCACATAGGAACACCATCTGTTGAGAAAACCTATGATGAGATAAAAAAGACGGAGCTTGTTCCCTTCAAAGAAGCTATTGGTCATGGCGCGGATATGATAATGACAGCGCATATAACCTTCCCGCTAATAGATGAGGAAGTTACATATGGTGATGGAGTAACAAAGGGATTCTATCCGGCTACTATGTCGAAGAAGATCATCACAGATATCCTTCGAGGTGATCTTGGCTTTAATGGCGTCGTTGTAACAGATGCACTTGAAATGGATGCCATAAGAACTGCAGGACTCGTACCCGGCAAGGAGGATTCTTCGGAATACCATGTAAATATTGCAACAGAGGTTATCAATGCCGGTGCTGATATTTTGCTTCTTCCAAAGGACCTTAATAACTCTGAGGTGGCTACATTCTATGACGAATACATAGAAGGACTCTCGAATAAGGTAGAGTCCGGAGAAATAAGTGAAGAGAGAATAAATGAGAGCGTAAAACGCATACTGATGCTCAAAGCAAAATATGGAATCTTTGATCCTGAAAACAAAGCTCCTGAGGAGGAAGACATCGAGACAAGAATAGAGAATAGTAAGGAAATTGTGGGCTCAAAGGCTCATCATGATGAAGAAATGAATATGGCTAAGGAGGCTATTACGCTTCTGAAAAACGATGATAATCTTCTTCCGCTTTCAAAAGAAATGAAGAGTATTGTATTTTTCGGAAGACAGCCGGCGGATCTGACAAATATAGGCTATGCAATAGACAACATGAAAAAACAGGGATATATCTCTGAGGATGCAGTATCCAGGGTGTATTACTACTATGACTCTTCCGCTGATGAGAAACTAAATTATACCGATGAGATGAAGTCGGATATAGAAAAAGCTGATGCGGTAATAGCTTTTTCATATGCAGGAGGAAATGGTGCGCTGGACAAGGAGAGTGAGCAGTTTATAGCTCTTCACAATGCACTTGATGATGTGCATAAGGGAGGAGGGAAATTCGTTTTGCTTAGCGAAAATCTTCCCTACGATGCAGCCATTTATGACGATGCTGATGCAATCGTTCTTGCGTATATGGGATCGGGACTGGGAGTTGATCCCACCGATAAATCCGACAACGGTGGAATGCAGGCAATAAACGCAAACATAATTGCGGCCATAGAAACAATTTGCGGTGCAAATTCACCTAAAGGAAAACTCCCTGTAAATGTTCCGGTTGTAGAAGAGCAGCAGGATGGGACATTAAGTTATGGTACTGAGTACCTGTATAAAAGAGGTGCAGGATTAACATATTAATTTTTATGAAGGAGAGAATGAGTATGGAGAGAATAAGTATGAGGCGGATAATTTCAGTTTTTCTGACTGTGCTGATGTTGATTCTTGTAATTTATCCCTGCACGGTAAAGGCTGCCGGAGCAAATGATAAGAAGGAACAAGGCACAGAGAAAAACGGTGACGTGTATATCCTTTTTACAAGTGATGTGCACTGCGGTGTTTCCAAGGGATTTGGATATACCGGATTATATGAGATCAGAAAGAACCTTGAGGAGCAGGGATATGAAACTATCCTTGTTGATGACGGTGATTCAATTCAGGGTGAAGCCATGGGGACCATTACAGATGGTGAGGCCATCGTAGACCTTATGAATGATCTTCAGTACGATGTGGCAATTCCCGGCAATCATGAGTTTGATTATGGAATGGATACATTTCTGAATCTTGCAAATAAAAAGGCAAAGTTTAAATACATAAGCTGCAATTTTAATAAAGATGGAGAGCTTATTTTTGATCCCTACACAATTATAGAGGCAGCCGGAATGAAGATTGCCTTTGTTGGCGTTACAACTCCCGAAACCATTACCACTTCGACTCCTGCTTATTTCCAGGATAATAAAGGAAATTATATTTATGGCTTCATGGGGGATAAGACAGGCGAAGGCGTTTACAAAGCTGTCCAGGAAGCTGTTGATGCCGCAAGAAAAGAAGGAGCAGACTTCGTTTATGTTATGGGACATCTTGGAAATCAAGATATCTGTGAGCCCTGGACATATGCCGATGTAATTGAAAATACAAACGGTATTGATGTTTTTCTTGATGGGCACAGCCATGATACCGACCAGGTTGTCATGAAGAATAAAGACGGTGATGAGGTAACAAGGGCAGCAGTCGGAACAAAGCTCAACTGTATCGGCTATAGTCATATTTCAGCTGATAAGGAAATAGTGGAGACTGATGTGTGGAGCTGGCCTAACAGTGAATCTGCACCAAAGCTTCTTAACATTGAAAACGATATGGCTGACAAGGTTGCAAAAAAGGAAGATGAGCTTGAAAACACACTTAAAAAGGTTGTGGCTAAGACAAGTATAGAGCTGACGATATTTGATCCTAAGGAAAAGGATGATTCGGGAAATCCTATCCGCATGGTTCGCAGATCTGAGACCAATCTTGGTGATCTTTGCGCGGACGCATGTAGGGATCAGACAGGAGCTGACATTGCCTTTGTAAATGGCGGTGGCATTCGTGCTGTTATTGAGAAGGGCAATATTACTTATGAAGACATAATCAATGTTCATCCTTATGGAAATATGGTAAGTGTGCTTGAGCTATCAGGACAGCAGATACTTGATGCCCTTGAGTGGGGAGCAAGATCTGTACCTGATGAATCAGGCGGATTCCTTCAGGTTTCAGGACTTACCTATGAGATCGATGCTTCCGTAAAGAGTCCCTGCTCAGAAGATGAAAACTCTATGTGTACCGGAATTAAGGGTACGCGAAGAGTTAAGAATGTCAAGGTGGACGGAAAGGATATTGATCCTAAAAAGACCTATACAGTTGCCGGAAATGAATACTTAATGCAGCAAAATGGTGATGGATTCACTGCATTTGACGGAGCAAAGGTAGTGCAGGATAGGATTAAACTGGATAATCAGGTTCTTATTGATTATATAGTTGATACTCTTGGCGGATCTGTTGGAGAGGAATACGCAGATCCATTTGGAGAAGGAAGAATTACCATCACAGAATAAAGAGTTATGAAAATGTTTTTTCAGAGGTAGTCTATGCTTACAATGATCATTAAAATGTCCGGGATCACACTGCTTTATATTTTACTTACCGTAGCAGTCTGGTATTGGACCAAGGAAAAGGAACTTGCGATATTCCATAAGCTCGTTATAGGAATTGTATTCGGAATAAGCTCGGTTTTATCCACTCATTTCGGAGTTGCCTTTGAGAATATGGTAATAAACGTAAGAGATATAGGCCCGCTTGCCGCAGGTTTGTTCTTTTCGCCCTCTGCCGGTGTGATTGCCGGACTTATAGGAGGTATTGAGAGATACATTGTAGGCACATATTTCGGGATCGGTTCCTACACACGAATAGCCTGTAGCGTTTCAACATGTCTTGCCGGCTTTGTGGCTCTTGTCATGAGGGTTAAGGTATTTAACGGGAAAAAACCGGCGCCTCTGTATGCTTTCTTCATGGGCGCGGTGATGGAAGTTTTCCATATGTATGTTGTGTTTATAACACATCATCAGGACATGAGAATGGCATTCACGGTAGTAAGCACCTGCTGCGTTCCGATGATTATATTTACCGGCCTTGGACTTTCCGTATCATCCATTTTGCTTCAGGTGTTTACGGATGAGTGGATAAATCCCTTTGAAAAAACTGAGGATGAGCGGACTCCGATTTCCCAGAAATTCCAGAGATATCTGTTTGCGGTAATATCGATAGTAATACTTGGGAATTTTATATTCACATATATTCTTCAGACACAATCCGCATATCAGGATAGCACGAATACTATCTCAGAGAATGTTGAGACTATCAGGAAAAACTTTTTGCTGGACAGGTTTAACCTTGAAGCTGATCACAATGTTAATTATGAAATTATCGGACCTGACCATGTCGTAATAAGAGGTCAGAGTGAGGGAAAAGAGTTACCTGCGGATGAATATGAGCGTTTTAGCGAAAACAGGGAAAAGTTTTTTGAAGGCCTGCTGTGGGGTGAGAAATCACTGATTTATGTTAATGAGGTAAATGAGAAGACAATTCTTGTATGTGCCATGAAGAAAAGCGAGGTTTACTGGTACAGAGATGCTGAGGCTTATGAGATAGCGCTGGCTGACATACTTCTTTTCACGGTTATTTATGTTTTGATCGCATATCTTGTAAACCAGATCGTTGTTAATAATATCAGGCTGATCAACCAGTCACTTTCCAAGATTACAAACGGTAATCTGAACGAGGTGGTAACTGTCAGGAATTCATCTGAATTTGCGTCACTTTCAGATGATATCAATCAGACCGTAGTTACACTAAAAGGGTATATTGCAGCTGCGGAGAAGAGAATAGAGCAGGAGCTGATTCTCGCAAGAACAATCCAGGAATCAGCTCTTCCCGGAAACTTTGAATTCCCTGACCGGGATGAGTTTAAGCTCTTTGCATCCATGAAGGCAGCAAAGGTAGTAGGTGGCGATTTCTACGATTTCTTCTTTATTGACAGGGATAAGATCGCTCTCGTAATTGCTGATGTATCCGGAAAAGGAATACCGGCAGCGCTGTTTATGATGCGCAGTAAAACTGCCATAAGAAGCTTTGCTGAAATGGGCGGATCTCCCGAGGAGATTTTCATAAAGGCAAACACAGAGCTCTGCGAGGGCAACGAAGCAGAGATGTTTGTCACGGCATGGATAGGAATAGTTGATCTGAGAACAGGTGTCATGCGCTGTGCAAATGCAGGCCATGAGTATCCTGCTATATGCCATAAGGGCGGAGAGTATGAACTTATAATGGATAAGCATACTCTGGCCCTTGCGGCAATGCCGATGACAAAGCCTAAGGAATATGAGATACAGCTGCAGCCGGGTGACAGACTCTTTGTATACACTGACGGTGTGGCAGAGGCTCTGAATGAAAAAATCGAACAGTACGGCACTGAGAGGATGATAGAAAACTTAAATACCACTACTTCGATGTCTGTTGACGAAACCCTCTCAGCCATGTCGGAGAGCCTTACAAAGTTTAAAGGTGAAGCTGAGCAGTTCGATGATATTACTATGCTTAGTTTCGAATTCATAAAAATGAGTGATTGATTTAGAAAGTTGTTTTCTTTACCCCTTTAATGTGCTAAAATGATAAAGCGTTATCATTATGAAAAAAGTTAAAGGGGATAAGAAAATGACACTCTCACAAATTGGTATTATCATTTCTATTCTGGTCTATCTGTCCGGAATGCTTCTGGTTGGATTTGTAAGTTCAAGGGATACTAATGACGTCAAGGATTTCTATCTTGGCGGCAGAAAGCTCGGACCGTTTGTAACGGCCATGAGTGCCGAGGCTTCGGATATGAGCTCATATCTGCTTATGGGTGTGCCCGGTGTTGCTTATTTCTCCGGTATCGCTGATGCGGGCTGGACGGCAGCAGGACTTATAGTTGGTACATATCTTAACTGGCTTTTCACAGCAAAGAGACTTCGTAACTATACAGAGTCACTGGATGCTATCACAATTCCGGATTATTTCAAAAAGCGCTTCAAGGATGACAGTAATATACTGCTGTGTATCGGAGCTGCTTTCATTCTGATCTTTTTCGTTCCTTATACAGCTTCAGGATTTTCAGCATGCGGTAAGCTTTTCTCATCTTTGTTTGGTGTAAACTATCAGCTTGCTATGATCGTTTCAGCTGTAATCATCGTCGGATATACAACAACCGGCGGATTTCTTGCAGCATCAAAAACCGACTTTATTCAGTCTATAGTTATGACTGCAGCTCTGTTCTTTGTAGTTGGTTATGGAATTATCTCAGCCGGAGGATTATCTGCAGTAAGCAATAATCTTCAGAACATGCAGGGCTTTTTGGATATCAATGCCACATACAATAATGCTACAGGCAGTGCTGATTCTTATGGCTTTTTCAGTAAGGTTACAACCTTCTGCTGGGGACTTGGATACTTCGGAATGCCTCATATCCTTTTGAGATTCATGGCTGTTCGCAAGTCATCAGAGCTTAAGCTTTCAAGAAGAATTGCTTCCGTATGGGTTGTATTCTCACTTGGTATTGCGGTTATCCTTGGTATTGTCGGACGTGCAATGACACAGAGTGGAGCTTTGGAATCACTTATTGAAGATCCCACAAGTGCATCAAAAGCAGAGACTCTTATCGTAGTTCTTGCGCAGCAGATAAGTGAGCACAATTTCATCTTTGCACTTATCGCAGGTATGATCATCGCAGGTATTCTTGCTTCAACAATGTCTACTGCAGATTCACAGCTCATCGCTGCTTCATCCGCGGTTTCCGAGAATGTTATTCAGGAGACTCTTGGAATCAACCTTACAGAGACAGCAGCTATGCTGACTGCAAGAGCAACACTTATCGCAGTTGCAGTTTTCGGTGTTATCATCGCATGGAATCCCAACAGCTCAGTATTCGGAATCGTATCCTTTGCATGGGCAGGATTTGGTGCAGTATTCGGACCTGCAATGATTATGTCTCTCTACTGGAAAAGAGCAAACAAGTTCGGAACAATCGCAGGTATGGTATCCGGCGGTGCCATGGTATTTATCTGGAAATACCTTGTAAGACCTATCGGAGGCTTCTGGAATCTCTACGAGCTTGCTCCTGCATTTTTAGTAGCAATCATCATGATCGTTGTTGTAAGTCTTGCAACAGCTGAGCCTGATGAGGATATGGTAAGAGAGTTCGAGCACGTTTCAAAGATGTCATAATTTTTGTGCGAGCATCGTATAGAAATAAGCCTTCCTGCTCTGGAGGAAGGCATACACAAAAAGCCTTCTCCCTCTGGAGGAAGGTATACACAAAAAGCCTTCTCCCTCTGGAGGAAGGCATACACAAAAAGCCTTCTCCCTCTGGAGGAAGGTATACACAAAAAAGCCTTCTCCCTTTGGGAGAAGGTGGCGCGTAGCGCCGGATGAGGGGTAGAAAAATCACATGAGCCTAAGAATAATCACAGATTCAGCAACCGATATATCACAGAAGCAGGCCGATGAGCTTGGAATCACAGTTCTTCCTTTGAAGGTAAGATTCGGTGAAGAAGAATTTCTTGATGGGGTGACCATGCCCTACAATAAGTTCTACGAGAGGCTTGTTGAGTCTGATGAGCTTCCCAAGACCAGTCAGATTCCGCCCTTTGAGTATGGAGAGGAATTTGGGAAGGCTGTAGAAGCAGGTGATGAGGTTATATGCTTCACGCTTTCAAGTAAGGTGTCCGGCTGTTACCAGAGCGCATGTATTGCCGCTGATGATTTTGACGGTAAGGTGCACGTCATCGATACCCTGCAGTTTTGCATATCGGAAGCCATAATTGTCTTACGCGCTGTAAGGCTCAGAGATGAAGGCAAGAGCGCCAAGGAAATCGTAGACATAATTGAAGAGGAGAAAAAGAAAGCGAGAGTTGTTGCTGTCTTCGACACTCTGGAATATCTAAAGCTAGGTGGAAGAATTTCTTCCGCCGCAGCTTTTGCAGGAGGAGTTCTTTCAATCAAGCCTGTTATTACGATTGAGGATGGTGCGGTTGCGGTTATCGGAAAGGCAAGAGGATCCAAGAACGGAAACAATATGCTGATCCAATATATCGATAAGCACGGCGGAATCGATTTTAGTAAGCCATATATGTTAGGTTATACAGGACTTTCCGATGCACTTTTGATAAAATATAGGGAGGACAGTAAACACATTTATGAGGGCGATGTCGCTGACATTCCGATAGCAAATGTCGGAGCTACCATCGGTACCTATGCGGGACCCGGTGCCATTGCCTGTGCATACTTCGAAAAATAATATTGAATGAGGGCTTATGATCATAAAGAATGCTAAAGTTTTCACCGATAATTTCAGCTTCGAAGAAAAAACAATATATATAACCGGAGGTCGTATTACGCGTATCGCCGATGCTAAAGAGAACCCTGATGCAAATAGTGAAGGAGAAGATATCCTTGATGCATCGGGGCTTTTTGCGGTTCCGGGGCTTGTTGATATTCATTTTCATGGTGCAGTGGGGCACGACTTTTGTGATGCCGATGCGGATGCTCTTTTAGAGATAGCAAAGTATGAGGCGGCAAACGGAGTCCTGGCAATCTGTCCTGCGACCATGAGTTATAACGAAGAGATTCTTGATAATGTCATTGATGCTGCGAGGGCATTTGCTGCTGCTTATGAGAATTTTGAAGAAGTGTCAGCGCCTTCTGATAAAAATTCAGTCGCTTCTTTAGTGGGCATCAATATGGAGGGACCCTTCATCAATCCTGAAAAGGCAGGAGCACAGAATCCCGAGTATATAATGAAGCCTGACCGGGAAATGTTTTTAAGGCTCCAGTCACGAAGCGGAGGACTAATTAAGCTCGTTGATATGGCACCTGAGATGGATGGAGCGATGGAGTTTATAGAGCGTTTTTCAAAGGAAGCAGTGATATCTATCGCGCACACTGCCTGTGATTACGATACTGCTAAAAAGGCATTTTTACTTGGCGCAAAGCATATGACGCATCTTTTCAATGCAATGCCTGGAATTAATCACAGAACTCCCGGGCCCATTCCTGCGGCAAGGGAGGCTGACGCGGAGGTTGAAATCATAGCTGACGGCATCCATGTTCACCCTGCTATGGTAAGGCAGACCTTCGACATGTTTTCAGAGGATAAGGTGATCCTTATATCGGACAGCATGGAAGCCACCGGACTTGAGGATGGCACTTATCAGCTGGGAGGACAGTCAGTTACTGTCTCCGGTAAAAAGGCTGTGCTTTCCGATGATGGTAAAACTATTGCCGGCTCTGTGACAAATCTTTTTGACTGTATGAAAACAGCCGTGCTTGAAATGGATATTCCACTTGAAGTTGCGCTGAGAGCTGCTACAATTAATCCCGCAAAATCCATCGGAATCGATAAGGATTACGGAAGTATTTCGGTAGGAAAATTTGCCAATATCGTTCTGATGGACGATAATCTAAATATAAGAAATATAATTAATAAGGGCTCTAAGGAGATTTCATGAATTTAAGATCATTGCCGATAGGGCAGTCGGCTGTTATCAAAACCGTTGGCGGAAGCGGTGCACTTCGCCAGCACTTTTTAGATATGGGAGTTATTCCCGGAGCGGAGGTTACCGTTATAAAATTTGCACCGATGGGTGACCCAATGGAGCTTCAGGTACATGGTTATCAGCTCACTCTTCGTCTTGCGGATGCGGAGAAGATAGAGATTGAGACGATACCTGAGCGTACAAACAAACACGACAGAATCACTAAGATAGAGAATTCTTTCCATCCCGGACTCGGCGAGGATGGTATTTTCCATAAAGAGGGTGAGGGAGAAAAGCTTCCCGAGGGAACCCTTTTAACCTTTGCGCTCGTAGGTAATCAGAACTGCGGAAAGACAACACTTTTCAATCAGCTTACAGGTTCAAACCAGCACGTGGGCAATTTCCCCGGCGTAACCGTAGACAGGAAGGACGGACCTATTAAGGAATTTCCTGACACACTGGTTACCGATCTTCCCGGAATTTATTCAATGTCTCCCTACAGTAGTGAGGAGATCGTATCAAGAAATTTTGTTTTATCCGAGCATCCCAAAGCAATAATCAATATCGTTGATGCGACGAATATCGAGAGAAATCTTTACCTCACGATGCAGCTTCTCGAGATGGGAATTCCCATGGTAGTTGCGCTCAACATGATGGATGAGGTTAAGGGCAATAACGGCTCCATCGATATCAATAAGATGGAGGAACTCTTGGGAGTGCCTGTCGTACCGATATCTGCCGCAAAAAACGAGGGTGTTGCAGAGCTTGTAAGACACGCAGTGCATATTGCAGCTTATCAGGAAAAACCTGTTGAGCAGGATTTTTGCCAAAAGAGTGATCACGGCGGAGCAATTCACAGAGCGATTCATACGGTTCAAAATATCATAGAGGATCATGCTGAGAAAGCAGGACTTCCGATAAGATTTGCCACAACAAAGGCAATAGAGGGAGACAAACTTGTATTTAATAAGCTTGGTCTTGATGACAACGAACTTGAAATGATCGAGCATACTATTGTTCAGATGGAAAAAGATAGTGGCATGGACAGAGCAGCCGCTATTGCGGATATGCGCTACGACTTTATTGAGCGTGTCTGTGAGCAGACAGTTGTTAAGCCCGGTGAGAGTAAGGAGCGCATTCGATCAGAGAAGATTGATGAGATTCTGACCGGAAAATGGACAGCAATTCCATGCTTCATTCTCATCATGGGACTGGTATTTTATCTGACATTCATCGCAGTCGGACCATTTTTACAGGGCATTATTGAGATAGTAATAGATGCTTTTAAATCAGCTACGGAGAGCTGGATGGTTTCATCCGGAGTTAATGAAGTGGTTCAGGAACTGGTGCTTCAGGGAATCTTCGAGGGTGTAGGAAGCGTGCTGAGCTTCTTGCCGATTGTTGTTACCTTGTTTTTCTTCCTGTCCCTTATGGAGGACAGTGGATATATAGCAAGAGTCGCATTCTTCATGGACAAGATACTCAGAAGGATTGGACTTTCCGGCCGAAGTATAGTGCCGATGCTGATAGGCTTTGGATGTACGGTTCCCGCAGTAATGTCCACGAGAACGCTTCCTTCAAGGCGAGATAGAAGAATGACAATTCTTCTTACACCTTTTATGAGTTGTACGGCAAAGCTTCCGATTTATGCGTTCTTTGTAAATGCATTTTTCCCTAAGCAGGGCGGAATCATTACGATAGGACTGTATCTTCTTGGAATACTTGTTGGAATAATTATCGCTCTGATTTATAAGCATACATTGTTTAAGGGTGAAGCTGTTCCCTTTGTAATGGAGCTTCCAAACTATCGTATGCCGGGAGCAAGGAGTGTATTTCAGCTCCTTTGGGAAAAGGCTAAGGACTTTTTGACAAGAGCCTTCACGATAATTTTCCTTGCAACACTTGTTGTATGGTTTTTGCAGAGCTTTGATCTTCACTTCAATATTGTTAGTGATTCAAGCACAAGCATAATGGCAGTTATCGCCGGACTCCTTGTTCCGATATTTAAACCTTTAGGACTTGGAGACTGGAGAGTTGTAACTTCACTTATTACAGGATTTATCGCTAAAGAGAGCGTTGTCTCCACAATGGGAGTCCTCTTTGACGGAGGAGTAGAGACAGCTCTTACTGCTACCGCAGCAGCAACACTGCTTGTATTTTCACTTCTTTATTCACCTTGCGTGGCAGCAATCGCTTCCATAAGACGTGAGCTTGGCCGCAAGTATGCGATCTGCGTGGTATTATGGCAATGCGCTGTTGCGTGGATTGTGGCTATGATTGTGAGACTTATCTGTATGGTAACTATTGGGTGAATGAAATATTGATGTATAAAAAATCGCCACGGATTGATTTTATCCGTGGCGATTTTCTGATGTGCTTTAATTTGAATTAAGCTGCTTTTGACTTCTCATTCTTTGCAATGATAGGAAGAATTACTCCGAGTGCTGTGAGCACAAGAGGAGTGATTACGTTAAGTGCAAAGGTGAAAGGATCAGTGTCATACATACCAAGTATGCAGCTTGCTGCTGTTACAAGGAAGCACCATCCACCAAAGAAAAGTGCAACTCCCTGGTTCTTAACAAAGCGATACTCAGCTGGGAACTTATCAGCTGACTTTCTAAGTGCAATGTATGCGAAGAATACCCAGAGGTAACGAAGAGGCATACATACTGAATTGAGCTTTGTGAGCTGCTTAAGTACTGCAGCAGCACCGGGAACGAATGACTGAATCAGGATGATTGAACCTGAAAGGATAGCAACCATTTTGATTCCGTTGATATAAGCGCCGGACTCGTTCTTTTTAAGAAGACCGGAAGGAATGAACTCTCTTGCATCCTCGTTGTCGAGAAGCATACGAAGAGGAGCATCAATACTGATAACAAGTGTTGAAAGCTGACCAACCATGTTGCATACAGCATAGATGATAAGAAGCAGGTTACCAACATGATAGTAGTTGCCAAGCTTCTGGAAAGCCCAGTAGCTTCCGTTTGAGTTGTAAGCGTTGAAGCTCTCTGTTGATGCGTTGATCTCAGCGGGATCAAACATCATGCCCATAGCTATTGTTCCGAGCATTGCGCAGACAACAACCATGATTGCCAGAGTGATCATGGACTTAGGGAAGCCCTTACTGGGATTCTCAACCTTATTTACATAAGGAGAAATCTTCTCACATCCACCGACAGCAAATACAAGGATTGAAAGTGATGTAAAGTACTTAACATCAAACTGGGGGATGAGACTTTTTGCTGAAAAATCCATTGATACAAAGCTTGCACCGGGATTGATTGCAGGTGCAGCGAACATCATGATGATGTAAAGAATGGACATTACAAACATACTTGTTCCTGCAAGTGTTGCAAGCTTCTTAAGAGGATTAAGACCCTTTGATGCAACCCAGCAGAAGAACAGAAGGATCGCAAGTGTTACAAGCTGAACTGCAAGTGTAGGGAATGTGTCATATGTCTCACCATTTCTGAAAACAGCCCAGCTAAGAGCCTTAAGACCGCCTGATGATTTTGATGCGATATAAGTGATGTGGCAAGCCCAGTAAGTCCAGCCTGCATAATAAGCAACCTTTTTGCCTGTTGTATTGAGAATCCAGGAGCTTACACCACCACCTGAATTTTTGAATGCAGAACCAAGCTCACCAACCATGAGCGCGTAAGGAACAAAATAAAGTGCGAACATAAGTATCCAGCTGAAAATAACCTGAATACCATTGAAGTAAACGAAACCATTTAATACGTTACCAAAGCCCCAAACCGTTGAGAAAGCCATGAACGCAAGCGTGGTCCATTTCATACGTTTAGAATCCATTTTTTCAATACCTCCTAAATTTAAAATCCTTTTTTTACAAAACAGATTCGTTTATAGTGCAACTTATCTATACTACACCTATAATGATTATATGTCACTAATATTTGACAGGTGCCGTTACACTTTCCGATTTTTCGTGTAGATACTATGCCGTTTTACATATATTCTTAGTGCCATAGTTTTGTATTAATGTTAAGATGTTATAAGCGTTTAATTAACACGGAAGTCTCTGATCATGGGGATTCTTATTGGGGATAAGTTCTTAATGAATACCACAAAAAAGTATCAAATATTTGACGTAACTACGTTAAAAGTAATAGCTATTATCAGTATGGTCTTTGATCATGTAGGAGATGTGTTTTTTCCCGGAGTGTTATGGCTAAGAATGGTAGGACGGCTTGCTATGCCTTTGTTTGCATTCTGTATCGCCGAGGGGTACTGTCATACGAGGGATAAGAACAGATATCTTCTAAGGCTTGGGATATTCGCGCTTATAAGCAAAGCACCATTTGATCTGGCTTTTGATGGGGTAATAGGACTTGAACATCAGAATATTATGCTGACATTTTTCTTGTCCATTATTGCGCTGAGGTTGTTTGATCTTATTCGAGGGGAGAAGATTGCAACCAGTGGTAAGTACAGCGTATTTAAAACTATTCTTGGAGTTTTGGTGATTATAGTTTTCGCTTTTCTTGCACTCTTACTTAGGGCAGACTATACGTTTTTCGCTGTGATATCGGTATTCCTGTTCTATGTTTTCAAGGATTCCAAACATCTCATAAGGAGCGGGGTAGGTGTGGGATTTTTGGCTTTGACGAGAACCATGGGGTACTATTGCACGACAGGACTCAGCTTCATACCGCTGGCTATGTATAACGGTAAAAGGGGTAAGGGATTAAAATGGTTTTTCTACGCTTTCTATCCGGGGCATTTACTGGTGATATACCTTATAAAAAGATTTGTTTTTACGGTATGAGGCTAAGCCAATCACTTACAAAAAAGATAAGATACTAAGAGTTTAGAGGGGGCTAATATAATGGGGAATAATTATGGCAAAAAAAGAAAAAGAAGAAAAGAACAAGTTACACAAGGAATACGGACCGTTTCATAAATAAATTCCTTTCGGTTGTCGTAGGCGGAAACCCACTGCCCTTGGGCGGTGGGAGGAGCCTTGTAAATTGTTATCCAAGAACATACATGCTATAATGTACTCAACAGCAAGTTTTACGAGAAAACCGTTAGGTGCGCTGTTCACCAAAGGCACTCTTTGTACATTGGCAAGTATATATGAGGTTGTAACACATAAGTCTTGGTGTTACGTAAAATATACTCAAGCATTAGCGTTTACTGTACGGCATGGGAATATATTATCCGTGAGGTTAATATATAGAGTACCTGATACAGTTACAGATAAGCATGTCTTGTCTGTAAGGGGCGGTGTCGACCGTCCCATGATGCGACCCCACGGAAGTTACACCGACAAAATGTAGGAGTTATTGCAACAAACTACAGGGGAGTCGCAAGCCACGTACCTTTAGGTGCGTGGTAGTTGACAA
>NZ_AUIX01000022.1 GCF_000423925.1 Butyrivibrio sp. VCD2006
GTTTTTTTGGAAAACAATTCCATGACCAATCATACCACAAATTAAGTCATCGAAATACCATAAACTAAACCAATTAAAACCCTTGAATCACGCGGTCTGAGATTGTTTTTTGACAAATAATATTATAAAATGGAAAAGATTTATAAGCAGTTTTTCAAAATGGATGGATTTATTATGGGAGATTACGATAATTTATACAATGCCGGTAACAAAATACTAAAAGAAGTTACCAAAGCGGTTGAAACCGGCAATTATGACAATCTTAGTGTTTCACTGAAGGTCTCGATCGAGGATGCAGTTAAGGCTGCAAAAGCTAATCCTTCACAGAATTTCAGAGGCAGGGCATCAACTGTCAGAACAGTCAATTATGCCAGCAGAGCCAGAGCTAGAAGGACACCGTTTTTTACCAGGAAAATCGGATTAGGCTACGGTACAGGCAAGGTCATTGGCGGTATTATCGGCGCCGCAATGTTTGGAATGACAGCACTTGCAGCTATCGGTGACTGGCCTGCATTTGCAATCTGTGCGGTTGCTACAGCAGCATTTGCTCTTCTTATAAAGAGAGGTTCTGAAGAGAAGAAGCTGGCAAGGATTTTTAACAAATATGGACGTATTCTTGGGGATTCTGAGTTCTTCGCGGTCAGTGATCTTGCTATGGCAGCAGGTGAGCGTTCGGACGTTGTTCTTAAAAATATCAAGAAAATGATGGATAAGGATTTTCTTCCGACAGCCAGATTTGACAGAAATGAGACTACGGTAATGCTTTCCGAGAGGGCTTTTGCTCAGTATCTCAAAGCTGAGAAGTCCAGACAGGACAGAGAATTAGTACAGGCTCAGAATGCAGCTAATCAGCAGCGTTTTCAGGCTGAGAGTACAGCTAATGTCACAGATCAGGGTGCAAAGTCCATTATTGATGAGGGCAATGCATATCTCGAGACTATCCGCAAGATAAATGATGCGATTCCCGGTGATGAGATGAGTGAAAAGCTTTATCAGCTCGAGAATATCATGAGGAAGATATTCAAGCAGGTTGAGAAGGAACCTGAGTGCGCGGATGATCTTAAGAAGTTTATGAATTATTATCTGCCCACTACCACAAAGCTTTTGAATGCATATGTGGATCTGGACAGACAGCCTGAGGTTGGTGAGAACATCATTAAGACCAAGAAAGAGATCGAGGATGCTATCGATGTAATTATTGATGCTTTTGAGAATCTTCTTGATAGTCTTTTCCAGGATATGGCATGGGATATTTCTTCAGATATATCAGTAATGAAGACAATGATGGCGCAGGATGGGCTTACTCCTGACAGCTTCATGTCACAGCCCGTTCCGGAGCCTGTTCCGGTACCGGCAAGGAGCGCAGCCCCCGCACAGGGTATGATGGCTCAGAGCGCACCGCTTACTTTTGATGGCGCAGCTTATCAGGCAGCACCTGATGTGCAGTCACAGGAGCAGGCAGCGCAGGATGGAAAGGTTGAACTTAAATTTTAACCATGGAGGAGATCCATCCATTTTTAGTCGTTAATGTTTGTTTTTTGAAACATTTTGATAAGAAATTATAAGTTGGAGGAAGTAAAATGGGAGACGAGTTTAAAGAGTTTGAGAATTCAGCACCGACGCTGTCTTTTGACGCACCGGTTGCTGAGGCAGAAGCACCTGCAGCGCAGGCAGCACCTACCGCTACGGTTGATCCGCAGGAGGCACAGCTTTCTGCAGAGGAGATGAAACAGGTAGACGCTTTCGTGGATCAGATAGATATCACTAATTCACAGGCTGTTATGAACTATGGTGCAGGAACACAGAAGAAGATGGCAGACTTTTCAGAGAAGGCCATTGATAATGTCCGCACAAAGGATATGGGGCAGGTCGGCGATATGATCGCAGGTCTGGTAACAGAGCTTAAGAGCTTCGAGATCGAAGAGGATGAGAAGGGACTTAAGGCCTTTTTCAAAAAAGGAACAAATAAGGTTACCGCCCTCAAGGCAAGATACACAAGCATCGAGGGTAATGTTGAGACCATCAGCAATGAGCTTGAGCGTCATCAGATGCAGCTCATGAAGGACGTTGCTACACTGGATAACATGTACAAGCTCAACCTTAACTATTACAAAGAGCTTTCAATGTACATCATCGCCGGTAAGAAGAAGCTTGAGCAGGTTAGAGCAACAGATCTTGTTGCAGCTCAGCAGAAGGCTGAGGCTTCAGGACTTCCTGAGGATGCACAGGCAGCTAAGGATCTTGCTTCTCTTTGCGACAGATTTGAGAAGAAGATCTATGATCTTGAGCTTACACGTACAATCGCTATGCAGACAGGTCCTCAGATCCGTATGGTTCAGAGTGCTGATACAGCAATGGCTGAGAAGATTCAGTCAACAATCGTTAACACAATTCCTCTTTGGAAGAACCAGATGGTTATCGCTATCGGTATCGAGCATTCCGCACAGGCTGCTAAGGCAGAGCGCGAAGTTAACGATATGACCAATGCTCTTCTTAAGAAAAATGCTGATATGCTCAAGGTTGCTACAGTTGAGGCTGCTAAGGAATCAGAGCGTGGTATCGTAGATATGGAGACACTTAAGCATACTAACGAATCACTTATCTCAACTCTTGATGAAGTCATGAGAATACAGACTGAAGGTAAGGAAAAGAGAAGAAATGCAGAAGCAGAGCTCGCTCAGATCGAGGGACAGCTTCGTGAGAAACTCCTTCAGGCTGCTAAGAACTGAGGATAATAGAAACTCCTTCAGGCTGCTAAGAACTGAGGATAATAGAAAGTCCTTCAGGTTGCTAAGAACTGAGGATAATAGAAAGTCCTTCAGGTTGCTAAGAACTGAGGATAATAGAAGTCCTTCAGGTTGCTAAGAACTAAGGAAAAGGAAGAAAATCCTAAAGCCTTCTCCCTTTGGGAGAAGGTGTCAGCGAAGCTGACGGATGAGGGCTAAAAATGGAACAGAAAATGAAAGATGAAGTATTAAGAGGCTTCGAGGAGCAATACGGTAAGAACGACAGCGTTAAAGCATATTTCGCTCCCGGACGTGTTAACCTTATCGGTGAGCACACAGATTATAATGGCGGACATGTTTTTCCCTGCGCACTTACAATAGGAACCTATGGCGCAGCTGCTAAGAGAGATGACAGAAAAATGCGCTTCTTCTCCATGAATTTTGACAATGGCAGGATTATTGAGGTTTCTTTGGATGATCTTGAAAAATCCAGAACAGCAGGCTGGACAGCTTATCCTGTTGGCGTTGTCTGGGCTTTTGAGAAGAGAGGCTTCAAGCTCGACAAGGGCTTTGACATGATTATTTATGGCAATATTCCTAACGGCTCCGGTCTTTCATCTTCAGCATCCCTTGAGGTGCTCACAGGATTTATCCTTCGCGACCTCTATGGATTTGATGTGACCAATCAGGATCTTGCGCTTATCGGACAGTATTCCGAGAATAACTTCAACGGCTGTAACTGTGGAATCATGGATCAGTTCGCTGTTGCAATGGGCAAAGAGGAGAATGCAATTTTCCTTGATACTGCAGATCTTTCATTTGATTATGCGCCCATTAAGCTTGAAGGTGCCAAGATCATAATCAGTAACACTAATAAAAAGCATAAGCTTACAGATTCTGCCTACAACGAGAGAAGAAGTGCCTGTGAAGAGGCACTCGCTGAGCTTCAGAAGGTAGTTGATATCAAGGGACTCGGTGATCTTACAGAGGAAGAGTTCGAGGCTCACAAGGATGCCATCAAGGATGATGACAGACGAATCAAGGCTAAGCATGCAGTTTATGAGAATCAGAGAACAATCGAAGCTGTAGCAGCTCTAAAGGCAGGTAATCTCGAGAGATTCGGTGAGCTTATGAAGCAGTCACACATCTCACTTCGTGACGACTATGATGTCACAGGTGTTGAGCTTGACACCCTGGCTGAGGAAGCTTGGAAGATTCCGGGAGTTATCGGCTCCAGAATGACAGGTGGCGGTTTCGGTGGATGCACAGTTTCAATCGTCAAGGACGAGGCAGTCGAGGAATTCAAGGAGAAGGTAGGTAAGGCTTATCGTGAGAAGATAGGCTACGACGCAACCTTCTACACTGTATCCATCGGTGGAGGTCCCGCAGTAATTTAATAGAAAAATAAAACAGCCGATTTTGCTTTAATCAGCAATCGGCTGTTCTCATTTTTTATAGAATGTTATGGATAATCTTACGCAAACTGCTCATTTGCGGGTACCTCTCCCAATGCTTCATGGAGAATGGAGAGGATGTTTTCCTTGCTAAGAGAATTCAGGGATTCCGCAACGGGAATAAGTGATCTTATTTTAGCAGAGGATTCGGAACTGCTAAGTGACAGCTTGTTTTTATAAAGATCACAAAGGAGCTTGTAGGTAGCGGTCACATCGGTTTTTGTTGATATGGAAAACTCAAGTACATCGGTAGCTTCTTTATATAAAGAAGCGTCATACAGCTCTTTTCCCCATTTCTGGAGATTAGTTACAAGAGTTGTATAGTTTTGATCATAGGTTGTGAGCGATGTAATGTTTGGAGCTCCGTATTCCAACTTGAGGTCAGTGTTGGTGATTCCGGTGAGATTTACGATCTTCTGATCGGCGAGACGAGTGATGGTTCTTTCGCAAAAATCAATCTCGTCGTTACCCTTCACAGCGCCGAAAGGAAGCTTATCCAGAGGGACCCTGATATAGTTCAGAGAATCAAGGCTTTTCCTTCTGGTGCTGTTGGCCCTTAGCTCTTTATCCCAGAAATCTTCTTCGTTTTTACGGATTTTAGCATCATTTCTGTGGATGGCTATATTGGTGAGGATGACGATAAGTATAAAACTTGTAAAAACTGGTAATCTCATTTATAATATCCTTTCAGAAAATGAGGAGAAAAGCATATGTTTAAGTTTTTTAATTCCGGTAAAAGAAGAAAGATAATATCAGCAATTATTATCATGGTTCTGATACTTGCACTGGTTATTCCGCTTGCAAGTAGCTTTTCTTTCTGATTATATAACACCGGCATTTGCCAGGAAAGTGGCGAAATGGAGAAGTTTATGAAAAAATTTATGTTTCTTTGTCTGATGGCGCTTACGCTTGCTCTTGTATACCCGGCAGGCAGCGCAGAAGCTGCTTCAGATACTATTCATCAGGGTGTTTTTATTGGTGATGTTGATGTTTCGGGCATGACAACTGCGCAGGCGACTGAGGCTGTTAATCAGTACATTGAGCAGCTGCGAGCAAAGAACGTAACACTTAGAGGCAAAAATGAGGGGCAGAGCGTCACAGTCACAATGGGTGACTTTGGTCTCGGGTGGGCCAATCCCGGGGTTGTTGATGAAGCTTTTTCGCTTTGCAGAGCGGGCAACATCATACAGCGCTACAAGGCAATTAAAGACCTTGAGCACAGTACACAGCGTTACAATATTGAGTATTCTTTCAATGATGACGCTATCTACCAGATCCTGGAGGTTAATTGTGCACCATTTAATGTTTCAAAGGTGAATTACAATCTTACTAAAACATCAGAAGGTTTTAATATTTCAGAAGGCCAGACAGGTTATATCCTTGATGAGCGGACGTCCCTTGTCAATATTAAGGACTTTGTGCAGAATAGTTGGGATCACAACGATTGCGCAATAGATGTGGTCATCGATGAGGATTTACCTCAGGGTAGCTATGAGGAGCTTAGTCAGGTTAAGGATGTTCTCGGAACATTTACGACAAGCTATTCATCATCAGGTGCTGCGAGAAGTGCCAATGTTGCCAACGGATGCAGCCTTATTAATGGAACTACGATTTATCCCGGAGAGGAGTTCTCTGTTCTTGATACAATCACTCCTTTCACAGAGGCTAATGGATATTTCCCTGCAGGTTCATACCTGAACGGTATAGTTGTAGAGAGTGTCGGAGGCGGAATCTGTCAGGTTTCAACTACGCTTTATAATGCGGTACTTAAGGCTGAGCTTGAGGTTACAGAGCGCCATAATCATTCAATGATCATCAACTATGTTGAGCCTTCAATGGATGCGGCAATCGCTGAAAATGGTGGAAAGAACTTCAAATTCGTTAACAGTACAGAGCATCCTATTTATATAGAAGGTTACACATCATCAGATAAGCACATAACATTTACTATTTACGGAGTGGAGACAAGACCTTCATCTCACAAGGTTGAGTTCCAGAGCGAGGTTCTTGAGACTACGCCTGCAGGTGCCGATCAGGTAGTTGCTGACGGAGGTTCACCCGTTGGTACTGTGAATGTTCAGTCTGCACATATAGGATATAAGGCACAGCTTTGGAAGATCACTTATGAAAATGGTCAGGTAAGCGACAGACAGGTAGTTAATAGCAGTAATTACAAGATGGTACCCAGGATCATCACTGTGGGAACAGCTACAGCAGATCCTACAGCAGCTGCACAGATAGGTACAGCTATCGCAACAGGTGATATAAACCAGATCAAGGCTGTTGCAGGTGCTATCGCAGCAGTACAGCAGGTAGCAGCACAGGGTGGCGACGTTGAAGCCGCACAGGCAGCAGCTGCAGCGCAGGCGGCATCGGCTGAAGCACAGCTTGCAGCTCAGCAGGCGGCACAGGCTGCCGAAGCAGCACCGGCAGAGGCACCTGCAGCTACTCAGGAGGTTGCACCCGCACCTGCACCGGAACAGGCACCGGCTCCAGCTCCTGCAGAGGGAGATACACCGGCACCTATAGATCCTGAACCCGAGGAAGTTCCTCCACCGGCAGAGTAACCTGGATATAGACTAATTGCTACACGTATGAATTTAATAATCTGAAGATACACATGTTTTCAGATAATCTATGGAGCAAATTATATATGAGAATCGGAAAAGTAACTGAGAGCGTACTAAATCGCTCGGTACTTAAGCTTATTAAAAGTGATTCCAATAAGAAAAGCGCAGCTGGCAGGTCAGACTGCGCTTATTCTTTAGATGAAAACGGTGATGGCATTCTTACAGCCGTTTCCACATTTACTGCAGTTTCTTTGGATGCGGCATACTATGCCGTGCACAATGCGGCGAATAATATCTTCTGTCAGGGCGGAAAGCCTCTTATGACAGTTCTAAATATTATGCTGCCGGCACAAGCAGAGGAAGCAGAGCTTAAGTCCATAATGAAAAGTGCCATTAGTTCCACAAATGAACTTGGTATAGCTATTGAAGGTGGTCATACCGAGGTCACGGAGGTAGTGACAAGACCGCTTGTGAGCGCAGTGGTTACGGGCAAGATTCCTTCAAGCGAAGAGCGAGAGGCTCTGCAGAGATCAGATAGACCTACGACAGCTGGCGATAAGAATACAAAGAGGGCCGGTCTTGCCATAGTCATGACCAAGTGGGCAGCAGTTGAAGGCACTGCAATTTTGGCAAAGGAGCAGTCAGAAAAACTTTTAGAGCGCCTTCCTGATTACATGATCAGACAGGCACAGGATTTTAAGAGCCTTGTATCAATTGAAGAAGATGCTAGGATTGCCCTTGAAAACGGAGCATTAGGCCTTCATGATGTATCTTTTGGCGGCATCTTTGCTGCACTCTGGGATATTGCGGCAAGGTACAAATTTGGATTCGAGATTGATCTTAAGAAAATCCCGATAAGACAGGAGACAGTTGAAATAACAAACCACCTTGGTGTAAACCCCTACCTGTTAGTTTCCGGTGGATCGCTGATCATACTTTCTGACGATGGCGAAGCTCTTGTCCGTGCCTTTGAAAATGCCGGCATAAATGCAGCTATCATTGGCTACACCACAGATAACAACAACAAAATCATCAAAAATGATGACGAAACCCGCTACCTCGACAAACCCCAACCCGACGAAATATTGCGGATTACGACTAAATAACCTACGTGATGATAATTTGATCAAAAAATCATCGTGCTTGCATGCTAATTGTCTTATGATAGCTCACAAAAAAGTAAACTAAAACTGCGCTATATTAGTAACCTACCTTGCATGCTTGATTTGTGATAGAATGAAAACGTATATCGCTTGAATTTGATATTTGATGCATGAATGAGTCCTGCCCCTGGTTTTATTAGGCAAAAGTATAATACTTTGCGAGATTTGAACCACGGAGCAGAGACCAATAAATCCCAAGTGCTATTGCACGCAGGGATTTATGTCCTGGGCTCTGCGGAGTTCCCGGTTCAACACGAGCAAATATTATACTTTTGCCGTTTAAAACCCCGGGGCAGGACGGATTATATATAACAAAAGGAGAATAACATGGTAAACAGAGATGAGTTACTTCGTACAATTGACAAGAATAGCCGCATTGGTGTGGATGAACTGGCGGTGATACTGGCCGCGCCCGAGATAGAAGTCGCGAATGAACTCAGAGCCCTTGAAGACGAAGGAATCATCTGTGGTTATCACACAATGATAGACTGGTCCAAGACTTCAATTGACAAAGTTATGGCTCTTATTGAGGTAAAGGTTACACCCCAGAGAGGCATTGGTTTTGATTCCATCGCTGAGCGTATTTACAAATATCCCGAGGTTACCAGCGTATATCTTATTTCCGGTGGCTTCGATCTCATGGTTATGCTTGAGGGCAAGACACTTAAAGAGGTGGCAACTTTTGTAACCAACAAGCTTTCACCGCTTGATACTGTCCTTAGCTGCTCTACACACTTCATACTTCAGAAGTACAAGGAGCACGGAACAATTTTAACTAAAAAATATGAAGATACAAGGGAGATTGTTACACCATGAGGAATCCGCTTTCTGAGAAAATAGTAGAAATCAAGCCCTCGGGAATCCGCAAATTCTTTGATGTTGTAAAATCGATAGACGGTGCAATATCACTTGGTGTGGGAGAACCCGATTTTGATACGCCCTGGCATATAAGGGATGAGGGCATATATTCACTGGAAAAGGGACGTACCTTTTACACATCCAATTCCGGTTTGATGGAACTTAAGGTAGAAATTTGCAATTATTTGAAGCGCAGACAGAATGTTGATTATACTCCTGATAAGCAGGTGCTTGTCACTGTGGGCGGATCTGAAGCTATAGACCTCGCGCTCAGGGCAATGATAGATCCCGGGGATGAGGTTCTTATTCCGCAGCCTAGCTACGTTTCCTATGAGCCCTGCGCAATTCTGGCAGGAGCAAAGCCTGTTATCATTGAGCTTAAAGAAGAGAATGAATTCAGACTTACTGCTGAAGAAATATTGGAGCATGTAACTGATAAGACAAAGATACTGGTTCTGCCTTTTCCCAATAACCCGACAGGGGCAATTATGGAGAGGAAGGATCTTGAGGCTATTGCCAAGGTCATCATAGAGAAGGATCTTTTCGTAATATCCGATGAGATTTACTCAGAGCTCACATATACAGACAAGCATGTTTCAATCGTTGAGATACCCGGAATGTATGAGAGAACTGTGCTTATTAATGGTTTTTCAAAGTCATATGCCATGACCGGATGGAGACTCGGATACGCATGCGGACCTGAGGAGATTCTTACGCAGATGACCAAGATTCATCAGTTCGCAATTATGTGTGCTCCGACAACCAGCCAGTATGCGGCTGTGGAGGCATTGAAGAACGGCGATGAAGATGTGGCAATGATGCGTGAGCAGTACAACCAGAGAAGGCGCTATCTAATTAATGAGCTTAGAGGAATGGGTCTTCCCTGTTTTGAGCCTTTTGGCGCATTCTACATTTTCCCTTGCATTGCTTCGCTTGGAATGAGTAGTGATGATTTTGCTACGAAGCTTCTTCAGGAGGAAAAACTGGCAGTCGTACCGGGAACAGCATTTGGTGACTGCGGTGAAGGCTTCATTAGAATTTCTTATGCTTATTCATTGGATGACCTGAAAAAGGCAATGGAGAGGATGAGGAGATTTATTGAGAATCATAAGTAATCTGTATTAGCAGATTAGAATAGATGGTAGTGAAAAAAGATCAGAGGGGTTTATGGAAGACAATAAGGAAAAACAGGATGACGTGAGGCTGGACCCTGAAAAGAGTCCCATAGCCAGAGCGGATTTCATGAGAGAAAAGATCAAGCAGCGTCCCATCAATAAGAAGAAGCTCCTTAGGAGAACTCTTATAACAGTGACGATGGCTGTTGTTTTTGGTGCGGTTTCCTGCCTGACTTTCGTTTTTCTCTCACCGGTTATAAACAATAAACTGTATCCCGAGGAGACACCTGCTCCTGTGGCTTTGACCGAGGAGACTGTTGATGATGAGATGCAGCCTGAGGATATGTATGCCGATGACAGCGCCATTGCAGCAGAGGCGGCCAGCGTTGCTATTGATATGGCATCAAGTGAGCTGTCCAGAATGCAGAAGGAGATGACTTCGCATCAGGCTGACTCTACAGATTATCTGGACATGTATGCATCTCTTAAGAGTGTTGCTACAAATGCTGAAAAGAGTCTTGTAACTGTCACATCTACAACTTCAGATACTAACTGGATCAACAATCCCTATGAAAGTGAGGGACAGACTTCAGGTGTCATTGTTGCAGACAACGGGGCGGAGTATCTGATTCTTGTTCAGACAGGGGCAATCAGTGATCAGGGATCCATTCAGGTTACGTTTTTTGACGGAACCGAGAGTAGCTCACGAATCAAGATGAGCGATCAGGTGACAGGACTTAGTATTCTTGCGGTAAAATACAAGGATGTTCCGGAAACTACCAGAAGCAACATTTCTGCAGCACCTCTTGGAAGTTCCAAGACAGGTGGCGTTACCGGTACCCCTGTTATTGCGGTAGGTAGTCCGATCGGTACGCAAGGATCCATAAGCTACGGTTTTGTCACATCTGCCAATTCTTCACTTAATCTTGCAGATTCAAATTATATGCTTCTTACGACCGATATGAATGGTAGTACCAATGCCAGTGGTGCGATCATCAATTTGTCAGGCTCGGTTGTAGGCATCATTGATATGAAATACAACAATTCCGCTATGCCTTATGTTCTTTCTGCGGTTGGAATCACGGAGCTCAGGGCTCTTATCGAGGATCTTTCTAACGGAAAGGGAAGAGCTTATCTTGGAATCCACGGACAGACTGTGCCTAAGGATGTTCAGGAAAGTGCTGCTGTTCCTGCAGGGGCATATGTAACAAGGACAGATATGGACTCACCGGCAATGCTTGCGGGAGTTCAGAGCGGAGATATTATAACTGCTGTAAATGGCGAGGAAGTTTTGGGATTTGATACATTTGTTTCAAGGCTTAGGGAAGTTAAGGCCGGAAACGAAGTTACTCTTACATTAATGAGACAGGCTGCTGAGGGCTATGCGGAGCTTACAATAGATATAGGCTCCGAGACTACTTCTGACAGCGGAGAGTAATTATTTGATATAAGCGCTGCATTTTGATAACTAATGGTAAATCATTTGCAGCGGAGGAAGATAAAGGTTTTAGAAAGAGGAATAAAATGAAGTTTATTAAGGATTTAAAAGATGGGGACAGAGTTGCGGATATCTATTTTTGTAAGCATATCCAGGCAGCTACTACAAAAAACGGAAAGACCTATTATTCCGTAACTTTGCAGGATAAGACAGGAACTGTCGATGCAAAGATTTGGGACCCCAACAGTGAAGGAATAGATGAGTTCGATGACTTTGACTATATCGATGTTTTCGGAGAGGTTACCACATTTGCGGGTGCGCTTCAGGTCAATGTAAAAAGAGCTCGTCTTTGCAGAGAGGGCGAGTATGATGAATCTCTCTATCTTCCTGTTTCTTCCAGGAACAATGATGAGATGTACAAGGAGCTTTTGTCCATCATTAATACAGTTGGAAACCAGTATCTGAAGGCCCTTCTTCAGGCACTCTTTGTTGAGGATGAGGATTTTTTGAAGGCTTTTCGTAAGTCATCTGCTGCAAAATCAGTGCACCACGGCTTTGTTGGCGGACTTCTTGAGCACACCTTAAGCGTTACAAAGATGTGTGACTATTTTGCAAAGACATATCCCGCGATCAACAGAGATCTTTTGATCACAGCAGCTCTTTGTCATGATATAGGAAAAACGAAGGAGCTTTCACTTTTCCCTGAGAATGACTATACAAATGAGGGTCAGTTCCTCGGACATATCGTCATGGGTAGTGAGATGGTTTCCGATAAAATTCGTAACATTAATGGTTTTCCGGTGCTCTTAAAGCAGGAGTTACAGCACTGCATACTTGCGCATCACGGAAAATACGAGTATGGCTCACCTAAGATGCCTGCTATCATTGAGGCTCTTGCGCTTCACCTTGCGGACAACACGGATGCCAAGCTCGAGACATTTACTGAGATACTTAATAACACAAATGAAGTAGGTTGGCTCGGTTATAACAGACTACTTGAGAGCAACCTGTTCGACACCAGGGTTGAATCATAATGAATGAAAAAGTTTTGCACGTACTTGAGTACGATAAGATTATTGAACAATTAAGCGAACATGCGACCTCAGAGCCCGGAAAAAGGGCCTGCAGGGAGCTTTTGCCATCCTCGGATCTTCGTGAGATTCAGAGGAATCTTAATAAAACGGAAGCCGCAATTTCCAGAATTTTCAAAAAGGGATCGGTTTCCTTTGGAAGTAACAGAGACATCAGTGGCTATCTTAAAGCACTGAAGATCGGAAGCTCACTTGATGCACCGCAGCTTCTGAATATTGCAGGTTTTTTGGATAATGTTAACAGAGTTAAGAGCTATGGAAGGTCGGATAAGGAGGACGATAGCAGAGATGTCCTTTCTGATCTTTTTGACGGATTAGAGCCCCTTACACCTGTGTCAGGAGAGATAAGGCGCTGTATCATTTCCGAGGATGAGATATCCTCTGATGCGAGTCCGGCGCTCAGACATATCAGAAGAGATATCCAGATTACCGGAGACAGAATTCACGACCAGCTTGGAAAAATGGTTAATGGTTCACTTCGCTCCTATCTGCAGGAGGCGGTTGTTACCATGCGCGGTGACAGATACTGCATCCCGATCAAGGCGGAGTATAAAAGTCAGGTGAACGGTATTGTTCATGACCAGTCATCCACGGGGTCAACACTTTTTATTGAGCCCGCTGTTATCGTTGAGTTAAATAATAAGCTTCGTGAGCTTGCCGCAATGGAGAAGGCTGAGATAGAGGTTATTCTTGCCAGGATTTCAGCGGAAGTGGGGAGCTACCTTACCGCTCTTTCGGATAATGCGGCTATTATGACGGAGCTGGATTTTGTTTTTGCCAAGGCATCACTTGCTCTTTCACAGAATGCGATAACACCGATTTTCAATGAGAATCACTATTTCAATATCATTAAGGGGCGTCATCCTTTGCTTGATAAGAAAAAAGCGGTTCCGATTGATGTGTATGCAGGCAAGGATTTTGACATGATAATCATCACAGGTCCCAACACCGGAGGTAAGACGGTTACATTGAAAACCGTTGGACTTCTCACATTAATGGGACAGGCGGGACTTGCTATTCCTGCGGGTGACAGATCCGAGCTATCGGTTTTCGAAGAGATTTATGCGGACATAGGTGATGAGCAGAGTATTGAGCAGAGCCTGTCGACGTTTTCATCTCATATGACAAATACTGTACATATCCTTGAGAATGCTGACGAGAATTCGTTGTGTCTGTTCGATGAGCTGGGTGCAGGTACAGACCCGACAGAGGGTGCAGCGTTGGCGATCTCCATTTTGGATCACCTTCATAAGCGCGGTATAAGGACTATGGCCACAACTCACTATAGCGAGCTTAAGGTATATGCGCTTACAACAGAGGGAATACAGAATGCCAGCTGCGAATTTGATGTGGAGTCACTCAGACCTACATACAGGCTCCTTATCGGCGTTCCCGGAAAGAGTAATGCATTTGCTATTTCCAAGAGGCTCGGGCTTTCGGATGAGATCATAGAGGCAGCAGGTGCGCAGATTAGTCAGGATAACCGCAAATTTGAGGATCTTTTGACTGACCTTGAAAACAGCAGGGTTACGATTGAAAACGAGCGCATTGAGATAGAGCGCTATAAAAAGGAAGTAGAGAAGCTAAAGGAAGAGCTTCAGGGCAAGCAGACTAAGCTGGATGAGTCCAGGGAGAAGATTCTGCGAGAGGCCCACGAGGAAGCAAGGGAGATTCTGCAGGAGGCCAAGGATGCGGCTGATGAGACCATCAGAACCATGCGTAAGGCTGAGGCAGGTGTTCCCATGCAGGAGCTTGAGAGAGCTCGTCAGAGTGTCAACAAGAAGATTTCAGATAAGAATCAGAAGCTCTCTATCAAGAACAAGCCTGCTCAGGCCGGAGGAAAGAAGCTTAAGCCTTCTCAGATCAAGCTTGGAGAGTCAGTGAGAATCATTTCAATGGGCATGACCGGTACCATCAGTTCTAAGCCCGATAAAGATGGGAATGTCATGGTTCAGTGTGGTATTATGAAATCAAGAGTGCGCATTGATGACCTTGAGCTTGTAAAAGAGGAAAACGGCAGAGATCAGATGAAGAAGTTCTACGGACAGCATAAGATGGATCTGTCCGGAGCTAAGAACATCAAGACGGAGATTAACCTCATCGGACTCAACAGCGCTGATGCAATCGCTGAGCTTGATAAATATCTTGATAGCGCCTATGTTTCACATCTGCCTTCCGTAAGAGTGGTTCACGGAAAAGGATCAGGTATCTTAAGACAGGCCGTACACGACCACTTAAAGGCTGCGCCTTATGTAAAATCATTTAAACTCGGTGAGTTCGGAGAAGGGGACTCAGGAGTAACGATAGTAACGTTCATAAAATAGAATAATTCAAGAATGGGGGCCTTCATCTTAAGCCTTCCCCCTTTGGGGGCGCAAATCGTCCGGGGGACGATTGCTCTGCGCCGACCGAAGCGGAGCGAAGACAAGGTGGCACGTAGTGCCGGATGAGGGGTTGAGGGTATTATGGTAACTAAACAAAAAATCTTAATCGTCGATGACGACAGCAATATCGCAGAGCTGATCTCACTCTATCTTGTAAAGGAGTGCTTTGACACTCTTATTGTAGGTGACGGTGAGTCCGCTCTTACTGCATTTGATACATTTGAGCCTAATCTTGTTTTGCTGGATCTGATGCTTCCGGGAATTGACGGCTACACAGTCTGCAGAGAATTAAGGACAAGGTCACAGACTCCTATAATCATGCTTTCTGCGAAGGGAGAGGTTTTTGATAAGGTACTTGGACTTGAGATGGGTGCCGATGACTATATGGAAAAACCTTTTGATTCAAAGGAACTTGTGGCAAGAGTCAAGGCTGTTCTTCGCAGATACAAGCCTATCGTGGTTGAGCCCGAGCTTTCAGATGACAAGGTTGTGAAATATCAGGATCTTGAGATCAACATGACCAACTACTCTGTAAATTATCAGGGCTCAAGGCTGGATATGCCTCCTAAAGAGCTGGAGCTTTTATATTTCCTCGCATCATCTCCGAATCGTGTTTTCACAAGAGAACAGCTTCTTGATCAGATCTGGGGATATGAATATGTGGGAGATACCAGAACGGTTGACGTTCATATCAAGCGTCTTAGAGAGAAGATCAAGGATCACGAGACCTGGAGAATAGCAACTATCTGGGGAATAGGTTACAAGTTCGAGGTTTCATAACCGGATGAAGCGTACACTATATCTTAAATTTCTAATTGCATATCTGCTCTTTGCCATTTTCGGTTTCATTATGGTAGCGACTTTCGTGTCAAATATGACTATGGAGCACTGCCGCCGTAAAAAGGCAGAGAGCCTCTATGCTGAGGCGACTCAGATTGCAAATACCTACGCAGCGGATCTGTACAACTCTGAGACATCACTTGTTACAGTTCAGCAGCAGTTGTCTGCTCTTTCCAAATACATGGATGGAGCAAGGATATGGATTGTCAATCCTTCCGGACGACTGGTTCTGGACTCATCCAATGTCATTGAGCAGAGTGAGGAGATTAAGGTCAACGGATTTGATCCGACCGCAACGGGAGGAACTTATTATACAATTGGTGACTTTTGGGGTAATTTTGATGAGAGCGTGCTCAGCGTTTTTGCGCCCATCACAGCGAATTATAAGGTTCAGGCCTATGTTATAATCCACACACCCATGAGCCAGATTCGCAGAACATCAGATGAATTCCTTAATATTTCATATCTGATGTTGATTGTCATGTTTTTGCTCTCATTGATAATCCTTATCTTTTTCACAGAGCTCGTGTACATACCGCTTCGAAAGATTACCCAGGCAACCGAGGAGTATGCAGCAGGAAATATGAACTACGAATTCTCGGTGGATTCTGAGGATGAGATGGGTTACCTCGCAGCGTCTCTGTCGTATATGGCAGGCGAGATTGCGAGACAGGAGGAGGATCAGAAAAAATTTGTGGCAAATGTGTCACATGATTTCAGGTCACCTCTTACCTCAATTCGCGGATATATCGAGGCAATGCTGGATGGTACTATTCCACAGGAGATGCATGAAAAATATCTTGGCATCGTTCTCAATGAGACTGAGAGACTGACAAAGCTAACCAACGGCCTTCTGACGCTGAACAATCTGAACGCCCGTGGAATGCTTCTTGAAAAAGCAGATTTTGACATCAATCAGGTTATCCGTAACACGGCAGCTTCTTTTGAAATGATCTGTCTTGATAAGAAAATTGCTATCGAGCTTGTTCTGACGGATGATAAGATGATCGTGAATGCGGACATGAGTAAAATTCAGCAGGTTTTGTATAATCTTCTGGATAATGCCATCAAGTTCAGTCATCACAATTCAATCATCAAGATTGAGACTACAGAGAAAAAGAGCAAGGTTTTTGTCTCCGTGAAGGATAGCGGAATCGGAATTCCCAAGGAAGACCAGAAGATGGTCTTTGAGAGATTCTATAAGTCCGATGCCTCCAGAGGTAAGGATAAAAAGGGCACAGGACTTGGCCTTTCAATTGTAAAAGAAATCATCAAGGCTCATGGAGAGAATATAAATTGTATCTCAACAGTTGGCGTCGGAACGGAGTTTATCTTCTCCATCCCGAAGGCAGCCTCCATGGATAGTGATGAGGAAGTTTAATAACAATAAAGCCTTCCCCTTGGGGCGCAAATCGTCCGGGGGACGATTGCTCTGCGCCGACCGAAGCGGAGCGAAGACAAGGTGGCACTAAGTGCTGGATGAGGGGCTAATAAGGAGATCATATGCATATAGTACTACACCAGCCGGAGATTCCCCAGAACACAGGTAATATAGGAAGAACCTGTGTTGCGACGGGAAGCTCGCTGCATTTAATAGAACCACTGGGCTTTGCCCTTCACGGAAAAGATTTAAAGCGTGCGGGCATGGACTATTGGGATAAACTTGATTACACAAGATACATGAATTATGAGGAATTTAAGGAGAAGCATCCCGGAGCAAAGGTATGGCTTGCTACAACCAAGGCTAAGCGTTCTTACACAGAAGTGAGCTTTGGAATGGATGACTATATCATGTTTGGCAAGGAGAGTGCCGGAATTCCTGAAGAAATCCTTGTGGACAATGAAGAGGACTGCATCAGAATTCCCATGGGACATGATATCAGATCCCTGAATTTATCTAATTCAGTGGCAATCGTTTTATATGAGGCGCTTAGACAGAACGGGTTCCCTGGAATGGAAGAGGAAGGGGAGCTCCATAGGCTAAAGTGGAATAACTAAAGCCATTCCACAGGAAGAATTGAGAGATTGACATACTTCCCCTGTGGAAGGATAGAGAGATTTATATGCCTTCCCCTTGGGGGGCGCAAATCGTCCGGGGGACGATTGCTATGCGCGGACCGAAGCGGAGCGAAGACGGTGTCAGCGAAGCTGACGGATGAGGGGCATAAAGGAGACAACGTGGCAAAAAAAGACAACTCACCCTACCAGAAGGGGCAAGAATTTTTAATAAAAATTGAAGATTTTGGAAACGACGGAGAGGGTATTGGCAAGATTGATGGCTATACCCTTTTTGTAAAGGATGCGGTAATCGGAGATCTGGTGAAGGTCTCTATCATGAAGAGTAAGAAAAATTATGCTTACGCTCATCTTGATGAGATCATAGAGCCCTCGCCTTTCAGAGTGGATCCGCCCTGTCCTGTATCAAGAGCCTGCGGTGGCTGTCAGATACAGAACCTTTCCTATGAGAAACAATTGGAATTTAAGAAGGACAAGGTCAGAAATAACCTCATAAGACTAGGTGGATTCGATGCTGAGTTTATAGACGGGATTATGGAGCCTGTTATTGGAATGGAGGATGAGAAGGGAGAGATTCCCGCCTACTTCAGATACCGCAATAAGGCACAGTTTCCTATAGGCACAGATAAAAATGGTATGCCTATAGCAGGCTTTTATGCGGGAAGAACTCATTCGATAATTCCTGTAAAGGACTGCCTTCTTGGCGTAGAGGAGAATCAGGAAATACTGGAAATTGTCCTTGATCACATGAAGAAAAACAACATCCCTGCTTACAATGAAGAGACAGGCAGAGGAATTTTTCGTCATGTGCTGATTCGCAAAGGCTTCACAAGCGGCGAGATAATGGTGTGCATAGTCATTAATTCAGCCGGAGATAATAAGAAGAATAAGAAAAATAACCGGAAAGAGGGATTAGATACAAACGGGGAATACATCAAAAATCAGCAGAATCTGATAAGCAGACTCGCTTCGATAGATGGAATAAAGAGCATATCGGTTAACATTAACAACGAAAAGACAAACGTAATTCTTGGAAGAGAGCTCCATACTATTTGGGGTGAGGATTCGATAAGAGATACTCTTTGCGGAATTGAATTTTCTATTTCGCCTCTATCTTTTTATCAGGTGAATCCCATTCAGACGGAGAAGCTTTACAATACAGCCATATCCTACGCAGGACTCACGGGAAAAGAGACCGTCTGGGATCTCTACTGCGGAATCGGGACCATCAGCTTGTCAATGGCCAGGAAAGCAGGACACGTCTACGGCGTTGAGGTTATTCCCCAGGCTATTGATAATGCAAAAGAGAATGCTGTGAATAACAATATAAAAAATGCGACATTTTATGTAGGAAAAGCCGAGGAAGTCTTGCCTGCTTTTTATGAGAAAAAGGTGATTGATACGGATGACAGAGAAAAAGCTCTTCATCCGGAAGTTATTGTAGTTGATCCACCACGAAAGGGGTGCGATAAAGACTGTCTTGATACGATGTTAAAAATGGCACCTGACAGAATCGTGTATGTTAGCTGTGATTCTGCTACTTTATCAAGAGATTTAAGAATACTTGTAGATGGTGGGTACGAGCTTAAAAGGGTACGCCCTTGCGATATGTTCCCCAACACTGTTCATGTAGAGACTGTAGTGTTGCTCACAAGAGTGAACTAATAGAAATCCTTGAATTTACGCACTTTTTCGAGCATTTCACGTTTGATAAGACTGATTATTCTGAGCGTGGAAAGCACATGAAAAAGTATATTCGGGTAGTTGTAGCTGTCGAACTCGTTACAGTAGGTGCAAAAATAGAGCCTACGTCGTGACAGTAGTGCACTACCTAAATATGTCTGAAATAAACAAAATAAGAATCGTCGGAAGACGCTTAACTTACAGCATTTCCTGTAGGTTAGGCGTCTTTTTTTGTTTTATTCCAAATCTAAGAAAGGAGGAACGCCAGTGGATTTTAATTATTTTTATGGAAGAGGAGCAGATCAATTTGCTTTTTATCAAATACCCAAGATTTTGATCACGGATGAGAAATTTGCGGGAATAACGATGGAATCAAAAATTCTCTACTCCTTAATGCTGGACAGAGCATCTCTTTCAGCGAAGAATGGATGGCTTGATGAAGATGGCAAAGTGTTCATTTATTACAAATTGGATCGGATTATGACGGATATGCATTGCGCTAATCAGAAAGCAACGAAGATGCTAAAAGAGCTGGAAGAAAAAGCCGGTTTAAGCTATGACTGATTACTGTCATCGAGTGTATTCCGGCAATATTAAAAAGGCTGCATGATTAAAAAATAGTGCATGGAGTGCCAATGGAAAATTGACACTCTGTGCACATGAGTTTATAATTGTGTCATAAAACTTTTGGCATAGGAGGCGTTTATGATAACCACTTTGGAAGAAGCTCTTAAGAGAATAGCTGAACTGGAAGATGAAAATGTAAAGCTGAAGGCTGAACTTGAAAGCTACAGAGGGCGTAAGTTCGCTGGCAGACAGAAACATGATGCTATCTGGAGGGAATCATACAACGATTTTGTGATCAAGTTTGAAGGCGGCATGACAATAATGGAGATTGTTGCCGAAGGCAGGATAAGTAGGAGAACTGCTTATCGCTACAAAGCTTATTATGATGAGCTATGCAAATTAAAAAATAGAAGGGAGTCCGGAGCGGAGTAGTGCTCTGGAAAATGCAGTATGGAAAAAGGAAGTAATTCAAGAAATGTCTCAGTGATCAAGGATGCACTGGGGCATAATGTTGTAATGATTAATGATATCGCTTTTCGTGGAAAGCGGGGAATAAAATGGGTGGATGTTGAAGAATATCTCAGACAATATGTTGGCGAGTTCTACACCATAGCAGAAACAAATGAGGTCGTATACATAGGCACAGATCTTCCGGATGAATATTCACATTCTGAATATACAAATATTCTGAAGGGAACCAATGAGAAGGCAAAGGCTAATGCAGCACAGGGGCTGCCGGAGCTGATTAATACAGCTACAAATATGGTGTTTACGGAAAACTCAAAAGCAAAACATAAGAAAGATGCAATGTATGGCTGGTACAAATATGAATCACGTTTTGCACTTCCTGTGTTTGCAAGTAATGGAGAAGTAGAAAGATATAACGTATTTCATGTAGCGATGATATTGCGACACGCAAAGGATGGAAAAAAGTATCTTTATGACATTATGAACATAAAAAAAGAAACGAGTGACCTTTTCCAGTCCGAAGACCTTACTCAGTAAAAAACCCATTTCTTAAGTCTTATGATAAAGGTGCTAATGGGGATTGTCAACGAAATTTTTTTGGAAAGGATGCATGTATCGGTAAAGAACAAGAAAACTAATTGTTACATCTATACCAGAGTATCAACTGCAATGCAGGTCGATGGCTACAGTATTCTTATCAGCAAGTGTTGGCTTTGCGTAGATGTAGAAGCCATCTTTCTGGTTTTTATAGGAGAGAGCTTTTTCTCTTTTGAACTGAGCTTTCTTTTGAGGATCAGTGATGCGGTTTTCCATAAGGCTTAGAAGAGCTGCTTGGAAAGCATGGCGCATGTATTTGAAACTGAAGAAATCGACCTTGCGCCAGAAACCTGTATCGCCTACTCCACCTTCGGAGATGAGGCAGTGTATATGAGGATTCCACTCAAGCGGCCTGCCAAATGTATGAACATAGAGCGCAACAGGCCGCTGATCCTGATATAGACCGGGAGTTCTGGGATATATATGATCAGGGATTCTCTACTTCTACAGTTAACTGTTTCTACCAGCCTGATCACAATAGCTTTTATATCCTGGCCGGATGGATGGCTGTCGGCGATGTCATATTTGGGGACGATATTACCAATGAAGAGTTCCTGGGGTACGTGGGAACTACTGTGGGACATGAGATATCCCATGGATTTGACAGCCAGGGATCACGTTATGATCTTTATGGAAGAAAATATGATGATGACGGAAATCAAACCGACTGGATGTCTAGTGAAGACAGGTCAAGGCTTGATGAAAGGGTAAGTCAGGTAGGGAACTATTTTTCCCTTGCAAGGCCTATTCCGGGTCAGCAACAGGTTATCGGTAGTTGTATCATTTCTGCTATTCAGGAAAAAGGAGCTGGATTTCTAGCATTTTTTATGAAAAAGTATTTTGTTGCCCAATATTGAGTGAAGTCCCTTAATCTGCTAAAATTTGCAATATGGGGACACAGGAAAAAACTGAGAGATCATCGGATAAACTTAATAATCAGCGAATTTTGCTATTGCTTACTGTGCTCTTTACCATAACAACGCTTGTGGTGGGAGCACTTGTTTTTCGTTTTTATCTTGAAGACTATAGGAAATCTTCGGATGCAACGGAGTACGACAAGTACTACGTTATGATAACGGATAACTATAAGACCGACTTCTGGCAGGCTGTTTACAAGGGTGCTTTCGAAGCGGCGAAGAAGCAGAATATATATGTAGACCTTCTGGGACAGAATATATCCGGACAATATAGCTGCGAACAGCTTATGAAAATAGCAATTGCTTCAAGAGTAGACGGAATAATCGTTTTTGCAAATGAAAACGAAGAGATGACATCACTCATCAATGAGGCAAATGAGAAGAAAATCCCTGTAGTTACGCTGTATAACGACAGCACACACTCAGAGAGACTGAGTTTTGTGGGTGTCGGAAGCTATAACATCGGTAGAGAGTACGGCAGGCAGATTTTCAATATTATTAAGGATAAAAGAACGGACGATTTTGGAAATTCCCAGGCTGCAATCAGACACACAACCACAGATGTTGCGGTTCTTGTAAATACCGATACGAAGGATTCAGGCCAGAACATTATTATCTCAGCTCTGCAGGAGACACTTGAGCAGGAGAATGCGACAGATTCGGAGTTTTCCATATCACTTGTTCCGGTGGATAACAAAAATGCGTTTTCTGTCGAGGAGTCCATCAGAGATATTTTCATGGATAACAATATTCCAGATGTTATCGTGTGCCTTAACGAGCTCAACACAGTCTGTGCTTATCAGGCAGTTGTCGATTTTAATAAAGTAGGAGAAGTTAATATTCTCGGATACTATAATTCTGATGAAATCGTGACAGCGATTTCCAAAAATATCGTCTATGCAACTATTTCCATAGATACTGAGCAGATGGGAAGATATTGCATTGAAGCACTGTCGGATTACTATCATTTCGGTAATACCAGCCAGTATTTCACTGCTGATGTAACACTTATTAATAATGACAATGTGGACGATTTCATAAAAAAAGAGGAGGAGAGCTATGAGTAGATTCTTAAACCTCCCTCTTCAGAAAAAGATCGTCAGCATATATATGCTTGCAAATATCCTGATTTTTATAGTAAACATTTTCCTGATATTCGGAATCAACAGCATGTCCGTTGAGATGGAGATGGTATATCAGGATAATAGGCAGCTCAATGAGCTATCAGAGTCGCTTAACGATGTTCAGGACAGCATGACCGGATATCTCAGCTCCAAGACCACAGATTCTCTGGAGAATTATTATAGAAGTGCTCAGACATTCCAGACGCTCTCAGAGGAGCTTGGCGGAAAAGTGACAGATCTCTCATTTAGTAGAATGAGACGCAACATCAAGAATATGTCTGAGAATTATCTTGATGAGGTTTCGCAGACAGTAGAGGCTAAGCGCGGTAGAAATGTTGAAAAGTACAGAGCTTACTATGAGAGGGCAACTGAACTTTACGAGTATATCAATGCCTACATAGAGAGTCTTAACAACGAGCAGTTTATCAGTAACTCTGAAAACTACACTGAACTAACAGGTGCATTCCGTACATTTGAGAGGATGAGTGTACTGGTGCTTTCGCTTGTTATGATAGGCAATATCATAAGCATTACGCTTATTGTAGGAATGATGATAAGACCTTTGAAGAACCTGGCCGATTCAGCAGATGAAGTCGCAGCCGGTAACTTTGATACCACGCTTCCAAAGACGCCTTATCATGATGAGATCGGTATAGTTACTGCGGCATTCAGTCAGATGGTCATCAGCATTAAGGAGTATATTGAGAGACTTCGAGAGAGTATGGAGAACGAGCGCAAGATGCAGGAAAAAGAGCTCACCATGGAGGCTCACCTTAAGGATGCGCAGCTTAAATATCTTCAGGCACAGATCAATCCGCACTTCCTTTTTAATACGCTAAATGCAGGTGCTCAGCTCGCCATGATGGAGGGAGCTGATAAGACCTATGAATATGTTCAGACGGTTGCCGACTTTTTCAGATATAATGTTAAAAACCACGGCACTGAGGTTACCGTAAAGGAAGAGGTAACACTGGTTGATAACTATATTCAGATACTGAATGTAAGATTTTCGGGAGATATTCACTATCATAAGCAGATAGATGAGAGACTTCTCGGTATAATGATGCCTAACATGATACTGCAGCCTATAGTCGAGAATGCAGTTAACCACGGTATCAGAGAGATGGGAGATAAGGGCGTAATAACTCTGAGGGTCTACCGCGAGGACAATTATGCCTGCATCAGCATATCCGATAACGGAAAAGGAATTGACCAGGAATCTATTGATCAGATTCTGAGCGGCAACTGGCAAAGGAAAGAAAACCAGAACGATAACAATGGTATCGGTATGGACAACATTATTTCCAGACTTCGCATCTACACAGATGATGAGAAGGTTATCACGATGAAGAGCGAAGGAGAAGACAAAGGCTGCGAGATTACCATAAGGCTGCCTTTTGAAAATGTATAAGAAGGTTGCGGCAGGATGCTGCAATGAGAGAAGGTATAAAGGGGTACTATGTACAGAATCATGTTAGCTGACGATGAGGGTATCGTCATTGATTCAATGAAATTCATTATTGAAAAAGAATTTGGCAGCAAGTGTGATATTGAATTTGCCAAAACCGGAAGAAGTGTAATAGAGCTTGCTGAGCGCTTCAGGCCCGATATTGCCGTGATGGATATTCACATGCCCGGCATAAATGGTATCGAAGCCATGAAAGAGATCAAGAAGTTTTCGGCGAATACAATTTTTATCATAATGACTGCCTATGATAAGTTTGATTATGCCAAGGAAGCTATCAAGCTTGGAGTTATGGACTATATCAATAAGCCTGTGGACAGGATGAAGGTCATCGAGGTCCTAAGAAAGGCTATGTCCCAGATTGATCATGAGCGTGAGAAGAGAAGTAATGACCTTCTCATCAAGGAAAAGCTTGAGACGGTCGAGCCTATAATCGAGAACGGACTGATATATGATATTCTGCTCCAGGAGCATTTTGATGAGGATATCGACAGTTATAAAACAATTCTTGGAATCAGTGAGAATTATGGTTATATGTTGGCGATTGTCTGCGGTGATTCCCAGGAGGGAAACCACATGACAAATGCTGTAGGAAGCTCTGTAAAGCTCTCGGGTAAATACAAGGAGATCCGTGATTGCGTAAAAGAGTTCTTTGACTGCAAAATAGGAAACGTAATGGCCAACAAGATCGCAGTGCTTGTGCCGCACTCAGGAAACAAGTTCGAATACGCAGAGAGAACCGAGGCTGTTGATAAGGCAAGGGATCTTGCCAGATATTTAAGGAAAAAAACGGACATAAAGTTTCGCGTGGGAATAGGAAAAGTGAAGCCCTTAAGAGAGCTTGGCGATTCATATCACGAGGCTCTTAATGCCCTAATTGCGACAACGGGAACGGTTGCTCATGCAGACGATCTTCCCATAAGCTGTGATTATGATGAGGGTTATCCTATCGATCTTGAGAAACCGCTTTTTGAGGCAGTTTCCAAGGGCGATATCGATGAAGCTGTAGTAATTGCCAATAAATATGCCGATTGGATGAGTGCATCCGTTGCCGATGGCGATGTGATGGCCATGAGACTTAAGGTCCTGGAGTTTTCACTCTATGCAGAGCACCTTATGTATTTAAACGGTGGACAGACCTATCATTATCAGGGCAGAAATCACTATCTTCCCGAGATAATGGCGCTTGAAACAACGGATCAGCTAAGGGAATGGTTTGTTGATAAGATTTCCACCGCCTGCAGAAATGTATTTGTTAAGCGGGAGGAAAAATCAACAGACGCTATAAAAACAGCCAAGCGCTATATTGAGGATAATTACGCCAAGGACATTTCACTTGATGATGTTTCAAGAATAGTGAATATCTCTCCCTATTATTTCAGCAAAATATTTAAGGAAGAGAGCGGCTGTAACTTTATCGAATACCTGACCAATGTCAGAATGGAGAGGGCTAAGGAGCTTCTGGATAATTCAGATCTGTCCATGAAGGAAATCTGCGCTATGTGCGGATACACTGATCCCAACTATTTCAGCAGAAACTTTAAGAAGAACGTGGGTGTGACCCCTACAGAATATAAGGATGGTAAGACTCCGGCGAAGACATAAAAACCGGGGAAGACTGAGAATGAAGACTAAATATACCAAAGCCGGGAAAATAGCACATTTTTCCACATTTATAAAAAGGATTCTTTGTGTTTTTGTGGTCCTTATTATGCTTGCGTGCTCAATCTGCGGTTGTACCGGAGAGGAGAGCGGCGGCAGTACTCAGAAGAAAAAAGAGGACAAAAAAATTCAGATAGGAATGACCTTTGATTCCTTTGTAATTGAGAGATGGCAGAGAGACCGTGACGTATTTGTTTCCATGGCCAAGGAGCTCGGAGCTGAGGTTAATATCCAGAATGCCAACGGAGATATCTCGGAACAGAAAAAGCAGATTGAGTATTTTATTAAAAAGGGAATGGACGTAATCGTTATCGTCAGCATAGATTCTATGGCTTTGAAGGCCAATATTCAGAAGGCCAAGGATGCGGGAATAAAGGTTATAGCATACGACAGACTGATAAGTGATTCCAATGTTGACTTCTATATTTCCTTCGATAATGAAAAGGTCGGAGAAATGATGGGACAGGCTCTTGTGGACAACGGCCTTGAAAACGGAAAAGTCATAATGGTATGCGGTCCCCACAGTGATAACAATGTACCCATGGTCGGCAAAGGTTTCAAGGATGTGATGAAGGAGCATGGGAATGAGATCATTGATACCTTCTATGCAGATGGCTGGAAAGCAGAGCTTGCAAGTGACTACATGGACAAGAACATGTCCAGTGTAATTGACTGTGATGCAATAATGTGCGGTAACGATGATATTGCAAGCCGAGTGGTTACGGCACTTTCTGAGAAGAGGCTCGCAGGTAAAAAGCTTGTGGTAGGTCAGGATGCGGATCTTGAGGCATGCCAGAGAATAGTTGAAGGTACGCAGCTAATGACAGTGTACAAGCCCATTGAGAAGCTGGCACAGGCTGCCGCTGAGATTGCTGTAAAGATGGCAAAGGGTGAGGAAATCACTGCTGCAGGTGGAAGGACTAGCACAATTTCGGACGGAACCTATGAAATTCCCTGTCTTAAGATAGAACCGGTGAGTGTTACAGCAGAAAATATGGACGAAGTTATCATAAAAAGTGGATTCCATCTCAAGGAGGATGTGTACTTAAACGTTCACGATAAAACCGAAGAAGACTAGGTTTTATGCGAGTTTTGATGCATTGTAAAGTTGACGATTAATCGTTGATAATAGCATATTTTTAAAAACATTAACCCGAATAGCAAAAAAATGCTATTCGGGTATTTTTATGCGAAATTAATTTTCAAAAATTTGAAGAACATCGTAAATTATTCCTAATATTTCTGTGTTAAAGTATAACTCGTAAACGACGGGACACAAATCCCGCATGATTATTTCTCAATAGGGAGGGAAACACAAATGAAGAGAAAACTTGTTAGTACTTTTCTTTCAGTAGCAATGGCTGCATCACTTCTTGTAGGATGCGGCGGCGGAAGCACAGCTCCGGCATCATCTGACACTCAGACAGAGACAGCTACAGAAACAGAGACAGCAACAGAAACAACTACAGAGACAGCTACAGAGGCTGAATCAACAGAAGAGGCAACAGAGGCTGCTGATACAACATCTGCAGGCGGCGGTAAGGTTGGTGTTGCAATGCCTACTAAGGACCTTCAGAGATGGAACCAGGATGGTTCAAACATGGAAGCACAGCTCAAGGACGCTGGCTATGAAGTAGATCTTCAGTATGCATCAAACGATATCGCAACTCAGGTTTCTCAGATCGAGAACATGATCAGCTCTGGTGCACAGGTTCTGGTTATCGCATCTATCGATGGTGATTCACTTGGAACAGTTCTTGCACAGGCTAAGGAAGCAAACATTCCTGTTATCGCATATGACCGTCTTATCATGAACTCAGACGCTGTTACCTATTATGCAACATTCGATAACTACATGGTTGGTACAAAGCAGGGTGAGTACATCAGAGATCAGCTTGATCTTGAGAACGCTGATGGTCCTTTCAACATTGAGATCTTCACAGGAGATCCCGGTGACAACAACGCTAGATTCTTCTACGGCGGTGCTATGGACGTTCTTAGACCTTTCATCGACGAGGGCAAGCTTGTAGTTAAGTCCGGTCAGGTTGAGTTCGACGAAGTTGCTACAGCTAACTGGGCAACAGAGACAGCACAGTCCAGAATGGATGCTATCATCTCTGCTAACTATGCAGATGGCACAAAGCTTGACGCAGTTCTTTGCTCTAACGATTCAACAGCTCTCGGTGCTACAAACTCACTCGAGGCTAACTACACAGGCGATTGGCCGATCATCACTGGTCAGGACTGTGACGTTGCAAACGTTAAGAACATGATCGCTGGTAAGCAGTCAATGTCTATCTTCAAGGATACTCGTGACCTCGCAGCTAAGACAGTTGAGATGGTTGACGCTATCATGAAGGGCACAGACGCTCCTGTAAACGATACAACTACATATGACAACGGCACAGGCGTTATTCCTTCATACCTTTGCGAGCCCGTATTTGCAGACGTTAACAACTATAAAGAGCTTCTTATCGACTCTGGTTACTACACAGAGGCAGATCTTCAGTAATTCAAATTGAATTATCTTCTTGGGCGGGTCTTCTAAGACCCGTCCAAATTTTAAGTAATCACATAGCTACAACAACTTTTTAAATGGAATTAGGGTGTTTTAAATCAATGGAAAATATAATTTGGAAAAGGAGGGGTTAACTTGGCGAAGATATTACTTGAAATGAAAAATATCACCAAAACCTTCCCCGGTGTGAAAGCCCTGGACAATGTTAATCTCCAGGTTGAAGAAGGCGAAATTCACGCACTGGTAGGTGAAAATGGAGCAGGAAAATCTACACTTATGAATGTTCTTAGTGGCATCTATCCGTATGGTACCTACGAGGGCGATATTATATATGACGGAAATGTTTGCCAGTTTGGTGACATTAAGGACAGTGAAGGAAAAGGAATAGTTATTATCCATCAGGAACTTGCACTTATTCCTTATATGACAATTGCCGAGAATATGTTCCTTGGAAACGAGAGAGGAACCAAGTTTAAGATTAACTGGCATGAGACCAGCGATCTTGCACGCAAATATCTTGACATTGTCGGACTTAAAGACAGTGAACAGACACAGATTAAGGATATTGGTGTTGGTAAACAGCAGCTTGTTGAGATTGCGAAAGCTCTTTCAAAGAACGCAAGACTTCTTATTCTCGATGAGCCTACATCATCACTTAACGAGACAGACTCCAAGGCTCTGCTTGATCTTATGCTCAAGCTTAAAAAGGAGCAGGGACTTACATCAATCATCATTTCTCACAAACTTAATGAGGTTTCATACGTTGCAGATAAGATCACTGTTATTCGTGACGGTTCTACAATCGAGACTCTGACAAAGGGTGTTGATGACTTCTCAGAAGACAGAATCATTAAGGGCATGGTTGGTCGTGAGCTTTCAGACCGATTCCCGAAGAGAGAACATCATGTCGGCGATGAGATAATGATGGAAGTTAAGAATTGGAATGTTTACCATCCTTTATATAGTGACAGAAAAGTCGTTAAAGACGTTAATATTCACGTTAAAAAGGGTGAAGTACTCGGCATCTCAGGACTTATGGGTGCAGGTCGTACCGAGCTCGCCATGAGTGTGTTTGGAAAGAGCTATGGAGAAAACATCTCCGGACAGCTTTTCATAAAGGGACAGGAAGTCCACTTAAATACAGTACAGGATGCAATCAAACACAAGCTTGCATATGTTACTGAGGACAGAAAGGGTAACGGACTTATCCTTTCAAATCCCATCAAGATCAATACAACACTTGCAAATCTTGATGCGGTAAGTACCAGAACAGTTATTGATAAAGATAAAGAATACGCAGTAGCAGTAGACTACAAGGAGAAGCTTAAGACTAAGGCTCCTTCAGTAGAACAGAACGTAGGAAACCTCTCCGGTGGTAACCAGCAGAAGGTACTTCTTGCAAAGTGGATGTTCGCAGATCCTGATATTCTTATACTTGATGAGCCTACAAGAGGTATCGATGTAGGTGCTAAATACGAAATCTACTGCATCATCAACCAGCTGGTAGCTGAGGGCAAATCAGTAATAATGATTTCTTCAGAGCTTCCTGAAATCCTTGGTATGTGTGACAGAATCTATGTCATGAACGAAGGTAGAATGGTAGGAGAGCTCGATGGAAAAGATGCTACTCAGGAAAAGATTATGACTTATATCTTACAGTCATCCGGAAATAAGGAGGTTAATAATGAATAAGGACCAGGTTCTTGGCTTTTTAAAGAAAAATACTATGATTATCGTTCTCCTCGTAGTACTTGCATTCTTCTCTTGGAGAACAGGCGGAGCAATTCTCCTGCCCATGAACGTTTCTAACTTGATTTCTCAGAACGCTTACGTGTTCGTGCTTGCAACAGGTATGTTGCTTTGTATCTTGACCGGTGGTAACATCGATCTTTCAGTTGGATCAGTTGTCTGCTTCGTAGGTGCTGTTGGTGCAACACTTATGGTTAACCTTAAGGTTCCTACACCTTTAGCAATTGTTTGCATGATCCTTCTTGGTACAGCAATCGGTGCTTTCCAGGGCTTCTGGATCGCATTTGTAAGAATTCCTCCTTTCATCGTAACACTTGCAGGAATGCTTGTTTTCAGAGGACTTTCAAACGTAGTACTTAACGGACTTACAGTTTCCATCAAGGATAAGACAACTTTCGTAAACCTCTTCGGTGGCGGAGCTGACTGCTATATCCACGATATCTTCGGAAACGGAACACTCAACCTTACATGTCTCTTTGGTGGACTTGTAGCTACAGCAGTTTTCATCGTTCTTCAGATTTCATCTCGTACTCAGAGAGCTAAGAAGAACTATGAGGTAGAGAATTTCGGAACATTTATTGTTAAGCTTGTTGCTATCTCAGCTGTAATCGTTATCTTCGCTTACAAGCTTGCACAGCACAAGGGTATTCCTACAGTTCTTATCTGGGTTCTTATCGTAGTACTTGTTTATGGTTACATCACAAACAATACAACAGTTGGACGTTATTTCTATGCAGTAGGTGGTAACGAGAAGGCTACAAAGCTCTCCGGTATCAATACAAACAAGGTTTACTTCCTTGCTTATACAAACATGGGATTCCTTGCAGCACTTGCAGGAATGATCACAATCGCAAGACTTACATCAGCTCAGCCTACATATGGTCAGAACTATGAGATGGATGCTATCGGTTCCTGCTTCATCGGTGGAGCATCAGCTTACGGTGGAATCGGTACAGTTCCCGGAGTTATTGTCGGTGCGGTTCTTATGGGTGTTATCAACCTTGGTATGTCACTTATGGGTGTTGATGCCAACATGCAGAAGGTGGTTAAGGGTGTCGTTCTTCTTGCAGCCGTTATCTTCGACGTAGTTTCAAAGCGCGGCGGTAAGATGATCGTAAAGAACTGATCTTTTTCGAAATTAGTGAAATGAATATAAAGCCTTCCCCCTGGGGCGCAAATCGTCCGGGGGACGATTGCTCTGCGCCGACCGAAGCGGAGCGAAGACAAGGTGTCAGCGAAGCTGACAGATGAGGGTAATCATCTAAGAGGCATAGTGGATCGTAAAGCGTTCCCTACGCCTCTTCTTTTATATAAATTTAACGATTTACAATATATTAATGTGGTAAAATATTCGTAACTACGAGAATAGGAGGTATCCTGATGAATCCGGCCAATAGCACCTACGAGAAATTCAAGATCATAGCTGAGTCAGTTGAAAATCCGTGTGCTGTCATTTCCATAGAGAAAAAGGAAGACGGAACTATCGGTGAATTAAGGATTTTTGCTGCTAATGATAAATTCAGTATGACGGGCGAAAATGTAGAGGGTGAAGTGTATACCAAATACTTACCGAAGGAGCCTGAATTTGAGAATATGTGCTATAGAGCGGCCTTTGGGGGAGAGAAATTCCACACCTACGTTGATTCCAGAAAAATGCTGGGATCCTGGGTTGATAATCTGATCCTGCCGCTTAAGTCCGAAGAAGGTGGAAATATCGGATATTGCCAGTACATCTATGAATTGACAAAAGATATGGATGCCGGAAAATTTTCTACTATCTCTCCGAAGGTAGCTGGTTTTGTTATTAAAAGCTGTTTAGAGCTCCGTGCTGACAATGATTTCAAGACAAACTTAGATCAGGTTATGGCTGATATCAGAGTGTTCACAGGGGCCGCAACTACATGTGTGCTTTCGCTCAATAGAGAGAAGAAAAAGGCAGAAATTCTAAGTCAGTCTACAGAAGAAGGGCTGTTTTTAGTTGAAAATACCTTCATGAAGATTCCTTATGCTATTGCGGAAAAGTGGGAAGATCTTGTAGGTGAAAGCGATTGCTTCATAATGAGAAGCAAGGCAGAGTTAGAGAGAATAGAAGAGGTCATTCCTGATTGGGCTGACAAATTAAAGATGGATAGTGTGCAGAGCCTTTGTCTGGTTCCGCTTTCACAGAGAAGAGATATAACAGGGTATATTCTGCTTACTAATTTCGATGTGGATAATGCCAGCATGATAAAGGATACACTTGTAATTCTGTCTGTTTTCCTATCTTCTGAGATAGCAAACAGCCAGTTTTTGAAGCGCCTTGAGTGGCTGACCAGTGTCGATATGCTGACAGGAGTTAGAAACAGAGCCACAATGAACAGAGTGGTTGATGAGTTTGCAGAGCTTCTTAAGTGGAAAAAAACACCATTTGGTGTTGCTTTCTGCATGATGAACGGACTTAAATTTTTAAATGATAAAAATGGACATGATGCAGGTAATCAGTGTCTTGAAAAAGCCGGAAAGATTCTGAGGGATGTATTTGACGAGTCTGAGGTTTTCAGGTCCAGCGGCGAGGAATTCTCCATTGTATGCCAAAACATCGATGAGGATGAGTTTAACGAGAAGATTGAGAAGCTCAGAGAATTGGGAAGTGACCCTGATGGTGTCTATTTTGCCATAGGATATGAGTATGACAAGAAGGAAGGCAATCTCAGGGCTGCTCTTCGTGTTGCCAATAAGATGATGCAGAGTGAGAACGAAACTTTCTATGAAAAATATCCCGAAAAGAGATGCTAAGCTAGAAAAAATGGAAACTTATTATCGGAATTTCTGATAGAATGTATTGGATTACTTAATTTTTTATTGCAGGAGGATACAATATTATGAAAAAAAAGCTGATTAGCCTTTTGGTGGTAACAGCAATGGTTGTGACCATGCTTTCGGGCTGTTCGGGATCACAAGCGAATACAGCTGATAATACAGGATCCGATAGTTCCGCATCGGAAACTGTTTCTAAAACAGGGAATAAAGATGCAAGTACCAATGTGCTAAGTCTTCTGGATAAAAAGGTAGGAGTTTGCATTTATCAGTTTGAAGATGACTTTATGACCCTTTTCAGGAATGAACTTAAGAACTATCTGGTTGCGCAGGGCTTTTCTGCAGATAATATTTCAATAGCTGACGGTAAGGGCAGCCAGGATATACAGACAAGTCAGATAAAGGATTTTATTGATAGTGGAGTTGATGTCCTGATCATCAATCCGGTTAATGCTTCATCTGCATCGGAAATCACTGATCTTGCCATGGAAGCCAATATACCGCTCGTTTATATAAACCGCGAGCCCGACAATGCTGAGGAGCAGAGATGGACAGATAATGACTGGAATGTGTGCTATGTTGGCTGTGATGCACGTCAGTCCGGAACATATCAGGGAGAGATCATTTCAGATCTCGGAATGGGTGCCGTTGACCTTAATAAAAATGGAAAAGTTGAATATATCATGGTTCAGGGTGATCCTGAAAACATAGATGCGCAATATCGCACGGATTTTTCAATAAAGGCTATTGAGGATGCCGGAATGGAAACTAAGTGTGTTGCAAGCGATGTAGGAAACTGGGAAAAGGAGCAGGCTAAGACAATTGTTGCCGATGCACTTGCAGCTCACCCTGAGACGGAAGTTGTATTCTGCAATAATGATGCAATGGCTCTCGGAGCACTTGAGTCCATTGAGTCAGCAGGTAGAACAGTTGGAACTGATATTTACCTTGTGGGTGTGGATGCACTTATTGAGGCTCTTGAAGATGTCATAGATGGCAAGATGACAGGAACTGTTTTCAATGATCATTTTTCTCAGGCCCATAGTGCTGCTGATGCGGCAATCAATTATGTGAAGGGTCAGAGCAATGACCACTATATCGGATGTGATTATGTAAAGATTACTGTGGACAACGCTCAGGAAATCCTCGATGCCGTAAAATAATAAGAATGCGGAGTTGAAGGGCTGGTGTTCCAGCCCTTTTTAAATAAGAATTTTGAGGAGAGCTATAAATGGGGACAAGCATAATCATTGAAGATGATTTTGATTTAAAGAAGATTCAGATAAGCGGGCAGTGCTTCAGGGTTAAGGAGTGCGAACCGAATGTATTTAGATTTATAACCGGTGAAAATGTTGTTTATATAAGAAGAGCCAAAGAGAGTGCAGAAGGCGATGGCTCAGCTTCAGCAGATGAGACGTCAAAACGCTTTGAAATCTCATGCTCTGAGGATATATGGAAGAAGGTCTGGGAACCGTATTTTGATATGGGGAGAAACTATGCTGATATCTGCAGAAGAGAGTGCGGAAAGCATGATTTTACAGATAGGGCAATAGAATGTGGCCGTGGACTGAGAATCCTGAAGCAGGATAAGTGGGAGATGCTTATATCCTTCATTATTTCTCAGAGAAAGAGTATTCCTGCAATTTCCAGTGCTGTTGAGGCCGTATCAAGAAAGTTTGGAACGCGCCTTTATGCGGATGGTTTTACGAAAGATTTGGATGAAGAGTTGTACGCTTTTCCTACTGCGGAGCAGATGGCAAGTGCAACGCTTGATGATCTTAAGGAGTGCGGGCTTGGATATCGGGCGCCATATGTTCTGGATGCAATTAGAAAAGTCCTTGGTGGTGAGCTCGATCTTGACGGAATAGAAGCACTTGATGATGAAGCGCTCTTTGAGAAGCTTATGGAAGTCCATGGCGTGGGAATGAAGGTTTCCAATTGTGTGTGTCTTTTTGCATATGCAAGAATGGGAAGAGCACCTGTGGATGTCTGGATCGCGCGCGCCATTGATGACGAGTTTGGCGGAGTCAATCCTTTCCCTGAATATGGGGGAAATGCGGGGATTATCCAGCAATATATTTTCTACTACATGAAGAATCGATGAATTCTTGCTGTGGCAATAGTGATTACTTTGCCCGGTGTTGGTCTAATATTAGTAGTTCTGGCAGTTAGGAGCGTTACTATGTGGGATACAGTCAAGCAACAATTGAGAAGAGAAATAGCTGTATTTTTGATAAGTTTATTTACAAGTATTTTGCTATTTCCCTCCATGGCTCATGCGGGTCATGTCGTTGATATTGAATCGCCTGACGGCCCAAGGGGCTATGGCGTTTATATTGGTGCAAATGCAGCGCAGCTTCATAAAAAGCTCGATAAGGATACCGACATCGGACTTGCGATTATTGATGCTCAGTATGTAACTGCGCAGGATATCGGGGCGCTTAAGAGTAATGGCAGAAGGATTTACACGTATCTTAATGTCGGATCCTTAGAGGAGTTCAGGGATTATTATGATACATATTCCGCGCTGACATTAAATGCTTATGAAAACTGGCCGGGAGAATACTGGATAGACGTATCAGAAGAGCCGTGGCAGGATTTTATATGTGATACTGTTGCCAGGGACTGTGTTGCCAAGGGAGTTGATGGATTTTTCATAGATAATTGCGATGTGTATTATCTATATCAGCATTCCTGGATTTATAAGGGACTCGTCAAGATTATTACAAGGCTCCGGGATTCCTACAATCTGCCAATCATAGTAAACGGCGGAGACATGTTTGTGACACAGCTCATGGATGAAGGAAAACAGGGTCTGATCACAGGAATCAATCAGGAGTCGGTTTTTAGCAGTATTTTGGATTATGATAAGGGCATATTCGGAGAACAACCAGCCCTGGATAGAGAGTATTTTGTCGAATATCTGAAAAGAGCAAAGAAACAGGGACTCATCGTGTATATGCTTGAGTATACTCGGGATATGAGACTGGTTGAAAAGATCAGCGATTTTTGCATACAGAATGGCTATAAATGCTATGTTACGGATTCACTAAGGCTTGATGGGAATGTGGAAGTGCCGGAGGAGAGTGGCACGGACGAGGATGAGGAAAGTTAAGTGTTATGGGAAGATGTGTTGTTGTTGGGGGATCTTATATAGGAAATTATGAATTTGTCCGCGAGCACCTAAGGGATGATGATTTCGTCATCTACTGTGACTGCGGACTTTCTCACATGGATGGGCTTGGCGCAGAGCCTTCTCTGATTGTTGGGGACTTCGATTCCCATGAGAATCCCGGTCTTAATATTGAGACAATTGTATTACCGACAGTGAAGGATGACACCGACACGGTTTATGCTGTGAAAGAAGCCGTAAAACGTGGCTTTACTGATTTTGTGCTTGTAGGAGCTTTAGGGAAAAGATTTGACCATTCCCTTGGGAATCTTTCTATTTTACTTATGCTTGATTCCATGGGGCTCTCCGGAGTAATCGTTGATGACTATTCAGAGATAAGGGTTGTATCCGGGGAAGTCGGAAAATCTTCTGAAGAAGGAAGCCCTGATACCTACGGCGGTTTTTCGGAGGAGGAGCCGGGTGTCCTTAGTGTGTCTGATGCCTGCAAATATTTCTCTGTGCTGGCAGCAGGAGGCGACGCCCATGGAGTAACTATAAGGAATGCGAAATATAATATTGAGAATGCTGATATTAAATCGGATTTTCCCCTTGGTGTATCCAATGAGGTTCCCGCAGGCAGCATAGCTGAAGTCAGTGTTAAGCAGGGACGGTTGTTTGTTATTGAAGTGTTTTCAGAGTGAATGATTACTTATTTACAGAACTGATATATAGAGGCTTTTGGGAAAAATGTAGGACAGAGAATTGGAGGAGACAGTATGGTATTTAGGGAGAAGGATGGAGCACTAATTGCAAAAAGACAGGGAGAAACTCTGCAAATTGAGCCCTGGGGTAAGAATTCCCTGAGAGTCAGAAGTACCATGTATCCGGATTTTACCGGGAGGGACTGGGCACTGACAGAGTCTGTATCAGGAAATGAGGCTAAGGTTACTATCACAGAGAGAGCTGATGGCCCCTTTGCTAAGATTTCAAATGGCAAAATAGAGGCAACTGTGAATTTTGCCGGCGTTATCACTTTTTATAAAAAGGACAACAGCGGTCCTGATGATTTCATTCTTCGCGAGTATTTCCGCTGCTACGGTGGAACTGAGTCGAAAGAATCAAGATGCCTTAAATACATTAATCGTGATTATAAGCCCCATGTTGGTGGCGATTATCGCATAATTCAGAAATTCGAGAGCAATGACGGCGAGAAAATCTTTGGCATGGGTCAGTACCAGCAGCCTTACACAGATCTGAAGGGCTGCATTCTGGATCTCGAGCAGAGGAATTCTCAGGTTTCTGTTCCGTTTGCGCTTTCAAGCCTTGGGTATGGATTTTTGTGGAATAATCCGGCAGTTGGAAGAGTAACCTTTGGAAATAACTACACAGAATGGGTTACAGAAGCTTCAAAGGAACTCGATTACTGGATTACAGTGGATGATACACCAAGACAGATAATTGAAAATTATACAGGGGTAACAGGTCGTGCACCACAGATGCCTGATGAGCTTTTGGGTCTTTGGCAGTGTAAGCTTCGTTACCGCACACAGGAAGAGGTTCTTACGGTAGCCCGCACCTGTAAGGAAAAAGGAGTGCCGATCGACTGTATTGTAATCGACTTTTTCCATTGGACAGTTCAGGGAGACTGGAAGTTTGACGAGACCTATTGGCCGGATCCCAAGGCCATGGTGGATGAACTCCACAGCATGGGCATAAAGGTTATGGTTTCAGTATGGCCTTCAGTTGATAAGAGAAGTGAGCATTTTTACGACATGCTTGAGAGAGGCCTTCTTGTGAAAAATGAGAGAGGCGGTCTTCAGAACTACGATTATCAGGGCGACTGCACTGTTTTTGATGCAACCAATCCCGAAGCAAGAGATTATGTGTGGGAGATTTGCAAAAAGAACTACTATGATCTGGGAATTGATATGTTCTGGCTTGATAACTCCGAGCCTGATCTTGTTAAGTATGATTTCGATTCACTTAGATACTACATGGGACCTGCACTGGAGGTAAGTAATATTTATCCTCAGTGCTACAGTAGAGTTTTCTATGACAATATGAAAAAAGTACAGGATAAGCCTGTAGTTAATCTTCTTCGCTCTGCATGGGTAGGAAGCCAGAAGTACGGAAATGTAGTCTGGTCAGGTGATGTTCCAAGCACATTTGAGGCGTTGAGAGACCAGCTGGCAGCAGGACTTAATATGGGCCTTGCCGGAATTTCCTGGTGGACAACGGATATCGGCGGATTTATGACTGACGATGTAAATGATCCTGATTTCAGACAGCTCCTAATCAGATGGTATGAGTTTGCGGTATTTTCACCAATCCTCAGAATTCACGGAGACAGAGGACCTTACGACATTCCGCCGCTTGATAACAGAGATTTTGGAGGCGGTTATCTCCACACAGGTCAGGACAACGAGCTTTGGAGCTATGGCGAGGACAACTTCAAGATTATGAAGGATCAGCTTAAGCTGAGACATGACCTTAAACCATATATCAAATCACTTTTCGAGGAGACAAGCAAAAACGGAGCACCCATCATAAGAACATTGTTCTACGAGTTCCCGGAGGATAAAAAGTGCTGGGAAGTATATGATGAGTACATGTTCGGAAGTGAGTATCTTGTTGCTCCGATCCTTGAGCTTAATCAGTATGAGAGAGAAGTATATCTCCCGGAAGGAAAATGGGAAGATATAAGAGATGGCAAGATATACGACGGCGGACAGACAATCAAGGCAGCAGCGCCTATTGAGTCTATTCCGGTATATAGATTATTAAAATAAATAGAAAAATTTCTCTAACCTCATTTGGAGTAGATTATTCTAAAGCCTTCCCCCCTGGGGGACGTTGTAAGCTGGTTAAGTGAAATTAAATACAGAGTTTTGACATATTCTCTAAGAAAAAAAAGAGAATTGATATATTCTTTTTGCCTTCCCCCTGTGGGGGAAGGTGTCAGCGAAGCTGACGGATGAGGGGTCAGAAAGGAGACACCATGCGCGACAAAAAACAACTACTCATAGATTGCATGAACAGAGCAATAGAATCAAAGGAACTGGCAGGCTTAAACGTCCTTGTTCTTAAAGACGGCAAGGAGGAATTTTACGCAGATGCGGGATATGCAAATATTGAGCAGAAAAAGCCATTTAAAAGAGATACCATAATAAGACTTTACTCTCAAAGTAAGCCAATAACAGCAGCGGCAGCAATGCTCCTTATTCAGGACGGAATAATTGAGCCATATGAGCCTGTCGGAAACTATATAGAAAGCTTTAAGAAGCAGTACACAATTGAGAATGGGTTAAGGCATCCCGTAAGGGAGGATCATCCGATGTTTATCAAGGATCTTTTGGATATGACATCCGGTCTTACATACCCGGCAGATGATACGGTAGCGCAGGTATGCACAGGGGCGCTGTACAATGAACTCATAGAGAGATTATCCACAGATGACATGATGAGCACCATGGAATTTGCTGAGCGCCTGGGAACATTCCCGTTGAATTTCCAGCCGGGTGATCATTTCCAATATGGAACAAGTGCAGATGTGCTTGGAGCTGTCATCGAGAAGGCTTCCGGTATGAAATTCGGAGAATTTTTAAAGAAGAGAATCTTTGAGCCTCTAAACATGAAGGACACGGATTTTTATGTGCCGGAGGAAAAAATGGACAGATATGCAACTGCCTATGATCTGGGCAGTGGTGAAGCCGTTCCCTATAGTGGAAACAACCTGGGAATTCGTGACGATGGAAAGAAAAATGCGTTTGAGTCAGGTGGTGCAGGCATTTTCTCAACGATTGATGACTATGCTAACTTTGCAAGAATGCTTATGAACGGAGGAACTTTTGAAGGAAAAGAAATTCTTACAGAGAGAACCGTTCGTTTCATGACAGAATCAAAGCTTCAGGAGGGCCCGCAGAAGGATATGACTAATGGATGGCCTGCACTTGGTGGCTTTTCATATGGGAATCTCATGCGTATCATGAAGGATCCTGAGAAAGCGGGACTCATCGCAGGTGAAGGTGAATACGGTTGGGATGGCTGGCTTGGGCCTTACTTTTGTAATGACCCTGAGAGCAGAACGACCTTCCTGATGCTCACTCAGAGAGTCGACTACGCTACAGGAATAACAACCAGAAAGCTGAGAAATATTGTATTCGCTTAATCGTTTGCATAACTGTTTTTTAATAGTAATTTAACGAATGCTTCAGTGGCTGTGTGCTAAGATGAGAATGGATTAACATGTAATCCCACATACTGTCAACTGATTCGTGATTATTAATCAGGAAGGGCTGAAGATGGAAGGAAGCATTCAAACATTAAAATACCGTGCAGAGGAAATACTTGAAGCACTTACATTGGAAGAAAAAATAGGAATGATTCACGGAAACGAACTTTTCAAGACGAAGGGTGTGGAGAGACTTGGAATTCCACCTCTCGTCATGTCTGACGGCCCCATGGGGGTTAGGGCAGAGTATGAAAAGGATGAGTGGATTCCTATTGGAAATACCGATGATTATGTGACATATCTGCCGTGCAACAGTGCGGTTGCGGCTACCTGGAACAGGAATCTGGCGGGAAGAACAGGAAGCGTTCTGGGACAGGAAGCCAGAGGTCGTGGCAAGGATATTATTCTTGCTCCCGGTATGAACCTTAAGAGATCGCCTCTGTGTGGTAGAAACTTTGAGTATTTCAGTGAGGATCCCTACCTTACATCTGAGCTTGCCACAGAGTATATTAAAGGTGTCCAGAGCTGGGATGTTTCCGCATGTCCTAAGCATTTTGCCTTGAATCACCAGGAAACTGCGAGACTTGAGGTTGACGAAGATATTGATGATGATGTTCTTGAGGATCTTTATCTGCAGGTTTTCAAGGATGTTATAGATCAGGCAGATCCATACAGTATTATGATCGCATATAACAAGATTCGCGGAGAATACTGCTGTGAGAGTAAATTCCTTTTAAACGAGATACTAAGAGAAAAGTGGGGTTATGAGGGATTTGCAGTATCTGACTGGGGTGCAATCCACGATACCGGAAAAGGCGCCGAGGCTGATATTGACTGCGAAATGTCAGTGACAGGAGATTTTGATCATTATAAATTCGCGAAGCCTTTATTAAAAATGGTGAAAAACGGAGAGATTGATGAGGAAATTATTAATCAGAAGGTCATAAGGATTCTAATCCTGATGCTGCGACTTAATATGCTTGATGAAGATGTGATGATCAGAAAGGATGCATCTTACAATTCCTTTGCCGCAAGGCAGGATTGTCTGGATATCGCAAGAGGAAGCGTTGTTTTACTGAAAAATGAGGATGGGCTGCTTCCGATAATAAGGCCGCAGATCAAGAATAAGAAGATACTTGTGATAGGTGAAAATGCTAACAGGACACATTCAAATGGCGGAGGAAGTGCAGAAATCAAGGCGCTTTATGAGATAACACCTCTCATGGGATTAAAGTCGAGAATTGGCGGCGCTGCAAAGGTTGATTATCTTAGAGGCTATGCAAGTACGCCAATGCTTGATTGCACGTACGAGGGTACAAATTGGCAGGCCACCAGCCTCGATGGCTACGACTCAGATAAATCCGCAGAGGATGATGATATTGATTCAAAGAGTGTGCATGAAATCTTTGAGGAAGTGGGAGCAATGGGGACTGACAGCCTTGGACTTGATAATTGTCTTTTGGCTAAGGCAGATGAGGAAGCCCTCGAAAAACTGCGGAAAAAGCTTAGAGCAGAGGCTATTGAAGCCTGCAAGGATTATGATTATGTTATTTTTGTAGGTGGTCTCAATCATGACATCGACCGCGAGGGATTTGACAGAGAGAATTTGAATCTTCCTTATGATCAGAATGAACTTCTTGTGGAACTTTTGAAGGAACGTCCGGACACAATTGTCACCATGATCGGAGGCAGTGTCGTTGACATGACAAAGTGGCTGGATGACTGCAAGGCACTGGTGTGGATGTATTATAATGGCATGGAGGGCGGAAACGCACTTGCTGAGGTTATCCTTGGCGATATCAATCCATGCGGTCATCTGCCGGAGACCTTCTATAAATCGGCAGCAGATTGCTCGGCTAATAGCATTGGAGACTTTGGAGGAACTGATATCGTTCATTATAAAGAGCGCTTTGACATCGGATACCGCCATATCTACAAAGGAAATATTTCGGTCCAGTTTCCATTTGGTTATGGACTTACATATTCGAATTTTGAGATTTCTAACCTGTCCTTTAATACCGGCAGACATGCGGCAAAGGGCACACTGACAAACAAATCCGATCAGGATGGTGCCGAGATCATACAGGTTTATCGTCTGCCTGACGAGATACACGATTATCTTGAGCTTGTGGGCTTTGAAAAGATATATCTTCGCGCAAATTCTGAGATAGAATTTGAAGTAAACGTGCGGGACAGAGTCGGCATGGGAAGATACGCTATAGGATTTAACAGCGCAGAGCTTATGGATATATTTTGATTTATGGGTTTGAGCGGATAGCTGTTGTTAAGTGTTTTTGAGGAAACTTTTGAAAAAAGAAACTTATAAGCCTTCCCCTTGGGGGCGCACAACGTCCGGGGGACGTTGGTTTTGCGCCGACCGGAGCGGAGCGAAGACAAGGTGGCACGAAGTGCCGGATGAGGGGGAAACATGCTAACGATAAAGTGTGACCTACACACGCACACATTATTTTCAGCTCACGCATACTCGACCATAGAAGAGAATGTGCGTGAAGCTGAGTCCCTGGGATTAGAGCTTCTGGCCAGTACCGATCATTTTAGTTCAATGGTCGTTGCTGAAGATGAGGATCTCAGGTCATATCAGTTTTTCACTAATCAGAACTGTTGGAGAAGACTATGGCACAACGTTAAGCTTCTTCGTGGCTGTGAGGTGGATATTGTGAATCCTGAAGGATACCTCTTTGGAATGGGACTTCCGATAAAAAAATCAATTGTAGGGGATCCGTATAAGGATGACAAAGATTTATTTCAGAGAACAACTGAGCGACTTGATTTTATAATAGCAAGTGTCCATGGGAAGTGGGGGCTTCAGGGCATTACCAGTAATCAGGCGACACAGATGTATATAACAGTTTTGGAGGATCCGCGAATCCTGATGCTTGGGCATATCGGAAGAGCCGGTATTCCTTTTGAAACCGATGAGGTTCTGAACAGGGCAAAAGAGCTTCATAAGCCAATTGAAATAAATGAGCATAGCGTCATTTGGAGCGGCGATATCGCTTCAAGATGCAAAGAGATTGCTGTAAGATGCGCGGAGCTTGGGGTAAGTATCTGCGTCAATACCGATGCCCACATTGCAACTGATATCGGTAGATTTCCTACGGCAATAGCAATGCTTGAGGAAATTCATTTTCCACAGGAGCTTATCATGAACCGCGACAGCGAGAGCTTCCTCTCTCAGTACTACGCGGCCGGCTTCCCGGAAATCGATTTTTCCGAGCAGGGTTAAAGCAGACATTTGGGGCCAGGCATATAAATTATTATGTGCCTGGAAAACAATTACAGTGGCCAGGCATAAAGATATAATATATATGCCTTCCCCCACTGGGGGAAGGTGGCTGCGAAGCAGCCGGATGAGGGCAACGTATGAAAATAGTTTTAGAGAATCTCACTAAGAAATTCCCAAACAGAAACAAAAAAATAAAGGGTGACGTCATCGCCGTGAACAGCTTTGATCACGAAATACCGGACGGGAAGCTCATTGGGCTCCTCGGTCCTTCCGGCTGCGGAAAAAGTACAGTTCTTAATCTTATCAGCGGCCTTGAGAAACCAACTTCCGGCAGGATATATTTCGGAGATGATGACGTGACTGAACTGCCACCTGAAAATCGCGGAGTGGGGCTTGTTTTTCAGAATTATGCGCTGTATCCCCATCTGAATGTAAGGGATAACATCAGATTTCCACTTGAGAATCTAAGAGGTAAGGATAAGCTTACCAAGGAGCAGATGAATGCCAAGGTGCTGCAGGCTGCGAAGCTTGTGCAGATTGAGCAGCTTATGGATAGAAAACCTGCTGAGATGTCCGGCGGACAACAGCAGAGAGTTGCGATTGCCAGAGCACTTGTAAAACAGCCCAGAGTTCTGCTTTTGGATGAGCCGTTATCAAATCTTGACGCCAGACTTCGTCTCCAGACAAGAGAGGAGTTAAAGCGCATCCAGATAGAGACCGGAATAACCACGATTTTTGTAACCCATGATCAGGAAGAGGCTATGAGTATCTGCGATGCCATAGTTGTAATGAAGGATGGCAGGATAATGCAGTATGGCTCACCTCAGGATGTCTATGACTATCCTGACAACCTGTTTGTTGCAAAGTTCCTTGGTTCACCTCAGATCAATGTTTTTAGAGGCGAGATCAGAGGCAGCTCACTTTTCATTGGAAACGATTATATTATGGATATGAATGAACTCTGCGGAAAGGCCGGCAGGGACTGTGCAAAGGGTAAATTGTCAGAAGCAACTCAAAATCCCGGTGGCACAGAGACAAGGCAGGTATATGTCGGAATAAGACCGGAGGGCTTTGAGGCGCTGTCAGATGCAGAGACTATAACTGATAACAGCGGGGACCAAAACGGAAACGCTACCTCTAAGGCCGGGAATGGCTTCGGAGTTCTTAAATGCGAGTTTAGAAAAATGGAAGTTATGGGACGTGATACAAGTATTATCTGCTATCACGAAGCTTTTGACGGAACCGTGATAAGGGCGATTATCCCTTCTGATACGAGGCCGCAATTTGTTGGTGGTGAAGTGTGCTTTAGGTTAAAGCCATCAAAGGTTCATATTTTTGATGCTGAGACGGAGGAGGTAATAAGATAACCTCATATGACTAATAAGAAACAGATTCTAACTGCCTGGCTATGCCTTTTGCCGGCAATCATATTTTTAGGTGCATTCCTTGTCTATCCGATGATAGATGTATTTGTGTACTCCTTTGAGGAAGGCTATAACTTTGCATCCCAGAATTATTTTGGGATTGGTATTTATAATTACTCTTATGTTTTGCACGACCCATATTTTATTCAGGCGCTTAAGAACACTTTCCTTATTGTGCTTATTACAGTGCCGCTATCTACAGGGATAGCATTGATTATTTCCATAGCTTTAAGCTCGATTGGGAAGCTCAGAGAGCTTTTTCAGACAATCTATTTCCTGCCCTATGTGACCAATACACTGGCCGTAGGACTGGTTTTCATGATCCTGTTCCAAAAAACGGCCTACACGGACGGAATGGTAAACGCACTTATAAATGTCTTTGGCGGAGAGAGCATCGACTTTATCGATGGACCTTATGCGGCAAAAATGTTTGTAATGTGCTTTTACACTATCTGGGTAGTATTACCGTTTAAGATACTGATTCTCACCAGCAATCTGGCATCGGTGGATCCGATTTATTACAAGGCAGCTCAGATAGATGCTACTCCAAAGTGGAGGATCTTTTTCAAGATTACGCTTCCAATGATTTCCCCTATGATTTTTTATCTTGTAATCACCGGATTCATTGGCGCGTTTAAAGCATACAGCGATGAGGTTGCACTTTTCGGAACTGACCTTAACGCCGCGGGAATGAATACAATTGTTGGTTATATCTATGACATGCTTTACGGTAACAGCGGAGGCTATCCTTCCTACGCATCGGCAGCAGCCATTATCCTGTTTGCAATTGTGTTCACGATAACTGTAATTAATCTTCTTGTGAGTGAGAAGACAGTATATTATCAGTAAACATTTGATTTATCTATTTGCAAAAAATATGCCTTCCTTTTGGAAGGATGAAGAAATAATTATTTATGCCTTCCCCCTCTGGGGGAAGGTGGCTGCGCAGCAGCCGGATGAGGGCCACATGCAAGACAACATAGACTACGAAAAAATCGAAGCCCGCGATAGGGCAGGAAAAATAACCCAGGGAATCGTAAAATATACATTCCTCACATTCTGGGCATTAATAGTTCTGTTCCCTTTTTACTGGATGATTCTCACATCCTTTAAAAGCTACAGTTCCTACAATAGTGAGTATGTGCCGAGACTTATCATAACTTCACCCACTATTCAGAACTATGTGAGTGCATTTACGGAAGTGACACTGGGAAGATATCTGATAAACACAGCGATTTTCACAATCATCACAACAGCCATTATGCTGGTTATTGTGGTTTTGTCGGCATTTGCATTTTCAAGACTTGAATTCCCGGGGAAAAATCTCGTATTTGCTCTCTTTTTATCGCTGATGATGATTCCCAATGAGCTTGTTATCATAACTAATTATGTTACGATCACAGACCTTAATATGCGCAATTCCTATCAGGGTCTGGTACTTCCGTCCGTAATCTCGGTTTTCTACATTTATCTGCTAAAAGAGAACTTTGAGCAGATTCCCGATGAGCTGTATAAGGCAGCAAAGGTTGACGGCACAAGTGACATGAGATTTTTATGGCGTGTCATGATTCCAATCTCTAAGCCAACTATTATCACCATTACCATCTTGAAGGTAATTGAGTGCTGGAATTCCTATGTGTGGCCTCGTCTTATCACCGATGATTCCAACTATTTCCTCGTTTCCAACGGTATTCAGGAGATACGTGAAAACGGTTTTGGACGCGAAAATATACCCGCCATGATGGCAGCAGTGGTTGCGATTTCAGTGCCGCTGATGATACTCTTCCTAGTTTTCAGAAAGAAGATTATGGCCGGAGTTGCAAGAGGAGGTACGAAGGGATGATGCCGAATTTGCTAAGCGGGGTATTCAGGAAAAAAGTCGCAAAAACACTCTTTTCATTTGGAATGGCTGCTACGATGATTGCCGGATCGCTTTCTCTTACAGCCTGCCATGGCAGTAAGGAGGAAAGAGGTTTTGATATTCCGGAAGCTTTTGATGAGAGTAAAAAGATAGAGCTTACATTCTGGGCTAAGAACGACACAAATAAGACCCAGACCAAGATTTATGAAAGAGCCATAAGCGATTTTGAGAAGCTTTACCCTAATATAGATGTCACGATCCGTCTGTACACGGACTATGGAAAAATCTACAACGATGTAATAACCAATATCTCCACGAATACAACGCCAAATGTCTGCATTACGTATCCTGATCATATTGCTACATATATGATGGGCGCCGATACTGTGGTACCGCTTGATGATCTTTTCGCAGATGAAAAGTATGGTCTTGGAGGAAGCGAGCTGAAATTTGATGGCCCCACAAAGGAAGAGATAGTTCCTGAGTTTTTGTTTGAATGTATGATTGGTCAGAATCATTATGCCGTTCCATATATGCGCTCCACTGAGGCATGTTACGTGAATAAGGATTATGTGGAAAAGCTTGGCTTCGAGATGCCTGAGGTGCTTACATGGGATTTTGTATGGGAGGTTTCTGAGGCAGCACTTGAAAAAAATGAAGACGGAACCTTCAAGCTGAATGGGCAGAAGGTGCTGATACCTTTTATTTACAAGTCCACAGATAACATGATGATCCAGATGCTTAAGCAGCAGGGTAAGGAGTATTCCAATTCAAACGGTGATATAGGCCTATTTAGCGATGATACTAAAGAAAACCTCAAGAACATAGCACAGCATGCGAAAACCGGTGCTTTTTCCACCTTTAAGATATCCGGTTATCCCGCAAATTTCCTGAATGCGGGTCAATGCATTTTCGCTGTGGATTCGACAGCTGGTTCCACATGGATGGGAACCAATGCACCGCTTTGTGATATTGCGCAAGACAAGATAGTTGATTTTGAGACAGTGGTTTATCCGGTGCCACAGGTTGTGCCAAAGGAAGCACCTGTTACAGACGGCAGACCAAGATATGCCATGATATCTCAGGGTCCCTCGATTTGTATTTTCAACAAGTCTGATCCGCAGGTAGTGCTTGCTTCCTGGCTTTTTGCGCAGTATATGCTCACAAATGATGTTCAGATGGCTTATGCGCAGACAGAAGGTTATGTTCCTGTAACCACCAAGGCTCAGAAGTCTGACGAATATGTGGATTACTTAAGCAGAGCGGGAGAGGACAACAGCGCACACTATGATGTAAAAATCGCTGCGACAAAGCTTCTTCTTGATAACCAGAGATATACATTTGTAACCAGTGTATTCAATGGCTCCACGTCTCTTAGGGATGCAGCGGGCTCGCTGATTGAGAATGTCACCAAGGCTGTGCGCAGAAAGAAGAATGTGGATGATGAATATATAGATAAGCTTTATGATGATACACGAAGCCTTTATCATCTGGATTCTACAGGAGCAGTCACAGCAGGAAAAGCCGAGCTTGGACCGCTTCCGGAAATATCCAAATGGCTTATAAGAATTTTAGTCGGAGTTTGGATCATTATCGCTGTATATTATTTTTCATTCAGGAAAAATGAAGCAGATAAATAAGAAAATAGTTTTTTTCAAAATAATGGTGTATAATAATCCGCGATAATGTTAACGGCAGTACGCCAAAAGCTGATATGGAATTATTGTAAATTCAGCTGGATTGGTCATCTGCCTTTACAGGAGGAAAAAATTATGAAAAATAAGACTATCGCTACATTGTTAGCAGTTGCATTCGCAGTTAGCATGATCGGATGCGGCAACGCAAAGACAGAGGCTCCCGCTGAGGCACCTGCAACAGCTGAGAGCACAGAGGAAGCTGCAGAGGCAGTTGAAGAAACTACTGAAGAAGCAGCTGAGGAGACAACTGAGGAAGAAACAGCAGAGGAAGAGACAGCAGAGGAGACTACAGAAGAAGAGACAGCAGAGGAAGAGACTGCTGAAGAGAGCGATGCTGCTGCAGGCGAGGTTATGACACACGACGATTTCATCGCAGCTGAGCTTGAGTCAGAGGTTACTGTTGAGACTTATGTACAGGCTAAGCAGGGCTGGTGGGAGAACGACGGCGTAGGCGTTGCTACTTTCTATACACAGGCTGAGGACGGTGCATATTTCCTTTACAACATGCCTTGCTCTGAGGAGGATTACGAGAAGCTTACTCAGGGAACAAAGATTAAGGTAACAGGCTTTAAGTCTGAGTGGTCCGGTGAGGTTGAGATTGTTGATGCTACATACGAGATCGAGGATGGAAACTATGTTGCTGAAGCAACAGACATCACAGCTGATCTTGCAAGCGATTCTGTAATTGATCATCAGAACGAGTTTGTAGCTTTCACAGATATGACTGTTGAGCCCAGCACAGATGCTGAAGGAAACGAAGTAGCTTTCCTTTACAACTATGATGGTTCAGGTTCACAGGGTGATGACCTTTACTTCAATGTTTCTGCTGATGGCAAGACTTATACATTTACTGTTGAGTCTTATCTCTGCGACAAGGATTCAGATGTTTATAAGGCTGTTGAGGCTCTGAACGTTGGCGACAAGGTAGATATGGAAGGCTTCCTTTACTGGTATGAGGGCGTTAACCCCCACATCACAAAGGTTACTGTTAAGTAATCATTCCGTTAAACAGTCGAGGCTTTGATGGGGATAAAACAGGATCAGGGCTAAGGAAGATTTAATAGAAATTAAATAGAATTAGGTATTTAAAGGCGCTATCATAATAATGGTAGCGCCTTTTTGCGTTATTGCTAATTCGCAACAGGTTTTTTCTTGAAATGCAATTTTTGACTGTGAGTATGGAGATTATGCACATGAGGATCTTGTCAGCCGGGAAAATTAAAAGATTTCTTTCGCTCATTCTGGTTTTTGCTATGACAGCATTTATGCTTTTTGGGTGCGCATCTTCTTCAGGCAGAAATGATAGCATAAAGCTTAAAAGAGAGCTCTATGTAGGCTTTGCGCAGGTAGGGCATGAATCTGACTGGAGATCAGCTGAAACAAATTCTGTTAAAGAGGCGCTTAGTAAAGAGAATGGGATTACACTGGAGCTGGTTGACTGTGACAATGATATTGATGTCCAGCGCGAGGCGATTCTCGACTTTATTGAAAAGGGAGTTGATTACATTCTCATTGCTCCTATAGTATCTACGGGCTGGGATGATATACTCGAAAAGGCAGAGGACGCCGATATTCCTGTAATAGTAATTGACAGGACTATCGATGATTCCGAGAACTATGTCACATGGCTTGGATCGGAATTTACAGATGAAGGTCTGGCTGCCGGTGAATGGCTAAAGAGTTATGCGAATGAAAAAGGAATAAAGGAGATAAACATTCTGGAGGTAACAGGAAATAAGGGTTCCTCAGCTGAGAATGGAAGAACAGCGGGTTTTCATAAATATATTGAGTATGAAGGCTGGAATATAATAGATTCGCTTGATGGCGAATTCACCGAGGAAGGCGGAAAACGCATCATGGACCTGTTCTGTGAGGAATATGAAGGACAGTTTAATGTGATAGTATCTCAGAATGACAACATGGCTTTTGGAATAATGGAAAGTCTTGATGCCCATGGCATCAGCTATGGAGTTGGGGGAGATGTCATAATTATTTCGTTTGATGCCTGTACCGCAGGGCTTAAGAAAGTGCTGGACGGGTCGATTAACGCAGATTTTCAGTGCAATCCACTTCAGGGACCTGATTGTCTTAAGCTTATATCGGATTTGGAAAATGGCATAGAAGTACAGCCGGAAACAACTATGAGCGAGACCTGGTACGCCGCTGAGGACATAATTCCATCGATAACATACTTCAACAGCATGGGCGAGGAAGTGACTGAGCCTATAGTGGTTGTGGATGAAAAAGCGGTTGAGGATGCTTATTAGAGTGTTGACGATAAAGAGCTGCAACAAAACGTTGCAGCTCATTTTTATGCTCTGCTGTATGCTGAGCGAAGTCTTGAGTTATAAGAAGCTCTGTTATCAATATTTCTCATGTGCGATTCTATGCTGTGAGAATCTCCTGCTCCCGAAGAAGCAGCAGATGTAGTCATAAGATCATCTGAGAGACTTGCGAGCATCTCTCTTAGAAGAGAGCCCTGTCCCTGATATGATGAAATTACGTTGTCTTCATCAGAAGTATCCTCCAGTGCTGAAGAGAGAGCACTTGTTCCAAGAGAATTATCCAGAAGTGACTTGTAGTTAGAATAGCTGCTTATAGCGGAAAGCGCTGAATCCTGAAGTGAACTCAGTGCAGAATTGCCATTATCATCTTCCGTGCCTACTGCGAGGTCGGAGAAAAGACCTGATGTAAAATCAGCGTTGTCAGTAAGAGTATTATCCAGGGAATCCTTCATCATAGCAGTGTAGAGGTAGTTTTGAAGAATCAGATTACTCCTGGCTTCACCATCAGCAGTGCCATCAGATGCTGCACCTGCGATACCAATGAGTCTGTCCCTGGCCTCTTCTGCCAGTTCGCTGGCTATGGTCTCGGCAGAATCTTCAGAGGCAGCTGTCTGTCCTAAAAGATCCGATTTCATGACCATTCCGAGGATGCTTGAAAAGGAATTTGCGCTTGCAAGAGCGCTGGTGGAATCAGAGACATCAAGAGAGCTTCCGAGACTGGCTAATGCAGAAGCACTGCCAAGGCTGGAAGTTCCGCTAAGTAATCCCCCTGATAATGAATTCAATGATGTAAGATTACTGTAATTTGAAACAACCGAAGAAAGATAATCGTAGTCCATGACTCCCCCCAAAAAACTTTTTTCATCAAAAAAGTGATCCATCCCCGAAAAATCGTAGAACGACTGTAACAAACACAAAGCACAATATATAGTATGTACTTAAATATATTATACCATAAATATGGTGTTGCGGAATGAAAAATTGGGATAATAAGATAAAATAAAAAAGGCAGAAACCATAGCCGGTTCCTGCCTTGATTTATTATATTTAGGGGATTGCGATCAATAATATGGGTATTACAGATTCACAAATATACTTGTGCTCTGGTTAAGTCTCTCTGTTACCTTGTTGTTGTCAAGCATAGCATTGTCGATGCCCTGAATCTCGCCTACGATTTCAGTGGAGTTCGATGCGGAAAGACCAATGGCTTCTGTACTCTGCTTAACTGATTCTGTGATGGATTCAACGGAATCAGCCATGCGATCCATGATGGTGTTAAGGTTATCTGCTTTGTCTGAGAATTTTCCAAGCATATCGTCCATCATGATAGCTGCCTGTTCATATTTGTCACCGGTTTCAACGAAAGCATCATAATCGGATATAACGGTATTGTTGATGAAATCGATAACCTCCAGAGCGTTGTTTGAAAGGCTCTTAACAGCAGAAGTTACTTCGTTACTGATAACCTGGATATTGCCGGCAGTCTGGCGGCTGTTTTCGGCAAGTGCGCTGATTTCTTCAGCTACGACTGCAAAGCCCTTACCGGCTTCTCCTGCTCTTGCAGCCTCAATAGATGCGTTGAGGGCCAGAAGGTTAGTCTGGGAAGCGATATCCAAAATGACATTTGTAAGCTCGTTGATCTGTGATACTTTTTCGCTATCCTTAACAGAAATCTGAAGAACCTCGTTAAGCTCTGTGATCTTGGCGCCGGTGTTTTCTTTCTTCTGCGTTGCGGCAACCTTGATCTCATCAGCCTCTGTCTTGATCGAAACTGCTGTCTGTGCACCTTCAGCTGCTTCTTTTCTAATGTCGTCTGCTGCATCCTTGACTTCGTCAAGTCTCTCGGTGATCTGGTCAGCCGTGGTTGAAACTGTATCCATGCTTGCAGAGAGCTCCTGCAAAGCAGCAGAAGTATTTGTGATGTTATCACTTGCTTTCTGAATCTGATCAGTCATTTCATCTGCTGAGGATGTAAGGACATCGGCGCCGTCTTTTACATCGCGGATGATTCCCTGAAGGGTGCTTATGAACTGATTGATTCCATCTGTGATGGACCACAGCTCAGTTTTGGTTTCGGTCTGAATGCGGGCGGTAAGGTCACCTTTTCCTGCATTTATATTATCGATAATCGCGCCTACTTCGCTCGAGATGGCATTGATCTTGCGGCTTATTCTTGTGATGCTGAGGACAAGTCCTGCAAGAATGAATAATATGATGAGAATGATGCCTATAACAGCATTTTTAACAGACGCGTTCAGTGTGAGCTGTAGATAATCACTAAGGCCGGTTGACAGGGATTGAATTGATGCTTCAGCGGCATCATAGCTTGCGTTTAGGCTTGTCATGTTTGGATAGTATGTTGATGAAAGAACCGCAAATGCAGGCTCCATATCTCTTGCCAGACAGCTCTCCATTATCGCGTTGGCGTCTGCAAGGAATGCATTAAGTGAGCTCTCAAGCGCCGCGTACTGTTCTGGTCCTTCGGCAACCTGGGTTACCATAAGGCTTGTGCTAAGATATTCAGTAAGATCAGGAATTTCTGCCTCTGCAGCTTTCAGTGTATCAGCATAGCCTTGTAATGTCTCCGCATCTACGCTCTCCATGCTTGCTGCACCTATGAGAGCGCTAAGGCTGCCATCAATCTGCAGAGTAGCTTGACGAAGTTTTCCTTCTGCTATCAAGGTATCAACCTCATTTGTGCTAGCCATAACAGCTGTAAACATCATGGTTTTCATACCATTGACCATTACAATGGTCATGATTATTACGGCCACCAAAATTATGATATTAACGGCCATGTTCTGGAACAGGATTGTCTGGAAGAACCCGCCTTTTTGCGAACTCATCTCGGTGGTTTCATTTCTCTCGTATGCCATTTTTTTCGCCTCCCCATAAGGTCAAAAAGAAAAGAGTATGGGTCTTTCACACAATTCCAAAAGAATGAGCTAATGAACCATAATAGTTACTAGATATATTATATCGCCTTATAGAAAACCAAATTATAAAATAACAATAAAAAATCGAAAAAACGATAATAAAACGAAAGTAAAACAAACAGTTTTTTGATTTCTCAATGTGGATTACTACTATATCTAAATGTTAGGAATTAAGTTATTATAAATTTAGAGATAATTTCATTAGAGAAAAGAGATCAATTGATGCGGGCTGAAAAATCTACAACAAAAGACAAGAGAAAAATAGCCGGTGGTAACGAAAGAGCACATCAGGGTTTTAGTAAAGAGCATCCACTGATCATAAATGGAAGAATCTATACTCAGAAGGTAACCGGAGTACAGCGCTATGGTATAGAAATCATTAAGTGCATGGATGAAATGGTAGAACCGGGGGAAGTGATTCTTGCTCTTCCGCAGGGTGAATTGAAGACTAAGCCTGAGCATGAGAATATTGAAATTGTGACTTTTGGAAAAGGAAGCGGCAACAAATGGACGCAGATTGATCTGCCATTGTACGCTTTAAGAAAGAGGGGAATAATCCTTACACTTGCGGGAATAGCACCCATAATAAAGCCTGATAATGCCGCATTTCATGACATTGCTTTCATCAGATATCCCGATTCATACAGCAGAAAATTCAGATCGATGTATAAGCTGGGGTATTCTCTGACTATTCGTAGATGTAAGAGAGTTATAACAATCTCAGAGTTTAGTAAAAATGAACTCATGGACTACTATGGTGTTCCAGAAGACAAAGTAATAATTGCCGGAAATTCAGCCCGGCACATCATTGATGGGGAAGGAAGTACTCGGGATACGACGTGTTCTCAGGATTATAAAGTCCTGTCAAAATGGGGAATCAGAGAGAATGAAAGCTACTATCTGAGTGTGGGAAGTAAGAATCTGCATAAAAATCAGATGTTCATCAAAAAACTCGCTCAAAAATACCCTGACAGGAAATTTGTGGTTGTAGGGGAGAATAATGATAATGTCTTTGGAAGGGATTTATTCTCCGGTGAAGCAGAGGACTCATCAAGTAATGTAGGAAACCTGCTTATCACGGGATATGTGACGGATAATGAAATACGATCATTATATAAATGTGCTCATGGGTTTATTTTTCCATCTCAATATGAAGGATTTGGAATTCCTCCAATGGAAGCTATACTTTCGGGTGTAAAGCATATCGCACTTGCGGATATTCCTGCTTTGAAGGAGATATACTCGAGAGGATGCTATTTTTTTGATCCAGCGGATGTTGATTTATTTGATATTAAAATGTTAGACGATGAGCATTATGCAATAACGGATGAAATAAGAGAATTCTACGCGGATAAATATTCCTGGAAGAACTCAGCAAAGAGCATTATTGATGGAATCTAAGCTGTGCAGAGAATTTATAAAGAGGGTTTATGAAAGTAGCGATTGTTCATGACTGGCTTCCTTTCATGGGAGGCGCTGAAAATGTGATAATAAATATGCATGAGGTTTTTCCCGATGCACCAATATATACTTCTATGTGTAACAAGATGAATTTGTGCAAGACATTGCAGGATGCAGATATACGTACCACTCATCTTCAGAAAACCACTAAGAAGCAGCTTAATCACAGGAAGCTTTTCCCTTTCATGCCTACTGCAATGGAGAGCATAAATTTAAATGGATATGACGTGGTCATCAGCAGCAGCACAAGTGTTGGAAAGAGCGTGATAACAGGTCCCGATACTCTGCATATATGCTATTGTAACACTCCTATGCGCTATGCCTGGGAGCAGCGCCACAACTATATCGGACCGCTTGTTGGCAAGGGCTCTTTTAAGAATAAGATGATCTCATACTTCATGACTTTTATGAGGGTGTGGGATTATGCATCATCGGCCCGCGTGGATGTCTTTGTCGGTAATTCCGTGAACGTTGCGAGGCGTATACACAAGCACTATAGAAGAGATGCTTATGTGATCCATTGTCCTGTGAGAATGAGCATGTTTCATATATCCCCCGAGGATGGGGATTACTACCTTTGTGTCTCAAGGCTTCAGGAATACAAGGGAATTGAACTTGCAGTAAAGGCGTGCACTAGAGAAAATCTGCCTCTGTATGTCATAGGAACAGGACCAATGCGGGATAAACTTGAAGCAATGGCAGGTCCTACGGTTAAGTTCCTTGGGTACGTACAGAATGATGAGCTGATTGATTACTATGCGAAGTGCAAAGCTCTTATCTTTCCGGGAGTTGAGGATTTTGGAATAACCCCTCTTGAAGCTCAGGCTTGCGGACGCCCTGTGATTGCCCTTGGAAAAGGTGGAATCCTTGAAACTATAATAGAGAACGAGACCGGTGTGTTTTTTAATGAGGCCACACCGGAAGCCTTGATAGATGCTATACATAGATTTGAAAAGCTTAAGTTTGATAAGGAAAAACTCCGGGCTCACGCAATGGAGTTTGATGAGAGCGTATTCCGCGACAGGCTTAAGCGATTTGTCGAAGAGCAATATGCGATTTTCAAGAGCAGGCAGCTTGAGGGCATAACGGTGTATAAATAAGGCGTAATAAGAAAGAGCCTTCTTAGTTGTAGATAGAACGAAAAAAATTAAAGCCTTCCCCTTGGGGGCGCACAACGTCCGGGGGACGTTGGTTTTGCGCCGACCGGAGCGGAGCGAAGACAAGGTGGCACGAAGTGCCGGATGAGGGGCTAAATGGAAACCACACTCGAACGTATAGAAGAAATATACGCCTATCGTGAAATGATATTCACTCAGGTTCACAGGAATCTCCGCGGCAGATACAAAGGATCTGCCCTTGGTTTTCTATGGACTTTTTTGAATCCTCTATTTCAGCTCATTGTTTATACTATTTTGTTTTCAGTAATCATGCAGAATAAAATCGAACAGTATTCACTATTCCTTTTTGTGACGCTGATTCCCTGGATTTTCTTTGGAACATGCATGAGTGAAGGAAGCGGGTGCCTTCGGGACATGGAGGATATGGTCAAAAAAATATATTTTCCCAGAGAAGTAATCCCGATCTCGTACGTGGTCAGTCAGTTTATAAATATGTTGCTCTGTTTCATAATAGTGTTAGTGGCGCTACTTGTGGCCGGGAGGCTCACAAACCCTGCGGTTTTTGTATTTTTGCCGCTCATTATGGGAATTGAGTTTTGCCTGACTATAGGACTTGTATTCATTACAAGTGCATGGTGCGTGTATCTTAGGGACGTTAAATATATGATGACTATCATCACCATGGCATGGCAGTTTATGACTCCGGTTATGTATTCCGTGGATATGATTCCGGGAAACCTGGTAAAGATTTTTTATTTGAATCCGATGACTTCAGTAATAGTGGCGTATAGAGATATCCTGTATTACCAGCAGGCTCCTGAAATCGATACTCTTATTATTGCGTGCATAATGGGAATCGGATCCCTGGTTGTAGGCTGGCATCTTTTCAATAAACTAAAGCGCAAGTTTGCGGAGTATCTATAGTAAGCGTTAAAAGTATTTGCCGAATACTTACTATTTAATTATCATAATAAATCCGGAGATTTAAGATGCAGGAAGAATACGCTATTGAAGTTGATAATATAAAAAAGAGCTTCAGAGTATACCATGATAAAGGCTTTACCCTGAAAGAACTCTCACTTTTCAAGAAAAGAAGAGGCTACGAGATCCGTAATGTAATTGATGGCTTAAGCTTTAAGGTTAAAAAAGGCGAGGCAGTTGCCTTGGTTGGCCACAATGGGTGCGGCAAAAGTACTACTCTTAAAATGCTCACAAGGATTATTTATCCGGATTCGGGTAACATCACCATGCGCGGCAGGGTTTCCAGTCTTCTTGAGCTTGGAGCCGGATTCCATGCTGATATGACCGGAAGAGAGAACATTTTCATAAATGCTGCTATCTTTGGGCTCACTCACAGAGAGATTGAGGAAAGAATTGATGATATCATAGCTTTCTCTGAGCTTGAGGAATTCATTGACAACCCGGTAAGAACCTATTCCTCCGGAATGTACATGCGGCTTGCTTTTGCGGTTGCAATAAATGTTGATGCAGATATTCTCCTCATCGATGAGATTCTTGTGGTGGGAGATGCGGCTTTTCAGGTTAAGTGCTTCAATCGCCTAAGAGAAATCAGGGGGAAAGGGACGACCATTGTACTTGTTTCTCATTCCACAAGACAGATTGAGCAGCTTTGCGACAGGTGTATCTGGATTCACGATGGGAAAGTAAGAGCCGATGGTAAGCCCTGTGATGTTAATCCACTGTATCTGGACTTCATTGCAAAAAGAGGCTCGGAGTATAAAGATGCTAAAGAAGATAAGACTAAGTATTTCGAGGTCAAGAGATATGGCAGTGGCGAAGCGCAGGTATCCGAAGTCAGGCTTTTGAAAAACGGAGAGCCTGCTCTTGGATTTGATGCGGAGGATCCGTGTACAATTCACGTGGATTATACGGTCAGGGAATGCGTGGCGGATGCTGTTTTTGGAATCAAAATATATAGAAATGACGGTGTTCTCTGCTATGGCACCACGACTAGGGCTGAGCATCTTAATAGAATAGAATTATCAGAAGACGGGAGCATTGAATTTATCATGCCAAGGCTCGCGCTGATTTCCGGGGAATACACCATAGACATTTCAATTGAGACGGGGGAGGAGTACCCAGTTGACTATTGGAAAAGCGTCGCAAAGTTCAATGTTACATCTAGCATAGAGGATGAGGGCACGACCCGCATGGAGCATCAGTGGAAGCTTGGTAAAATGGACTGACAGAAGTATCAATAAGAGGTCTGTGAAGCATCTGATATGAGTGTTGATAGAAGCGTTTGGGGGAGAGTTTTAATTGGGGAAAAGAGTACAACTTACAACTAAAGAAAAGACAGCTATTTTTGTAATCTTCCTTCTTCACGTGGCATTTCTTTACCTGCTTTCTGATTACAGCAAGGCGATGGAGACTTATCCGGACGAGATAATCTACTACGACATTGCTAAAAGTATTTTTGAGGGAAAGAGCTTCATGCTCCACGGCGTAGAGCTTAAATTTACCAAGATTGCTTATTCATTGGTTCTTCTTCCGACGTTTTTAATCAAAAACGTTGTTCTGCGAGTTCGCGCCATCATGCTGATAAATTCGGTTCTTATGTCGCTCTCATTCATTCCCGGTTATCTGATATGCAAGGAGCTGGAGGTGACGGATAAATACTGCCGTCTTGCAGCAATTCTTATCTGCTTTTGGCCGGATATTGTCATTTCAGGGACCTTTATGTCAGAAAACCTGTATTTTCCTGCTACTGCCTTCGCCTTTTATTACATTCTTCTTTCGTACAAATATGAAAAAAGAAGATATACAGTGATAGTGCTGGTGCTGTCATTTCTTGCATACTTTACCAAAGAAATCGGGATTTGCTTGTTGCTTGCTTATGTGGCTACAGAGGTGGTGACTGCGATTTTTGGGAAAAGACGGGACGCATCTAAGATGGATGCGAATGTCCGTGGGGGCAAAACATCAGCTCCCTGGCGAATTTTCATATATCTGGCAGCAGCCGGTTTTGTCTATCTTTTAGTTCATATTTTTTTCTTTGGAGGAATATCAAATTTCTATATTAAAAGCGGAGCCTTGGATATCCATTATTTCATGAATTATCAGGTGATTCTGTATTTGATTTATGGATTCTTTTACACTTTGATAAGTACAGTTCTTGCATTTTGGGTTCTACCAGTAACTTTGCCTTTGGTAAATTATAAGAAGATGAGCTGGGTGTGTCGCAAATACATGCTGTTTACAGTGCTATTGATGCTTGGCTCCGTATTTGTGATATCAGTTACCATAACAGCCAGAGAGGACTTTGGAAAGGCAATTCCGGGGGTGCATCTCAGGTACCTTGCAGGAATTATTGTTCCTTTTATAAGCATTTTCTTTGCATACTTGTCCCAGAATGATAAACTTGTTAAAGGGAAAGCGCTCTTGATTAACATAGGGCTTCTTATTTTGGCGAGCTTCGTTTTCAAAGGTATTTATAACACATGCACTACGGGAACCATAGGATTACAGTATATTTATGTGATTCGAAAAATTGTTGGCGCCGTTTGGAGTGTTTCTGATAGCATGTCGGTTATCTATCCGGCAGGTGTTGCGACGACCTTAGGATTTACCGTTTTCATATTGATAATTCATTTTGCTGCTAAGAGAGGAAATAGCCTTGCGGTTTTCGTTTTTTTCTGTGGCGCAATGCTGTTGTCGGCTATGAACATTGCCATAGGCTGTTTCAATGTCTATCATACTTATGTTGATGATGAGGATATGATTGCCGAAATGACGGAACTTGATGAATACTTTGAAAACAATGGCCTTACGAATAAAAATTTCGCTTTTATTGACGAGAGCCAGTTTTCGGAGGAGAGTAAGGTCTATGATCTATATTTCAGATCTGCTGACAGACTATACATGATACCGGACGAAGACTTAAAAAATTATTCCGGAGTTTTGGTGGAACCGATAATCAGGAACTCATATATTCCGGAGAATATAGATTTTTTTATAGTGACGAACAAAGGGGAGCCCTTCGAGGATATGATAAGTGGGGTGACGCTTATTCCGGAACTGACCGGAAATAATTACTCCGTATACAAAAATAATGATCCTGCAACTATGGAGCGGAAGGAAACATATAAATAATGGGAACTGCAAACAAAAACTCCGATGTGCTGATAATAATTCCTGCATATAATGAATCGGAAAATATCGAGAATATCGTTGATGAGATCACCACGGGATATCCACAGTATGATTATGTGGTCGTAAACGATGGCTCATCAGACGATACAGCGCGAATACTGAAGAAAAGAGGCTACAATCACATAAACTGCCCCATCAATCTTGGTATTGGCGGAGCAATTCAGACAGGCTATCGCTACGCCAAGGCGAATGATTACGAAATTGCCGTTCAGATCGATGGAGATGGACAACATGATCCTGCCTATATTGCTGAGATTATTGCACCGATTGAAAAAGGCGAAGCTGATTACGTCATCGGTTCAAGATTTGTGAATAAAGAGGGCTTTCAGAGCTCCTTCACCAGAAGGCTCGGAATCCATTTCCTTAGCGGACTTATTACCGTCCTCTGTTTTCACAGGGTAAAAGACGTGACCAGCGGCTTTAGGGCAGTCAACCGCTTCTTCATAAACGTCTTTGCTGAAAACTATCCCATAGATTATCCTGAACCGGAGGCAATCCTGGATGCGATAATGAGACGAAAGAGAATTCTTGAGCTTCCTGTAGTTATGAGAGAGCGTGAGACAGGAAAGAGCTCAATTAACTTCAAGAAGTCAATTTACTATATGATCAAAGTGACGCTGGATATAATTGTGTGCCGAATCAGCTATGGCATAAGGAGATAAATGATGTTTCAAATAATACCTAAACGGCTGACGATAGTTTTTGTTCTGAATTACTAGATCACGGAAAAGGCAAATATTTATTTGGTAAAATGTATAAAAAATACGTTTTTACAAATAAATATTTGCCTTTTCTTTATATTATGATATTATACAGGCAGGAGGATTACATTATGCAAGCAATAGTAAGAATTTCTGCACTTACAATAAAAAATTTCAAGAATGTTGCCAATGGAAGAATAGTAATGCCTTTCGCGTTTGAGAAGAAATTTGTAAATGATGAGTCAGAAGTTTTGGGAATTTATGGACAAAATGGGTCAGGTAAGACCGCAGTAGTAGATGTAATGTTCTTTTTACAGCAAATCATGAAAGGTAAGAGCATTCCAGAAGAATTTGCTGATTATATTAATACAGACTCTAATAATGCGGAAATAGAAGTGGATTTTAATATATTTGTTGAAAAGATCATTTACGAGACCACATACAAAATCATATTTAGAAAAGACTATAATGGCGTAACAATTGAAAAAGAAGCACTTAGTTGCGCTAAAAATGAGAATGACGAGCGCTCAAATAAGACTGTATTTTTGGAATTTGTCAGAATGGACTCAGCGCAGATTCTTAGGCCTGCTGTAAGACTTCAGGAACTGTTAGAAGACAATAAAGAAAATAAGACGGATCTGATTGTCGCTAGAAAAATGGCTGAAAAGAGTAGGTGCTCTTATATATTCGGGGAAAACAGCAGAGATATTTTTTGCAAGAAATATACGAATGCATTTAGTCAATATTCTTCAATAATCAAGATTTTATATGAATATGCTGTAAAAGATTTGTTTGTAATTCGCAATTCTCATTCCGGTTATATAACGGCACAGGTAATTTTACCAATGGCTTTCAAGCTTGAAAAGGATGGCAAGGGCAGGAAAGGGGATTTGCCGGTATTACTTTGGGAACCAGTTGTGCTATCTGCAGAGGAGAAAACAATCCTATATGGGATTGTTGATCAGATAAATAAAGTGATTAGTGAGATTATTCCAGGATTACAGATTGGGGTTAAAGAGCATGGTAAACAGGCGCTGGATAATGGTGAAGACGGATGGAAAGCGGAGCTTGTTTCAAAACGTGAAGGACAGACAGAAATACCCATTAGAATGGAGTCTGAAGGAATTGTAAAAATTATCTCCATCCTTAGTGCTTTGATTCAGGCCTATAATCAAAAAACAGTATGTTTGGTAATCGACGAATTGGATGCAGGAATATTTGAATATATGCTCGGAGAACTCTTAGATATCTTTAATACAGATGGGAAAGGGCAGCTTATTTTTACATCCCACAATCTTCGGGCATTAGAAATGTTGGATAAAGATAATATTATGTTTTCTACAGTTAATCCTGACAATCGGTATATACGTATGAAAAAAATCAGAGAGACTAATAATCTGAGAAAGCAGTATATTAAAAGTTTGACCCTAGGAGGACAGGACGAAGTCATATATGATGAAACAAACAGCTTGAAAATAGCCAGGGCTTTCAGAAAGGCTGGGAAGAAAATTGGGGGATTATAAGAAAAAAGTAATTATTCTGATAGTTGAGGGATCAACAGATAAAGCGGCATTAGGTACTATAATGCAGGAATATTTTTCATCTGAGGAAGTTGCATTTTTAGTGGTTCGTGGCGATATTACTACAGAATTATATGTGACAAAAGAGAATATTGTTTCGCGCCTTAATGATAAAGTAGAGCAACTTATGAACAAATATGGTTATGATCCGGAAGATGTGGTAGAGATAATCCATATGGTTGATACGGATGGCGCATTTATAGATTCGGAGTCAGTTGTTGATAATGAAGCTGCAGAAGAGACACTATATTACACTGACCATATTGAAACCAAAGACGTAAATGGTATCGTAAAACGTAATGAGCGAAAGAGCGGCATTTTGGAAAAACTATATTTAACAGGGCATATTTGTGATAGCTTAAGTGATACCGGAAACGGAATAAAATATAGGGTGTATTATAATTCCTGCAATTTGGAGCATGTACTATATGGAGAATTAAAGCCTTATACTGACGAGGAAAAGGAAGAACTTGCAGATGACTTTGCTGAAAAATATGAGGGAAACGTAGAAGGGTTTATAGAATTTATCCTAAATCCTGAATTTGCGGTTACAGGACCATATAAAAGAACATGGACTTTTATAGAAAAGGAAAAGAACTCTTTAAATAGATATACAAATTTGGGGATAATATTTACTAAGGAATAAGTATTTTCTCCAGCCGGTTTTCTAGGATCAAAGTGACGCTAGATATAATTGTGTGCCGAATCAGCTATGGCGTAAGGAGATAAAAAATGTTTCAAATAATACCTAAACGGCTGACGATAGTCCTTATCATCGTCATTGTTGCCTACTTCACTATAATTCTTTCACTACTGAAGCATAAAAAGCTAAACATGAAGTACACACTACTGTGGCTCTTTACAGGAGTGGCTTTTCTGATACTTGTGTTAAGACCAGAGATACTAGTCTGGTTCCTGAGAATGATTGGAATTGTTGGAACCATGAATGGACTTTTCCTCGTTCTGATTGGATTCCTGATAATGCTTGTTCTTTCGCTCACAAGTATAGCTTCACGTCAGGCAAGTAGAATAACTAAACTTATCCAGACTCAGGGACTACTTGAAAAGAGAGTAAGGGAGCTTGAGGAGAGACTGGATAAGGAATAAATTCCGAGGGTAACGATCAAGAAAGGTAATCTTGTTTCGGGAAAGGATAATACAACTCAAAATGGGATTTACAAAGCGTGAAATTTTGCAGGAGTTTTTTAGAGATGGGGAAACGAGACATAAGTATTATAATATGCATAATAAGTGCTATTTTGTGGGTATCATTTTGGGATAAGAATACAGATACTTTTTTTCAAAACTATTTTCTTTTGGGGGTTGTAGCTTTAGCGGCAGGAATATATAGATATTATTTAAAAACGTTCAGATCGGATTTATCTAATATATTGTTATCTGCTTTATTCTCTTTATCAGTATTATTAGCGAATTATGACAATATTTATAATGTAAAACAATGGATTTGTCTTTTTATATTTGGAGTGGTTGTTTTTGAAAACTGCATATTTTTGCTTGAAGTAATAATTACTAAAGGGCATGATGCTAATGAGTATTCTAAAAAAGAAAAACTGGTATGGCGAATAATTACATTTGTCTCAGTAGCTGGTGTTGATTTTTATTATTTACTAAATGTTGCCTGGCCAGGCATTGCTACTGTCGACAGTATTGCTATGATAGGCTTCTTCCTTTCCGGAAATTATACGAACCATCACCCGTACTATATGATTAGATATATGAAAGTACTATATGATATTTCAATGGCTATTTGGGGAAATATCAATTCTTTTGTTGCGCTTTTCAGCGTGATTCAAGTGTTGGTTGTCAGTGCCTTCTTTGTGTATTTTGTGGATACTATGATGAAACAGAAGTTGTCGAGAGTTATTATTGCTGTGACAATTATCGGATATACATGTTTACCCTATAACATCAAATATAGCGTGACAATGTGGAAGGATATTCCGTTTTCTCTTTGCTTAACCGGGATAATGGCTTCATTTTTAAGAATTATCAGATGTGAGGAGCAAGAAAACAAATTTGACTATATTATGATGTTTCTCTGTACACTCGGTGTGGGAATTTTAAGAAATAATGGCTCGTACTGTTTGATAGTTTTTGTATTTGCGTTATGGATTTTTAGAACACACATAAAGAAAAAGATGTTACTGGTAGTAATTGTTTCAACAGTTCTCGGTATATTTATGAATGGACCGATGTTGGATTTGCTAAATGTTAAGCCAACTGAAACAATAGAATCACTATCAATTCCGATTCAGCAAGTAGCCAGGGCTGTTGTAGATGATGGCTATATTAGTAAAGAACAGAAATCAGAGCTTAACCATTATTTGCCAGTAGATAAAGTAAGAGAACTCTACTACGAACGATCGAGTGATCCGGTTAAGACATTAGCATTGGAAACCATTACGGATGAGAATATCAAAGATTTTTTGATTCTGTGGGCTAAGATTGGTTTAAAAAATCCTGTTTGCTATTTTAAGGCATGGGTTGATCAGACGAAAGGCTTTTGGTGCGCGGGAATACCGAATAATATTTGGTGGAAACCGATGATAGTTGAAAATTCGTTAGGGATTCAGAGCAGGTTTCCTGATAGTTCAGAGACGAATCCTATGGAAGAGTATATATGCAGTTTTACGTCAAAATCATCCTTGAGATTATTTATTAGCATTGGTTTATTTATTTGGATTATGTTTGCACTAATACTAATCCATTTGAAAAGGAAAGATTATTCATATTTTGTTATGTGTTTACCACTCATAGTATTATGGGGCACATTGTTGATAGCTTCTCCGGTAAATGGAGAATTCAGATATATTTATTCTCTGTTTTTAGCAATGCCATTATTATTATTTGAAAATGGGGTAGCTAAGGAATAAAATGGAAAATGCTGCTGAAGATGCTGCTTCAATAGCAGAAGTTATAGTTTATTGCATGATGAAGATGGGATATGTAAATAACGGAATTTTGTAGGAGACTTCTTAAGCGATGGTAAAACGCGATATAAGTATTATTTTATGTATAATAAGTGTTATTTCTTGGGTGTCTTTTTGGGATAATAATACAGATACTTTTTTTCAGAATTATTTTCTATTAGGGGGATTTGCATTAGCAGCAGTTTTTCATTATAAAAAAGAAGTTAAGTTGGATTTTCTAAATATATTGTTATCCATAATATTTTCCTCATCAGTGATGTTGGCTAATTACAAATATGTTGATGAAATAAAACAATGGATAGGACTTTGGCTGTTTGGAATAGTTATTTTTTACAATTGCATATATTTACTGGAAATGCTGATAAATAAAGCACATAAGTCTAATGAATTCCCCATAAAGGAAAGATGGATTTGGTGTATATTAACATTTGTTTCAGTAGTTGGCATGGACTATTATTATCTATTTACAGTTGCTTGGCCAGGTCTAGTTACTTATGATAGTACAGCTATGATAAGGTTTTTTATTCTAGAGACTTATACTAATCATCATCCTTATTACATGATTCGATATATGAAAGTTTTATATGATATTTCTATGGCTATCTGGGGAGATATCAATAGTTTTGTTGGACTTTATAGTGTGATTCAGGTATTAGTGGTAAGTATGTTTTTTGTATATTTTGTTGATACATTAGTTAAACAGAAATTACCTCGAATATGTATCGTTTTAACAATCATGGGGTATACATTCCTACCTTATAACATAAAATACAGTGTTACTATGTGGAAAGATGTACCGTTTGCACTTTGTTTAACAGGAATAGTAGCTTCTTTTATCAGGATTATTAGATGTAGCGAACATGAATGCAGATTTGATTATTTAATGATGTTCATGTGTACACTTGGTGTTGGAGTGCTGAGAAATAACGGAGTATATTGTTTGTTGGCATTTGTGTTTGGGTTATGGATTTTTAAATCACAAATTAAGCGTAAAATGATTATTACGGTATTTGTTTCGATGGTTATAGGGATAATAATGAATGGGCCATTATTAGGATTGTTATCTGTAAGCCCAACAGAAACGGCCGAATCCCTTTCAATACCTATTCAACAGATATCAAGAGTTATCGTTGATGATGGTTATTTGAGCGAAAATCAAATAACAGAGTTGATAAATTACTTACCTGTAGATAAAGTAAAGGAATTATATGTTGATAGTGGGAGTGATCCGATTAAGTCATATGCGGTAGGAGTCATAACTGAAGATAATATTACAAATTTTTTGACTTTATGGGCAAAAATCGGAGTCAGGAATCCCATATGTTATTTACATGCTTGGATAGACCAAACAAAAGGCTTTTGGTGTGCGGGATTTCCCAATAATGTTTGGTGGGATCCCATGATTTTTGATAATGATTTTGGGATAAAAAGTTCATTCATAGAGAGTGCAAAGACTAATCCTATTGAAGAATATATATGGAAATATAGATCAAAGGCATCTCTAAGTATCTTTATTAGTATTGGGTTACATATATGGATAATGTTTGCACTAGTGCTAATACATTTCAAGAAAAAAGATTATTCATACTGCATCATGTGTTTGCCTTTAATAGCGTTATGGGGGACATTGCTAATAGCATCTCCTGTGAATGGAGAATTTAGATATCTTTATTCAGTGTTTTTGACTATGCCATTGCTATTATTTGAAAATAGGGCTTCTGAGAAATAAGGTGAGGAATCATACTATTCAGAGAAACGAATGATTACAATATTTGCGAGCGAGCATTTGCATAGCAATCTATATTGTTTATTCTTTTGCTTATGCAGAAATTATTTAAGAGTATATATCTGACAAAACTATTTTATGTTATTGCTGGGCTGTTTCTAATTGGGAGCGCTGAACGGTTTTTTGTGGGGAGCAATTGTTTCATTATCATTGTTTTATATGCTGTTGTTACGGTGGGTACAGCGGCCATATCATTTTTTTATTTCATTGATTTTGGAAAAATTTAGAAAAATGTTTTGTAGTTGAATGTAAATTGAAAAGATGATAAAGTACAAAGAGTTTTTTGCTTTTTTAGCTTTTGTGAATTTAGAGGGATAGTCTTAGAAAATGAGCAGGATACTGATATCCTACTCGTCGAGAATACCAACGGTTTCGCTGATATGTCATTTGATGAGTAAGGTGAAAAATGAATATGGATGTGAAATTAGGGAAATGGCTGTTGTTGATGTCCGGACCCAAGATATAGAATGGGCAGATGCAATTCTTTTTGTGAGACCATTTGAGGTTGGAGCTTATAGGATAATCGAGGCAGGCAAAAGAGCAAACAAAAAAATAATTGCATATCTTGATGATGATCTCCTCAATCTTCCGGAAACATATCCTAATATAATACGAAAAGTTCTGACAAAGTCATTATATAAAAGAAATTGTGAATACTTAATTAAAAGTCTGAAATTGTGTGATGTTCTTTGGGGATCAAATCCATTTTTATTAGAAAAGTACAGTAAGTATGTAGATAATGGAAGATATGAAATCACAGATGTGGCGTATGATTTCGATGATGTGGTAAGTCCCGGTGCTTGTGATGGAGAATTTAAGATTCTTTTTGCAGGTAATGGGGATCATGTTAAGTATTTGAATGATTTTATAATTCCTTCAATAAATAAATTGGTAGAGAGAAATCATAGCATTTCTTTTACTTGCATCGGGATTGATCCCGGAGCGCTTGATAAGTGCAAAGGGAAAACTGAATACATACCATGGATTAGAGATTTTGACGAGTATAATCGCCTGATCATGAGTAGAAAGTTTGATTTGGGAGTTGCTCCCATAATGAATGACGACTTTCACAGATGCAAGTATGTTAATAAATTTATAGAGTATTCCAGATATGGTATAGTTGGAGTTTATTCCAATGATTATCCATATAAAATGGTTGTGGTTGATGGACAAAATGGTTTTTTGGCTGATAATAACATCGAGTCGTGGACTGATAAATTGGAATATGCGATACGGCATCCAAAGGAGTGTCAGGATATGATAAATAATGCACAGGAATTGTGCCGTCAGAAGTTTTCTGCTAAGCAGATGACCGGTTCTGTATATGGGAAGATTCCGGAATTATTTGAAGGGGTATTCGATAAAAATACAGTAAAATATCATCCTACATTGTTTATGAACTATATCAGGAAATATGTGACCATATTAGTAGAAAAGTATGAATACAGTATGACTCAAAAAAACATAGAAAAAGATTCCACATCAGTTTTGCTTGTATATGCAGGCTACACAACAACAACAGAATTATTGGAAAGTATAGTCGACAGAGCAACAAAAAAGAATAATGCTCATTTAGTCGTTAGAGAGAGTACAATAGTAACGGCCAAGGATATCAGGAATGCAGATACCGTTATTTTTTGCAGAGGTGCTGATCCCTATATGGCCAGAATCGCGGAGGCGGCAAAAAAAGCTCAGCGTACGACAGTTTTGTATTTGGATGATGATTTGTATGGAGTCTATCGAGGAACGCTATATGGGGATGCGTTGTTAAAGTGTTTGACAAACTGTGATATACTATGGGCATCGAATCCTCACATATATGATAAGTATAAAGAGCTGTCACCTGCGATCAGGTTTGTAGAGGGTAAGGTATTTGATCCTATTGATAATTTGTTTGACATGTCATATGCTGATGAGGAGTATTCAATTTTATATGCAGGATCTCCTGCTCATATAGAGACTGTTCAGAAAATGATTGTTCCCGCGTTAAACGAGGTGAGTAAGAGTTTTAATAAGTTTAGAGCAGTATTTATAGGCTTCAAAGAAGAGTCCTTATCGGGTTGTGAATTCAAAACCAAATATCTTCCATGGTCAAAAAGCATGGATGATTACAGAGAAATGGTTAAAGCATCCGGTTGTCACATAGGTCTTGCGGTTATCAAGGATGATGAATTCGGTAATTGCAAATATTATAATAAGTATCTTGAGTACTCAAGAATGGGAATTGCGGGTATATATTCTAACGTAATTCCATATCGGCTTGCAGTTAAGGACAGCGTTAATGGGTTAATTGTTGATAACACATCTTCAGCCTGGGCTTCAGGAATTCTTCAGTTATTAAAAAATGAAGATAAAAGACAACAGATAATTCAAAATGCGCAAGAAGATCTCCGCAGAAATTTCATTGTGGAAGATGTAGTTGATAAATTGGCTGCTGATATGCCTGAGTTATGTGCATATCATGCCCCGGATATCAAGGTCAGATATCATACAAATCGTTTACTACACCAATTAAATTTTATTTGGCGTAAACATATAGCTTCAAGATTTTAAGGAGGATATAGAAGATGGCTATTCAGTTATTTAAAGCGAAATATGAGGTTGATGAGTGCCTTGCTGAGATCAGAGAATGTTTAGAGGTGGGCTGGACAGGACTCGGATTTAAGACAGTTCAGTTCGAAGATGCATGGAAGGAGTATACAGGTCTTCCTTTTGCACATTACCTCAATTCTTCAACAATTGGTTTATACCTTGCTGTTGAGATTCTTAAGGAAGAGAACGGCTGGCAGGATGGAGATGAGGTTATCACAACTCCCCTCACATTCGTGTCTACAAACCATGCTATCCTTAAGTCTAACCTTAAGGCTGTATTTGCTGATATTGATGATACAATGTGTCTTGATCCTAAGTCTGTAAGAGAGAGAATTACCGATAAGACTAAGGCAATTATGTATGTTGGTCTTGGCGGTAATACCGGTAATTATAAAGAAATCGTTAAAATTTGTAAGGAGAAAAATCTTAAACTTATTCTTGATGCTGCTCATATGGCAGGTACAAGAGTTGATGGTGAGATTCCCGGATCGGAAGCAGATGTAGTTATCTACTCATTCCAGGCTGTTAAGAACCTTCCTACAGGTGATAGTGGAATGATCTGCTTCAAGAATGGTAACTATGACGAAATCGTTAGAAAGAAAGCATGGCTGGGTATTAACAAGGATACATATGCTAGAACAACTAACATGGGTAACTATAAGTGGAAGTATGATGTTGAGTATGTAGGTGACAAGGCTCACGGTAACTCAATCATGGCTTCTATTGGTAAGGTACAGCTTAAGTATCTTGACAGAGATAATGCATACAGACGTCAGCTTGTAAGATGGTACATGGAGAGACTTTCAAAGCATGCTGATAAGATTAAGTTTGTAAGAATCGAGGAAGGTTGCGAGTCTTCATGCCATCTTTTCCAGATTATGGTTGAGAATAGAGACGAGCTTATGCTTCACTTAAACGCAAACGAGATTTTCCCAGGCGTACATTATTCTGATAACACAAATTACAGAATGTACTCATATGCAAAAGGAACATGCCCTTATGCTGAGTATGTAAGTGACCATACATTAACACTTCCTATGAACCTTTATCTTACATATGATGATGTTCAGTATATTTGTGACAAGGTAATTGAGTTTGTTGAGAAGAATTAAGAGGGCTTATGAATCATAGTTTTGAATTAGAATCAAACAAGATTATCTTAAAGCCGATGTCTTCTACAGACAGTGAGAATTATCGAGTTCTTAGAAATAGAAAAGATAATATTAGCTTTTTCTTTTCAGGAACAGAAATAACAAAAGATCAGCAAGCTAATTGGTATAATGAATATCTTGCTGATGAAACACAGTATATGTTTAGTATTTATGAGACCGATTCCGCCATGTATATTGGCGGAATCGGAATTTATGATGTGGATAATTCAAATGGCTGTGCTGAAGTTGGCAGGATAATCGTTGATAGAGAGCTTGCTGCAGGCAAGCATTATGGTGCAGAGGCAATTAGATTGTTGGAGGTATTAGCAAAAGAAGAATTGGGATTAAAACTTCTTTATGCCAATATCTATTCTACTAATGTCCCGAGTCTCAAATCTTTTTATGGCGCGGGGTTCGTCAAGGATTGTGAAAAAGAAGGCATAACAAAAGTGATATATGATATAGGTGAAAAATGAAATATTTAAAGAAATATTTTAGTGGTATCTATAAGGATAGATATGTATTGAGAAGCTTAGTCAAACAGGATCTGCAAATGAAGTATAACAGATCAGTATTAGGCGTTGCTTGGCAAATTATAACACCATTAGGGTTATCTATTATTATAGGACTTATATATTCAATTATTTATGGAGTTGATCCAAAAGGATTTATTCCTATACTTTTTTCAGGATTAAATCCATGGGTGTTTTTAAGTGGTAGCGCTGATGGTGGCACGTTTGCTTATATAAGTGCCGAAGGTTATTTAAAGCAAACACAGGTTAGTCCGCAGATATTTCCAATCAGAGTTGTTTCAGTTAATTTTGTTAATCTGGTATATAGTATGGTAGCATACTTTGTGGTCTTTTTGATTTTAAGTCCATCTAGTTTTGGACTTAGTATGCTAATGATTATCCCGGGATTGTTGGTGATATATTTAGGAGGATTAACTCTTGCTAATATGTCAAGTGCTATAACTATCCATCTAAGGGATTTTCAGCCACTTCAGAGTTTGGTACTGCAAGGTCTTTTTTATGTGACGCCGATAATATACACGACATCAATGATGGACGATAAAGGATTTTCAATCATTTATCGTGCAAATCCATTTTATTATTTGATTAACGCTGTAAGATCACCGGCATTGGGAAACGATTTTAATTTTGCAGTATTAGAAGAATATCTGATTGTTTTAGCGGTTACTTTTGTGGCCTTTTTGATCAGTGCGGTTATTACTGTTAAAAACAATCATGGAATTGCAATGAAATTATAACTAGGAAAATTTATGAGTCAGATAAGATTAGAAGATATAAATTTAGTTTTTAATGTTTGGCATGAGAAGAGAATTAAAGATATTTTAGTTCCAGGTAGCAACAAATTTAGTTCCTTTAATGATGGCAAAGTTCATGCCCTTAATAATGTGTCATTTTCGTTGGAAGATGGTGATAGGCTTGCTATTATTGGTCACAATGGTGCAGGTAAGAGTACCCTTCTTAAATTGATTTCCGGCATATATCCGCCTACAAGTGGCAATCTTATAGTAGAAGGAAATATTTCTAGTATGTTTGAGTTAGCTACCGGTTTTGAGATGGAACAATCGGGGTGGAATAATATTCGACTTAGAGGACTCATGCTGGGATTAAAACCTTCTGAAATAGAAAGTAAAATGGACGAGATTGCTGAATTCTCAGAGTTAGGGAATTATTTAAATATGCCTGTTAAGTATTATTCTTCTGGTATGTTTGTAAGGTTAGCATTTTCAATATCTACTTCTATAGAGCCAGATATATTGCTGCTTGATGAAATTATTGCAGCTGGAGATGCAGCGTTCCTAGAAAAAGCTAATGCAAGATTGCACAATATGGTAAATACTTCCAAGATAATGATCTTGGTAACTCATAGTATGCAATCAGCAGTGGATATGTGCAACAAGTGTATTTGGATGGAAGCTGGTAAGATTATAGATAGCGGTTCGCCTGAAGAGATAACTAAAAGATATATAGAAGATTCTATGAAATAAGTTAAACTAATTGATAACGAAGTATTATAAATGAATTAACAGGAATATTATCAAATAATTATGAATGATTTAGCAATTATAATAGCACTTACAGGAAGAATAGAAGACAGTATAAATGAAATAGGGACAGTAATTGAATCATTTTCAGATGTTGATGGAATTCAATTGGTGTTTGCTTATGATGATAAAAAATGGGAATCTATTCCTATTATGCAATTACTGGAAATGAAGGTTGATGATGCTAAAAAGATAATTACATCAAAACATGAAACATTAGCGGGCTTATATAATAATGTTTTAAAAGAAATAGAGGCTGAATTTGTTTCTTTTTGGCAAATAGATACGGATAATATTTCTGATAGAATAAAAATATATTGTGATTATTCTAAAACAGACGAGTTAGAAAATATTAATTTTATTCAGAGAGAAATAAATAAGACTGTTATCCCTAGTGATATGAATAGATACGGTTTGCTCCAAACAGGAATCTATTATTCTGTTGATGATTTCATAATACGTAGATCATATTTGCTAAAAAATTCGTTTAATGAAACGAAACTTTTACGTAATGACTTTTTTAGAGAATGGGTTTTACGGAATTCTAGAATAGAAAATTTTTCGTGTATTGGTCATCTAGGTGCACCAAGAAAGAAATATAATAAAAAGACTGCGAAAATTGCTTCAAAAGATTTAATTGAACGTTACATTATAAGGTGTGGGGCTAATAATGGTAATATTGAACAAATTAATGAAAACTTTGTAAATGATTTGAAAGATTATGAAGCAGAAGAGGTAGCTAAGTATTTAGATTGTAAAAATCAGAATAAACCTGGAACAAAGTATAAAATTATGATATTAGGGGGGTATTGGGAATATCATCATAATCAAATTGTTTTTATGAATTATTTTGAAAGAGTTGCAGGGAAAAGATTTGCAACTTTCAATGTTAAGTTGGATAGTGAGTGCCTGCCAACAGATTTAATAGGTTATGACTTAGTGATATTCACAAGGACCAGAAGTGAAAATGCTATAAAATTAGTTGAATATTGCAACAAGCATGAAATTACTTCTTTATACATGTTAGATGACAACTGGTTTTCTATAGCAAATGATTTTCCTGAGTATGGGGACATTTTTACCGAGGGTAAGCCGGAATATGATAATTTTATAGAAATTGTGAAAAAATGTGATGGCGTCTGGTACTTCAATGATTTTATAAAGCAAGATTTAGAAAAATACGCTTCTAGATTTATTCAATCAAGAATTAGCGTGGACAATAGTTTATTTGTTTCGGAAAGAAAACAGATTGATAAAAAAGGTAAATATATTATTGGATATAGTGGATCATTGAGATATGATGATACTGCATTTAAAGCATTAGCAAAAGTGGCCAAGGAAAATGATAATGTCATTGTTGCTTTAGTTGGAAATATGAGTGAAAAGCAATTGGAGTATTTCAAAGGCGTTGAAATTATAACAGTACCATTTTCGTCATATTCAATATATGCCAAAAGAATATCGGAGATTAAGCCAGACTTGTTGGTTGCTCCACTTGACTCTTCAAGAACGTCACAATCGAAATGTTATAACAAGTATGTTGAAAGTGGAGTGATTGGTGCTGCTTGTATTTTTTCAAATGTTAAACCATATACGGATGTTGTGAAAGATAATTATAATGGATTCTTGCTTGATCAAAATACTGAGGAAGCATGGTTTAATAAGATAAATGAAATAATAGCTGATTCCGATTTATTGGATAGAGTTAAGAATAATGCTTATGAGGACGTAATGAAGAACCATACAGTTGATGCAGTTCTTCCTATTGTACTTCACAATATAGAGGTTGTAATCAATGAGTGGAAATAGAATTTATAAAATAGGTTTACTATCACATACGGGTTCCTTGGGTGGAGCTGAAAGAATGCTATATAATATGGCTCAACTCCTAAGGAAAACAGATAAATTTGAACCAATAATGATTATTCCGGCTTTAGATGAAAGCCCATTAGCACAATTGTGCGGAGAAACAATTGAGTATAAGAAAATAGAGGCTTTGCCTGTATACATTTGTTTAAATGAAGATGAGGAGAGCTTATTCTCATCACTTACCTTAAGAATTAAGCAGGATATTTATCAGATAATTGAAGACTACGATATAGACTTGTTGATTAGTAATACGCAAGTCAGCTTGTGTGGAGTGATGGCCGCTTATGAAGCAGGGATTCCTGTTATAGTATGGACTCACGGTATTTTTGATCCATTTTTGCTTGGAAATAAATATGACTCAAAAATGAGGCTTCTTTTTGATAGGATTGTTTACGAATTATGTGACAATGTAATTTTTTGTTCAAGTTGGACAAAAGATTATTATGCTAATTTCCTAGATGATAACAGAGGCGTTGTAATAAATAACTGGTCGCAAAAAATGTCGAATGAATTAGTAAGAAATAATACTACTACTTTCATTTGTCTTAACTCATTTGAAAAAAATAAGGGAATTATAGATTTATTACATGCAGCAAAAATTGTTAAGGAAAAAGGATATAAATTTGAGGTTCACTTATACGGTAAAAATGAGTCAGATTATGAAAAAGAAATAGAACATTATATTGATAAAAATGACTTACATGAAAATATTGTTTTGAACAAAAAAACTAAGAATATTCAAAAAGCATATGCATCAGCATGTTGCTTAATACAACCATCATTTTTGGAATCCTTTGGATTGACTATTATTGAAGCTATGTCTTATGGAGTTGTGCCTATATCATATAGAAGCGGAGGCCCTGATAGTATTATTGATGATGGATTTGATGGATTCCTTATAGATCGGGGTGATTACTCTGGCTTAGCAGATAAAATGATCTTTGCATTGGAGAATCCAAGTAAGATCGAAGAAATGTCCAGTAATGCTAAATCTTCTTTTGAATTGAAATATTCTGAAGATACAGCTAAAGAGCAGATTGTTAGTTTATTGCATAAGACATTAAAGACTCCAAGTAAAGATACATATCAAAAAGAGTTTGTATATGATCTTATTAAGTTATATTTATTGAAAGGACATGTTAAAACGGTAGGAGGGTCGAGTCTTCAGGCAATAGATACTCATCGCATAGGTGTATCTGAAAGGCTTACAAAACCCTTGATGTATGATGTTCGGTTTTCAATAGATAAAATATCAAGGATATATATTATTCTTACTTCTTACGCCACTAGTAATGCTAAAGGAAGTGTAACGGTGTCATTATTTGATGGTAAAAGAAAGTTGGCTGAAAGTAAGGTTGAAATTAAAAAGATAGTAAATAATTTATGGACTGAGTTTGATTTTGATTCTATTGCAGTGAAAAAGGGGAAAAAGTATCGTTTATCAGTGATGTGCGAATCTGATTATGCATCTGATTATGTAGTGTATGAGAAATATCCTAAGAATAATATGCTTAAAATGACAGCATCTGCTTGGAGAAAGATTTGGGGTAGAAAATATTCTCTACTATATCAAGCTGAGTAAAGTGATAACAGATATAATAAATTCTGAAGTTCCTAATGAATAGTTTTGTGAATTATTCATTGGGAATTTGTTATAAAAGAAAAACAATATATTTATGGTGACGTAATGATTGATTGCATGATTGAAAAAGAAAGGGCGGATAAAACAGTCAATATTGACGTTATAAGGATTTTGGCTGGATATTTTATTGTTGCTGTTCATTATTTTCTCGTAAATGGCTATTATCAGCAGATATTTGAGGGAGTGGACAAAAGCCTGTTTGTAATGACTTATATTAGGATTTTTAATACAACATGCGTTCCGCTGTTTATGATGCTGTCTGGTTATTTATTATTAAAAAAGACGGAATTCACTCGAGGTTATATTCCTAGTAGATTGAAACCATTTATTATTTATGTTATGTTTTCAATACTTAGAGGTGTTGTGGGAGTATACAGATTTCAGATTTTTTTTACAGGGAAAACATTTTTTGATATTGTTCTTGATACACTCTCTTTTGGACATGCCTGGTATATAGAGTTCTATTTTGGATTTGTTCTTTTGGTGCCGTTTATAAATAAGATATGGGCAAACTGTACTTTAAATGAAAAAAGAGTTCTTATTCTTTCGCTTGCGTTTATATCATCATTAGGTCCGGTACTTAATGTTTATAATCTTAAAGATTTAGATTGGTGGTCAATGCCATCTAAAAATGCAGAGTATAACAAAATTATTACAGATTATTGGACGTCACTATATCCCTTTTTGTATTATTTTCTAGGTGCTTATCTTAGAGAAAGATATCTAAAAATTAACAAAATGGTTCATGTATTGCTAATTTTGGTAATGACATTTTTAATATGTGTTTATACATATTGGAGAAACCTTGGAACTGTTTTTATATTAGAAAATTGGTGTAATTATCCATCCATATTTATTGTGGTGTTATCAGTATTAGTATTCAGTTTTGTTTTAAATTTGGATATTTCATTCTTGGGAAATCATTCTAGAAAAATAATAAGAGGAATATCTTCACTTATATGGGGGGGATTTCTTTCTAATGAATTTTTCCAGAATATGTTTTATCCAATTATGCAAGATTACACACTGGATTTTAAAAGTAGATTATTGACATTTTTCATATTTGTTCCAATTGTGTTTGTATGTTCACTGATACTGTCATATTTAATGGAATTGTTATATAGTTATTATGCAAGACTATTTATCAGTATTAAAAATTTATTTAAACCATAATTCAGGAAATTGATAGGAGTATAGAAATGGGAAAAATTACAATTGATAAAGATATTAATGGCATAGAGGGACTTTGTGTTATTTCTCCAACAGTTTACGGTGATGACAGAGGCTACTTTATGGAAACTTATAACGAAAATGATATGGCGGCTGAGGGCTTAAACTATAACTTTGTCCAGGATAATCAATCAGCAAGCAAGAAGGGTGTCCTTAGAGGCCTTCATTTTCAGAAGAATCATCCGCAGGATAAACTTGTAAGAGTCATTGTAGGCGAAGTATTTGATGTAGCTGTTGATTTGAGAAAAGGGTCTCCAACATTTGGCAAACATTATGGTATTTTGTTATCAGCTGAGAATAAGAAGCAGTTTCTTGTTCCTAAGGGATTTGCACATGGATTTTTGGTAGTGAGTGATTATGCTGAGTTTTGCTACAAGGTTACTGACTTCTATCATCCAAATGATGAAGGTGGACTAATGTATAATGATCCTGATATAGGGGTTGAGTGGCCTATTCCTGATGGAATGACTGAGAGTGATTTAATTTTATCTGATAAAGACAAGGTGAATTCAAGTTTCAAACAGTATTGTGAAGAACATGGCATTTGATTGGAGGGCTGGATATGAAAATTTATTTAAGACCAATAACAGAGGATGATGGTGCACTTATTGTTAAATGGCGAAATAATCCTAATGTTTCAATGCATTGCTTCAATAGAACTCCGGTAACTCTTGAATCAAATAAGAAATTCTTTCATGAACAGGTTGAGACTGGACGCTATAAGCAATATATAGTTGAAAGGATAGAAGAATTTACTGGTGTCGTAGTTTATCCTATTGCTACTGTTTATTTGAAGGATATTGATAGAATTAATAAACGTTGTGAGTTGTGCATTTTTACAAGTGATGACGAGGAGTGGAATACTGAAAGTCAGGCAATGGCAATTAAGAAATTGTTATTTATTGCCTTTGAGGAACTTGGAATGCATAAAGTTTATTCTTATGTATTTACGAGATATGATGACGAGAAACAACTTCTTGAGAGTGCTAATTTCAAAGTTGAGAATGTGCTTGAAAATGAAGCTGTTGGAATGAATGGCAAATATGATGATGCATATAGGATGGTCATATTTGATAGTGACTACAAACAAGTAGATATGGATATTTAAAAATATATTTGAGCTAGTACTGAGTAAAATGAGATATTCAAAAAATGAAATTATCAACGCCGCTTTTTGCGGCGTTTTTTCAGATGAAACTAAAAAAATATGGTATGCTGATTGAAGACAAGTAAAAGTGGCTGAGATTGGAATTTGATTCAAAAAGATCTTGCAAATGGAAAATAGATAATAAATAAGGTTCTTTGCAGACTATGTGATGTTTAAGAGGCTGATGCGTGAAGAAAGTTTCGGTTATTATTCCTATTTATAATGGGCAAAACTACATAGAGAATATCTTTTATCAGATAGGAACACAGTCTTATAAAAATTTGGAAGTTCTCCTTATTGATGATGGCTCGACTGATGATTCAGCAGAGATTGTTGCAGGAAAAATTCATCAATATGATGGTGAGAATTCGGAAAATAGTATCTCTTTTAAATTAATCACCCAATCTAACACAGGACAGGGGGGAGCCAGAAATCGCGGTATAGATGAGGCTACCGGTGATTATATTCTTTTTGTGGATCAGGATGATAGGATTAAATCTGATTATATTGAGAGACTTCTTAATGTGGCGGAGGAGAATAACTCAGACATTGTCATTTCTGGTTATGAGCATATAACTGTTGCCGGAGAGGTGAAGGAGCATGTGGAACTGATTAACAGCGAGTGGTGCCGCTTTATGAACATTACGCCCTGGGGAAAAATATACCGAAGAGATTTTGTTGAACATGAAAAGATTAGGTTTTTACCTGTGCCACTCGGTGAAGATATTTTTTTTAATGTATTGTGTTATTCGCATACTGATAAGGTGGAATTTACAAAGTACGTTGGATATCAATGGGTAATAAATGAGAATTCCGTTTCTAATACAGTTCACCGTGAAGTGAGCGATGAAACGCATATTTTAAGGCTTTTTGATGCTCTTGGCAACATGGACACAGCTGATATATGGATGAAAGATGATCAGTTTAGATTTTTTATGTTGAAAACAGGTATCTTTCATATCCTTTATGCAGCTAGTGGTACAGATGTGGATGCCCTTATAAAATATCGTAATGACATTTTTGATTGGCTTAATAAGAAAATGCCGGATATTGAGAGAAATAAGTACATTTCTTTTAGTGGACCTGAAGGAGAGAGAAGATCTGTAGCAAGACCTATATTTATTTATATGATGCTTAAAAGATTAAAGCTGGATGGCTTGTTTCTTAGGATTTTTCATAGATGCCCTTAGCAATCATGATGTATGGCATAAGGATAAGCTTGTAAGAATTGTGGCTGCGATTAATGTTAAGCAGACGAGAGGTTTTTCAATATGACAAAAACATTTAATACTACCGCGGTCTGTATACCGGAAAAACATTATATGGTAGATGTTTCAGATACTATAGAGAAGATTAAGGCGCTGGTTGATTCCGGGAAGTATTTTACAATCAATAGAGCCAGACAATACGGTAAAACCACAACGCTTACTGCTTTAAGAAAAGTCTTGGAGCCGGATTATGTAGTTATAAGCTTGGATTTTCAGGGGATAGGTAATGCTGGATTTAAGACAGAGCAGACGTTTACGCAAGAGCTTTCAAGACTGATTTTGGGTAAGAAGAGAAGTGGTTTGATAATACCTGAAGTAATAGAGAATGAATTATCAGATTATATATCCAAAAAAGAGAATAAAGCTAAGCTGGGAGAGCTTTTTGATACTTTTACTGAGTGGTGTTCTATTTCTGAAAAGGAAATAGTTATGATTATTGACGAGGTGGATAGCGCTACCAATAATCAGGTGTTCCTTGATTTTCTTGGGCTACTGAGAGAGGGATATATCAGGAGAGACGCAGAGGGAGTAGAAACCTTTAAAGCAGTGATCCTTGCCGGTGTTACAGATGTCAAGCATCTAAAAAGTAAACTTCGTACTGAAGATCAACACAAAGTGAATAGTCCATGGAATATTGCGACTGATTTTAACGTAGATATGAGTCTTAAGGAAAAAGGCATAGCTCTGATGCTTGAGGAGTATAAGACTGATCATAAAATCGATTTTGACACGGCTCTTATAGCTAAGGAAATATATGAATATACTAATGGTTACCCATATCTTGTAAGTAGAATATGTCAGATAATTGATGAAAGACTTGTTCCTGAAAAAATCGAGAGTCTGGCCAAAGCATGGACCAGAGATGGTATTGATGAAGCAGTTAAGGCTATTCTCTATGATAGCAATACACTTTTTGAGTCTCTTTCTGGTAAATTGCAGAATTATCACGATTTAAAGACTGTATTAAAGAGTATTCTGATGGAAGGTGCCAGCATACCTTTTAATAACTATCAGGAAGAACTGGCACAGATGAAAATGTATGGATTCATTAATAATCAAAATGGTTCCGTTGTTATTTCTAATAGGATTTTTGAAACATTTTTATATAACCTCTTTCTTTCAGACGAGATAATGAAAAATAATGTGTTTGTTAGAGAGGGAGGGATTGCTAAGAGCCTGTTTATTAAGAATGGTAGATTAGACATGCCTTTAATTTTGGAAAGGTTTATTGCAACTTATACTGAAGTATATGGTCCATTACAAGAGAGATTCAAAGAAAAAGATGGTAGAGAGTTTTTCCTTCTTTATTTGAAACCAATCATCAATGGGACTGGTAATTATTACATAGAGGCACAGACAAGAGATCAGACAAGAACTGATATTATCGTGGACTATTTAGGTAAACGCTATATTATTGAGTTAAAAATATGGCGTGGCGATAGTCATAATGCTGCCGGAGAGAAGCAATTAACAGGGTATTTAGATTATTTTGGCGAGAAAACAGGATATATGTTAAGCTTCAACTTTAACAAGAAGAAAACACAAGGTGTTAAGAAGATTAACTATGAAGATAAGGTGTTATATGAAGCCGTGATATGAGGGTGTAATTAGCTAATATATTTTCGAATAACACCGGACTGGATATTGGAATTCTTAATAGACTATACGAAGACTGCTTTGTTTACTGCGCTAAATGTGTTCCGGTGAAAATGAATGAAAAGGGTTTATAAATATGAGTTTAAAAGATATATGCAAAGTAATTAATTTCAAAGATTTTGGTGACGAAAGGGGTAAACTTGTAGTAGTAGAAGGTGATCAATCTATACCATTCAAAATAGAGAGGGTTTTTTATATATATGATTCAGATTCTGAGGTAGTCAGAGGACAACATGCTAACCGAGAATCAGAATTTGTTCTAATAAATGTAGCCGGAAAAAGCAAAGTAAGAATTACAGATGGCAGTGAAGAACTAATTATTAACTTAGATAAACCAATGATGGGAGTATATATTCCTAAAATGATTTGGAAAGATATGTATGATTTTTCAAAAGATTCTGTGCTTCTAGTTCTGGCGAGTACTCATTATGACTCATCCGAGTATATTAGGAATTATGACGAATACTTAAAGTTAATATCAGAAAAGGGAAATAAGCAATGATAGAATATACAAGTTTATTACAAAACTATAATCTCTATAAAGAAGAGTATGAAAGTGCTGTACTAAAAGCATTTCGCTCGGGGTGGTATATTCTTGGACCGGAGCTTGATGAATTCGAGAAATCATTTGCTGATTACTTAGGCATAAAACACTGTGTAGGGTTAAACTCAGGAACTGACGCTCTTATTCTTGCTATACGAGCCTTAGGAATTGGACCGGGGGATGAAGTGATTGTACCGGCAGGAACATACATTGCATCTGTCTTGGGAATAACTGAAAATGGCGCTAAGCCTGTATATATAGATAGTACAAGCGATACTTTACTCATGGATACATCACTTATAGAAAGGGCCATTACAGATCGAACAAAAGCGATACTGCCGGTGCATCTTTATGGCCAAGCTTGTAATATGTCTGCGATTAAAGAGATAGCTGAGAAATATGACCTTTACATTATTGAAGATTGTGCTCAGTGTCATGGTGCAATGTGGAATGGAAAGTATGCCGGCACAGAAGGTACTATTAGTTGTTTCTCGTTTTATCCCACAAAACCTTTGGGCGCGCTTGGAGATGCTGGATGCATTTGTACGAATGATGATGAGTTGGCTGATAAAGTCCGTATGCTACGAAATTATGGATCAAGGGTGAAGTATCACAACGAAAGTATTGGCGTTAACAGTAGGTTGGATGAGGTGCAGGCTGCTGTTCTTTCTGTTGGCCTGAAGCATTTGGATGAAAGCAATCAGATGCGGATAGGATTTTCTGAAAGATATATGAATGAAATAAATAATCCGAAGGTAAAATTGCCGGTAACAGCAAATGAAGCCAAACATGTTTATCATTTGTTTCCGGTGTTGGTTGATGATAGGGAATCGTTTCAAAAGCATCTACTAAATAATGGAATAAAAACTCAAGTTCACTATCCAATTCCTCCATTTTTAGCGGAATGCTATATGAATACTTGTGCGGGTGTACTTAATGGGGCAGAGATCTTTCCGAATGCATATTATATAGCAAATCACGAAGTATCGTTGCCAATGTATAGTGGTATGAGTGAAGAAGATGTAGAGGCAGTAATAAATGCAGTTAATTCGTATTAAGGGTTTTTAATTGATCATAAGAGGCACTATTCTGGCTTGAAAGGTCTAGAGTAATTAGTGACGATGTTGTCTCAATGTTTTCTTTGCGCATTAAGGTATGCGGCATTAGCTGTGTACCTTATTTTGAAATATTTATGGAGGATAAAAAACCATATGGGATTTTTTCTTAATCCGGGAAATGAGAACTTCAAATCTATATTGAATGGTATTTATGTGGATAAAACCGGTATTATTGAGGCTATAAATAATACAATAAATACCTCGGATAAACTCACATGCATTAGCAGACCTCGTCGTTTCGGTAAGTCATACACAGCTAAAATGCTATGTGCTTATTATGGAAAAACATGCGATTCATCCGGCTTGTTTGACGGCAAAGATATCTCGAAGTCCCCCACATATAAAGTCCATTTAAATAAATATCATATGGTTTATCTTGATATCACCGGGTTCATTTCAAGTTCAAAAAATATAGATAACATCGTTAAGGAAATAAGGGCATCGATTATTGACGAAATATGTGCTGCTAATTCCGGAGTTACCGGCAATTCTCTTGGAGAATTGTTAGTAAATATGGTTGAAGCTTCTAAGGATAAATTCTTTTTTGTAATAGATGAATGGGATGCTCTATTTAGAGAATATAAGGAAAAGACAGAGCTTCAGGAGGAATACATAGATTTTCTCAGAGAGATATTTAAGAATGGAAACGTGACTGATAGGGCTATTGCAGGCGCTTTTATGACTGGGATTTTGCCAATCAAGAAATATGGTCATCAATCAGCTATTTCTGATTTTAGAGAATATACCATGATTCAGCCTTCGATATTTGCTGAATATGTTGGTTTCACAAAAAAAGACATTGATTACCTCTCTTCCAACTATACTGTCAATAAATCCAAGCTCAAGAAATGGTATAATGGCTATTCATTTGCAAAGGTTGGAGATGTTTATAATCCTAATTCGGTGTGCCAGGCAGTAAGAACCGGAGTTTATGATTCTTATTGGTCTAAGACAGAAACCTATGAAGCATTACTTGAATATATCAACTTGGATAAATACGGGTTGCAGGCGGATATTATCCAGATGATTGGTGGAAATGAGATGCCTGTGGATACAGCTACGTTTCAGAATGATATGACTTCCGCTCAAAACCGTGATGATGTATTGTCATTGCTCATTCATTTGGGGTATTTGGCTTATGATGCTAAAACAGGTAAGGCGCGGATCCCAAATGAGGAAATCAGGCGAGAGTTCATAAGTACTGTGCGTACCGGAAATCATGAAGCAACGACCAAAATTATCAGAAATTCTGATCAACTTATAGCAGATACTATAGATGGGAATGAAGAAGCTGTGGCCAAGGCGGTGGAAGAGGTTCATACGGCAGGTACATTTGGGATATCTCCGTTGTTCTACAATGATGAGCAAGCTTTGCGTTCTGTTGTAAAATTTGCTTATATTAGTTGTGCAAATAATTATATAAAAGTTGAAGAGCTTCCTGCAGGACGTGGATACGCTGATGTGGTGTATATTCCTAATCCCGGCGAACTGTTACCGGTACTTCTGATTGAACTGAAAATGGCTGGTAGCGTCGATGGAGCTATTAATCAGATTCATGAAAGGAGTTATCCTAAAGTTTTTGAAAACATTAAGGGAGAGGTCATTTTGTGCGGCATCAATTATGATGCCAAGACAAAGAAGCATGAATGTAAGATTGAGAAAATGATCTTTCCGCTAAATGAATAATAAGGGACGCTTTTTATAAGCTTGTGAATTAGACATTATTATGAATAAACAGTTTTTTAAGGCAAAGGATCATACCTTTACGATCTGTGCCTATGGACAAAGTGAATATATAGAAGAGTGTATCAGATCAGTAACGTCGCAGTCTCTACAGACAAACGTGATTCTTTGCACCTCCACTCCTTCGGAATATCTTGAACTTCTCACAAAGAAATATAACATTCCGTATTTTATAAATGAGGAAAAGAAGTTTAATAGCGATATTGCTACAGACTGGAACTTTGCAATAAGCTGTGCAAAGACCAGACTTGTTACCATCGCACATCAGGATGACTTATATAAAAAGGATTTTGCCAAGGAAGTCATAGAGCATTTTAATGGCACAAGAAGGCCGCTTATTGCTTATACAGATTATGCTGAGCTTAGGAATGGCGTAGAAGTTTCAAATATAAGAAATCTTAACATCAAGCGTATTATGCTGTTTCCGCTTCGCCCCAGATTCATGTGGTCTTCCAAATTTATGAGACGCAGAATGTTATCTTTGGGCTCAGCAATCTGCTGCCCATCAGTAACTTATGTGCCCGAGAATCTTACGGAGCAGTTGTTCATTCCGGGTTACAAGGGTGGAATTGACTGGCAGGCTTGGGAGAGGTTTTCAAGGCTTCAGGGAGAGTTTGTGTTTGTGAATAGTATTCAGATGGTTCATAGGATTCATGACGATTCTGAGACTACAGCATTGATTAACGGTAACACCAGAACACAGGAAGACTTCGAAATGTTCTGCAAGTTTTGGCCAAAGTGGATAGCGCGGATAATAGAGCATTTTTACAAACACAGCGAGAATTCTAATAATCTTTAGGCTGATTTGCATTGCCGTTTTTGTTTAATTATTATGTTATGCTATAATAGCATGAATGCTTATGAGGCACACATTTGACTTTGGGGAAGTTCCCTTAAATCAAAGCGATTTTGGAAAGGATTTATTATGTCAAAAAAAGCACTTATTACCGGTATTACAGGACAGGATGGTTCATACCTTGCTGAGTTTCTTCTTGAAAAGGGATATGAAGTACATGGAATGATCCGTCGCTCTTCAGTTGATTATAGAGAGAGAATAGCGCATCTCGAGGGAACTGAGAATTTCCATCTTCACTTTGGAGATCTTGGTGACTCTATGAGTATCCTTGATGTGGTTAGTACGGTAAAACCGGATGAGATTTACAATCTGGCTGCCCAGAGTCACGTGCAGGTTTCTTTTGATTCACCTGAGTTTACGGCTGATGTGGATGCCATTGGTGTTCTTAGGATACTTGAGGCGGTTCGCCTTTGTGGACTGACTGAGACATGCCGTATTTATCAGGCGTCTACATCAGAGCTCTATGGTAAGGTTGAGGAGGTTCCTCAGAATGAGAACACACCCTTCCATCCTTACAGTCCTTATGCTGTTGCCAAGCAGTATGGCTTCTGGATTGTGAAGGAATACAGAGAGGCATATAACATGTTCTGCTGCTCAGGTATTCTGTTCAACCATGAATCAGAGCGTAGAGGAGAAACTTTCGTTACAAGAAAAATAACTCTTGCTGCTGCTCGTATTGCACAGGGAAAGCAGGAAAAGCTTTACCTTGGTAACCTTGATTCACTTCGCGACTGGGGTTATGCAAAAGATTATGTTGAGTGTATGTGGTTGATTCTTCAGAATGATAAGCCTGAGGATTTTGTTATTGCTACCGGAGTTCAGCATTCAGTTCGAGAGTTTGCGACGCTTGCTTTCCATCATGCAGGAATTGAGCTTGAGTGGCAGGGCAAGGAAATTGATGAGAAGGGCATCGATAAAGCTACAGGTAAGGTTGTAGTAGAAGTGAGTCCTGATTTTTATCGTCCTACCGATGTTGTAAATCTTTGGGGTGATCCTTCCAAGGCCAAGAGAGAACTTGGCTGGAATCCTACCAAAACAAGCTTCGAGGAGCTTGTAGAGATCATGACAAAGCATGATATGGATAAGGTTGCTGTAGAACGTGCTAGTGAGAGAATTAAAACTAACCTTGCAGAATATCTTGAAAAAGGTGTAGTAAAATAATAAACCGGCTTTATTTGAAAAAGCCGGTTCCATATAGAAAGTTATGAAGAGTTTTATTCTTCTTTGATTTTTTACGTAAGTAGTTTAAAGCTTTTCTGATAAAGGCATTTTGGGGCTTTATTCCGATTTTCATATTTCTTGCATAATGCCCCCAATGCCTGCGAATGAAATCAGTGTAGCCACGGCAGCAGGTAGTGCAGATATAGTTATATTTTTTATGATATGCCTTGGATAATGCCCTAAAGTTGTCATGGAGCTTCTCATTGTGAACACCGTTAGAGTGATGGTACATATCGGTGTCACATACATAGACCTTACCGCCAAGCACTCTTGCTCTTAAACATTGCTCGACGGCATAAAGGTGCCAATTGTTACAGATATCTTCTGAGAACGGATTATTCTTAAAGTATGATGAATAACCGCCAAAGAAGCATTCATCAAATGTTTCACATTCTTCCATGTCCTGGATTCTGCTTTTGCCGACGATTTTCTTGTTTTCAAGTCCATCATAGATATTGGAAAACGTACTTTTATCATTGGCCTTCACTCCGGCAACTCCAAGGAGATCTGATTCGGATATGCGACTTAGATGAATTGCAAAGTTTTTGATGACATCAGGAGATTCGAAAATCATATCCTGGTGAGAAAAGGCCACATACTGCGTTTTTATGTTATCAAGTACGCTGTTAAAAGCTTTTGAACAGGAAGAGTACGCGTTATCAGTGTTATCAATTCCGATTATCTGCGGAATAACAGATTGTTCATTTAACTGAGATACTAATTCGTTATACTGCTTCGGATCGTTGTAACAGCATACGATGGTTATATCATTCATTTGATGACTCCTTACGGCTAAGATGCTATAAATATAATATATGTATACTACTCAAGGCAAGGTTGATCCTTTATGAATACTAAAAAGTGGGGAAAAGTAGTCTGCTTTCTGCTTGTGGAGCTTCTGCTTTTGTTTATTTCAATAATTATATACAGATATAGAATGAACAGCTTTTATGAAGCGCCGATAGAGGCTGGGCTTAAGTGGGCTCATAAGCCAAATTATGAATATATTCTATCTGCTGAAAATGATTCCGTATCTGAAGAAATTGTTTTGGATTTTCCCAATATTCAGAGTATTACCATTAATGGAACGTCGAAGGATGTTGCATCGGATGCGATGGTGAATGTAATTGTGACACATGTAGAATCCGCAACGGTGGTTGCTGACGTGTCAAAACTTGTTTCTAAGGCTTTCGATGGTGATGGGAAAAATCTTAAGATCTCGTTTTCTGATAATGAACTTACAAGTGGAAGTTATCTTGTAAGGATCATGCTGCAAAATCCGGGCGATACCAAAGTATCACTTCTTTCTAATATCAAACCCGGCATAGTCACATCATTTAATAATTCCGAGGATAAGCTGAATGTTATAACGAAAGTCAGATATGGATCTGTACAGATGATATCAGGGCTATTTGTCATCATTACTATCCTGGTGATGTTTTTTGCCGGTATCGTTTTTTTATGGGTTGATTTATGCGATATCAAAACGCTTTTCCCACTGCTTATGATCGTATTGGGAATTACTTTTCAAATTGTCATTCCTGTGGGCGGAGTCCCGGATGAAAGCTGGCATATAGATACGGCATATAAGTATTCAAACATGATGATGGGAATTGATGATTCTGCTAATCCCGGCACTATCATGAAGAGAAAATGCGATGTTATCCAATCTGACATGCTGGGTAATAATGTGGAAACTAATTCATATTACCAGCTTATGACAGGTGCTTTTAAACGTGCTGATAATACAGAACTTATGGAGGTTGGTTTTACAGATACTTCAAATCAGGTATTCGGGGTTATGTATTTTCCTATGGCACTTGGGATGACAATAGGAAGACTATTTGGGTTGTCAGCAATAATGGTGTATGTCCTTGGAAGACTGTTTGCTTTTTTCGCGTGTGCGGCACTCATGTATCTGGCGATAGTACTTATGCCGGTTGGTAAGAATATAACTGCACTTATAGCAATACTGCCAATATCTTTGCAGCAGGGTGGATCAGCATCGTATGATTCTATGCTTATCGGGGCAGGAGCAGTTTTTGCTGCTATGGTTCTTAGAGCTTTGAGCGATGATCATAAAGCCGGATGGTGGGAGACTACGCTTTTTGCTCTTACAGGCTTACTGATTGTTACCAGTAAAGGTGGAGTGTATACGCCGGTTATTTTGGCGGGTACATATTTCTTCTTTTTTAGAGGCAGGCTATCCGGATTGCGATTCAAAGGGAATGTGTGGTTTTGGCTTTCACTGGTAGGTGCTTTAATTGTATTGTGCTCGGTAGTTTTCCTTGTTTACAAGGATGCAATATTCTCCTATGCCGGAGCTAGTGCGACCGGCTATGGCGAGGAGAGTTATAGTGTTCCATATATTATTAGTAACCCCGGTTGGTTTATTCAAGTTATTGGAAACACTATCATGCAGAAGTTTGATGAATATTTCCTTGGTTTCATGGGAGGATATCTTGGATGGCTTTCAATTGACCTTGGTATGGTGTATGCAATTCCAATGTTTTTGATAGCCCTGCTTATGGCTAATGTTGAGGATGATTCTTTAACGGGATTTAAGCGTGAAAAGGTGATTCTCATCATTACAATGTGCTGCTCAATATTTCTTGTGTTGCTAGGAATGTTCCTTGCCGATACTGCATTTGGATCTGATACCGTTTCAGGTGTTCAGGGAAGGTATTTTCTTCCATTTGCAACTTTCCTGTTCTTGAACTTAGGAAATCACATGGTGAGCGTTTCGGATAAGGATGTTAAGAAGCTCTGGAAAATCGGAGCATTTGTTGAAGCTGTTGCTGTACTGCAGGTGATTGTTTATGCGTGGGAATAAGAGAGTCTGTTTTGTAATTCAGCGATATGGCGTAGATGTAAATGGCGGAGCGGAGACCTTGTGCAGAGAGTTGGCTGAGCGCCTTACCGAAAAATATGATGTTGAAGTCATCACAACTAAAGCTGTTGATTACATGACATGGAAAGATGAATATAAAGCGGATGAAGAAGAAATAAACGGCGTGGTAGTACGCCGTTTTTCTGTAAATATAACAAGGCATAGAAAGATCTTTAATATTATAAATCGAGTGTTTAAAGATGGATTTCTCCCGGGATTTATGGAGAATTTGTGGCTTACCCTTCAGGGACCACATGCACCGAAGCTTGTGGAATATATAAAGGCACATAAGGATGAGTATTATGCCTTTGTTTTTATGACATACCTATATTATCCAACAGTAAAGGGAATTCAAGTAGCAGCTGACAATGCTGTTTTTCTTCCACTCGCGCATGACGAGCCATTCCTTAAGATGAAGATTTTTGATCCTGTTTTCAAGCTGCCAAAAGCATTTCTTTTTCAAACAGAAGAGGAGCGTGATTTGGTATGGAAGCGGTTTAACAGCAGGCATGTTCCCTACAGATTTGGCGGCGCAGGTGTAGAGATTCCGGATACTGTAAGCGGGGAAGATTTCAAGAAAAAATATAAGATAGATAATTACATCATATATGCCGGAAGAATAGATGATGGTAAAAACTGTCCTGAATTATTTGATCATTTTTTAAAGTACAAAAGCGCTCATAATGAAGACCTTAAGCTGGTGCTTATAGGAAAAGCAGTAATAGATATACCTGATTCTCCTGACATTTTGTCGCTTGGTTTTGTGAGTGATCAGGACAAATTTGATGCAATTGCAGGTGCCAATTTCCTGGTGCTTCCATCAAAATTTGAAAGTCTTTCGATAGTTGTTCTGGAGGCATTTGGACTTGGAAAACCTGTGCTGGTTAACGGTGAATGCGAGGTTTTAAAGGGACATTGCGTAAAGAGCGGTGGAGGACTTTATTATACCGATTACGAGGAATTTGAAAGAGGACTTACTAAGCTACTTGGAAGTAAATCGCTTAGAGATGAAATGGGGGAGAAGGGGAGAGAATATGTACATGAGAGATTTAACTGGAATAGAATTTGCGACAATCTCTCCGAGATGATAGAGCTTGCCGGAGAAAGATAAATTAGAGCTCGTAGTGTTAAAAGCATGGAGAATTTTCTTTAGAAACATTTTATTTGTGTATAAAATTAAATGAGTTACAATTAAATAAAATATCCTAAAGGAGGAATCAAAATGTCAGAAATGGATACAAAAGCAATGTACAAGTTATCGTATGGATTGTTTGTATGCACCGCTGTAAGAGACGAGAAAATTAATGGCTGTATAATAAACACCGCCATGCAGATCGCGTCAGAACCAAACCGTATTTCAGTTGCTGTGAACAAGGCTAATTTCACCCATGACATGATCAAGGATACGGGCGTATGTAATGTATCTGTAATCAGCAAGGAAGCAAGCTTTGATTTGTTTAAACATTTTGGATTCCAGTCCGGAAGGGATGTGAATAAGTTTGCCGGAATTAGTGAAGGGGCAGGTGAACAGAAAATTGAAGGTACTGATATATCATGCGCTTTGGCTGAGAATGGAGTGCCTTACATAATCAGTGGAACTAATGCGTATTTTTCATTAAGAGTTGAGAAGGAAGTTGATCTTGGATCCCATACACTCTTTATTTGTGATCCTAAATTCATGACAGTTCTAGCTGATACCGGTTCCTGTACTTATGAATATTACCAAAGCAATATTAAGCCGAAGCCGGAAGCAGTTGGAACTACTCCTAAAGGTGAAACTGTATGGCGTTGCAGAATCTGTGGTTATGAGTGGGTTGGAGAAGAACTGCCGGATGATTTCATTTGCCCTATCTGCAAGCATCCGAAGGCAGATTTTGAGAAAATAGTTAGATAAGTAAACATATGCGCGAAAAGTTATTATCGATATTTAATGAAATGATAATGATTATCCAGGTTCATACATGATATAATTACTCTGTTAGTTGATATTGCACTTTTTCGCAGGAAAGGAGCTTTTCTATGAAGTATGTATGTGGCACATGTGGATATATTTATGATGAGGCAGCAGGCGATCCGGATAACGGAATAGCTCCCGGAACCAAATGGGATGATCTTCCGGCTGATTGGGTTTGCCCGCTTTGCGGAGTTGGTAAGGAAGAGTTCAAAGCTGAATAAGGAGGCTGGAACTCGAAATGTACCTAGTTGGGTACGAATATGTGACAAAGAATAAAAATACACCCTATCGGAGATAAATTGATCGATTTGATTGGTTTTATGTTCGTTAGGGTGTATCTTGTTTATATGGATGTGATCAATCATTTGTTTTAAGGGGAACTGAAGTGGTACGGGAAGTATTAAAACAGATTTTGCCTTATACTCTTCGCGAACAGATTCGCAGTGTGATTTTCAATGCTAATTATCTCAGGATTAAGAGAATAAAAACTGATTTCGGAGAATATCCTGATGGCATTAATCTTATAGGCCATTCAAGAGGTGACTTTGGGCTCGGTGAAAGTTGCAGACTGGTTGCGCAAACAATTAAGACTTCCGGAATTCCATTTGTAATAAACAACTGTTTTCAAAACAAAAAAGCAAAAGAAACAAACTTGTCTTTTGTTAAATATGAAGAGGATGAGCCAAGGTATAACGTTAACCTTATTCATATCAATCCAAATGAAATGGTTAGTTTTTCATTAAGATCAACTAGAAATATGTTTGATAACAGATATCAGGTTGCATTTTGGCTTTGGGAAGTGCCGGAATTTCCTATGCATTGGGTTTGTCAGATTAAAATGTTTGATGAAATATGGACACCTTCAGAGTTTGTTTCTGAGTCAATAAGAAGGGTGACAGATAAGCCTGTGTTTACGGTGCCGTATGCTATGAGAGAGCCGAAAGTCTCACTTGAATGTGACAGGAATTATTTTGGCTTGCCGAGAGATAAGTTTTTATTTCTTATGTCTTATGATGGGCTAAGTAATTCCGAACGTAAAAATCCCGAGGCTGTTATAGCTGCATATAAAGAAGCCTATCCGGAAGAGCAATCTGGAGTTGGACTGATAATTAAGGCGACACATGCAAATGAAAAAGAAATAAAGCGTCTGCGTAATATGTTGGAGGGTTATAGAAACGTATACATTTTAACTGAAAGCTTCAGTAAGGAAGAGTTCAATAGTTTGATTAAAGATGCAGATGTGTATGTTTCATTGCATCGCTCGGAAGGCTTTGGACTTGTAATGGCAGAGGCAATGTTTCTCGGAACCCCGGTTGTTGCAACAAACTGGTCAGCGAATTCTGAGTTCATGTCTGAGGAATCATGCTGTATGGTTCCCGCAAGGATAGTTGAAATTGAAACAGATATGCCTCCTTATCATAAGGGCAATCACTGGGCCGATCCGGATATTCATGTGGCAGCAGGATATATTCGAAGATTGTATGATGATAAAGCGTTTTATGATTATAAGAAAGAATCAGCTTTTTTTCATATAAGAGAGATGATGAAGCCTGAACGTGCAGCAGATATTTTTAGGGAGAGGTTTGCTGAGTTGACAAAAAAGGTATAATGAGATAAGCACAGATGTTTATAATGGTAGCGTTGGTTTGATTTTTGACTTCATGAAGGGGGTGTCGGTAAAAGAATACATAATATGAAGATTATCAAAAAAAGAAAATTCAGGATGGTGTTATGTTTCTTTGTTGCTTATATCAGTCTTATTGCTTTTAGTCTTGCAGCTACAAACAGAGCACCTGTAAGAAATAACGAGAGTTTGATATTAACTGATTTTTCAAATGGCGACGAAATAGAGAATGTTCCATATGGAAATCACAGTTTCAGATCCGTACTTAAAGAAAACTATGTGCTGCATGTCCCTGTTTCGTTTATGTCAGGTGAAAGCTTTCATGTAAAATATAAAGCGACGCTTTTAAATGCTTCTAAAGCAGAAATTATCACAAGTCTTGCAGCAGGTGAATATGATATGTCGTCTTGTTCTTTTACAACAGTTTTGGATGAGGGCGAGAATTTGATCGAAGGTGATCTGTATTTTGATGGAATCAATCACCCACAGACAGGAGAGATATATATCTACTCGGTAGATCCCGGTATTGAGATCGCAATCACCAAACCGGATTTTAGAAGGGTAGAAGATAAGCGCATTGGATATCTTGCATATACGGCATTAGGGTTGACCGTAGTATTTTTATTTATGGGAATAATAACTTTGATAATTGATATTAGATGGGCAAAAATTAAATCATGAAAATATAAGAAACTTGTGCTTTTAACAAAAATGTATATAATGATTAAAGCTAAGCAAATTATTTTAAGAGGATAAAATATATGTGTGGAATAGTTGGATATGTTGGTAAAAAGCAAGCAGCTCCCATTTTGTTGGATGGCCTTTCAAAGCTTGAATATCGTGGATATGATTCAGCAGGTCTCGCAGTAAGAGGCGATGATGGCAAGGTAAAGGTAGTAAAGGCCAAGGGCCGTCTTAAAGTTCTGTCAGAGAAAACCAATGACGGAGCTTCACTCACTGGATGTATAGGTATCGGGCATACAAGATGGGCAACACATGGTGAGCCTTCAGAGACTAATGCACACCCACATGTTTCATCAAATCATTTTGAACATGGTGAAACCATTGAGGAAGCAAATGTCGTTGGTGTTCATAATGGTATAATTGAGAACTACCAGGAGCTTAGGGAAAAGCTCTTGCATCATGGCTATGAGTTCTATTCACAGACTGATACTGAAGTCGCAGTTAAGCTTGTGGATTACTATTACAATAAGTATAAAATCGGACCCATCGATGCTATTGCTAAGACTATGGTGCGTGTGCGTGGTTCATATGCACTTGCACTTATGTTCAAGGATTATCCGGATCAGGTCTGGGTTGCCCGCAAGGATTCTCCGATGGTAATTGGTGTCGAGAACGGTGCTACTTATGTTGCATCTGACGTTCCTGCAATTTTGAAATATACAAGGAATGTTTACTATATTGGTAATCAGGAAATGGCATGCCTTGGAAAAGGCGAAGCTCACTTCTATAATCTCGATGGAGATGAGATTCAGAAGGAAAAGGTTGAGATTAAATGGGATGCTGAAGCTGCTGAGAAGGGTGGCTTCGAGCACTTCATGATGAAGGAAATCCATGAACAGCCTAAGGCAGTTGAGGATACACTTAATTCTGTTATAAAAGGCAAAAAGATCGATCTTTCAGAATGCGGTATAAGTGATGAGAAGATCAAGTCCCTTAGACAGATTTTTATTGTTGCCTGTGGAAGTGCATGGCATGTAGGCATGGCAGCTCAGTATGTGTTTGAGGATCTTACACGTATCCCTGTTCGCGTTGAGCTTGCATCTGAGTTCAGATATAGAAAGCCGCTTCTTGATAAAAATGATCTGGTAATCGTTATTTCACAGTCCGGCGAGACTGCAGATACGCTTGCCGCTCTTCGTGAGGCAAAAAATCAGGGCGTTGCTACTTTGGGTATCGTTAATGTTGTTGGATCTTCAATTGCCAGAGAGGCAGACCATGTCCTTTATACCCTTGCAGGTCCCGAGATTTCTGTTGCTACAACAAAGGCATATAGTGCGCAGCTTGTTGCAGTTTATGCCCTTGCTGTCCACTTTGGATTTGTAAGAGAACTAATTGATAATAAGAGATACGCTAGTTATATTTCTGAAATGAAAACTATCCCTGAGAAGATACAGAAGGTTCTTGAGGATAAGGAGAGACTTCAGTGGTTTGCTGCTAAGTATTCAAACGCTAAGGATGTCTTCTTTGTTGGAAGAGGAATAGACTATGCCGTTTCGCTTGAGGGAAGCCTCAAGATGAAGGAAATTTCTTACATTCACTCAGAGGCATATGCTGCAGGAGAACTTAAGCATGGTACTATCAGCCTTATCGAGGATGGAATCCTTGTAATCGGTGTGCTCACGCAGAACGACCTTTATGAGAAGACAATCAGTAATATGGTTGAATGTAAGGCAAGAGGAGCTTATCTCATGGGACTCACAACCTATGGTCATTATGAGATTGAGGATACAGTTAATTTTGCAGCGTATGTTCCTAAAATTGAGGAGCACTTTGCGGCATCGCTTGCAGTTATCCCGCTTCAGCTTCTTGGTTACTATATTAGTGTTGCCAAGGGCCTTGATGTTGATAAACCGAGAAACCTTGCAAAGAGCGTAACTGTAGAATAATAAGCGTTTATAGAGCCTTCTCCTACGGAGAAAAGAGGCACAAATAAATACCAAAGCCTTCTCCTTTGGAGAAAAGAGGCGTAGATAAATACCAAAGCCTTCTCCTTTGGAGAAAAGAGGCGTAGATAAATACCAAAGCCTTCTCCTTGGGAAAAAAGAGGCACGAAGTGCCGGATGAGGGGGATCAGAAAGGACAAACATGAATATAATTTTATTATCGGGCGGATCAGGTCAGCGTCTCTGGCCTCTTTCAAACGATGTTAGATCAAAGCAGTTTATTAAGATTTTCAAAGGAACTGACGGAGAGTATGAATCAATGGTTCAGCGAGTTTATCACCAGATAAGAGCTATTGATCCAAACGCAAATGTAACCATAGCAACAAGTAAGACACAGGTTTCAGCCATCAATAATCAGCTTGGTGGGAATGTTGGAATTTCCATTGAGCCCTGCAGAAGGGATACATTCCCTGCAATCGCTCTTGCAAGTGCATACCTTCATGATGTGCAGAACGTTGGACTGGATGAGCCTGTAGTGGTATGTCCTGTTGACCCTTATGTTGACAAGGAATACTTCCTTGCTCTCGAGAAGCTTTCAAAGCTTGCAGAGGAGGGTGATTCCAATCTTACACTCATGGGAATAGATCCCACATATCCTTCAGAGAAATATGGTTACATCATTCCTGAGGATAAGGCAGAGGTTTCAAAGGTTGTATCCTTCAAGGAAAAGCCTGACGTAGAAACTGCTAAAGATTATATTTCAAAGGGTGCCCTTTGGAATGGCGGAATTTTCGCGTATAAACTTTCATACCTTCTTGATAAGGCACATGAGATTATTGATTTTACAGACTACAATGATCTTTTTGGAAAATACGATACCCTTGAGAAGATTTCCTTCGACTATGCGGTTGTAGAGAAGGAGACCAGGATCAGCGTAATGCGTTTTAACGGCCTGTGGAAGGATCTGGGAACCTGGAATACTCTTACAGAGGCTATGGAAGAGAATGTTATCGGCGATGCACTTTTGAATGAAAACTGTGAAAATGTTCATGTGATAAATGATATGAACATCCCTGTAATTGTTATGGGACTAAAAGATGCCATCGTTGCTGCTTCTCCTGATGGTATTCTTGTTTCTGATAAGGAACAGAGCTCTTACATTAAGCCTTTTGTTGAGAAAATCGAGCAGCCGATCATGTTTGCTGAGAAATCCTGGGGAAGCTATAGAGTTCTTGATGTTGAAAAAGACTCCATGACCATTAAAGTTACTCTTAACCCCGGACATTCTATGAACTATCACAGTCACGAGAGACGCGATGAAGTTTGGAGTGTTGTACGTGGTACTGGTAAGACTATCATTGATGGCGTTGAAAAGATAGTTCGTCCCGGAGATGTTGTCAACATGAAAGCAGGCACAAAGCACACCATCATCAATGATAACGGTGAAGAGCTGCAGCTTATCGAGGTGCAGATGGGAAAAGAGATTACAGTGGAAGATAAGAAGAAGTTTGATCTGTAATACTTTCACATCAAGACAAAAAATGGCCTTGAAAAAATGTTTAATAATTGCCCTGGCAGGAAAATCTGCCGGGGCTTTTTACTAATTGGAAATGAAAATTCAGAATAAAAAAGCTCCACCGTCAAGGTGAAGCTTAGCGGAGACGGCGGGATTCGAACCCGCGTGCCCCGGAGGACAAACGCATTTCGAGTGCGCCTCATTACGACCACTTTGATACGTCTCCATAAAGCGTGAAAGTTCATATTTTCGCGCTTTTTCATTATACGAGGGAGTATGGTTTAAGTCAATAAACAGTTGTTGCACGAGCGGTTATTGAGTATAATTAGTTAGTTGAAGTATGAAAAAAATCGGGCAACTCTTGATAAAACTTTTCTGTGTTTTGATTGATGTGCCTGATAAATGGGGATTTAAATGGCGTACGTAGCTTTATATAGAAAGTTCAGACCACCTGTTTTTGACGATGTCAAAGGACAGGATCATATTGTGACAACGCTGAAGAACCAGATTAAGTCTGACAGGATTGGGCATGCATATCTGTTCTGCGGAACCAGAGGTACCGGCAAGACATCGGTTGCTAAGATTCTTGCAAGAGCAGTTAACTGCGAGAACCCGAAGGATGGCAGCCCCTGCGGCGAGTGCCCCACCTGTAAGGCAATCGAGTCCGGTGCAGCAATGGGTAACGTCATCGAGATAGATGCTGCATCCAATAACGGCGTAGATAACATCCGTGAGATCATTGATGAGATCTCTTATTCACCAACAGTTGGAAAATACAAAGTATATATTATCGATGAGGTTCATATGCTCTCAACCGGAGCCTTTAATGCTCTTCTTAAGAGCCTGGAGGAACCGCCGTCGTATGTAATTTTTATTCTTGCAACTACAGAAGTACAGAAGATACCGATCACTATTTTGTCCAGATGTCAGAGGTACGATTTTCACAGAATTACTATCGACACTATAGCGGACAGACTTCGAGAGGTTGTTGATAAGGAACAGGTAAAAGTTGACGAAAGAGCACTTCGCTATATCGCTAAGGCAGCAGATGGTTCGATGCGTGATTCGTTAAGCCTTCTTGACCAGTGTATCGCTTTCAATTACGGCGAAGAATTGACTTATGACAGAGTGCTTAGTGTACTTGGTGCAGTTGATACTGCTGTTTTTGGAAAACTGTTTTCGTATCTGATAGTTCAGGATGTTACAGGCGCTCTTAATCTTCTGTCCGACATTGTCATACAGGGACGAGAACTAACACAGTTTGTCAGTGATTTCATCTGGTACCTGAGAAATCTGATGTTGGTAAGCACCTCCGATAACATGGAGGATGCAGTGGATATGTCCACGGATAATCTTGCAGCACTAAAAGAACTGGCAAAGAGCTCTGACATAGATACCATCATGCGTTATATTCGCGTGTTCTCGGAGTTATCACAGAACTTGCGATTTGCAGCGGCAAAACGTATTCTAATAGAGGTGGCACTGATAAGGCTTTGCAAACCTCAAATGGACGAAGACACGGATGCACTTCTTGACAGAATAAGAATACTGGAAGAGCGTAGTCAGGAGATGAATGGAGTCCTAGGCGGAATTACCAGTGGACAGATTGCTGTTAATGCAACTGGAGGAGGTAATGGAGGACCGGGTTTTAATGGGGCCGGTGCCGTAGGCACTGGCGGAGTAGGTGCCGGGTCAGGTACTTCCATGCAAGAGCGGGCCAAAATGCTTGAGAAGGCTGTTGCTGAGGATGTCAAAAAAGTCGTCAACAATTGGAACAGAATTCTTAACAGGATGCCAATGCCTATGAGGGCTTATATGCTTAAGGCGGTTCTCAGTCAGAGTGAAGATGGTAAGCTTTTCATAGTTCTGGATAATAAAGAGCGGGCACAAAAATATAGCGAAGATCCGGGACGTAGCGAGCTTTCAGCTATTCTTGATGACTCTATCGGCAAGCATGTAGATTTTGAACTTCGTTATGCGGTGCAGGATAAGCCAATATCAGAGCAGTATGTCAGCCTTAATGATATTCATTTCGACATCGAGATTGAGGAAGAAGTGAGTATGCCTGATAACCCGGAGATTCAACCGTCATCAGAAGATAGCATGGAAATTCAACCATCATCAGAAGATAATCCGGAAATTCAACCCTCATCAGAAGACGAGAATCCGGAAAACTCCGGCGGAGATATAATTACCGGCCTTGACGAAGATGAGTATTATGCTCAGCAGGCTACAGAATATGCCGCTTCCTATGATGAGCAGGAAGAAGAGTATGCAGCATACGAGCAAGCATCGTCAGAGAATTCATTTAATGAGCAGCGGGCCAGCGATGAAGAGAATGCCTTTGAGGAGAAGGATACGGACGAGGATTAGCTGATAAAAGCTGAAAACCTACAATCAGTAGTAAAAATAGAATTAAAAGTAACAAACAGGAGGAACAAATAATGGCAAAGAGAGGTGGATTCCCGGGTGGTATGCCTGGCAACATGAATAACCTTATGAAACAGGCTCAGCGTATGCAGCGTCAGATGGAGGAGAGCCAGAAGGAACTTGAGACAAAGGAGTTCAAGGCAAGTGCAGGCGGTGGTGCCGTTGAGGCCACTGTTACAGGTAATAAAAAGCTCGTTGGTATTACAATTGCGCAGGATGCAGTTGACCCCGATGATGTGGAGATGCTTCAGGATATGATAGTTGCAGCGGTAAACGAGGCAATGGAACAGGCTGAGAAGGCACAGGGCGATATTATGGGCAAGATGACAGGCGGCCTTGGAGGTCTCGGAGGACTTCCGTTCTAATTGGAGCATAGCCTCGGAGGATTTTTATTTTAATGGATCTATATAGCGGACATATTAACAGACTGATCGATGAGCTCTCATCCCTTCCGGGAATCGGCGGCAAATCGGCTCAGAGACTGGCTTTTTACATTATAGGTCTTCCAAAGGACAGGGTTGAAAGATTGGCAAAATCGCTTACTGATGCCAGAGAGAATGTGCACTACTGTAGCAAATGCTGCACTCTTACTGATGATGAGATATGCCCAATCTGTGCTAATGAGAAGCGTGATCACAGAACTATAATGGTGGTTGAAAACGCAAGAGACCTTGCAGCTTATGAGAAGACGGGAAAATACGAAGGTGTCTATCATGTTCTTCATGGGGCCATTTCTCCAATGCTTGGGATTGGACCTGGAGATATCAAGCTAAAAGAGCTTGTACAGAGACTAGAGACAGATGATGTAAACGAAGTGATTATTGCTACGAATTCAAGCCTTGAGGGTGAGACTACGGGAATGTATATAAGTAAACTCATAAAGCCCACCGGTATCAAGGTTACAAGGATTGCCAGCGGCGTTCCTGTCGGCGGCGATCTTGAGTACATAGATGAAGTAACACTGCTCCGTGCACTAGAGGGCAGAACTGAGTTGTAAACCTAAAACAGATGCAATAACTAAACGGAAAAACTAGAAAACAAAAGCGGAAGTTGCTCGAACTTCGAGCGGGAAATTCAGAAACGGAGGAAAAAATGAGTGTGAAAAGAGAGTTTCTTGGAGAAACAAAGGACGGAGCACCTATTTACGGTTACCATATGACAAACAGCCAGGGAATGGAGGTTTGCCTTCTTAATTATGGCGCTACCATACGTAATATTTTTGTAAAAGACAAGGATGGACAGACAAGAGACGTTGTTCTTGGATTTGATGATCCTGAGAAATATTTTGATAATTCCTGCTTCCTTGGCGTTGTAGTAGGCCCTGTTGCTAACAGAGTTGGCGGAGCAAGCTATCAGATTGATGGAAAAACTTTCCAGATGGCAGTGAATGATGGACCTAATAATCTTCATAGTGATTTTGATAATGGCTTCCACAAGAGAGTCTGGGAAGCATCTGAGACAGAAGATAGTGTTACTTTTACATTAAAAGCAGAGGATGGAGATCTTGGATTTTCAGGAAATAGAGAGTTTTCTGTTACATACACTCTTAGTGAGGACAATGCACTCTCACTTCATTATCATGCAACAAGTGATGCTAAGACCATGATCAATCTTACAAACCATTGCTACTTTAATCTTCGCGGTCAGGGATCAGGAACTATCACGGATCATGTTGCTCAGTTTAATTCAAGCAAAACTACAACAGTAGGAGAGGGACTTATCCCTACCGGCGAAATTGCTGATGTTGAGGGAACCCCTTTCGATTTCAGAAATGAAAAGGTTATTGGTCTCGAAATCGATGCAGATAATGATCAGATAGCATTGGGTGGCGGATATGACCACAACTTTATTATTGATGGCGCTGATGGAACAAGAAGAACTTTTGCTACTGTAAAGTGTCCTGAGAGCGGAATTACAATGCAGTGTTCAACAACACTTCCTGCATTCCAGTTTTATGCCGGCAATTTCCTTGAAGCAGAAGGCGGAAAAGGTGGCGCAGATTATAGGAAGAGAGATGGTTTCTGCTTAGAAACTCAGATACATCCTGACGCTATTCATCATGATAACTTCCCGGATGCCGTATTCGGACCCGAGCGCGAGTATGATTCAATAACGGTATACCGCTTTATTTAAAAAAATTCGGAAAAGAGTTTTAAATGGCAGAAGTCAAGGATTTCACTAAGTACATAAAGAAGCTGCAAAAGAACTCAAAGGAAAAGGATAAGGATGAAAATCCTTTTGCTGCACTAAATGGCGACTTAGATTGGGAACCTGATAGCGATGAGTATGATTCTGAAGGCGAGGACAATTACGAAAATAGTGGTCCTTCGTATAAGGAGAGAATAAGAAAACACAGGATTGCGGTTTTTGTTAGGACTATCGTTATCATTACAATAGCAGTACTTATGGTAGCTGCCGTGTATGTCAGCTGGAGAGATAAGCATTTTACAGAGAGTAATGTGATTTCATCTGTCAAACTGACTGATGCGGCAGGTGCTAAAGCTGTTAATCTGGGTGGATATGTACTCACATACAGTAAAGATGGTGTCAGCTGTCTTGATGGTGAAGGGCAACAGCTATGGAACCAGACTTATCAGATGCAGAATCCCACGGTTCATACATGTAAAAATGTGGTAGCCATAGGTGATTACAATGGACACAATATCTACGTGGCAAATACATCAGGAGCTCTCGGTGAGATAGATACAAATCTTCCCATCAGAGATTTCTGTGTGGCTTCACAAGGTGTAGTGGCTGCGGTATTGGATGATAAAAATGTCACATGGATCTATCTTTTTGATGCAACAGGCAATACCCTTGCAAATTTCAAGACAACCATGCAGGATAGCGGATATCCGGTTGATATATCTATTTCGCCAAGTGGTGAGCTTGTGTGCGTGTCCTATTTGAAAGCAGATAATGGCAAAATAAAGACAAGTGTAGCGTTCTTTAACTTTGGAGCTGTCGGACAGAATCTTTCTGACAACTATGCGAGTGGATATGAGTATCCCGGAGTGGTTGTGCCTTATGTTCAGTTCATGAATGATTCTAAGATCTTTGCAGTAGCAGATGACAGAATAATGTTCTTTTCGGGCAAAGAGGTTCCGACAAGTCAGACAGAGAGCCTTACAGCAAATGAGGAAATAAGATCTGTATTCTTCAATGACTCTCATGTTGGAGTTGTGTTCATGAATAACACAGATGAAGGTGCTTATAGGCTTCAGATCTATGGTGAGACGGGTAGTCTTGAGACAACGGTTTTCTTTGATACAGAATATGTAGATGTTCTATTTGACAACGACCAAATAGTTGTTTATGGGGAAAATGAGTACATACTCTATGATATGAAAGGTGTGGAAAAATTCAGAAATACCTTTGATCGTGCCGTGAAAGTAATGATCCCTACAAATGTGCGAAGCAAGTTTATTCTTGTTACAGAGAAGGCTATTGAAACGCTGGAGCTTAAGTGATGATAATTTATTTTTCTATTTCGCTTAATAGGAACTAGTTTATGAATATTATGGAATTTATTGCTATGCCGCAGGTGATTGTATCACTTGCGGTTTTAATAATACTCTTGTGGAGAATTGCGTCTGGTTTTACATACGGACTTATATCTGAGTTAATTGGAATAGCGGCATTAGCTATAGGATTTGTGATCTTCTCTCTCTCGGCAGGAGCAATAGGTAAGCTTCTTCAAGGGAAGAACCTTCATTTGATAGAAACGATTATCGAACTTGCAATTATCGTTGCAGTTTATCGTGTGATCCAGGGAATAGGAAAAGCTGCTACCGGTTCAAAGAAGATTCCGATACTTTCAACTGCAAATAAAGTGTTGGGCGGAGTCTTTGGAGCGTGTGAAACCTATATATGGGTAGCGCTGATACAGCATATTGTGGGCTATAATATAGGCGCTGCAATTAATTTTACAATTTCTGAATTAATTAGTTGCATTCATGTGTAAGTGATGCTATAATCAATTTCGCTCACTTCGAGAGAGCACAAATAAGAGCTGATAACTACTTATAAAAAATCTCGAAAAAAATTAAAAAAGTTCTTGACAGAAAGCACACAACATGATAATCTATCAGAGTTGCGGCTGACAAGCCAAGACAAAGCACTTTGACAATAAAATAGTAATGCAACCCTGAAAATTCCAAAAAGAATATTCAGAGAACAAAACAACCTAACTAAAGGTAAAACGGACAGAACAAAAGCCAAGCTTAAGTTCTGGTCAGACGAACGAT
>NZ_AUIX01000023.1 GCF_000423925.1 Butyrivibrio sp. VCD2006
ATCCAGAAGCTTGGAACAGATGGAATCGCCGGATCAACAGCACAGCCTGAGGCAGGATACATCTTTGATGCATGGTATAAGGGCAATGTTAAAGTAAGTGATAATGCACAACTTACACTTGATGTACTTAAAGATTATCTTGAGACAGATGCTGACGGACTGTACGCAGACACAAGCTTTGATGCGAAGTTCAAGGCAGACCCTGATGCGAAGTACAAAGTAACTTACAAGTCAGAGAATGTAGCTAAGGGTACCGTAACAAACGATAGTGATGCAGATATCCAGAAGCTCGTGACAACCGGAATCAGCGGTTCAACAGCAAAGCCTGAGACAGGATACAAGTTTGAAGGCTGGTATAAGGGTGAGATAAAGGTAAGCTCAGAAGCTAAACTTGGTGCAGACACTGTAATAGCAAACCTCAATACTGATGATGATAACCTTTATGCTGATACAGAGTTTGTAGCAAAGTTTGTGGCAGATGCTGAACAGACTTACGCAGTAACTTATGAGTCCAAAGATATTAATACGGGTAAAGTAAGTAATGCCAAAGATGAAGGCATCCAGGTTCTTGGAACAGAAGGAATCACAGGTTCCAAAGCAACAGCAGAAGCCGGATACAAGCTTGTTGGCTGGTATAAGGGTGATGATCTCATAACAGATCAGGCTGAACTTACACTTGAAGTAATCGAAGGAAAACTCAACAAGGACGGAAATGTCTACAAGGATACAACATTTACGGCAGTATTTACTGAGGATGATGCTCAGAAGTACGATGTTAAGTATGTAGCTGAGGCAGGTGGAAGTGTATCTGACTCAGAAAACCTTGGAATCCAGGTGCTTTCAACACAAGGCATAACAGGATCAAAGGCTACACCTGATACAGGATATGAGTTTGATGCCTGGTATGTAGTAAGAAATAACGATGGCACTGAAACTGAGGAAAAACTTGAAGGCATATCAGAAAAGCTTGAAGCAGCTGATGCTATAAATTACCTTAACAAGGCTAATGGTACAACCCAGCAGACAAATATGTATGCTGATACAACCTTTAAGGCTAAGTTCAAGGCTAAGCTTTACAATGTAACCTTTGAGTACAGAATCGCTGATGGCGTAGAAAAACCTGCTAACTGGGATCAGCTGGTTGCAGAAATTGCCACACATAACATGACGGTTGCATTTGGCGAAAAAGTTACCTGTCCTGAGCTTCCTACAGTTGATGGTTATAGCTTTGGTATCTGGAACAAGGAAGATGTTGTAAATAATACAAGTCTGGGAGCTAAGATTAAGAATGCTTTTGAGGGCCTGATTGGATTACTGACAGGTAAGACAAAGTTAGATGCAGCAGCACAGGAATTCGAAATGCCTGCAAATGATATTGTTATTTACAGTATCGTGACGAAGAATCCTGATCAGGTTGAACCGGCACCTACACCTACTCCTGATCCGACACCTACACCTACACCGGATCCGACACCTGACCCGACACCTGCACCGACCGTCGATGATGACGACGATGATGATGACGATGATGATGTCGAAACACCTCGCAGAAGGAATAACCCCGTCTACAATGACAACAATAACGACGACAACAACAATGGCGGTAATGACAATCCCGGAGTGCTTGGTGAAAAGAGAAAGCCAGATGATGGAAAGGCTGTTCTTGGAGAAAAGAGAGAGCAGGAAGAAAAGCAGGTTCTTGGAGCAAGACGTGGAGGCACAGACGATAATACCAATGACTCCAGAGCTCTCGTACTTCTTATTGCGGCAGGAGCGGTAGCTACACTTCTTGCAACAGGTAAGAGGCGTAAGGAAAAAGAAGAATAACAAAATAAATTTCCGTAATGGAAACTGTGATCTTCTTAAGGGGATCTCCACCAATCGGTGGAGGTTCCCTTTTTTCAGTATTTGGTAATTTCGACATGTTCGTAATAGCATTAAAAAGTTTATGTTAATCCTGATTATCCGATCATCACTCCCGATCCTGACGATCCGGAGGATCCCGATGAACCCGATGATCCGATCGTAACACCCGATCCCGATGATCCGATCGTAACACCTGATCCGGACGACCCGATCGTAACACCCGATCCGGATGACCCGATCGTAACACCCGATCCCGACGATCCGATCGTTACTCCTGATCCGGTTGCAACAGGACTTACATCATCCTACACAATCAACAACTGGGGTTCAGGCTATCAGGTACTTATCAAGGTTAAGAATGATGCAACAAAGAGAGCAGAAACATGGACTCTTTTTGTAAATAAGAATGATGTTGGAATTGATTCCAGCTGGAATGTAAACATTACTGAGGACGGAGATTATTATAAGATCACACCTATGGAATGGAACTCAATAATTGAGCCCGGCAACGCTGTTGAATTCGGTATTCAGGGTTCAAGTCACATCGGTGACAAGGTTGAGATCTTTGCAGAAGGTGAGATAAAGGACGACGAGCAGGGTAAGGGCCAGGGTGGTCAGGGCCAGAGCGGTCAGCAGGAAGAGCAGGGCCAGGGCCAGGGTGGTCAGGGCCAGAGCGGTCAGCAGGAAGAGCAGAGCCAGGGCGAAAGTGGCCAGGGTCAGAGCGGCCAGCAGGAAGAGCAGGGCCAGGGCCAGAGTGGTCAGGGTCAGGGCGGCCAGCAGGAAGAACACGGCGATGCTGTAACAGGCGATGACTGGCTTCATACTGACGGATCCCGTATCCTCGATATGCAGGGCAATGAAGTTTACCTCACAGGTGCAAACTGGTTTGGTTTCAACTGTTCTGAGAGAGTATTCCACGGATTATGGAATGCAAACATGAAGAACGTAGTTGAAGGCATGGCTGATCATGGTATCAACCTTGTACGTGTTCCGATTTCCACAGAGCTTCTTCTTGAGTGGAAGGCAGGAAAGAAGATCAAGGTCAATATCAATACAAACTCTAACAAAGAGCTTAAGAGAGCTGATGGCTCCGATATGGATTCCAGAGAAATCTTTGATGTTTTCCTTGAAATGTGCAAGGAGAACGGTATCAAGGTTATGATGGACCTCCACAGTGCAGATGCCAACAACTCAGGACACAACTACAATGTATGGTATGGCCCTAAGGGCTTCACAACTCAGGATTGGATCGATGGTTGGACATGGTTTGTAAATGAGTACAAGAACGACGATACAATCATCGCATGCGATCTTAAGAACGAGCCTCACGGCAAGTATTCTCAGGCTGATTCAAACGCTGCAAAGTGGGATGATTCAACAGATGAGAACAACTGGCAGTATGCTGCAAGCATCTGCGGTCAGGCTATCCTCGATGTTAACCCGAACCTCCTTATCATGGTAGAAGGTATCGAGGAGACACCCAGAGCAGGTTATGATTACAATTCAGGCACACAGGATCCCAATGCTTCAGAGGAAGATCTTAAGTATTACGGCGGATGGTGGGGTGGAAACCTCAGAAATGCCGGCAAATATCCTGTAGACCTTGGAAGTCATCAGAGTCAGCTCGTTTACTCTCCTCACGACTATGGCCCGCTTGTATATAAGCAGACATGGTTTGATAAGGACTTCACAGAGCAGACACTTCTTGATGATGTTTGGTATGACAGCTGGTTCTACATTCAGGATGAGAACATTGCACCTCTCCTTATCGGTGAGTGGGGCGGCTTCATGGATGGCGGAGACAATGAGAAGTACCTTAACCTCATGTCCGAGTTCATCGCAAAGAACCACATCAATCATACATTCTGGTGCATCAATCCTAACTCAGGTGACACAGGTGGACTTCTTAAGGACGACTGGGCAACATGGGATGATGCTAAGTACAACATGATGAAGAAGACACTTTGGTCTGATGGTAGCACAGGTAAGTTTGTAGGCCTTGATCACCAGGTTCCGCTTGGTGATAACGGCGAGACAGTTACAGACTTCTACAACTAATTTTCGTCTTCCCAAAATCAATACTATATAGCTCCAAAAAAATGAGAGTAACACCCCTTGTGAAAGCAAGGGAGTTGTTACTCTCGTTTTTTGACTTAATACCTATCCAGGAAGTGATGCTTCTGGCCGTTTGCATCCTTGTAGGCTATCATCGCATTCAAATGCACATTTTCAACACTCTTGAAGATATTAGCTTCGATGAAGGGGCTTCTTTCCTTCAGTTCAGAAATAAGCTCTTTTATCTCCGCACGTTTACTGCCTTTTTCGGTACCACCGCAGCTTGCGCAGCTTTCTGTAAGGCGGCAGGCACAGTTGATGAAGGTGAGATTGTTGGAAGTGCGCCACTTTATAATGCTCTCCTCACGAATAAGATAGAGGGGTCTGATAAGCTCCATACCTTCGAAATTAGTGCTGTGGAGCTTTGGCATCATGGTCTGAAGCTGACCGCCGTAGAGCATACCCATGAGGATGGTCTCAATGACATCGTCATAATGATGTCCAAGAGCGATTTTGTTACAGCCAAGCTCTTTTGCCTTGCTGTAAAGCGCGCCTCTTCGCATTCTCGCGCAGAGATAACACGGGGAACCACTGGCTCCGACTTCTCCGGCGACTATATCAAAAATGTCGGAATCAAATACGGTTATGGGAATCTGCATCAGCTTTGCATTATTAAGGATAGTAGTGTAGTTGATGTCGTTATATCCCGGATTCATAACAAGGTAAACAACCTCAAAGTTCTTCTTGCCGTGTCTTGTCAGTTCCTGGAAAAGCTTCGCCATCAGCATTGAATCCTTACCACCTGAGATACATACCGCAATTTTGTCACCATCCTTTATAAGCTCATAGGTGTTTATGGCCTTGGTAAACTGGCTCCAGAGCTCACGTCTGAACTTCTTGATGATGCTTCGTTCAATCTCCTTGCAGCGTCTGTTCTGTTCTTCTTCATCTGAAAGCTGGTGTTCTATTGTGTATTTGTAATAGCTGTAAATTCCGCTTGCGATACTGTAGATCTCGTAGCCTTTGGGAGTTAGCTCTTCGCAGAGTTCATCGGAGTGCTTCCCGGAGTAGCAGATGAGGTAGATAGGCTCATCCTTTGGAAGCTCACCTATTCTTTCCATAAACTCACTTTGCGGAATATTAATAGCTTCCGGAGGGGAGTTTTTTTCAAACTCATCTTGATTTCTGATGTCTATGAATAGTTTCTTTCTGCTGTCCTGCAGCATTTCTTCGTATGTCTTTGTATACTTCATAATATCTCTTTCTAAAAATGAAAAATGGTGCCTTTACATTTTTCTAATTCTAACACAAACTTGAAATATTACAAAAAAGGCATCCGACCCGGAGATTTTTCTGGGACGAATGCCTCTAAGATTTAAGTTATTTTGAAATTAATATGCTCTGTACTTGTAAACGGAATTCTTTCCGCCTGCCTTCTTGTACTTCTTAACTACCTTCTTGAACTTGTTGTAGCTTGCAGCCTTGATAAGGAACATTGTGTTGGAATCAGCTGACTTAAATGCGTTCTTACCGAAGGTACTAACGTTATAGCCCAGAGTCTCAACACGTATAAGCTTTGCTTTTCCTGAGAAAGCATTTGCCCCGATTGTGTTTACGTAACTGCCGATCATAACTGTCTCGAGCTTGTTGCACTTACTGAATGCATTCTTCTCAATCTTGGTAATCTTGTAGCTCTTTCCATTAAGAACAACGGCTGAAGGAATAGTTAAATTCTTGATGTTCTTTTTTGTGCATTTTACAAGAGATACTGTATCCTCACCTGTGATCTTGTACTTGAAATTACCTCTCGTGTCGTCGTTATCATTTAAAGTAAATGAGAAGGAAATAGTAGTTCCGTTTCCGTTATTTGCGCCATCATCGAGAACCATGGTAACGTTAAATGTTCTGTTTGTTCCTTTTCCTGCGCCTTTTGTAACGGTTATGTAAGGGGTCTGGGGTGTCCACTGAGTCCATGTAAAGTAGCTGTCATTATTTTTTGTAGATAATGTAAGTGACTTAAGGAGTACACTGCAATCGTACATCTGACTGTTATTGAGATAAACAGGTACGATATTCACAACTGTTTCTGAGCTCAGAAGAGTGGAACGTGTTACTGTGTTGTCGGGATTAAGAACTCCAAGTGAGAAGTTTTTGGAATCCTTGAACATTGAATCCTCATACTTCTGTATCTTATTTTTTGTTGTGGAATAGGTTCCCTTGGACTCACGAAGCTTAGTGCAGTAATTTACACGGGTAAGTCCGTAGTTCTTCATCTTCTTCTGGGAAGTGTTGAATCTTGTGTAGTCGATAGTACCCTTATTGGATTTATCGCATGCCACAAGGTCGCTCTCATACCACTTTGTTCCGATTTTTACCTGATTCCAGCACTTATTGTTATTGAAGAGAATATCATTGCTGATCTCAGCTTCATCGAGAAGTGCCTCGAAGGCAAGGGCATAACCCTGTGAGGAAGCGCGGTGCATAACCAGAGCGCCGTAAGCTGTATTCTTAAGATCCTTGTTATCAATTGCAATATTGTAATATGTTGTGTTGTCGATAACCATGTCGAAGCACTGCATCTCTTTTACGAAATTGGTGTCATCGTCGATGTTTTTCATGATCTTTTTAATGGCTGCTTTAAGCTTCTGGGTTTCACCGGAGTAGTCGTTTTCACTGGTTCTTTGAAGGAAAGCGTAGCAAGAGTACTTGCCTTCTTTCTTGATATACAAAAACTTAAGCTGAGCCATTGCCCCGGCAATGTTTAGAGGATTTGAGTAGATATATGCACGTCTTGCAAATCTTACTTCCTCCACCGTGTATTTCTTTTTTTCAGTAGCACCTGTATACATTGTGTAGAAGCTTGCGGAATCAAACTCCGACTTGTTGGCACCGGTTACCTCGGTATTGGAATTGAAAATTCTGGTATCAAGGTAATTTAGTGCCGTGAAAATCTGTTTCTCATTTGCACTATAGCTGCCGAGAACGTCTGCTACGGAATCCGTTGATGCTTCTGCAGTTATAGGATTTGTTACAAAAAGTGTCGTTGGAATGATAGCGACTGCAACAGCAGCTGCCAAGATTACAGATTGTAATCTATTTCGAAGGCTTCCCTTCTTTATAAACATAAAATTTTACCTCCCACAAAAGAATTTTTTACAAATTAATTATACATTATTTTTCGATAACATAGAAATAAAATTGCATATATTTCGGGAAAGGCTCAAAACATCGGCAGTAAATCTTATTGAGAATGCTTGTCAAAATCAATATTAGGCATTATTATATATTTGAGTTAGCAACAACTAACAGGAGCGAGAGCATGAGTAATGAAAAAGCGATAATAACCCTTAGAGAACAGGGCTTCAGAATCACCAAACAGAGAAAGCTGATACTGGATATTATTTTGAAGAATGATGGGTCAACCTGTAAGGATATTTATTACCAGGTAATTTCCAAAGATAATACTATCGGTGCGGCTACGGTTTATCGTATGATAAGACTGTTGGAGGATCTGGGGATCATTGAGCGTATTGATATGATAACGGTAAAGGAATGAATCCAAAGAGATAGCGCGGGGATGCTGGATCTTTTTGGTATGTTCGGAAAACCGTTAAGGGTTTGTTGTATGGGAAACTAAATGAGGAGAATATTATGCAGCTTAGATTATCTAACATCAGAAAGTCCTTCGGCGAGGGGAGTAGTCACGTCGAGGTATTAAAGGATATTAATCTTGAAGTGGAGAAGGGGGAGTTTGTTGTGCTCCTTGGACCTTCAGGATCCGGAAAATCCACTCTGCTAAACATAATTGGCGGAATAGACAGTGCCGATTCCGGGAAAATCATAATAAGAAACAAGAGCATGTCCGATATGGATGAAAAAGCTCTTACAAGCTATAGAAGAGAGCATCTTGGGTACATTTTTCAGATGTACAATCTCATCCCTAACCTGACAGTGAGGGAAAACATCGAAGTTGGGGCATATCTGTCCAAAAATCCACTTGATATAGATGAAATAATTGAAACTCTTGGACTTAAGGAACATAGGAATAAGGTTCCCAGCCAGCTTTCCGGAGGACAACAGCAGCGCTGTGCTATTGGCAGGGCAATCGTGAAAAATCCTGATATTTTGCTGTGCGACGAACCGACAGGTGCCCTCGATTACAACACATCCAAGGAAATTCTGGCTCTCATAGAGGAGGTTAACAGGAAGTACGGGAACACGGTTATCATGGTTACCCACAACGACGCTATTAAGAACATGGCAGATTATGTTGTTAAGCTTAGGGATGGCGTGATCAGAAAGAGCTACAGGAATGAAGCTAAGATAAAGGCAGCGGAGCTTGATTGGTAAGGGAAAAGGCTTGGAATTAGTGCGTTATTTGCACGCATTACGGGGAAGTGGAATATATGACAAGAGAAGCAGTTTTGGAAGAAAATGCTATATTGCAGGAAAAGCAAATAGCTAGGAAAAGAATGAAAAATCCTTTGAGAAAACGGCTACTTCGTGAAGTTAAGGAGGATGCCGGAAAATACGTAGTCATCTTTATATTGCTTGTTCTTTCGATTGGATTTGTATCCGGTTTTCTGGTTGCGGGATCCAGTATGATCAAGGCATATGACGATAGCTTTGACAGATACATTATTGAAAACGGTAACTTCAGAACTGAGGAGCCGCTTTCAAAAGCCCAGAAGGAATCGATAGAACGAAAGGGAGTAAGTGTCTATGAGAATTTTTATGTGGAAAAAGAATTCGATAATGACACAAAGCTTCGAATTTTCGGTGAGAGAAATGAGATAGACAAGGTTTGTGTGATGGATGGAAGGCTTCCGGAAAAGGAGCTGGAAATCGCCATCGACAGAATGTATGCGGATAACAACAATCTGACAGTAGGAGATACCCTGACCCACGATGGTGACACCTATGAAATAGCAGGCCTTGTGGCGCTATCTGATTACAGCGCGCTTTTTTACAGCAATAACGATATGATGTTTGATGCCTCTGCCTTTGGTGTGGCAGTGGTTTCGGCTGATCAGTTTTCCAAATATAAGGAGGATGATCTGCACTATAACTACTCATGGCTATATGACGATGAGCCTGAAGATGAGATCGCTGAAAAAGAAGCTTCGGATGAACTACTGGAAAAGCTGACAGCGACTACAGACCTTGAGAACTTTATACCGAGATACGTTAATCAGTCCATAAGGTTTACAGGAGAGGATATCGAAAGTGACAAGGCTATGATGGAAGTTTTGCTATATATCATTATTGTTATCATAGCTTTCGTATTTGGAATAACGATCAATAATACAATTCACAAGGAAGCCAATGTCATAGGAACGCTGAGGGCTTCCGGATATACGATAAACGAGCTGATCGTTCACTACATGACGATGCCGCTCATTGTAACTATCATTTCTGCGATTATCGGAAATATTCTCGGATACACAGTTTTCAAGGAAACTTGCGTGGACATGTACTATGGAAGCTATTCACTTCCTACTTATGTGACTATATGGAATGGTGAGGCATTTTTTAAGACGACACTGATTCCGATTTTTATAATGGTTGCAGTAACGTACTTCATTCTGAGAAGAAAGCTCTCAATCAGTCCTCTTAAGCTGATAAGAAGGGATCTTTCGGGAAAAAATCAGAAGCATGCAATTAAGCTATCAAGGAAAATCGGGTTTTTTGAGAGATTCAGGATAAGGATTCTGATCCAGAACAAGAGCAGCTATATCACGCTGTTTGCGGGACTTTTCTTTGCAAATGTGCTTTTGTTCTTTGGAATGATGCTGCCGCCTTTACTTGTGCACTTTCAGGATACAGTGACGGATTCGATGCTTGCAAAATATACATATCTTTTGCAGATTCCGGCAGGTGCGGTGGATTCGGATAACGAGATTTCTTCAATGTTCTCCTATATCACTTTGAGAGGGAAGATAAACACAAATAACAAGGATGCCGAGAAATTCTCAGCATACACATTGAAGACAACAGGAGAAAACGGGGCAAGAGTCGAGGAAATTACGCTCTACGGAGTAGAGGAAAACAGCAGATATATTCACGCGGACTTCGATGATAAAACCGTCTTGGTTTCATCAGCATATGCTGATAAATATGACCTTAAAAAGGACGATGTCATTACATTGAAGGAACCCTACGAGGACACCTACTATGGCTTTAAGGTAACCGGAGTTTATGACTATGATGGCGGTGTTTCGGTCTTCATGAGTAAGGAACATCTGAATAAGGTTCTTGGGTATGATGAGGAATTCTTTGCCGGATATTTTTCGGACAGTGAGATAACAGATATCGACAGCAAGTACATCGGAACGGTTATTGATGAGGAAGCACTTACAAGAGTTTCCAGACAGCTTATGATCTCCATGGGACATCTGATGTATATGGTTGACGGCTTTTCGGTACTTCTTTTCATTGTGCTGATGTATCTGTTGTCAAAGCTGATCATAGAGAGAAATGCCCAGTCAATTTCCATGGTTAAGATTCTTGGCTATTCAAAGAAGGAGATCGCGCTCTTATACATTGTTCCCACAGCGCTTGTTGTGGTGGTATCACTACTCATTTCGTATCTGCTGCTGTCCCATGTGATGGTGTGGATATTCAGAGAAATGTTAAAGATGATGATGAGCGGATGGCTGGTGATCTGGCTTGATCCGAAGGTGTATGTTCAGATGTTCTTGCTTGGGACAATTACCTATGCGGTTGTTGCCGTTATCGAATACTTCAGGATTGGCAGAATACCGATGAGCGACGCACTTAAAAATGTGGAGTGAGTTGGAAAAAATGTTTTTGTGGGGCGATGGACAGGCTTGCTCCTTACTTCCATGCCTCAAAACATTCCAAAATCTGCCTTGTGTTATATACATGTATGATTTTGCATAACTCATAAATTTCAGTGCTATCGCCTGAAATTTACTCAACCATGATGCAAAATCACACATATAACCCAAGGTAGATTTTGAAATTTCGGCAGAGGAAGTAAGGAGCAAGTCTGTCCGTCGCCCCACAGAGTCCAAGATATTTACCAAAAACCAGAAGAGTCCGAAGCTCAGTAATCATTGAGGGATGGGGAGTTCTAGTAGTTTATTACTTTATTATTTATCACTTCGTGCAAACAGAATTGTAGATAGCTTCGAGTTTGTTGATATGTGTATCAAAGCTGTAGCCTTCGTCTGCGAGTTTAAGGCTTTGGCGGCTGGCTTCGTTCCAGGCTTCTCTGTCAGAAAAGTAGGAGATGATTCCATCAGCCATACCATCCACGTCCTGTGGCATGTACAATTTACCATTGACGTCCTTTGACACAACCTGGGGGATTCCGCCCACATCGCAGGATACGACGGGAAGGGCGTATCCCATGGCTTCCAGGATAGACATAGGCATGGCCTCCATGTGAGAGGGGAGAAGGAAAATCGAACTCTCTTTAAGAAGTTTTATCTTTTCATCGCCTCTTATCCAGCCGGGAAGAAGTACAGTGTCCTTTAAGCCAAGTCTATCAATTTCGGCTATGACAGGCTCGGTTTCACCGGTACCTCCAAGAACGAATTTTGCTTCCGGAAAAATCTTTATAACCTTGTCAGCGATTGCAGGGATATCAACGACACCTTTGAGGTTGTCAAAGCGTCCAAGATACAGAATCTGCTTTTTTTCAAAGCGCTTTTCCATTACGTCCTCTGATATCATCTCAGGTACAATCACACTGTAGTTGGGTACAACCTCGATTTTATCTGCGGGTACAATTACAGAGATTTTTTTCTTCCATTCCTCTGAGAGTACGATGAGCTTGTCGCAGTAGCCATAGCTTCTTTCGACCATTCGCTTTTTCCAGGAAGGCGCATTGGTGTAAAGCTCATCCAGGGCTGAACCGTGGATATGGTTGACGATTGGAATCCCTGCATCATGCGCCATTTTTATTATGGGATACTTTCTGAAAAAGCTTGGTCCAAAGGAAGAGTGGACATGCACAAGGTCCGGACGGTTGGTTTTCAAAACCTTACGGAATTCGCGGTAGGCTTGGAGACCTTTTTTTAGTTTATCAAGCTTACTTCCGTCGCGGTAGGATTCCACATAGGTTATATCGTAGTCCTGTTCAAGGCGGCTGCCATAGTAGCCACCGGTCACTGCAGCAATGCCGCCCTTTACATTAGGGTCCTGAACGATCATACAAACTTTAAGTTTTCTGTTGCCTTGAGTATTGCTCATGTTAGTCACTTTCCTTGGTTTTTCAGTTCTTCAAATTTTGCCTGCATGGTGGGGTTGTTCTTCGTGAGCCTCTTAATGCTCACATCATCCACCTTGTTGTTGGCGATTCGCAATTGTCTGTCTGAGCCCACAAGCTCACTCTTTACCTTCTCAAGATGCTGTATAGTCTTGTCGATTTCTTCGATGGCTTTGTCAAAATGAGAATGCGCAATCTCGTAGTTTCTGCCGAAGTCGTCCTTGAATTTTAACAGGCTGTCCTCAAAATTGGATATATCAATGTCCTGATTCCTGATCTCAGCGAGTTCCTGTTTGTACATGAGTGCATTCATTGCGGCATTGCGAAGCAGAGTGATCATTGGGATAAAGCACTGGGGACGCACGACGTACATTTTCTCATACCTGTAGGAGACATCGACGATTCCCGCATTGTAAAACTCGCTGTCAGCTTCAAGAAGTGACACAAGAACTGCATACTCGCATTTTTTCTCATTTCTGTCCTTATCAAGCTCCTTGAAGAAATCTTCGTTCTTGTGCTTTGTGGAAGTAGTATCCATCTCGTTTTTCATCTCGAACATGATGGAGATTATTTCGTTTCCGAACTCATCGCACTCCCTGTAAATAAAATCGCCCTTACTTCCTGAGCGGGCATCATTGTCCTTCTCAAAATATGCGTTGGGGAAGGCGGTTGCTCTGAGCTGATTGAACTGGATTTCACAGTGCTGCTCTAAGGTTTCACCAACCATCTTGGTGGACATTCTTGTCTTCAAATCCTTATAGAATTCAATTTCCTTGTCCTTCTGATCGAGGATGTATTGGGTTTTGTCCTTTTCAGCCTGCAGACTCTGCTCAAGCATATGCTTTTCATCTTCGACTTCCTTGACGGCTTCAAGGACGGCAACCTTCTTTTTGTCCTCAGCACTTTCAATCTGACCTGAGAGCTTCTGGTTCTCAAGTGTCACCTTGGAAACTTCTTCCTGGAGCTTTTTGTTCTCTGTATCATAGGTTTCGCGAAGCTTCTTATTTTCCGCTTCAAGGGATTCTCTCAGTTTCTTGTTTTCGGCTTCAAGAGATTCGCGGAGCTTTTTAATCTCTGCATCGTATGCATCTCTGAGCTTCTGTGTCTCCTGAGTCTGAGCATCCCTTAACTTTTGTGTATCTTTATCATATGATTCACGGAGCGTCTTCATCTGATTTTCATAGTCTGACTGAAGCTTAAGGCGCATATCGGAATTGATAGCATCGAGCTCAAGCTTGTGCTTTTCCTCAAGATGCTGTGCCAGCTCGGTTGTTCGCTTCTCAACGTCCTTAGTGAATTCTTCGTCTCTGATCTGACTTACTATTGAACTGAGTTCTGCATCATCTACCGGAAAAATCTGTCCGCAGTGCGGGCACTTTAATTTTGCCATGGTTGTCTCCTTTACCTGATATTTGAATCTATTCTGTCGATAAGACCCGGGATAACTCTTTTTGAGTTTACTTTAAACCTCTCGCGAAGAGTGATCATGAGTTCATTTTTATCCGCATCCAACAACTCCAGTGAATTGCAATAAATCACCAGTGCGGCATCTGAAATCTGTCTTCCAATAGCATCCTTCTGAATTAGTATACTATCGATAAGCAATGATATATTTGAAAAAATATCGTTACCAAAAGACGTAAATGATAACTGCTGTATTGATGAGAATGGTTCTACTTCTGAAAAGTCTATGTCTGCTGTATATAAATCTTCCAGATATCTGTTCGATATATCGATAAGCGCGTTGTTGATATAAGAGTATCTTACCAGAAATCCTTCCTCATCATATTGTCTTGCAGGTACATTTATAGGGAATGTACTCACACCTCTTGTTATAAAGAGATTAATTGAAAAATCGTCAGTCCCTTTTAAGTGGCTTCCTACGGAATCTGCAAAAACATAAACGTAATCATTTCGGGAGATGGAATTGACCTTGGCTATTCCATCTTTATTATTCTCATGAAATGAAACGACTATTTCCTCACCCTTGGTTGCATCAACCTTTATGTATAGAGATATTCTATAGTAGCCATCAAGAACGCATATGGCATTTTCAAACTTTTCCTGAGACTTCATTTCTGTGAGCATAAAGGGCTGTACAGAAGAGAGGTATTTTTTTACATAGTCAAGTTTATCTATGCCAAGGTAATCAAGGTATTTGAAAAGATGTTTGTTTAAACCCGATGAGTGATCGCTTTCATCAATTTGTATTCTATCTAATCTTGCCAGTCTTCTAAGCCTTCGTGCAAGCTGTTTTTTCAAAAGAAGTTCCGCATCAGCAGTGCTTCTGTTGGCGTCTTTTGGCTTTAGATTATCAAGCTGCGTGATTTCTTGGTTGGGATGATCTTTTCCATCTTTTGCTATAGCTGACAATTCCATGGAGTAAGTGATGATTCGCTTTTGCTGCTCAGGAGCTGAACTCCTGAACGCTTCAATAAGATGAATTTCAGAATCACTAAGACTATAATCCAAAGCATCGTTTGTTGCGCTGTCGTTTATACCAAGAAGTTCATAGAGGCTGATGCCTAAAGTCTTGCTTATGATATAGAGTTTATCTGCCTTTGGAATATTTCCCTTCTTTTTCCAGTCGCTGATAGTGCTTTCCGGAATGCCTGTCAGTTCTGAGAATTTTTTTTGAGATATTCCCTTTTTCTTCATTTGATAAAAAATCAGTTCACTTATGCTCATAGAATCTCCAATCCGTTACTGCGGATAAATGGCTGCTATATGCTCCGAATCCGTGTTCTCAGCTCATATAAACAATAATCCGTTATTACGGATTTGTCAAATTTAAAACAGAAATTGCTCACGGCTATAATAATCGCAAAAAACACACAATAATAAAGCAAGATTATCAAAGACATTTGTGCACTTTTTTGGGATGATGGTTATGGGTAATTTATCCTCTGGTTTTCGGGACGGTGGTTAAGGGTTTTAGAGTTTCTGATTAGCGGGGGAATGTCAGCGGGGGCTGACAAATGAGGGGATATTTTTATATTGGAGGAGGTCATATTAATATGGCAAAACAACTTATTTACTCGGTGTATTTCATTCTGCCGATACTTCTGCTCTGGCATGCTAAGCCGGCCGGAAAGGGTCAGTGGAATGACAGTCTTTCTTTGGAGCAGAGCAAGGCTTTTCAGGGATTCCTTGCTGTTTGCATCATGCTTCATCATATAGGTCAGAAGACCTGCGCATCCTGGCTTTTCCCTAAGAGCAGAATCGTGCCCGGTCTGGAATTCTTCGTTCCGATTGGATATATAATGGTTTCATTTTTCCTGTTTTTCAACGGATACGGCGCATATAAGAGTTTCAAGAATAAGCCCGGTTATCTGAACGGATTTATTAAAAAGCGCATACTTCCCGTAGTTCTTGCACTTTACTCAACAACTGTGATTTTCTTTATTGCAAGACTTCTTGTTGGTGAGAAGATTGACGGACAGGGAGCGCTTCTCTATCTTACAAGCATCAAGCTTTGTAACCCCAACACATGGTATGTTATCGTGCTTCCGTTCTTCTACCTTGCATTTTTCCTTGCTTTCAAGTTCATCAAGAAGGATGGAATTGCAGTGGCAGCAGTTGTGGCGTTTGTTGTAGGATATCAGCTTGTTGGTACCGCAATCGATCACAACGATCTCTGGATCCGCGGCGAGTGGTGGTGGAACTGTGTACATCTTTTCCCTATCGGAGTTCTATTTGCAAAATATGAGGACAAGATCATTCCTCATCTTAAGAAGTATTACTGGGTATACCTGATCATTGCGGTAGCTGCTCTTTATCCGCTTTATCTCCATTCAGTAACTGCGCAGGATATGTGGTCATACTATGGAGAGAACTGGGGCGCACCTGATAAAGTTTTCCGTCGTCGTATGACACTTCTGTCTCAGGTTTTTGTTACTGTAGACTTTGTATTCGCAGCTCTTCTTCTTGGAATGAAGGTTAAGATTGGCAACAAGTTCCTTAAGTTCATGGGTACAATTACACTTGAATTCTACCTGATCCACGGACTCTTCGTTGAACTTTGCGATCACACATTTGACGGTGGTGTTAAGTCACCCTTCCCGATTAAGAACGTGTTCCTGTATGTACTCGTAGTATTCGCGCTGGGTGTACCTTCCGCAATACTTTTGAAGAAGCTTCATCAGCTTATCCTCGGTATTGGTAAAAAGGGGAAAAAGGAAGAAGTTCAGTTGAAGAAGGCTTCATGATATTAAATGGAAATAGATTATAAAACATTTTTTTAGATGAAGTGATAATAGCAGGATATTCTTCTTGAGACTAGAAAATTAAAGTTGAAAAGGACAATAAATATTGACTTCCCATGCCTTGTTGTGAGGTGTGGGAAGTTTTTTGCTCTGTAATACTGTACGCGCTAGGATTTCTCAAATGAAATCTTTTTTATGTGGGGAGATTCTAAGTTTTTTAAATAGGTTATCTGTGGCTGTGGACGCCATCCTTGACACCCATAAATCATAATGCTGATTCTTCATCACCGACGGTGATAGACTCATGAGCAGCTGATTATTATCATCATCGGTTTTCTCAGCTTAGCATTATGATTTATGGGAGATCAAGGACGAGCCCTGCCTTGGGCAGGGTGGCTACTTTAAAACCTCCGGATCCAGATCTATGAGCAGCTGTTCTGCGGCCGCAATGGGGCGAATAGAGTATATGCGGCCGCGGAAAGGAACAGAAAAGCTTTAGGAATTATGTGAGGGAGGCCAAAAGCGCGGCCGCAATGGGGCGAAAAGGGTATATGCGGCCGCGGAGAGGAGCAGAAGAGCTTCAAGGATAATGTGAAGGAAGGTAAAAGCGCGGCCGCAAAGGGATGAATAGAGTAGATGCGGCCGCGAAAAGGAGCAGAAAAGCTTCAAGAATTGCAGGAAGGAAGGCAAAAGCGCGGCCGAAATGGGGTGAATAGAGTATATGCGGCCGCGGAAAGGAGCAGGAAAGCTTTAGGAATTATGTGAGGGAGGCCAAAAGCGCGGCCGCAATGGGGCGAAAAGGGTATATGCGGCCGCGGAGAGGAGCAGAAGAGCTTCAAGGATAATGCGAAGGAAGGCAAAAGCGCGGCCGAAATAGGGTGAATAGAATAGATGCGGCCGCGGAAAGGAGTAGGAAAGTTTCAAGAAGTACGAGAAGGAAGGTAAAATCGCGGCCGCAATGGGGGGAATGGAGTATATGCGGCCGCGGAAATGGGCAAAAAAGCTTAAGGAATTTTGTGAAAGAGGCGAAAAGCGCGGCCGCAATGGGGTGAATGGAGTAGATGCGGCCGCGGAAAGGAGCAGGAAAGCTTCAAGAATAATAAGAAGGAAGGTAAAAGCGCGGCCGCAATGGGGGGAATGGAGTAGATGCGGCCGCGGGAAGAAGCAAAAAAGCTTAAGGAATTTTGTGAAAGAGGTGAAAAGCGCGGCCGCAAAGGGATGAATGGAGAAGATGCGGCCGCGGGAAGAAGCAAAAAAGCTTAAGGAATTTTGTGAAAGAGGCGAAAAGCGCGGCCGCAATGGGGGGAATGGAGTAGATGCGGCCGCGGAAAGGAGCAGAAAAGCATCAAGAATTGCAAGAAGGAAGGCAAAGAGCGGCCGCAATGGGGTGAAAAGGGTATATGCGGCCGCGGGAAGGAGCAGAAAAGCATCAAGAATTGCAAGAAGGAAGGTAAAAGGGCGGCCGCAATAGGGTGAATAGAGTATATGCGGCCGCGGAAAGGAGCAGAAAAGCTTTAGGAATTATGTGAGGGAGGCCAAAAGCGCGGCCGCAATGGGGTGAAAAGGGTATATGCGGCCGCGGAAAGGAGCAGGAAAACTTCAGGAATTACAAGTAGGGAGGTAAAAGCGCGGCCGCAAAGGGATGAATGGAGTATATGCGGCCGCGGAAAGAGGCAGAAAAACTTTAAGAATTATATGAAGGAAGGCAAAAGCGCGGCCGCAGTAGGTTGAATAGAGTGAGTGCGGCCGCGAGAAGAGGCGGGAAGATTAAAACAATCACGTAAAACAATCAGGTAGTTTATCGCCTGTAAAAAAACAAATCATGACTAAAGTATCTTAATTAATCAAAAGTCTGTATTGCGGATTCGGGTTTGCCGTATCATGTTATTTTACTCATAATTCCCCTAATTTTATCGTAATTTCATTATATGTTTATCATGATTTTATGCGTATGTTCCATAATGAAAGTGATATACTTTACCAATTTTCATTTTGTCCGCAGTCTGTAGGGGCAGCACGTAAGACATAGTTTAAGAGCTTTATCAATTAACACCATGTCCGTCGCCTGTAGAGTCTGCGCGCAAGATAAAGCATAAGAGCTTTATCAATTAACACCATGTCCGCAGTCTGTAGGGGCAGCACGTAAGACATAGTTTAAGAGCTTTATCAATTAACACCATGTCCGTCGCCTGTAGAGTCTGCGCGCAAGATAAAGCATAAGAGCTTTATCAATTAACACCATGTCCGTCGCATGTAGAGCCTGCGCGCAAGATAAAGCTTAAGAAGTATATCAATTAACACTTTGCACGGTAATCCAAAGAGATGGCTTTAATGACTAATCTTCACGAGGAAAAATTATGCGGAAAAAAGCATTATCACTTATTCTAATTCTTATGATGACTTCAGGAATGCTGGTATCATGCGGCGATGAAAATACCGGTATGGTCGGAGCTGATGCGGATGAGACCCAAAACAATCTTGAGGTTTTAGATGTTCTTCTTACGGAGGAACAATATGGAATAGGTGTTAATAAGGATGATCCTGAGCTTCTTAAAAAAATAAATGCTTTCATAGAAAAGGGCTTAACTGACGGAACTTATGAGGAGATTACAGGGCATTATTTTGACAAAAATCAGGCTCCTGTTCCGGTATATTCAGCCAAGTTAAGTGACTACAGTGATCAGCTGGTTGTTGCGACTACCGGAGATTTTGCGCCTTTTGATTACGATGAGGGAGATGCATATTATGGCATCGACAAAGAACTCATTAAGGCTATAGCTGATTCTATGGGAAAAGAGTTAGTTCTTGTTAATGTAAATTTTGACATGTTGTTCTTGACTGTTGCGCAGAAGAAATGTGATGCCTGTATTGCAGGAATAACCATTAGGGAAGATAGGGAAAAGTATGTGGATTTCTCTGTCCCTTATTATCATGCCGGACAGAGTGTAGCTTTGAAAAAGAATGATAATGCATTTTCAGAAGCTAAAACAAAAGAAGATGTGGAAAAGGCTTTACTGGAACTTGATACAACCAAGACCATAGGGGTAGAGGGTCAGACCAGTGGCGAAGATTATTTGTCAGGGAAAGACAAGGGAGGATTTCCAGGGGTTAAGTGCAATGTTGAAACATTTACTACTTTGGAAGAGGCTCTTGTGGCTCTCAATAATGACGAAATTGATTATGTTTTGGGTGATGAAGCCTGCCTCAAATACATGATAGCGAAAGAATTCAGCGATGAAAATTAAGAAAAGGTTTGCATATAGAATAAATAGGAATCCGGCATGAAAAAAATCAGAGAAAACATCTGGATAATTATATTAACCTTTTTATTGGTGGCACTACTCGGAGCAGTAGTGTTCTCTCTTACGATGTCACGAAAAACTGAAGTGAAGGCGACTAAAGTCGGAGCTCTGTTTATTGATAATGTTGATGATGGAGGCTGGAATCAGAGACATTATGAGGGGATTTACTACGCCTGTAAAAGTCATAATTTAAAACTTGAGATAGAAGAAAATGTGTCGGAGACAGTTGAAGATGCTGAACCTGCTATAGAGAGGCTCGTGGCGAAGGGCTGTAATGTAATCTTTATGACCAGTAATGGCTTTGATAAAAAGCTTTATCCAATGGCCGAAAAATATCCGGAGGTGCAATTCTACACCACGTCACCGGATTCCACACCCGATAATATGACAACCTATTATGGAAGACATTACCAGGTAAGATATCTTGCAGGTATGCTTGCGGGAAGAATGACTAAGACAAATGTGCTTGGTTTTGTTGCAGGAAACGAATCTACGCAGACAATAAGATCAATCAATGCATTTACTTTAGGAGCCAGAGCTGTGAATCCTGATGCTGAAGTCAAGGTCAGATATATGCACACCTGGACTGATCCTGAACTGGAAAAAGAATTGGCCAGAAAGCTGATTGAAGAGGACGGGGCAGATGTTATCACTTATCATGCAAGTCTTCATACAGCCATAGATGCTGCTGAAGAGCTTGGTGCATATTCAATTGGCTATAATAATTCAAGCACGGATTATTCAGACAAATATCTGGCTTCAGTTAACTTTAACTGGGAAAATCTATATCAGAGAATTATGGATGATTATTCTATCGGTGATATGTCTCCGGGCAAATATTATTGGCACGGAGTAGTATTTGGGACGGTAGAAATTGATCTGATCTCATCTGCAATACCACAGGAAGTAAGGGAGGAAATAGCAGACAGAATAGAAAAATTGATAAATGTACAGGATGTATTTTATGGTGATATATATACGACCATGGGAGAGAAGAAGTGTTCCAAAGGACAGAGAATAAGTGATAATGCCCTCCTTAGAAAGATGAACTGGTATGTGAAGGGGGTGAAGATTTATGAATAAAAACCTCCAGAGAGTCATACGACAGATGTCTGCAGTGCTTGTTGTGTTCGCTTTGCTCATGGGCGTACTTGGCCTTTATTTCCAGAAATATCTTTGGGATATCATCAATAACATGGTTGAAAGAAGAATCATGAGAGAAGCGGAGACTGCAGCAGATTTTTACTATGAAGAGCTGAGCACCGAAATGATGACCATTGAGCATATAGGATTACTACTCGAAGACGAAAGAACTACGTATCAGGAAGAAAACATCATCCAGGCAAAAAACGTTATAGAGACTGTGTTCAAGAATGAGCCCAGCATTCTCATGGGTATTATGAACGGTGAAGGTGAAGCTGTTTATGGAGAGAGAATCCCGCCAAACGAATACGATGCTCTTTTAAGTACAATGACCGGAAATGATGGGATTTCCTACATGGATACCGGGGCATTTTTGTTTTCCCATTCAATCCTCCACGGTGATAATGTAAGCTATGTTATCTATTCGCTTTGTTCCACCGCATATATAAAAAAGCATCACAGTCTTGATTTTATACACAATCTTGGTGCTGTTTCGCTGATGACAAGAGATGGTGATGAGGTACTGCCATTTTTAAATGTTGAGGAAAAATTTGGAAGTTTTTACAGAAGTAAGTCGGTAAGAAAGGTATTTGAAAGACTTCGTTTAGCTCATAATCTGGAGCCTGCCGGGGTAGAGAGAGTAAAAACGATCTATGGAGATATGTATTTCTATGTTGCCCAGATAGAAAATACGCATTTCATTTTAACGGGTGCCATAAGTGTTGATGAAGCAATGGGTGATTATAAATCCATTCCATATATGGTTATGGCGGTTTACTTAATTCTCTTTTTTATAATGATTATTCTTTCGATTGTTTTGATGAATTTCTCTGTTAAGGTAAGGGAGAGCGAAGAACTCAAAATAGCAAAGAAGGCTGCAGAGGATGCTTCAAAGGCCAAGGGAATGTTCCTGGCAAATATGTCCCATGAGATAAGGACACCTATCAATGCAATCCTTGGAATGAATGAACTTATAACCAGAGAAACCAGGAATGAGAATGTACAGAAATATGCATTCAGTATAAAAAGCTCGGCTAATCAGCTTCTTACTCTTGTAAATGACGTTTTGGACTTTTCAAAGATGGAAGCAGGAAAATTCCAGCTAAGATATGACACCTACTATCTTTCTGCGATACTTACCGATGTCAATGTGATGATCAGGGGAAAAGCAGAAAGTAAGGGGCTTATTTACAATGTTCATGTTGATCAGGAGATTCCCGATGCACTTGTAGGAGACGAGACCCGATTAAAGCAGGTTCTGATAAATCTCCTTACAAACTCAGTAAAATATACTATGGCCGGATTCGTCGAGCTGAGTATCAGCTATGAATCTAAGGGAGAGGATTATATTGATGTCAGATTTTCTGTTAAAGATACCGGCATAGGAATGAAGGAAGAGGACATTAAAAAGCTCTTCTTGGCATTCCAAAGACTTGATGAAGACAGGAACAAGACCATCGAAGGTACCGGCCTCGGAATGAGTATTGTTAAGCAGATTCTTGACGCTATGGAAACCACGCTTGATGTTAAGAGCGTATATGGAAAAGGAAGTGAATTCTCCTTCATTGTCAGACAGAAGGTTGATAACTGGGAGCCTATAGGCGACTACGTCATGGCAGCAGAGAGACTGGTTACGAGACAGGAAAGCTACAAGCCAAGCTTTGTTGCACCATCTGTCAGAATACTTGCGGTTGATGATACGGATATCAACCTCAGAGTTGTTTCGGGACTTCTCAATCAGACAAAGATTAAGGTGGATACGGCTCTTAGCGGTAAGCAGGCCCTTGAAATGATGATTGCCACTAAATATGATCTTGCTCTCATAGATCACCGCATGCCGGTGATGGATGGCGTTGAACTGCTAAAGCATATCAGAGAGAATAAAGAGGGAATAAATCATGATATCCCGTGTATTGCGCTGACAGCCAATGTTTTTGCGGGTATACGTGAGATGTATATTAAGGTGGGCTTTGATGATTATCTTGAAAAGCCGGTTAGCGGCGCGCGTCTGGAAGAGATGCTCATGAAATATCTTCCTCAGGATAAGCTGCAGGATGAGTCCGAACTGACAGATGAGGATGCATCTGTCGAGGAAACTTCTTCACAGGATGAGGAACCCTCAGAAAATGCTACAGAGGCAGATGTACTTAATAAACTGCGTGAACTTCAGGACAAGGGCTACGTTGATATCGACGCAGGCGTCTCCTATGCCGGATCTGAGGAGGACTTCATTGATATTGTAAGACTCTTTAGAGATACAATTGACAAAAAGTCCGAGGAGATAAGAGAGCTGTATGATGCCGGAAATATCGAGGAATACACGACGAAGGTCCATGCGCTTAAAACCGCGGCAAGGATCATCGGAGCGATGGATGTTTCTGAGAAGGCAAGGCTTCTCGAGATGGCAGGAAAAGAGAACAATCTTGATTACATAAAAGAGAACACGGAAAAGGTTCTTGAGGAATATGGAAATTATAAGAAAATATTGGAAATAATATAATCGTTAATTTAATTAATTTATAGTATAATACCAGTAGACCTAAGTTTTCACGTCTTAGGCCTTCTGGTATTTTTCATTTTTTATAAGAGATTGTTTGGGGAATTTTTGTGAGGAGTGACATGGGGACCAATTGCCGTTGTCATGATTGGCATGTGCCTAAGATTGGCTTTTTTATTCTGATTATTCTATATTTTATTGTTTCAAGGGTCACAAGGTATTGTGCGCTTTCGACTGATGAGATAATTATTGGACAGCAGCATCTGTCGCTTGTTTCATTTGCCGGAGCGTTTGATTCTGTTGGTAATGCTCTTATCATAGCGCTCGTGGTTTTTTATGGGAAGGCAGGCTTTTTAGCAAGTCTCTGTTTCTATGCCATGACTCTTGTGAATCTTTTTGTGGGAATCATTTTTGCTCACAATCTTCAGATAATCCCCGGACTTTTTACAGGACTTTGTACTCTGTTGGCGGTGGTTTTGATCTATCGAAGGAATCGGGTGATAGGAGAACTTCAGAATAACGAGATCAAGCATTTGAAGGAGCAGAAGATATTTTCCGAGAAGCTGTTCGAACAGACGGCAACAGCTCTTGTGAGTGCCATAGATGCCAAGGATGAGTACTCAAGAGGACATTCCATGAGGGTTGCCGAGTACTCGGTTAAAATAGCCAAGGCGATGGGAAAGACAGAGGATGAACTAAGAGAGGTCTACTACGCAGCACTTCTTCATGATGTTGGAAAGATAGGAATTTCAGACAGCATAATAAATAAAAAGGGAATGCCTACGGATGAGGAATACAGGGTAATCATGCAGCATCCGAACATTGGTAACCAGATACTGTCGAGTATCAGTGAATATCCTTACCTTAGTATCGGTGCTCATTATCATCATGAGCGTTTTGATGGCAAGGGCTATCCTGATGGACTTAAGGGTGAGGACATACCTGAGATAGCAAGAATAATTGCAGTAGCTGACACCTTTGATGCCATGACCTCGAGCAGAAGCTATCGCCATGCGCTTCCCCAGCAGCTCGCCTGGGAGGAGATAGTCAAGGGTACCGGGACTCAGTTTGATCCCAGGATAGTAAAAATGGCCCATAGCATTCTTGATATTGATAAAGAATTCAGAACGATGGAAAAGAATACCGTAAAGGCGCTCTCAGATAAGAATGGAATGCACTTTAAGGAATTCAGAAGCCAGATTACACCGGGTGTGCTTGTTATGACAAATCTGGTCAAGCTTCACTTTAAATATCATCGTGATGAGGTGACCACTGAAAATGACCGCGGGCCTGCACTGGTTCTGTTTGATTCATTTGACGGAAGATATCATCAGGATGAAGGCCAGGTAAAAGAACTCGGATATTATGAATATTGTGAACTCTTTGCCGATGGTACATTAAATGGTGATGGATTTAGAGACAAGCGAATAAATATCATCGAATATGAAAATGATGAAGAGACAGAGCCTATTGATATTGAGACTATAGATAGGGAATATGCCATAGAAGCTGTAAAGATCAATGATCACTTCAGGGTTGTCATTGATGACGGAAAAAGGAAGGCGGAGGTTATCATAGCTCTTCCCGATGCAACAAGATTCGTATATATGGGACTGACCGGCGAGCACTGCAGTATTACCGATGTGGTACTGAGTAAATCCAAGGAAAGTATGGGAGAGGGTTATATTCCCAGGATTGCTGATGAGATAAGCTATATAAATGGACCTGAGGGTGATATCCCGAGTATTCAGATGATAAGTCACCGTACAGAGCATTCTAAGGGCATTCCGGTTACTGAAGGACTTAAGATCAAGTTCCACACCAAGAGCATGGATACTGCAAGACTTATCTGGCATTGTGCCTATGTTTTACTCTATTCCTCAAGGGACGCAGAGGTATTCGGAGAGGATTATCAGGAATACGCTCTGATAAGACTTGATGGTGAATGTTGGGATGGCAGCTATTACTCAGAGAACAAGCTTGTAGTAAACATGAATGACAATTTCGAGGACTGGGAGACCTGGAAGCAGGGCAACAGAGAAGGCACTGACTGTACTATTTCCTTCAGGAAAAACGATAATGTCATTGTCATGACCACAGAGCTGCTTGGACTTTTCATTAAGAGCACAACAACCATTAAGGAAGACGATAAAATGGTTTATGCGGCACTTACCGGTGACCAATGTGTTATAACCGATATTAAAATTTTGATTTGATATGATGCAAGACAAAAGACTTTGGAGTAGACCACTCCGAAGTCTTTTTTTGCTTTTATTTTACTTTATATTAATAACTTTATTACGACTTTTCAGTTATAATTAGATGATGGGCGTAGTATTTCTATGAGGGGAATATTAGTGAGTAAAAGATCGCCGGGAATAAATAAAAACTGGATAATGTGCGTATCACTGGTGTTACTGGGGATTCTTATAAACGGATGCCTTTATTTCACTATGTATTCACTTAATATTCCGCTATATCTTGATACGGTGGCAACAATTGCAATGACTCTGATCGCAGGCCCGTTCTTTGGTATTGTCACTGCAGTCGGGTCTAATTTTCTTTGTATATTCTTTGATCCAAATGCATTATATTTCTCATCCATCAATGCGCTGGTAGCTATTCATACGGCTTCATTTTTCCGCAAGCATTCAACTAAGAAATTCAGGGATGTAGCTTTATATATCATGTCTGTGGCTGCCTTTGTGGGAATCATCAGCACTATTATCCAGTGGATTCTCACCGGGATACAGACAGAGAACGTTATAGAGAGCGCGGCCTATGATTTCAGCCAGGCCACAGGCTTTCCGTATCTTGTTGCTGTGCCGATACTGAGCATATTACTCAATATTGTGGATAAGGGACTTTCAGCAATACTGGCTCTTTTAATACTTAGGCTTATACCTGAAGAGATCAAGGAAAAAATCCAGGAATATACAGTAAGACAATCCCGAATAACGGAAGAAGAAATTGCTGAGATAAGGGAGCAAAAAAAGGATATTAAAGTATCTGTACGTTCAAGAGAGACGACAAGACTGCTTATTACCTCGCTTTTGATCATTCTCATTATGTCATGGACGGGACTTAGGCTTTTCTTTAATAATTCAAGGATAGATGAGACAGAGAGTGCCATGAAAACAGCAAAACTGGCTTCGGATGTCATTGAGGCATTCATGATACCTACCTTTGTGAGAGAGGGAGAAATTGCCCCGGGATATCTGGACACAAAGGAACTCCTTTACAAAATACGAGATAGCGGTTCCGGTGTTACCTATCTGTATGTCGCTGTGATAACGGAAGAAGGCTATCAGTTTGTTTTTGACCTTGATACGGAAGATGAGGTCGGATATGAGCCCGGGAGGATGGTTCCTTTCGGCGAGGAAATAAAGCCATATGTACCGGCTCTGCTTGAAGGGCAGGAAATCGAACCCATTGAACAGGAAGAGTACACACACAGAGTTCAGTCTGTTTATTACCCTGTCCGAACATCGGATGGAAGGACTATGGCCTACGTGGTCTGCGATGTGGCGCTTGATAGCATTGCTTCTTACATGACGGATTTTGTTGTGAGGGTCCTCCTCATAATGGCCGGAATTTTCATACTGATAGTTGCATATGAAATGTGGATGACCAGTGTTTATATCACTTATCCCATAAGTTCGCTCACGGCCTGTGTGGATGAGTTCGCTGAGTCGGGAGATGATCAGAAGGCTTTAGATGATAATGTAAGAAAAATCCGTGCCCTGGACATTCAGACAGACGATGAAGTGGAGAGGTTATATCAGACTCTTTGCAAAATGACGCTGAATCAGGCTGAGCAGATGCGTAATATAAGACATCTGTCTGAATCAACCGTGCAGATGCAGGATGGTCTTATTGTAACCATGGCGGATATGGTCGAGAGCCGCGACTCCGATACCGGAGCACATGTTCAAAAGACAGCTGCTTACGTAAAGATCATTGTTGAAGGACTTAAGAGAAAGGGTTATTACGCTGAAAAGATAACACCCAAATTTATCTCTGATATAGTCAGATCCGCGCCTCTTCATGATGTGGGAAAGATTAAGATTCCCGATGAGATATTAAATAAGCCTGGGAGGCTCACTGATGAAGAATTTGAAGTGATGAAAACTCACACCATAGAAGGAAAAGCCATTATTGAAAAAGCTATAAATACTGTCAAGGGTGGAAGCTATCTTAAGGAAGCAAGGAATATGGCGGCTTATCATCATGAAAGATGGGATGGAAAAGGATATCCCGAGGGACTTCACGGAGAGGTTATCCCGCTTTCGGCAAGAATAATGGCAGTGGCAGATGTTTTTGATGCATTGGTATCACCCAGAGTATATAAGCCGGCATTCCCACTTGAACAGGCTATCGAAATTTTGCAGGAAGGCGCAGGGACTCAGTTTGATGCCAAATGCATAGAAGTATTTTTGGAATCTTTGCCTGAGGTAAAGGTAATTCTTAATAAGTATCACGATAGCAGTAATGCCTGATGGAGGTTATCCGCAGAGTGAGATCCGTAAAACTAATAAGCTTAAGAATCTTAATAGCGGTATTTCTTGTCCTGCCGGCATTTTTGCCCGGTATGAAGGTGAACTCTGCCTCTGAGAGAGCTAAGAAGACAGGAGGCGGATACGCCGCATCACAGCAGATTCCGGGTATGGGATATACTGCTGAGATTTATGATGCAACAAACGGACTCGATACCTCTGATGCTAACTATATTATGGGAACCGACGATGGATATATCTGGATTGGCGGATATAGCGGAATTATCCGTTATGATGGGACGGTTTTCGAAAGACTCGACACCTCAGATGGTCTGACAAGTGGACGAGGCCTGTTTAAGGATAGTCTGGGGAGGATATGGGTAGGCACAAATGATAACGGTGTTGTGGTAATTGAGGGTGAAAAGCGCACACATTATACCTACAAGGATGGTCTTCCTTCATCATCCATAAGGGTTTTTGCAGAGGATACTGATGGCAATGTTTTCATAGCAACTACTTCAGGAGTGGCCTATGTTACACCTGACGGAGTGCTTAAGAATATCACTGATGAGAGAATAAATGATGAGCGCATATTAAGACTTGAGTCTGACAGCAATGGAACAATATATGGTCAGACCAAGAATGGTATTGTTTTTTCCATAGATAACTGCAAGGTGACGGATTGTTTTAACAGTGAAGAACTTGAAATGGAGCATATAACATCTATTCTTCCGGATCCTGACAGACCAGGTAAAATATATCTGGCTACTGATGGATCCTCGTTGTATTATGGAGAGTTTGGAAACACTGCCGGACATATGAAAAGAATATCGGTTGCTCCTATTAACGGTATTCACTGGATTAGCTATGATTGTGGACGCTTGTGGGTATCCTCCACAAATGCGATCGGATATATAGATAAAGAAGATAAATTTCATGCGCTTGAAAATCTACCGATTGATAGCGCAATTGAAATGACAACATCGGACTATCAGGGAAATCTTTGGGTCGCATCATCGACTCAGGGTGTAATGAAGATAGTTGCAAACAACTTTGTCGATGTGACGGATGCTGCAAATATTTCACCTGAGGTGACTAATGCGGTCTGCATGTATGGTGGACAGCTTTATGTGGGCACAGATAAAGGATTATATATTATTCTTTCCGACAATCGCCCTGTTTTTAATGATGTTACAAAATATATCGGCGAGGCCAGAGTCAGATGCGTTATGGAGGACGTCTTCCATAACCTTTGGATATCCACTTATACCAATGGTTTGGGATTAGTCTGTGTTTCCAAGGCAGGAGATATAACGTCCTTCACTACTGAGGATGGATTATTAAGTAATGAGGTCAGAAGTACGGCGCAGGCAAGGGATGGCGGTATTCTTGTCTGCACAAACGGAGGCCTTTCGATAATCAGAGATGGAAAAGTGGTTAGTAATGTTGGCGCAGCAGAGGGAGCAAAAAACACTGTATTTTTCAATGCTGTTGAAGATGATGATGGAACGATATATGTCGGAACTGATGGAGATGGTATTTATGCCATAGATGGAACAAATATCTCCAGGATAAGCAGGGATGACGGACTTACAAGTGACGTAGTCATGCGAATAAAGAAGGATGATAATCATGGAGTATTCTGGCTTGTTACATCCAATTCCATTCAGTATATAAAGAAAGGCAAGATTCAAACTGTAACAACTTTTCCTTATAATAATAACTATGATATTTATTTTGACAGTGATGGTTATGCCTGGATATTGTCTTCATATGGACTTTATAAATTGAGTACTCGTGACATGTTAAATGATAATGTTACTGAATACAGGCTTTATACCATAAAGAATGGACTTCCTTACGCCATAACCTCCAATTCCTACAGTGCATTGAACTCAGATGGGGGCATGTATATTGCAGGAAGGTATGGAGTAATAAAGGTCGGGATATACGGAATTTTTAAGAATGAACCTGAGATAAAAATGTCAGTGAATTCGGTTTACTGTGGAGAAGAAAGGATCTTTCCGGACTCAAACGGAAGGTATGTGCTTCCTCCCACTGATGAACGTATCCGTATTCGTGCATCGGTTCTTGATTATACAATGCTCAATCCTGAGGTTAAGCTATATCTTGATGGGCATGATGATGCCGGAATTACGGTATTGAGAAGCGAGCTTAGCAGTCTGGAGTATACGGGGCTTCCCTATGGAAATCATAAGCTTCACATACAGGTTATTAACAAGAATAATGATGAGATAATTTTGGAGGAAGTCTATGAAATTATAAAAAAGCCCAGATTCACAGAGCTTTTGATTGTAAGGGTTCTGTTTTTCATGGTTCTCGCTCTTATAGTGGGCTTTATCGTTTACAAGGTCATGCAGTATACCGTTATCAGCAGGCAGTATGGCGAGATAAAGCTTGCCAAGGATGAAGCAGAGAGAGCCAATACTGCAAAGACAAGATTCCTGGCCAATATCTCACATGAGATAAGAACACCGATAAATACCATTATGGGTATGGATGAGATGATCATGCGTGAGGATGCGACAGATGTCCCCAAGGGATATTTCATGTCCATGATGAACTATGCATTCGATATCCGTAATGCGTCAGAATCACTACTTGGACTCATCAATAACCTTCTTGATATGTCCAAGATAGAATCAGGAAAAATGCATCTTGTAGAGCTTGAGTACAACGTTCAGGATATGCTTCGTTCGATAATTTCTCTGGTGAGAATTAGGAGTACTCAGAAGGAACTTACCTTTGATGTCATTGTGGATGAAATGATTCCAAGAAGGCTCTACGGTGATGAGGGCAAGATAAAGCAGATAGTTGTAAATCTGCTTACAAATGCTGTCAAATATACCGATTACGGCGGATTTTCACTGGGCGTTACTATGCTCAAAAGGGAAGATGACAGATGTGATCTTTGCTTTAGCGTAAAGGACACCGGAATAGGCATAAAAGCCGAGGATATGGATAAGCTTTTTACGGCTTATGAGAGACTCGATGAGGAGAAAAATAACGGCATCCAGGGAACGGGACTTGGCCTTGATATTTCCAAAAGATTTGCAGAGCTTATGAATGGTGACCTCACCTGTGAAAGTGAGTATGGAGAGGGCTCTGAATTCAAGCTTTTAATAAGTCAGAGAATTATAGATGCCACACCTATAGGAACATTCTCTGAGCGCGCAGAAACAGAGGCTACGGGACCTTATGTTCCAAAGTTCATTGCGCCTGACGCAGATATACTTGTGGTTGATGACAATCCTATGAACCTTAACGTCATTAAGGGACTACTTAAGGCAACCAAAGTATTTGTCACTACTGCTTCAAGCGGAGAAGAGTGTCTTGAGAAGATTAGAGATAATAAATTCAATGTGGTACTGCTTGACCACATGATGCCGGAGATGGATGGCGTAGAAACTCTCGCAAGAATACGTGAGTTTGATACTGAGCTTCCTGTCTATGCTCTTACGGCAAATGCAAGTGTGGGTGAGGAGTTCTACACATCAAGAGGCTTTAACGGTTACCTCTCAAAGCCTGTTGATACGGAGATGCTGGAAAAGACCATCATGAAGCATCTTCCTGAAGAGATGATGGAGAAGGCTACTGAGGCTGATGCAGTTGCAGAGCTGACGGAGCTTCCTGATGACATGCTCTGGATAAAAGAGGTGCCTGAGATATCTGTTGACGAAGGAATAAAGAGCTCCGGCGGAATAGCATCCTTCCTGTTTGGCCTTAAGCTCTTCCTTGATACAATAGATGGTAATGCGAAGGTAATAAATGACGCCTATGACGCGGATAATATAAGGCTTTATACAATTAAGGTACACGCTCTTAAGAGCTCTGCAAGACTGATTGGTGCCAAGGACTTAGAGGAGCTTGCGGCAGCCCTTGAGGATGCGGGAAATCACGGAGATAAGAGCTTTATAGATGCCAATGCTAAAAGGTTTATGGATAATTATCTTGCCTTTAAGGATATTCTTTCAAGGCTTTCTGAGGGCGAGTCGGATGAAGGAAAAGAGGAGATTCCTGCAGATGAACTTGCAGATGCATACGAAGCACTTAAGGAAGTGATTCCTCAGATGGATTATGATTCAGTTGAGATGATCATCGGACAGCTAAAGGAATATAAACTTCCTGAAGAAGATGCGACAAAGGTTGCGGAACTGGAAAAATTGCTCAGAGCTTTTGACTGGGATGAGATGGAAAAGCTAATGACTGAATAGGGCATACGAAGGGAGCGCATATGTCAGATAGTATGATTGTAATAGGGGAAAAAGAATCATTTATTGTCCGGGTCTTGGTTCAAAAAGCCCAGGCAGCAGGCTGCGAGACTTCATTTGTGGGCTGGAATATAAATAAGATAAATGAGGAACTTGAGAAGGCAACGCTTGTGACTCTCTATCTGGATGATTATGTTCTGCCTCACGATGATGTGCTGCATTTTCTTACAGACAAAATGCAGGAGAAGAGTCTTGAGATGATACTTATAGGAGAGCAGGTAAAGCTGGATACCATCGAGGATTATGTGCCGAAGGAGCTTATTTACGAGAGCTTTTCAAGGCCTGTGAATAACGATGAATATGTAAAAGCCGTCATGGGATATTTCTCCAAGATGGCAGCAGGCGATTTTAAGAAAAGCATTCTGATAGTGGACGACGATGCCCAGTATCTCACCATGGTCAGGGAATGGCTGAGGGGAACCTACAAGGTATCAATGGCAAATTCAGGAATGCAGGCAATAAAATGGCTTGCTAAGAATAAGGTGGATTTGATTCTCCTGGATCATGAGATGCCGATAACCACAGGACCTCAGGTTCTTGAGATGCTAAGAAGTGAAGATGAAACCAAGAATATTCCCGTCATGTTCCTTACCGGAAAGGGTGATAAGGAAAGTGTTATGGCGGTTGTAGCCCTTAAACCGGAAGGGTATTTTCTTAAAAGCATCGACCGTGCCGAATTACTTGAAAAGCTGAACGAATTTTTCATTATGCATGGTTGATATTACTTAACGCTAAGTAGCCGTTTGTCGAAGGAAAAGGTAGCCTATGTTTGAGTTTATAAGAGCCAATCAAATGGATATTATGCTTGCACTGTGCGCTGTAAGCACAATTATGGCTTTTATGCTTATGATAACCCGCTTTCTGCCCTGGAGGAGAAAATGGGTTCTCGTTAACATGGAATTATCCGCTACGTTTCTCCTGTTTTTCGACAGGCTGGCATACATTTATGCAGGTGATGTAAGCGATGTAGGATATGTTATGGTCAGGGTATCCAACTTTTTTGTATTCTTCCTGACATCCTGGATTGTGTTCTCATTTGATCTTTATCTGGTGGATCTTCTTAATGAAGATGGTAAGACTGATATTATTCCCTTCAGACTTAAATTCGTGGGAGTTCTTGCGATTTTTGGACTGGCTCTTTCCATCCTGTCGCAGTTCATCGGCCTTTATTATACCTTCGATGAACACAATCAATATCACAGGGGCAATGGCTTTCTTATTGCATATGTTATCCCCGTTATCTGTCCCATCATTCAGTATACTGTCATTTTCCAATACAGAAAGAAGTTCAGTAAGCTCATAAATACAGCGCTGTTCCTGTATATTACGGTTCCGATTATTGTCGGGATCATCCAGATTTTTTCCTACGGAATATCCATCGTAAATATGGCGATGGTTCTTGTTTCTGTATCGCTCTATGTGTTCAATTACCTTGATATTAACGATGAGGTGGAGAGAGTCCACAATTTGGAGATGGAAAATCTGCAGAACGAACGAAAGAGTATGAAGCGACTTTTCGATCAGACTGCAACAGCACTTGTAACAGCAGCTGAGAAAAAAGATGAATACTCACAGGGGCATTCTGTTAAGGTTGCGGAAACTGCCAGGAGAATAGCTCAGGTGGCAGGGAAAGACGCGGATAAATGTGATGAGGTATACTATGCTGCTCTTCTTCATAATGTTGGAACGCTAGGGCTTCCCGATAGCCTGATTGGCAAAGAGGAAGATCTTACGGGGTTTGAGTATGAGGTTATGAAGCAGAAGCCCGTGATTGGAGGAGAGATACTTTCAAGTATTACGGAGTATCCCTATCTTAGTCTTGGAGCACATTACAGTTGCGAGAGATATGATGGCAAAGGATATCCTGACGGCCTTAAGGGCAACAGTATCCCTGATATTGCAAGAATAATCGCTATTGCAGATGCTTATGTTTCCATGGAATCAAAAAAGAGCTACAGGGATCCTCTTCCGGCACCTATGATACGCGAAGCCTTTGTAATGGAGGCAGGAGCCAAGTTTGATCCGGTATATGCTGATATTATGGTTAAGCTTATTGATTCAGGAACGATGATAGGCGCAGGTAGTGACTACGATAAGCTTGAAACAGAGATACGAAGTGTCAAATATAGAGAAACTGTTTCAAAGGGTATAGAAATTACAGATCATGTGACGAAGATATATTTCACATTTACACCACTGCAGAGCGGAGAAGGAAGTTTTAGCATGCCTTCGATCATTGTTTTTGACTCCTTTGATGAACGTGTTCATGAGAATGAAAAATCGATAATGGCATATCATTATACAGAATATGGAGAGATCTGGTTTGATGGCCACAGTATATCCACAAATGTAAGGGAGATGGAGACCGGAGTCACTGACAAGAATTCTTCAAAAGATACTGCGGGAGGAGCTTTAAGGGATGGCGGATCGGACTATATGATCACAACTTCCAAATTTGAAGATCATATAAGAATAGTGCTTGAGAGTCCCGATCAGATAGTTGAAGCCATTGCGGCACTTCCGGATAAGACCAAGTCCGTATTTGTAGGACTTACGGGAGAGAACAGTTTCCTTACCGGTATCAGGGTGGAAAAAATCGATGAGGTTGTCTCTGCAAATGACATTCGCAGAATAGCAGACGATATCGACTACACTGACAGGATGGTTTCCGATATTCCTAATTTGCAGATAGATCGCTCCTGCTCTGCGGCAACACATGGCATTCCTTTGAAGGATCATCTGAGGATAAGATTCCACTCCATGAGTCTTCCTTCAGCAAATCTTGTATGGCACTGTCCTTATATTTTGATCTTCAGTTCAAAGGACGGCAAAGTGGATGGAGAAAATTATGTAAAATATGAGCTCCTTAAATTAAATGGTGAAAGTGATGGCTCGGATGAGCGGGCAAACAACAACTTTTCTGTGGAAAAGAAGAGCGGATTTCTGGGCTGGGACAACTGGAAAGAGATGTGCAGGAAGGGTATTGACTGCGACGTTCTTCTAAAAAGAAAGGGTAATACGATTACTATAGTTACTGAAAACCTGGGCATTGCAATAGAGGACATTGTTACGGTAAAGGATGGAAATACTAATATATATGTAGCGCTTACCGGTGACCAGATTGCTCTTACGGATATAAGAATAAAATAAATCCGTAGGGTTAGTGATAAAAAGTCTAAAATATTTCTTAAATTTGATAAGATTTTGTAAAATTGATTCTTTTTATGATTCAAACGACTAAAATGAAATTATGGAAAAGCTAATCGCAGAGCATGTAATAAATAATCTTGATATGGCTATTGAACAGGGCTGGATAGAGGTTTACTACCAGCCTGTTATTCGTGCTCTGACAGGTAAGCTTTGCGGAATGGAGGCTCTTGCCAGATGGAATGATCCTCATTGGGGAAATCTTCCACCTGCTAAATTTATAAAGCCTCTGGAAGATAACAATCTGATATATAAGCTGGACTGCTTTATCATTGATAAAGTGTGCGAGGATCTGAGCTACCTTGTGAAAACCGGGCAGAGCGTAGTGCCGGCATCTATTAATTTTTCCCGACTTGATTTCATGAAATGTGACATGTTCGAAAGAGTCGAAGAAGCTATAAGGAAATTCGATGTCCCGAGAGATTACATTCATATAGAGATCACCGAGAGTATCTTTGTACAGGATGAAGGTACTCTTCATGAGGTTGTGGATAAATTCAGAAATGCCGGTTATGAGATTTGGATGGACGATTTCGGAAGTGGATATTCATCCCTTAATCTTCTTAAAGACTATAGCTTTGACATGCTGAAGATGGACATGATTTTCTTAAGTTCACTTACAGAGAAATCCAAGGCTATTCTGCGCTCCACCATAACCATGGCAAAGGATATAGGAATTAAGACACTGGCAGAGGGTGTCGAGACCTGGGAGCAGTATGAATTCCTTAGAAATATCGGTTGTGAGCAGCTTCAGGGCTTTTATTTTGGACGACCTCAGCCAATCGATGATATGATGGCTCATCTAAAGGAAAAGAACATCCAGGCAGAGGAGCGACAGTGGAGACATTTTTATGAGATAGCCGGTTTTCATGTGAAGGATACGGATATCCCGCTTGAGATAATAGAGGATGACGGAAAGAGTTTTCACACTCTGTTTATCAACAAGCCTTACAGGGATCAGCTGCTTCATGCCCACGATGACGGACTGGAGCTTTCTGAGATAGACAGGATCATTTATAATCCCACATCGCCTCTTCTTCAGAAATACAGGGAATTTGCGGATATTACCGAGAAAAGTAATAACATAGAGACATTTTATTATACCGATAACGGAGATTACCTTCGCTTTAGGGCAAAATGCCTTGCAAAGCATAACGGACATAGCATCATTAAGGGATCAATTATCAATATTTCCCTCGATCAGAACACCAGCGAAAGAGATATGCTTGATAACAAGCTGCGCGAGCTTAATCTGCTGTTTGAGGTTGTTGATCTTATTAACATTGAGAGTAATATTATTGCGCCTCTCCTTGGCAGGCTTCGGTATTTGCAAAGTGATACACATATCTATTCCGACCTCAAGGAGGCAATTGAGCAGATAGCTGATAAAATAGTCTATGCGCCTGAGAAGGATGACTTCAAGAAGTATATGGATCTTTCTACCTTGATGGAGAGAGTTGAGAATAGTAAGAAGGGCTATCTTGAGAAAATCTTCAGGCTTAAGCAGACTGATGGAACCTATAAGCGTAAAAACATCATAATCATGACTATACCGGGTGCCGGTGGGAGCGAGTTCCTTTGCTGCTATAAGGCGGTGCCGGACGAGATTGCCAAGATTCTTGACGGACTTACTGCGTCCGCCCGTTCTCTTGTGGATAAATATCTCGCTGACAAGGGACTTGTCACTTACTCAGAGCTTTGGGAAAACATGATATGGGATTCCACCATCAAGTTTTTCTGGAAGGATAAGGACAGGAGATTCTTGGGTGCGAGTCAGGCATTCCTCGATTTTTACGGCATCAAATCTCTCGATGAGATTGTGGGTAAGACCGATGAGGATATGAGATGGCATGTGGCGGATGAGCCATATATGAATGATGAGATCGAGGTCCTGAAAAACGGAGCCCGCGTTATGGATGCGAAGGGACAGTGCATCGTATCCGGTGTGGTTCATGAGATCACCTGTCAAAAGATGCCTATATACAGAAACGGTGAGATTGTTGGACTTGTCGGATTTTTCCAGGATAGAGATGAGGAGCTGTACAGGCTGGAGAATCTGGCGCTTCCATCAAATGTTGACAGCGTAACAAGGCTTATGAATGCCAAGGCTCTTTTCATAAGCATGATGGATTATGCCGTTGAATACTCCGATAAGGGCAAGAACTATGGCCTTATTGTTATGCGCAATTCAAAGCACGCAAGGATTATGAAATCCTATGGCTCAGATGTTGCGGAAAAACTGCTTGCGGAAATAGGTCGAAGAATCATTGAGGTCACCGGACAGTCATGCGCTGTGGCAAGAACCAAAGAGAGCATTTTTACAGTGCTTACATATGTCAAGACCAGGGAAGCCCTCGCGTATCTTGCCGAGAGCATCAGGAAGTCGGTGGAGAGCATCACGAAGATAGATGGTAACAGCGTCACGGTAATGGTGGATATTTCCTTTGTCCTAAGAAGTGATGAGGGAGTGTCGGACGAGAATATTTATCCGGTGGCACTGGATAAGGTCATGGAGATAGAGGAAGAGGAAGGAATTTGAGGCTTAGTGCGGAAACTCTTTCCGCTGCAGAGTCTGAGGTGTTTTTCACCTGAAGTGAAGATTTTGCGGCCTTGGTGTTCGGGACATAATGATGATAATGTGTTATTATGTTTATGCATTATCGTTTTGACAGTTTTATATGGGTGCCTGGGGGAAATGAAACGGTATATGGGCGCCTTTAAAAAGAGGGGAGAATATTTACGGAGGAGAGCGTATGAATAAAAGCTTATTAACCAGAGGACTGGCCATAGGCATGATATGCCCTATGGCTTTTTTGAGTGCTTGTGGGAAAAAGAATGAAACAGTCAGTGAGGATAAGGTGGCAACCGAAGCTGTGATAGACAGGGATCACGTTTACACTATGGATGATCTTGTGCTGCCTTTAGAGGGTGATATAAATGTAAACGGTTTTTGCAGCGGTAAGGATGGGATTTACACCCTGGTAAATACATATGGTGGGGAAGAATCGAAGACAGCAATCCTTAAGATATCCTATGAGGATGGAGAAGTTGCTGAAGTTCCGATCCCAGCCACTGAGAACGTGTATTACGAGAATCTTGAGTGTGATGATGACGGGAATCTTTACCTGATCAAAACTGAATATAGTGATGAGTATTTTGATGAAGAGTATTCTGATGATGTTGTGGAAGAGGGTACAGTTGCAGTAGCTGAAGATGGCGAGAGTTCTTCAGATGATGAGGCAGCAGGCGATGTAGGAGATGGCACGGATGCTGAAGCTGAAGATGGCGAGAGTTCTTCTAAAGATGATGAAAGCTCTACGTATGGCGAGGCAGCAGGTGATGGTGAGAAATCTTCTGGTGCTGCTGAAGGTGATGTTGAGGATTCTTCTGAGGATGCTGGAAATGATGGTGAGGACTCAGAGGATGAAGTTGTGTATGACGAGGAAAGCAGCGCATCTCTAAAGCTTGCTAAATTCTCACCCGAGGGCGGGATGCTTTGGGAAGTGCCGCTAACAGACGAAGATTCCAAGCGCTATGTTCAGTCCATGAAGTATGTCGACGGGAAGGGAATCCTTACCTGCTGTAATGGCGAGTTTTCCTTATATAATGAGAACACCGGTGAAGGGAAGAGTCTTTTCACAAGGCATGAGGAGTCTGACGATGATTATTACTATGCATCTTTGTACAGAGTAAAGTCCGGAGATGTTTATATTTCCGAGGAGGACTGGTCAAACGACGGAAGATCCAAAATAATTAAGCTTAACAAAGATACGATGCAATTTGAGGATGAGACCGAACTTCCTGAAAACGTGTATGGCGGAAGCTCACTGCAGCCCGGTAATGCTTACGATTTTTATATAAATAATAATTCCAATATCGAAGCATTTAATCTGGGTGATGATAAACCGGAGCTTATCTGTGACTTTACAGCTTCAGATATCATGGTTGATTATCTGAACTACTTCACGGATACCCCTGATGGCAAGCTTTTAATAGTAGCTAATCAGGATGAAGGCGGGTGTCTTATCTCCAGTCTTACGAAGGTGGATCCTTCACAGGTAGTTGAGAAAGAGACGCTGACGCTCGGTACTGTATATATTCCTCAAACTATAAGAAAGCAGGTAGTTGAGTTCAACAGAACCAATGACAAGTACAGGATAAAAATAGTCGATTATTCTGATGTGGATGCCGGAGATACAGGTGATGCGTATTTTGATGCAGCAAGTAAGTTAGGACTCGATCTGACACAGGGCCAGGGACCTGATATGCTTGTGATCGACTATAGCATGCCTTTTGAAAGCTACGCTAAGAAGGGAGCTTTGGAACCCCTTGATCCTTATTTCGATGCTGACGAGGATATAAGTATTGAGGACTTTTTACAGAATGTTATCGATTCCTGCAGGGTCGATGGCAAGATATATACATTGATGCCTTCCTTCCACATTGAGACCTGCGTAGCAGCTAAGAAAAAAGTAGGCGGTGAGAAGGTCACTATTTCAAACTATCAGGATGTTTGCAAGAACAATGGAATCGATCCAAAACTAGGCATGGGATCAATGACCATAGAATCAGCTGGGGAGTTGTATTCCACAGTGGGCATGCAGTTCCTTGATTATGAGAACGGTACCTGCAGCTTTGATTCACAGGGATTCATTGATCTTCTTAAGTTTATCAAGGAGTTCCCTAAGGATCAGGAATCCATGGGTATTGATTATGAGGAATTTGAGAGCTATTACAGAGAGAACAAATCACTTCTTCTTGACTATTATATCAGCTCTTTTGATGACTATCAGGTTCTTAAGAAGGGATACTTTGGAGAGGATATTCTGTTTAACGGATTCCCCACTGCTGATGGCGGAGAATCATTTATCTCACCTTTCATGCAGATTGCAATGAACAGTGATTGCAAGCATAAGGATGTAGCCTGGGAATTCATGAAGTCTTTTATGACTGATGAATATCAGAAAAGTGTTGAATGGTCATTCCCTATAAAGGAGTCAGCTCTTTTGGCCATGGCAGAAAAGGCTCAGGAGAAGCCCTACTATATTGACTCCGAAGGAAATAAGGTAGAGACCAGCAGTTCATGGACAATTGGAGATATTGATGTCGAAATAGAAGAGCTCTCAAAGGAAGAGACAGAAGAGCTCGTGGACTTTGTTAAGTCTGTTACACATACTGCTTTTTACGAGCAGCATATCATTGACATAATCCAGGAGGAGGCACAAGCCTTCTATGAGGATCAGAAAACTGCTGAAGAAGTAGCTAACATTATACAGAGCAGAATTTCAATCTATATGGGTGAGAATTCGTAAGAGAATAATGGGTGTTTTTGATTACAATTGGTAATTGGGAAGTCAATTATTAGTGAATACTTGCCTATAGTAGGTAATTGAAAAATCAATTTTTGAAGGAATTGTCATTTTGACTGAAACCCTCTTTATTGTGCTAAGCAGTAAAGAGGGTGTTTTATTTGCAAAGTTTCGAGTTTTAAAGACGATGAATGGAATCGCATTATTGTGTAAAGAGAGAGTAGCGTAAGTTTATCTGGTAAGAAATTTTGAGTCTGTTGAACTTTCATGAGTGAATGGTAAATTGTGCTGGTATCTTACGCCACCCTTGACTGAACCTGAAAGAAACGCCTCTTCATCGTGCCGACGGTGAGAAACTCAAGAACAATCTGATATTTCTCTGCCGTCGCATTTGCATTGTGGCGTTTCTTTCAGAACCCGTCAAGGGCAAGCCCTGCGGGTGGCTAGGTATGGGCCTCTGGTTCAAAATCTAAGAACAATCTGGTGGCCTGGCCAGCGGTTGTAGATGAGAATTCCAGGATGGGAAGAATGGGGGCGATTTGTGTAGGGCAATCTTTGCGGTGGCTGTGACTTATTCATCTATGAAATATGGAAAAAACATGATTTCATAGATGGGTTTTGGCGTACAGTCTATGAAATAGTGAGAAGTGTTGATTTCATAGATATGTGGAAACTACAATGTCTATGAAATAAGGGAAGAACATGATTTCATAGATAATCTATGGCCTGCAATCTATGAAACAGAAAAAAATGTTGGTTTCATAGATATTTAGAAGCTATTATGTCTGTGAAATTGGAAAAAACCCTGATTTCATAGATAATCTATGGCCTTCAATCTATGAAATAGTGAGAAGCGTTGATTTCATAGATATGCGGAAACTACTATGTCTATGGAATAAGGGAAGAACATGATTTCATAGATAATCTATGGCCTGCAATCTATGAAATAGTGAAAAATACTGATTTCATAGATGCTTGTAGCTTTATTCATCTATGAAAATTGAAAAAAGCCTTATTTCATAGATAACCTATGACCTGCAATCTATGAAACAGAAAAAATGTTGGTTTCATAGATATTTAGAAGCAATTATGTCTATGAAATTGGAAAAAACCTTGATTTCATAGAAGCTTTAAGATTTTGGAAGAATTTTGAGAAAACCGCGGCCGCAAAAGGTGAGGGAGTGTAGTTGCGGCCGCGGGAGAGCTAAAGAGAAGGGATGAAGAGGATGAAATATAGAGAAAAGAGCGGCCGCAAAAGCCGTGAAAGAGAAGATGCGGCCGCGGAAAAAATAACTGCAACGGTGGTTACCATTGCAGTTACAACTTATTAAATATCAAACGGCTTATTTACTGTTTAAATCTGCAGTCTTCGTCGCCCATGAAGAATAGTGCGACTGTGCCGGGACCAACGTGTGTGCCGGTTACGGGCTCATACATAACAGAAAGAATCTCCTTAGGAGGATTGTTCTTGTTAAGAAGCTCGATGAGGTAAGCTGTGTCATCAGGATTATCTGCGTGAGCTATGCATACAGTCTGGGAGCCTGCATCCTTGACTATTCTGTCATAGGTATCAGCCATGGCCTGGATGGCCTTCTTGTTTCCGCGGACCTTATCAAAATTGATGATCTTACCAAACTCGTTACCTCGAAGGATAGGCTTGATATTGAGAACTGTTCCGATGATCATTGCAGCATTGGAAAGTCTGCCTGTTCTCTGGAGGTGACGAAGAGAATCTACAGTGAATATCTGATATACACACTTTGCGTCATAGGTAAGCTTCTCGTAGCATTCCTCGATGGAAAGACCCTGCTTTCTATATTCTATTGCCTTAAGAACAACAATTCCTTCTGCAAGAGAAGCAGCCTTGGTATCGAGCATGAAAAACTTTCTGTCCGGAAAATCTTCTTCAAGCATCTCCTTAGCTATAAGAGAGGTGCTGTAGGCACCGCTGATTCCGGATGACATTGCTATATAAAGAACGTCATAGCCTGCTTTAGCATGTTCTGACATCACATCGTAATAAAACTGGGGTGATGGCTGTGTGGTATTGCAAAGTAAACCACTTTTGATACTTTCGTAATAGCCTTTTCCATCGAAATTCTCTATGTCAAAACACTGACGTATGTCGTTTTCATTGTCCTTGGGATAGTATGAGAAGGGGACCTGTTTAATGTCCTCGGGATCCAGAAATCTTAGAGGCAGATTGCAGGATGTGTCTGTTACAATTTTAAAACTCACTATATAATCCTCCCAAAAAGTTATACAATATAAGGGTGTTTAAGACTAAAAATGCAATATGTAGTATGCATGTAGTTTAAACCACTACATTATATCATAAATAATACGATATATGACGCAACTGACATCAGGAATTCAATTTTTATTAAAGTTTTAAATGAGGGTGATTAAATATGAATGTCTGCTTACTTAATGATTCATTTCCGCCTGTAATAGACGGAGTGGCAAATGTAGTAATGAATTACGGAAGAATTCTCACACAGGACATAGGTGCGAAGGTGGTTGTGGGAACCCCACGCTATCCTGACGCTGATTACAATGGATATCCCTATGAGGTTATTCCTTACAGCAGCATGGATACAACTGATATTGTGGCGGGGTATCGTGCCGGGAATCCGCTTGCCATGCGCGAGATCACGAAAATGGCTGAGTTTGGTCCCGAAATTATCCACACGCACTGTCCTGCGGCTTCCACGATTATGGCTAGAATATTGCAGAATGAGACAGGGGCGCCGATTGTTTTCACATATCACACCAAGTTCGACGTTGATATTGCAAGAGCAGTGGGTGAGGGCTTTTTGAAAAATGAGACCATAAAGGCTATGGTCAAAAATATAGCTGCCTGCGATGAAGTGTGGGTGGTTTCCGAAGGTGCGGGAGATAATCTTAAGTCCCTTGGCTATGAGGGTGAGTATCACGTAATGAGTAACGGCGTGGATTTCCCCAAGGGAAGAGTTTCTGCTGAAAAGGTGGCTGAGGTCACAAAGGACTTTGATCTGCCGGAGGGTCTGCCTGTTTTCCTCTTTGTCGGAAGAATGATGAAGTATAAAGGACTTCCCATAATAATCGATGCGATGAAGCTTCTTGCCGATGACGGCATAGACTTCCGTATGGTTTTTGTCGGCGGCGGCGCTGACCTTGAAGAGATGCAGGAAAAGGTGAAGGAATACAACATCACTGATAAGGTGATCTTTGTCGGACCTGTTCATGACAGAGAGAGTCTTAGAGCCTGGAACACGAGAGCAGATCTGTTCCTGTTCCCTTCGGTATATGATACCAATGGAATAGTAGTGCGCGAGGCAGCAGCCTGCGGACTTGGAAGTGTTCTTATAAAAGGCTCCTGCGCAGCGGAAGGAATTACACATGGACGAAATGGCTACCTTGTGGAAGAGAACGCTGAATCGATGGCAGCTCTTTTAAAAGAAGTGGCCGATAAACACGACACCATGAAGGATGTTGGACAGCATGCTATGGACGAGATCTACATCTCGTGGGAGGATGCGGTTCATGCAGCCTATGAGAGATATGGAATAATCAAGGAGATGGTTGCAAATGGTACGCTTCCTAAGAGGAAGAAACAGAGCTCCGATTATATTCTTGAGTCAGCATCCATGATAGTTAAGGGAACTGAGCACATTTTCGATATCCCCAGAAATATATATGGCGGAATGAAGGAAAACTTTGAAGATTTCAAGGAAGACTTCAAGGAGGATCTTGAGGAATTCAAAGAGCGTCTTCCCGAGGGAGTTAAGGAGTTTTCCGAGAAGTCAAAGGAGCTTTCCGAAGCTGCAAAGAAGGGCGTAAAGAGCGGACTAAAGTATGCTGAGCAGAGCGTTCGCGAAGGCCTGGACATCAGTATCAACGGAATGAAAATGGATTAACGTTCTTAAATAGGTGCGTAGTATGAGTGATATAGGAAGAGAAAAAGACTGGTACAAGCGCATGGCGTTTTACCAGATATGGGTTCGAAGCTTTGCCGACGGTAACGGAGACGGCATAGGCGATCTTTATGGCGTCTACGATAAGCTTGAGTACGTGAAAAATCTGGGAGTTGACGGCATCTGGTTCTCGCCGCTGTATCCTTCGCCCAATGCGGATTACGGCTACGACATTTCCGACTACAAGGATATCCATCCGGATTACGGCACTCTTGATCAGTTTAAAAAGGTGCTGAATAAGGCCCATGAGCTTGGCCTTAAGGTCATCATGGATCTCGTGGTCAATCACACCTCGGATGAGCATCCATGGTTCATAGAGAGCAGGAAGGGCAAGGACAACCCTTACAGCGATTACTATATCTGGCGCGATAAACCCAACAACTGGGACTCTCTTTTTGAGGGAAAAGCCTGGGAATATGATGAGCAGAGAGGCCAGTACTATCTTCATATTTTTGCGAAAAAGCAGCCTGACCTTAACATGGACAATCCTAAGGTTCGTGAGGAAGTCAAATCCATAATGCGCTTCTGGCTTGATATGGGAGTCGATGGATTCAGAGAGGACGTTATCAATTTTATATCGAAGCAGGAGGGACTGCCGAACGGCTTGCCGTTTTTGCCTGCCGTGAACGGAATGCCCTATTACAAGGACGGTCCGCACATCCATGAATATCTTGGAGAATTCCGCAAGGTCTGCGAGGAATATGACTGCTTTCAGATTGGTGAAGGACCCATGACCACTGTGAATTCTGCTTTGAAATATCTGACAGGCGAGAACAAGTCGCTGGATATGATGATTTCCTTTGATCACATGATGGCAGACTGTCTCTATACAGAATACGTTCACAGACCATTTTCATTGGTAAAACTGAAAAGGGCCTTTACGAAGTGGCAGAACGCGCTTGCAGGAAAAGCGTGGAACAGCCTTTATCTGGAAAATCATGATCACCCGAGGATCATCAGCCGCTACGGAAGTGAGCATTACCACAGAGAGAGTGGAACCATGCTGGCGGCATGCTTCCTGTTCCTGCAGGGCACACCTTTCATCTATCAGGGGCAGGAGATTGGCATGACCAACATCCGTCTCCACTCCATTGACCAGTATATCGATGTATCAAGCATAACGAATTACAACACATATCATCTCAAGGATACTGAAAAGAGAAGGATTCGCAGGATTCACCTATCAAGTAGGGATTCGGCAAGGACTCCTGTGCAGTGGGACGATTCTAGGTATGCCGGCTTTTCTACAGTGAAGCCGTGGTTTTATGTGAATCCCAATTATAAAAAGATCAACGTGAAAGCTGAGGAGAAGGACGAATTCAGCGTTCTCAATTTTTACAGAAAATGCCTCTCCTTAAGAAAGAGCTCCAAGGCCCTTCTCTATGGAGATTACAAGGAGTACTTCCCTAAGGACAGCAATATTTATATGTATGAGCGCTCACTCGGAACCGTGAGCTATCTGATCATCTGCTCATTTTCAAGGCTTCCTGCGAAGGTCAGCATTCCTGATAAGTTCATTGGCAAAAAGGGACAGCTCATGCTCTGCAATTATCCCGACAGGAAACAGATGGTGGGAGATCTGAAGATCAGTGATTCCATAAAGCAGGTATCAAAGAGTATGCTCGATGAAAAGTCTCTTGAAGCAGGAGAGGAGCTTGTGAGAAAGGAACTGTGCACCATCGCGGTTCAGCATGGAATGTACAGGCCCTATGAGGCGAGAGTTTACAGGTTTAGGGTTCAATAAAAAAGACTTCCCCACTGCGGAAGTCTTAATTTCTAAACACGATCCAATTGTGAGACCAGGGTACAGGAAGTCCGAAAAGAGTTACAACCTTTTCGGCTGCATTGCGGTACCAGGAGTAATTCCATCCGGCGCCCATGTCCATGTAGACTGCGTTTGTTACGCCGAGCCTTCTAAGCTCCTTCATGAATTCATCAAAATGAAGCATGTTTACGGAATCGATGATACAAAGACTTCCGTTAAGCTCAGCGAGAGTTCTGTAGCAGCGGGCTCTTGGCCTGTCAAAGCGCATAACAGTCTTTTTATCTTTTATAAGTGCGAATTGCATGAAGCCGCTTCCTCCCTCAGAGGCGGCCTTTTTTATTGCACCTTGCGGGTCATCGAATTCAAATGAGAAACCACCGTTTGAGTAGGTAAAGGCTGCGAAGGATGACTTGTTATAAGGGCTTTCATACAGCTCACCGTTTACGGCGTGATCACCCTCCACATTTTCCTGAGAAAAGCCAAGACTTACAGTGTGCTGGAAGGCTGCTCCTGAGCACCAGGTTATTGATTTGTCGAATTTTGAAGGACGATCCTTGCACACAAGCTCAACATCTGAATACTCGGGAAAAATCACGTAAACCTTGCCGGTGTTGTAAACTAAGGTCTCATCCCCCGGAAGGATTTTTTCAGTGGACATTCTGGTAGCATTGATGCTGTCTTTAATTTTTACATGATACTGAGAAATCAGTCCCATAAAAATGAAGATAAATGCGGGGATTACCAAAAACGATGTTGCATAAAAAACATGGTAGACAACACGCATCAGCTTATTCTTCATCTTTTCAGGGCCGTATAAATACATGACAAGCGTGATTAGCTGCAGAGTCATCAGTGACAGATAAAAGCCGTGCAATACATTCAGCCACATTTGTGCAACAAAAAAGGCAGTATATGCTCCAAGTGAAAGGAGTGTCATGGCCATAAGCCATAATCCGGAAAGTCGTTTACGTATGTTCATTGTTTTTTCTCCGTTCACGTTTTTCTGCAAGCAGTTCCTGATGTAGCTGTTTAAATGAGTCAAATTGAGATTCGATGCTCACAAGCAGCAGGAATATGGACATGTCATTCAGGTATTGGAATGCATTTTTCCACAGTAACATTCGTGTAAATCCAAGCTTGCTGTTTGCAATGAGAAGCAAAAGATATACAACAAATTTAAAGCTGATAGCCATGCGGTTTAGTATGACATTTTCAGGATTCCCGTGCCTTGCATAATTTATCAGAAAATGATTGAGGGTTATGATGATCGTCATAAGAAACGACATTCCGGCAGCAGCCAGATAAATACTACCCTGAACTCCAACTATGAGGTAAGTATCAAAGTCCTCCTCGCCCCACAGTTTTCCAAGAACCAGATAAGCCTCCTGATACATGATACAGAACAGAACTCCGCCCATTAGTCCTTTTGCCACATCCCAGCTGTAATTGCGATATGCCAGATACATAGCTATGGTCGTCGATAGCTTAATCAGGATTTCAAAATTGTTAAAGGAATCACCCTCGTTTGGAATAAAAACAAGACAAATGATACTGGTTACAACAACTAGCGCGCAGGCAGTTGTCATAAGCTGATCACTTAGAAATATAGATTCATTTTTCGTTTCGGTATTATTATTTTTGCTCATGGAAATCATTTTACCAAATTGCAGGGTTCATTGCCACAAAATGTACCATTTATGCTGTCTGGAAAGAGGTGGTCTGTGTTATAATCATCTTCTGAGGGGACAGTAGTATTTAAGGAGAAAGTTTTAGGGGAAAGTAAAATGGGGAAAATCAAAAACAATCTGTTTTTGGTCATCGCATATTTGATGTGCATGATCGTCTTATTTGGGTGCTCATCCATAATTACCAGAGCGGAAACAATGATTCCTGCAGAGAATCTTGGTTTTAAAGGTGACGGATATGTTTTCACGGCAAGAACACCGGGATATTATTCTGTTTTGCTCGTCTGCAAGGATGATACCGGGACAGAGAGACTTATCTTTTCCGGTTATAACGGTTACCAGGACATAGCTCAAACGATCACTGGAACAAGCACAGAAATAGATCACGGTTTTAATTACCTTGGAACATATACGCTTTATGTCATTGGTTCACTTAATAAGATGAAGGAATATGGTTCGATAGAGTCGTATAAGAATGAGCCGGGTTGTGTGATATCAAGCTATTCGACAACAATAACCGAGCGTATGCCACAGCCTCAGGATTTAACTCTCAAGGTAAAAAAGAAGAACGGAGAAAAATGCTACTGGATTACCTGGTCGGATGTAAACCGTGCTCATTTGATCGAGGCTACCGGATACCAAGGCACTTATTGCTCCGACACGAATTACGATACTATTACTGCACGTGAATATGAAACAAAAATAAAGGTTAAGGTATTAACCAGCAATTTAAATAAATATGCTAACTCTGAGCCTGTTATTTTAATTGGTCCTGCGTGTACTGATATTTATGATCCTGATCCTGAGGATGCTAACGAGGATCCTGACCCTGAGATTAGTGATGTTCCATGGCCGGAAGGTTCTGAGGAATCTGATGATCAAAAGGATCCTACAGACCCCGGTGAACCAACGCTCCCTCCAAAGCCAAAGAGCACAAACAGAGAACTTTTTGTGGCAGATGCAACGGATACGGCAATGACTGTTGACTGGAGCTGCGGCGTAGAAAAGATGATCGAAGAATGGCAGGATGCCGGTGCTAAGTCATGGAAGATAAAAAAACCAACAATTGGCTTCATGAAGCTGCCTTATAAAATAAATGAATTCAGTAAAGTACAACGTGTAAGTGTTGATTTTGATAAAAAACAGCATACGATCAAAAATCTTGAGCCAAATACCGGCTATTATGTAACTGTTTCGTTTGATTACGAATATAAGAAAAAATCAGGCAGTCTGGCCAAAGGAAGCAAATCCTTCACGCTTGAGGAAGCATATACGGGTGGAGCTTCTACTGCAGGAAGCATGAAGGTTTTAGGTGTTACGGGAACTACGGCGCAGGTAGATATCAGGCCGCTGATCAAGAAGATTAAAGAGGAATCCTTGGCTGAGGGTGCAAAGCGCGTTGAACTGCATTCTGCATATCTTGGCTTTGCGGATCAGGCAGAGGGTAAGGAAGCTGCTCTTAAAGATGCGAAAGCGATGGCGGGAAGTGGGGAGTATAGGTTCCATTATAATCAGGGGAATTATACTGTACGCGGACTTTCCACAAAGCATTCTTATACCTTTGTTACATCAATTGTCGTTCAGAGTACCTTTGTAAAAGAAGGGAAAAACTATCAGACAATCAAAAGCATCTATTCGGTTTTGCCGGATGTTACTACAGAGAGTTACGATGATTCCGCAGTTTTTGCACCTATAGAGGAATCGCATGAAAAAAACACTAGAAAAGATCTCGATGATAGTGTAGAGATCTATCCGATTTATAGATCCAGTAGTTTTCAATTTTCTGCAGAAGCCATGACTGATACTATCACAGTAGACTGGTCAAAGCAGGATGACAGCGGTGCAGTAGTAAGTGGACCAAATAATGAGAAGAAAATCTACCTCGCTTGTGTTGAGGAGGCGAATTATGACAAAGAAGCTGACGAGCGGCAATTTGGAGCACTGAAAAATTTCGGACCGAATGTACGCGAGGCTGTAAAAAAGGTAGATGCAAGGTTAATCAAAGTCGATCCTAAAGATAAGACGTATACTTTTACAGAACTTGATCCTGATAAATCTTATCTTGTAATGATGCTCTGCAGCTTCAAAAAAGGAACTTTATCCTATAAAAAGATGTACGCATATAAACGCGGCATTGTAACAGAGGGAGAAAAGGGTACTTATGATCTTCGTAAGGGCATAGAGAAATTTACCAAAAATGCGGATATGTACAACGTAGCCCTGACAAGAAAAGGAAGTGAAGCATATCTTGACTGGAGCAAAACCTTAGAGAAATTCTTTGCTCAGGATTATTTCAAGGAGCGCTTCGCAAAATTACTTACAACCGGTGGATATCAAACAGCTATAGGTTATTGCGAACTTCCGACCAGGTATACAGAGAAGGAATTGAAGAACTGCTATCTGGCTGCAAGATCGATGGCATATTCGAGAGACTATGCATCAATCTGTATAGACTCAAAATATACAAATGCCAGAATTTTTGGTCTTAAGCCCGGGGTTAAATATGTTTTTGCAATCAGGTTCAATTATGGATGCTATGAATATGGAACCTTGACCTCGTTAGAAGACACCATGTACGCCGATGAAAATGGTCTCAACTACCTGAAGTGTAAGAAGGTTGGAAAGAATTATGTCGGCTTTGATAATCAGCCTCCGGCTGAGGAAGAGCCCGGAGATGAGCATGGTAGTGGAGATGAACCTGGCGGTGGCTCCGATAGTGGAGAATCCGGCGGTGGAAACGGTGGTTCCGATAGTGGAGAATCCGGCGGTTCAGGTAGTGATAATGGTGGTTCCGGTAACGGCAGTTCAGACAATGGCGGCTCCGGTAGTGATAATGGTGGTTCTGGCAACGATAACGGCGGTTCCGACAATGGCGGTTCTGCTAGCGATAACGGTAATGGCGGCTCTGACAATGGCGGAGCAGGCAACGATAACGGTGGTTCTGGTAGCAACAATGGCGGCTCTGATAGTGGCAACAGCAGCACAGAAAACGGAACCTCTGCAGCTACAACACCCGTAACTGTTAACACGCAGAATACTCCAATATCCTATAGTGAAAACGGAGTTACTTACAAAATCGGCGTTGACGGAAAAGCTACAGTGGCAAAGATAGACGCAGTTAAGAGGGCTACTATAAATGTAGTAACAGTGAATGGAGTTGAATATCCTGTAACCTCAATTGCAAAGAATGCTGCAAAGGGCAACAAGAAGCTCGCGTCACTTACAATAGGATCAAATGTCACCAGGATCGAAAGCAAAGCCTTCTATAATTGTAAGAAGCTAAAGAAGGTTACAGTTAAGGCAAATAAATCTCTTTCAGTAGGAAAGGGAGCTTTCGGCAAGCTTAGCAAGGATGCAAGCGTTAAAATAAACGGCGTCAAGGGAAAAACTAAGAAAAAACTTATTAAAATAATCTCAAGCAAGTGATAAACCTAAGCTACAATAAATGATTTCAGATGCATCTTTGAGAGTGCAGGATTCTCGAAGATGCATCTTTTTAAAAAGTGTTTATAACAAGTTTTTAGCTTTTGTGAATCTTGTTAAAACATTAGATTTTTTGATATAATGTCGAATGATATAGTTTTTGATTTTAAGGAGCAGTCTAGAGATGGCACATAAATTCAGCTTTTATAACACTCTTAAAAGAGATGTGGAGGAGTTCATCCCCAGAGAGGACGGCAAGGTTTCAATGTATACCTGCGGCCCCACAGTTTACCATTTTGCACATATCGGTAATATCCGTACATATATCATGCAGGACGCACTCATCAAGGCACTTGAATATTGTGGCTACGATGTAAAGCGCGTAATGAACATCACTGATGTCGGCCACCTTTCATCAGATGCTGACACAGGTGAGGACAAGATGCTTGCAGGCGCAAAGCGCGAGCACAAGACAGTAATGGAGATCGCTGATTTCTATACCAAGGCATTCTTCAAGGATTTCGATGCTGTCGGCAATAAGCGCCCCGATGTCATCGAGCCTGCAACCAACTGCATTCCTGAGTTCATCCACATGGTTGAGACTCTTCTTGAAAAGGGCTATGCATACGTTGCCGGTGGTAACGTTTACTTCGATACCAGCAAGCTTGAGGATTACTATGTATTTTCATCTGCTATCGAGAAGGAGCAGCTTGCAGTCGGTGTCCGCGATGACGTTGAAGAGGATACAGCCAAGAAGAACAAGACAGACTTCGTTCTTTGGTTTACAAAGTCCAAGTTTGAGGACCAGGCTCTTAAGTGGGACAGCCCCTGGGGTGTTGGTTATCCCGGCTGGCACATCGAGTGCTCATGCATTTCCATGAAGCACCTTGGTGAGTTCATCGATATCCACTGTGGTGGTGTTGATAACATTTTCCCTCACCACACCAATGAGATTGCTCAGTCCGAGAGCTACCTTGGTCACGAGTGGTGCAAATACTGGTTCCACTCCAATCACTTAAATGACAGAGCAGGAAAAATGAGTAAGTCCAAGGGTGCGGTTCTCACAGTTTCCGTACTTCAGGAGAAGGGCTATGATCCCCTTGTTTACAGATTCTTCTGCCTCCAGTCACATTACAGAAAGCCCCTCGAGTTTTCCTTCGAGGTTCTTGATAACACAGTGACAGCCTACAACAACCTTGTTAAGAAGGTTGAGGCACTCATCGCTTCTGATGAAACATTGAAGGCACTCTCAGAGAAATGCAAGCAGGATAAGGCCTCAGAGGCAGCAGAAGCTACAGATGTTGCACAGGTTCTTGAAGCAATCAGAAACAGCGCAGACGTAGATCAGAATGTGAAGAAGGAGTTTGAGGATAAATTCGCGGATGCGGTTTCAAACGACCTCAACACTTCAATGGCTATAACACTTCTTTACGATGTACTTAAGGCTGACACAAATGCAGCTACAAAGCTTGCACTTGTAGATAGCTTTGACAAGGTTCTTTCTTTGGACCTCATCGGACATGCACTTGCAGATGACTCTGCAGACATCGATCCTGAGCTTGAAGTTTACATCAAGGACGCTATCGAGAGAAGAGCAGCAGCTAAGAAGGCAAAGGACTTTGCAACAGCTGATGCTATAAGAGATGAACTCCTTGCCAAGGGTGTTGAGATCAAGGACACACGCGAAGGCGTTAAGTGGACACTTATCTGACAACAAGTTAAATAAGAATAATTAAGAAAGACTACCGGTTATGATGGCTGGTAGTCTTTTTTTTCGCGCAAAAATTATCTTTAAAACATAATCATAAAAATTTAATAATATGCATTATTGTATTTTGAATATGATTGGAATATTATCGACTTAGTGAGTCTCCGAAAGAGGTGCTCAATTTTGATAAGAAAGTGTTACGTGTATTCAATAACAAGGAGGTTTCTATGAGGCTTGGTAACAGACGCCTAACTTTTGCAGTAATTCTTCCATTACTGATTATAACTCTTTTTATGCCATTTGTGGCAATGAGAGCTTCTGCTAAGGTTAGGGACAATAAGGACGTAGTTTTGGTTAATAACGATGTACTTACGGCAACTGTGCTTAGTACACATCTGGATAATGCTTCAGGCGGATATAACGAGACCGGATACAATGCAGAGGTTGAGCTTAAGAACAACACAAATCAGCCAATCTATGTCCAGATGTATGCCAAGAAAATTAATAATCGTTATATAGGAATTGATCTGCTTGATAGAAATAATGTATTTTCAAATACGGCATCTGCAACTAGTGAGACGCTGAGTCATTTTGTAAGAATTAATCCTAAGACATCTGTGACCAGATATGCGGTTGTTTCAACTGCGACTTTTGACTTTCTTAAAATAAATAAGATCGAACAGATTTCAGGATGGTTCAAGGTTAAGAATATTGGTGGACAAGAAATCACTACCAATGCAGTAGGTGGTTTCAATTATAAGCTTATTACTGAGGAGTCACAGGCTCAATCCGTTTTTTCAGATGAAGCTGTTTGTCAGATAAAAGTGGATACAGATAAAGGCTCTTTGAAAATCAATCTTAATTCATACGATGAGTCATATTCAAATAACTACGCTTCATCTTATCTTTATGGTGAGGCACAAAATGAAATTGATGATAACATATCAATTACGATATCTAATCCCGAACAAACAAGAGTATATTACAGTGGTGCCTTGAATAGCACGGGGATACATAAGAATTTTATTCTAACCGGAAATATTCAGGATGAGGGTATTAATGAAGGCGATTATTGGAAAGATGTACTTAAAGAATCTAATCTGAAAATTGTGATAAATAAACTGGGCAATTTTGAAGCCCTGGCTGAGACGACAATAAGCACTGAGAAATTAGCAAAGCTTACAAAAGGGAATCCTCAAAGCCCCATATATTCATATGCATCAATTACCGGCAATAGTGTTGTTTACTACGGTAGTGATGAGGTCACTTATCAGATGTTAATAGGAAGCTCCTATATGCCTAATAGTGAAGTTACCTGGACATCAAGTGAGGAGGATGTAGCTAAAATAGAAGATGGTCGCCTTACAATGGTTGATGCAGGTACTACTGTCATCAAAGCCGAGTATAACGGTACAGTGGCTTCCACGGTAGTTCAGGTAAAAGATCCTGTTATGACCATTAGCACTAAGGATATTTATGTTGGAACCAGGAAGTATTTCTCATATACACTTACACCTGATCCATATGAGGATGAGCCTGATTTAGAAATTACGAGCAAAAATGAGGATATCCTCGAGATACAGGGGAATTACCTGATAGGAAAAAAAGAAGGCGTTGCAGAGGTTGAAGCAACCTATACGACAGGTGCAGGGGTAAAAATAAAAGCTTCCCAGTTTGTAAAGGTTAAAAAGCTTACAAGCGCAGGCATTCGACTTTCAAGTGATAAGCTCACTTTGTACTATCTTGATCCCGAGACAAGCACAGAGGATGATTATGATGATTACTCTACAACTAGAGCTCTACGTGTTTACAGTAACTATTCAAGTGGCTCAATTTTAGCTAATCCGACATGGACTATTGCAGATAGTTCTGTTGCTGAGATCATCACAAGAGCTTATGAGGATTATGATGATGATGATGATTATGAAATTAACAAAATAAGAATACGTGCCAAGAAGGTTGGAAAAACAACAATCACGATGACGCTGGGAGATATAACAAAAACCTGTGAAATCGAGGTCCTTGAGCCGCAGAAGGATAAGCCCCAGGAAGATGATGAGGAAAAAACGGAAGAAGAGGAAGTACAGAAAGCAGCCAGCAACGGTCCTATTCTGAATATTCCTGATTCCAATAGAGTAGTATATTCCGGCGATGACATGGAGGTCACTCTCGAAAGAGGTTACTATAGTAATGGTAATTACAATCTGGAATTCTTGTTTGATAATAAAGAGGCTAAGTATCAGTCAGGTTCATTAAATATTACAAGTATAAACGGACTTAAGTTCTATAATAATTCATATTTAAACTACTACTATAATGTTGGTGCATCTCAATACATTGATGTTTATGCAAATGGAAAGCAGAAATTTACACTTTCTATTTATCCCAGAGCTTTTGCACAGCTGGGAACAATGAATATTGATGAGATTAAAGTTGCGCTTACAATAGGAAATGCCAATCACGATTTCACGATTTCCAGCCAGAATGGAATCACATATGAGAGAGTAAAAGGTGGTGAAAAGGAAATTGTTAATAATAATGATCTGAGCATCACAGCAACTTCAATTTCAGAGTTCACCAACACAGCATACAATTCTACCGTAATAAAATATGGTGATTCAGCTGATGTGACTGTATTTGTTGAGAATAAATCTTCTGAGGCTATGGATGTGAGCCTTAATGTTGAGAAGATCAATGGAGTAGATGTTCTTGATAATATTAACTGGTATACAGAGGATGGCGGACAAAATGCCAAGATAAGACCCGGAGAAAAGGTTTATGGATACTTTGAGATTCCCAGAAGAACCTACGCTCTTGCTAAGAGAGATATAAAATCTCTTGAGGTAGATGTTACTGTAAGGAATGCAGATGGGACACTTAAAGATACTCCGAATTTAACAGTTGATACATCAGGAATACAGCCAAAAACTCAGGAGCTCTATATTTCCACAAATAGTATCCTTTATGAGGGAGAATCATATACAAAGCCTTCAGTTTATTACCTTAATTCAAGGGGATCGTACACTTATTATGAAGATGAGGCATATGATTCTGAACTTACATGGACCAGCAGTGATACAGATGTACTTAACGTGACAAGTGACGGCAAGCTCTATCCGATGAAGGAAGGACATGCTATGGTAACTGTATCTGATGGAAAACGCATGGGTGCAATGGATATCACAGTATATGGGCCATCCATTAGTATATATGCAAGTGGAACAATTAGTGAGGGCACATACTCATATCTGTCTTTAGATGTTCATCCGAATAAAAATGTGGATTACAGTAAGGTTAAGTTCACTTTTGAGGAAGGCGAAGATAAGGTTGAGATATTTAGAAAGGATAGTTCCGGATCCTTCTATATCTACGCAAAGGAGTCCGGTACAGTAAAGATTAATGCAAGCTATCAGCTTGATGCTGATACTACGCTGACTACAAGCTATCCTGCAACATTTACAGTTAGTGCTCTGGACAAAATTACGCTTAGCAGCAACTACATGAATATGTATCTTGGCAGAAGATATAATACTCTGACAGCTTACGCCGGATATAGTAGTTATTCCGGTAACATCTTATACAAGGCAGAATGGAGCGTTGAAGGCGATGCTGTAGAGCTGGTTCCCTATAATCAAAAAATAACTTATGGGGAGGATGACGATTATGATGATGATTACTATACAGTGGGACCTGATTATTCTGGATCTATAAAAATAAAGCCTGTTGGAGTCGGGGAAGCTACAATAACCTGTACATACGGTGGCAAGACAGACACATGCGTAGTAAGGGTAACCGAGTACAATGAGGATGATGATTACTATGACGATGAAGATGACGATTACGATGAATACGAAGAGACACCTGATCCTTCGAATGCTTCGACATCGGTTCCTGTAACACCTTCTGAAACAACTCCTGAGACAACCCCTGCAACCAATCCTGCAGACGGTAACCAGAATCAGCAGACTCAGGGCCAGACTCTTACTGACACAAGGACAGGAGCTACCTATACAGTAACTGCTGATGGTGGAGTTCAGTTTACATCATCTAACAATACAAAGGCATCTAAGATTACAGTACCTGATGTTGTGACGATTAATGGAGTTACATACCCTGTTACATCTGTATCTGCTGATGCATTTAAGAACAACAAGAAAATTACGCAGATTACAGTTGGTAAGAACGTAACCAAGATTGAATCAAGTGCATTCCAGGGTGCTTCCAAGCTTAAGACAGTAAATCTCTCAGGGTCTAAGATAGAAACTATTCAGAAGAATGCTTTCAAAGGCTGTAAGAATCTTAAGACACTGAAGATTAATGCCAATAACTTGAAGAGTGTTGCGAAGGGAGCATTCAAGGGAGTTAATTCTAAGGTTAAGGTTACACTAATGGCTAAGGATAGGAAAACCTTTGATGCTAATGTAAAGAAGCTGACTAAAGGCGGACTTAAGAATGCAAACTTTAAGTTCAAAAAGAAGAAAAAGTAATTCACAAGTTTTACATTGCAGGGCGGCCGTAAGGCTGCCCTGTTTTCTGTTATGCAACCGGTTCCGTTGGATTTTCCAGTCGAAATCCTTTTTTATTCAAGAGGAAATTCCTTTGGATTTCCTCTTGAATAAAAAGCGCTCCGCTAAGGATGCGACTGGTGCGCAGATGAATTTTGCAAGCTAAAGCTTGCGCGCACCAGCGCGCAAAGAGTCGCGAGCGACTCTTTGTTCTGCATCTTACCTTGGATAAATGTATCTTACCGGACAATTCATTGTTTGATTCACAGTCATGATTTATATTCAGTATAGTTAAAAACGAAAGGGGATATAACATGACTATTTTTTTATTCGCAGTACTTATGATTACCGAGATAGGATTCGTAGTGTTCGAGGCTACAAAGAATCCTGTTAAAAAGGAGTGGTCTGTAAGCAGGATTGTTGAAAATTCAGCACAGCTCCTTATATATCTTGCAATGATCTTATTACCCGGAATTGATTTTTCATTCAGATTTAAAGGGCTTTTCATCATCCTGATCATCAGAATTGTAGTTGCCGGAATTATTGCACTTTTGACTAGGAAAAATGAAAACAAAAAGAGTAAGGTTGCTATTTTCTTTAGCGCAGTATTAAGTGCAGTTCTTTTCATAATGAGTCTGATTCCGGCCTTCATTTTTACGGATTACAACGGAAGACCATTAACAGGAAAATATGAAGTGGCACAGAAAGAGGCAATTCTTATTGATTCATCAAGGGTTGAGACTTTTGAGACAGATGGATCCTATCGCGAAGTTCCGGTGCATTTTTATTATCCTGAGAACTACATAAATGAAAACGGAGAAGAGAGCATGCACACACTTCCGCTTATTGTTTTCTCTCATGGAGCATTTGGTTACTATCAGAGCAACACCTCAACATACATGGAACTTGCAAGTAATGGATACGTTGTAGTTAGCCTTGATCATCCTTATCACTCCTTCTACACCAAGGATTCAGATGGAAAACTGATCACAGTTGATCAGACATTTGTTCAGACTGCAATGAGCGTTGGAAATGATCCTGACGCACATTATACAGAAGAGGAAATCTACGAGGTTACATCAGAATGGATGAAGCTTCGCATGGATGATATGAACTTTGTGGTTGATACATTAAAAGAAGGCGCATCCGGAAACTATGGAGACAGCTGGTGCTTTGCAAGTGGTAAAGAAGCAGAGATCAAGGAAGCAGTATCACTTATAGATACTTCAAAGATCGGACTTATCGGTCATTCACTTGGCGGCGCAACCGCAGTTACAGTTGGAAGAAGAGAAGATGTTGGTGCTGTTGTTGACCTTGATGGCACAATGCTCGGCGAAGAGATAGGCGTTGAAAACGGAATGCCTGTTATAAATGAAGAGAGATATACAACTCCTTTGCTTTGCATCACCAATGAACCCCACCATTTGGAGGCAGCAGAGGCAGGAAAACTGTCCTACTCCTATGCGAACAATGTTATACTGAATAATGCGGATGAAGGCTTTGAAACTTATGTTGCCGGCTCTGAGCATATGGACTATACTGATCTGCCGCTTTTTTCCCCATTCCTTGCAGGCTTACTTGGAAAAGGATCTGTGGATTCAGGCTATTGCATAGACATAACAAACTCGCTGGTACGTGATTTCTTCAACTGCTACTTAAAGGGAGAAGGTACATTTACTGTACAGGAAAGCTACTGATAATGGACGTTAGAATTCAAAAAATTGATGAGACCAATACTGAATATGTAGAGATAGGTTGCTACAAGACAGATAGCAGGGTGCAGGATATCGTCAGGTTTGTAAAGGCGAGAGAGGGCAGCATTGAAGCGGTGCTGGAAGAGAAGCACTATCAGCTTCCCATCACTGATATTTATTACATTGAAGCAGTGGATGATAAGACTTTTATCTATATGAAAAAAGATTGCTATGAGGCCAGAAAGCGCCTTTACGAGTTTGAGAGCATTCTTTCTGAAAGAGAGTTTGCGCGCATCTCCAAATCCGTTGTAGTAAATCTTATGAAGGTTTCATCAATAAAGCCGGCGCTTAACGGCAGATTTATGTGCATGCTTGCAAATGGAGAAAAAGTGATAATTTCCAGGAAGTATGTGCCGGATGTAAAAAAGAAACTTAAAGGGGAAGCAGAATGAAAGAGCGCGTGGTTGATGCATTCAGGAATTTTTTCATAATAGTAACACATATAAATGTGGCTATGTTTGTGCTTGGCGGAGTTCTAAAACCGGATCAGAAGTTTGGCTATGAGGCCTTTGCTTATCCCCTTATCTATGGGGCTATAACCAGTATTCCCGGGCTTTGCATGAGAACCACAAAGGAGATGTCAATTGCTCAGACTATCATCAGAGAGGTGATTCAGCTGCTGCTGATCGTAGTAGCTCTTCTGGTGATAATGTTCGGAGGCAGGCCCCTTACTGTTGATATGGCATTTCAGGCTGCGTCAGTAGCGGTCAGTGTAATCATTGTGTTTATATTGGTTAATCTGATCAGGTGGATTTTAGATAGAAAGACGGCGGAAAAGATGACGGCGGATCTTGAAGCTTTTCAAAGAAGAAATTAGAAATATAATATGAAGACGGCAAGGACTTTGGATGTGTCAAAAGAGATATTTACCGCTGAATCCAAGGGCTTAGAAGTTTAGAAAGCATGCCGTCTCGGAGGAGTTATGAGGTTTAACGATAGCTGTGCAAAATGCATGTATGACAAGCAATTAAAGAAAACAGATAATAAGGATTATCTCTCAGAAATAAAGGCTGTGTTGGACAATAGGCCTGAAAATATCACAAGTCCTGAGCTTGTACTTTTGTTCAATGAAATACATGAGAAATATTTCGGACCGTTGCCGGATTTTAGTGACATAAAAAAAGAGTATAACGATTTGGTTCTTTCCATGGAGGACAAACTGCGAAAAGAGATTGAAGACAGCGAAGATCCTCTGGCTACAAGCATAGTTATGTGCAGGATAGGAAACTACATAGATTTTGCAGCATTGAATCATGTTGATACAGAAACATTTTTACAGCTCTTTGATGATACGAAAATGCGTGATGATGAGCAGCAGATTTACGAGTCTTTTTGTGATAAATGCTCCAAAGCGAAAAGCTTTCTGCTTTTGACGGATAATTGCGGTGAGATCGTTTTGGATAAACTGATGCTTGAACAGCTAAAGAAAAGATATCCTCAGATTTCCGTAAAGATCATGGTCAGAGGCGGAGAGGTATCTAATGATGCAACCATGGAAGATGCTTTGTACGTGGGTCTTGACAAAGCTGGAGATATTATTACCAATGGCGCACAAATCGCCGGCACAGTATATTCAAGGCTCTCAGAGGAAGCAAAGAATGCTGTGGACAGTGCAGACATCATCTTTTCAAAAGGGCAGGCAAATTATGAATCATTCGCAGGAGAAGGCCGTCATGCTTTTTATACCTTCCTGTGTAAATGCGATTTGTTCATAAACAGGTTTAATGTGCCACAGCTTACAGGAATGTTTGTCGAGGAATAAATTATTCGATTTATTTTGATGAAAACATTTTAAGATTTTTCTTGAAAACAATTTTTAATTCATTTAGCCTTTTCTTAGGACGTCCAAATCTTTCTAAGAGGAGGCTAAATTTGAATAAAGAAGAATTGCATAGGTTCATATCTGAGAGCAAAGGAAATGAGAGTAACATATGCCAGATCTGCATGATGCGAGGTGAAGAACTGATATATGAGGATTGCTGGCGCGGATTTAGTTCGGAAGACGCCGTCAATGTCAATTCAGTTACAAAGGGTGTCATGGCAATACTTGCGGGTATTGCGGTTGATAAGGGTGCACTTAAGAGCATCGACGAAAAGGTCATGTCTTTCTTCCCTGATTATCAGGTCAAGCGTGGTGAAAAGACGATATACGATGTCACGATAAGACATCTTCTTACCATGACCGCTCCATATAAGGGTAAGTCAGAACCGTGGACAAAGGTATGTACTTCAAACGACTGGACAAAGGCAGCACTGGATTTCCTCGGAGGCCGAAACGGAATAACCGGAGAATTCAGATATGCAACCCTTGGAATCCAGATCCTGGCCGGAATCATAGAGCGGGCAACGGGAGAAAAGTGCATAGATTTCGCCAACAGGAATCTGTTTATTCCACTGGGAATCCCTGAGCACACCATTCATGGAGAAAGCAGTAAAGAGGACCAGTTTGATTTTTTCATGAATAAGGGTCCACGTAAGAATGAGTGGTACTCTGATCCGCAGGACACAGTTACTGCAGGCTGGGGGCTTTGTGCTTCCGGAAAGGACCTCGCAAAAATTGGGTCCATGGTCCTTAACGAAGGAAAATATAAAGGCAATCAGATAGTTTCATCGGAATGGATAAGGCAGATGACCACTCCGTATTTGAAGCTTGGCGAGAGATTCGGCTTCATGGAATACGGCTATCTGTGGTACAAGCCTATTCAGGAAAGAGAGGTCTACGCTGCGATAGGCGATAGCGGGAACATTATTTATGTGAACAAAGAACAGAATTTGTCCGTTGGAATGACCGGAACATTTAAGCCGAGAATTTTCGACAGAGTTGAATTCATCGAGAAAAAGGTGGTTCCGATGGCCCTATAAGACTCGGAATGGTCCTAAGGGACGAGGTTAGTGATCCATTTTCTTGATAAGCCCGGAGGATGGATGATCAAGTGAAAAACAGGTCTTTATCAGTGTAGGATAAGGCCTGTTTTTTTGTTTTGTGATATTTTTTTCTTAGGAATAAGGGGTGATGGTTCATGATTCTGTTTGCACTTCATAACAAGATTTTTAATATCATTGCGGCACGCGAGAATCGGTTCACATTTCGTAAGATCATCTAAGCGGAGGAGGAATATATGTCTCTTAAAGATACAGACAAGTTTGAAAGTGATTACGCCAAAATTGAATACATAGAAAAAGATAATGTGGTTTTTCATGTTTGGAAAAAAGAGGCACATTTTGATGATTATCGAAAGCCGGTTATGGCATCCCTTGAAATGCTCAGGTCACACAAAGGAAGCATTTTTATTGTTGATGCAAGAAATGGATTCGAAGATGTGAAGGAAGATGTAGAGTGGGGATTCACATACTTCCTCCCGGAACTCAAAAGAACCGGGTGCGAGGTTTGGGGATTTATTCTTCCTGAGATTTCTGAAATTGAAGGCGAGATAGATCTTTGGACAAACGAGATAGAGAAGAATTTCAGAGTGATAAGGGCTGAGAAATATGAAGATGTTTTCGAACAGATCTAAAGCCTCTGATGATATTCAGGTGGCAATAAATAAGAAATCTTTCGAACTAAATTATAATGGCGGTACCATATGGTGTGAGCATCTCGATGGAATGGGCACCTATGAGCAGGAAGTGATTGATAAGTTTAAAGGGGATCTTCCCAAATTGATGAGACCTTCTGTTTCATCCTTTATGATCGTTAACCTTGATGAAACCGTGATAACAGAAGCTATAGAAAGTGTGATTGTAGATGGCCTTAATAGTGGTAATAAGAGACTTAGGAAAATTGCATTTGTAGGTGTGAGCAAGGATCATCATAAAATTTTCAATGCAATTCATAATCGAAGCGGAGCTATCGTAAGATTTTTGGATGATTACGAGAAAGCAAAAGAGTGGACTATAACGGAATGCTATTAGATAGTTGAAGCGATAGTTTAAGTAAACTGGGAAGTAGAGATAAAAATATGAGTGAATATAGTTATTATAATTTGAGAGAAAAGCCGGAATTAAAGGAAGCAGCAACGAATTGGTTTCATGAAAAATGGGGAGTACCAACTGAAGCATATAAGGAGTGTATTGATGCCTATATTGATGGCGCCAAGGAATATGGCTGGTACCTGTGCCTTGACGAAGATAAAAACGTAGAAGGTCTTGGCGAAGGCAAGATTGTCGGAGGCGGAGATGAAGGCAAAATTGTTGGAGATCCTGACGAAGAAAAAGTTGTTGGTGATTTTGAAGAAGGCAAAATTGTCGGAGGCGTTGATAAAGGTAAAATTGTTGCAGGCCTTGGAGTCATAGACAATGATTTTCATGATAGGAAGGATCTTACTCCCAATGTATGCGCGGTTTACACTGAGGAAGCATACCGCTGCCAGGGAATATCCGGAAAACTGTTAAATAAGGTGGTGGATGATATGAAGTCCAAGGGAATCACTCCGATTTATCTTGTTACAGATCATGTTGGATTTTATGAAAGATATGGGTGGGAGTTCTTTTGCATGGCACAGGGGGACGGAGAACCTGAACCTACAAGGCTTTATATACATAGATGATATTTAATGTAGTTTACTCTATGATTTCAAGGATTTCTGGAATTTCATGGGCGCCTTATGGGCGCCTGTTTTTTATGAAGAATTCACTGGTATCTTAGGGAGTTTGTTTTTATAGAAAAATATCACTGATACCTTATGGGCTTGTTTTTTTAGAGTTTGATTCAAAGCTTGGCATAATGTTGGAGCAGAGCTTGTTTTTGGGATAAATAAACGTAATAACATCAATGAAATATTGATAAAATGAGAAAAATAGCAAAAAAGCAATAAATAATTGATTTGGTTCATATTTGTTGCCTGCTTAGCAACAAGTATACTTGTCATAAGAGGATTTGTTGTCTTATTTGAGGTTCTGAAAATATAGAACAAAGCTTCTCAAGATAATAGACAACAAAAGTGAACACTTGTAAATCATTTGTTGTCAGATAAATGATGATATGGCAACAAATTATACATAATCGACGTGCTTGTTGCCAATCAAGAAATATTCGTGGAAATTTCGTAAAATAAAGAATATAAATTATCAAATAATTGAGAAAACAATCAACAGAAGAGTAGTGTATTGATATTTTTTTAATCATCTACATAATAAAGGTATAAATAGTGAGCTTGAGGCGTGGCTGACTTTTCTTGGCTGCGATGAACCTGAATACATAGTCAGACTTATCATACAGTATCCTTATTTCAAGCCACTATATCAGGATCTGTATGATATGTGTTCCAACATAGAGAGGATGATGAATATGTTTTCAAAAGAGTTGCAGATTCTTGACCGCAATACCATTAAATATATGATAGATGAACTCCAGGAACAGCTTGATGCTGCCAATGATACTATTGCTAATGACAAAGCGACTATATCCAATATGACGAAAACCATCGCAGATCTTCAATCGGAGATTGAAAGGCTGAAAAACAATCAAAAATAGTTAAGAAAACAAAATGGAGTGTACCAGTAAAAAGGGACCATTCGCTTTAATGATCAATGATTATAATGAGCGTGGTCCCTTTTTTGTTGTAAGCTTTATTTTTGCGAATGTATGAGCAGACGGACAAACTTTCATGTTCATCTGTCGACGCTCAGGAGCAAATATCCAGGTGTGTTTTCTGAAAAAACATAGAAAGATAATATGGTAAAATATATCGTTATTAAATAAAAAAATAATTCAAGATTATAAAACCGAAGATCTTTTTCCCGGTACTTATTAGTAGAACCAGGGAAAGGAGGAGAGCGGTTTCGACAACTATAGTAAAAATATTGAATGGAGATATGGAGAATGGATGAAAAGTTGAAAAGAGCCATCGAGGAGATGGCTGAGGGAAAAGAAGAGGGCTTTAATGCGGTATATTCTGCTACATACAATCATGTTTATTTTCGTGCAAAGGCATACATGAAGGATGAAGCTGATGCGCAGGACCTTACACAGATTGTATATATTGAGGCCTACAAGAACATAAAGAGCCTGCAGAATGCGGAGTCTCTTTTCGGATGGTTGGACGGAATCTGCCATAATCAGGGAATGAAAATTTTTCGTAAGAAAAAGGATGTGCTTCCAAATGTTGATGAGGAAGGAAAGGATATCTTTGAGACACTTGAGAGTAATGACATTACATCGCTGCCTGAATTATCGACAGACCAGAAGGAAACAAGCAGGATTATTCAGGAATTTATAGGTGAACTTCCGGAGGTTCAGAAGGCTGCTGTCATCGCATATTATTTCGACGGTTTTTCAGTCGGAGAAATTGCGCAGATGCAGGACTGTTCAGAAGGAACGGTTAAGAGCCGCCTGAACTATGCCCGAAAATTCCTTAAGGATAAGGTTGAAGGAACGGAAAAACGCGACGGTATCAGACTTCATGTTGTTGCACTTCCTACATTGTACTATGCAATCAAGCTTATGTCCGAGAATACAAAGCTTTCAGCTAAAGCTGCAGAGGGCATCTACGTAGGAAGCTGTGCAAAGGTCGGCCTTACACCCGGAGCTATTGCGCTCGGTAATGCAGGAGCAGGTATGTCAGCAAAAATGGCTGTGTCGGGAGCTGTAAAGGTGGCAGAGGCAGGATCTGCTGTTGGAGCTAATGCTGCAGTGGCTTCTTCAGGTGCCGGTGCAGCTGTCGGTTCAGGTGCGGCGGCAGGAACAGCAGGCTCTGGTATTGCAGGTGCGGCAGGAACAGCAGCTGCTACAGGTGCAGGATTATCCCTAAGTGTTAAGACATTGATCATAGCGGGGGCAATTCTGGTGGGAGTAGGCGCCGGGGCTGGTGCGACATATTATGCTGTTAAACAGAATTCGCAGGAAGCTGAGATTATTGAAGATGAAGGGGATGTTGATTCAGAAGAGATAACGAATCAAGATGCTGATGAAAACCCGAATAATGATACAGAGAAAGTGGCGGAGTCTCAAACTAATGACATGGAAGATGATTCAGCTAGTGAAAAAGCTCTGAAAGAAGCACTAGAGGATGAAGAAGTAAAAAATAAAGAGGCAGAGGATATTGTTCTGTCTGAGAGTGCAAAAATACAGATTGTTGATGCTGTTGGGTATTTTTTGCAATTCGGATTACCTGAATCTGATTATGTTACGGGGGCAAGATATTATGCAGTGGAAACGTTATATATAAATCCGGCAGGAAAAGCAGGTTTTCCATGGAAAGAATCAGACAAATTAGATGCTCAGTTTATAAAAGATTTTTATAATTCTTTGGGTATTACAATACCAGATGATTATGATTACGATGATGATGGTGTTACGCCAGATTCTGATAATGTATTTGGACAAGTGGATTTTCCTGAAGATTATATTGTTTTCAAAAATCTTGATATAACGAACAATGGTGATGGGACTTATATTTTAAATGGTCAATATAGTTGGGAATCACCATATTTTGAAACAAGCGATAGTAATGATATTATTTCGTTTATCGCAAAGGCTGTAAGTGGTGGAAATCCTGAGATATTTGACGGACTTATTATTACTGAGTTCAAAGAAGCAGAGGATGATCCAAACAAAAATGAAGATTCTGCGAAGACAGATGATAAAGAACTGTATGAAAAATTCCTGGCAAACTCGGTTCCGGTTCATTTTTCTTCGAGAAATAATAAGGGAGATGTCAGTTATCTTGATTTATCAAGCTATTATGAACAGGATTTATATCTTGATGAGCTTATTGATGCAGTAGTTGGTTATCTTCGAAAGGACTGGGGTGAAGAATTTGTTATTCTGGAAGAAGTCGATTATGCATATATAGATTGTGGAGATGATGAAATCCCGGAATTGGCACTTCATATAATTAGTCCAGTACCGGATATTGAACCCTGGAATGAATATATAGTAATTAAAAACATAGATGGAAGGCTGGAGACTATTTATTCAAATATTGCATGGAGCAGATACACTATAGAAATGAACGAGTACGGCTATATTTCATCTTCTGGTAGTGGCGGAGCATATAGCAACGGTAAGGAGAACGGTTTTCTTAACAAAGAAGGAAATTATTATGACACATACATTAACGATGTAGAAATAAATCCTGAAACGAATGAAGAAACGGATAATGTAACGGGAATGTCCGAAGAAGAAAGTAGTGCAATAGGTTTAACACAGAAAATAAAGGATGGAAAAGTACCAGTTTGGATGAAACTGAAATAAACTTTCACAATCCGGGAATCTTAAGATATTCTTAAAGATTTCCGGATTCTTTTTGTGCAAAAATTTTTTGAAAGATTTTTCAAAAATATAAAACCGAATCAAAACTCGCCGGTACTTATAGATAGAACAACATAATACAATACGGAGGGAGAAAAGCATGAAGAAAACAATTATTTTTACAATCACATTACTTACAATTTGCATCACTGGCTGCGGAAAGAAGTATGATGAGAGTCCGCTGAGTCTTGCAGAAGGGTACAATGCAATAATCAGTGAGGCAAAGGCTGATGGCAGGGAAGAGGAAATTTATGAAATGCAAAATGCCATACAGTCTGAGTATGAGGCAGACATGAAGAAGAGAGCGGAAGAGGAAGCAGAGGTTGAAGCGCAGAAACAGGATCCTCACCCAGAGTGGCTTGTCGATACGACTGAAGTCCATATTGGAACAATTGAAGAAAATGGAATTGGGTACGGAGTTGTGGCACCGGTACCTAGGAAACTCATTGAATACAGAGAAAATCTTCTAAAAGGTGTTGGTCGTGAAATATATAGTGAGGATGTCCTTCCGGGATATAAGAGCTTTGCAAACCTGGATGGAGCTAATATAAATTCAAATGGGGTACACTCTATCAATGTAAAATCTGAGCATGATGGTTATTTTGATCATCATAATGAGAGTGGAAGAGCAGTTAAGGATTTTGCCGATGATGATGTGTTTGGGATTTTTTCGGAAACTGATCATGTAGACAGGGCAAAATCAACCGTCATACGAAAGGGCGGATTTATTTATGTATTTCAACGTGAAGATGCTGTTGTTGATGAAAAGTATGGAGTATCAAAGACATTAAAATTTTACATAATACTTCCCGGAGATGAAACGGATACATATTATGTTCATGCAATTGGTGGAAGAGTATCAATAAACACGCTATATGATGTTAAAGATGCTGCGGATTATGCAGAGGAGTATGTTCAGCTTTTCCAGAAAGAACTTAAGATTGTAGAAGGTGCAGATGTCGAGGCAGCGAAAAACTTACGATAAATTTGAAGTGAAAAGCAAGGTTGCTAGATACCTATAAAACTATGTTGTGATATAATTAACAGGTTGTATGAGGACAGAACATAAGAAAAATGTTCAAGAAATTCGCTTTTTGCGGATGCTTGGAATTAAAATGAAAAGAGGGAAATGAAGATGAAGAAAAGTGGTTTACTAAAAAAAGCGGGAGCATTGCTTCTGGCAATGTCTATGACAGTTGCATCTTTTAGCACATTTGCTCCTGAGACAAAACTTACGGCTAAGGCAGCAGGTGAAACACAGGATACTGCAACTATACTAACGCCTAATTCGGAATGGACAGCATGGACACCACTTGTTGATGAAGGAACACACTTCTACAAAGTGGTTTTGACCGAAGATGGGGAGTTTACATTAAGTGCTGCATTTAAGAATTGTTATGGCGTGAGCGCATTTCTTCGTAAAGAGAGGAACACGGATATCTTGTGTCATGTACAAACTATTTTCGGGACAGAAGAAGATGCTCCTGTGACAGAATCCGATAAACGTGTTTTATCAGCGGGAACTTACTACATTGAAGTTACTGGAAAGGGTGTCAGAAATATAGATAAGGGCAATGGTTACCAGAATTATAAGATACAAATAGGCTTTAATGGTTTTGGAGTATCTGAAACAAATGAAGATAGTTATGATAATCCGAAGGAATATGTTATTAACTCAGTAGTTACAGATTCCGGTACAAGTACAGATCAGGTAGATTGGTATAGATTTAGTATTGATAAGGAAGGGAAATACACATTTAATATTACAATTTATGGAACCTATGAGACATCTCAATTTGAAGCAAAAATCTATAATTCCGATCTTACTGAAGAAAAGTTATCACTAAAAGGTGGAAATCACGATGAGTCAGGTGTTAATCGAACAGGAGAATTATACCTTGTGCCTGGTGTGTATTATATAAAAATAAATGCTAAAGACACAAAATACTCTTTTTCTGTAAAGGGATCTACTATCGAAGCGAGTAAAGTAACCAAAGTGAAATCTTCAAAGAAGAAAAAGGCAGATGTTACCTTTAAGGAAACTACAGGTGTTAGCGGCTATCAGATCCAGTACTCAACAGACAAAAAATTTAACAAGAAAGTTAAAACAAAAACATCCAAGGCTGAAAAGACTGAAAGTGCAGGAAATAGCAAAAGGAAGGTTACAATAAGCAAGCTTAAGAGCCATAAGAAGTATTACTTCAGAGTAAGAACTTATGTTGAAAATAACAATGCCAGATTCTATTCAGATTGGTCAAAGGCAAAGAGTGCAAAAATAAAGTAAATGAAATAAACTATCAAAATCCGGAAATCTCGTAGGTTTCCGGATTTTTTATGCAACAATCTCATCATTTTACTTGCGATTCCTTTTAATCATTGGTATAAATTCACGGGAGCTTAGGTTATATGTAAATAGATGTACAAAATTACATTAATTTGTTGTATGTGTGAAATAATAGTTCAAAAAGCCCCGCATATATGAGTTATTCACTCATATACACGGGGCTGAAGTTTATTTATGAATCATGTTATCGTCTTGCTCTATATGTCAATGCTATTGCTATAGCTGCAATAAGTGCTATGCAGCAAGCAGCCAGATAAATATATGCTGTGGGTGATACGGTAGTCGTTGACATGCCTTGGAAGTCAGGACCACCACCCGGGAATCCGCCGGTGCTGTTGCTATCGGAAGAACCACCCGGGAACCCGCCGGCATTGTCGTTATCGGAAGAGCCACCCGGGCCACCTGATCCGCCGGGACCGCCGCCACCTGCCATGCAGCCCATATCCGAAAGGGTAATGGAGGAGGCATCAATAAGTGCCTCGGAATCTGCTTCCTGGGCGGAATCGGTTGAGCCGATGGTCCCGTCAAGCTGGCCCTGTATGCTCTGGCAACGAAGCTCGACAAAAGATCTTATTGTCTCAACTGCTTTATCAAATTCCTCTGTAGTGCAGAACTTAGTAGGATCCTTATCTACATAATCGCGGATCATGTTGTAAGTAGTATCGATGAGGTCTGTAAGATAGCCGCTTGTGTAGAATTGCTCGAGGAACTCAGCATAATATTCGTGGTACATTTCAAGGTACTCGTCGCAGGAAGTAATCCATGTGAACATAGGTCTGTCGTTGCTGCCCTCGGTTACTGAGAGAGGTGTGTCGATTGGATCGTTTACAGCGCCGCTTGCGTCATTTGCAGTGAAGGTTCCGTATGCGAGGTTATAATCCCAGGGAATCATTGACAATACACCATTTTCCTCGTAGAGGTAGAAGTTGTGGATCATGCTGCCTGTATAGCTGTCGCCGTTTACAACAAAATTGTGAACTACCATGTATCTCATGACTTCATCAATATCGATTGCTTCAGCGATAGCCTCAGCATCCTGATTCTCAATGCCTTCGTTCAGAGCTTTTAGTGCACTTATGAGCCTTGTTTTATCCTTCTTTTGGATGGATGTTTTAGCACTGTCAAAAATGGTAGAGTAGCTGTCTACATCATCGTCAATGTATTGCAGCTTCGCATCGCTGCTTCCCATGCCGAATCCGCCGGAATCTCCACCTGGGAATCCACCTGGACCGCCACCCTGTTCCATCTTTTCCTTGAATGCTTCAAGATCTTCCTCTGACATATTATCAGGATTGAAATCCCCTGTATCTGAACTATCGCCACCCTCTGATTTCTTGGATTCAAAAGGATTGTCAATTCCCATCTTGTCAAAATCCATATCCTTCATGTCGAAGCCACCGCCGTTACCGCGGCCGCCGCCCATTGACATGGTGTCAGGTTTGTAGAGCTCTCCGTAGTTTGTGCCATTATTTCTCTCGAGGAAAGAATCCTCAACAGCTTCAACTGCAAGGTACAAACCCCAGTCCTCGCCATTAACTGTGATGTAAGTGTAGCTTACAAGAGGAGCATCTGCGCCGAACTCAGCCATGAGCTTGTAGGCTATATAGTCCTTCATCATGGTGTAGTCCTGGATCAGATTGTTCAGACAAAGCTTATCAAGCCCGTAGTAATTGGTGCTCGACTGAAAAGCGTCGAATTCTATCTTAAAACTGTATCTGTCGCTATCCAGCTGTGAAACAGTGGAGAGGGAAGTGTTTCCTTTTCCTCTGATACCGACGTTCTTAATTGTCTCTCCATCAATTACGACGTCAGCAGCCGAGTACTCCTCAGAGGTTGCAGTGCTAAGGAAACTCTCCCAATCATCAATCTGAATATCAATTGTGTGAACGTAGCTGTCATCGAAGAGCTTATCAGCATAATCCATGGAAACTGAATCATCTGCTGCGATGCCGATAGAAGCGCCGTTCATGAAAATTACTGTCACAAGAATCGCAAGGATAGTAACGAAAATACAGACTCTGTCTATATTCTTGTGTGTGGACATTTGAAACTCCTTTATATGTTCTTTCTTATGTTTCGGCGGGCATAAAGTATTTCACACACTTACAAGCAAGCTTGTAGTGTGTTTATACTTTCGCCCATTTTATCCCATATACTCGCCGTTGTAGCTTACAAGTACTGCGCTGTTAACGCCTTCCATGTCAGCAAGTGCATTTATGAAATCTGTGTTGTCTTCCTTAAGTCTTACTTCATAGTTGATCTCGAGGTTACCCTTCTGGGCGCTCTTACTTTTAACAACCATACGGTTAACGGTGTTCTTGATAAAATCTGATGCCTTGACCTCAGCCTCGTGACCTGTGCAGTTAAGAACAATTATGTAAGGCATAACGTGTGACTTTTTGTTTGCGAAAACAAGAAGGATGAGACCGATTATCACACTTCCGAAAACTGCCAGCGGGATGAAGCCTGCTGCAAGGACGATGCCCACTGCAATTGACCAGAACAGGAAAGCAATGTCCAAAGGCTCCTTGATCGCAGCCCTGAAACGAACGATTGAAAGGGCGCCGACCATACCAAGTGAAAGAACTACGTTACTTGTTACCGCGAGGATAACGAGAGTGGTGATCATTGTGAGTGATACAAGTGTTACGCCAAAACTGGAGGAGTACATAACTCCCTGATAAGTTTTCTTATATATAAGGAAGATGAAAAGTCCGATCGCAAAAGCAAGAACCATGGCAAGTGCCATATCAAGTACGCTGATGCTGCTTACATTTTCCAAAAAGCTTGATTTAAAGATGTCATTGAAACTCATTTTTTATTCTCCTATTTTCTATAAATTATTTATTGTGCTGAAAAGTAATACTCACCATATCCATGCTCAATCATGGGAAGCCTGCAGGCTTCATATTTTGAAAAAGAACCTACTCTTGAATGGGGGAGTTGAACTGCGTCTCTTATTATTTCAGGTAAAAATTCGTCCCATTTTACTTCCATGATGCAAATTCCATGGGCTGCCGGAATTGTGATGCATTCTGTATCAAGGAAATCTATGCAGTTAAGCCCGGTTCTGATGTTGTAATCCAGCGTCACCCGGACATTCCCCGGTCCATAGATAAAAGGCTCTCTTGTGTAATCGACGATGGTTTTGGGCCGTAGTCTCTCGGAAACCATTTTTGCGTAGAGCTCCTTTATAAGCTCATCCTCCGATTTTTCCATCCATCCGATATCACCGTCTACTATCCGCTGTGCCTGATCCTCTGTGAGATTTGCGGATATCTTGGTGCCAAGACCGCCGACCTTGCATTTTTTCTCAAGATGAATGACTGACTTTTCGCCGTTGTAATATCTTATTCGGAACTTTTGCCTTCTGCTCACTCCGGCCTGCTTCTCAAGAAGCGCTTTATCACCGGGTGTATCAAAGTACAAACTTCTAATCAGATACTTTCCATCTATCGCATGCTCATCGGTGCGGGCAATTGCCCGAAGCCGCTGCCTTATTGTAATCATGTCAGCAGTAGTGATTTCGTGCTTTAACTCATGTCTGTATTTCACTATTTTGCTCCCTTCTGTTTGATCCTTTGGGAATTATATTAGGCCAACCTAAATTTAACCTAAAGGAAACAAGTTCCAAAAAACATTTACTGCATAATTTGATCAAAGATGGGAAAAATAGCACACCACTCTTGTGGCAGAGGTTATAACGGTAATATTAGTTTCACTCCTTTACGGAATCAGATTTGGCAAAAGAATTAAATGGGGTAGAGAATCATAATGTTTATTAAGGCATTTTGGAACAAACAAATATGATTCGAGATGGAATATAGGAAAAGTGCCGATGCTGGCTGCATCGGCACTTTTGAGTTACAGATTATTTCAAATTTGCGTTTTTTCTTATTGTAAGATAGGTCTCACCATTATCATAATATACTACATAAGAACCACTGGTTCTGTTGCGTTTTCCGTTTTCATCTCTGTAGGCGGTAACAGCAATCCAGTATTTTCCTTTGGGATTGAATTTCTTGCCCTTGTACTTTGCGATGGTTGCCTTTTCTGTGTTTTTGTTTGTGATGGTCTTTACTTTTGTGTATTTGCCATTCTTCTTGTTGGAAACCCAGATTTCATAGCCGCTTGCATATTTTTCTCTCCACCATTCAATTTTCAGCTTCTTTTTCTTGATGGTAACAGCATAACCGTCATTTGTTTCTTTAACTGTGGGCTGTGCAAAAGACTTATAGGAATCTGAATAAGCGCTGTAGTACTTTGTACCGTCATATTCTACAACAGAACGAACTTTTATATTTATGTATGAAATATCCTCAGTGTCAAATTCCATCTTCTTTTCTGTTGTTTCCTTGGTATAGGCATCAGAATCGGAATCATTGACTGTTACTTCAAATTTGGTATATTTATCTTCACAGTTCCATTCAATGATAAGCTGGTCAGTTCCAAGTGACCAGAATGTAGCACGAACATCGGTAGGTGTCGGAGGGATAGTAACCGCGGTCGCGTTTTTATATTTGTCATCTAACAGAGTAGTAGGACTGTCTGACTTTGAGTATTTTAAAACGATGAAGTATTTGTTGCCGGGTTTTAACTGTGTAAAAGTATATGATGGTATGGTTGTTTGAGCCGTGCTGTCTACTGTGCAATTCTGATTGGCTTCGTCCAAAGTTGTGCCTATTCCCAGATAATATTTTTGGGCAGTTGGTTCAGTAGGCCATGAAGTCTCAATGGAATTGGTGGATGTAGATTTAATTGTTATAGGTGTTGTGCCCTCTGCTCTGACCCCAATATGCGGAATCAGTAAAAGTGCGAACATTAGAATTGGTATGCTTAGATACTTTAATGCTTTCTTCATATGCTTTTCTCCTTTTCTATAGGCAGTTTTTCTGCCGACCCTCATTGTATTAATAATTAAATTTTACCTTATATTGGCTGATCAGAAGATAAATTTCCTATAAAACATTTAATAATTATTTAAAAAATTGTAGTTTCATCCTCTTGATTTTGAGATTCGATTTATGCCAAAATTGACAGCTCTTTTCATATATTTTTTATCGAATTCTTTTATTTATGGTACCCCTGTATTGCTATAATTTAAAAAGATGGGTGAATTATGTTGCTGTGAGCACCGGAAAGTGTGACAGTAACCCAATATAGCAAAAAGGGGACAAAGCATGATTAATTACAAGATAAAGGAAAACAAAAACGGGCCAACTATCGGATACGTCAAGGCCGGTGTAATCGAGAAGGATGGTCTTTTTTTCAAGGACTCGGAGGGGACAGGTGAGCTTCTTCCCTATGAGGATTGGAGACTTTCACCGGAGGAGAGAGCAAAGGACCTTGCGAGCAGACTCACAACCGAGGAAATCGCAGGTCTTATGATGTACAGCGCTCACCAGATTGTGCCTGCCGAGGCCGGCGGCTGGTTTGGCGCAACCTATAATGGCGGAAAAACCTTTGCAGAGAGCGGAGCTGCACCCTCTGATCTGACTGACCAGCAGAGGAAGTTTTTGACAGAAGATCACGTGAGATACGTGCTTGCGATGATGCTGAAAAATGGCGAAATTGCAGCTAATTGGAACAATGAGATGCAGGCTCTCTGCGAGGAGATGCCGCATGCAATCCCTGTTAATATAAGTACAGACCCCAGACACGGCGCAGGAAGCGCTTCCGCGGAGTTCAAGACGGAAGCCAAGGACACAAGTAAGTGGCCACTGGGCCTTGGACTTGCTGCTACTTTTTCACCTGATCTGGTAAAAAAATTCGCGAGAGTTGCTGCAACAGAGTATCGCGCTCTTGGAATTACAACAGAGCTTGGACCGCAGATTGACCTTGGAACTGAGCCCAGATGGATGAGAGTTGCCGACACCTGGGGACAGAGCTCAGAGCTTGTTAAGGACTATGCGAAGGCGTATTGCGAGGGCCTTCAGACTGATCCCGAGGCAGGTTGCTTTGCGCAGGCCGGTGATGGTGAAAATAATGGTTCTGATCATGCCGGCAGCAGTAATAAAAATAGCAGTTGTATGGGAGGCTGGGGAAGCAAGAGTGTCGCAGCCATGGTTAAGCACTGGCCCGGCGGCGGTCCCTGCGAATCCGGAAGAGATGCTCACTATGGCTTTGGAAAATTCGCTGTATATCCGGGTAACAATTTTGAGGAGCATTTAAAGCCCTTCTTAGAGGGTGCCTTCAAGCTTGATGGCGGCACAGGCGAGGCTTCTGCCGTGATGCCTTACTACACAATAAGTAACGGAATCGATCCTTCAGGCAAGAGCTTTGGTAACAGCTACAGCAAATACATAATAGGAGATCTTCTTAGGGATAAATACGGCTACAAGGGCGTTGTCTGCACAGACTGGGGCATTACGGGAGATCCCGATCCCGAGCTTGATTCCTTCGGATCAAGATGCTATGGAACCGAGGAACTTACTGAGGCTGAGAGACACCTTCAGATTATTGAAAATGGAGTCGATCAGTTTGGTGGAAATAATAACATCGTTCCCATCCTTGAGGCGTACAGAATAGGGTGCGAGCGTCACGGCGAAGATGCTATGAGAAAACGCTTTGAAGAAAGTGCAGAGCGCCTTCTTGTAAACAGCTTCAGATGCGGACTTTTCGAGAACCCCTATCTTGATGCGGATGAGAGTAAGAAAATCCTTGGCTGTGATGAATTTGTGGAAGAGGGCTTCAAGGCTCAGCTTCAGAGTATCGTTATGGTCAAGAACAATGGCGTTCTTCCTATATCAGGTAAAAAGAAGGTCTACATCCCCGACCGCCACATCGATGCACACAAAGGCTTCATGAGATTCATGGAGGAAGCCAAGGACTTAAAGGGAGCTAATCCCGCCGATGTTACACCTTTTTATGACGTAACGGAGGACCCGTCAGAGGCTGACTTCGCGATTTGCTTCATTGAGAGCCCCATCAGCGATGGCTACACTAAGGAGACAGGCTACAGACCTGTGACTCTGCAGTATCGCGAGTATACAGCGACCGCAGCGAGAGCCGAGAGTATAGGACAGGGCGATTTTAGAGAAAAAGAGAACCCGAACCGCTCATACCTTGGAAAAACTAACAAGGCAGCTAACGAGAGTGACCTTGATGCCGTGATCGAAACCAGGAAAAAGATGGGAGATAAGCCCGTAATCGTTGTTATAAGAATGAACAATCCCTGCATGGTAGCTGAGTTTGAAGAGTACGCTGACGCAATCCTTGTAAACTTCGGTGTTGAGACCAGAGCAGCCCTCACCATTGTAAACGGCGGCTACGAGCCCACAGCAATGCTTCCTGTTCAGCTTCCTAAGAACATGGAGACCGTGGAGAAACACTGCGAGGACAAGCCCTTCGACTACGAATCCTACGTTGATTCCTGTGGAAACAAGTACGACTTCGGCTTCGGCCTCAACTGGACCGGCACTATAAACGATTCCCGCTACCAGAAATATGTAAAATAAAAAGCTGGAATATAAATAGGCATGTGAAAACAAGGCCCGTCGGAAGGTTTGTGTTCAGCCTCACCCACTCATAGGCGAATTTTAAAAAGAAGGAATAAGTAAGAATAAAAATCCAGAAATAACTAAGGCCCGCAGGAATGTCTGTGTTCGTCCTCGCTCGACTATACGTGAACCTTAAAAAGATGGAATATATAAGAATAAAAATCCAGAAATAACTAAGGCCCGCAGGATTATCTGTGTTTAGTTCGCTCGATTATACGCGAAGCGTAACGAGAGCGATACTGAATACAGATAATCCTGTGGGCCGTATTATTCAAAAATTTATGACATCTTTTTATACATGTGATTGCCAAGCATCTGGATGGCCTGTACGAATGCAATCAAAATAATGGAGCACACAATCAAGTAATCCGTCTTGTACTGCTGATAACCATATCTGATCGCGATATCACCGATACCGCCACCGCCGACAGTACCTGCCATTGCGGAGTAACCAATGAGAGAGATCACAAGAAGTACCACGCCATTTAGCATTCTCGGAATGGACTCTTTTACATAAACCCTCATGAGAATCTGGAAATTGGAAGCACCAAAGGATCTTGCGGCCTCGATAACTCCGGGATTAGTCTCGCGAAGGCTTGTCTCAAACACCCTTGCAATATAGGGAATTGCTGAAACAGTAAGAGGAACGATAGAAGCTGTGGTTCCAATCGATTTTCCTACAACCATTCTTGTGAAAGGAATCAGGATAACCAGAAGGATGATGAAAGGAAAGCTTCTGAATACGTTCACTATAAAACTCAGGATCTCATACACGATCTTGTTGGGCTTAAGGCCATCGGGCGCTGTGAGCGTCAAGATGATCGCAGGAATGAAGCCTATAATTACTGAAAAAAGTGTTGACCAGAACACCATGTAAAGTGTCTGCTTAAATGCATTTAAAATAATACCGGTCATTCCGGCATTTGATAATACTCCGGACATTATTTGATTACCTCCCATGTTACATCTTTTTTATCAAGAAAAGCGCAAACGCTGTCCAGATCATCGGGATCAATGTTCAGGACAAGACTGCCGTAAACATCCTCTCTGAAATCCTCGAGCTTAGCCCAGCAGATATTGAAATCCTTGTGGAGCTCCTGAGACATCATGGTGACGATGGGGCGCTGATTTCCTTCGCCATAGAAGAAAAGCTTGATGTTAAGACCTGTCTTGGGAAGCTTGTCACTTTCTTCTCTAAGGAAGTCTCTGATCTCCATTTCCTTAGGCCATACGAAAAGCTTCTCAGGCTGGCCGACAGATAACACTTGTCCATTACTTAAAAATGCCACCTTTTTACAGATCTGCTTAACAACCTCCATCTGGTGAGTTACCACGATGATGGTGATACCCATCTCCTTATTGATCTTCTGGAGAAGAGCAAGGATTCCCTTAGTGATCTCGGGATCCAGAGCACTTGTTGCCTCATCGCAAAGAAGGAACTCAGGATCAAGAACCAGGGCTCTCGCGATAGCAACTCTCTGCTTCTGACCGCCGGAAAGTTCTCTCGGCTTAGCGTGAACCTTCTCCTCAAGTCCTACAAGCTTTATCAGCTTTAAAATCTTTTCCTTAGCCTCAGGTGTATTGGTCTTCATGCCCCAGAACTTCATGGGAAGAGCAACGTTCTGATATACATCAAGTCTCTCGAGCAGGTTAAAGCCCTGGAAAATCATGCCCATTCGTTTCTGAAGAAGTCGCAGGGATTTCTTATCGCGAATATTCACTTCCTGTCCATCAACAGTAATTAAGCCTGAATCGTAGGACTCAAGCCCGTTGATGCAGCGAAGGAGAGTGGATTTTCCGGCACCGCTCTGTCCAATGATTCCGAAAATCTCGCCATCTTCGATATCAATGGATATACCCTTCAAAACCTCAGTGTCCTTGAAGGATTTTGTGACATTTTCAATCTTAATCATTTGTAAATCGTCCTTTAAAATAATATAGGAAATACCTGGATTTGAATTAATCCGGCATCTACAGTGCTTTTGCACTACTGTATTTTACTATAAAAACTTGGGGTTAGCCACAGTTATATTATTTCGGGAAATGTAGGAAAAATCAGAAACGACTTGGGAATCTTCGATTATAATGATGGTATGAGTTCTCATAAATTCGTTCTTGGTGCGTTCTTGATACTTCTGTTAAATTGGCTTTTTAAATGACGAGATGTTTTAGGCGTTTTGGTAGGTATTTTGACTTGTTACAGCTTTTGAGAGAGTGTGTTCTTTTAAATTATTGATTCTTATGACAAATTTGGTAGGTGCTTTATAGAAATATATACCTACCAAATTGTGAATTACTGTTGTTTATTTAAAAAGTTCATATAAAATGTGAATAAAAGTAGGCTCGATTGCCTACCAAAAATGGAAATTAGTCAGGTTATTTAAAGGAGTGCATTGGTTCTATTTATATAAGTCGACTAGATTGGGAGGATGCAAGTATGTGATTTACTATATGAGAAAAAGAGCTCCGTTGGTACTATTTTTTTGCACTATTTATATGCGAAAAACTCAGGAATTTTATTATAAGAAGTTAATTAACTCATTGTTACACTTAAAATGCTCTTTTTATGGTACCAATGGAAGAAAAGGGGCTCTACAGTAAAAATGCATGGATGATTAACCACAAAAGGGACCCAAATCAGAGATAAAATAGTACCAATGAATGAAAAAGGCCGCCTCAGTAAAAAATAACAAAAAGGCCGCCTCAGTAAAAAATAACAAAAAGGCCACATCGGCAAAACATATCAAAGAGGTTACCCATGTAACACATAACAAAAGCACGCTTCTATAAAATATAGAAAAGAACATGCCGAAATGATGAGAGCTTTAGAAAGAATCCATAAAGAAAGGCCATGACATGACAGACGAAAAGCTAATACGAGAAAAATATGAAAAGATAACAAAAGCGCTAATACAAAAATGCGTAACAATCACCACAATGGAGAGCTGCACCGCAGGAATGGTGGCTTCGCTCCTGACTGACACTGAAGGTTCTTCAGCAATCCTTAAAGGTGCGTTCATCACCTACAGTAATGAGGCAAAGATAAAGCAGGGCGTGCCCGCAGAAATTATCGATGAATACGGGGTGTATTCCAGCGAGACAGCCAAAGCCATGGCTTCCGCCTGCAGAAGGGCTTATGGTGCTGACTTTGGAATAGGCGTCACCGGCACTATGGGCAATACTGATCCTGCTAATTCCGATAGTGTTCCCGGAGAAGTGTACGCCGCCATCGAGAATGAGTTTGGCTGCCGCGCATTTTCTTTTACACTTGAGCCACAATCTTCCCGCTACATGTATAAGCTTGCAGTATGCGACAGAATAGCAGATGAGCTGAAGAATGTGGTCCTGGAAGTGTAAAAGTATAAAATCACTTGACGTGAAAGCAAATGACACAAAAAACAAGTATTATAGTGCCGCCGGTTAACCAATATACATTAAAACGTTGATTTGTGTTATCATCAGTAAAAGGGGAATTATTTTTTCCTTTACATTATGAGGGCACAGGCCTAATATGCATTAGGGCAAAAGTAAAACGTGCATTAGCGCATGAGGCATATTACGGCAAAATAATAGAGTATATACATCTGACTCTATATTTGAAAGGAGATAGTCTTTTTATGAATATGTCAACTATATTTGAAATCATCGGTTATGTGGGATCTGCACTGGTCCTTCTTTCTTTCATGATGGTGTCGGTATATAAACTGAGAGTTATTAATATGATAGGAAGTATTGTGTGCGTTATCTATGGCGTACTGATTCATGCTTATCCTACCGTAGTTATGAATGTGGCTCTTGTTTGTATAAATATCTACAACCTTTACAAGATGAGGAGTTCGACAAAGAACTATGATCTTGTAAGAGTTTCTGAAAAAGATTCACTTGTTAACTACACAATAGATTTATATAAGGAAGATATTGCGAAATGCTTCCCGGGAATATCAATGGATTTTGCAGGTGTAAACTGCGGATTTGTTGTTTGTCATAAGGGAACGCCCGCAGGTATTCTTCTCGGAAAATTGAAGGATAGAACTCTTGATATCAAGCTTGATTATTCAACTCCTGAGTACCGTGATTTTTCAATCGGTGAGTTTCTCATGAGTAATCTTGTCAGTGAAGGAATTGATAAGCTTGTCTACAAGGGCTCTGATCAGCACCACAAGCAGTACCTTGCAAGAACAGGCTTTGTAGATAAGGGTGAGTACTACGAGCGCACACTTTAACTCTCTGAACCTTTCTACACAGGGTGAAAAAGAAAGGGTGACAGGATATGGAAACTTACAATACAACAAAGCATGCCATTATATGGAAATCATATATAAGGCTTGCTATGGTTAATATGGTAGCTTTTGTAGCTTTGAATATCTGTAGCTTTATCGATAATGTTGTGATCAGCAGATTTCTTGGCGAGCATGCTCTTGCAGCGGTAGGTCTTTTCTCGCCGGTGCTGGTAATTACGGGACTTGCATTTGTAATTATCTCGGGAGCTGAAATACTGATAGGTACACTTATTGGATCAGGTAAGCAAGATGAGGTAAATTCTCTTTTTACAAGCTCTTTCATAGCAGTTGCCGTAATCTGGACTGCTATTTCTATCACGCTTATAATTGCAAGAGCGCCTATTGCCACGATGCTGGGCGCTCAAGGAGAGTCAGCAGCACTTCTTGAACAGTATATAGCCGGCTATGCATTTAATGTCTTGTTTTCTTCGCTCAGTTCTCTGCTTATTTCCGTAACTTCTTTTAATAATGCGATCAAAAAGTCTTATATGGCTACAGCTTCGATGTTCATCGGAAATTTTGTTTTTGATATCCTTTTTGCTAATTTCCTTGGAATATTCGGCATAGGCCTTGCGTCTACCATAAGCAGCCTTGTTTCTTTTCTTGTACTATTACCTGCCTATACAAATAAGGAAAAGACGATTCACTTTGCAAAAACAGCATTTGATAGAAAACTATTGGCAGAAGCTGTAAGACGAGGGGTTCCAACTCTTTTGTTCAATAGCGGAATCTTTATCAAAAACAGCCTCATTAACTATTCATTGCTTACATATGTGGGTGAGGACAGCATAGCTGTTGCGAATGTTTTGGTCTCCATATGCGGTTTGGTAGGGGCAATCTCAATCGGTTGCTCCAGTGCGCATTCGGCGCTTACAAGCCTTTACTATGGCGAAGAAGATCGTGAAGGGGTTATTGATGTGTTTAAGACTGCATTATTGGCCGGGGTGATAGCTGTTACGCTTCCGGGGATACTTATGGCGGTCTTTTCCTCTAAGTTAGCAGTTATCTTCTTCACTCCGGGTACTGAGATATTTAAAATGGGAAGGACCATGTTTATCATAGGATTCTGGTTCTTTCCGTTTAATGTATTCCTGAATCTCCTTATAAATGCATATAAAGTTCAGGGAAGAATGAAGCTTGTAAATATCATATCCTTTACCGAGGTGGCCATGATAGGTATTTTAACGCTTTTTACTGTCCCTTTTATGGGAAGCAACGGAGCATGGCTTGCCAATATGTGGAGTGATATTCTTGCTATTGTTATTGTGATCATTTCGGTATTTGTAAATGCAGGCAGAGTTGACATAAGCATCCCGTCATTGTTAAAGCTTCCCCCGGACTTTGGTGCTTCCAATGAAGAATTTGAGGAATACTCTGTCGAAACGAAGGAAGAAGTGGCTAATATCTCGCAGAAAGTGATTGATTTCTGCCATTCAAGGGCTATTGACAGGAAAAAGGCACTTTGGGTCGGTTTATGTGTTGAAGAGATTTCTATCAACATCATAGATCACGGTCTATTTGTGAGGGGTCAAAACAGCATAGCAATACGTGTTGTAAATAAAACGGATGGAGAGCTTACAATAAGGATACAGGACGATTGCATAAGATTTGATCCGAGAAATTATCTAAATATGTTCAATGTAGATTCTCCTGAGAAGCATATCGGACTTCGTATGGTAGCAAAGCTGGTAGAAAGCATCAATTACTATAACAATGCAGGGATCAATACTTTGATCATGAAATTATGAAACTCCCTATGAATCGGCTGACATTTCGCAGGCTATAATTTTTAGTTAAGCCCTTAAGTATTGATTTTATTACTCCAAAGGATTAAAGTTATAAATCATATCTGATATGTAAATGCGTTTAAAAACAGACGCAAAGAGGAGGACAAAAAGTTATGAAAAAGAGATTTTTAACAAGTATTATTCTTTCAGCAGCACTTTCATTCGGTGCACTTACAGGCTGCGGAAGCTCATCTGCCGAGACAGCCGCTGACACAGCAGAGTCAACAGAAGCTACAGCAGAGTCAACAGAAGCTACAGCAGAGTCAACAGAAGCTACAGCAGAGACAGCAGAGGCTGAGAGCACAGAGGAGACAACAGAGGCAGCTGCAGATACAGCTGACGGAGACAAGAAGATCACAGTTGGTGCTACACCGGTTCCTCACGCAGAGATCCTTGATAACATCGTTAAGGAAGTTCTTGCAAAGGACGGCTGGGAACTTGAGACAGTAGTTTTCAATGATTACGTTCTTCCCAACACTTCACTTGAAGAGGGCGAGCTTGATGCCAACTACTTCCAGACTCTCGGTTACATGAACCAGCAGAACGAGGATGCAGGTCTTCATCTTACAGCAGTTGCAGGTGTTCACATTGAGCCAATGGGTATCTATTCTGAAAAGTATGCATCACTTTCAGAGATTCCGGATGGCGGTTCAATCGGTATCCCGAACGACCCTGACAACGGTGAGCGTGCTATTGATCTTCTTGTACAGAAGGGACTTCTTAATTCAAAGGGTGGCTTCGGTTCAGATGACAACTACACAGAGGATACTCTTTCAAAGGATGCTGATGCTAACCCTCACGGTTATGTGATCACACCTCTTGAGGCAGCTTCACTTCCTCTTTCACTTCCTGATCTTGATGCGGCAGCAATCAACGGAAACTATGCACTTGAGGCAGGTCTTCCGGAGGCACATCCCGCACTTGATATTGAGGAGTTCGACGATGAGACAACAATCAAGAGAACTAACTTCCTTGTTGTAAAACAGGGCAATGAGAGTTCTGAAAAAATCCAGGCACTTATCAAGGCTCTTCAGTCAGACGAAGTTAAGGCTTACATCGACGAGACCTACAAGGGTGCAGTTATCGCTTCTTTCACAGATGCTCAGTAATAACCATTTTTTAATTACCTTTAAAAGCCATTTTAATAACGTATAAATCATAAATCCTACCTTATAAAGCAACAAGGAAAAGAGTCGTCAGCCAAGACGACTCTTTTTCTTTGGCAACAATAAAAATGATACTTGATCAAATTTAGCATTTAAGCCCAAAGAAACAATCATCTGAATTGTTTTTTTAGATTAATTTAGGTCAATTGTTTCTTTGTTCTTGCGCTGAGCAATTTAGTGTGATAAAGTGGTAAAGAACGAAAAATGACGAGGAGGATTCTGATTATGAAAAGGAAATTAATTGCCGGTTTATTAATATCAACTATGGTTTTTTCAATGACTGCCTGTGGAGGTGCTAAGGCAGACAGCGCTTCAGATACAGCTGCTGAGACTACAGAGGCAGCAGACGATACAGCTGCAGCAGATGCTGATTCTGATGTGGATTACATCAAGGGCAAGGGTAAGCTCATCGTAGGTATCACCGATTTTGCTCCCATGGATTACAAGGATGACAGCGGTGATTGGATCGGCTTTGATGCAGATCTTGCTAAGGAGGTTGCCGCATCATTAGGAGTTGAGGCTGAGTTCGTTGAGATCGACTGGGACAACAAGATTCTTGAGCTTGATAACAAGTCTATCGACGTTGTATGGAACGGAATGACTCTTACAAATGAAGTTAAGAATTCAATGGAATGCACCAATCCTTATCTGAATAATGCGCAGGTTGTTGTGGTTCCTTCAGAGATGTCAGGTGAGATAAAAACTGCAGACGATGCAAAATCCTTAAGCTTTGCTGTTGAGGCCGGTTCATCAGGTGAGGCAGTAGCACAGGAGAACGGATTTGATTTTATTTCCGTAACATCTCAGGCTGACGCTGTAATGGAGGTTCAGGCAGGTACTTCAGGTGCATGCATCATCGACCTTCTGATGGCAGGTGCCATGATCGGAGAGGGCACAAGCTATCCTGATCTTGCACACACAGCTGAGCTTTCAACTGAGGAGTATGGTATCGGATGCCGCAAGGGTTCTGATCTTGCAGCTTATATCAATGGTCAGCTTAAGGACATGTACGACAACGGCAGCATGGAAGAGATTGCTAAGAAGTACGGCGTACAGGAAGCTCTTATTGCTCAGTAAGAAATAGCCAATGTGCTGCGTTTTCGTAAGCGAAAACCACTATAAAATTACTTGATAAAAAAGGAATCAACATTTATGTTTATGACAGTTACCTTATCCCTTTTGGAGGGGTTCCTGGCAACAATTAAATTATTTTCACTTACACTGCTTTTTTCATTGCCACTGGGACTTATCATATGCTTTGGGTCCGCGAGTAAGGCACACATAGTGAGAATACCGATAAGATTTTTAATATGGGTTGTGCGAGGCACACCGCTTATGCTTCAGCTTTTGGTCATATATTACGGCCCCGGGATTTTTCTGGGGCTTAATGTATGGGGCTCTTCCGGAAACGGACGCTTTATGGCAGCGCTGATTTCATTTGTAATAAACTATGCCTGCTATTTCTCAGAGATATACAGAGGCGGCGTTCTGTCTATTCCCATGGGCCAGTACGAAGCGGCTCAGGTTCTTGGCATGACCAGATGGCAGACCTTTAAAAACGTAATATTGCTGCAGCTCATCAAGCGCATCGTGCCTCCGATTTCAAACGAGGTAATAACTCTTGTAAAGGATACATCTCTTGCAAGAGTTATAGCTGTCTATGAGATAATCTGGAACGGACAGTCCTTTATTAAAAGCAGCGGAATTATCTGGCCTCTGTTCTATACAGGCGCATTCTATCTGCTGTTTAGCGGACTTCTGACACTGCTCTTTAGATACATTGAAAAGAAGCTGAGCTATTTTAGATAAAAACGAACCGGGATTAAAGGGTAATAAAAATGCCAATACTTGAAGTTAGTAATATAAAAAAGAAATTTGATAACAACGAGATAATCAAGGGTATTTCTTTTAGCATGGAAGAGGGACAGGCTATCTCCATCATAGGTTCATCGGGAAGCGGTAAGACCACACTTTTAAGGTGTTTAAACTTTCTCGAGAGACCCGATGAAGGAATAATAACCGTCAGAGGTGAGAGGCTTTTTGATGCATCAGCGCCTATTGATAAGCCTGATGTTTTAAGGGAAAAAAGGCTTCATTTTGGAATGGTTTTTCAGCAGTTCAATCTTTTTCCTCAGTATACTGCCCTTGAGAATGTAACTCTGGCGCCAAGCCTTTTAAGTGATGGCAAGGACAACACAGAGATCATTAAGACAGGAAAAGAGCTCCTTGATCAGATGGGCCTTTCAGACAGGATGAGCAACTATCCTCATCAGCTTTCCGGCGGACAGCAGCAGAGAGTTGCTATTGCCCGTGCGCTTGCGTTAAAGCCCGATATACTGTGCTTTGACGAGCCCACATCTGCACTGGATCCTGAGCTTACAGGTGAGGTTCTTAGAGTTATAAGAGAACTTGCCGATAAGAAGACCACGATGATAATCGTTACTCATGAGATGGCTTTTGCAAGGGATGTTGCTGACGAAGTTATTTTCATGGACGATGGTGTGATTTTGGAAAAAGGACCCGCTAAGGAAGTTATCAATAATCCTACCAAGGAACGCACCAGGCAGTTCCTTTCAAGTCTTAACAAGTAATAAGAGCTTTCAGAAAAAACTAATAAGATTCAGAGTATAAAAAATCCGCGGCAAAACGTATGCCGCGGATTTATTATTAGTAGTTTACTCCAGATTCTCCGGAGGCACCGCATCCAGTTCTATTGTAGCGGTAAAGGTACTTCCAAGTCCCTCCTCACTCTCTGCAACAATGTCTCCCTTCATGAGACATGCAAGGCGCTTAGCAACTGAGAGACCAAGACCTGTTCCTGTTCCGTACTTACTGGGATTGCGCTTCTCCTGAGCGAAGGTTCTGAAAAGACTTGGCATGAATGAAGCGCCTATGCCACAGCCTTCATCCTTAACTTCAAATGTTATTCTGTAAAAATCACCATGTCTCTTTGAGGTAACAGTAATATCTACGGTGTCACCGCGCTCGCTGAACTTAACAGCGTTGGAGGTGAGATTGATGACCATCTGCTGAGTACGTCCAAGATCGCAGATGACCTGAGGATTAGCTCTGTAATTTCTGTGTACAATAATATGTACATCTTTTTCTCTGGCGAAAGCTCTTGTAATATTCTCGACACCATCCACGATATCATCAAGTGATGAACGTTTGGGATCAAGGCTAAGGTTGCCGCCATCGATTTTGTCTATATCGAGAATGTCGCTCATGAGTCTTGAGAGATAATGACTTGAGGTGTAGATCTTCCTCATATCATTTCTAAGAACATCGATATCAGTCTGGTTCATGCCCAGGTATGAGAGAGCAGAGATGGCATTCATGGGGTTCTTGATCTCGTTACTCATTCGTGATAAGAACTCCGACATGCGTCTGTTGGCGCGCTTCTCATTTTCAAGAAGCTTGTCGTTAAGCTTGTTTAGCTGTTCGATTTTTCTGATGCGTTCCTGCTCGTCTGTGACATCAATAAAAGAACCTACAAATCCAATAATAACATCGTCATCGTAGATGGGAGTTTTGGTGGCAATGATCTCCCTGACTTCACCCTTTATTACGCACTGACCATGTACGTTGTGTGTGCTCTCGCCCTGAAGGACTCTGAGTTCATCCTCCATGAAGGGCTTCGGGTCGGGATGCCATCCCATATCTTCATCGGTTTTTCCTATTACACAATCTGCTGATTCAAATCCATAGAAATCCAGAAAAGCCTGATTAACGCCTACAAATCTGCGCTGTGTATCCTTCCAGAAAATACAATCCTGTGTTGTGTTTATGATTTTATCAAACAGCTGATCAGCGTGTTCGTTAAGAGATATAGTTTTTAGCTTTTCAATATTTTCACTCATAAGAACCTCAAGAAACACAAAAAATGGGTGTAAATGTAAATCAATTATATCACGAAATTACGTAAATGCTATACCGGGAGGAATAAGTTTTCGTGATTTAAGAAATCTTTTATAAGTTGAATTTCACTGTCCGATAAATGGAACAGTTTAAAACACATATCATCAAGCTCAAAATATAACTTCTCTATTTTTGAATGTGCTTCACTATCAGAGGATTGAAGTAAACTTCCTGATTCCTCGGAAAGCGCTAAAATACTGTCTATCAAGGCACAAATTTTATTTTGTTCATCCTCATCTGCATAAGGTATCGGTATCTGTTCAATGTGAGATCTGAGAATTTTTACGGAGCGGAATTTTTTTGTAAAATAATATTCCGCTACGCTGCTGTTTAAAATTGCCAGAATATATTTAATTTTCAAACCTTCGATGTTCGGAATTACGATATTGCAGCTGTTGAGTGACAGAGTCTGATTGTCATCATAAGCAAAAACAAGGTGTCCTCCGATGAAGCGGTAGAGTAGTTTTTCCGGTGCGCGGTACATGGAAAGAGGCGCAACCTGTTGGCATTTTTCTGGCTCAAAATGTATGTAGCATTTTGGAATGCGGAAGCGATACTTGAAGATATCGATGCCCTTAAGGATCACTTCGTTGTTGGAACTCTTGCGGGATTGCAGCATCTCCTTGTTAGCACCTGTTACAATTCCAAGTGCAAACTCTGCGTTGCCATCGAGCTTTTTAACACCGGGAAGTGATTCAAGAGAATTAAGAAGTTCATACTCTTCATCCGGCATCAGGAAATCAAAGACATCTCCCGAGAGCTTTCTTTCAGACGAGATCCTGAAGGATTTGTCCTTCTCATATATAACGGGCTTCTTTGAAAGGAAATCTTCATCCGATTTTTCCACATGCAAAATTACAGAGGGACACTGCACATGATCAAAAACATCACCCAGATATTCAAGATGGGAGAGTGCGGTTTCCTTCAAAAGTGTGTCGCGGATTATCTTGTGAGTCTTAACAAGAAGAATGGATTCCGGCAAAACATATGAAAGAGATCCGCCGTCGCTAAGTAGCCTTAGGCCCTGTTCCGTGAAGAGGTCAAAGGAATCAGGAGACTTTGCCTTGCCGCATGCAAATTCGTCCTTGAGGTATTTTTTCTCATCGGAAGTAAAGGGTGAACCCCAGGGCGGATTACCCATGATCACATCAAAGCTTAGGCCATCCCTATTAACTCTAAGGAAATCCTGAATCACAAGGTGCTCTGCCCAAAACTCTGTGTCGGGCAGACGGTATTTTAATGCGAGATTTATCCTTGCTATATGAATGCTTGTCTCATCAAGATCGTAGCCATAGAGATTCTCCGGTGGTACTCCGGGAGGCAGGCATAAAAGGAAATTTCCTGTTCCGCAGCCGGGGTCTAGAATCTTTTTATCCTGGCCTGCAGTAAGAAAAGAGGCCTCGAAAAGGTGACCAAGAAGCCTTTGAACGATGGTCCCCGGCGTGTAATAGGTACCCTCGCTTTTCCTTGCTCTAAGGTGCTTTAAGGATATATAAATGAGACCCAGAGTGTCTTCTCCGGGAACATATTCAAATTCTTCTGTGAAAATTCTGGTATCAATAAGACTGTCCTCGGGGGATATTACTCCGCGAAGATCATCAAGAAAAGGCCTGTATGCATCAGCTTCTTCAGGAGAAACTCTCTTGGAAATCAGTTTATCTGCGCACTCAGCAAGAATCATTCTGAGAATCGGTTCTGTTATCTCGAAGTTTTCCTCATAGGCAGCAATGCCCGATATAAGTTTGTTTACCAGTGGAAGGTTCGGTGAAGACGCAGGAATATAGGAGCCATACAGGAGCTTACCTGAGACATAGGTCTTGTTCCTGCGGCTCTTCAAGGATTTGATCTTGCCGTTTTCAAGATCAGCTTTAAGGGAGCGGACATACTCCTCTGAAAAGAAGTAAGATCTCCCTTTTTTGCTTTCAGGTTTTATCTTACCAAGCTTTACCCAGTTTCTTCCCGTCGCGGGAGTGATAGAAAGTTCTGCACAAAGGTCAGTTAATGTAAGCATTAGCACTCCTTTCAACACGCAGCCCTGAAGTTATCTGTTCAGGAGTCTGCTGAGCTTTGAGCTTCCTAAAAGTAGTATAAGACCAAGTAAGCTGAGAATTATTCCTGCAAATAATCCCGGTGTGTGGTAAACCAGCTTAATGTCATGGTGACCTGCGCTCATCTCGATAGCGCTGAACATGGTGTCAGCCGCAAGGAGCTCGGTCTTTTTGCCGTCAACATATGCAGTCCATCCCTTTACATAGGGAACGGATAAAAACAGAAGCTCAGAGTCTTCGGTGTCTATGCTGCCGGTTATCATATTTGTCGCAAAGGATATGGGATTCTTGTGAAGATCCACATCCTGCATGGTATGTGCCTTAAGTGCTGAGAGCTGAGCATGCATCGTGGTAAGTGACCTGCAGAAAACGCTCATCTCGTCGAACTTATAAGTGCCCTTGTCATTAAAGGTAAGTCTTATGTAGGTCTTGGCCTCGTTGGCATTGCCAAGGTTGACTATGAAGTTGTGCCAGCCTGAATAGTACCAGGAGCTCTCGCATTTATAGTCGATGCGCTTCATAATACCTGTTCCGTCAGCGAGCTCTGTAGAAACAGTGATTGATGGAACGTCAGTATTTGACTTGACCTTAAGGTTCTTCAAATAGAGCAGTGTCTCACAGCCGGGATTCCCGTTAAAGGTAAGAAGAATGGAAGAACCTGCCTTGGCCTTATAGCCGCCCTTTGCCTCTTTTATTTCGCCCTCAAGAGTAATCTCATAGGGAATGCTTTCTGATGTGAAAACAGGCTCCGCTTCAGGATATTTTCCTGCCACATCGTCTCTTACAACGGCTCCGTAGAGAAGCGCTTCCTCGCGCTCTATAGGTGAAAGTTCATTAAAAGCGGACTCTGAAATAGCTGCGTTATATGTAAAACCAAGAGGCATTGCATCCGGGTTTTCATAGATTCCAAAGTTGAATTTCTCATAGGAAGGAACATAACCGCAGGGTACAAAGGCCTGCTGGTCAGGCGTGTTGTACCTGAGTGAATAGTACTTAACGCCTGCGATGGAGTTAAGAACGGCGCGGTCATCAAGTGCAAGGTAAGCGAAGTTCTGCTGATCATTTATAGCCATGAGTTTAAAGTACTCGGAGACACTTTTGTCTGCAAGGCTCCAGAAAAACTGCGTCGATGAAATTCCATCTAGCATGGCTGCGTTCCAGACAAGGTCTCTGCCTGAATAGCGGTAGAAGCTGTTTGCCGGATCAAGGCCGTCTGCTGCGGCATTTTCCTCAACTACCTGTACCTCGGTGCTCTGAAGCTGAGCGTACATCTCCTCGGGTGAACAGATATCCATGTAATCCTTCACCATGTTGCCCTCCTCAGGGGAGTAGGCGAGGCGTCCGTTTTTAGCAATGAATAAAAGTGTTGTAGTAAGAACGACTATGCTCAAAATAGAGGCGATGAAGGCCTGATTGCCCTGGCCCTTTTTAGTGACTATCTTTGCGGCATAGCCTGCAATAATATCGGCGAATTCAGCTGTTACAAAGCCTGCGAAAAGTGCACATGAAAATGCCCATCTGTTTACCGCGTAGTTAAAGCCTCCGAATACATAACCTGCAAAGGGCAGGCAGAGGAATAAAGTGAGCAGGATAAGAAAAGTAAGTTCCTGATATACACTTCTAGGGTCTTTGGTTTCTTCCGCTTCCTCTTTCAGACTGCGAACATCATTTTTAAATTTAATAAGAGAAAAAGCATAACATATACTGCGTACGATTACGCAGATAGCTGCGGCAACAAATACCGGGGTAAAACCGAGCTGGGTGTCGTTTGCTCCGTGATAAACGAAGCTGTAGACATTTTTAAGGAGCTCTTTGTAGTAATCTTCCCCATAGAACAGGGGAATAGCGATTCCTGAATTAGCCCTGGGGTTATTCGGAAAAGCAATAAGAATAGGCAGAAGAATAAACATGCTCATCAGTGAACCGATGATTCCGTAAGCAAAGAATGTGCCTATGGTTTTAAAAGCTGTACCTGCCTGATGTTTTCCGAAATATATGAACAGAAGCCTTGCTAACACATAGATGATTGTAAGAAGCACTATTATGTAGAAGAAATAAAAGTTGTTGGTACCTGCGAGAAAAACAGCGACTGCAAAGAACCTTGGCTTGTTCTCTTTAAGTATCTTCTCGGCTCCAAGGAGTACTAGGGGAAGATAGATAAGAGGGTTTGCAAAGAAAGGATGCCACAGTCCCAGGTACATGAAATAAGAACCGAAGCTATAGGTGAACATTCCTGTGAGGAGTGCTCCCGCCGACATGTTTTTTCTTGAGTATTTTGCGTACAGGCTGAAGGTGATTCCTGCAAGGTATGCACGCATTAACATAACTACCTGGAAGTAGATATGGATGTATTCGGTTTTAACAAAAGCGGAAAAAATATTAAGAAGATCGCCAAGCGCATAATACTGAAGTGTCGTATACAGGTCACTTCCGTATCCTATGCCGAAGGCGAAGGTTTGTAGATTAAGAGAGTGCTCTTTAAAAACATGATAAAGAACACCCCTTAGCCATTTTGAATAATATGCCGCAGCCTTAAGATGCTGCCGCCAGGTATCACCCTCGCAGATGAGACTCTTGCCATTGCGATAGAAATAACCGTAGACAAGAACTGACATGGCAGCAAATATGGCTGTATAGATCAGATAGAATAACAGAGTATTCAATCCGGATTTTTTAGAATCGTTAGTATCATTATTGTGTTTAACTATATCCATTACACGGGAGTCCCCTTATTCGTTGTCCTCTTCTTCAACCGGAGCCGGCGTTGCTTCCGCCGGTTGTTCAACCGGAGCGGGAGTCTGCTCTACATTTTGTGCCGGAGCCTCTGCCGGTGCCTGTGCCGGCGCTTCTGCAGGTGCTTCTGCAGGTGTCTCAGCAGGTGCCTCTGCGGGAGCAGCATTCTGCTCGACAGCAGGAACGGAACCGGGAGCAGCGGGCGTTGAAGACGGATCACCGACAGCGGGACCTGTGTAAATAATACCCTGCTGAATGAGGCTTGCTTCCTGAGCCAGAATTTCCTGAATATTTGGCTGAGCCATAAATGCAGGTGTGTGGTGACAGGTTACCTGAGGCGTTACGACAGTGTTACCTGCTTCATCAACACTTGTGGTGAAGTTTGAAGCGGCTGAACCGGGTGATTGTGCCAAAAGTGCAGCGGGCTCAGACGGTATAAGCTCAAATACGCCTGAAATTTTGAACGGGCACTGCTCTGTTGCAGGGTGCTGATCGCTCTGGCAAAGGATTCCGGAATAGTGAACATCACAGTTATCAGTGGGAACAGTACCTTCCTCAAAGTACTCAGTGAGGTGTGTTCCGTCGCAAAGACCGCCAACAGGCAGTTTTCCTGATCTTGAACATACAGTTGCGGAAACGACCGAAGCCGGCTTCTCAAAATTGGTGGACGGCAGATCCTCATGTATCTTGGACATAACAGCGCGCCACATGGTCTTGGCGAGATGCTGTTCTGCGCTGGTTGTAAGGTCTACGTTGTTGTCGTAGCCGGCCCATGTGGTTGCAGTGTAGTAGGTTGTGTAACCTGCGAACCATACGTCGTTCTCATCTGATGTGGTACCTGTCTTACCTGCGATGGCTGTTGTGCCGAAGTTAACGGCTGTACCTGTACCGCTTGTAACAACGTCCTGCATAGCGCTTGTAAGAAGGTATGCAGTAGACTCCTTGAGGATTCTTGTGGAATCCGTAGTAGTGTTATCAAGAATTGTGTTGCCCTCATGGTCCACAACCTTGGTGTAGAGCTTGGGCTTAATGTAAACTCCGCCGTTAGCGATTGCGGCATATGCGGCGTTGAGCTCCATGTTGGTAACACCGTGTGTCAGACCACCGAGTGCGGTAGGAAGCTGAACATCAGTGAAAATCTTACCCTTGATCTCTTCGTTTTCAGCAAGAGTTGTGAAGCCGAAATTCTTAAGATAATCAAAAGCAAGCTGAGGTGTGATCAGTGTCATGGTCTTAACAGCGATGATGTTCATTGAATCCTTTATGGCTGTTCTCATTGTTGTAAGACCTCTGTAGGACTCTCCGTACCAGTTGTTAACTGGACGTCCGTCAGGATAGTTGAAGGGTGCGTCGTTAAGAACTGTTGCAAGTGTAAGACCTGCGCTGTCAAGAGCCGGTGCGTAGGTTGAGAGCACCTTAAATGTAGAACCGGGCTGACGCACAGCGTCTGTTGCACGGTTAAGTGTTCTGGATGCTGTCTTGCTTCCGCGGCCACCGATCATGGCAACTATATAGCCTGTGGTGTGGTCTTCTATAGTAAGTGATACCTGAGGCTGAGGTGTGAGAGAAATGGACTCGCCTTCAACGGTATCGCCGTTTGCGGTAACTACTGCTTTGTATTCGTCTATCTTTTCCTGAGCTGCTTCCTTAGAAGAGAAGAGCATGTTGAAGCTCTTGGATTCATGCTCCTGGAAATAGCTCTTCATTTTCTCTGTGCTGTAGTTGGTCTTGTTGCCTTCTGCATCTGTAGTTGTAAGGGCGTAGTCAAGAAGATACTTGGTGCCCTCAGGATAGTTGCTCTCATCCTGATAAATAGTGTCGCAGATTGACTGTATGTGCGGATCCTGAGTTGAATAAATCTTAAGACCGCCACTGTAGAGAAGTGTATAAGCCTGAGTCTCGTTGTAACCGGCATCGATAAGGTCATCGATCAGCTGATTTGTAAGAGCATCAACAAAGTAGGAGTTGGGCATGTTGTCCGAGGTCTCCTGATCAGCGACCTGGATTCTGGCATAAACATCATCGTTCATGGCCTCAGTGTATTCGAGCTGTGTGATGTAGCCCTGATCGAGCATGTCACCAAGGACCTTCTCACGACGCTTCGCATTATTCTCCGGGTGTGTGATGGGGTTAAAACGGCTGGGATTCTGTGTGATGCCGGCAATAACCGCACATTCGGACAATGTCAGATTGGTAACTGACTTATTAAAATAGCGAAGTGATGCGGCCTGAACACCAAGAGTATTGCTTCCTAAATTGATGGTGTTCATGTAATTGAGCAGGATGTCCTCCTTGCTCATGGTTTTTTCAAGCTGGATAGCCAGATACTGCTCCTGGATCTTACGTTTGATCTTGGCAATATCAGAGTTCTCACTGGTCCAGCCGGTAAAGACGTTGTTCTTCAAAAGCTGCTGGGTTATTGTACTGGCGCCCTGTGTAAGGTCATGACTTGTGATTCCGACATATGCAGCTCTGATGATACCCTGTATATCGATACCGTTGTGCTGATAAAAACGCATATCCTCGATGGCAACGAAGGCGTGGCAGAGATTCTCGGGAATCATGTCCATGGTGACAGGGATTCGGTTGGAATCTGTGGAAACCAGCTTCGCTGTCTGGTTGCCCTCGGTGTCATAAACAAAGGTCGAATAGCCCGTGGGAGTAACGTTGATATTGCCGATCTCAGGTGCTGTATCAATTATTCCTCTGAAAACGCCGATGCCTGCGCATACGCCGCAGACCGCGATTCCAACGAGAGCAATGATTATCAGTTCTAAAGATATAAGGGAAATCTTTTTTCCCCATTTAGTGGTACCGGAGATGATAGCATGCTGCTGATCCCTGATACCTTTTCTTCCAAAATTCATAAATTCCTCCGATGTAAATATGTTATGTCCGTTTTTATGATATGATGAACATGTAGTAGCGCTTCGCAAAATGATTGCAATTCTACATCATTACATTATATCAAACTTGGAAAGTAAAGAATAGCCTAAGATAGGCTGTGTGGAACAGGGGTCATGGGAAAAACTGATAATTACAAAGTAATCCTGAAAGCAGGATGCGATGAAATAGTTGAAAAGAAATCAAGATTTATTGCAAATGTATTGCCTGTAGCAAGTGTGCAGGAAGCCGAGGAACAGATAGCCGCTTTTCAGAAAAAGTTCTGGGATGCAAGACATAACTGCTACGCCTTTGTGATCGGCTCCGATTTTGGAACCACCAGATGCAGCGACAACGGTGAGCCTTCGGGCACTGCAGGAAAACCGATTCTTGAAGTCATAAAGGGATCCGGAGTTACAAACGTACTTATAATAGTAACAAGATATTTCGGGGGCGTGCTCCTTGGAACGGGAGGACTTGTGAGAGCCTACACTCAGGCTGCCCAGGCGGGACTTGCGGCATCCGAGATAGGAGAGATGGTCTATGGAAAAAGGTTTCACCTCACCGCTGATTACACTCTTGTCAATAATATTCAGTACTACTTAAGGCAGGAGGAGATACCTCTTGAAAATGAGACCTATACGGATAAGGTTGAGTATGACATAACGGTTAGAATGGAGGATTGTGAGAAAGTTACGGATGGCCTGACTCAGAAAACAGAAGGGCGTCTTTCTATAGAAGAGATAGAAGAGGGGTATTTTGCTTTTTGACAGCCATGACAGGCTACGTGTTTTTTGATAGCGATATAATATGAAATGCCTGTAGGAGTGTTATTTTGCATAATCCGAGGGGCGAATAATTAGCTATAATGCAGGGTGTTCATGCCCTGCGTTTTTAATTTATAATATTAGTGCGCTTTTGGTATGAGCGCTTTACTGTTGTTTTCTTGCTTCACAGTCTGATTGTGAAGCGCAATATAAAAAGGGGGAAATTCCATGAAGAAAAGAAAGCATTGGTTTTCTGTTTTTTATGCTGCCTTTCTGGCAGTGCTTTTTTCCATGTCTGCGGCTGTGAGTCCGCTAAATAGTTTTACTGTAAGGGCCGATGAGGGTGAAGAGGATCCCGGTGATCAATATTACGCAAATATATTTTATGATAGGAATACTTTTACTCTTAATGATGACGAGATCAGCAATGTGTTTACCGCCGAAGTCACTGACACGAATGGTGCTGGCCCTGACGAATCCCTTGTCACATATAAATGGGAGATTCTGGATGATACTAAGAGTGCCTTTGCGATAGATGGGGCGGCTAATGAAAAGGAAGTTACGGTAACGCTTACTGAAAATGCAGAGGAAGCACTTAATGGTTTGCTTTATTATGATGCGAAAATCTATCTTAAAGTCGAAGTTGATGGTAGACTTGCATTTGATACCACTGAGAGTCTAAAGCTTAACACTAGCGAATATTTTTCTTTGGATAACATAGCAGTTTTACCCGCATCATATGATTATGGTGAGGATAATAAGAGTATGACCTTTAAACTTACCAATCTTGAGGATTACGACGAGGGGTACCTTGAGTTCAATACGGGGGCTCTTGTGGAAGTATCCGGATTAAGTGAAGATTATGGTGATGACTTTAAAATTGATGATTATTTTACTGTTGATGATTCTGACAAAAAAAGTGTGACTATCTCACTAAAAGATGATGCAAAGGAAAAATGGGATGCTTTTAAGAGTAAACATTCGTTGGATGACATTGAAAGTTTTAATGCTGAGTTTCCGTTTTATATAAGTACTACAGGCGGTTTGGCAGGAACTGTTACAAAAATAGTAGAGATATATTATTGTCCGGATACTATTATGGATTCTCTTCGTCTCTCTACGATTCTTAGTGATGGAAAAGATGATTGGGATAGTTCGGAGTTTGAACCGGGCGATGAGCCTAGAGAATTAGAGGCTGTATTCAATTATGAGAATCTTGTGCCCAAAGCAAATATTACCTATAAATGGGAACTGGAGGAAGATGCTGGAAAATACTTTGAATTTATAGGTGATACCGATAAAAAGAAAGTCAAGGTCGGAATTAGGGATGATGCCATCGATAATATGGGCGCGAACCTTGATATCTTAGCCTCTATTAGAGTTAACGTTAATATTGATGGGCGAGAAGATGATATGTCTCGCAACTTCAGATTGGTAGTGGCTGAGCCAAGGCTTGATCCCTACTTTAGTACATATAGGTTTAATGAATCTAACAGAACATATACAATTGGGGTTTCGGGACTTGGAAATGCAAAAGGAAAGATAGTATATCGTTATGATGATAAATATAAGGAAATAGCACCTGATATATTTGATATTGATATAACCGGAACAAAGATTGTTATCAAGCTTAAAAGTGAAGCGGATGAACTTTTTAAAGGAAAATATAAAGGCTATTTGGTCGAGCACTATGAAACTGGAGATAGCTATTACGTAGCAACCGGTGATTGGCTGTACAAAGATGGAGAATATGAATGTAATCTCGACCCATTTTGTTTTGAATACTATCCGGACGGTATGTATGATGTTTCCTTTAGCACTGATGAGGTTAAATTCACTAAAGGAACTCCTAAGGATGTACAGCTTACTGCTAATATTTCAAATACTGATGGGAAAGTTGTTGAGTATAATTGGAACTTTAGCGGAGGTTATCCTCTATCTTCTGAGTTAATCACTCTTGAAAATGCAGATAAGGCTACTGTAACTCTTAAGTATAATGGTAAAGATATTCCTGAGGAATCAATTTATTTATATTTTCAGGTGACCGTTGATGGAAAAATGGTGATACTTTCCAAGGGCTTTATCGAATTACAATTCCTTGATCCATCAGATCCTACAAATCCGGATAATCCAGGCGGTGGCGGAGACAATCCCGGCGGCGGAGATAATCCCGGAGGCGGAGACAATCCCGGAGGTGGAGACAATCCCGGAGGCGGAGACAATCCCGGAGGCGGAGACAATCCCGGAGGCGGAGACAATCCCGGAGGCGGAGATAACCCCGGAGGTGGAGACAACCCCGGAGGCGGAGACAATCCCGGAGGCGGAGACAATCCCGGTGGCGGAGATAACCCCGGAGGTGGAGATAATCCCGGAGGCGGAACTACTCCCGGAGGTGGAGATAACCCCGGAGGCGGAACTACTCCAAGTGGTGGAGATACACCCAGTGGAGGCAATACACCTAGTGGTGGAGATACACCCAGTGGAGGCAATACACCTAGTGGTGGAAATACTCCCAGCGGTGGTAACAACCCTTCAGCCGGAAATCAGCCGGCAGCAGACAGCACGGCTTCGCAGCCCGCACCTGCCGGAACAGCTATTTCAGCAGAGGAATCAGGAGCAAATGGAGCTCTTGAGGTTGTGTCATCTGCCGATGGTAGCGCTGCAGTAAGATTTAAGGCTATTAGTAATAAGAAGCTGAAGAAGCTTTCCATCCCCGGAACTATCAAGGATAAGAACGGCGTTGAATACAAAGTTACAGAGATAGGAAAGGGATCAGCCAAGAAATGCAAGAAACTTACTAATGTTAAAATCCCTTCAACAGTTACCAAGATTGGCAGCAATGCATTTAACGGATGCGCAAAGCTTAAGAACATCAAACTAGACGGAAATACCTTAAAATCCGTTGGTAAGGGTGCATTCAAGGGAATAGCCAAAGGAGCTAAATTCACCATCACAGCTAAAGATCAGAAGACCTTCGACAAGGTCGTAAAGATGCTTAAGAAAGCAGGAGCTAAGAACTGCACATTTAAGCATAAAAAAGGATAAACTACAGGGGCATATCACACTTAGTGTGATATGCTCCTTTTTTGCGACAGCCCCTGGAAGTGGATTTTGGAATTATAAAATTTCCGTTAAGTTATGCACGTCAAAAGGCTTTTTTATATAATTGTAAGTAGTTTTGCGAATGAAATTATAAGGAGGTTCACAGGATGAGGAAAATAACAGCAGGTGACGTGTTACATGTATATGGCAGCCTTGGCAGAATTGCTTATAGCGTGAGACTTTGCATCAGGATGGACGAGCTCATTGATGCGGATATACTTGCCCGCGCTTTGAAAAAAACAAGCAAGCGCTATCCATATCTTTGTGTGGCGCTCAAGGCGGAAAATGAGGAGTACTTCTTCGATGAGAACAACGAGCCGGTCTGTCTTTTTAATACAGATGAGAGAATAACCCTGAATTCCGCTGAGACCAACTACCATGTGTGGGCAGTCTGCTACAAAGACGACTTCATCTACCTCGATTTCTATCATGGAATCTGCGACGGAACCGGAATATACTTCGTTCTTGCAACGCTCTTATATTATTATGAATCTGAGAAATACGGTCCTATCAGCTCGGAAGGCATCAGAACCCTTGATGATCCAATAGATGAAAAAGAGTTTTTGGATCCAATGGACCTACTTCCTGAGATAGATCTTTCAACACTGCCTCAGGGCATTAGTCAGAGAAAACCTTCATTTTCGCTGCTGGATGACGCCGGAATGACTCCGAGTAGTGCGGCCATCGTCAGAGATGTGATGATTCCGGAAAAAGAGCTGCTTAAGTTTACATCCGCTAACGATGCCAGCCCCGGGACTTTTATTACCGTCATCACAGCCAGGGCCATCGACAAAATAAATCCGGTACGCGAAAAGCCACTTATGGGGGCATACATCATAAACGGAAGGCCAATGCTTCATGCGCCACTTTCACATCACAACTGCGTGACAACCACTTCGATGGAGTACACAGACAAGCTTAAAAATATGCCATTGGATAAACAGTGCACTGCTTACAGGGGCAGGACTTTTTTACAGAGTGATGAGGAAAGCGTTCAAAGGCTCCTGACCTTTAGCTCCTCCAGATGCAAGATGGTTGCAAAGTCGCCAACACTGGAAGCTAAGAAGGCTGCATACGCACAAATGATGGAGGGTGGGAAAAAGTACTTTTCTTATATGGTCAGTTATGTTGGTCAGTGGAAACAAAAGGAGATAGGAGCTCACATAAAAGAGTTCTGGACTCACGTTCCGGATGCAAATGGTTTTCTTATTGAAGTGGCTGCTGTTAATGGAAATATCTTTTTGTCGATGCAACAGAATTTTGTAGAGGATACATATTACAAGGCATTTTTGGCAGAACTTGAGGCAAACAATATTCCTTACACTGAAGTGGCTACAATGGAAAATGATATAGCGTATTTTCCAGAGATAAAGTGAATGAAACTAAAAAGGGCTGTCAGATGCGACAGCCCTTTTTCAATGTATGATAATGTATTAAATCAATCCTCTTCCATGAAACGCATCTTGTTGCTTCCTTCAGCCTTGGGCTGAGCGATGGCAACACCGACTTGCTTGGCTTTTTTCTGAGCCCTCATACACTTTGGACAAATGGTTCCAAAGTTCGTGGGAGTTCCGCAGACCTGGCAATAATTTCCCATAATGACCTGCTTCATTGTGGGGTCATCTTTATACTGGATACGTCCCTGCTTGATCCACTCCTTGACCTTGCCAAGAGGAATCCCGAAATGTTCTGCTACCTGATAGTCCTTAACATCATTTGCCCTTATATAATCGCGGACATCACAAAAAAGCTCCTGTTCTGCACATTTTGGACATTTATTGCCTTTAATGTTGTAGAGAAGCTTTCTGCCACAGTTGACACAAACTCTGGGGCCAGATGATTTAATTCCGTGGGGATCTATTTTATCACCCTGGGCGCGCTCGAAGCGCTCTCTGTTCTTGTCATAACTATCCATATAATTATTTTAAAACGATAAACCGCAAAATAAAAGCGAGAATGAGATGTTTATAGTATTTTAATCATTTTGCTCATTGCATCATGCTATAGTGAGTGATATACTATCTGAGTTTTGAAAATAAATAAACGTATTTTCTTATATTAATGTAATAAATTGTTATTCAATCAATGATCTCTCGGAATCTTGAGTGATCATGCCAGCTAAATTCTGGCAATTGAACTTTGACAAGTGAATATTACCCAAGATGAAAAAAAGATGCAAAACAGGGCATGAATAATAGACATAACACTGTTGCTATGCCTGAGAATGCTGTATGATATTTACGAGATCATGCTACATTACAAACCAACTTTCTCAGGGCGGATTCGTAAGGCAGATCCCATGCATCCAAATGTTGTAACATGAGGATGTGATAGAGGCGGCAGTACCACATCTTTGTTGAGCGGTGCCTGCCGCTTTCTAGCTTGAAGTCTATTTTCTCACGCTTGTTTGAGCGTTCAACAGAAGTTC
>NZ_AUIX01000024.1 GCF_000423925.1 Butyrivibrio sp. VCD2006
AGCATTGAATACGCATCATATTTTGCAGATATCAGGACATATCTTGAAACCTGCGCTAGAAATGGTGTTAATGAATTCACTGCCCTCTTAAGACTGACTTCTGGAGAACCATATACTGTAGAAGAACTATTAGGCGGAGCATAACTCCGCCTAGAAATAGTGCTTTCTTTTCAACAAACTTGAAGTAGTCAATGTCTTTTAACACTACAAATTCATTCCAACTAAAAATAAACCTGATATTACCAAAAGAACTATAACAATCTTTTTTACAATTCTTTCATCCAAGACTTTTGAACTCTCCATTCCAGCAAACAATCCAATAATCATGAACGGAATAAGGGTTGCTGCTTGTTTCAATGAATCAAGCGTAAATACTCCAAGCAAATAATATGTAAAAATTCTTACTGTATTTTCAACAATAAAAACCGCGCTTATATTGGCTTTAAATTCATCCGTTGTAGTAGTCACTCGCCCAACATAGGCAGCAAGCAACGCTCCTATCCCAAACAATCCACATAAGATGCCAGATAGTACGCCAATGATGCACAATATAATATTTGAATCCTTTGCATTTGTACATTGATATTCTCTAAAAAATATTTCAACAGCAATAAGAATAACAACGATTCCAAAAAACACTTTTAAATATTTAACATCAACACTCTTTAAAAGTATTGCCCCAGGGATACTACCACCTAGAACCAACAATGCTAAAGGAATATAGACTTTTTTATCAAGTTTTTTACGATTATTCCAAGTCAATATTAGATTTGTCGGGTATCCAAGTAATAATTCCACTGGAGATATATTAACGTTTGCCACTCCAAATCCTAAAATAGATGTAAAGACTAGTGTATTTGCAAAACCACAAAGTCCCTTTATAAAAAAAGCACATAGCGTGGCAATTATCCACAAAGTCAAACAATAATCCCCCTTTATAAACCGCGATTTGCTTAATACAAAGATTCTAACCGGTTCAACAATAAAAATAAAGCCCACTGATGTGAGCTTCATTCTTCACTTCCATTTATCTGTGAATGGTAACGGAAGCTATATAACGAAGCTGTATAACGTCAGCATCCATGCTGCCTTAGAGAAAAATAACCGCCACACATCACGTGCAGCGGCTGAATAAGAAAGATAGAAAGTTCTGTGTTGTTCCAGTGCCTTGTGGTATTAATGAAAAATAAGGACTGTAATTATTCGAGAGACTTTTTTGATGTTCTTTTGTTTGCTTATAAGTATGGCTCAATAGATTCAACTGAGTATCTTTTGATACAACATATGCGGGAGAATGAACCGGATGATTATATAAGACGGATGAAGAAATATAAAACATCTACAAGTATAAAGGAAATTTATATATTTTTTGATGTATCTTGACCGTGTATTCAATAACATTGTAATTTCAAAAACTCGAATCTGTCAGTCATTATATTCTACTTCAAAATCTTTAAAGAAAGCCTCTGTTCCGATTTCAGAAAAGAATCCTATAGATCCGTGTGCATCTTTACCATGTTTCATAAAATGAACCACAAGTACAGGATCTTTTTCTTCATTCAAATAAAACTGAGCTTTTTCATCATGAATAATGGCTGTCAGCTGTACCCACTCATTTAATCCATTATGAATCGGCGCTTCATAATTAGTGATTCCAAATTCTCTAAAATAAGCAAAAGTATATCCCGGATAAGAAAAGTACTGACATCCATGTGCCTTACGCACAGGATCATTTGTCGTCCCATTAGTTGGCCTTATATAAAAAGATTCGAACTCGCTATTATCCTGATTTACCCTAAAAACGATTCCTATGAATCCTCTGGCGAAATCCGGAGCGTCAGGAAGAAGCCTGCTCAACATTTTTACCCTGATGATACCATTATGGAAATCTATATTTCTCAGTTTGACAAAGGTATTCTCATCGAACTGCATGATTTTTTCCTTTTTTATGACCCTGAAAACCTTCTCTCCATCTAGCTTTTCCTGAGTAACTGTTGTGTGTACCGAAATAAATTCTTCCAAATCTTCATATCTTGTCATCATTGATGTGTTGTCCTTTCATCTATTTCGAGTAAATGTCTATATCCATCACTCAATACCCGGTTTCCCCATAAATTTTCATGTATTCTTCAAGTCCTTTGAAAATGATACATGAGTTTTTAACTCTACAAAGCCATTTTTCTTATAAAAACTGTAAGCAGGGACTTCAGAATCGGTCTGTAAAAAGATGTGAATCAGGCCTTTTTCCTTTATTGCCTTCTCGATCTCAGCCATAAAAAAGGAACCTGCGCCTGTACCCTGTTTCTCCATTTTTATGCAAAATTCATCTATTATGTACTCTGTGCCGGAAAACCAGTGCTTGGTGAATCCCAGAGAAATTCCGATGAGATCGTCGCCTTCATAGAGGCCATAAGTAAGCGAATTGCTCTGCCCGATAAGATCAATAATGTAAAGATCAAGCTGCTGCTCGTCAGACCAGTCATCATTCCACGGATCACTCATGAAAACGCTTTGGAAAAGTGCTTTGATTGGTTCTTTTTCCTTTAGTCCTATCTGTCGCAATTCAAACATTTTTCTATATCTCCATTTATAAAAAGATGAAAACAGCACATGTCTATTACTCCTAATTATAATTTATCACATGAAAAAACAGACCTTTTCTTGATTTTCAAATCCATTGAAAAGATACACTCCAAGAACAGCATTAAACCCTATCGCGGAATATATGCTGAATCTCTCAGCAATACCGAAATACTGAGGTGGAAATGCCTGCATGCCTATAGGTCCAAGCAGCATCATAGCAAAGAATATTGCTGCCCAGATTCCGATGCCTCTTACTTCTTTATTCCTGAAGCCTGCTATTATCAGCAGAACAAGCGAAACTATTGAAAAGATCACCACAAATGCGGTAACGATCATATGCATAACTTCCTGAAATGAAGATATCTGCTTACCGGCATCATCAAGAGCAAACATCGAATATCCAATTTTCGATATCCAGTTCATAATAGTGAACAAATATATCCCCACGCGGAACATTCCGGTTGAGATCTGTTTTTCTGAAACGTATATAGCCACACATGTGGCACATACCACGCTTCCCGCAGAGTATACAGCAGAAAGCTTGTCCCAAAGCTGCCTTGAAGGTGCTGTCTCTGCCGAAAGGTCGCTTACAGCAGACGCCATCCAGTTATATCCCGGAAATGCACTTCTGCAAAAATACGCTGCAGCTGCATAAGATATAAGTGCAGCAAGCCCTGTAAGGCCAATCCAGTTAATCAGTTTTCTGTTCATCACTCACTCCTATCTGATGGCCAAACCACCTTATAAAATCCGTTTGAGTATTAGTTTAGTCAATAAAAAAATAGAGAAATACTCTGATTATCGGATTCAAATAAAAACCTACTACTCCCGAATACAATTTATCACACAAAAAAAACAGACCTCTCCTTACACGGATAAAGGTCTGTTTTACACTTTTTTATCAATTCGGTCCCCAAACAAGAACAGCTAAGCGAAGAAGGATTAACCCTACTACTACTGCCATTCCGCGGAGCATAAATTCGAGTCCGGCAGTATCGCCTCCATAAGTTAAGAGTGCGCCGGTTGACAGATTGAGCAGAATTACTCCAATGAGAATCATGGTATACAGAGCTATTCTGATAACAGGCTTTTTTCCGGAATTAATTCTGACTGTACCTGCGCTCCTGTTGCGCGATGATAAAACTGAGCCAAGTATCATGTCCATGACCATCTGAATCATATATCCCAAGGCGATCAAAATCAGCGCAGCCAGTATTTTTGCCCATCCCGGAAGATTCTTAACGGTTTCAATGATTCTCTCTACATCCTCCATGGTCGCGTTCGGGAATAAAATATCGTCAAGGATGAAGCTCATGAACTTTGACGGCATCAAAATAAGCAGTATTGAAAGGACCAAGTAGCTTTCCATATAAGCAAAGGAAAAAACAGTAGCGAAAAAGTAAACGAAGAACATTGCCAGCATCATAACAGGCACAAGCTTTGAATAAAACAAATCACCTAATATATCCTGGAAAGCGATGATTTCCAGGATTTTACCGATGCCCATTGAAATAAGTATCGTAAGTGCCGCGTAGCCTATGGAAAATGAAATTCTTCCCCTTTTATGATCCTCAGTTTCGAATATTAAGCTTTCTATCCATCCAACGATAAAAGCAGTAAGAGTTCCGTTAAAAGCAGCACTTCCGAGCTTTACGAAATCCGTACCGCCTTTTTCATTCAGTGTACCCATGCCAGTGACAACGAAATCTACAATAGGTATGGATTCTGCTGCGCTTTGAACTATATCTTCTCTAAGAAAAATAGCAAGTCCAAATAATACCGATACGCTAAGAACAGTCATCCCCAAGATATGAAAAGCCTGATTACCATAAACTTCCTTTGGGCGGATTTTTTCAATTAACACATCATGGGGACTTGTCCTGATTCTGAAATAAGTCCAAAAATTCCCTTCAAAATCTGCCGATGCCAGGACCAGCAGTTTAAATAAAATCAGTCCTATAACTAGCGATATCATGTGATTAAAGAATCTCCTTTTTGTTGTGTTGTCCCCACGGGACGGGGTTAGTGTCCATTTTTATTTTGACCTGTTAACTTCGTCCCCCAGGCTCATTATTCTAAGTTTATATTTAATAGGGGAATGTGTAAATATGACGCTATATGATATAATGAAATTATGTTAAATCGTTGACATTTTCTTGAGCAAGGGGGCTTCAAAATGGGGTTATTCGACAAACTTTTCCAGGGTAATAAAATTGAGATTGCGTCTCCTGTAAACGGAGAAATCGTGCCGATATCAGAGGTTAATGATCCGACCTTTTCTGAGGAAATGGTGGGAAAAGGCGTGGCTATTATGCCAACGGACGGAAAATACTACTCTCCTGCTGACGGCGCGCTGATATCGCTTTTTCCTACAGGGCATGCCTATTGCATAAATACTGTGGACGGCGCTGAGCTTTTGGTGCACATAGGAATCGATACCGTGAACCTCAAGGGCGAATTTTTCACGATTCATGCCACACAGGGAACGGATGTTAAAAAGGGAGATCTCATCGTTGAGGTGGACCTTGAAGGCGTAAAGAACGCCGGCTACGAGGTTATCACACCGGTTGTTATTTCAAATCACAGCAAATTTTCTAAATTTGAGAAGATGTCCGGCACAGTTGCCGCCGGGGATACAGTTATTCTTTTAAGTAAGTGATGTTGCTATGACAATTTCATATTATAAGGAGGAAAAGTTGTATGATGAAGTATTTGCAGAAAATCGGTAAATCTCTAATGCTTCCTGTTGCGGTTCTTCCTGCGGCAGGTATTCTCTATGGCATCGGGTATTGGATCGACCCCACGGGCTGGGGAGCCAATAATATCCTGGCGGCCTTTTTGATCAAGGCTGCGTCAGCCATCATCGATCAGATCCCTATTTTGTTCGCAATAGGTGTTGCTGTGGGCATGGCTAAGGATCACGATGGAACCAGTGCTCTTTCCGGTCTTGTTTCATTTCTAATGATCACAACGCTCCTTAGTACCAACGCTGTTGCTATGTACAAGGGCATTGACCCTTCTGAAGTCAATGCGGCCTTTGGCAAGATAAGTAACGCGTTCATCGGTATCCTGTCAGGTGTTATCGGATCATCCTGCTACAACAGATTCAGGGATACGAAGCTTCCGGACTGGCTTGCGTTCTTCAGCGGAAAGAGATGCGTTGCTATAGTTACGGCATGTGCATCTGTTGTTGCATCCGTAATCCTCTACTTTGTTTGGCCCATCATTTACGGTGCGCTTGTTTTATTCGGAAAAACTATCATGGGACTTGGCCCTGTTGGTGCCGGCATCTATGTAATGCTTAACAGAGCACTCATTCCTTTGGGACTTCACCATGCTCTGAATGCAGTATTCTGGTTCGATACAGCAGGAATCAACGATCTGGGACTTTTCTGGTCAGGTGCGGAAGGTGCCGTAAAGGGTGTTACAGGTCAGTATATGACAGGATTTTTCCCGGTTATGATGTTCGGACTTCCTGCAGGCGCTCTTGCAATGTATCACACTGCTAAGGATTCCAAGAAAAAGACGGCAGCATCGCTCCTCATGGCAGGTGCTCTCGCATCATTTTTCACAGGTATAACAGAGCCCCTTGAGTTTGCGTTTATGTTTATTGCGCCGGGACTTTATCTGGTACATGCCATTCTCGCCGGTATTTCTGCCATTGTCTGCGCAGTATTGCCGCTTAGGCTTGGCTTTAACTTCTCCGCAGGTCTTGTAGACTGGGTGCTCAGCTTCAAGGCTCCGATGGCTGTTAATCCTCTCCTGCTCATCCCTATAGGCTTAGTATTCTCCGGGATTTACTACGTTGTATTCCGCTTCGTGATCCTGAAGTTCGATCTGAAAACACCCGGACGTTTCGAGGATGAGGACGAGGGCGAGAACGATATCCAGCTCGCAAATGATGATTTCACGGCAATCGCAAAGCTTGTATTTGAAGGTCTTGGAGGAAAAGAGAACATAAAGGAACTCGATTACTGTGCAACCAGAATCCGTACAGAAATTATCGATTATACGAAGGTTGATGAGAAGACAATAAAGAAGGCCGGAATCGCCGGAGTTGTAAGGCCTTCCAAGACAACAGTACAGGTTATAGTAGGTCCCAAGGTTCAGTTTGTTTACGATGAATTGAAGAAGATGCTATAACAAATGATAGTTAATAATCACTTGTTATTAAATATCGCAGAAGACTATTACATACAATGAAAAAAGGCGGCATATTCTGCCGCCTTTTGGATTATTGCTTTATTTGGTTTTGATTTTCCTGGTCTTACTCCATTTTGAAAAGACCTTGTCAGAACCGGACTGCTTAAATGTGCGGATTCTGAAATAGTATTTTGTATTTGATTTAAGCTTTTTAATCTTCTGCGAGTTAGTTTTTGCTTTGCCAACCGTTATGGATTTTACATCCTTTTGGAACTGTTTATCGGTGCTGTACTGGATTTCATACCCATTTGTACCGCCAGCCTGCTTTTTCCATTTGATGCTAATACTCTTCTTTTTTGCCTTAAGCTTAGTAATTTTGGTGGCCTTCAGGCTTGGATCTATACGTTCGGCCGTACTTGAATTTACGGGTACCACAAGGTCATTGCCGTTGACAGCAGGTGTCTCAGTTCCGGGCTGATCAGCAGGCGTACCTGGTGTTGAAGGCTCGCCGGGATCCGTTGGTGTCGTGGGATCCGTTGGTGTCGTGGGATCTGCCGGCGTTGTGGGATCCGTCGGAGTTGCAGGATCTGTGGGGGCTGTTGGCGTCGTGGGATCCGTTGGATCAGTAGGCTCCGGATCTTCAGGCCACACTATATCCTCCCAAAGAGCCTTAAGCGTTATGTCTCCTGTAATTGTGACTACAGTTCCAGGCAGACCTTTATCCCAGCCTGCAAATACTTTTCCCTCAGGACCCCTATAAGTGCAGCTTGGAAGCTCAAAGCTGTCATATTTTCTTACCTTTATGTCGCGCATCAACCCGGTTCCACCATTAGGATCAAATTTTACATGATAGTACGGAGTAGCCTCAAAAACAGGCTTTATTACAACAGGAGTACTTCCCATGGTAAATTTGTTATTCTGAATAGTGACTCCTCCGGATACAACCTGCCATCCATTGAAGCGATAACCACTATAAGGCTCAGCAACGAGAGTGATATTTGAACCCGGAACTGCTCCGTCAAACCGGCAGTTTGCGGCTCCGTCTATATGAGCTTCACCTGTTCCGCCATCAACCTTTTGTATAGTTATAGGGTATTCTGCCGGAGCATTTCTTATATCGAATACATAAGGATCAGAATTCGCATACCTACCCAGATCAGTAGTCTTGGTTCTTACATATAATGTTGTTGTCTCAAAAAAGGTAAAAGAAGATTCCGGCACGCAAATCCAACCGGGGCCCCTAAAATCACCGCCGCCATTTGCATCAGCAGGACCATATTCATACACACACGATGTTGATGAAGCTATCCTGTAAGAAATCTCTCCGTTTATATTACGCTTTGTGACCTGCACCTTCTCAGGCATAGGCATTTTTTCGTTCACAGCTATTGAAACAGCAGCTACCGTCCAATCAGGATTAGTTAAATAATCGGAAAGATCGTTACCAAGATACATTGACTCATGAATATTGACCATAACATATAGTGTTATGTATCCCAGATAATCGTACTTTATATGGTCGTTTTCAACGTCAACTTCCTGATTTGCCGCACACACTTGAAAATCCAAGGGACGCATGGAATGAACGATTCCGTTTGCGTCAGTAGCAGTTATCATCGTAACATATGTTCCTGCTGAGCCTGCCTTGAAATGAATTTTGTCACCGCTTAATCTCAGATCTGATGCCGGAACTACACCGGCTTGCGCATTGGAATTGATGGATAAGCATCCAAATAAGACTATCACACACATAAGTGATGTGATAAGGACTAAAAGATTCCCCAAATGTTTTTTCATTTAATTTCCCCTTTGACTTTTTTCATCCTGCAATTCTGCAGTTGTCCCCTCGATGAACGATTATAGCAAAATATCGTCTTGGCGGCAAATAGTTCATTATTGTTCAGCTAATCGATACCCCCTCCTTCTTTTTGTTTTAATACTTTTTTCATATGCAGTACATTGACCGGCCTGAATTTGCGGGGCTACCATGGTAGAGAGGAGGCACATATTATGGGAAAAACTGCTTGGACAAAAACTATGGATAAAGCCGGGGAAAGGACTGATATTTTATGGATGGTCCTCTTCCTTATAGTGTTTATTAATGGCTTTGAGGCAGGCGGATATCAGGCCAGTCTCTGGCACATCGGCCAGTATTATGATCTGTCAGTCACGTCTATGGGACTGTTTGCATCGGTTGAGCTGTTCGCAACGATGCTGGCACCGCTGATTTTAGGAAGCTGGGCCGACCGCACAAGTAAAACCAAGAGCATCATGATTCTTCTTGGATTGCAGTTTGCGGCAGCAACCATTATTCTTCTCACAAATGCGGACATTATTTTCGTAACGGGTGTTTTCTTTTTAGGCCTTACTACAAGCGCACTTCAGTTCATTTCAATCGCAACGCTTGCTGACTCATACCCCGTAAGTGGCAGTCGGAAAATCGGATACATAACATCTATGTATGCGCTGGGAGCCCTGGTTGCACCGCTCATAGTCAGCTTCTATCTTGCAAACGGCTTGTCATGGCGCACCTTGTTCGCTCTTCTTGCCACAGGAAGTGTCATTTCTTTTGCAGGAATAACAAGATCCGGCGATAAAATGCGTGAAATCATCGTTGGCGATGGCCCGAATGACGGAAAAGCCGGCTCCAAGAAGGATTTCGTACTGATAGGTATTCTGTTTCTATGCGTTATCATGTGTATCTACGTGGGTTTTGAAAATGGATTTACGTTTTTCGTGGACACCCTTTTTAAGGATGAACTTGGTTCAGAACTCGGAAAATATGCACTTTCCCTGTACTGGGCTGTCATGATTCCGGCCAGAGTATTTTCGGGCTATTTCTCAAAAAAGGCCAAAACCATACTGATAACAGCGATTGTATCAATTCCGGTTATCACTGTAATTTTGGCCCATACAAACAGCAGCATTCTTGTTTTGCTGCTCTGCATTCCCCTTGGACTGGCAAGCGGAGCTATCTACCCCTGCGTCCTTAACACCATGATTCCTCTTGCAGGAAGAAAAACCGCTACGGCAACGGGCATGATCACTACTGCAACCGGTGTTGGAGGCGTGATTTTTACAGCCCTTACCGGATTCCTTGGTGATAATTTCGGACTTAATGTGGCGATGGAGATTGTGGCCGGATTCTTTGTAATCTCGCTGTTTTGTGCTATAGGGGCATATAAAATCAGAGAAAAAACTACTTTATCTTCTTAATCCACTTCCCGCTTCTAAGACGGATCACACAGACGATGCACTTAATAAACTGGTCAATTCTGAGCATTATGTAAATCCAGAATCCGGGCCATTTGAAGACAAGACCTGCGAGAGCACCCAGAGGAATACTGCATATCCACAGGAATATGATGTCTGCCACCATCAGGAATCTGGTGTCACCGCCGCCGCGAAGAGTTCCCTTTGTAAGAATACTGTTTGCCGCCTGGAACCAGATTACTACGGCAACAGCATGCATAAGATCCTTAGCAAGTACTGCTGTCTCAGGCTCTATCTTGTAGGCTCCTACAATAACATCCGATATCGCCAGGATCAAAACACAGCCGATTCCACCAATAATAAAGCCAAGTGCGGCAAAGGTATAGCCCTGATTCTGGGCCTTTTCCACTTCGCCCTTTCCAAGGGTAATACCTGTGATGGTGCAGCTTGCCTGGCAGATACCCTGGATAACTACTGTTGCAAGAGACATTACCACGGTTGTGATTGAGTTGGCTGCTACAAAGCTTGCGCCGATATGTCCCATTACTATTGCTACTGCGCTGTTTCCAAGTCCCAGCAGCGTGTCGGAAATGAGAACAGGGATAGAAATCCTTATATACTCGGGAATAAGATCCTTAACAGAGATCGTGATATCCTTAAGGCGAAGGCCGATATTTGTATCAACAAAGAACAAAAAGCCCACGATAATAGTGAATTCCACTACTCTCGCTATAAGAGTTCCAAGAGCCGCTCCATTTACGCCCATGGCCGGAGCACCTAATTTTCCAAAGATGAATACCCAGTTAAAGAAGATATTTATGAAGAACGAACAGCAGCTTGAAACAAGCGGAATGTTCGCTTTTCCTACGCTGCGAAGCATAAGACTTGAAGTCACTGCAAAGCCGTTCAAATAATAACAGGGAATTGAAATCAGAAGATAGCCTGTACCCTGGCGGATAACCTCCTCTTCTGATGTGAACATGCTCATGATTCCTGCGGGGAAAAGAGCAGTTGCCACTGAAAAGCCGGTTGCAACTATGAGGAGAAGCCTCATCATGATGATTACTGACTTTTTCATGCTGAGTCTGTCCTTCATACCAAAAAAGCGGCTTACGAGGACGCTGGCACCCATACCAAGACCCATGCACATTATCTGGAATATTGTGATGAAATTGTTGGCAAGAGTTGCTCCGCTCATGGGAGCCTCGCCAAGCTGCCCCAGCATTATGTTGTCAGCCATGTTCACACCGACGGTGATCAGCTGCTGAAGCGCTATCGGGAGCGCAAATGCCACGAGCATTTTGTAGAATTGTTTGTCTTTTACAAAGAGTTTCATGTGTTACGCTACTTCCTGTTTCTATATAGTAATAGCAAATGTCAAAGGCGCTTACTACAGTAAGCTCTGAACATAGAGATTGCACAAAGGAATTGTGATTACTGACAAAAGCGTTGTAAGCGCAACTCCCATGGACGCTGTCTCCTTATCCCCATCGTAGGCCTCTGCGAACATGGCAGTCATGCTGCCTACCGGCGTTGCGACCATGATGAAGCAGACTCCCAGGAGAATCGGATCTGTTATGAAGAAATGCAGTACAAGAATTGAGATCAGAGGGATTATGATCAGCTTTATCAGTGAAAATACCATAAGTCTCTTATCTGAAAATAGCTTCCCAAGCTTCATGCCGCTTAGTGAATAACCAATAACCATCATACTTAGCGGAACAGTGAGGCCTGCTATTGTATCTACAACACTCTCAATTGAAGAAGGCACGCGTATTTTCAGGATAAATAGCAGAACTGATAAAAATACCGCAATAACACCGACATTAAATATCTTGGACCACTGGAACTTCACATTCTCCTTACCAGCGCCGCTGCTCTTTTGCATAACGCTTACACCGTAGGTGTAAATGAGCAGATTGTACGGGAACTGGAACATGGCAGCATACATAAGACCTGTCTCACCGTAGGATGCCAGGACAATGGGGAAGCCCATGAATCCGATGTTTGAAAATATCGTCATAATGCGATAGGTTCCTACATGCTCCTCTTCTACTTTCAGAAGCTTTGGCAGTAAAATCGCAAGAAATATCAGCCATGCATAGATAACAACCGTTACTGCTATGTTGGCAACGAGCATATTTGGAGCGATGGTCTCCTCCTGATTGATACCGGCTGAGAGAATGAATGCAGGGCTTGCAATGTTTACTACTATTGCGGACATGCCCTTGCTCACCGCATCATTCATGATTTTAGTTTTTCTACAGATAATCCCGACACCCATAAGGATAAAAAGGATTATCATCTGTTTTAGCATAACCATTTTTTTATTTCCTTCTGTTAAATGCAACAAATCCTATTGTAGCAGAAATCTGTCGCTTGGACTTACTCATTTTTTGCGATAAAAAAACATCGGAACTAATTTCTTAATTCCGATGCCAGGAGTGGTTATGTAGGGGGACGGTATTTATCCCCCAGTGGGTGGATTAAATCTATAATTATTTGTAGATTTCTTCTTTAACGCCGTTGTTTATTCTAAAGCCAACGGGCTCAGCGTTCACATAGTCTCTGTGCTCAATGTAGTTTGAGCCGTCATTGGAAGCATATGTGCCGCCTTCAATATAATCAGGTCTGCTATCCATGATAAATGCAAGAATGATATATACTAAAATGCTGGTGCCCCATGCGAATGCGAGAATTCCCCAAATGAGTCTCACAATAAGGGGATCGATTCCGAAGTACTCAGCAACACCTCCGCATACACCACATATCTTTCTGTTGTTTGATTTGAATAACTTTTTGCCTTTCATGACACTCTCCTTTTTTTCATACGCTTATCTGTGAAAAATGAAAACCAGAAATATGTTTTCCTGTAGTTCTACTTTATATAACGATTCTAAATAGAAACTGTCTTCAAATAAATGATATTTATGGAAAAAAATATGCTTTTATTTTTCCGTTTTGGGCAAATGGTAATCATCCCTTAGCGAGCGGCTCTCTTTTTCAGGGTGTTCCTCATAGTATTTGCGTTTATCTTCATACATCACCTTATCCGCTTCGCGGAGAGCTTGATGAATATCAGTCTGCTTTTTAGCGATACTTCCGCCAAGAGCTAAGGATACACCTTCATAATTCTTGGAAACTTCCCTTGTTTCCTCGATTTTTTTATCAACGATTTCCTTGGTAGCTCCGGGGATGATAATTGAGAACTCATCGCCTCCGGCGCGGTATATGTACTTCGGATCAAAGACCTCGGATAGCACAAGAGCTGCTCTCTTAAGAAGAGCGTCACCGGCACTGTGCCCCTCTAAGTCGTTTATTGTCTTAGGGCCGTTGAGATCAGCGAAAACTATGCCTAAAGGCTCATCAACTATCGCTGCTCCCTGGGCATAGCGGTCCACCACATTATTCATTTCGTTGCGGTTTCTGACTCCTGTTAGCATATCATTTGAGCTGAGAACACGCAGTTTTTCCACAAGAAAATAGGTTGCGATCTCAGAGCTTAAGATGAATGTAGTACTCTCTAAAGCTTCTTTGATCATCGGAGCATCAGCGGGATCAAAATCCGTAACCCACCTTTCAAAGTTTTCTGTCCGACGCCAGCAGTATGCTGTTTCCGCCATTTGCGCATCGGGTCAGGCTGGTATATCTGAATATTCCTTTTAAAAATGCTTCAGTTAAATATGTCTGCATCCGGACCTTGCCATCAGGATCGTTTATTACATTTATCGCAAGAATTCCATCCGGTGACATAATGGTTCTAACCATTTTTAGCATATCTTCAGTTATCAAAGCCCCAGCGATTTTGTCACCAACATATGCATCATATAGGACAAAATCGTAAAAAATCTTCTCCTTATCTGCAGCTCCCATATTCTGTTTCGCTGTATTTGATATGTATTTTTCTCCGGGCATACATTTGATGCTTAGTCTGTCGTTTTCCGAAATGCCAAAATATTTCTTTGCTATGTCAATGCATCTATAGTCCATTTCAACCGCAGTCATGGTGTTTGACCTGTTGATTCCAAGGAATATATCTGTAAAAACCAGGCCGCCACCGCCAATCATAAGGCCGTGATTTAATCCGTCATATTTTCTGCAGATATCCTTAAGCATCACCATGTATTTAAATAGCGGGTGTTTTCGTTTTTGTTTATCCAGGTATACGCCTGATTCTCTGGTTCTTCCATGGTAAAAGATCCTAACAGGTTCACCATTTTCAATTCTGTCGACTACTGAGAGATTTCTGTCTTCGCTTACATATACAGTTTTCGGAAATATGTATAATCTCAGTAGTTGAAGTGCAGTCAAAACAACCCCCGTCAAGACCTGACAAAATCCCTCAGGTTTATTTATCCAAAATCAAGTGTATATAATATAATTATATACGTTTTAAAAGTAAAACAATACCTCGAAAATGCACTATTTTCGGGGTATTGCAACGTATACATATTGAATTTTTATTTAACTTCGTCTGAAGAACCATCCTTTTTTACAACGATGAGCTTGCAACCAAGTCCAAATGCTGCAACGGATCCTGCGATGAGCGCCCACGGTGCTGCTGCAAGTCCGAGGATTCCGCCAACGATTCCGATGTTTACGGGAACGCTGAGAACAATTTCTTCATCCTTCTTGATCTGGATTCTGTCGACATTTCCTTCCTCAACAATCTTCTTAAGTCTATCGATGAGGTTCTTAACATCTTCGCCGATATCCTTTGTCTCAGGACGGATGAGCTTAACAGCCTCATCAACGTCGCCGTTTGTCTGCTCAAGGGCTTCCTTAGCTGCCTTGTACTCAACGCCTGTAAGCTCCATTACCTTTTCAATAGCTTCGAGTGTGATGTTCATAATAATTCCTCCTTGTATGTGTGTTAACGAGTTTTGTTTGTGTTTGTGTTTCAGCTTATGACCACATTGTAATCCATATCGTCTAGCTGTTATATATCATATAGAGCAAAAAAACTGTCTGTAATTCTCTGGATTTGTGGGTTGACGGATTGCAATTCATTTTAAGAGCCTTTCTACCGGCGGAAGGTTATGGTGCCGTCATCCTTCATTTCGTCAATGATTGCAAGGGAAGTGACATCGTAACCCATCTGTCTGATATCATCTCCGCCCTTCTGGAAGCCCTTTTCTATGCAGATTCCGATACCTGCTATATTGGCACCCGCCTGATCGCAGATCTCGATAAGCCCCTTCATGGCATTACCAATAGCGATAAAATCATCAACGATGAGAACTGTATCGTCTTTTCCCAGATACCGCATGGATACAGTGGCGTCATACTCTTTGCCATAGGTATAGGAGCTTATTCTTGAGACATATACATCGTTTCCGATGTTGAGGCTCTTACTCTTTTTGGCAAAAAGTACAGGGACATTGAAGTGCTTTGCTACGGAGCAGGCTACCGCAATTCCGGAGGCTTCGATCGTGAGAATTTTAGTAATGTTCTTATCTTTGTACTTCTCATAAAAAGCTTCTCCGATTACATCAAGAAGACTTACATCTATCTGATGGTTAAGAAAACTGTCGACCTTTAATACATTTCCGGGGTATACTCTACCTTCTTCGAGTATTTTTTCTTCTAAAATCTTCATCACTTACCTCCTGAAAGCGCTTTTGCAATGTCATCCTCAATTTTCTCCCGGACGAGAGTGGCTATCTGTCTGGTATTTAGTTCTTTATAATCCTCGTATTCTATAGGCTCAAGAAAATGAACCTTAGTTGTGACTTTTTTCAGGCTGCTGACCGAGAAGGGCTTATAGCTGTCGATGAGTGCCACAGGTACAATGGGACACTTGGCCCACTGTGCGGCCTTGAAAGCTCCCGGCATGAAGAGCTGCAGCGTGTTGCGATTATCTGTGTATCCTCCCTCTGCAAAAAGAATGTATCGGCGGCCCTTTTTTACTTCTTCGGACATATATTTTATGGAGTATAGCTGCTGATTTATATCCTCCTTATCCAGTCGGATTCCGTTAAGTAATCCGGTGAATTCATTTGTAAGGGCTCCCTTGGCTGTATTCTTATCTATGACAATTGAACAGGGCTCGTCCAGTGCATTGATTATTCCCAAGGCATCATATTTTCCCTGATGATTGGGATACAGGATATATCCTCCTTCTGTGGGCAGATTTTCAATTCCGCGGTAGATTGTTTTGATGCGAGCGTTGCGCATAACTGTTTTTACCATGTTACGGGCAACCCTGTAGCAATAGTATTCATCGTATTTGTCAGGATGGCGAAATAAATAGCGCGCCTTGACTATGTAGTAAATAATCAGCGGAAATGAAACAATTATTACAAAGTAATAGCGGAGCATTGATGCGTTCCTCTTTCTGGTGTTTTCGCTATGGCGTAGTGTGTAATTGTCCTGGCAACTGCGGGTAGATAAGCGTAGCCGAAGATATTCAGGTGATTTGTAAGATGATACAGATTGTAAAGATCACGCCTGTTATCATATCCCGGTATCTCACCCATTTCATCATAGTATGCCTCATAAAACCTTCGGTCAAAACCGCCAAAAAGCTCTGTCATAGCAATGTCTGCTTCATTGCAGCCCACATAAACCGCGGGGTCTATGAGCATCGGCTGACCGTTCTCGTCCGATATAAAGTTGCCGGACCAGAGATCACCGTGAAGAAGTGAAGGTTTTTCAGGCTCAATTAAGTATTTATCCAGATTATCAACAAGGTAATTTGCTGCTTTAATCAGTCTTTCGTCGAAGTATTTTTCAGCAAGCTTAAATTGAGGCTTTAGGCGGCATTCCGAGAAAAACTCTATCCAACCGGTTTTTGTAGTATTCTGCTGCTTACCTGCCCCGATGTAGTTATTCGATTTAAAGCCATAAACGGGGGAATCCACTTGAGATAGTGATTTTGTGGACGGATAAGTAACAAATGTGGTATCGGATTGAGGAGCTGGCACAGTGCCTGTAAATGAAGAGGTATCAGCCCTATGCATGGCTGCAAGACCTCTGCCAAGATTTTCCCAGAAGTCTTTGCTTATTCCTCTTCTATCAATAAATTCCATCAAAAGGAATGAATATCCGGTTTCTTTATGGTCCTGACTCTTTGTCTGCGGCGCCGAAAAGATATTTGTTCCAAGAGCATAAACCATCGGAACTCTTAGTGAATTCGTGGATTTTATCGCAGAGAGCCCCTCAGCCTCCGCTCTGAAGGAGTCAGCATTAGAGATAGTGTTTTCTTTGATAAAAGCGGCTTTCCCGTTGGAAAGTCGGATGAGATAGGCATCATTGGCATCACCGCCATGGATTCGCTGCCTGCTCTCAATACAGACTCCACGCCCAAAGGTAAGCTGTATCGCTTCTTTGAGCGAATTGCACACTGGTATATTGTTCATTTTCCCCTCACAAAAACTTTTGCTTATAAGCATTTTTCATGCTCACCATATACCCTAATTATACGGATTTTTTGCGAGAAATGGTACCATTTTATGCAAAGTTTCCATATGGTATACTAAGGAGAGGTATTTTTTATGGAAAAAGAAATATTTGATTTAGAACAGGCGCATTTGACGGAGATTTACAATAAGCTCCTTAAGATGAAAGAGGATATTGAAGCGCAGATCACGGCTCTTGATGAGAAGGCTGTGGATGACAAAAATGATATCCGTGATAACATCCGTTTTGATTATGCGGATATTGAGACCACGATGGAGACTCTGGCTGAGATTGAGGTCTGGAACCGCTACATCGATACCTATAATGTAGAAAGCAATTCTCTGGGCAAGCGCCTCAGTAGCGTAAAAAAACTGCTGGAATCGCCCTATTTCGCAAAAATTCAGCTGCAATTTTCAGAGGGCGAAGCTCCGGAGAGCTATTATATCGGCCGCGCGGCTATTTCGGAAAACGGCTACGATCAGATGATTGTTGATTGGAGATCACCGATTGCTGAGGTGTACTACAATCAGGAATTCGGTCACACAAGCTACACCGTAGAGGACAGGGAAATCCCTGTGGATCTGCAGCTTAGACGTCAGTTTGATCTTAATAAAAATGAGCTGATCTCCTATTTTGACACGCAGATAGCCATCGAAGATCCTATGCTGCTTCAGTCTCTGTCGCAGACGCATTCGGACAAGATGAAGGCTATCACCGCAACGATTCAGAAGGAGCAGAACACGGTAATCCGCTATCCGGATGTGCCGGTGCTTCTTGTTAACGGTATTGCGGGAAGTGGCAAGACTTCTGTTTTGCTGCAGCGTATCGCCTACCTATTTTATCAGAAAAGAGATACTCTTCGCCCCGATCAGGTGTGTCTTATGACGCTGAATCCGGTTTTCAGGGATTATATTGACAATGTCCTTCCGGATCTTGGCGAGACAAACCCTATGACCTTGACGTGGCTTGAGTTTATGGAGATGGTGAGTGTGCCCTTTGGTGATGGCGAGTATGATTACACCGATGCTGCCCGCCTTCAGAAGATTCACGATGAACTGCAGACACTTGCTCCGGAGCCTGAGGATTTCTTTGATATCAGACAAAAAGATAAGGTCGTTATGACAAAGAACGAGGTCTTCTCTGTTGTTAAGAAATTCAGGCAGTTCCCCATGGGCGTAAGGCTTATACAGACTGTGTCGGATGAGCTTGAGCACAGGGTTAAAAATGCACTTAAAAATCTGGAGCGCGATTCCTTTAATGATTCAGGAAGCACAGCAAAATCAGATTCTGCTGAGGATAACCGCATAGAAAATGACTTTGGCGGCGCACTTAGGACAGTCAGACATTGTGGCTGGATAAACGTTTTGCACGTTGCAAAGCGTATTCTTGGAAAATCGCAAATCTCCGCTGCTGAGTGGCTTTACACCAAGATGGAACTCACGGGAGAATGCGATCGTAACATGCGCTATGTAATGGTGGACGAGGTGCAGGATTACACCATGGCTCAGATGATGGTGTTTAGGAAGTACTTCCCCAATGCCCGTTTCATGCTGCTTGGCGATGAGTTCCAGGCAATCCGCGAAGGCACTGTGACCTTCTCAGAGCTTGAGGAGCTGGCTAAGGCTGACAAGAAGAAATTCGTGGAATTACCACTTATGACAAGCTATCGAAGCTCACCTGAGATCACTGATATGTTCGCATCCATACTGCCCGAGGAAAAGAAGCTACTGGTATCTTCCGTGAAGCGTCCCGGAGAAAAGACCGAGGTAAAGGTATGCGAATCCGATAAGGAATATATCGCAGAAATCAGGAAATATATCAAGAAATATGGAGAGATGGACGGCCTTACGGCGGTTATATGCAGAAATGAGTTTTCTCTTGAAAAGATGCTCACAGCTCTCGGTGATGATGCTCCGCAGATGATCGCAGGTCACGACTGCCTTCCAAAGAGCGGCGCATTTCTAATAGAGCTTACGCTGGCCAAGGGCCTTGAGTTTGATCACGTCATCCTGGTTGATGTTAATCCGGAAAACTACCCTTCCGATGAGCTTGGAAGACATTGTCTCTACACCGCAATGTCCCGTGCTACGCAGCATCTGGCTGTACTTACTCTGGGCGAGCTAGCTGAAGGTGTTAAGAACTAAAGATAATATAATACGGTACTAAAAAACCGGAGCTGCCTTAAGAGGTGACTCCGGTTTTTCTAATTTAATTTCGATAAATTATGCGCTCTTCTTTAAGTTGTTGCCACCCTTTTTCTCATCCTTGAGTGCAACTGACATTTTGTAAAGTGCATAAACCATAAGTGCAGCAGCAAAGCCTGTTACGATTCCGCTAAGAAAATCAGAAATGTTTGCACCGTTTGCTGCAACGATTGCTAATACCCCCAATAATGCTACTGCCCCATACTTTTTTGATAAAGACATACCTTATCTCCTTCCTTTTTTTCTATCCAGATAATATCTTATCACACCAAAAAGGTAGAAAACAGCGGAGACGCGGCAAATATCAACATCTTAAGATAATATTAAGAATTAATTCAAAGCCTATTAAATTAGTTTCATTCCGGAGTTAAATGCGAAGGGATACATGAATTTACGCTCCTCCCCGTCATCAAACTGCACGGAGAATTTTGTTGGAATGTCAAATTCGTCCACATCCACGTCTGTGATAAAGCCCTTGCCGTACTTGGGCTGCAGGATGCGCTGCCCTATAACCAGCTCTGTAGGACATTCGGCATCTGTGGCAGATGCGGATTTTTTCGCATAATTGTTGGTTCTTAGCATCTTTTTAACGGCAGCCTTAGACTTGGTTTTCCCTGAGGATGTCTGTGCTCTCCTCCTGTCCGAAGCTCCCACAGATGATCCGAATCGCAAGGATGAACTGCTCTCGTAATCATCGTCATTATCATTTCCCGGAAGTGACGTAATCTCATGCACAAATGTTGATTCCTCATCATTGTAGGTGAGGATATTCAGCTTGTTTCTGGCCCTTGTCATTCCGACATAAAAGATTCTGCGCTCCTCCTCGAAGTCCTTAAGCTCCTGCGAATCACCGAATCGCTTCATCCCCGGAATCTGACTGGGGAAAACACCGTCGCAGGCATCCATCAGATAAACCTCGTCATACTCAAGTCCCTTACTTGAATGTATGGTTGAGAGAATAAATTTCGAGGAATAATCAGGTTCCTTATCTCTTAGTATTATCTGTAGCTCTTGAAGCCTTCGCATAAAACCGTCAAGTGTCCGCTCGCCGCCCGCTATCATCTTCAGGGTGAACAGCTTGTTGGTGTCTAAATGGTTATTCTCCATGTATTCGCCATAGCCCATGAAACGCTCGATTCTAGTCAGCGCCTTATATGGCTCTTCATGCCGCATATTGGCAAGATGCGTGCGAAGGGACCGGCATTTCCCCTTCACATGGAAATTTAGCATCTCTGTTTCCTCCACCGCATCCAGAATCGGAAGGTCCATATTTGCTGCGATACTGCAGAGTCTCTCCGCCTGCATCTTTTTCAGATAGGTCTGGCATTTGAAATAAATTCTGAGGAAGCTTTCAGCATCGTAGGGATTCATGCAGAATTTTATGATGCTCAAAATATCCATCACGACTCTGTGTGTGAAAAATCCCACATCAGCGTTTCTTATGCGATAGGAAATCCCCTGCCTGTCCAGGACATCGACAAGAGGGATGATACTCTCGTTATCTCTGTATAGCACTGCTGTCCCGGTTTTTACATCAGCTGCCACCTTCGCCAGATAATTATATTGATTACGCCTGCTATTTAATTGAATATAGTTAATATCTGAGGATTTCTCGCGGGTTGCCTGCATGTGCTTATCATGGCGCATATCGTTATGACTTATGAAAACATCAGCAGCTGACACGATCGCGGCATTTGACCTGAAGTTCTTGTCCATTACAAGAACCTTTGCACTTGGATGATCCTTCTCAAAATTAAGAAGAGCCTCAGGATATGCTGCCCTGAAGCCATAGATGCTCTGATCCTCATCGCCGACCATGAAAAGGTTTCCGTTTTTCCCTGACAAAAGGCCTATTATCATATGCTGGACTTTTGATGTGTCCTGAGCCTCGTCGACGCAGATATATCTGTATTTATCCTGATAAAACTTAAGGAGCTCCGGCGAACCCTTAAGCATTCTGTAGGCGTAGACCATCTGGTCGTCGTAGTCCATAAGACCCCGGTTCTTGAGCTCAGCGTTATAGGCTTCGTATATTGAAAGAAGGTCTATATCAAGATCGTGGTCAAGCTTTTTTATCTCCTCCGGCGAGAGCATCATGTTTTTGCAATAGGTTATGAGCGTGCGAACGCCCTTAATGTCGCTCTCCGTGGGATAGTCGTGCTTTTCCTTTATGAAAATGTCAGTGATTATCTTGCCTGTGAACTTTTCATCGGTTACGAGGTCGTAAGCCTTCTTACCGATCAGCCTGCCGTAGTGCTGGATTATCTTCGCACAGATGCCGTTGATGGTCCTGAATTCAAGGTATGTTGATACATCCTCCCCGAAAATCCCCTTAAATCGCTCTGCCATGTCTTTAGTGGCAGCGACTGTGTACGTCAGCGTCAGAATATGTGAGGGATCCATGCCCTTGCAATAGAGCATGTAGCCAAGTCGGTTTACAAGTACCGTTGTCTTGCCGCTTCCCGGCACCGCCAGAAGGAGCACCGGCCCTTCGGTAGTTCTTACTGCGTCCAATTGCTGGGCGCTTAGATGTGTTAAGTATTTTTCATAAAAATCGTTGTCATTCATATTAAGAATTATAGATTATTTGAGCGTCAAGGCAAGGGGAGAAATTCAATCCGGAACAGTGATGGTGACAATTGTTCCGCCGCCATCGCGCTCACTGATCATAAGCTCGCCGCCGCACATGGATTTCAGGCGGTCGCGCACATTGGAAAGGCCGATATGTCCCTCCCGTCCCACAGTACCGGTTGAAGCTATGCCACCGGAAGCGGTATCACTTATGCTATCCGGTGAATATCCTGAGCCGTCATCCTCAACAATTATGCGGGTATGGCCGCTTTGATGCTCTGTGCGGACAATTATGTGGAGAGCGTCGGCATCCGGATCAAACCCATGCTTTACCGAATTTTCAACGATTGGTTCAAGTGTAAGTGGCGGTATCTGGAAGGAAATATAATCCGTGTCATACTCAACAAAAATCTGACCCTCATAGCGGGCCATAACCACTGCCAGAAAGGCCTTGGTGTGCACAAGCTCTTCTTCAAAGGAGATCAGCTCCTGCTTTTCAATGGCATAGAAATTCTTTCTGAGATAAGTGGTGAAATCTCCTACCAGAGTCTTAGCCTTTCCCGGATCAATATCGCACAGATAATAGATGTTTGAGAGCGTGTTGTATATAAAATGCGGACTCATCTGCAGCATTCTTATGGTGAGCTTCTGCTCTGATATTTTGATTGCCTGATCGATGTTCTTTTCAATCTGAGTGTGCAGAATGCTAATAAACATGAACATTATGGCAACTGAAGTTCCCAAAACGACAACAAGAATGCCATAAAAGAACATCTGAATTATCATGGCGCCCAGAGGAATCAGTATGTATAGACGCAGAGATATAATATCTATTCGTGTAATCCGATCCTTGATAGTGTTAAGGTAGATGATATTTGTCAGCATAAGTAAAACCGGTGAAACAAGAAGAATAGGATAAAATGGTCCTCTGCTGTAGATGTTTTTATCTGAGATAGTGTAGATTGAATCAGTAAACTGCGTGATAACCAGTGTTATGAAATAAAATCCCCACAACCCCATTATTCTATAGAAAATCACTGACTTTAGATTATCTCCAACCAAATGCAGCATATAAACAGTCAGCATGGGCATAAGAAGCGACGAAAAGAAGGACTCACAAAAAACAGCGATCTTGGATAAAATCCAGAATTTTTCCGAAAGAAAGACAAGCGAAATCTGAGACGTAAAATCTGAAAGAGTATAGGCGATTGCCACACTAAAGACAATGACGAAATATCTTTTTAGCCAAAACTCCATAAAACGGGTATGAATCGCGAAAAAAAGACCCATCAGAGCAACGGTAAATCCCATTGAGACGATAGACAAATCTACTATATCAATCCATGATATCATTATAAACTGCTCCCTTCAGAGGATATCTGAGCTTCTTTAACTGAACCGATATATCTTCTTTTTTCACAGGCTTAACAAGAAAACCGCTGGCCGCAGTATCCCAGGCTTTCTGCGCATAATCAGGATAGCTTGTAAGAAAAACAACATTGGTGGTACTGTTTATTTCCGTAAGCTTTTCACACAGTTCTATGCCATTCATATTTCCAAGCTCTATGTCCAGAAATGCTATATCTATTCTGTGCTTTTCGGCATAGCTGATAGCTTCAGAGGGCTTGGTAAATCCGGTTATAGTGGCGTAAGGCATGACTTCTGCCACGATAGGCACTGTTCCCTGCAAAATAAAGCGCTCATCATCTACGATGATCACCTCAGGAGTTGTAGAATCAGTGGTTACAGCGCCAAGCAGCATTGATACATCAATATTGAAAAACTTGGCGATTCTGACGATAAGCACAGGATCCGGAACTCTTCTGTCACTCTCCCAATTGGCTACGCTGGAGCGACTGACAAATAGCTTATCAGCAAGCTGCTGCTGTGAAAGATTGTTATTTATTCGAAGAGACTTTATTATTTCTCCAAAACCGGTTTCCATAACCTCAAATTTCTCCTTTGAGAGTGTGGTCACATTTGTATTAAGGGCTGTCCCCAACCTTAGTTATTTTGAAAAGAAATCTCGCAGAGTGGCAATAAGATTTCCTCTTGTGGTTGATTTAAGAATGTAGCCCTGGGGCTTTAAGCTCAAAACGCGGGCAACACTTTCCTTATCACCTATGCCGGTAAGGAATATGACGGGAATATTCGCGGTAGCGCCGTCTTCTCTTAGCATCTGAAGCACCTGAGGACCGTCAACCACAGGCATTTCGTAATCTAGAAGGATAAGATCCACTCTGTTTTTTGATAAAAAGCTGATGGTCTGGGCTCCTGATGATACCATGTCCACCTTATAGACATCTTTAAGCCAGTCTCTGACCATCTTTGCATAGTTTGGATCATCATCAACAATGAGTATTCTGCGCATGAGCGTCTGCTTAGCCTGGCTGTTAAAAACACGTTTTACCTGGAGGCCCAATTCGTCGATATCCAAAGGCCTGTCAAGCCACATAAGGAAGCTCCCCAGTCTCTTAAACCTTGTCAGGAGAATTCCTTTCATTTCAACTTCTCCTATAAGGATGAGGGGCTTGTTGCTTTCTTCGACATAATCAGCCAGATAGACGAGCGCTTTCATAAGATCCTCGGAAATCTGGTCAGGAAGATACATGATAAACAATTCTGCATCATTCCGGCGATCTTCGATCTTATCAATCTTGGCCCTGACTATCAGTGAATTGATCTTCATCTCATCAAGCTTTTTTTCAATACTTCGGAGAATGACGCTTTCTTTTTCGCTGATAAGCATCACATTTTTGGTCTCTTCCACATTTCTTGATTTCCCTCTGCTTAATTCCATTAGTCTGCTCCCTTTAGTACTGCTCTCTGTGCGTCTTTTTGTATATCAACATCATAGGACAGAATAGCTTCTATATCCTTCCCCTTAATCCTTCTGTCCGTGTAATTCCTTGTTAGTTCTATTATAAGCGGTATTTGCACCACAAGACCAATAAGATTTGGAATCATCATCAGTCCGTTAAACGTATCCGAAATATCCCATGCCAGATTGGATTCCATAATGGCACCAAATATGATAAGTCCTACAAAAATCACCCTGTAGATCTTGGAGGCGGTCACTCCTAGCAAATACTCCGTAACCTTCGAGCCATAGAATGACCATCCAAGAACCGTTGTAAAAGCAAATAATGTGATGGCAATTACAACGAAGAATTCACCCGGTTTTCCAAAATGATTTCCGAATTCCTGAGCAACAAGCGTGGCATCGTTCACGCCTTCCTTTACAAGTCCTGTGCTAAGGTCAACAGCTTCTGAGTTAAGAATTACAATAGCTGTTATGGTACATATTATGATCGTATCAAGGAAAACCTCTGCAATTCCCCAGAGTCCCTGGTGAACCGGCTCTCTTGAGCAGCTGGTGCTATGCACCATTACTGAGGAGCCAAGTCCTGCCTCATTTGAAAATACGCCTCGTTTACAGCCATTTTTTATAGTGTTAAAGGCAATCTGCATAGCCGTTCCCGCGGCGCCGCCCTTTATAGCAGCAGGTCCGAGTGCAAATCTGAAAATAGATGCGAAAACTGCAGGAAGTCCGGTTATATGAAAAAGTATTAACACAAGACAGCCCGCTATATATATCACTGACATATACGGAACAAGCAGCTCTGAAACAGCTGACAGTCTTCTGAATCCGCCTAAAAGAATTCCGGCGGTTGCTATCATAAGTACAATTCCTATTGCCAGATTTACATTGGCGACTCCCGCACCCCTTACAGGCCCGTCACTATTAAAAAAGGTTGCCCCGACATTTATGGTAATCTTGTTTATCTGGGCCATATTACCAATTCCGAAGGATGCCAGCACAGTAAAAATACAAAACAGAATACCCAGGATTTTCCCCAGCCTCTTGCAGTTTTTAATTGAACCAAGACCGTCTTCCAGATAGTACATAGGTCCGCCGGACCAGGAACCCTCTGAGTTTCTGCGCCTGTAGTACATTCCGAGAAGATTCTCGGAATATTTGACCATCATCCCTAAAAATGCGGCAACCCACATCCAGAAAACAGCTCCGGGTCCACCAAGACAAATTGCGGTAGAGACACCTGCAATATTTCCGGTTCCTATTGTTGCGCAAAGGGATGTCCAGAAGGCACGCCTTTGAGAAAGCGCTCCGGCATCGTTTATGATACGTCCTCTACCATTAAGTATACCAAAAGTATTACTAAACCAGTGTTTTAGATGTGTTATTTGAAAAAAACCGCTGATTATGGTACATAGAAGTCCGGTCCCCAAAAGAAGTGAAAGGCCGAAAGTACCCCATGCAAAGCTATTCACTGTATCATTTATGCGAATTACTGTTTCCATGCAGTTTTCCCCTTTCCACAAAATTTAGTCCGGAGAGTTATTTAATATCTCAAGCATTCCGTCATAGTCAAACTGACCTGCTTTTTCATTCAGTGCCTGCAGCTTTTTAAGGTCATCCTCAGGAATCTCATATCGTTTGACCTCTTCCATCATCTCTTCAATCGCATCATAATCCATGGATTCGGCTGCATCCTTAAGTCCCTCGTAGACACTGTCAAGAAGTACGCTGCTGATCACAGGCTTATCCTTAGGTTTTTCGGAAGACTCCTTATTCTCTTCATCTTCACCGAATATAGTTCCAAGAGGTTCCTTGTAGCTCATATAATCAACTAAAAAGCCGTCATGGTTTTCCTTTATGAAATCAATGTTTTCAGCTTTTCCTGCCATCTCAAGGTCTTCTGCCTTTTTAGCTGTATCAAGGGCGCCAATCAGGCGGCAGGAACTCTTAAGTGCATGGATTTTTATGGTATAAGACGGCCAATCGCTATTATCATAGAAGCCCTGAAGCTCACCTGCATAAGTCTCGATAGACTCATAGAATATCTTAAGTACGGATTTGAAAGCAGTTTCTGACCCGCTGTTTGTAATGGCAGCTTTTCCATTGATTCCCGGAATGGAGTCGTACCATTTTGGCGGTGCAGGCTCAAGGATTGCCCTTGTATCTGACAGCAATTCGGATATATCCACAGCGTCAGCCTCGTCCTCATATTCGTCGTCATCTTCGGTTCTCCCTGCCTCTGTATCATTTTCCATGGTAAGCGTTTCATTTTCGAAAATGGAGGAAAGATTGTAGGATTTATTCGATTTTACAAAATACAGGATTCCAAAGCTTCCGGGGCCGCAGTTTGAGGAAATTGCTGCGGATGCCTGCTTGAATACCACATTTTCAAAATAGGCATGCCTACTTATTTCCTCCTTGATCCACATCAGTGTTTCCTTAGGGATATCAGCGTATGTTATGAAGATAAGCTCGGGATCGGGAATAATATCCACCGGTATAGCCGCTGAAATATACCGCTTATATGCTCGTCTTGTGTTACCTACCCATATTCCGGAAATTCTTGATTTATCGTGACTTATTGTAAGGCAGGGATGAAGATTAAGACTCCTTGCTATGTGGTCAATCCCCGCACTTATAAGCCCTTTTCTTGCCATGAATTCGGTCGTTTTGATTACAAAGCTGCATTTTAAGCGCTGTTTCACCATTTCAAGCTCATCTACGATTTCATCAACGTTATCATTTATCTGGGACAGCTTATAAGCGATTAGTACCAGCAGCCCCACTGAAGAGGATATGCAGCCCGAATTTATTACTGTCACATTATCAAAGGATTTGGCAGCTTCAGATGCAATCGTATACTCATCACTCATACTCGTAGTCAGAGAAATATGAATCAGGTGATGAGCTTTTTTGAGTCCCTCTGCAAAGAAATCCGTGTAAGTCTGCTCATCCGGCGGTGCAGAGGTCGCATTTTTTCCGCGACTAAGATAGCGTATAAGTTCATCTGCCCCCATCTGGATACCGTCTTTAAATACACCCTCATCAGTCCTGATGCGGAATGGAATGATGGGAATGCGCAGTTTTTTAATGATTGAATTTGGAAGGTCACACATACTAGAGGATGTAATAATAACAGGTGCTTTTCCTGTATATCCCGCCACTGCATTAATGTCCTCACGAAGAGTCATGACCTTGTTGGTGTTGAGGATGAGCTTCTCTTCCGGAATATATTTGATCAGAGTGCTTTCAAGAGCTTCACCGGAAACAGGCTTTACAAGATATCCCTCGAAGCCTGATCTGTTATACAGCTCTCTGTTATCACTTCCGGCATTGGCAGTAAGTACAATGATCGGCGTTGTGCGGTTCATGCCGCCGTCATGATTCCTGATCTTTACAAGACATTCAATACCGTCCATTTCCGGCATGAGATGATCCATAAAAATGACATCATATCTGTATTTCAGGTCTAGCTCTAATGCTTCATTTCCGCTTGTGGCCATATCTATCTTTATATCTGTATCAGATAGCAGCTTTGCCTCAACCTCAAGGTTCATCACGTTATCATCGACAATAAGGATTCTAGCCTCCGGTGCGCGAAAGCTTGCCTCATAAGCGTCCCTCTTAACAGTGCTCTGGTTATGGATATTCAGCTCACCGATCTCGCTGCTGTCAGATATTCCTTGATTCAGCACTACGGTAAAGGTCGAACCCTCTCCATATACGCTGTTTACCGTAATGGTTCCGCCCATAAGCTCCACAAGCTGTTTTACTATGGAAAGTCCAAGGCCTGTTCCTTCGATGTAGCGGTTTTTCTCTTCATCCACTCTCTTAAAGGCATCAAAAAGGAAAGGAATTACCTCTTTCTTGATTCCCATACCTGTATCAGAGATTGAAATTGAAAGCTCTACGTTTTTCTCGTCCTTAAGTTCACTTTCGATGTGAAGATCAATGGAGCCTGCGCCCGTGTATTTTACGGCGTTGTTCAGAAGGTTAATGATGATCTGTTTTAGCCTTACTTCATCTCCGTATAATACCGAAGGTACCTTGGGATCTATGCTGACACTAAGCTTAATGCCCTTTTCATGTGCCTTGAGCCATACCATGTTGACTATTTCCGAGAGCATATCGCCTATCCTGTAATCCACAGGAACGATGGCCATACTGCCCGCTTCCATTTTTGAAAAGTCCAAAATATCATTGATGAGAGCCAGCAGCATTTTTCCGGAGCCCTGTATGCCCACGGAATCCATTATGATCTCATCAGAAGCAGTATCATCACGAAGAATTAGCTCGTTCAGGCCCAGAATTGAGTTTATGGGCGTTCTGATCTCATGGCTCATGCTGGAGAAGAAACGGTTCTGTGACTTGGTCAGCTCCTCCGCCTTATCAGCGGCCGCTCTGGCACGGGCATTTTCATCCCTGAAAAATATGTTTTGCAGCAATGTCATTATGAAGCAGATGAAGCCCACAAGAATCACGGACATGAAGGAATCAAACAAAAAATGACCTCTTGAGTGCTGATACATAAGCCCAGGATAGTAATATTCAATCAGATAGCAGCACACTGATTCCAGAATGATTAAAAACAGCATGGTTTTTCGCCAGGTACCCTTGAGCACAAGACCGGCATAGGTAAAGGTGAAAATTATCCACAAAAATCCGCCGCCCTGAACGCCTCCGCCAAAAATGTACAGTGAAGGAAGTATGATGAAAACAAGACCAACGACAGTTATTTTAATGGCTGCCATGATTTTATTTATGCGCAGGGATATAAACATGATCGATGGCACAAATATCAGCGTCCCTATTATGGCTGCTATTTCATAAGGATTTTCCTGAATAATAAAATCGCCGATAAGCGCGATAAATACCATGATCTCGGACACTATGGAAAGTACCAGATAGATTCTTTCGGTAATCTCGCGCTCGGGATCTTTTATTGTATCAATTAGATTTCTGATAATACCATTATTCATCATGCGCTCTGCCCTCCCTTATCTTCTCCGGATTTGGGAAGTTCACGCATCATAACTCTCTCAAAATCAGCAATGTTGATCGGTTTAGCTATGAATCCGTCAAAGCCTTCTTTTATGAACATTTCTCTGGCTCCGGAAACTGCGTTTGCTGTAAGGGCAATCACAATGATACTCTTCTTCATTTCCTGCGCAGCAGCTTTTATCTGCTTCATCGCTTCTACGCCGTCCATACCGGGCATCATATGATCCATAAATACAACGTCATAATCATTATTGCGGAATTTGGAGATAGCTTCTTTTCCGCTGCCTGCTGTCTCTGTTATGATCTCGTATTCCTTGAAAAGCTCAGTTGCCACAATGAGGTTCATGGGCTCATCATCCACAATCAGTGCGCGAACATTAGTAAATGTGGGTCTTTCGGTCTGCTCCATATTTGCAAGGTTCCCGGCGTTCTTGCCTTCATTTAGAACCTTAATGACGGGATATGCATAGAGAGGCTTTGGCATCACAAGCACAGCACTTCCGGGAGTTGCCTTAAAGCCTGCGTTTGCAGACACGGCAACAACCACATCGCCCTTGCTCATCTCATCAAAATATGCAGGATTTTCCTCGTATTCCTCCTGTCCCATGAAAATAACCGAAATATCCAGCTTTTCCTTTAATCTGTCGATTTCCTTTATTGTCTCTGCGGGATAAAGCGGCACACCTATACCGGATGCAAGATTTGTAGCCATGGCGCGATAAAAATCACGGACTTTCGGAACCTTATACTTATCGGATCGCACATGGAAGACAATGTCACCTGAAAAGCTCTTGGATATTGCAAGGCAAGGCTCTTTATCGATGACCTTCTGGGGAATTGTGACACGCACGGTAGTCCCGACGTGCTTTTCGCTCTCAATTTTCACAAATCCGCCCATTCTGTGCGCGAATCCGTACACGATAAACAGTCCCAGACCGATTCCGCCTGAGCTGCGATTTCTCTTCTTATTGACCTGATACATGCCCTTGGATACTGAAGCGACGGACCATCTATCCATTCCTATGCCGGTATCTGTCATTTCAATGCACAGATTCACGCCATAGTCGGTGTTTTCCGAAAACATCTTTACGTAGATTCCGCCTTTTCTGGTGAATTTAATGGCATTTTCAAGAAGGTGCCTGAATATCTTATGGAGCTTTTTTACGTCTCCGTACATCTTTGAGGGAACTGAAGGATCTATATCCACGATCAGTTCCAGTTTCTTTTCATTGTTTAAAAATCTGAAGCCCACCACAACATCGTTGATGAGAGAGGTACTCATATAATCATCTTCTTCAAGAATGACCTTTTCACGTTTGCATTCGGTGTAGTCCTGAATATCCTCGATCTGATATGCGAGACGTATGCCCGCATTTTTAATATTGATGGCTTCATTTCCGGCATCTTTTTTTATAAGCATCTCGGACATGCCGTTTACAACGTTTACAGGTGTTCTCAGTTCGTGGGAAATATTGGACAGAAAGTCCTCCATATCGGCATCAACCGCTTCTATCTGCTGCTCGCTATCCTCGTAGGATTGCTGCATTTCCGTACGGCTGCTTATAACCTTCATGCTGCAATAATACATCATGAAGACAATGCTGACATGAAGAAATACTCTTGATATGTTCATGGTATCAAACACGATACCGCTTCCGTGGGAAATAACGAAGAATTGCAGACATAGCAAGGTAATATACTCAGCAATAAGGCAGTTCATCATATAGGCATTGTTATAAAAAGAAAACGTCACCATAGCAAAAACGACAATAAGTGCGATGTCGAAAAAACTGCTATCATGAACGCCATGAAAAAAAACGGCAAGCATAGATAATATAAAATATGCTACCTTGCGTATGTTGTACTCAGGATATCCTGAAATATGCATTAACCAGATGGATAATGTTCCAAGAATAATAAGCGGAGGTACCCAGAACTCCCACCCCGCGACGAAGCTCTCTACTGTTAAGCCAAAAAAAGCCAGTGACATAAGGAGAATCGTGAATCGCTCATGATTTGTCTGGTTCATTTTTATCCCTCATAATTTAGATCATATGAAAATCTGAAATTAGTTCATCTTCTCCATTTCTTCCGTAAAAATCTGAGAAGCAGTTTTTTCATATGAGCTATCACCATCATCTGCTTCAAGCTGCGCAGCATCATAACCTATAGGAGGTTCATTGTCTTTGCATGCAGTTAATGTAATTATAATAGGAATAATTGTCACTAACAATATAATAGGCTTTAATTTATTCATACCGGGTACCTCGCTAATATGTCTATCTTATAAGAATATTGTAATATAGCCTATTTTGCTTGTGTGTTTCACTGTGTGACAAATGATAAATTCTTTATAAACTCGCTTAAAATCAAGGAAAAGTGTTGAAAAATGTCTTATAGGTATGTCATCAGCTCTTCTATATCTTCGTCAGTTGTCGCCCAATCGGTGGCAAGTCTTATTACAGTATGATTTTCATCCGGTTTTTCCCAGAAGCCATATCTGACATGCTCTGAGAGCTCCTTTAATCTGTCATCCTCAAGTAAAATGAATTGCTGATTGGTAGGTGAATCAATGTAAAGCTGATAGCCCTTTTCAGTGAGTCCTTCGCGAAGCTTCTCTGCCTTGTCTATAGCATTGCGGCTGATATCCATATAGAGATCATCAGTAAAAAGCGTATCAAACATAAGTCCGAGCAGCCATCCCTTGGCGAGAAGTGCGCCGTGCTGCTTGATAATGGGCACCGGGTGCTTTGTCGGAACTTTGCCCGGGAATACCACTGCTTCTCCAAATAGTGCGCCAACCTTGGTTCCGCCTATATAGAATACATCCACAAGCTTTGCGATATCCTGAAGCGTCACATCAGTCCTGCGGCTCATAAGGCCGTAGCCAAGCCTCGCACCATCGAGGAAAAGAGGTATTTCATACTCCTTACAAATTGCGGAAAGCTCACCAAGCTCTGACTTGGTATAAAGCGTGCCATATTCTGTGGGATGAGAGATGTAAACGGCACCGGGGAAAACCATATGCTCATGATTATCATCTTCATAGAAATCCTTCAGAAGCTTTTTGAGGTCCTCTGCGCGGATTTTTCCTATCTCATCTGAGTAGATGGCATCGGATGAGGCACTTTTCTCCGGAATGCTGGGAAGTGTCAGCACCTTATGTCCCGAAAACTCGATGGCTCCTGCTTCGTGAGCTGCCACATGCCCCGTCTGGGCTGCTACAACGCCCTCGTAGGGCTCAAGGAGCATATCTATTATTGTCTGATTGGTCTGAGTTCCGCCCACAAGGAAGAATACATCAGCATCCTTGCAGTCACATGCAGCTCTGATCTTATCGGCTGCACTTTTGCAGTAATCATCGGTGCCGTAGCCGTCTATCTGCTCATAATTTGTCTCCTGAAGGCGCTGCAGGATCTCCGGATGCGCACCTTTCGTATAATCGCTTGAAAAAGATATTTTTCTGGTCATGGTTTCTTCACTTTCTAAGAGCCGACCACATTCGTGATCGGCCCTTTTGGCATTTTTATTTAACTTTCTGGTTCTTGCCCTTCAATCCCTTGGATTTGAAGATCTTCTTGTAATTCTTAAGCTGCTTCTTCGGAACCTTCACCTTTGCCTTGGAATGGATTCCCTTGAATGCACTTCCGCCTACGCTGCTCTTTGTAAGTAAAACAGTGTTGACCTTGATGTTCTTAAGGTTCTTACATTTATAGAATGCTTTGCTTCCGATTGATGCAACATTGGCACCGATTGTGACCTTCTTAAGCTTCTTGTTGTTCTGGAAGGCACCTGCTGCAATTCCTGTAACCTTATAGGACGTTCCGTCAATTAAGATGTCGTTAGGAACGGTTGCGCTTGATGCAGTTGCAGAATCAGGCTTCACATATGTAACCGCCTCGCTTCCTGCTGTGACAGAGCTGATAGAGTATGAAGCTCCGCCGTTTGCAACAGATTCGCCCACTGCGTGAACAGGAGCCTGGTTAGCTACTGTAGGAGCAGGAGCTGTACCATTTCCTGAAGGATTGGTCGGATTTGTAGGATTTGCCGGGTTGCCTGGATCTGTAGGGTTAGTCGGGTTTGTAGGGTTATTCGGATCTACCGGATCAGGAACTACAGGATAGTCCTTGAAGATGAAGGTCAAATCTCCAAAGTAGCCGTGATGCCACAAGTTATAAAGTCCGGTGCCTGAAGTAAGAGTTTCCTGATATTCTATTGTACTTGTAGTAAGTGGCGTAACTTTTACTGATAATTCAGGGGTCTTAGTGGCAACCATAACAACATCATATGCAATATTGCCTGTTCCGTCATAATCAAGTTCCAGATTGTAGGTAACTACATTGGTGTCTTCGTTTCTGACATCTACATAAAGCCGGGTATCTGCTGTTTTAGATATGTATCCCATTTTGTTAAGAGAAAACATCAGGAAATAAGCCATCTCTCCTGCAAATGTAGCGCTTCCGTTTCTCAAGTCAATTATATACTCACCAAGGTTATCAGGTAGAGCCTGCTCAGCCACGATAAAATGGACTACTGAATAGTAGTCTTTTTCCATTACTCTTGCACGAGCTCTTTCCTCACTATCCAGTTCATACACAAGCTCATCGCCACGGATGGTGCACTCAGGATGCATGCCAATGCTGGCACCATAGCCTTCAAGCTTATCACAATAATAGAAATCCCACTGGCCATCGTTATCTACATCAAGTGTGGAATAATATATCTCATCAATATCACTCTCTTTCTTCCACTTTGATGATCCGAGAGTAAGAGAAAATGCTTCATATTCGCTACCCGTTAGTCCAACAACCCCATCAGTAAGATTTATTTCCAATGTTCCAAGATCATGGGGATCACCTTGAACAGGAAACTCAAACTGAAGTTTCTCAAAGCAGGGAATTTCATTTTCTTCAAGCTTTTCGGGATCTACACTTATAGTAAACGTCCCTTCCAAAGATGTGTCGGGAAGCGTCTCCATAACCAGGCATTCTTTTTCAAAATCATAGATTATTTTTACATCCGGTTGTTCATCGTCGTTCAGGTCGTAAAAATTATCCTCTGTTTTAACGATTTTGCCTTCATCAAGAGCCTGGTCAATAAAAGCTGTCACCTTTTCACTATCTCTTTTTGACAATTCCAATTTATTTCTAACATCGGCGACAAATAAATCATAGTTATATATTGCCGTTATAGCAGGTGAAAACACCTTAATCTCTGAGTTACTTTCTAAAGATTCTATTTCCCAAGTCTTTCCATTTATTATGACCTCAGTATCTTCAGTTAAGTAATTATTGCTGTTTGTCAGTGTGATTGTGGCATGGAACCTATAATCTCCACCTTCAAACCAGGGGTTGGTAAACCAGTTAAAGTTACCGTCTTCTTGTTTTTTACGCCATTGACCACCGCTGAATTTAGCAGCATAAGTACCGCTTGTTGTAAGCTTATATTGGTCATAATCCATGACTGTACCGGTTCCTGCGACCCTTTCATCAACACGTATAACTTCAGGAAAATCAGATTTTAGCTCCAGACGCTGTATCGCCTTTGGAGCAGCTTCGGCGGGCAAGGCGCCAAATTGAAACAGACTTATTGCCAGTGCCAGACTGGTAATAAGAGATAGCAGACGTTTACTTCTAACCATGATGTGTCTCCCTCCTAAATGAAAAAAACAATGGAACTAACAGTAAAATTCGTTGCTACAAGTAGACATATTTTTAGATGATAAGAGTATAGGTGATTTTAAGACCAAATAGTATACGGATTATGAAAAAAATAATTCATAATCCGTACTTGACAAATGAAAAAATTATTCATTTTTTAGTATTGCCCGAACTGTGAAGATCATTGTGATAAAGCATGCCATTCCACCGACAACGTTACTTATGGGCTCGGCAGCAAATACGCCATTTGTGCCCATATGGAACAGGTAAGGCAGCAAATATGTAAGCGGAACCACTATCACAACCTTGCGGAACAGGGAGAAAAATATTGCCTGCTTTTTTCGTCCCAGAGATTTAAAGGTGATCTGGCCTGTATGCTGGAATGTCATGAAAATGAACGTTGAGAAATACAGGTTAAATGCAGGGATCGCATCAGCCATTATCGTAGTATCATTACTGAATACACCGATAACTGCACCTGGGAATATCCTTATAAAGAGCCATACGACCAGCGAATAAGCCATCTCCAGGCAAAACATGATCATAATCGCATGCTTTACCTTGCCTCCCCTGCGGGCGCCATAGTTGTAGCTTATGACAGGTGATGCGCCTTCGGATATCGCGAGGATAGGCGTCTCCATCATCTGCCTTGCGCTGTTGACGATGGTCATAATCGAGATGTAGATGTCACCGCCCACATCAGCAAGCACATTGTTGCAGGCAATCTGAACCGCTGCATTGGTAAACTGCATCATAAAAGCTGCAGTTCCAAGGCCGATGATATTCTTTGCCCTGTCTTTGCAATTTCTGATCTCTTTTCCCCTGAGCAGATGAACCTTATAAGCTACCTTTTTTCCAAATAAAAACCTAAGAACATAAAGCGCGGAAAGTGCCTGTGAAAGAACAGTTGCTATCGCAGCACCCTCAATGCCCATGCCCAGCGCGAAGATAAAAATCGGATCAAGTATGATGTTGGACACGGCACCCACAATAATGGTGGTCATCCCAACAACAGCAAAGCCCTGAGCGGTGATGAAGGGGTTCATACCGGTAGCTATCATGGAAAAGATAGTACCAATGAGGTATATCCTAAGATACGGCAGCGCGTAGACCATAGCTGCCTCCGATGCGCCAAATGCACTCAGAATGGGCTTTCCGAAGATCTCTCCGAAAATCGTGAGAGCTACAGCAGTCACAATGAGCAGGAAAAATGCGGTATTCTGGATGCCCTTCGCTTCGTCATAGTTCTTCTGCCCTCTCGCAATTGAGAAAAGCGGCGCACCACCGCTTCCGTACATGTTCGTGAAAGCTGTTATGAGAATTATTACCGGAAAACACAGGCCAACTGCACCAAGTGCGACTGTGCCCACAAGCGGTATTCTTGCTATGTAGATTCTGTCGACGATGTTATACAAGAGATTAAGTATCTGTGCCACCAGCATAGGAATGGCCGTCGCCAGGATTATATTTACTGTTCTGCCTTTTTCAAAATCAATTCTTTTCATACAATTACACTCCCGAAGATGTATTATAGCAGAATCCATCTGAAAAGTTCTGCCTTTGGCATGGCGGATTTTTGACTTTTTAGGTCCTGTTTTTGATGTTGTTACATATAGCTCTTATAATTCTGAGGTGATTATCCGATATATAAAACAGCTATGGATGGCGCTTTAATGTCTAGGGACGACATTGGGGCGCCTTATCTTTGTCCCTGAAAGGAGGAAGCATGTTATAGAGGCAGTAAGCCACTCGGTCCAATGGGGAGTGGCGTGCACCGGATTGACCGAAGGTGCACAGAAAGGATACATATGGACAATACAGGTAATATTGGCAGTTTTCGCAGTGTTTATATGGCCTATGGCGCTTTTAAGGTAGAGAACACCGGGAATCAAACCGGATCTCAGATGAAAACCGAGGACGCTAAGGTGCCATCCTTCTTAACAGCACTGGGCATTGCGACAGGAAAAACTGCAGATTTGAATGCTTCGAAAGAAAATACGGCAGTGATGAAAAATGTCCTCGACGGGGATGTTTCAAAGCCACCGAGTTCATTCGAAGATTCAGATGATTTGAAGACCGTTCTTGATGGTGATGTGTCAAGACCGCGAATGAAACCGGAAAACTCCTACGGAGATGGTGCTTTCCTCTCCTACACCAGAATCATCACAGCAAAGCTACCGGATGATATCGCTTCTAACATGAAGACAGGCGCAGATGGCTCAGCCTTTGATTACAGCAGCGATGGCCAGGAGCTCAAAATCACTATCAAGGTATCGGGAGATTCAAGGATTTACACAGCATCCGGTACGGATAAGGAAGGAAATGCCTTTTCAAAGGAAATCGATCCCTACAGCGTAGATCCTACGGACACAGATTATGCCGGGTTCGCTACCCTCTGCGCATATATCCGAGACACCGAGGGGATGGCTGACAATGCAATGCAGGCTGTAAGAGATGCAGCACCTTCTGACATCACCGAAAACGGCAATTATGTGCTAAAAGTCGGCTATGTTTCCATGAATACCGGCAATCTCTCAGGCGCGAAGAAGTTATTTGAGCAGATGCAGACCTTCTTCGAAAAGCTGATGAATATCTCCGCTGACAATAATGTCAATGGACTGTCAGAGCAAAATGTCACAACCGTTAGAAGTGATGACAATGATGGCAGTGCCGATAGATTGGTAAAAGTTTCAACTTCTGCTTCCAAAGGCTCCTATAATAGGATTGTCGAAGAGCTTCAGGAAATGATCCAGCTAATGATCCAAAGCATGTTAAATGAGATCATCGGAGTAGATGACATCGGTGACACAACTGCCAAGAGCGATGAAAAGGCTGAAAATATAACCGAGAGCACTCCTAACAGCGATGCCGTGAAGGATAGTCTGAATCTTGAGAATGCTACAGAATTGTAGAATTTTTCTTGTTTTACGCGAAATGTGGGTTACAGGTTTTAAGCATGTAACCCACATTTCATGTTTTTTCTTATTAGATTATTGACCGGACTGGATATAAATTAGTTGAACCCGGTCCATATGTAGTTCTTACCCTCAAGTCCGTATAACAGGTACTCTTTCAGGCAATCATTCTCTATATCACTCTCTCTGAAATTATCCGGAAGCTTGGAAACAATGGCTTTATCAATCTTGGAAATATCCGTACCGGGAGTGTATAGTCTGAATTTAGTGCAATTATCATCGAATCCCCATACATCAACATAGTTTGTCACTGAGGCGGAACCCTTTATATATTCTGCAGTCTCACTGGTTCCAACCTCATATTTAAGTGAGTAATCGGAAAGCTCGAGATCATAGGTTGTATCATCTATCTTTTCAGATACAGTAAAGGCTCCCGTGAATTCATTCTTATTGGTAACACTGCTTCCATCCGCTTCGTTATAATTCCAGTCACTGTAGTCACCTTCTATGGTTCCGTCAGCATTTATCCGCAAATATGCGGTATTGCCATCTGTGTCATGTGTAAGAAATGCTATCGGGAAATATTCCTTGATCTTCAGTATATTATTATCATTATAGGTAGGAATATCTGCAGCAAAATCATATTCTAACGGCTTAAAATCAGCATCTGCTCCGTTTTTGACCTCTTCGGTCAAGCCCTCCTTTGCCTCTTTATCCGCGACTTTTGAATCCATTTCTTTAAGAGAATAGAGTGGTGCTCCTGTGGATTCAAAAAACTTTCTATATGGATTGCCCTCCTCATATATACTGTCGTCATCTGCCAATGGTGCGTAAAAATAACCGCGATAGCCATGCTCATAGTCAGGATCCGGATCAGGCTCCACTTTTGCATAGGTATATATGTCATCAAAGTAGCTTTCCGGCGTATTGAAGAAATCGAAGCTAAAGAAAACATACTCATCATCAGTCAGTATCTCGTTTGGAACTGAATAAACTTCACCATTTACTGCAATGACACTGCCAATATTACCGGCCATTATCCCTGATGTTGAATAATCCGAATAGATAAAATGCAATTTTCCCGCTGAATCAATGAAACTCTTATCAAAAATGTGCTCAGTTGCCCCGGCTGACCCATCTGAGAAAATATATCCATATTCGTTGAAATACAAGCGGCTTCTGCCCCAGGCAATGTTTGAATATACAGTCTCTAAAATGCCGTCAACTGCCTTTATGACAATATATTCCTGCCAGCTATCACCACTGTCAGTAGTGTTAAAACGAAGCAGTAGCTCGGGATCACCATCATTTCCGCAGTCAATATAGGCATAATCTATACCTTCAAAGCGTAACCTTGAAGAAGGATTATCTGCTGTAAAGTAATCGATTATCGACTTCGAAAGCGCCTCAAGCGTCACATCCATATTTTTGAGACTATCAAGGTTCCAGTACTCTCCAAAATCATTTTCAGTATTGATCAGTACGGTCGCTTCATTTTTCAGGAAAAGCTCGTATAATTCCATGGACTTTTCGCCGGAAGCAGATGATCCCTGGGATTTGGAAGTGTCATCAGACGCGATGACTTCATCAGTCAACGCACCATCTTCTCCGTTCGCCTGCTCTTCTATTGACTCGTCTGTGCTATTTTCCTCTTTTGAAGAGTCAATATCATTTTGAGCTGAATCCGTTTCAGACTGACCTGATGTGTTATCCTCTGCGTCTGCATTTTCACCTGCCACAGCCTGATTCTCGGCTGAGGCTTCAGCCCCCTCCGTGGCAGACGTATTTGCTCCGGAGCATCCCATAATGCCTGCGAGGCACAAAATAAGCGCACCTTCGCAGGTTTTAAGCCCTATCTGGCTGATGGAATCGCGTGTTATCTTTTCAAAATCCACTTTCTTCATCACAAATTATCCCCTCACATATTTGAATGATGCATTTTTAGCGCCTGCATTCACAAGCTTTTTACTTATTTTGTCAAAAATGGTTTTGTTTTTACAATTAATAGTTATTTTGGCGCCTTCCTTAATTCCCTTAAAGCTCTTTTTTCCGATGGTTTTAAGATTATTGGCATCGATCACGATTTTCTTAAGCTTCTTACATCCTTTGAAGGCCTTTTTCTTAATGGAAGTAACCTTGTAGGTGCTGCCGCCTACTGAGACCTCTGCTTTAATTCTAACAGACTTGATCTTTTTGTTTGTAACTCTTGTTACAGCTGCTGTTCCGGACTTTGTATCAATCTCGTAATTTACACCGTTTGAAGAGAGTTCCCTGGAAACCGGACTACTTACAGGAATTGTGTCTGTAGTAGCCGGAACATTTGCACTGCTGTCCGGCGTGGTTGATGCATTATCGTTGCCGGCAGGGGTAGACGGTTCATTGCCATTGTCTCCGGGTGTGGATGGAACATCATCATTGCCACCGGGTGTTGTCGGTTCACCATCACCACCACCAGGTGTTGTCGGTTCATCATCATTATCACCAGGAGTGGTAGGTTCACCATCATCTCCACCAGGTGTAGTCGGCTCATCATCATTATCCCCCGGATTTTCAGGTTCAGGCTCCGGTGCCGGTTCCGGATCGGGCTCAGGCTCCGGCGTAGGTTCAGGAGCAGGTTCCGGTGCCGGTTCCGGATCGGGCTCGGGTTCGGGCTCTGGTTCAGGCTCCGGCGAAGGTTCCGGCGTAGGTTCCGGCTCAGGCTCGGGTTCTACCTCCTCGATTATCTGCCAGTGCGCATACAGAGTGTGGTTTTCATGTATTGTGCATGTTGTATTGGATGTAATTTTGCTTCCACCGTCTGCGTCAGTGTACCATCCAAGGAAATCATACCCTTCTCTTGTTACATTCGATGGCAGAGTGCCATAGTTCCCGCGATAAAGGACATCTTTATCATCTGCCGTTCCGACTCCTCCATTAAGATCAAAGGAAACCTTATGATAAACCTTGGGGACATTTATTGTGCAGGAAGCCTCACTTTGCCCATCTTCACTCTTGATACTTATATTTGCGCTGCCATACCATTTGACTTTATAGGAAATATTCCCATCTGCGGTAACTGAAGCAGATACGACATTTTTATTGTCTACAGAACAGCTGATATTCTTGTTTGAAGCATTATCAGGTGTTACCTTGCAAGTAATAATGCCTCTATCTCCGATTGTGGCAGTTATATTTGCCGGAGAAACCTGAATGTCTGTTGTAGGAATATTCTCGGCACTATTCAATATCGCTTTCACATTTTCATAGCTATACTTTGTTCCTGTAGCTATCGGACTGTTTGCACTAAAGCCATCCCTTATATGCTTATTACTTCCGCGGGCAGTTTTGCCACCGATTTTGAATTCATAGGAGTAATTTGCCAGTTTTTCGGTTGTAAGATGGTAATAATTATGCCTCAAGGCCTCTACAAGTCCATCCGGCAGGCTCTCCGTGCTATTATAGTCATCCCAGGTAGTATCTACTTCGTACCAGTCTCCGCCCTGTTTGACGATATTCCATGCATGGCCACCGCCATCATCAACATGTCCCGAAATAACCATGGAACTTAAGCCTTCTTTAGCAAGGAGGTACTCAAATGCCATAGAATAACCATCACAGACCGACAATCCAAGCACCAGCGCACCATATGCTGTATGCCCCACATGATAAGAAGAATTAAGATTAGCGCAGGTCTTATCATATTGATTTATCTGAATGAGTTTATCATGAATTGCAAGCTCTTTTCCCAGGTTTCCGCTAGCACCGGCAATTGTAGGATCACTTAGTATCTCAGCACGTTTTTGCTTCAGCTCATCATTCATCTGTGAAAAACGTTCCTGATCGTATCCACTTACCTTGGATTGCATTGTAAGATACGTGCTATACCTGACCTCATTGGTTTCGCTATACCTGCTTTCTCTGCTTGAGAAAGTAAAACCGCAAAGAGTAAGCTGAGTGCGGTCGGGATAATCATATCGCGCCGCTTCATAGGCATCCTCAAACTGGTCAAACTCGTATGTAAACCGGCTCTCCTCGTCTTCAACGATCGGAACTGCCGCAGCCAAAAAAGCCGAAGCACTGTTCTCACCATATGGCAGTACATTGTCACTGGCCTTAACCATTGCGCGATATATCTTTTTGCTGGTTTCATCACCAAGCGACTGATAATGCGGTCCTGTTTTTACATCAGTATTAGATGCATTACGTACTCTTGGAACAATTGCATCATCGCATACGATGACTTCATTATGCATCTCCGGCATCGGTACTGCCGGAAGATCATCTGCAGGATAATAGACTGCGATATTTTCAGCGGCCTTTACAGTTATCGCGCCATTTCCTGAAAAAGTCCCTACAAGCACACAAAAAGAGAGTGCCACAGACCTGATTGATAATCTTAAGGCGCGGCATTCTCTCTTTAAAAATTTCCTATTGTTCCTCTCTGATTTTACAAAAACTTTTTTCATTAGATAATTTCCCCATTTTATTTTTTCCCCTCTATTTTAGAACTAACTTGAACTAATTCAGCAGATTCTCAAACGCTGCCTCCGGCATGGGCTTGTAGAAATAGAAGCCCTGAATATAGTCAATGTCGGCATTTTGCAAGAATTTTAGCTGCTTTTCATTTTCAACGCCCTCAGCTGTCACCTTGGCCCCCAGAGCATGTGCAAGCTTGATCGTCGAGATAATGATTGATTCTGACTTTTTATTGATTCCAATTTTCTTGATATAACCTATATCCAGCTTGATTATGTCAAAATCAAAGGTTTCCAGCATTGACAGTGAACTCATGCCGCTGCCGTAATCATCAAGAAGAATCTGGATGCCGTGTTTTTTCATCTTATACAGATAATCAAGGGCTTTGGACTCTAAGTCAGTGTAGGCAGATTCCGTGATTTCAAATCTGATCATCGCAGGATCGATCTTTTTCCCCTTAATTGAATCAAAAATGCTCTCGATAAACGCGTAGTCATAGAAATCCACACGAGAAAGGTTTATCGCACATGGCACGATCTTTTTACCCTCAACGACGCGTCTCTCTATAAAATCAGTTCCGCGATCAAGCATAAATTTATCAAGAAGGAACGTCTTTCCCTCAGACTCAATTATAGGAATAAAGTCAGCAGGCGAAACCATTCCAAGGTCTCTGTGACGCCATCTTATGAGCATCTCGGCACTTACGATCTCACCGGTCTTGGCATTGACGATAGGCTGATAATAAGGCGCAAACTCATCATCTGCAAGAGCTCTCTCATAGTCAGATAAAAGATAGCGCTGCTTGACATACTTCTCCTTCATGGAATCATCATAATATCCAAAGAGAATGTTTCTGTTATTGTCCTTGATGTTCTTTTCAGCAAGCTTAGCGCCTGCCAGCATCTGTGAAATATCGATGCTGGGATTTGTTATCGGGTATATTCCGCAGTGAATCTCATAACTGTATTTTATTGACTCGGTCTTGAAAACCTGACGGCTCATGGATTTTATATTTTTATCCGTAAGGTTTTCATCAGCAGTTATCAGGACAAAATGGTCATTCTCGAGTCTCCCCATGATCACGGGACGGAGGTGTTTCCTTAAGGCATCTCTTGTCTGGAAAATTACAAGGTCACCTCTCGGATTGCCAAACAGCTCATTTACGGCTTTTAACCCCTTAACATTGGCATAGACAAGGGAATAATGCTCATCCGGAGATAGCTCGGAAAGGAAAACTCTTGCTCTGTCCAAAAAGCCTGTCCTTGCGTATTCGTCTGTCATCCAGTCGTGATCCAGAATCGCTGTGATATCTATGACAATGATCATCAGCCAGTCCGGATATCCCGGAACTTCCTTGACTCTGATATTTTTCGCACGGCGGCCATCCTTCGTATCTACATGAATGGTTCTGACAAAATCTCCTCTGTCAGCCATTTCTTTCTCTATGAACGGCAGCTGCATCTCTTCCGTAAAAATATCGCGCTCTTTTTCTACGATTCTTTTTGCAATTTTTGTGCGAATATCTTTAAAATTGAGGCGGCTACGCTCGAAAAGGTCATTCAGGCTGTCCCGCAAAAAATATACTTCGCAGCGCTCATCATGCTTTTCCACGGTAAAGACCATGTCATAGCCTTCAGAGATAAGTGTCCTGATAACAGGCTGCTCAATGTAGCTCATGTACGGAACAATATTACCCTGTTTGAGAGGACTTATCACGCCGTCTTCAATCAGCTCACCTTCACCCTTAAAGGTAGTCATTCCATTTTTAACCTTGAAATAGCTACCGTCGGAAATGAGATAAAACCTGCATTCGAAGCTATCTGGTATAACAATATCATCAATAAATCTAAGACCGTCCAGAGTCAACTGACGCATATAATCTCTGTGTGGAATTATCTGGATATTTGTAAGATCAAGACCGTCAGTGAACTTGACATAGTTTGGATCCGTGGCTTCGCCGGGAAGCTCAGGCATGTGATAAACGTAAAAAGCCGCATTAACTGAGCCGGCACTTAGGCCGATAACAATACCATTATAGCCTGAGAGTGCTCTCTTCAGATTAACGCGCTTCATAAAAGCAAGCTGCGTGGGTGCATGTCCACCTGCAAGATAGATTACATCGGACCATTCGACCAGTTCAGATGTAAATTTTTTTCCATCCAGTATCTTAACGTCTTTTACCTCAAGGCCAGCGAACTCAAAGGCGTCCAAAACCTGTTTCAGCTGATGCTCATTATCTTTTGTCGCATCCGGATCGCATGGCACATAAAGAAGATTGGCTGATTCAGGCCATTCACCGGCAAGATCCTCAAAAAAGCCAAAACATTCGATAGGCTCTGCTTTTTCATAAGCATCAGGCTCCTGATATGGTATGAAACTGCTGGTTAAGAAAAGAACCATAAGCTATCTTCCTCTGGAGTGTTGCGTTCAAAATCGTCAGTCAGTTACGGAATTGCCCAATATAAAAAGTAAAACTCTTTTTATTATAACATAAAAAGGAAGCCAGTATCACTGACTTCCTTATATATTTCAATATTGTAACCTATAGAATTCAGGCATTTTCCACCAATAGGTTTATATCTGTTGCCCACCAGTAGTAATTACCGGTTCTTTTATCCTGATATATAACAATAATTTCAGTCACAGATACGTTACCACTCTCTGTAAGAGTATGCTTCGAGTTGTCATATTTCCTTATGTAATCATTCCCGCCTTTCAAGGTGGTTTTAGTCAGCTTGATCTTTTGTCCATTTCTTATCCTTTCATAACGAACAGTGGACTCCTTTTTTTCCTCGAAGCCATCGATCACATCATTGCAATCTCCATCACCATTAAGGTCAAGAGGTGCTGTTGCGCTGTACATATCCCAGCCCTGATAGTCCTTTTCATTTAAGGGCTTTTCCACTTTATCAAGATCGTAACGCGCGACATAAATGCTCTTTAATTGAAAGTCTTTAGCAAGCTTTACTCTGAACTTTCCGGACTTCTTCCTTGTGAATTGTCCGCCGGTTTTTGTCTTGTTATTGTAGATATACTTCTTATTGTTTGCGTTTTTAGAGTAATCGAGTATAAGTGATTTTCCTCCGAAAGACGCTGCAAGTACTGCGTTTGCGTTATCCTTAACATTTATCTTTATAGTCTTTGTGCAGATTTTATTCCCTGCGGAATCATTTACCTGATATTCAAGAACAGCCTTGCCAAGCTTTTTTCCAAATACTCTGATCTTATAATCTGCATAGTCGGTATACATCTCGGTTTGCGCATCCACATACACTTTCTCACCGGTCAGCCTCTCACGATAAAAAGTTCTTCCGTCCGCCTCTCTTCCGTAAGGGATATATTTATTCTTTTGAGTTATTGCCTCGGAAATCTTTGCGGATATGACATTCTTACCTTTTTTTACCTTAACATTGCTGATGGAAGCCTGGCCGTAGGGAAGAGAAATACTTATTTCCTTGTATTTCTGAATTTCAACCGTTTCCTTCCTCAGAGCTTCTTTACTCAAGATTCTATAGGTGTCGTCACCTTCTGTTCTTCCGTCAGCGTAGACAGTATAGGTCTTTCCGTTAGCCTTGTTTGTGTATTTAACATTGCCCTGGTCATCTGCATCTTTTGTTATTGCCGGTGAGTTATAAAAATCGTATGCCGCATTTACAGGCAGCGGAAGCATTAAAAGAGACAGCGTTGCACACACGGTCATTATCGTTATTCTTTTCATCAATTGTTACTCCTTTTTAGGTCAATACTTAATAGTCAGTCACGTTATTTCTTTGAAATTCTTCTATGCAGGACATAATTGGAAACCCTGAACATTCCATCTCTTTTGTCTCTGTACACGATAATAAAAGTTGTAGTAGCTAAATTGGAGCTGCTAGTTTCGCGGTATTCGTAATTGGCTGCGGCTCCGTGTCTGTCACAGGTGCCGTAGACATTCGTATACGAATCAGGCACATTACTCAGCTTAACAACCTGACCGTTTCTGACTTTTTCGTAGGTATAGCCCTCTTCCGATTCCTGAATTCCATATATTATGTCGTTGCAGTCACCATCTCCGTTTAAATCCGCACCTTTTTTTACCGGGGTCATTTGTGTGCCCGTGACGTCATTTACCTGTAAATCCGTCTGTTCATATCCGGCTGACCTTTTCACAAAAATGGCATGAACCTGGTAATACTTATTGGGCTTTACCTTAAATCGTCCCTTCTTGAAGTTGACGTATTTTTGTTCGTTTTTCCCTTTACCTGAGCCGATATAATTACTCATGTTGTTGATGTCAAGGTTCAACTCTTTTCCGGCAAATGTGACACTGGTGAAAACTCTGGCATCATTGGTAACATCTATGTCTATGGTTTTTTTACCGATTACATTTCCGTTAAAATTCTCTACAGGAAATTCAATTCTTGATTTTCCTTTCTTTTTGCCATAAAGCCTGATCTTATAAACAGCTCTGTCAGTACGTATATCAGCATTCTTATCATTTACGTATATTCTTTCACCTGTGAGATAGTCTCTGTAATAGTATCTGCCATTTTCATCTTTTATGATGGATTCTTTATGATTTCTGACAATATTTTCAAAACGTATCTTCCCGGAAAGATTCTTCTTGCCCTTTGTGATTTTGAAAGCACCAAGCTTCTGATTAAATGGCATCGCTATTTTGATATCCTGATTACTTCCAACCTGGACCATATATCTGCTTAGTACCTTTGCGCCACAAATATTGAAGTCGGGATCACCTTCTGTTCTTCCGTCAGGATACACTTTGTATGTTTTACCGGTTACCCTGTTAGTGTAGGACACTGATCCATCACTGGATTTATCCTCAATTACTGAGGCCCTTGTATACGAGTTATATTCGTCGCTGTAATAAATGTAAGCCTCCGCCTTTATCGGGACACACATAGATAAAACCAGCGCTGCCGCGATAACTGTTCTTATAATTCCTCTTATTTTTTTCATATCATTCCCTCCAAAATAGTTTAATGTATCAGATCTTTTCAAGCGCGTTCCTGTACAGGCCTGTTCTTGTGACTATCAGGTAAAAAAGCACATCCAGCACAATTGTAACGGGATTAACAAGTGTCTTATAAACATCACTGAAGGGATAGATCATCGCTCCGGTCAGGATGATGTTTTCAAACATATGCAGGAAAAATATAGAGAATACTCTTCTGTTTGAAATAACATAGATGGCGCTGTAAACAAGGGCATTTGTCATACAGCTAAGCACAAAGCAGATTACGAGCAAGAAATTTGTATGTGCCCATTCATACTGAATCTGCGCGGGATAGAAAAACAGAGGCAGATGCCATATGCCCCAGATAAAGCCGATTATCAGAGTATTTCTAAAGATATTTTCCTTAGTGATTATCATATCCGACAGAAATCCTCTCCAACCTACTTCCTCGGATAACGGTCCTGAAATCAGACCCCAAAACAGAAAATAAAAGAACATCAGAGGATTATCAATGATCATCTTTAATCCCATGAAGCCCAGAGCACTTCCGCCGAACATCTTGGAAACAGACTGCACGACAAAAGCTTCAAAGCAAATAAAAGCCAGACTGATAAGTATGGCCAGCACCGCTTTTTTTGTAGGAACAAAGCATCTTTTCAGAAAATCTCCTACGTTCTCCTTTTTATACAAAACCAAAACAAAAATTGTGCCGATCAGCGAAGGCAGCATTCCACCTATTGCAAAAAAGACGGAAGCCGGATCGAATGATGATACAGATGTTTCCGAAACATCCATTTTCAGGATCATAGGCATAAATTGAAAAGCCCATGTCAGTATCAATGTTAAGGAAACAAAGACAGTAGCTACTTTTCTTTGATCAATATTCTCTTTTTTCATACCAACAATATATCCCCTTAAATATATTCGTTCCCCCAAGACATATTATCAGTAATGGTTTGAAAAATGCAATCTCGAATTTAGGAATTTTTAGTCTTCGTCGTACTTAAGATATGCTCCTTCCATAGGACTTGCAGCCAGTTCACTAAAGAGCCTGAGCACACCGCTTTTGTATTTGCGGGGCTTGGGCTTCCAGGCTGCTCTTCTTTTTGCCAGCTCTTCTTCTATCTCTTCAGGAGTCTTTCGTTCTCCGCAAATCCCGACAATATTCAGTTTTCGCTCGAAAACATCAAGCTCTATAAGGTCGCCTTCTTCTACCAGTGCAATCGGACCACCTGCCTGAGCTTCAGGACTGCAGTGTCCAATAACCGGACCAGTGGATGCACCGGAAAAACGCCCATCGGTTATGAGCGCAATACTTTTTCCCAGCTCAGCATCAGAGCTTATAGCTTCTGAAGTGTAGAACATTTCAGGCATTCCGCTCCCCTTGGGACCCTCATACCTGATGAAAACCGCATCATTCTTCTGAACCTTGTGATGAAGGACTGCATCAAGGCACTCCTCTTCACTGTCAAATGGGCGAGCCCTGAGAACTGCCCTGAACATTTCCGGAGGGCAGGCTGTATGCTTTATTACTGCACCTTCAGGCGCAAGATTTCCCTTTAAAACCGCAACGCTTCCGTTAGTGCCGATTGCCTTATCGAAGGGCCTTATCACATCTTCTTTTGAAATCTGAATTCTGTATTTTTCTGCGGCTCCGGTAAGCCACTTATCGCAGCGCTCGTAAAAGCCGCCTTTCTTTAGCTCATCAAGATTTTCTCCGAGAGTTTTTCCTGTCACAGTCATGACATCAAGGTGTAATGTATCCCTGATTTCCTCCATGATTGCGGGCACTCCGCCTGCATAGTAGAAGAACTCAGCCGGCCATTTTCCTGCAGGACGGAGATTTAGAATATAGTGTGCACCACGATGCAGTCTGTCAAAGGTATCGCCATCGATGGAAAGCCCATATTCATGCGCAATTGCAGGCAGATGCAAGAGCGTGTTGGTACTTCCCGAAATCGCCGCATGAACCATGATCGCATTCTCCAAGGAATCCATGGTTACGATATCGGAGGGCTTTAGGCCTTCCTTTGCCATTTCTACAATACGCTGTCCGGATTTATAAGCGTATTCCTTGAGATCAGGACTTGTTGCAGGCAAAAGTGCGCTGCCCGGAAGGCTTAGTCCCATAGCCTCAGCCATTATCTGCATTGTGGAAGCAGTCCCTATAAAGCTGCAGGCACCGCAGGTCGGGCAGGCGTTTTCCTTGGCCCAGTTCAGCTTTTCCTCAGTAATCTCTCCGCGCTCATACTTCGCGCTGTACATTCCAAGCTGCTCCAGCGTAAGAAGCTCAGGACCGGCGCTCATGGTCCCGCCCGGCACAACGATTCCCGGAATGTTCACTCTCGCCATTCCCATGAGATTCCCCGGCATTCCTTTGTCGCAGCTCGCCACATAGACTCCGCCATCGAAGGGCGTAGCATTAGCGTGAATCTCTATCATGTTGGCAATCATCTCTCGACTTGCCAAAGAATAATTTATTCCGTCTGTTCCCTGGCTCTCACCGTCGCACATGTCCGTGCAGGCGTATCTTGCGCCAAAGCCCCCGGCATCATATATGCCTCGCCTTACCTCTTCCACCAGCATAGGAAGATGCCCACTTCCCGGATGACTGTCACCGGCAGTGCTTTCTATTATGATCTGAGGTTTTCCCAGATCCTCCTTCTTCCATCCACAGCCTATACGCAACGGATCAAGCTCCGGTGCAAGTTTTCTCATCTTCTGACTTGTCAGTTCCATGTTCCCCATACCTGCCTAATTTCTGCACACTAATTCGATAGAATACAAGATATTTTCTACAATTGTAACATACTTGGGGAGTCAGGCTTATTTAAATGATTGTGGGGGTGGGGAAATTTGAGAATTCTTTTGAGGGATTTTTCTTATATGCTTCTGGAATATCTCTTTATGGAAATCTAAAGGGCTTTTTTTCTTGTATACTTCTGGAATATCTCTTCATTCAATCTTGTCCCTTAAAAACAATATATCTGGGGCCTTCTTCGCCCATCGTTCCGGTAGCCTTAAATCCACACTTTGTAAGGACTTTCTGAGAAGCGATATTGTCCGGATCAGCTTCTGCTTCAACAGCCATGACACCGTCATGACTAAATGCCCACTTAAGTGCAAGTTTAGTAGCCTCAGTAGCATATCCTCTTCCTTGGAATTCATCATTTATTCCATATCCTATTTCCGGATTTTTGCCATCTTCCAATCCCTTGAAGCATAAGTCCCCAATCTGAATGCCGTCTTCATTTTCAATTATCCACATGGCATACCAATCCCATTGCTCAGAATGCTCAAGGCATCCCTCCAGCATTTCGGTATATGCCTTTTTTAGTTCTGCATCATTCGTTGAAGCAATGGTATCTTCCATTTGCTGTCTGTTAGCAGGATAAATTTTAATTCGTTCTGTAGTTATCACTTCTACCTCTCACCTTGAAGAATCGAATAATACATTCTTCCCTCAAACTTATCTTCACTCATCTTAAAGTAATCTCTCAAAGTACCCTCGTAGGTAAGTCCACATTTTTCTATCACATTTCTGGATTTGTGATTTAATGTCCGACAGCATATCTGGACTTTATGAAGACTTTTCTCCTATGCCCACACCGGATCCTATGAAACTATATCAGAGACATTCTCTGAATAATTCGCTCATCTATCCTGCGCACAACACCGTTTGTATAGGCATGAAAAAAACTAAGCCAGAACCCACTGCCTGACGGATTGATGCTTTCAAAATCCACGCCAAGTCTGGTATAACCTTCAGTTTTCAGGGTATTGATGACATAATTCAAAAGGTTTTTGTATACACCCATGCCCCTGTGTTCCGGCATGCAATATGCCCCAGTGATATGACGATAAAGGTCCCCTGATGCAATGAAGGTTTCACCCTCATCTGACACTTCCATATAAGCACATAATTCTCCGCATATCTTCGCTGCAAAGAAACGTACCTTATCTCTTTCAGAAGAATCCAGAAATTCTTCCAGTGTAGCCGGTTTTCGGTTCATAAAATAGGGGCTGGTACAGTAATGTTCATTAAGTCCCAACTGCAAAGGATAAACGTCTGCATAATCTTCCTTTTGCAATTCCAAAAACTCGTATCCACTGCATACACTGCAATCGATTGTTTCCATCGGACGAATGGCATCTTCGCACCTTAAGCCAAATCCATACCGAAAAAGCTGCTGTTTTGCTTCCTCATCATGGTCATATAAACAAATTGCATGTGACATAGCTCCGGCTTTTACCCACTTTTTTGCAGCTGCCTCATACATTGCCGCATAAATCTTGCCGCGATTTTCCATAACAGCACCATTCGCACCCATTGGTGAAAAAGCTCCTTTCACATCAGTGGAACGAAAAGCGTTCTCAAATGGTTCCACACTGCAAAGAAATCCGACCATTTTTCCGCCTTCAAATGCTGCAACACCGAAGCCATTTCCGGATAATTGTTCCAGTACCGGAATACTCGATATTTCCGGAAGCTCCTGTGTAAATGCTCTCTCATAATTATATACTCCAAGGGCAATTTCCGATGCTTCCTCTACATGTTTCGGTTCAAAGTCTCTAATTATCATTTTTCCCTTTCTGAAAATACCGATTTGTTGTTTTAATCCAGAGATATTAATTCATCTCAAAATTCGTCGTGACTTCTAATATATTTTCACAGTATTTAATGCGTGGATAATGTAGCCCTCGCTATCATCCTCATCTGCCCGCGTCAGCAGCTGATAGCTTATTCCTGACGGAATTCCGTTTGCCCTCAATAGTGCAGCCAGTGTATCGCTCAAGCTTAAAGAGATCATATCTTACTACTTCCGCTCCGGCTTCCTCACATCCCTTTGCTGCTTCTTTTAAAAGTGTATCAGTATTGAACCCTGCCCGTGGTCCTGCATTTACAACAACTATTTTTTTAGCCATAAGTCCTACCTCCTCGTTAATCCGGCTGCTGTCCGTCATGCGCCTTCCAGGCACATTCCGTTACCTGCATATCACTAAATACAGCCGTAAATGATGAGTCTTCCGGTGAACATGCATATATACCAAACTGGATCTCACCATCACCTTTTGGCATGTGGCAGATCCTCATCTGTTTCCATTTTTCTCCGTCATCTGAGCATTCTATGCAGTAATCATCTTCCCTTCTGCTGAAGCGATACCACATGGACTTAACATCAGCGGGGATTTCTGTCGTAGCCCAGTCTGAATAGCCATTATTTGTAACTACGCTACCAAGGTGCTGGAACCTTTCATTTTCACATTCTACAGATCCCTTTATCCAGTTATCGCTGTCCAGATACATGACTATTCCGCACTGATCAAATCTGTGATGGCTTTCTTTAAAACTGGTCTTCACAATGAAACTGAAGTACTTTTCATCAGTCTTCATCTGATATACAGGTGCATTATCATTCTGAAAATGATAATAAGTTCTCTGCCAGAGGTCTGTATGCGGAAGTGTGGTAACGGATATCGTGCCATCTTTAATCTCAAAACTCTTTGGCTGCCTTGTCCATTTAAAATCATTCAGATCCATAAGTTACTCCTTTGCTGTAATCCCAACCATGTTCTCCGTGATAAAGAAGAATGTACCGATAATATCACCATTATCATTTATGCAGACATAACTGTTTTCATCCTTAATATCATTATGTATCAAATATTCCGGCGGCCAACTGCTCTTCCACGTATCTCAAAAACTCCGGAGTTTTCGACCAATACTTCACACCCCAATTTTCAAAATTCCACGCTTCCATATAATCATTACACTCATAATCTATATAGAATATTTCCCCATCTTCTACTACGAAATTTGTAGGGAAATAATCAATATTAGTCTTTGCTTGATAGAGCAGTTTACACATTTCTTTAATTTGCTCTAGATAATCTGCTTTCATCTTGTCTTCGTAAACAAGGTCATATATCGTATTTCCATGAATATACTCTTTTAAAATGCGCTCATTTTCCAGATCCACATCTAGCATCAATGGCATTTTAATCCCAATAGTACTAAGCCGTTTATAATCATCTATCTCAGACTGAATCTTATTACCAAACTGATAATATGAGCATGGCTCGTGATGTATCTGTTTTAAGACATACTCTTTACCGTCTCTGGTAACTAAGTAGGAATAGCCGCCTTTTCCTTTCCCCAGCAATTGCACTATTTCATATTCTTTTCCGTTAACGCTTAATATTTCCAAAACGATTCCTCCACTGGAAAATTATTCATAAAGCCTCCCCTCAGTTACATAATTAGCATAAACTTCCTATAGAATAGCCCTGCAAACTGAGAACTTACCTGCATAAAAAATCCAGAACTGCCCGATTAAATTCCTCAGGATTCTTGTTTGCAATAAAATGATCACCATTAAGAAAAACAAGTTCTGAATTCGGGATAGCCGAAGCAATCAGCCTTGTGTGATCTTCCTTTATCAGATCTTTTGTACCGGCAATAACCAGAGTTTTCGCTTCTATTTTGGAAAGCTCTGCCGGTTCCACGTTTGGATCGTTTACCATAAGACCCAACATTTCCGCATTTAATCTTGCAGAATCGCTTTTGTTGGCAAAAAGCTTTGCGAACCTATACCCTATTTCAATTGGAAGCTGTACGGATCGTTTTACTCCGGACGGATTCAGATTTGCTCCGTTCAGAATCAGCCGATTTACTTTGTCAGGATGCTGAATAGCAAAGACCATAGCAATATTCCCACCGTCTGAAAAGCCGAGCAAATGCGCCCTCTCAATCTGTTGTTCATCCATGAAACATAACAGATCGTCTGCGAACTGCCTTATGGTAAATGGCTTCTCGCCTCTCGGTGTTTTCCCGTGTCCTCGGGTATCGATCGCATAAACATGATACTGCTTTGAAAACACATCAATCTGCCCCTGAAAATAGTTGCTATTTTCCCCGTTTCCATGAAGCAGAATAAGTGGTTCTCCCTTACCCTTTTCTATAAAATATTGTGTGATATCCATCATATTCCTTTCCACTTCGAATAATCCAGCATTTCACTCCTTTACCAATATCTTTTATCCGCAATTTCTTCCCTGCCATAATCTAACCTTAACAAAGCCTTACCATTTGGTAATGGCACAGAATCTTTAAAAATTCTACCATATCCAAGCCTTGTCATGGTTTCTGAAAGAGCCTTTTCCTCCATCTGGCAATGAACTGATTCAAGACTCATATGCTTTTCATAATCATCAAGACTTATTAACTCCCAGGGATTATGATCTGACACAACCATTCCAACCTACCTCATTTCTGCTCTGTGAATTACTGAAACGTGTGTAATCTTATTTGCTTCGTCGGGATATTCTTTTTCAAAATGCATTCCAATAGCTTCTGCCGTTTTGTAGGATGGCTCGTTAGTATACTTGCAGTACGAATAAAAAGACGGATAATCGGTGTTCTCGAAAGCCCACTTAAGTGCTGCGCTTGCTGCCTCCTTGGCATATCCCTTACGCTGACAATCTTTTCTGATATGATAGCCAATCTCAGGAAGCATCTCGCCATCGATATTCTGCAGCGTCAGCCCGCAGTCTCCGATCATTTCTCCGGTTTCCTTAAGACACACTGCCCATAAGCCAAATCCGTTGTCTTTATAACGCTGCATATTGCGCTCGATCCAGCCCTTAACCCTCTCTTCATCAAAATCATACGGATAATGCTGCATTATCTCCTTATCGCCCAGAACAGCATTCAATGCATCATAATCATCCATATTCATTTCTCGTAAAAATAATCTTTCTGTTTCAATCTTACTCATATAAACATTCTCCCAATCACAATTCTTATTTTCAAGCCCTCAAAAACCTATTCATCTTTCTGATAATGAATAAGCGTTTGTATGCCCTGATAACGCCGTCTAGGGACCATAGCGTCTATTATCCAAATATAAAAATATCACAAAATAAAAACAGGCCTTCTCCTACACGGATTTAGGCCTGCTTTTCACTGAATTTTGATTAAGCTATTGGATTTTAATCTTTTATTGTGATTACATCCGAGAGTAGATAATGAAACAGCGGATAAGAGGTGTTCTCATTTTCAATGTAGCCCTGCCTGAGATCATAGGTGTCAGAAGGATTATCAGGATCTATGCCCATATAGTTGCCCTTGAAAACGAAATCTACATCTCCATGCTTGAACTGATCAATGACTTTATTCATTGCTACCTGCGTGCCCGGGGCTGCTACCTGAAGATTTAAGTCAACAATCTCAATCCAATCCTTATCAAAGCCTGCTGACACATCATTTCCAACCACGTGACCTGGGACATTTGTTTCTAATTTCCATCTGCATCTATTTTTTGAAGTTTTGCATCAGAAATAATTACATTAAACAAATTTGAGCAATATCCAAAAACACCCCCACCTAACGAACTGGCATCAGGTATCGTAACATTATCAAGCTTTTCACACTGTGTAAACGCTCTTTTTCCAATACTTAGAGTCGTTGTAGGTAACGATAATGTGGTTAAATTTCCACAAAATGAAAAAGCTCCCTCACCTATCGAAGTAACTGTATTAGGTATACTAACAGTAACAAGACTACTACAATTTGAAAAAGCATTATCACCTATACTTACTACAGTGTTTGGGATTACCACTTCAGTCAAATTATTAAATCTGCTAAATAACCCTGAACCAATTGACTCTACACCAGGTTCAATCTCTATGCGTGAAATAGTATACGTATCATTCCAATATTCAAGTGAAAGTCCTTCCTCATTAGGAGTTTCAGCTCTGCTCATTTTAAGAAGGCCATCATCATACAAAGTATATGTATAGTCCTTCGATGTACGCGTTCCAATTACTTCTGCTGCGGACACATCCATCTTGGTTATCCAAAGCATCATCATGATAAGAATAAGTTTAAGCGAATAGATTACCTTTTTCATCATACACTACCTCACTAAAACCTTTCATATGACAGTATCTATACATATTTTACCATCCATGCTGTTCATAATATCTTAAATAACGATAAACACCATCTTGGACACTTACTAAACCATATGACTCCTTTATTATTTGAATATTCAAAGCTTTTGAGGGACACTTGACATAATATTTCTCCGTTAAACTCCGATTATCTTTTCAAAAATAATGGCATACAATTAATTTCAATATTGCCTAAAGGCTAGTTTTATGATAACCAAATCCAATAATTATAAGAATTTCATACAAAAACCTAGTATTTATGCGCGTTTGGTCATTTCATGACTTTCTTCAAATGAGATTCCCTATTATTTTTTTCGCAGATCATCGGTTCACGAGACAAATAAACTCCATAAACACCTAAATTATGATAAAAGATAAATATAGATAATAGCCTCTCAAAGCGCATGGTTGAGAGACTTTTGTTATATTTTGCACTATCATTGGTCCTTTTATGTAAATTTGATTTTGGAGATTTCAATATTATAAAATTTAAGAGAAAATAAATTTTGGGGGAGGTATTAATTATGTATCGTTATTCAGAAGATAAAGATATGTATTATTATGCAGGAGATTTAGAGGAATATTTGCTCGAAAAGGGTATTCCAGCGGACCACATTATGAAAATGAAAGCAAAAATCATGGAACCTAACAGAGATGAATATCAGATTTTTCCTCATTACAAATCTCCTAAAAGTAACTGCGAATTACTAGTGCCTATGGATAAGATTATCGGCACAAGCAGGTCCACCATAGGAAAGAGTGTGTTTGATAATGTCATGCAGATGAAAGCAGGCCAAAGAGAACCTACCCGCTTTACTAATGACTTAGGCTTCTTAGAAAAAATGCCCTTAGCGGAACTAAAAAAATCATATGCGTCTGTTGATAATCTTTGGGACCCAATTGTAGCCGTGCATTATGTCGACGATGATGCGTATTATATACAAGAAGGCAATCACCGCACTTTAACAGCTATGCTCATCGGTGCTCCAGAAATAAGGGCAAAAGTAAAACAAGTTCACTGTGATGAAGCCAAAAAAGAAAAGTATTTTTATGAAAAAGCGTTTCTTGAAAAATATGGCATAGTATCAATCCATAATAGGAGTATACATTATACTATTACCTTTAATGATGGGATGCGTGCTTATAATATTTTAGGGTTTCCGGCTATTGAGAAGAACGAATCCATGTTTCAATACATTGAACGCCTTTCAGCTATTATTGATGATGATAGAATGGTGGCAATGAAAGCCTCCAAGCTGCCTAAATGTCTAAGAAAGCCCTTTGTTGAAATGATGGGGAGAAACTATCCCAGAATCAAACAATATATTGAAAAAACTTATGCAGATGAACCTCGTATACTTACATATCCAAATGAAGAAATAAGATTACTCGATTTATGATGCATTATTAGTCAGTCCAGGGAACGGTTTATACTGTTCCCTAAAACTATCAGAATACTAGTAAACACCGCTTACCGCAAATAAGTACGACTTTAAAAAACAAACTCCCTTTTTACAAAAATGATTCTACCCGAAATTCTAATTTGTTGGGATGTATAAGGGGTCTGCCTGTTTCAGTAGTTTTGTTATTTATGGCAGGTACTTTTAGAACTATTTCTCTGCCTGTTTTTGCAGTTTGGTTGTTTATAGCAGACACATTTTGGATGATTCATCTGCCTGTTTCTGCAGTTTGCTTAATTTTAGCAGACACTTTTAGAACTATTTCTCTGCCTATTTCTGCGATTTGAGTGTTTGCGGCAGACATATAAGGCATTTTATGTCTGCCTATTTTACCAGTTTGCTCATTATAGCAGACATCTTTGTTCAAAAAACAAAAGGCACCGCAGATGTCATATGAAAACTCAATATACTTTGAATTTAACGCGCTGCTCTTCTTTCAAATAACCAGCTGACAAACTTCGATTGTTTTCACAGACACACAAATGTAAAAAGGGATAAAACAAAATAATACTACCTAAAATCATGATAATTTTAGGTAGTAAAAATAATCAGTGCAATTCATCCTCATTGAAGCGCTCCGACTATGTAGCTCCAGATTGCTGTTGTAGGCTTGGGATTATAGTGAATGCCATCACCTGAGATCTCAATATTGCTGCTGACATATGAGTATGTGTCGATCACCTTGACGCCGTGGGAGGCGGCCCAGGAAGTTATGCTCTGGTTAAAAGCGATCATCTTCTCGTTTGGATAATTGAACACATCAAAATCACCACTTAAGGATTCATCGGCTGTGGGACCTACCGTGCAGATAACCACGGTCTTGCCCTGATTTAAGAGGCTCTCGTACACCTGAGAGTACAAAGCTGCATCGTTGTTATCGTTACAGCCAAGCCATGAGACAATCGTATCAAACTGATCAGAATAATTGCCGATGATGTCCTGCATGTATGCGCAGTGGCAGCCATCCTTTGCAAATACACGGATTCCACCGGCATCATAATCGTAGATTTCCTCAGCATCTCCGGAGAACATATCAACTGTGCGAGAATCACCTATGAAAAAAATCCTGCCATAGCCTGCGCCCGACTGCGCACTTTCATCCTGCTGTGCGGCGGAATCTGCGCCTGCATGCTGTTGATCATTAGCTTGATTCTGTGCCCCAGCCTGATCCTGACCGCTTGCTGGGTTTTGATTATCAGCCTGACCCTGCGCGTTCGCCTGATTCTCAGCTTGATTCTGCGCTCCTGTCTGATCCTGATTTGCGGCGCCACCCTGTTCTGCAGCGTCTGCCTGACCTTGTACACCCTCAGTATCGGAAGAATTCTCATTCCCCTCTGCCGATTTCGCTTCATCATCAGAACCCTTCAAACCATCGGATCCGCCAGTTAATTCACTTGTATTCTCTTCTGTCCCTTTATCCTTGGCATCGGAAGCATTCTCTTTATCCTTCGCATCGGAAGAATTCTCTTTAGCCTTCGCATCAGAAGAATTCTCTTTAGCCTCTGCATCAGAAGTGTTCTCTTTATCCTTCGTATCGGAAGAATTCTCCTCCGCATCTTTTGATGTGCTGTCTACTGTACTCTCTACGGCACTATCTACAGAACTTGCTCCATTGCTCTGATTTTCTGCAGTTTTCCCGCATCCAATGATCAGCACACTTGCCGCTAGCAAAAACAATAATCTTTTTTTCATACTCTAACGCTCCCCATATCAACGATTTTCTCTAGATTTCCTACCGATTGACTTTCTCAAAATCCCCCATAAACCTGCCTTCTCAGCAAAACAATTGAATACTTCCTATCTTGAATCAAATACCATTATATCTTAAACAAAGCATCGTAATATCGTCAAACTGCTCTGCACCTGCCACAAATTCATTTATTCCATCCATCACACCCGCCAGAACCTGCTCGGGAAGCGCATCAGGGTTCCTGTTAAGTGCCTCTAACATTCTGTCGGTACCAAACAATTCATCATTTGCATTGGTAGCTTCTGCAACACCATCTGTATAAACAAACAAGCTGTCGCCCGGCTTTAACACAAATTCATGCTCCTTAAAGGGAATACCCTCCATGCAGGCTACCGCAGGAGAATGCCTGTAGGTAATAAGCTCATATTGTCCGCCTGCTCTTCTGATCACAGGATGCTCGTGTCCTGCGTTTGCGGCTACGCCCTTACCTGTGCTGATCTCAAGTACTGCAACCCAAACAGTAACAAAAAGTCCGGTATCATTGTTTTCACAGAGCTGATTATTCACATTTTCCAAAGCTTCTCCGGGGCTTTCTCCGTTTTGGAGCCTTGATTTTATCAGCACTCGTGAGATCATCATGAAAAGCGCTGCGGGGACACCTTTTCCCGAAACATCCGCCATAACAAGGCCGATATGATTGTCATCAACCAGGAAAAAGTCGTAAAAATCTCCGCCTACTTCTTTGGCCGGAGTCATGGATGCAAACAGATCAAACTCAGGCCTGTTTGGAAATGCCGGGAACAAACGCGGCAACTGGCTCGCCTGAATGGCAGTTGCCATGTTGAGCTCCGCACCGATCCTTGCTGAGGTTTTTTCCTGATCCTCATACTTGTTTATCAGATCCCGCATGATTACTCTGGACATGAAAACTGCAGCCACAACCGTAGCCAGAATGATAAACTGGATTTTTCCCGAAATTGTCTGAATGACCATAGCTACTATCGGAGCAATGATATAAATCCAAAAAGCCGGCCTGATATTAGGATTAAAGTTATTCCTGTAGCGTATAAGCAGATAAATGTCCATTGCAAGCATCACGAAAATCGACAGATTTGACAGAAGATATCCACCTGACCTGTGATAAACGTTATTGCTATCGAAGGTATAGCACAGACCTGTAAATTGCGAAATGGTCATTATCAAAATGTGAGTAATGAGCACTACAAGCAGAACCAAATTCAGAGTCCTTGCGTTCTCACTTTTTGATACGTAAAGAGTAAGCAGCGAAAACAACCATGCCATAACTCCCGAAAAAATAAACTCAAGAAATGTCACGGTCCGTATCGCAATACCGGCGGCCTCCAGAGGATTGCCCTCAAGAAGCAATCTTAACAGATGATTCCCTATATATAGGAACAGCGTTGTGAAAAACAGCTGAAAATACACGGTCACCTGTTTCTTTAGCCTGGCTCCAAAACTGACCTGCAGAAAATTCATTCCGCATATGCCAATTCCGATGGAGATTATTATGATATTGATTATTTCTGCAAATGATACCATAAACATAATCGTACCCCCTGGGCTGATAATTCGCTAAAACCAACCTGCCTTGTAGAACAAGCTATATAATCAATATAACATGCATATATAAATACTTTATTAAATCCTTTAAATAAAAAAATGAACCCTGAGGGACGGGTTGGTGGATCATTTCAGCATTTTTTTAGCCTTACTGCACCACTTGATGTAAGCATTATATGTATCAATTCCAAAAGTAACCGTGAGATAGAAAAAGATGTGATCCTCCTCATCCAGAACTTTTTCAAGGTTATCCTTATATACACTGAGAATCGCCAGATTTTGTCTGCATTGATCCTCGAAAAGCTGAATATTTTTTATGGTTATCTTCCTATCCGCCACGCCTCCAAAATACAGCTTAAGAAGCGTCTCATATTTCAATTCATTGGAGGACTGCTCCTCCTCTATCCAGCTTTTTAGAAGGCTCATCCCATCATCTGTAATATGATAGGTTATCTTCTCTCTGCCCGTCGTCTTATCTGCTTTACCTTTTATTACAAGCCCCTGCTTCTCCATATCGCTAAGCGCAGGATAGATATTGCCAAAGCTTCCCTTCCAGAAAAAGCCGATAGCCCCGTCCAGTCGCTTTTTTATGTCATATCCTGTGAGATCTTCATGCGAAAGAAGTCCCAAAATCACCAGGTTAATTTTCCTGTCTTTTCCCATATTCATCTCCAAACAAATCTGTACTTCAAAACATCCTTAGCGCATTCATCAACGCACGCTCCGCACAATGTGCACTCCGTGCATTTTGAGTTAACGCCTTCTGCCACCATCTTTTTAACATCAAGTCCCATAGGGCAAGCCTTGCTGCATCTTCCGCAGTTTATGCATTTGTCTTTATCCGCCTCAATATGAAGCTGCGGTATGTGTAAAAATCTGCCCACGCTGCTTCCTATTACCATGAACGGAGCCATCCAGCAAATATAGTGACAGGCTGCCCGTTTTCCATGTATCAGCGCCGGAAGCACAAGTAACAGAATTACACCGTAGTAGATTATATAGCTGTAAATCTGAGAAACGGATATCCCATGATCTGTCATATAGAAGGGATTTATAGTTACATCATTTTTTCCCAAAATAAAAGTCGTAATAACCGCTATAATCCACACTGTCCATATCACATATTTTATCAGATTAAACTTCCCCTGTTTCACAGGTTTATCCTTTATCATGGCTGCGCATTCCTGCAGCCCGCCGGCAGGACACAAATACCCGCACCATGCTCTCCCCAAAACCATGGACAGAATCAGCATCAATACAAACACGATAAAACTGCCATTAATTATATGCTCCGCAGCAGCCTGAATTATCAGATATGGCGAAAAATACCATATGGTGATCGGAAATAGAAGGAATGAAAAAAGTAACAGTGTTTTCCTTATTTTTTGCCTCATAATTATGCCTCCATAAACATAAGAATCATACATTAACAATATATCTATTTGATATATTAAGTCAACGCAAAAAAACAGACCATCATCACACTGATAATGATCTGTTTTACACTTAAATGAATCCCATAAACGGGGTCATAGGGCCCAAAAAAAGGAATACTACCCTCGTCTCCCATGACCATTAATGCGTCAATCCCCACAGCCCATAGGGATCATGCTTTAATTCATTTTCATACAGAGAAACTACTAACCATATATCAAAAAACATTGCCTTGCAATTCCCGATATAAGCTTCTTTTATCAGGTTCTTATTATAGGCCATCTCCTGTATCTTGTACCATGCCTTAACCGGAGGATGTCCGGCCTCCATCATCCATTCATCCGGCGGATAGACTTTATTGATTTCCTCTGATGGAGCATAAATCTCATTTATATCGTCCGGGGTTACACCTTCCACATAGTGCATCGCCGTAAACTTGTATATATCGACTCCCAGCAAAAGAGCCTTCCCGCCATTATGAATCGGATAATCCAAGCCGCCGGTCAGGGCGTCCTTTCCATGCTTGCCCCAGCCGGATGTGCTGATTGTGTCGGTTCCCGTGTAAGTGTCAGGAAGCTTTCTAAAAGTATCAGCCACAACGCCCATGGCCGTTTTTTCAGCATCAGATGGTAAAATCTTGATTTTCACGGTAATTCCAAGCTTCTTGTCCTCCTCCGTGAGATCCATCTCTTTACTCAGTCTGAGTGCAGGCATGAAGATGCTGCCCTCTTCAGTAACCAGTTCCTTCAATGTATCTATGACGGTTTCCGCTCCACCCTCAAGTTCTCCAAAACTGCTAAGGGAAGAATGCACTTCCAAAGTCATTCCTTTTTCAATTCCGAGCTTCTGTAATTCCGACTTCAATTCCTGTTTAGTTACCCTAGCCATATCCCTCAATGTCCTTTATGCCTTTCCTTCTTTTTCTGTTGCTTTAATTCAAAAAGCCTTAACTCCTCTGCTTCTTTCTGCTCCCGGCTTTTGACCTTGCGTTCAAGCTTGTTCTGCTCCTGCTGAAGCTTTAACGCCTGCTGGGACTTTGTTCCGATACCTTTTTCCTGAACCGTTTTCTTAGCATCACGCTGTAATCTCTTCGGATTCTTCTTGATATCCCTGACCACAGTATCTACAGCAGGACTGAATTTCAATCGATAATAGTTCCTGATTATATATTCCTGAACTTCATAATCCTTGGGTTCTGCGCCAAAAACCACTTTTGCCACAGACAATTTTCCATTGTCGATACGTTCAAAAACTCCCACCCAAAACGGATCATCGAAGTACACTGTTAGTTTATCACTTATTCGTTCAATATCCATTTTTCCACTCACAAAAGTACAATGCCGTTATCGTATCCAAATACTAAATCTACATTCATACCATAACACGCAAAAAAAAAACAGACCTCATCTTACACGGATAAAGGTCTGTTTTTCACTTCATTATTTTTATTATTTTGTAGCAAAAATGTAAGCTACACCATTCGGAGCCTTCATGGGATGCTCCGGATTACTATTGTTACATTCCATCAATACCTGAACCTTCTCTTCTCAAGAACCCAGACCTTCAGGCACACCACAACCACAGCATACACTGCCATGTGCAGAAAAATCAGCACCATCCCCCGTAGCTCGAATATATCTGAGCTTCCAACCAATTTAAACCCGTCAAGAAAAGGTGGAAGCACAAAATTCAAAATCGCCAAGGGCATTAAGTAGGTGGTCAGCCCTTCTTTACATATCGCAAGCACTGAAACCATGATTGCGCCCAGTATCCCGTCTTTTCTTCTCTGTAAAAATCGCGGGTGAAAGAAATCCCCAGTCGCCATGCCGCATAGCCCGCTAAAGAAAATATACAGGCCGCCCAATATAACATCTGCTATTCCCATGGGTCTGATGAACATGGAGCCTCTAAGCAAAAACAGCACCGCCGGAAATACCGTCAATATAAGCGCATAGCCAAAACACTGCGTGATCAGCAGCATTTCCCTGGAAACGTAGTAATTAAGAGGCCTCTCGCAGTGCATCATCAGCGTTTCTTCGAACACGTCATTCTCTTTCCCATTCAAAGTCATGGAAATGAACACGCATACTAAATACAGAAAAGCCGCTGACAGCAGGAAACTACTGGTAACACCGATAGGCGCCATGGAATACATGATTCCTATAAAAAGTGCCGTGGCAACTACCGGTACGATCAGCACCTGACCTTTTTTCAAGAGTTTTCGTCGTAGTTTGTATAGTTCAAGCGTGTTTTTCAATTCCTACAATCTCCCATCCATCTTCATATAGTCCAAGCACAGTCGCCTTAAGCGCCGTCTCCTCTGCCGTAAGCTCGTAGTTACCACCTTTACTTCTCATATCAGGTCGCACCGTCAGCGCCGGATTTTTCTTCACATAAATTGAGTAGACTGCTTCTCCCGAGACGTCTGTCTCCAACAGCTTGCCCTGTTCAATCGTGTAAACCCTGTCTGAGAGCGCATCTATCAGCTTCTCCTCATGACAGGACATAAAAATCGTGATCCCCTGGTCTCGCAGCTCGTTCATCTTATCTAAGAAAACTTTTTGGGATTCTGCATCCTGCCCGGAAAGTGGCTCATCAAGCAGGATGACCTGATGCGGCGCCATGAGCGCCTGAATTACGCCAACTTTTTGAAGACTCCCCTTGGAAAGCTTATCCATTCTCGTATGAATCATGGACTCCAAAAAGAAATCCTTAATCAGCCAGTCCGTCACGGCATGGTCCACACCCTCCATCCGTGCCACACCGCGAAGATAGTCGATCATCTCAATCTCCATGCCCACGAATTTCTCCGGAACATATGAAAACCGCAGCTTTTCATGATACTGCAGATCACCGCCGCTTATCGGAATAATGCCTGAGATGAGCTTAAGCATCGTGCTCTTCCCGCATCCATTATGCCCGTAAAACGCGATGGATTCCCCCTTGTAAAAGGTGTGCGAAATACCGTCAATTACGGTTTTGCCGCCGTATTTTTTTGTGACGTTTTCAAGTGTAATCAGCTTTGCGTTTGTTTTCATTAGCTTTCCCCATTATGATCAGCATAACACAAAGAGTGCCTGATCCAATCATGAATTTCCTCTACTCTAATTCGTGGTCATTTCGCTTTACAACGCCAAAACCATGCCCTCCTCCGAATCTTTAAACCCACATTTCCTATAGAGAAATCTCCCCGCATCAGTTGCATCAAGGCTGACCTCTGTTGCGCGTCTTTTTCTGGCTTCATCGATAAGCATGTTAACCATCTTTTCTCCGAGGCCCTGTCTGCGGTAATCCTTGGCTGTGTACACATTCATAAGGTGTGCACGTTTTCCGGTCGGATGATCAAATGTTGGCATTACGGTGAAATAACACATAGACGCGCAGCCGATGACTCTCTCCCCATCAATCGCAAGAACCGTAGTCTGGTCTCCCTCAAGGAAATATCTCCTGTTGTTTTCCACGAAATCCTCTGAATACTGATAATCAGCCGCAAGAGAATTTACTTCCTTTAACATCTCAAGTCTGCTGCTCATCATGAGTTCTATATCTGTCTTTTCTGCAATCCTTATTTCCATAACCCTCTCCTCCATTTACATCGCGCACATTTCCTGATCCGTCCACTCCTCGCCTTTTATCTCATAAGTTTCAAGCGGAGCGCCTTCGATTTCTTCAAAGCCTGCCGCTTTATAGCAATGATATGCAGGGAGATTATTTGTGAAAACACCAAGCGTAACCTGCTCTACATCAGGCCTTTTCCGTGCTTCCTCTACGGCGAGCTTTAGCATTTTCTTACCGTATCCCTTGCCTCTAAGCTCAGGATTGTTGATTACAAAGCCAACTCTCAGGACGCCTTCCGTTCCTTCCGGTTTTCTTAATATGAAAAATCCAACATCTTTCCCATCATCTACAGCAATATAAGGCTTCACATTATCTCCAAACTTCAGCCTGTCAGGGGTGAGTGGATAATCCCCCAATATTCCCGCAGTCCATTTATAAAAAATATCTTCATTTTCGCACCAGGATATAACCGTTTCGGCATCGTTTTTTGTATACGCTCTAAGTTCCATGTTCAACTCCCCTTATGTTCCAGTGCCCTTAAATTGTGTCTCTCTTGGTAAATATGAGCATTCCCATGACTGAGTATAAAACCAGTCCAATCATAATAACAATAATAACATTCATATAGGGAAAATCTACAGGGGCCTCTCCAAGCATGTTTACCTTAGTCACAATGAGATTCCTTGAAAGAGCATACTTCTCCATGAAGCCTCTCAGTGCGGGTCTCATGGAAACAAGCTTTACTTCAACCATGTTAAGGAGCATTCCATGAAGATTAGCGGATCCGAAAATTGTGATCATGATAGGAATGATGGTATTTCTGGTAATCTCATAGAGAGCCATCATGGCAATTCCGAATACTGTATGAAGAATCACTTCAAACAACATGAACCTCATAAGAGAGCAAAAACTCTGTATAGCATACATACCCGGTCCCCTTCCAAGGCTTCCGAGTCTTATAGCCAAAAGTGAACCCACGAACATGATAAGTGTGTATAAAAATACCACCGGAATTTTTGAAATAAAAATATTCTTCTTTTTCTTGTGTGTTGTCAGAAGATTTTTCAAAAAGCCGCTCTTTCTCTCCTCCTCGGTATATACGATTGCGAATACTCCCACCATGATCAGGATATATCCCGAAGAAGTAAGGCTGGCATAGAGGTCCTCGAAGCTTGTTTGCTCAGTTATCTCTTCGTTAGCTACTATCCCTACATGTTCTTCCTCCTGATTTTCCTGCACTACCTGCTCACCGCGATCCTGAGAGGAGGGGTCTGTCTCAAGTCTGGCCAGAAGTCCAAATGTAAGTACAGTGATTAAAAGCGTTATATAAAAAACTCTTGTTTTAAAAAATCTGTAAAAATTCATTTTTATAAAATTTAACATGCCTTCTGTCCTTTCCTGATTATGTCTAAATAGAATTCCTCGAGAGAATCAGCCTCACCAACATAGCTGTCCCTTAATTCGTCAGCAGTTACTTCTGTCACAAGCTTTCCTTCCGAAATGATGCCAAATACCGTTGCAACCTTCTGAAGCTCACCAAGGAGATGACTTGAGATCATGATAGTCATTTTCTTCTCCTCATTGAGCGCCTTAATAAGCTCTCTCATCTCAATGATTCCCTGCGGATCAAGTCCGTTTATGGGCTCATCAAGAATGAGAAATTCCGGTTTTCCTATCAGCGCCATGCCGATTCCAAGTCTCTGCTTCATTCCAAGAGAAAACTTTCCTGCTTTCTTTTTAGGCTCTCGTGATAATCCTACAAAATCAAGAATGGCTCTAATTTCCTCCTCGTCGTACAATCCCATTGAAAGCGCCTTAAGCTTCATGTTGTCAAAAGCATTAAGATACCCGTATATTCCGGGGCTCTCAATAAGGCATCCGACCTTTGCAAGGTAATGCTCCCCATCTGCTGTTTCAATTTCGCCCTCAGTTGGAGTCGCGAACCCTACAAGCATTTTCATAAGTGTTGTTTTGCCTGCTCCGTTTGGTCCGATGAGACCATAAATATCCCCTCTGTTTATGTGAATATTCATATCCTTTACAGCCTCAAAGGAACCATATCTTTTTGTCAGGTCTTTTGTTTCCAAATAGCTATTCATTTTGCTCCTTCCTTTCTCTGCTGAAACAGTCATTTTACAGTATGTAATGTAATACTTTTGAAAATCAGGGCTCTCTTTTGCACGGATGATGCTCTGCTTTACACTAAATTGACGATCCTATTAGCTGATTTTTAATTCTTCAAGACTAATGTGAGGATTCCTGTATCTGGCTGAACTTTTTTCCTTTTTATGATGAATTGCGTTCCGCGGGCAGTTCTGGAGACAGGCCCCGCAGCTGATACAAGTATTTCCAAATACAGGCTTCCCGTCACTAATGCTGATATTCTTCATAGGACATAGAGATGCGCAGGTTCCGCAGCCCCTGCAGTCCGCCGAAACGCTGATCATATCCGTAATCCCCACACCTGTCTCAAACTCATAATTCTTAATATGATTTTTAGTCATAAGCTTTTTAAATGGAGAATCTTCCCTGATAAACTTCTTGTGCTCAGTAATATCCGCAAGCAGCTCATCTATCTGCGATTGCTGCTTTTTGCTGTCGCCCTTTTGCTTTGCCATATCTGAAAAGGTTATGCAATTTTCAGCCATCTTAAGGCGATTGATATAATCGAAGCTTCTGTCGTTTTTCGTCTTTATCTCAGAGAGCTGTCCACACACCGCTCCCGGGAAAAAGCCATAGGTTGCCACCGCGAACAAATATGATGTCTGAATGGATGTTTTCTCAATAAAATCTACAATAAACGGTGGAACACAAAGTCCATAAACAGGAAAAACAATCCCTACTTCTGTATCTTCTATATCGAAATTTTCTTCATGAATGCATTCCGCTATCGGGAAAAGCTTGCCCCCGATACGCTTGGCGATATACAGGCAGTTGCCTGTAGAACTAAAGTACAATACTGTCATGCTGTAACCTCCTACTATATTTGTATAACTGTTTACTCATTAACTGTATAGTTACTATACACTTCCCATAAAAAAACAGACCCTTTTCACTCATTCGGGTCTGTTTTACACTTAATTCATTATTTATTATATTTGAATTTCTTGGCAGCCTTGGCCCACTTGGAGATAGCCTTTTTCTTGGCGTAGTTGTTTCTGTTCTCCTGCCCCAGGGATTTGTATAGCATGTACCTGCCGGAGTCAAGTTCCCCACTTTCAATAGCTGCCTTGATAGCACATCCGGGCTCAGTATCATGCTGGCAATCACTGAACCTGCAATGACTTTCAAGCTCTATTATATCTGAAAATGTGTTGTCCAGTCCCTCTTCAACCTGAGCCATTCCAAGCTCTCTCATACCGGGAGTGTCAATGATAGAAACTCCGTTATCCAGCATTATCAGCTGTCTGTGAGTCGTCGTGTGTCTTCCTGTAGAATCATAAGACCTGACTTCTGAAGTCTTCATTATCTCCTTGCCACAGAGGGCATTTAGTAGTGTTGATTTTCCCGCACCTGAAGAACCCATGAGGCAGATGCTTGTTCCGGGAGTCATGTATTCATCAAGCTCCTCAAGCCCGATTCCACAAATGGCTGAGATGGCATGAACTCTTACTTTATCTGAAATTGATTCCACTTCTCTTATATATCTTCCTGTATTATTGCACAAGTCAGATTTTGTAAGAACTACCACAGGGATTGAATTCCCCTGAAGGACAACACTGACGTATCTGGCAATTCGGTTATAGCTGTAGTCTTCATTCAGTGATGTGACAATAAAGGTATAGTCCACGTTTGCAACCATATACTGCATGGTCGCAGTCTTGGCCTGATCGGGTCTTTGTAAAAAACTCTTTCTTTCGCAGACTGACTCTATTACAGAATCTCCGATTGGATTGAATTTAAATGTCACATAGTCTCCCACAACCGGAAGCTGACTGGCCTCTGCCTCCCTGAAACGTCCCTTTAGTTTTGCATAGATCTCTTTTCCCTGAAAACTGATAGTATAGGTATTTTTTTGAATCTCAGAAATTCTTCCTTTGTTCTCTACAGGTAAAGTGTTTTGTTCATTTTCATTTTTCATTGTTTTGTCTCCATTTTTCTTCTTGTTATAGTTGCTTATTACATTTTTCTGGAGACCCTGTTTATGGAAATATCGCTTGAATATGCATAGAAAAAGCCGCGACAAAAATGCCACGGCTCAAATCGCTAAATTCCAATTTTCATATGATGAAAGACGGCAAAGTAAATTATGCCTCTTTCTGCTGATACTCATAAGCCGAGGGTCTCATACTATATTCAGTTACAATCTCTACACTGCTTATTCTCATTTCAAACATAAATATGATTACCTCGCTTTCTTTAAGATTTATTACACTCCGAGTCTATCAGTAAAACGTACACATGGCAATAGTCACACTGATTTGGGTGTATTTTACACCGCATTGTCACACTCCTATTTATCCCTGGAGTGCGACCATATGAGCATACATTCCGCCAAGCTCCATGAGCTGAGTGTGGTCCCCGCTTTCCACAATCTGGCCATCATTTATGACCAGAATACGATATGCACATAAAAAGCCTTACTTGAGAAATAATCTCTCCCCAGTTTTACGGTCATTGATCCAGATATAAATTAACTACCGGGGAATCTGAGCGAACTGCCCACCACAGCTGCGCGGACATATAGGGCTCTGTCACGATAGTATTTTCGGGCTGATCCTCAAAATCGGCACCTTCCCAGTTTTCAAAATCCCCGATTTCCATCCAAAAGACGATGTCACAGACACCGGTTGCAAGCGATATTCCTCTGGCTCCACAGTTCACGTTTATGAATTCAACATTAATTCCCAGCCGCCTTGCGATTTCAGCAATGAGCGCAGTGTTAAATCCCAGAGGTTCTCCTCCGGCTGAAACGTAGTCCATGGGCGGGCGGTCTCCCGTCACAGCAACCTTAATTGTTCTGGCACCCGAAAATTCCTGAGATACAATAGCGTCCGGCTCATCACCTTTGATGACATTCTCGATATAGCGCTCTCTCAGATCTTTTATGGTACCGTCTTCATTCATTTCGGTAATGCAGGTAGAAATCTGATCCCGCAGCTCTGTGTCCTCTTCTCGCAGGAGCATACTGAACATCAGTGTATTAGGGTTGAGGTATGGCGGCCGATCCACGATTCCTTCATTTCTTGATACAATGTACCGCACAGTATTCTGATCAGTTTCGAGTACAACGATATCCCCTCTGTTCAGCGCCATAAGCATATCAGTCAACGTATCGTAAAATACATATTTGTTGCAGATACTGTCGACCATGATATCCTTAAGTACTTCATTCAATTTATCTTCTGTGATGTTGAGTTTTGACAATCGGCCGATATCACCATACTTCTGAAATTTTCCGGTTTTTGAACCATTCGCACCGCACCCGGAAAGGCAAACAGAAAATGCAATCATAAGCGCCATAGTCAATGAAATAAGTTTCTTCATGGAAGTTCCTCCTTCATGATCATCAAAGTATAATGCTTAGGTTATTTCTGTTGTTTGTATAGCTATAATCCAACTTCCTGGAAACATTTCTCACAATAGTCACCCCAAGTCCGTCTTCTTCCTGCTCGAAGGGGTTGTATCCCACACCGCCGCAGTCGATGGAAATCTGCGTCGTTCCATCCGCTTCAGCGTAGGAAACCGACAAATTCAAGTTCACATCCTCAAGATTTTGGTAACAGTGCTCAAGCAAATCATAGATTAGTTCCTCACAGCAAAGCTGCAGCCTATAGGTTCGTTTCTGATCCAGGCCATACTTCTCTCCAAAGGTCTGAATGCCGCCGTGGAGTGCCATCAGGTCAAAGCCGCGATTTTCAATCTCAAAGCTAAAAAATTTGATCTTCTGGATGAAAGCTATTGTCTTCTCTCTCTTGGGATTATCAAAAATCTCTTCCGGGGTCCCCTGCTCATAAATACCGCCGTCAGCAAAGAACAGCACCCTGTCAGACACCTCGCGTGCGAAGTTCATCTCATGTGTAACGATCAGCATGCTCATGTCGCGCTTGGCAAGCATTCGAATCACGGCAAGCACTTCACCTACCATGGTCGGATCAAGCGCACTTGTCGGTTCGTCAAATAGCAGAACCTTCGGCTCCATCATAAGGCATCGGCAGATTGCTATACGCTGCTGCTGCCCGCCTGAGAGAACTGTGGGCCAGGCATGTGCGCGCGAGGCAAGTCCCACTTGTCTTAGCAGCTCCATGGCTTTTGCTTCAGCCTCTTCTCTTTTCATGCCTTTTAACCGAACCGGCGCAAGACACAGATTGTCCATCACATCCATCTCTGAAAAGAGGTGAAACTTCTGGAATACCATACCCATACTTCGGCGGATTTCATCTACCTTCGCGCGGTTTGCGGTAATCTCCTGTCCGTCAATCACTATCTGTCCTGCATCCGGCTTTTCAAGCAGGCACAATGATCTTAGGAAAACGCTCTTCCCACAGCCGGAACCTCCTATGATTGCAATGCGCTCCCCCTGTTCCACACTAAGATCAATTCCTTTCAGTACTTCCAACGGGCCGAAGGACTTTTTCAGGTTTTTTACTTCGATCAGACTCATATCGTTTCACCCCGCTTTCTGTACTTGATCCTATCTGATAACGAAAATAGGCCAAACACAATGTAGCTGAGTGTCAGATAAATAATCATCCCCATAATGATAGTAGGAAACGGCCGCATGGTACGCGATGCAGTGTTATTTATAACACGTGTCAGATCGGTGATTGTCACATAGCCTACGACACTGGTCCACTGTATCAGATTCACTATTGTGGACTGATAGACAGGCTTTGCAGTACGTAGCATCTGCGGCATCGTTATCAGTCTGAAAGTTGATGCAGCGGAGAATCCAAGGGTCCTGGCAGCCTCAGCCTGCCCCCTATCGACGGCCAAAAGTGCTGATCGCAAAAGCTCCGCAACATGAGCAGACACATTCAGTGCAAAGGTAATAATCGCCACGCTGACAGGATTTAGATCTGACCCGGCAAACACGCCATAATATAAAAGCAGGAGCAGCATAAGTACCGGAGTCCCACGCAAAACTGCAATATATATAGCAGCGATATTTCTAACAACCGGATTTTTTCGAATTCGTAAAAAGCAAATTAGTGCACCAATCACAGTTCCAAGCAAAAGTGCAAAGAAAGAAATCTGTGCCGTCACCAACAGACCGTTCAGGATGGTCTTCCATGATCCGCCCTGGATAAGTATTTTGTATAGTGTCTCAGAAAATGTCATAGTGCACCTCTTAATCCATGATAAAAGGCATCCGAAAATTGAAAAACCATGTTAATATCCGCATCTAAGCACTATTAATTCTACAATATTCCTCTATGTAATATTCTTAAATAAGTATAAAAAAAGCCGGTCTTCCCGAAGGAAAACCAGCATTTGTGCTTTATCACAGGATAAAATTATCATCTTCCATCAAGTGCCTTATTAACCGCTGCTGTTGCATGAATGAAGGTCTTAAAAAAGACCTCTTATCGGGAGTTTGACACCTAAATCATATCAAAAACAGTTGCAGACCACATCTGGTCTGTATTTTCCGGCCCGCTTTTAAATTATTTCACCACTTCCCACATTTGTCCCATATTTTGAAATCCATCCTGAGGAAGGCATCCTTTGCAGGTATGACCATCTGAATTATTTCCGGATGAGCATCCAGTACACCCTGAGCATCCTTTCGATGAAAAGATAACTCTTTTTATGATTCCCATGTTCTCGAGATATTCCATCTGTCTGGAAACATCTTCCTCACTGGTATGAAGTTCCATGGCCAATAGTTTTGTAGTTCTGGCATGGCCATCTTTTAACAGTTCAAGTAATTGCTCCATTTTTATCCTCGTCTTATCTCATCACCAGATAAGCATTCCAATATGATATGCGATAAACGCCAGCAAAAGAGAAACTGCTGTGTAATACAGCACAATCCTTCCTGTCCATTTCGCAGAATGTGTCTCCTGATATGTAGCCGCAAGAGCAACAACGCAAGGCATGTTGAAGGCTGTCTTGCCCGGCCAGTTTCCAACATGCTGGCGAAGACCTGTCAGAGCATTAAAAAGAGTTGACTTGCCCGAGTTAGGCTGTCCAAGGAGGGCTATAGTTGCAGCTGCACTCATGCTGTCACCTCCTCAACTGTGATACCGCTGCACTCCTTACGGTTCAGTGCAATCATGGTATCTCTTGAATAAACCAGCATAGGTCTGTTCTTATCATTTTTGATAACACTGACCTTACACCCCGGTGTAAGTCCTATCGATGTGATACGGCTCATAAACCTCGTATCACCTTGAATAGCTGTGATCACTGCATCTTTGTTTTCCCTTACTTCACTTAAACTCATAACGCTTCTCCTCTCTTTTTTATGTCCTTAGACACATCATGCCATCTTCCAGTTTTCTGTCTGCATCTGTACTGAAAGCATATGGCTATAGATTCCGTTTGCCTCCTTGAGCTTTGCAGGAGTATCCGACTCCGCAACCTTACCATTTTTAAGAACCACTATCTTATCAGCCCCGTCTACTGTACGCATGCGATGAGCAATGATAAGGACTGTCTTGTCCTTTATAAGATCGCTGATGGCTTCCTGAATTACTGATTCATTATCTACATCAAGAGATGCTGTAGCCTCATCCATAAGGATGATAGGTGCATTCTTAAGGAAAGCTCTGGCAATGGAGATTCTCTGACGCTCACCACCGGAGAGTTCAGAACCATTCTCGCCTATCAGCGTGTTATAGCCATCAGGAAGCTTATCAATGAATTCATCACAGTGCGCAAGCTTCGCAGCGGCCTTAACTTCCTCATCAGTAGCCTCTTTTCTGCCGATTCTGATATTCTCAAAAACTGTATTGTTGAACAGCGTCACATCCTGAAAAACTATGGAATACATGGAAAGAAGCTTCTCGGGATCGATCTTTGAGATGTCCATGCCACCCACAGTGATAAGACCCTTTTCAATATCCCAGAATCTTGCTGCAAGTCTTGAAACCGTTGTCTTTCCACCGCCGGAAGGACCGATGAGAGCTGTGACTTCCCCCTGTTTTGCCACAAAGCTCACATCCTTTAAAACTGTCTCGCCATCCTCATAAGAAAACCGCACATTCTTAAATTCAATGTCATAATTCTGATTTGTCAGCTCATCGCTTCCGCTCTGCTCATAGTGAGACAGGATCTCGTCCATTCTCTCGCACTGGGTATCTGTCGCTATAAGAGCAGAGAAGTTCTGAAGTGCTATCTGCAAAGGCTCGTACATCCTTGATACAACCAAAAGGTACATGAAGAAGGTAATTACATTTATCTCGTTCTTCAAAAGTAGTGATGATCCCACGATAGCCACGGTTCCTATTCCAAACTTGAGGATCATCTGAGCACTACATACGAACGCCGCATTCAAAAACTCCGAGAAAATGTTGTGAGATTCGACCGCCTTGATCTTCTTATTAAGCCCCACCATATATGCGTCCTGAGCGTTATAAGCCTTTAAGTCTCTTACTGTTTCCAGAGCTTCCTGAATCCCATCGAGGCATGCAACCTTATATCTGCTACCTCTCCTGTTCACCGTATGCATGACATATCTTGATGTGAACACTATTACGAAGGCCACAGGCAGCACCCACACTGCAGCTATAGCCATCCTGGCATCGAAAAAGAAAAGACTGATGACCACTATGGTAGTTGAAATAAATGCTCCCACTAGCTCCGGCAGCCAGTGTGAAGATGCTGTTTCAAGCATTGCGCAATCCGCCATGATAGTATTCGTCAGGTCCGCGAGATCTTTTTTTCCAAAGAATGAAAGCGGAATCTTTCTGAGTTTCTCAGCAAGAGAACGCCTTCTTACGCCACTTTCAACGTAGGTGGAAAAGAATGTGGCGTTGTACTGAAGATACTCTGTGAATGCTATGAGTAAAAGGCAGATGACAGAACCCACTATGAATATGGCCACATGGTTTCTCGGAAGCGCTCCGCTTAAAAGGTCCCCCGTCATCATGAAAAGAATTCCCACAGGCATCATCTGCGCCAGATTTGCTAAGGTGCAGGCTCCAAAAGCCTTTACCATATCTTTTGCTCCCTGCTCAGAGAGCGCGTATTTATGTTGTAATTTTTTTATCATGTTTTTACCTCACTCTCTGATCATGCATAAGTACGTGCTTCATTTGGTGAAGTCACCCCGACTTTCCAGTTAACTGATTTCTTATATTCCTTCCACATATGGTCATAGATACCGCCCTTTGCCAGAAGCGTATCGTGTTTTCCACTCTCTACAATCCTGCCTGCAGAAAGCACGCAGATCATGTCCGCATTCACAACAGTAGAAAGACGGTGAGCAATCATGATTACAGTCTTGTCCTTGGACAGATTGGCAAAGGCCTTCTGCACCATGATCTCATTGTCAGGATCCGCAAAGGCTGTGGCCTCATCAAGAATTAGTATTGGTGCATTTTTCAGAAAAGCTCTTGCAATTGAAATTCGCTGAGCCTCTCCGCCTGAGACATAGGTTCCCTTGCTTCCAATCATGGTGTTAATTCCGTCAGGAAGCTTCTCAATAATATCCCAGCACATGGCATCTTTAAGTGCCTGAATAACCTCCGCCTCTGTGGCATCAGGTTTTCCCATTCGAACATTATCAAGAATAGACATTTTAAGGAGCTTGCTGTCCTGAAAAACATAAGATACATTTTTCATCAGATCTGCAGAGGAAATATCTCTTACATCCACTCCGCCAATCTTTATACTGCCCTGCTTTACATCCCAGAATCTGGCAATGAGAGAAGCAAGGGTTGTCTTGCCGCCGCCGGAAGGTCCTACAAATGCAACATGTTCGCCGGGCTTAATATCAAGACTTATGCCATCTATGGCGTTGGCCTTTTTCTCATCGTAGGTAAATATGATATTTTCAATTTTTATACTGCTATCCTTAGGATTTTGCGGATTTGATGCTTCCTTTAGCGGCTCCACATCAAGAAGCGAATACATTCTGTTCAGGGCATCCTTTACAATCATCTGGCTCTCACCTGCATAAGCCACCTTCATGAGCGTAACCGTCAGTATTGGTGTGATGATTATGTAAAAGAGAATGTTGTACAGGAATGTATCTGTCACAACGTTTCTCGCAAAAATAAAGCTACATGCCACCAGCGCCGCAAACACTGCATTTGCCGCTGTAGTAAAACCAATCATTGGCATTCTCATGCCGATGGTGTAGGTAATTGTCCACTTTTCATATTTATCTATGGCTTCCTTGAATCTTTTAAATGAAAAAACTGACTGACCAAAGGTCTTTACAACGGGAATTCCCCTGACATATTCAACCGCTTCTGCAGACATCTCATCAAGGGCGTTCTGATACTCCTTCATGTCATTCTGCATCTTTTCCCCCATCATGCCTCCCATCATAAGGAAGGCTAAAACCGCAGGCACAAGACAGATAAGGCCGATTTTCCAGTCAAATAGAAGCAGCATTGCTATAAGTCCCACCGGTGTGGCATAGCTTACCGACTTGTCCGGTAGACTGTGAGCAAGGAAAGTCTCTGTAGCCGCGCTGGACTCAGCCACAATCTTTCTGATCTTGCCGCTTCCCTCAGATTCAATGTATCCCATAGGGAGCTTCATAACATGCTCCATCATGGCTTTTCTCATATTTACCTGAACCCTGAAGGCCGCAACATGAGAACACATAAGAGCCGCAATATAGATGAACATTGCAAGAAGGCTCATCCCCACAGCACACCATCCATAGCTCACAATATGAGTAGCCTTGGAAAAATCAGGTCTGACCTCCACCACCTCTTTGATAATGCGCCAGATGTAATAAAATGGCACCAATGCCACCAGAGCACTTATGGCGGCCAATATCCATGAACTGATAGTAAAATACTTGTGATTACCTGCGTAATCAAACAGCTGTGCTATAACACTTTTTTTCTTCTCCACCCACTTTCTCCTTTCGCCCGTCGGGCTTCTGTATTCAAGTTAGCTCATGCTAACACCACTACATGATTGTATTTTTACATATTGCAAAAACCGACATACCTCACAGTATCTGAGGTATGCCGGTCTTACACGTTACTAAACATTAAATGCCTTCATACCGGGATATCTTGCTGCTTCCCCAAGCTCTTCTTCGATACGAAGAAGCTGATTGTATTTAGCCACACGCTCTGAACGTGATGGTGCTCCTGTCTTTATCTGCCTTGTATTAAGTGCCACTGCAAGATCTGCAATCGTTGTATCTGCTGTCTCACCGGATCTGTGAGATGAAATTGCAGTATACCCATTTTTATTTGCAAGCTTTATAGCTTCAAGGGTCTCTGATACAGAACCTATTTGATTAAGCTTAATTAGGATCGAATTGGCTGCCCCATTCTCGATTCCCTTTGCAAGACGCTCAGTGTTTGTAACAAAAAGGTCATCGCCAACAAGCTGAACCTTATGACCGATCTTCTCTGTCATGCGCTTCCATCCATCCCAGTCCTCTTCATCAAGGCCATCCTCGATGGAAATGATAGGATACTTGTCAACAAGAGACTCCCAGTGAGCAATAAGTTCATCTGATGTAAACTCTTTTCCTGACTTGGGCTGCTTGTAGAAGCCTTTTCCTTTTTCACTCTTCCATTCTGATGACGCAGCATCCATGGCTATCATGAAATCTTTTCCGGGCTCATATCCTGCATCCTTGACTGCAGCAAGGATTGTCTCAATTGTCTCCTCATCACTTGTGAGGTTGGGCGCAAAACCACCCTCGTCACCAACAGATGTGGCAAGGCCTTTACTCTTAAGGATCTTTGCAAGTTCATGGAAAACCTCAGCACACCATCTGAGTGCTTCTTTGAAAGAAGGTGCCCCGACAGGCATGATCATAAACTCCTGAGTATCTACTGTGTTGGTTGCATGGGCTCCACCATTTAAGATGTTCATCATTGGAACAGGAAGATCTGTTGCCTGAATGCCTCCAAGGAATCTATAAAGAGGAATATCAAGTGAGACAGATGCAGCCCTTGCTGCTGCAATTGAAACAGCAAGAATAGCATTTGCGCCAAGCTTGGACTTATCCTTTGTACCATCTGCCTTTATCATCGCTGCATCTATCGCATAAATATCTGATGCATCCATTCCAACAATTGCTTCCGCAATAGGACCATTTATATTATCTACTGCCTTTGAAACACCCTTTCCAAGGTATCTGGACTTGTCCCCATCCCTGAGTTCAAGTGCTTCGAACTCACCTGTGGATGCTCCTGATGGAGCAGTACCTCTTGCAACTGTCCCATCGACAAGAGTAATCTCTGCTTCTACTGTTGGATTTCCTCTTGAATCAAGGATTTCTCTTCCTATAACTTTCCCAATCTCTAGATAATTCATTTTTACGCCTTTCTGCTGATTCGCTTTTAGTGTGATACTTCTGAGAGATATGCCCCGGAACATTATTTGATCTGCTCCGGGGCTTTCACATGATTTACTCAAGTTAGCAATCGCTAACATAGAAAAGCTTAACATATCAATGTTGTTGTTTCAATAATGTATAAGCTCCACATATGATAAGTTTTATCATGTATAAATTGCCACCCATTGGGGAGTCTATTCCGACTTAAGGATCTTATAGAAAACCAATCCCACATCACCACTTCAGGGTGGATTAACATTATTACTTTTTCATTTTCTTTTCCGTATTCATGGTAGGTCATAGGTTATTCCTTTTTATAGCCGGTAATAATTGCTAAAATCATGCATATTACTGCCGCCCATGCAAAAAACTTATGATATTTCATAAAGACCTCCTTTATTTTTGAGACATTTTATCAACACTAATCAATGATGAAGAATCACCATACATCGATATGTTAGCACCTGCTAACCCTAAAACAAAGACATAATTGCAGTTTATATGCATATACATTCCACTACCTTGTTGATAAAAATTCTCATATGTTAGCTGCCACTACACTCCCTTTGCTGTTCTATAATTAGTTAGCAAATCTATTGACGTACATTTCCAAGTACAGAAAGGACTATTTATGATTAATTGGAGCACAATAGGAAAAGTAGCATGCGGTTTCGCGCTTGGTACAGCAGGAGTTAAGCTCCTCTCCAGCAAGGATGCCAAGAAATGCTACACACATTTAACTGCTGCAGCATACAGATGCAAGGATACATGCCTTGAGACCTACACTAACATCAAGGAGAACTGTCAGGACATCAGTGCTGATGCAAAAGAAATCAACGAGAAAAGATATGCTGATGAGAGAGCCAAAGAAATAGAGGATGCAAAGGCTGTTCTCGCTAATGCCGAGGCAGAAACTGCTAATGCATAACATATAAGTAAGCTCAGATGAAAGGCATACTATGAAATGTAAAATATTGCACGAAAATGGGGGACGTATGCGTGTACACATTGCTGTACACCATATGTCTTCTTTTGAAGCTGATAAGATCCAGTATTATCTTTCCTCACTTCCTTTTGTAAAAAAAGCTGATGTAAATGAACGAACTTCAAATGCCATAGTTTTCTATGACTCTTCCTGCAGGAATGATCTGATACAGGCGTTTTCTGAATACAGTGAGAGAACAGAGATTACTGTGCCCGAACATACCGGCAGGGAACTCCGTATCGAGTACGAAGACAGAATGTTCTTCCATATTGCAGGCAAGCTTGTCCGCAGATTCATCATTCCATTGCAAATAAGAAGGGTGATCATATATCTAAAGGCTATCCCTTACATAATTAAGGGGCTTAAATGCCTGCTCTCCGGAAAGCTTGAGGTTTCTGTTCTTGATGCAACCAGCATTGCAGTATCACTGCTCAGAGGCGATCATGCAACAGCAAGCAATGTAATGTTCCTTCTTGAAATGGGTGAGATGATGGAGGACTGGACTCACAAAAAGTCCGTCGATGACCTTGCAAGGGCTATGTCCCTGAATGTAGACAAGGTTTGGATGATTTCTTCTGACGGTCAGGAGGTCCTTTCAAATATCTCTGACATAAAAGAGAATGACAGGATAGTTGTCAGAACCGGTACCATGATTCCCCTTGATGGTGTAGTCCTAAGCGGTGATGCTTCCGTAAACCAGGCAGCCATGACCGGTGAATCCGAGCCTGTCCACAAAACAGAAGGCTCTCTTGTATACGCCGGTACTGTTATTGACGAAGGTGAACTTGTTATAACAGTACAGAAAGCACAGGGTCAGGGACGATATGACAGGATTGTAGCCATGATAGAGGAATCCGAAAAGCTCAAATCCGAATCAGAGGCAAAGGCCGCTCACCTGGCTGACAGACTTGTTCCCTATACTTTTGGTGCTACTCTCCTCACCTGGCTATTTACCAGAAATGCCACCAAGGCCACATCAATCCTTATGGTAGACTTCTGCTGCGCATTAAAGCTCGCCATGCCTATTTCAGTACTCTCAGCAATGAGAGAAGCCGGCGATCACAAGATATCCGTAAAAGGCGGCAAATTCATGGAGGCTGTGGCTGAAGCAAAAACAATAGTCTTCGACAAAACAGGAACACTGACTCATGCTACTCCTAAAGTCGCCAAGATTGTTACTTTTGGTGATAACGACGAAGATGAGATGCTTCGCCTTGCCGCGTGTCTTGAGGAACACTACCCTCACTCCATTGCCAATGCTGTAGTAACGGCCGCAGAAGTCAAAGGACTTACTCATGAAGAGAAGCATACCAGAGCAGCCTATATCGTTGCACATGGCATTTCCAGTACGATTGATGGTAAAAAGGTATGTATAGGAAGCCATCACTACATCTTTGAGGACGAAAAGTGTACTGTTCCAAGTGGATTCACTGACAGGTTCGATTCTCTTCCACCTGAGTATTCGCACCTGTATATGGCTATCGGCGAAGAGCTCGCTGCAGTAATACTTATTGAAGACCCTCTAAGGGATGAAGCCCCTTCAGTAATAAAGAGATTGAAAGAGGTTGGTTTTGAAAATGTAGTTATGATGACCGGAGACAGTGACAGGACTGCCAGGTCAGTTGCAGAAAAGACCGGCGTAACCAGATATTTCTCTGAAGTTCTTCCTGAAGACAAAGCTGAATTCATAAGAAAAGAACATGAAGCAGGAAGAAAAGTTATCATGATCGGTGATGGCATAAATGACTCACCTGCTCTTTCAGAGGCAGATGCAGGAATAGCCGTCAGCACAGGAGCTTCCATAGCAAGAGAGATTGCAGATATAACCATATCTTCAGATGATCTTGGGGCTCTTTTAACACTTAGAAAACTCAGCACAGAGCTGATGCGAAGGATCAACCTGAACTACAATACCATTATCGGGTTTAATTCCTTCCTGATAATCATGGGTATGTTGGGTATCTTCACTCCAACTACTACAGCGTTCCTTCACAACGCATCTACCATTGCTCTAAGCATGAAGAGCATGACAAATCTATTGGATGATTGACACAAATAAGAAAGAATGTCGCTTGCGACATTCTCGCGCCGAGCGCGGATGCTTTAGCATCATATACATATCGCGCGAGTGCGCATCCATAGCGGAGCGTTTTTATATCATAGGAATCAATTTCCTATGATATAAAAACCTCGTAGCAGCTGTCCTGGCAACTACGAGGTTTTCTTTATTTATTTCTTTATCAAAGATATGACTTTGTAATCCAAAGTCTCTATAGCACTTGTAATCGTGGCGTCATCCACTTCCCTGTCATACTCGACCACAGCTTCCTTCTTCCGTAAATTCAGCTTAGCTGATACTCCGTCGATTCTGTTGATAGCTCTTTTCACACGGTTACTGCAGTTCTCACAATGCATCCCGTCAATCTTAAAGACCATGGTCTTAACTACAGGACCGGAAAGCTTCTTGTCTGGCTCCTTAACTGTAGATGATCCTCCTCCACAGCAGCTTCCCTGTCCCATAAAGTGCTTTGCTGCACCTTTTGTGGCCATTACGACCACTATCATTAAAATTATAATAACAATCACATTTGTCATATCTTAATCCATCTCATTTAAGTTTGACTATGTCAATCCTGTCTATCACGCCAATTTCCTCCAGAACCCTGATCATACGGTAGACTGTGGCAGTACCTATTGAATCATCTTTCTTTTTGACATAGAAGCAAATATCCTTACATGAGGCCCCATCATTTTCTGCAATTACATCTGCTACCAGTTTTCTTTGTTTTGTTATGCGCATTCCACTGCTTTTCAATGCTGTGATGATCTGTTCGTTGCTCATAATCTTGTTCTCCGTTAGTTTTCGCTAACCATTCCCCAACAATAAAGCCCGCTCTTGGACGGGCTTTATTACATTATTTGTTTTTGCATGAACAGGCAGCCTTGTGGCAAGCTCCTGCTGATGGACACCCGATGCAGTGTACACCTTTCTTCTTTTCCTTATAAATATATCTGATCGCAAGTCCAAGAATCATTACGATAATTACAATTGCAATAAAATCTGTCATTTTACTAACACTTTCGCATCTGTTCAGTACCTTCACAGATACGATGCAGAAATCCATAAAAATCGACTTCGTCGATGGGATTTCTGCACACTTGTATCACTTTCTCACGCCCTCCGCAGCAAGTGCGTCGGGCTGTTCTGAACAGTTACGCCCTTTCTATTTTGAAACAGATCAGTCGAGCTTGTACTCCAAAGCCATCTCTTTCTGATTTCTCTGAATCAGGTATACAATAAATCCTGCAAAGACAGCAATCGCGATAAGTCCGTATACAAAGCCTGCTCCCAGAGAACCTGTTGTAATGAGAGTTCCGATCTGATATACAAGGAATCCAACAGTAAAACCTGTTGCAAGCTGAAGTCCAATAGCACCCCACAGCCACTTAGCTGACTTCATCTCAGAATTCATAGCTCCAAGAGCCGCGAAGCAAGGCGGTGTGTAAAGATTGAACATAAGATATGCAAGGGCTGCAACCTTGGTAATTCCCATTACTGCTGCTACTGCATTTCCTTCACCGATAAGTTCAAGCTCCTCTGTATCGATGAGGTTAGAAATTGCAAATACTGTTGCGATAGTACCAACAACATTCTCTTTTGCGATGAAGCCTGTAATAGCTGCCGCTGCAAGCTGCCAGCTGACAACACCAACTACAGGTACGAGAAGGTATGCAAATGGTCCTGCAACTCCTGCAAGGATTGATGTGCTCTCCATTCCCTCTTCAACCGGCTGGAAGCTAAAGTTGAAGGTCTGCATGATCTGTACAACTGTGTTACATACAAGGATAACAGTTCCGGCCTTAACGATATAAGCCTTACCTCTTTCAAGCATTGACTTAAGAGCAAATGAAAGGCTGGGAACCTTGTACTCAGGAAGCTCAATGATAAAGAAGCTCTTTCTATACTTCATACCAGTGATAGCCTTGATAAGAAGTGCTCCAAGGAGGATCAGAAGGATACCACCCATGTAGCAGATAAAGCTTACCCATCTTGACTCCGGGAAGAATGCTCCGGCGAAAAGAGCTATTACAGGAAGCTTGGCTCCGCATGGCATGAAGGTTGCAAGCATGGCTGTTGCACGTCTCTCCCTCTCATTCCTGATGGTTCTGCAGGCCATGATAGCCGGAATTCCGCAACCGGTACCAATAATCATAGGGATAACTGACTTACCTGAAAGACCAACCCTCTTAAAAATAGGGTCAAGAACAACTGTTGCTCTTGCCATATATCCGCAGTCCTCTAAAAGAGCGATGAGGAAGTACATAACCATAACCAGTGGAAGGAAACCAACAACGGCACCTACACCACCGATAATACCATCAACAAGCAGAGCATAAAGGAGTGGGTTGGCATCTGCCATTGCATCTCCAACCATTCCCTGGAAGGATTCGATCCAGCCTGCAAGGATATCTGCAAGCCATGTTCCAACTGTTGTCTGTGAGATATAGAATACCAGCCACATGATGGCCGCAAAGATTGCAATACCAAGAATAGGATGTGTAATCACGTTATCAATCGTATCGCCAAAGTTCTTGTCCTTGGTGAACACCTTACGGTTCTCTACTTCGCTTACGATCTTATTAACAAACTCGAATCGCTTCCTGTCAGCTGCCTCAACCTCAGCCTTGCTTGTAAGATCAATATCCCCCTGAACATATGGCTCTTTCTGGCCCTTGCCCTCAAGCTCTGCGGCTGCCTTAACAACTTCCTTAAGGCCTGTCTCAGAAGTAGCTACAGTCTTGATAACAGGACAACAAAGCTTCTCTGAAAGGAGCTTTTCATCAATAGAGTTGCCCTTCTTATCATTGGCATCATTCTTGTTAAGAGCAACAACTACAGGAACCCCAAGTTCAAGGAGCTGTGTTGTGAAAAAAAGACTTCTGCTAAGATTAGTTGCATCTACGATGTTGATGATAGCATCAGGATGCTCGTTCTTAACATATCCGCTTGTGATGCTCTCCTCTGATGTAAATGGAGACATTGAATATGCTCCGGGAAGATCTACTGCGATCAACTCCTTGTCGCCATCATAGTAGCTCTTTTTGATAGTGCTCTCTTTCTTGTCAACTGTAACGCCGGCCCAGTTACCGATCTTTTCAGATCTACCGGTTAAGGCGTTGTACATGGTTGTTTTGCCGCTGTTGGGATTACCCGCCATAGCGATTCTCATTTTTTCATCCTCCTAAAAGTTGCTATATAATTCAAAACACATTTTAAATATGTCTTCGAATCCTACTGAATTCTGATAGCATCTGCTAACTCGGGGTCAATATTATATCTTGCATCCTTAATAGCGACTACCAAATTTCTCTTTTTGTCTACAACTGTGATCTTCTCTCCACTATAGCAACCAAGTGAAAAGAGAAAGCTCTCCATCTCCTCATCGCCTCCAGTTGCGACATTTTCGATTGTATATTCTGTACCGAGTGCTGCTTCATTAAGTGACATTGACATTTTACTCTCCTATTTGTTCAAGTGTCGTTAGCAATGTATTACATCAATTAGCTTATGCTAACTTCATTCATAGGATATGCTTATCAAGAATAATTGTCAATAAGAATTTTTCAAAAACCCAGATTTTATCTGCTTTTGCGCAATTTAATTGACAGAAATTTGTGCATCAAAAATGCCAACTCTTTAGCCGGCACTTTCATTTCCATTTGTTTTTCCTCATGGGTTATAGTATTCTTAATTGTAAGAAAAAGCTTAAGAAAGGCGGCCAAATTATGGCACTTCAAGAATCTGGAGAGATGTATCTGGAGACAATTTATGTTCTTTCACAAAGCCACGCCAATGTCCGTGCTGTGGATATCGGCGAGGAGCTTGGTTATTCAAGACCCTCTGTTAGCCGCGCCATGCATCTTCTTAAGGATGAGGGGCTGGTCAAGACTGATGACTATGGCTTTGTTGTTTTGACAGAAGCAGGTAAGATTCTGGCTAAGCGCATCTACGAGCGCCATACAGTACTGACTGAAGCACTTAAGTATATTGGAGTTGACGATAAGATTGCCTCCGAGGATGCTTGTCGTGTGGAGCACTACATCAGTGATGAGACCTTTGATGCCATCAAGGTTTTCATGGCTGGCAAGAAGAAAAAGAAAAAATAAGATGCCAAGGCTTTTTGAAGCCAATTCTTACCCCAAAGCCATTTCCTATTTGTTAGAGGATTACAACATAAAATAAAGGCCGAAGCATATCAGTTACATGCTTCGGCCTCTTGTAATATTGTCATAACATGACATATGAAAAATATGGCAATCCTGCCATATGACAGTTATAAGGTCTTGAAACGCTTTAACATTATTTTTGCCAAGCGAATGTCCATCAACTACTATTTCTCCTGATTCATGCACAGGATTTCATCAGTAAAGAAAAATGCTGACAAGCCTTTATTTCCTCGAAGCCATGCACCAAATATTCTGCCAGCCCCCTCTGACCATGATTTCATTAGTACATATAGGATCAAAAGCTCCGTGGCTGTAATTGTCCCAGAGAATACATATATGCAGCATTTGAAAAAAAAGACATTATTGTGATTAATGTTATAACCACTACAGATCTCAGATTTTCTTTAATCAGTATCCCCACCCTTTTATTTGTTTTCATATTTTCCCCAACTATTGCGCTCAACATCGGTTAGCGGCCGCTAACTCTCATTTCATATTTTAGCTGCTCCAAAGAGCAGCTTTTACTCAAAAACATAATCATAAATATGTTTTAATAAAGTCTCATATATATCCTGAAGATCAACCAAATGAGGATATTCTTCCCAGTGTTGCAAAACAAAACTCGTAGAAGCAATCATTCTATCTTATCCAAGTCAATTATATTTCGCTGATTTTAATTCTTATAAATGATAAAAAATCTCATTCGTTAGCTGCATCTGCATGCAAGTAAAGGCTACTATGCGCTTGGAAAATCCCTTGCTTAATATAGAAGCTGTCAATCATAGAAAGTTTTCATACAGATCTTCGATAGGCTTGTACTGAGGTGTGAAACCACAACCGGTAGCAGTATTAACTACGAGAATTACTTTTCCCTTAAAATCTGAAAGGCTAAGTTCCTCTCCGTTTCCTGTAGTTACCTTATAATCATATATCATCTATGATTCCTCCTATATTTATATATTTTATTCTATTTGATTGTGTGCAATTGTTAATATCATAATACTACCTTACTAATAAAAATCAATAGCGCACAATTTCTTTTTTCATGCAACACTTCCTCCCTGAAGATATGCAACTACAGGCTCAATGAACTTAATGTCAGAGATATCATAGGAGTGATCAATAAAGGATGCCACCGCCCTTTCCTTCTCATCCTTGCTCTTTTTTAAAGTGCCTACAAAAGCCTTCATGGCAAGCTTTGAGGGGAGACTCATCTTTTCATAGTTAAATCCGCCCTGACAATAGAACGCCTTTATGTAGTCCCTCTGTTCATCAGTAAGAATATTCTGCATCGCAACTTCCACATCAGGATTATCATTAGGGCTTCCGCCTACTGCGATAAGCGCAAGATGCTTGCCCTTCCAGTTCTTTGCCCTGTCAAAAAACCAGTTAGCCTTAACGACCTTTCCTGCCATACACCATCCGGCATAAACAATTGCTTCATATCCGTCAAAAAAACTGTTTTCTTTCTTCTGAACATCCTTCAGATCAAAAAGATCTGCTTCCATCCTCTCAGATAGCCACTTGGCATATCTCTTTGTAAAGCCTGTCTGTGATGTATAAACTACTAAAGTCTTCATAATTTACTCAAATTCCTTTCCATATGCATGATAGTCTCAATTGTTGTAATAAGGTTTTTTTCATCAATTCCTTCAAACATCCTGCCGATCATATCTGCACTGTTCGGACTCTGCCTGTCATTCTCATTACAGAACTCGCGGCATTTGTCTGTTATAAGAATTCTCTGCTTCCTCTTATCCTTCTCATCCGGAATCATCGTGACAAAGCCCTTTTTCTCAAGCTTTATCAAAATCTGCTTCACATTCTGATGTGAACTGCCCATTACATCTGATAAATCATTAAGCGTAGGTGGTTCCTTACAGAGATTTATACAGATAATCGCAAAAAACTGTTTCCAGGTGATCTCCTTGAAGTAATTGTCCGCAACAGCCTGAAATCTGTTGTCAAATGCACTTAAAAGTCCCAGCAAAAACGCCTGGGGCGGCATCTGGCCAAACTCAACCTTACTAATGTTCATTGCTTCATCATAATTCATTTTTCTTCCTCATTATTTGCAAATAAATAGGTAACATATTACATGTTTTAATTAAATGTAATATGTTACCTATTTTCTGTCAACACAAATTTTCAAATTTTCTCTATCAACCCAAATTTAGCTTATCGAGCTCTTCTTCAAAAGCTTTTAGCATCTTAAGCAGTTCATCCTGCATTTCCTGTGGAATACCATCCATGATTTCCGAGAATTTTTCCCCCATGGTTTCATGTCTTTTCCTGTGCTCCGCTCTCGCCTTTTTGCCAAGCTTTGTGAGATACAGGTTCAGCTCAGAATCGGAATTTGGAGAAACTCTTTTTTCAACAAGGCCCTTATCCACCAGCTTATAGACCATCTGCGACGCACCGCCTTTAGTAATCCCCCGCACCTTTGAAAGCCCCGTTACGCTGATTCCTTCCTGGTCACCGATTATTGCAACTGTATGAATCTCGGGTTGCGTCAGTACCAAATTCTTACAATATTCCTGAGGCTTCTTTTCAAACTGTGAATACTTATGGATTATGCGTTCCATCTGCCATGCAAGCTCTCTGTAATCCTTCATATTATCCGTCTCTCTTTGGTTTTTTATTTGTATTGTACCCTAAAAAATCGAATGTTTTTAAATTATTTTCTCTCCTCATGATAGCATATGATAAAATCATATGATAAACAGCAATTAAGCTATCTACAGTAAGCGACAGAAAACCTTCGCCGCTTCTATATAAATCATTACTTAAAAGGATAACCCTAAATGAAGCTACCAAGAATTTCATCCATCAGACTTATCCCTCTCAGCTTTCTTTGGGCAATTCTGATTGGCGCATTTTTACTGACACTTCCTATCTCCTCCGCCGATGGCACATGGACGGACTTTGTCACAGCACTTTTCACATCGACGACATCCGTGTGTGTTACCGGACTGGTTGTTGTGGACACGTTCAGTTACTGGAGCACCTTTGGCCACATTATCATTCTGATCCTGATTCAGATAGGCGGCTTCGGTATCATCACCGTTATATCCATGATCATGCTCCTTACACAGAAGAAGTTTTCGCTGGGCGAGAGAAAAATGCTTCAGGACTCCCTTAATCTCGATACTGATTCAGGGATTTTAAAGGTACTCATAAAAATATTCAGAGGCACCTTTGCAGTAGAGCTTATCGGCGCAGTGCTATACTGCTTCGTTTTTGTCCCGCAGTTTGGCCCCAAAGGCATATGGTACTCATTTTTCAATGCCATCTCAGCATTCTGCAACGCCGGAATCGACATTATAGGTCCGGACAGCCTGAAAGGCTACTACTCAAATCCACTGGTGCTGATCGTCACAATGACACTGATAATGCTTGGCGGCCTTGGCTATGTAGTGTGGTTTGACCTGTCCAAAACCATAAGAGAAGGCGCAAAGCGCAGATTCAATCCCGTTCAGATTTTCAAGAGATTCAGTGAGCATACAAAGCTTGTGCTCACCATGACATTTGCCTTAATAGTTATCGGCTGGCTCATCATTTTCCTTGCTGAGTACAATAATCCGCAAACTCTGCAGGGGATGAATCTCGTGGACAAGCTTATAAATAGTCTGTTCCAATCCGTCACACTAAGAACCGCCGGCTTCGCGTCCTTTTCGCAATCAGAGATGACCGACGTTACCTGCGTAGTATCTTATATACTCATGTTCATCGGCGGCTCACCTATCGGCACGGCAGGCGGAATCAAGACCGTTACCTTTTTCCTCGCACTTATGGGAATCATCACCTATATTAAATCCGAGGATTCCAACATCGTATTCAAGCGCAAGGTCACGGACGAGTCCATGAGAAAAGCATCCGTCATCGTGTATGTCAGCCTTTTTAGCGTGATCCTCTTCACACTAATGCTGAATGCCACCAATACAGTTAATCTGCAGGATGCGCTGTTTGAAGTCATAAGTGCCCTGGCAACTGTTGGCCTCAGCAGGGATCTCACCACAAGCCTCAACACCACAGGCCGCATTATCATAATCGTCTGCATGTACCTTGGCAGAATCGGCCCCATTTCCCTGGCGATTTTCTTTGCAGGAAGGCCCAGACCCAGAAACCAGCGCAACTACATTGAAGGAAAATTTTTCGTAGGATAATAACTAAAGGAGAAACACATGAAAAAATCAATAGCAGTCCTTGGACTTGGAAAATACGGAATCAGTCTGGCACAGAGTATGTATGAGATGGGCTCCGATGTTCTCATAGTAGATATTGATGAGGAAAAAGTGAAGGAATGTGCGGAATTCTCTACCTCCGCAATCTGCGCAGACCTCTCAAACGAAGATGAAGTAAAGAACCTCGGTCTCAAAAATCTTGATATCGTTGTGGTAGCAATGGGTCGAAACCTCGCAGCAAGCATCATGTCCGTGGCTGTTGCAAAGGAAGAAGGCGTTCCGCTCATCGTTGCCAAGAGCTCAACTGACAGAATGAGCACGATTTTAAAGAAAATCGGCGCCGATAAGGTTATCGTTCCCGAGGAATTCGGAGGAAAACAGTCAGCAAGAATCCTCTCCTCCGATACATTCCTTGACTATTTTCAGGTGGACAGCTCCCTGTCTATGGTTGAGATGAATCCCCTCGGCAAATGGGTAGGAAAAAACCTTATCGAACTTAATCTCAGAAAAAAATATGCCGTGAACGTCGTTGCAATAAAAAAAGGTGGTCACTGGAAAGTCGTTGACCCCAATGAGCCGCTTAGTGCGGAACACCACCTTTTGATTTTTGCTGAAAAAGAGGACATAAATCGCATCGACAGATAGAACGCCCATGCAATAAACTATTTAATTGCCGAAACAAACAATGCTTCACGCTATTGCAGAAGACACAATAATTTACTTAATTGCCTCAAGCAATACCGCCTTTATGCCCCTGTACTCAGCAAGAAAATCAAAAAAATATTCATTAATATGTTCAATGTCCTCTTCCTTTCCGTAATACTCAAGTTCCCTGGCTTTATCGGAAAGGGCATCTATTCCAATAGTCATCAGACTACTCTTTATGGCATGTATCGTTACTGTAAACAGTTCGATATCATCCCTTGAAAGACAGTCCTCAAGGAGCTTTGCTTTTTCATCAATTCCACCGGTAAGTATCTTGATGGCTCCCAGGAACAGCTGCGGCGAGCCACAATATTCTACCGCTTCTTCAATATTTATCCATGGAATATCCAATAGCTTCTTGGGTATTGCTGTCAAAACATCACTCTGCTTAGTCTCCTGCTGCACGTTATGAATATGACTCTTAGGCAGATATTTCCGAAGCAGCTTCAACATGTCCTGCAAAATAACCGGTTTTGTCATGAAATCCGTAAAGCCGGCCTCCATCATTTTTTCCCTTACACCGGCTACTGCACTTGCGGTAAGCGAAATAATCGGAGTAGATGCTGTTTTGGCAGGGCACTGCACTCTCATTTTTTCCAGAGTCTGAATTCCATCCATTTCAGGCATCAGATAATCAAGAAATACCACATCGTAGTTAACCGAAGAGAATTTTTCAAGACACTCCTCACCACTTGACGCTGTATCTATCTGCATCTGTAACGGCTTTAATAAGCCGCATATAACCTTTATATTAAGTTCCGTATCATCAACGATAAGTATCCGGCTTTCAGGCGAAGTAAATGATAAGTTTCCCTTTTCATTCGAATTATCTCTCAAATACTCCCTCTCCCACTCTGTACCAATAGGCGTGGGATCTGCAACCTTCTGGATAATATCAAAGTAAAATGTGGAGCCGCTTTTATATGTACTATCCACCAGAAGCTTTGTCCCCATCAACTGCAGAATGTTTGAAGCGATGGTCAGTCCAAGTCCTGTTCCCTCGATAGAGCAGGTATGCTCTGTATCTACGCGATTAAAGGCATGAAAAAGCTTATCAAGATCATCCTTCTTGATTCCTATTCCGGTATCTATGACAACAAACCGAAGCCGCGCATGCTCAACTTCTTCTTCAATAAGTGTTACGCGAAAAACTACATTTCCTTTATCTGTGAACTTAACAGCATTATTTAAAAGATTTGTGAGAACCTGCTTGATTTTTAGCGTATCCCCATATAATCTCTGTGGCATCCTGGGATCGATCTCAAAGGTAAGCTTAAGTCCCTTTTCTTTTGCGTGTGTATAAATCAGACTGTAAATCTCTCCCATCATATCAGGCACAAAGTAATTCTCATTAATTATTTCCAATTCACCTGATTCGATTTTTGTATAATCCAGAATATCTGTAATAATCTTGAGCAACCTGTTTCCTGCATCTTCAATACTATCTGTGCAGCTTAAAATTTCCTTATCCTTGCAATCACGCCTGATAATCTGATTCATGCCAAGCATTGTATTTATGGGTGTGCGTATCTCATGACTCATTCCTAATAAAAAGACTGATTTTGCGGCATTTGCGCCTTCTGCAGCCTCAAGCGCATCCTCCAGAAGGCGATTTCTATCATGCTCCATTTCCACTGAGAGGAATGTATGAATAAAAGTTCCGGCCAAAAGACATCCTATCGCATAAAATGGAAAAAGCGGCTCAATGGTTTGTAGAACAATGAAAACAGTCATTGTCGTGCCGGATATCGCAATCGTAAAATGATGCTGCCTCACCTTTTCGGAAGATCTAAGGCCAATAATAAAAGTATATATGGCTGTAAACGCAAAAAGCAGCACCTGAGCACCAAGAAATAGATACCTGAATGGTAATGGTTCATAATTCCCATCAGAATCCATTACAAACCAGACAGGAACAAACAGATTAATAGCAAGCCCTACAGCAACTGACAGAAACATAATGCGACCGAAATGCTTAAAGATAAGACTGATAAGATTTTTGTTATTCAGATATTCCACCACAAAGTCGGTCCACAGCATTACTGACAACACCATTGTGAGGAAATATATCACTGTATCTACGTAAACTGCAGCTATTAAGTGCCTTTCATACAAAAGTCCCCAAGCTATATCTGATATAAGATAGAGTATTACGCTAAATAAAAAATAGCGATACTTATTCTTTGCAGTACTTAATTCTGTTCCTTTTTTCTTAAAGATAATCTCATGATTTAACACTATAAATAATACAAGTGATAAAATTCCAAAACTTGAATAATACATACGATCAACACCCTTCCTAAAAGTCTATAACTTGAGGAACCGACGCTAAAAGATATCTGGTATATTCATGCCCGGGATTTTTATAGATCTGCTCGGCAGGCGCCATCTCGCAGATCTGCCCATCTTTCATTACACAAACTCTATCGGCAATAAAGCTTACTACCGCCAGATCATGACTTATGAAAAGACAGGTTAGTCCCATTTGATTCTTTAGTGTTTTTAGTAGATTCAATATCTGAGCCTGAACGCAAACATCAAGTGCAGATACTGACTCATCGCAGACAAGAAGCTTTGGCTTTACAGCAATCGCCCTTGCAATCCCGATTCTCTGCCTCTGCCCACCCGAAAACTGATGCGGATAGCGGTCAAGGCAATCCTCCTTTAAATCCACCATATCCAAAAGCTCGAGAATACGCTCATCGGTCTTCTCCTTAGAATCATAGACATGCCACGCAAGGAGCGGTTCAGCTATGATGTCACGGATTTTCATACGCGGATCAAGTGATGACGCCGGATCCTGAAAAACCATCTGCATTTCGCGCCTAAAGGGGCGAAGCTCTCTCTCCGACATGCCTGTAATCTCTTGATCTTCAAAAAATATACTTCCGCTGTCAGCCTTTATCATTCTCATGAGAAGTCTTGCCAGTGTGCTTTTTCCGCATCCCGATTCTCCCACCAGCGCAAGGGTCTCACCCTTCAGGATCTCCAGACTAACATCGTTTACTGCCATAACCTTGTTTTTCATTCCCGCGCGGAAACTCTTCTTAACATGGGAAGCGGATAAAATGATCTGTCTTTCCATCTATTCCTCCTCCCCTCCTGCCACATGGCAGCGAACATAATGATCAGGGCCAACTTTCTTTAACTCTGCCTTTTCAAAAAAACATTTCTGTATGTCATCAGAACATCTAAGGCAAAATTCGCAGCCCTTAAACTGCTTCTTCATAACAGGAATACTTCCCGGAATTGTCTCCAAATACTCAGGATTATTCCCTATTCTTGGGATGGATGAAAGGAGTCCCTTTGTATAGGGATGCATCGGATTTTTGAACAATTCCTTCGTGGGAGCCTGCTCCATGATATTGCCAAGATACATCACATAAACATAGTCACAAAGCGTTGATACAACTCCCATGTTATGGGTGATTACCATCGCACTCATTTTATATTCATCGCACATCTTTCGAATCAGCTTCAAAATCTGCGCCTCTGTGGTCACATCCAAAGCCGTGGTAGGCTCATCCGCTATCAGAAGCTTTGGTGACCCGATCATAGCCATAGCAATCATGACCCTCTGTCTCATTCCGCCCGAAAGCTCATGAGGCCATGCCTTATATCGGAGTTCAGGTTCCGCAATGCCAACCGCATCAAGCATCTCAATGACTCTCTCCTTTGCCCTGTCAGCATTTTTCTCAAGCTTGTGAATCTGTAGCACTTCTTTTATCTGATCACCGATGCACATCATCGGATTTAACGATGTCATAGGCTCCTGAAAAATCATCGCCACATCTGTTCCGCAACGTCCGCGAATCTCCTTCTCATTTAGCAGGGTAAAATCGCACACTTCTCCGGAATCCTCGTGCCAGAGCATATTTCCCCCAGTGACCTTCGCAAAAGACGGCAAAATATGATTGATGGATTTCGCCGTCATGCTCTTGCCGCAGCCGGATTCACCCACCAGTCCAACGATTCCTCTTCGCGGAATTTCAAGACTAATGCCCTTAACCACAGGCATCATCTCTTTTTCCTGCTTAATGGACACGGTAAGATTTTTAATCTCTAACAATTTATCTTCATTCATAGTCTTAATACTTAGACTTCGGGTCGAGAATATCCCGGAGTGCATCACCCAAATAGTTAAATGTCAAAACCAAAAGCATTATCATCCCAGAAGGAGCAAGCGCTAGCCACGGCATCTGAAACAACAGCGTTTTTGACTGGTTTACCATGAGTCCCAGTGAAACCTGTGGCGGCTGAATTCCTATTCCCAAGAAGCTCAGCGCACTTTCCGATAAAATCGAAGCCGGTACATTCAGCGTAAAAAGGACTATCAAAGTGGGCACAAGATTGGGAATAATGTGCTTTATTACAATAGCTATTTTTCTCACGCCCATTGATCTCGCGGCCTGAATATACTCATTTTCAATTATGGACAACGTTACCGAGCGAACAATTCTCGCAATGCTCCCCCACTCCATTATCACGATACAAATCACAACCGATACAAAGGATCCGCCAAAGGTATACATGATTGCCATTGCAAGCAGCATTCCCGGAAAAGCCAGCGTCACATCCGCAAACCACATTATCAAAAGATCTGCCACCTTTCCGTAATAAGCGCTCGCAATCCCAAGGATCATTCCGATAAGTACAGCGATTACTGTGGGAATAATAGCAATCACCAGTGAAATCCTCGCCCCGTAAAGCATCCTCGCAAATACATCCCTGCCCAGCTCGTCAGTTCCAAGCAAATGCTCTGCTCCCGGCGCTTTCAGTCTTACCAAAAGATCCTGCCTCGCAGCATCATATGGCGTCAAAATCGGAGCAAAAATCGCCATCAGCATTATGACTGCAATAATTGCCACCGATATGACCGCTACCTTGTTGTGAATAAAAGTCTTTATCATATCTACACTCTAAGCCTTGGATCAAGACACACATTGATAAGATCCGCAATAATATTTCCAAGCGATATTACAAGTGCCGAAAAAAGAACCGTTCCCTGAAGAAGAGGCATATCCCTCGTCTGCACAGCTGTTAGCGCAAGCTTACCAAGCCCCGCAATTCCAAATACACTTTCCGTTATTACAGCTCCCGATAACATCCCTGAAAACTGCATAGCAATCATGGTAATTACCGGAACCATTGAATTTTTCAGACCATGTGTAAGCACTGCCTGCCTCGCAGTCAATCCCTTCGCCCTTGCGGTATCAAGATATGGCTGCCCAAATTGCTCCATAAGACTTGACCTCGTAAGCCTCGCAACACTTCCTGCACTGTTCCAGCCAAGCGCAATCGCAGGAAGTATCATTGACTCAAAGCTTCCATCGTATACAAGCGGCAACAGTGAAAACCTGAAATAAAATAAATACTGCAAAAACAGTGCCACCATAAATACAGGTACAGAGACTCCAAGAAGAGAAACACCTCTGAACAGATAATCTGGCAGCCTGTCGTGATGAAGCGCAGATATTACTCCAATCCCAATACCAAGTACCCATGCAAACACAGCCGAAAGAATCGTAAGCTTCAAGGTATATGGGAAGGCCTCGAGAACCAGAGACAGCACTGACTGCCGCATATAATAGCTCTGGCCCAAATCACCCCTAAGTACCCCTGCCAGATACATAAAAAACTGCTCCGGCAAAGGCTTATCAAGATTCATCGATGCTGTCAGCCTTTCGATTGTTGCACTATTTACATGCTCATTAAGAAGTACTGCAGCAGGATTGCCCGGTATGATCCTCAAAACCACGAAAATCATCACCATAACTCCAAATAGCACCAGAACAACCCCGACACATCGTCTGATAAAACCACTCATTTACTTAAGTGTCACTCCCTTGAAATAAATATCACTCCAGCCTGCCCACTGCGGTATAAACTCCTCAACGCGATCACTTTTCACAAACAGATGCTTAAGTGAAAACATAGGAACCCAAACAGCATCATCCTGGATCAGCTTCTTTTCAAGTGCAGCATATTCTGCCATTCTCTCACCCTGATCAACAATGCCCCTTGCCGCAGCTATCCGCGCGATTGTAGCGTCATCAGCGTAATTATTTGATCTGATCACTGTATTTTCCTTACTTCCAAAGAACGTATAGATAATATTATCCGGATCATTGTAATCGAGTATCCACATAGCAAGAAAAGCTTCCATATTTCCGCTGTTTCTAAGATCAAGCCAGCTTGCATGGTCATAATTCTTGATATTGGCGTTAATTCCTACATCTCCAAGATTCTGTGAAATTATCTGTATGATGTTCTTTACGGCATCAGCTGCATCTGAATCAAGAGCAAGCTCCATATCGAAACCATCAGCATATCCCGCTTCCTCTAAAAGCTTCTTAGCCGCATCCGGATCATACTTAAGCCATCCCTGATTATCATTGCTATAGCCAAGACAGCCGGAAGGATATGCACCATCTTCTAGCTTTCCATCTCCGCTGTATATCGAATCAAGAATGGACTGACGATCAATTGCAAGCTGTATTGCTTTTCTTACCTTAACATCCCCTAAAGGCTCGATTTTTTCATTAAACATCAGATAATTCAGTCCGAGACGATTTGTGGAAACGATGTTATCCTTATACTTAGTCTTATATGTGGACTCCACTATGGCAGAATCAATCATAAGACAATCGAGGATATCAAGATCACCCTTCTGAAAAGCCATATCCATCGAGGATGCATCCATTACCCTTGCCGTTACATGCTTTACAGAAGGCTCCTTCCCCCAATATAGCGGATTGTAGTCAAAAGTCAGTCCTGAACCGCGCTCCCATGCCGTTACAACATAAGGTCCCGTTCCAAGCGTTTTCTCAGGAACTGTACCAAATTCATCACCTGCTTTTTCTACGATAGATTTCGAAAGAATACTCGTTGAAGGAGTAGCCAGCTGTGCCAAAAATCCCGCAAATGGCTCTGATAGCGTTATCGTAAGGTGAGTATCATCCTCAACCTTTATACCGGTCAATTCATTCGCAGAGCCATCCATAAGAGCCTCTGCCCCATCAATTGAAATCGCATAATCCACCTGCTGACTATCAGGAAGCGTAAGAATGCGCTCGAAAGTAAACTTAACATCCTCAGCTGTAAGCGGCGTTCCATCCGAGAAAACCACACCATCACGAAGCGTAATACTATAGGCGAGTCCATCATCAGACACCGAATAATCCTCTGCAAGACTCTTCTCTATACTTGTACTTCCGTCACTCTTTGGAACAACTTCAAAAAGTGTATCAAACACATTCATAGGTACGAGATAATCATTTGTGGTCCTATGCACATCCATACTGACAATATCAGCATTTAAAGCAATTTTAAGCGAAGCATCATCCGTATTTCCTGCGGCACTCTCCGCAGCAGGTTTTTCCTCAGTCTTAGGCGCACTACCACATCCTCCCAATAAGAGAGATACCGCAAGTACCGAGCAAACTATTCTTGCCCCTATCAAACATTCATGTCTCAAATCGAAATCCTCCTCATTTATATATATCTTCTCACCTTAAATGATACGATATTTAGTGATAGATAATTATTAAAATACGATAAAATTTAAACAAAAAGATAAATAAAAAAGCCTATACATCAACAAAATTTGTGATGTATAGGCTTTTAAAGCAAAAAAAGATGCCTAGACTCGGAATCGAACCAAGGACACGAGGATTTTCAGTCCTCTGCTCTACCAACTGAGCTATCTAGGCAAACTTGAGTAGCGGGGACAGGATTTGAACCTATGACCTTCGGGTTATGAGCCCGACGAGCTTCCAGACTGCTCCACCCCGCGATATTCAATTTTGGGATGCTCCACTAGACTCGAGATTACCTCGTCAAGTGGACACCCATGGTTCGCACTAAGTTAGAAACTACCTCATTAAGTGCTCTACTCAAATGGATGGCGGTGGATTCGAACCACCGAAGCAATTTGCAGCAGATTTACAGTCTGTCCCCTTTGGCCACTCGGGAAGCCA
>NZ_AUIX01000025.1 GCF_000423925.1 Butyrivibrio sp. VCD2006
ATACAGCACTTATCGGTCTCATATATTATGAGGCTCCTGAAGAGGAGAGGAATTTCAACACTCTTGTTGAGATGATCAATTCCATGGAGATAAGGGAAGATGATGAATCATTTAAAAATGCAGTGGATATCTTGTTTGAAAAACTTGCTGAGAAAAATCCGGATCACTTTGCGGTAAGGCAGTATGCAAAATATCGCCTTGCAGCAGGCAAGACCGCGAAATCCATCCTTGTGAGCTGCGGTGCGAGACTTGCTCCTTTTGATATTCCGCAGGTCAGGGAGATTATGGAATATGATGAGCTGGAGCTTGATACGATAGGAGATAAGAAGACAATTCTGTTCCTTATCATGTCAGATACGGACCCAACGTTTAACTTCATGGTGTCGATGATCTATTCACAGCTTTTCAATATCTTATGTGAAAAGGCGGATGACGTATATCATGGAAGATTACCGGTTCATGTCCGCTGCCTTATAGATGAGGCAGCGAATATTGGTCAGATCCCTAACCTGGAGAAACTCATGGCGACTATCAGAAGCCGTGAGATATCAGCAGCGCTGGTACTTCAGGCAAAGTCACAGCTTAAGGCAATATACAAGGATAACGCAGAGACAATCTGTGCTAACTGTGATTCGCAGATATTCCTAGGTGGTACTGAGCAGTCAACTCTTAAGGATCTGAATGCCCTTCTTGGCAAGGAAACCATCGATATGTACAACACCGGTGAATCCCGCGGTACATCGCAGAGCTACAACATGAACTACCAGAAGCTGGGGCATGATCTCATGAGCATAGATGAGCTTGCAGTTATGGATGGTTCCAAATGTATCGTGCAGGTGAGAGGCGTAAGACCTTTCCTGTCAGACAAATACGACCTTACACAGCATCCGAATTTCAAATATACAGCGGATGCAGATAAGAAGAACTGGTTTGATGTTGAGAAATTCTTAGACCACAAGCTGGTTCTGAAGGAAGATGATGAGTATGAAGTCATCGAAGTAGAAGAATAATATTTGGTAAGAGGCTTGCGGAAATGTCAATAAAAGGCATATCCATAGAGCTTTTTATATTGCCCCCAAAATGGGCAGACATGGCCATGTATCCGGAGTCAGTCGACGGGCTTCGGAAAGTAACTATCAACCGGCACCTCAGTAACACGAGAGGTGTCGCTACCTAAAAACAATTATTAGAAAGGAGAAGAATCCGGTTAACGGTATTTAGGTAATAAATACACGATATCAGATTCAAGAGTTATCATGGGATTTTTTCAGAGCTCAGTGAGCACATTAGAGACTATCGTTGTTGCCCTTGGCGCAGGCCTTGGTGTATGGGGAGGTATTAACCTTCTTGAAGGATATGGCAATGACAATCCCGGGGCCAAGTCACAGGGAATGAAGCAGCTGATGGCAGGTGGAGGTGTTGCCCTCATCGGTACAACAGTTGTTCCGCTTCTTGCCAACCTTCTCTAATCAGCACCGGAGAAAATTACAACTTCATATAGTAACCATAAGGGACTGGCATGAGACTTTTTCATGACCAGTCCCTGTTATAACAAAGAGAATAATACAGGAGAAGGATATTGGAAGCAGTACTTGAACAGATTGAGGAGCATTTAAAGGAGCTGATAATTCCGTACCTTATGCAGTGTCTGTCAGAAATGTTTAACTGTGTGAATACCACAGTCGGAGGCATTGCTGCGGATGTTGGGCAGACGCCTTCAGCATTTTCGCCCTCAGTTTTTAGCATGATCAAAACTATATCCGAAACTGTCATAATGCCCATTGCGGGCATAATCCTGACTTTTGTGGCCTGTTATGAACTTGTGCAGCTGATCATCAGCTACAACAACCTGGCAAATTTCGAGACCTGGTTCATATTCAAATGGGTGTTCAAGACAGCAATTGCTGTAGAGCTTATCACCCACACATGGGATTTTTCCATGGCGGTATTTGATGTGGCGCAGCATGTTGTGGCGGGTGCCGGTGGAGTGATCGGTGCTTCAACAGCAATAGATGCATCAGCACTTGCAGGGATGCAGTCAACCATTGAGGCTATGGATATCATGAGCATCCTTGGGTTATTCATCCAGATAGCAATAGTGAACCTGTTTACACAGCTTTCAGCAGAGATCATAAATATCATAGTGATAGCGAGAATGATCGAGATATACATGTATGTTTCAATGGCACCTATTCCGTTTGCAACCTTTGGAAACAAGGAACACGGCAGCATCGGAATACATTATGTAAAGAGTCTGTTTGCGCTTGGTTTCCAGGGATTCCTCATCATGATATGTGTTGGAATTTATGCAGTGCTCATCACATCGGTGGCATTTACAACTGATATCGTCGGATCGATCTGGATGGCACTTGGATACACACTGCTTCTTGGATTTTCATTATTCAAGACAAGCACAGTAAGCAAAGCAATACTTAATGCGATTTAAACAGGCAGGGAAGAAGGGAGACATATGGCAGCTTCATATATCAGTGTCCCGAGGGACTTAACAAAGGTAAAGAGTAAGATCATTTTCAATCTTACAAAACGACAGCTCATATGCTTTTTGGTGGCGGCGCTCATAGGAGTCCCGTCATTTTTTCTTATAAAAAGCGTGGCTGAGGTAAATGTGGCAGTGATGGGGATGATGGTGATAATGATGCCTATCTTCTTCTTTGCCATGTATGAAAAGAACGGACGGCCTTTGGAAGTATACCTGGGGCATTTTATACAGGCTATTTTCATAAGGCCTAAGAAACGTCCGTATAAAACGGATAATTATTATGCAGCCCTGATGAGGCAGGCAGAAGCAGAAAGGAAGGTGGAAGAGATTGTTCGTACTTCCATGGAAAAATAAAAAAGAGACCAGGGAGTTTGACATGCCGGAAGGCCTGTCAAAACGTGAGCAGAAAGAGATAAAGCAGATCATAAAGAACGCGCAGAAAAATGATGGGACGCCAAGGACAGCGCAGCAGACGCTTCCTTTTGAGAGGATGTTCCAGGACGGGATATGCAGAGTCGGAAGTGATTATTACACCAAGACGATACAGTTCCAGGATATCAACTATCAGCTTGCACAGCAGGAGGATAAGACAGAAATCTTCGAGGAGTGGTGCAGCTTTCTGAATTTCTTCGACAGTTCCGTGCATTTCGAGCTTTCATTTATGAATTTTGCAACAGAGATTGGGGATTTTGAAAAGAAGATCCGCATAGAGCATCAGGAGGACAGATTCAATGATGTCCGTGATGAGTATTCGGGTATCCTGCTTAAAAACATGGAAGCGGGTAATAATGGTCTGACCAAGACAAAGTACATTACTTTCGGAATCCATGCTGATTCAATGAAATCTGCAAAGCCAAGACTGGTGCATATCGAGATGGATATCCTTAATAACTTCAAGAGACTGGGTGTCCTGGCACATACCATGAATGGATATGAGAGACTTGAGCTCATGCATAAGCAGCTCCATATTGGGGATAATGCAAAATTCCACTTCGACTGGAAATACCTTGTGAAGTCAGGGCTTTCAGTAAAGGATTTCATAGCACCGAGTTCATTTGAGTTTCCCACCGGCAGGTATTTTAAGATGGGAGATACCTGGTGTGCCATGAGCTTTTTGTCTGTGGATGCATCGGATATCAGTGACAGGATGCTGGCAGATTTCCTGGGAATGGAATCAAGTCAGATCGTTACCATGCACCTTCATTCAGTGGATCAGAATGAAGCGATTAAAACTGTAAAACACACGATCACAGAGCTTGACCGTTCCAAAATTGAGGAGCAGAAGAAGGCAGTAAGAGCAGGTTATGACATGGATGTGCTACCGTCAGACCTTGTGACTTATGGCAGGGATGCAAAGGAACTTCTTAAGGAACTTCAGCAGCAGAACGAGAGAATGTTCCTCATGACTTTCCTTATCATGAATACGGGAAAAACGAAGCAGGAATTGGAAAACAATATATTCCAGACATCATCCATAGCTCAGAAACACAGCTGTAACCTGGTGCGTCTGGACTATCAGCAGGAGCAGGGGCTTGTGAGTACATTGCCTCTTGCCTACAACGAGGTGGATATCCAGCGTGGTATGACAACTTCAAGTACAGCTATCTTCGTGCCATTCACAACGCAGGAGCTTTTCCAGGATCACAGGGGTGCCTTGTATTATGGCTTAAATGCGCTTTCCAACAACCTTATCATGGTTGACAGAAAGCTCCTGAAGAACCCTAATGGCTTGATACTTGGTACACCCGGTTCCGGTAAGTCTTTTGCAGCAAAGAGGGAGATTGCAAACTCATTCATGGTTACGGATGATGACATAATCATCTGTGATCCTGAGTCCGAGTACCGGGCAATGGTGGAATACCTTGGAGGTCAGGTCATCAGAATAAGCCCGACATCGGACCAGTATATAAATCCAATGGATATCAACATGAACTATTCCGAGGATGATAACCCTATCATGCTGAAGGCGGACTTTATCCTGTCGCTTTGCGAGCTCATCATGGGTTCAAAGGATGGACTTAAGCCTGCAGAGAAAACGGTCATCGACAGATGTGTGCGCATTGTCTACAGGAAATATCTTGAGGATCCCTGCGAGGAGAACATTCCTATATTGGAGGATCTCTATAATGAACTCTTAAAGCAGGATGAGCCTGAAGCTAAGTTTGTGGCAACTGCACTTGAAATCTATGTAAGTGGTTCACTCAATGTTTTTAATCACCGCACAAATGTTGATATCAATAACAGAATCGTCTGCTTTGATATCAAGGATCTTGGTAAGCAGCTTAAGAAGATAGGAATGCTTATCGTAGAGGACCAGGTATGGGGCAGAGTTTCCGGAAACAGGGCGATGGGAAGATCCACCAGATATTATATTGATGAGATGCATCTGCTCCTACGTGAAGAACAGACAGCCGCTTATACAGTTGAGATCTGGAAGCGATTCAGAAAGTGGGGCGGTATGCCGACAGGTATAACCCAGAACATCAAGGATCTGCTTGCTTCACGCGAAGTTGAGAATATCTTTGAGAATTCAGATTTTATCCTTATGCTGAACCAGGCGGTGGGTGACAGATCGATACTTGCAAGACAGCTGAACATAAGTCCGCATCAGCTCTCGTATGTAACACATTCGGGAGAAGGTGAAGGGCTTATTTTTTATGGAAACGTGATACTGCCCTTCGTGGACAGATTCCCGAAGGAGAGCATGCTCTATAAGGTCATCAGTACCAAATTCATAGAGAGTGCAGAGAACAAGGCTGATACGGAGAAAGTATCAGCCTGATCAGATGGAGAAGAGCGATGAATGAAAGCATATATGGATCAGGAGATTCCAAGAATACGGGGACAACCCAATACGGAGATGATACCGGCAGAACAAAATCCCTTGGGAGCAAGCTGAAAAACAAGGATACAGCAAGGAAATATTACGGTGAGATGCTCCGGGGAGAGAGAACTACCAAGGAACTGGAACCTGAGGAAGCAAGACGAAGGGCGAAGATACGAGCTAAGCACCATAAAAAAGTGAAGCAGCAGACTGTGAGCGCTGAGAAGGAAAGGCAGACGAACACAGCAAAAAGAGAATCCCAGCAGCAGGATGTGAGGGATACGATCAGAAGTGAAGAACTGAAATCCACAAGGATACAGAATAAGAAAGCGGCTGAGAATTCGGAGTACAGTTTTCGGAATAGCTCAGCGCTATCCGGAGTTGCTGATACGGCAAACGTCATATCCAAAGGTGCCGGTATCGGAGCATACATGACCGGAGTAGCAGGGAATGATCAGGATGAAGGTTATGTTGCTGAGGAAGCACTTGAGACAGGCGGATATGTTGCCAGCGGTGCTGTGAGTTCAGTAACGCAGAAGGTTAAGAGCAGTAAATACGGAAATAAACTCCATCAGAGAGAACTTAGTGGTGGCGGATCCGAGGCAGAGGTTAAGGAAAGACTTCGAAAAGAAATGCAGAAGAGAGCAGCGGCAAAGCGTGCAGCAGCTGCAGAGAATTCAGGCTTTTTTGGAAAACGGCTGACGGATGAATCAACTGACCTTACAGGACTTCTGGCAGAAAGAACCAGGGAGATGGCTGAAGAACATCCCATCATAGCTATAATCATCCTGCTTCTTCTTATAGTAGTGCTCATGTTTGCAGTGCTTGCAGGAACCTTCGGAATGATAGGTGGAAACAACGGAGATATAGCAGTTATCACAACCTACACAGCGGAGGATGAGGAAATACTTGCCGTGGAAGATGACTACAAAGAACTGGAAGCAGGACTTCAGGATAATCTGAATAACTTGGATACTACCGGTTATGATGAGGTCAATTACTATGTTGATGAAGTTGGGCATAATCCATACCAGCTTGCAGCGATACTCACTGTTATGTTTGAGAATTATACCAGGGAAGAGGTTCAGGGTATGCTGCAGACCATCTTCAACCTTCAGTATGAGTTTTACACGGAAGAAGTCGAAGAGACCAGGCAGCATGAAGTCGAGTATTCCGGAGTTACATGGGTCGAGGATTCATCGCACGAGGATGGAGGTTACTGGCAGCCATACAGCTATACCGTAACTGAGGACTATCAGTATTACATCCTGAATGTGTATCTGATAAACCATACCCTTGATGAAGTTGTTGAGGAGCTTGGTTTTACTGAGGACGAGATGATCAGGTACAAGGTTCTCCTTGAGACCTTCGGAAACAAAAAGTATCTTTTCGGTGAGGATGACTATTATAACACTCCCGATGATCATCCAGGCGATGATGACCATTATCATGTCCCAGGAGAATACCTTACCGATGAACAGTTTGCGAGGATGCTCCATGAAGCGGAGAGTCATCTGGGAACTCCTTATGTCTGGGGAGGTTACAGTCCATCAGGATTTGACTGCTCAGGATTTGTAAGCTGGGTAATCAATCACTGCGGTAATGGATGGAATGTCGGAAGACAGACTGCGAACGGCCTTCGAGCCATAACAGATTATGTTTCACCGGCGGATGCAAAGCCCGGAGACCTTATCTTTTTCCATGGAACTTATGATACTGCTGGCTGCAGTCATGTAGGGATTTATGTAGGGAACGGGATGATGATCCATGCAGGTAATCCTGTTAAGTATTCATCCATCAACACACCATACTGGCAGGCACATTTTGATTCGTTTGGAAGGATCAGGTAATGAAGATTATCAGGAGGATTTTATGTTTGAGAGATTGAACCGTTTCAGGGCAGAGCGTGAGAGGATATTGCCCAAATATGAGGAGTACAAAAGGAAGCTTGAGGATGTTGATGCCAGGATCCATGAAGAGGAAGTGACCGAGATCCTTGGAATAGTAAACAGGGTTGAGATGACACCTGAACAGCTTGCAGAATTCCTTGGCGTTAAGGATGACGATAAGAAGCCTGTGCCAAAGAGTAAGAAGGCGGAAGCATCAAAGGATACTAAAGCTGAAAAGGAAGCTGGCGACAGATCAAAGGATGATGCTACGGAGAGCTTATCAGCAGAAAAAGAAAACAAATATACGGAGGATGTGTTAAATGAGATTTTTTAATTCAATAGGTACAAGGGTAAAGGCTCTTGGAATTTCGGTGGCTCTCTGCGGGTCACTTTTTTGTTGCAGTCCTGTGACAGCATTTGCAGGAGGTCCTGACTGTTCATGTGAGACAAAGTGCACGGAGGATCATATTGATCCTGACTGCCCTATCTGCCAGGCGGATTATCGAAACTGCCAGGGCAAAGATCCTGAGGTAGAGGAAAAGTGGGGACCGCTCACACCTGATGGCAACATGGAACTCGTTGATGACTACGGCAGCATCGAAGCTGGTGGTAAGCAGTTCATCACAGTCATGACAAAGAACGGCAACTATTTTTATATCATCATCGACCGTGATGATGATGGCAACGAAAAGGTCCATTTCCTGAATATGGTTGATGAGTCAGATCTGTTATCGCTCATGGATGAGGATCAGGTCAGCGAGTATATCAAAGTAACAGGGATTGGGTCAAAGGAAGAGAAGGTAGAGGAGCCTGCACCGGTTGTGACTCCTGAGTCGGAACCTGTAGAGGAACCTGAACCGGAGCCTGAAGTAGAGGAAAAGAAGCCTGTAAATGTAAATGGGATCATGGCACTTATACTGATCGTTGCACTCGGAGGTGCTGCAGGATTCATGTATTACACATCAACAAAGAATTCAAAGAAGAAAAGCACATTGCCTGACCCTGATGAGGATTACGAGGATGAGGATTATCTGAGCAGCTTTGATGACGACGATGTGGTAAGTCTCGATGATGAAGACGAGGGCATCCGTGAGGAGCTGCCAGTGACAGATAAGGAAGATAAGGAGGAAGTGTGATGGTAAGAAAAGAAGCTTTTTCTAAGGAATCTTTGAAGAAGATCTTAAAAGACCTGTTCGGCCTCATTGAATATGACCAGTGGATGAACGGATTTAGTGATGAGGAGTATGACAAATATCTTGAGGAAGATGATGATGTGATCATCAATGCACTTTCCGACAGATATGTGGATGCCATGTATCCCAAAATCAACAAATGCTGTGAGGAATATATTCCGGATATGGAGGGACACATTGCAGACATGGAGCTTTCCGGAACAGAGCTTTTCTATTGCCCTGCCATAAAAGTGTATGACGATGTCGAGGCTTATTACTACGATAGTGGCATGGAACTCTGGGATATAAACGAAGTATATCTCCTGGCTGACGGGGATGTTGTACTTGTGCAGAGCATAAAAATCGAGATCGGTAACTTCGAGCTGGTCTACAGAAATGAGAGGGCGACTCTGAAAAACAGAGAAGACTTCTATTTTGATGAGGTCAGCTTATTTGAGAATCTGGAAGCTATAGGCGAAGGAACTGTAATGGAGGAGAACGAGTGATGGCACGTAAATCCAGATATATTGCTTATGTGAAAAAGGCAAAGGAAGTAAAGAGAAAGGAGCCTGCAAAGGCTCCTGGAATCCGTAAGGGCGAGGAAAATTGATGAATGAAAATAATAATTCCAGCAGGGAAGATCAGCGAAATATTGCTGAAGAGAAACTAAAGGAGCTGACAGACAAGCTTGAAGATGGTGTCAAGGCAGTCAGGAACAGTGATGAATTCAAAAGCCTTATCACAACCATGGCGAAGTTCCCACACTACTCACTGAACAACTGCATGCTCATAGCTATGCAGAGGCCGGATGCAACTTTATGTCAGAGCTATGGAGCCTGGAAGAAGATGGGGCGTTATGTCCGTAAGGGCGAAAAGGGAATCCGTGTCATAGCACCTGCACCATATACCATTGAGAAGGAAGTGGATAAGCTCGATGCCAATGGAAAGGTGATTCTTGATAAGGATGGCGAACCTGTTAAGGAAAAGAAGGAACTGAACCTTATGAGCTTCAAGGCAGAGAGCACTTTTGATATCTCGCAGACTGAAGGTAAAGACCTTCCGAGGCTCGGAGTTGATGAGCTTGTTGGGGAAGTCGATAAGTATGAAATGCTGATGGGAGTACTGAGGGAGATAAGCCCTGTGCCAATAGGATTTGAAAACATCCAGAGCGGTGCTAAGGGATATTACCATGTGGAGGATAAAAGGATTGCAATCCAGGTAGGAATGAGCGAACTGCAGACACTTAAGACCTGCCTGCATGAAGTTACTCATGCAATGCTCCATGCGGAGGCTGGTAATGATATCAGTAGAAAACGTAAGGAGCTGGAAGCTGAAGGAACAGCAGCAGTAGTCCTGAGTTTCTTTAACTATGATACGAGCGATTACAGTCATCCGTATCTGGCTTCATATACTACTGATGACACATTAAAAGAGTTCAAGGAATCCCTTGGAACAATCAGGAAGACTTCAGCAAAAATCATAAGGGCTGTTGAAGAAAAACTTAAGGAACATGAACAGTCCATGGAAAAGGAACAGCCCGTGGAAAAGATGCAGGAGCAGAATGCTGAGGATATCGTTGCTGATGACTCACAGGAATATGCCAACGTCGGCAGAAGGATACTTGGGACTGTGAGGATACTTCCGGACGGTGAAGGCGGAAGCAGACCATCACTTTTGGATAAGCTCCGGATTGAAAGAGACAGGCTTAGCAAGAGCAGTTTTGGAAATAATGCAGTTAATGAAAAGGGGGTAAGGATCTAAATGGGAATAGCAGATGACGATGGATGGATTAACTCCGAAGATTATGATGGCGATATTCCATTTTTAAGTGATGAGGAAAATGCAGAGAACGCAAGAAAGAGAGCCGAAAAAGCAAAGGAATCAGCTTATAACGATGAGCTTCCATTCCCCTGTGATTTTGAAGATGACGGAGAACCGATCGATGTTCCAAAGACAGCGGATGTGATAGGTGATTGTCCTGTATGTGGCAGCCATATTGTTGACAGAGAGAAAGCATACTCCTGCAGCAATTATGACTGCCGCTTTGCATTATGGAAGGACAACAAGTTTTTCCAGGCAATCGGAAAAGAAATGACAAAGGCCATTGCTGAGGAGCTTCTCACCTGTGGAACAGTGAAGCTTGATCATTGTAAGTCCAGAAAGACAGGTAACTCTTTTAACTGCTATGTGGATATAACGGCAGATGAGGAAGGCAGGGCACAGTATGTAATCCGATTTCCCGAAAGGAAGCGCGGAGGGGAGTGATGATGCTATGGAAAAAGTAACAGGAACACCTATTGAGAAGTGGAATGATGTCACCGGTACGCATGAAAGATTTCCACAGGAACTTGATCCCAATACAGTTGGGAATGTCAGAAGAGGTCTGGAGGATCAGATTGAGCAGAATGATAACAGTCTCGATGGCATCATCAACAATGTAAAAAATGAGGAAAATCATCCTGAGAGGTTTCGTGATGATAACGGTAACGGAATACCAGATGAAGAGGAGAAGAAATCCCTATTGGAAAAGCTCCATGAATGCAAGCCGGAAGAAGAGGAAAGAGTCCGCAGGTTCATCGCTCCGGAGCTGATGCTGTGATATGAAGAAAACTGACACGCAGATCCTGATAAAGATATCAAAAAGCGATAAGGAAAAGATCAGGGAACGAATGGAATCCATGGGAGTAAGGAATCTCAGCGCATTCATGAGGAAGATGGCAATTGATGGATACATCATAAACCTCGACCTTTCGGATGTGAAGGAAGTGGTCCGTCTCCTTAAGATCAACAGCAATAACCTCAACCAGTATGCGAAGAAAGCAAACCAGACCGGGAACATATATCTTGAGAACATAAAGGAACTTCAGAGACAGCAGGATGAAATCTGGGAAGCGGTGAAGGCAATCCTTGTGAGATTATCAAATATTTATTGAGGTATCTATGGCAGCGACAAGACTTATTCCAATGCATATCAGTAAGGGCTGGTCACTAAAGGACAGTATCAAGGCCAAGACTGATTATGCAGAGAATCCTGAAAAAACAAATGACAAAGAATATGTTTCATCATATGCATGTTCTCCTCAGGCAGCAGCCGAGGAATTTCTTTTGTCCTATACGGAATATGAAAAGCATGCCCGGAGAAAATATGACCATGAGGTAATCGCTTATCAGATAAGACAGTCCTTTAAACCTGGTGAGATAACTCCTGAAGAAGCAAACAGGGTTGGATATGAGACTGCCATGAGATTTACAAAAGGCAAACATGCTTTTATTGTTGCAACTCATACTGACAGGGCTCATATCCATAACCATGTGGTGTTCTGCGCATCGGATATCTCAAATACAAAGAAGTTCAAAAACTTTTTCCTCTCAGCATTTGCTCTGCAGAGGGTGAGTGACTTGGTATGCCTGGAGCACGGATTGTCTGTTATAAAACCAAGACCATATAGCGAGAGGGAGAAGCGCACAGTTTATCCTAAAAGAGAATCCTTCAGGGATGACATCCGCATGGCAATAGATGTAGCTCTCTCAAAGAGACCCAAAGATTTTGACGAATTCCTGTTGGAATTACAGAAACAGGGATATGAAATTAAGCGCGGTAAGCATACTGCAGTCAGAGGGAAAAATCAGAAGAGGTTCATAAGGCTTAGGTCTCTTGGAGATGGTTATACAGAAAAATCCATAAGGGAAAAACTTGGCGGTATTGAAAAAGGAAAAGCTCCTTCATATAAGGATGAAGATTTTGATCTTCTCCTGAATCTTCAGGACGTTGTTGCAAAGGGCAAAGGCCCGGGCTATGAGATGTGGGCCAAGAAGTTCAATGTGAAAAACGTCATGAAGGCGATTCTGTTTTTACAGGAAAATGGAGTCAGGTCCTATGAAGAGCTTGCGGAAAAAACTGAGACTGCTGCAAAAAGATTTGATGATATAAATTCGGAGATCAAAGGCGCAGAGAAAAGAATGCAGGAGATCACGGATTTAAGGAATCATATATTCAACTATTCCAAGACCAAAGAGACTTATGTGAACTACCGGAAGAGCGGCTACAGCAAAAAATACTTTGCAGAGCACAGGGAAGATATCATGAAGCATAAGGAGGCAAAGGAAGCATTTGAAAAACTTGGCTCAAAGAAACTTCCGACAGTGCAGGAGTTGAATACAGAATTTCAGGAGCTTCTTACAAAAAAGAAAGCTGCCTATAAAGAATACAATGAAGCAAAGGACAGCATGACGAAGTACCAGATAGCAAAATACGATATCGATAAGATCCTGGGTATCGGAGAAGAAAATCAGAAGGATCATAATAAAGAAAAAACACGATAAGTGTTTAATCCAAACGGGGTACCATTATCAAATAGTGGTGCCCCTCTTTTTTTATTTCTTGGAATTTCTATGCCATATTCTTGGCAACATTTCATTTAGCGCCCGAAGGGTGCGTGGCCAGATTGAAAATCTGTCAAAGGGGGATTGGGGAACGCCCCAACAAGCCGCCTCGGTATATACTGAGGCATTGCTTGCGAACTAGTGAACTCCCCGAAGGGGGATGGGGGGGAAGAAGAACATTGTAAAAAGGGTTTGTGCTATCATGTATTAAAAAATTCAGAAGTTAGACAGAATGTTTTCGGATGATGACAAGGGGAATTGCTTATGATTACTTTTATTATGAATAATTGGCTTCTGTTTCTTGCAGCAGGAACAATCATCCTGCCGGTGTTCACACTTACAGGTGTGCGCTTGAACATGCCAATGTACAGAAAGATCCAATACTATGGAATCATATTTGCAATCTGGGTTATTGTATCTGGGATTGGACTTACAGGTGCGATACTCATTGCAGTAAGGTTCGGAATGAGAAAGCCACTTTTGATTTCGGTGCTGGTTATAGCGGTAACACTTTTTGTGATTATTTGGATTCTTAGTTATGCCAGAAGGAAAAGCGGTCATGAGAATAAAAGCATTTTGAAAAAGGGTATGGAGTCAGGCTGCTTCCAGGAACTGATGATGATGTGCAGTGAAAAGAAAGTAGATAGGGAGTCTGATGCCTTCAAGAAACTGAAACTCACCGAGAAGGAAATCGCATACATTGAAGCACATGGTCCAAGAGTTGTTGAAGCATTTATGGATCTGCAGAGGATGGCGATGCATATGTCAGAAGAGGATATAGCGCATATAAGAGAGCGGAAGAATAAAAAGAAATGATAGATATAAATTACCGGAGAGGTGTGATGAAAATACATCGACCTTTTCGGTTTTTTTGTTTCTTGCATAGGTTTCATGCATATTTTTATTTGTTTATTTGTTTAAAATAGCTGTCATTTTTATGGGACTCGTGATATGGCATTATAGGTTATAGCAGTATAAATAGGATTCAGAAAGTGGCTAAAAAAATATGTACGGCTAATGTACGAATGTTTGCTGAATGTGTAGTACGTGTACGAATTTACGGTTTATAAATTTCACTTTACGGTAGTGATGTTTATGATGGCTAAGATTGAATTAATGTATAAAAAGTTCATCTTTAACTATCTAAAGATGAACGTGACTATGACTTGTGCTAGTGATATAATGAAACTCGGCATGAAATTGAACTAAAGTTCGGATGAGTATTACTAGCGATACATTAATAATTGACATAGTGAAAGGCAAAAAAATGGCTATTTCGTACAATGGATTATGGAAATTACTAATTGACAAAAATATGTATAAGAAAGATTTAGCGGCAGAGTTAAATATTAGTTCAGCGACTATGGCAAAAATGGGAAAAGGAGAAAATGTCTCCTTAGAAGTATTGCAGAAAATATGCGAATACTTGGATTGCAATATAGGAGACATTATGAGCTTTGAAAAAGACAATAAGGAAGGTAATAACTAATGGTTATAAACAAACATGGCAGTTTTTACTTGAGAAGTGGTTGGGGAACAAAAATAATCGATTCTGTATCCGAACATCCAGGAATATTTTCTCCTGCTAATGAACAAGCAGCTATAGATAACATTGGGCTTGGACGAATAATGATTAAAGCACTTCGGTACTGGGCCGGTGCTACTGGTTTATGTACAGAGACAAAAGTAAACTCAGAGATAATTCTTCAGCCTACAAAAGAATTTGAAACAATAGAAAAGAATGACAAGTACTTTCAAAGAAATCAATCATTATTATTGTTGCATCGAAATTTGGCAAAGAATGTTGATGAAGCAACAGCATGGTATTGGCTTTTTAACGAGTGGAAGCAGGATGAAATAGATAAAGAGACGTTCGTTGATGCATTCCATCCTTTCTTATCAATAAATGGTATGTCTGTTAAGCAAAATGCGGTTGAGAAGGAATATAACTGCTTAAGGAGTACATATATTACAGATAAGACTTTTGATTTACAGACAATAATGGATGAGGATACGTATCCATTTTTTGGCCCGCTTCATATTCTTCAGCAAGATGGAAAAAAGATTAAAAAGAGACATCTTTCAAAGGCGGATATTTCTGCAGAATTGCTTATATATTCGATTGCTATGGATAACACAGAAGATGGCATAATAAGCGGAAAGCAGATCAGTATTGATAAACTTGTTGAGGAAAAGAAACAGGTGGGCAAGTATTACACTTTGAGTTATTCAAAGATGATAGAGATTCTTTTGGAGGCCGAAAACAAAGGATACATCCGGTTATATAACAATTTCGGTAATAGGATAGTAGAATTTTTGAACTTAACATGTGATGAGTTATTAGACAGACTATACGAGAGTAGGTAAATATACAATGAAATATTCAAAATTGGTAACGCGCCAAAAGAAATATAAATACTCTGCAAATATATGCTTTGATATGAAAAACGATGAAAGGCTTGCAGGGTTTATTCCAAATCAGACAACTACAGAAATACTTGCAGAATATTTGTATGGGATAGTAGAGAATACTGACGGAGTGCACTCTAGGATTTTATACGGCTCTTACGGAACAGGAAAGTCTCATCTGCTAACAGTATTAGCACTGCTTCTTGGCCATACTAATACAGATGGAGAGGCATTTGGAAAGTTTATTGATGCAATAAAACGATATAATCCTTCGCTAGCGGAATTTATCAGTGCATACAATGCTGAAGAAAAGCCATATTTAGTAGTGCCCGTATATTCTGATTTTGATTCTTTTGATCAGTGCATTTCATATTCCCTGAAGAAAGAATTAACCAATCAAGGATATGATATTCATTTTGATAATTATTTCAGTGAAGCTCAAAACCTTATTAACACTTGGGAATCTAAGGAAGATTCTCAAAGACGTTTGGATGAAGTATGTAGTGATAAAAATATAGATCTTAATGCTATAAAAAGAATGCTAAACGAAATGGATTCTCGCGTAGAGGCTGTGTTTAGTGAGCTTTTCGGGGGGATGTCCTATGGAGCATCTTTTGTAAGTGGATTTGGAAATCTAATAGAAAACATAAATAAAGCCAATCAGGCAATAAGTGATCAAAGACGAGGAATAGTTTTCATCTTTGATGAGTTTGGACGATACTTAGAGGATCAGGGAGAAAGCTTAAAAGTAAAAACGGTCCAAGATTTGGCTGAATTATGTGATCATGGAGATTATAACAATCATGTGATATTGGTTTCTCATAAGCAGCTGTCTCTGTATACCGACAAAATGCGTAAAGAATTGAGTGATGAGTGGAAGAAGGTGGAAGGTAGGTTTGTGTCTACCTCTATTAATCCCAAGTATGATCAATGCTTATCACTGATTCCAAGCATTATTCCAAAAACCAAAGAATGGAATGCTTTTAGAAAGAAGTACAGTGAGGAATTAAATGCTGTTTCAGAAATAGCATGGAGATTTAAGGGTTTTACGTTACCTGATGATACAAAAGAGGATCCATTTATTGGAGGATTTCCTCTTAATCCTATTACCCTTTTTTCGCTTGATAAATTATCAAAAAAAGTGGCTCAGAATGAGAGAACATTTTTTACTTATTTAGCTAGTGAAGAGGCAAACTCGCTTTTTGATCAACTTGAGCGACTTGATACAAATGAGTTTCATTTTATTGGTTTAGATGCACTATTTGATTATTTTGAACCGAATATTATGGCATATAGATCACCTGAAGTAGCTGAACCATATAAGAAATATCAGATGGCAAAGAGCAAGATAGGGGGACTAGACAACAATTCTATTGAGCATAAATTATTAAAAGCTATGGCAGTAATTTCTATCATAGGAGATATGGATACTTTATGCTCCAATGATAATACACTGACATATGTAATTGATGAGAAAAATGATGATATTCTTTCTGCTATAGATAGATTACAAGCTAATAAAGTAATTAGGTTGATGCGTCAGTATGGGTACTATGATTTTCTGGATGGGAGTATCTATGATTTTGAATCTATGATAGAAGCTCAAGAAGGAGCAGTTTCTATAGATGCCGCAGTAAACGCGCTTAACGAGGGATTTAGAGATTTTGTTATCTATCCACATAAACATAATCAGAAATACCATACAAATAGAATTTTCATTCCTATTTTTGTAAAAAAGGAAGATCTACAAAAGAAAAGTCTCAAGAGAATTCTGCCAAACTTTTACGATGGTATTCTTGCATTTGTTATAGATACGGATTATGACGAAAAGTTTTATGAAGAATTAACGAATCTTCCGGATAGATGCATCTGTGTGATTAACTGGGAGTCAGATGAAATATTAAGTGAAGTAAAGAGATATATAGCTGTTCAGTATCTGGTTTCTAAAAAAGATGAGTATAGTGCCAATGACCCTACAGCAGAGGCTGAGTTGTTGTTATATCTTGAAGAACAGAGAACTGTAGTTGAGGGCCTTATTTCTAAATGGAGAAATTTAAGTCTGGAGAAGACAGAGGTATGTATTGATCGACATATTAGTGATATCAAGACAGTAATGGAGTTATCTGATGCTGCGTCTCAGATGATGAATGCTGCATTTCCAAATACGTTTATTGTTAATAATGACTTGATAAATAAAAACAATGTTTCAGGAGCAATGAGACAGGCAAGGGAAAAGGCGCTGAATCTAATTATTGATAAAGAGGACTTTATTTCTGCATGTAGTAAATTGTCTCCCGAGCATTCAATTATTAGGGCCGTATTATCGAAGAATGGATTATGTCATGAGGATGATATTTCTGAGGATATGATTAATCCTAGAGCCGAGAAACCTGTAGATGTGTTACTGAGAAAGAAAATAAAGAAAAGTATTAAAGCACAAGTATCAGTACTTGATATTTATGAACAATTGAAGATGCCACCTTATGGACTGAGAGATGGATTTATCCCGATTCTATTTGCTAATGAATTGAGAAAGTATGAAAATGTATCATTCTATTTTCACGATGTTGAGAAGGACTATTCTGCAGAAACGTTGCTGGAAGCATTAGCTAAACCGGCGGAATACAATCTCTATATATGTGATTGGGATCAGACCCAGAAGATTTTTATAAGTAATCTTGAAGGGCTGTTTGTTGAACATGTTAATCCGTCCTCGAGAAATAGACTTAGAGAGCTGTATAATGCAATGAATCGTCATTATACGATGATTTCAAAAAGCGCACGTACAACAGAGAAATATGTATCTGCAATGACAAAGAAGTATAGAGAAATCATGAGTACTTCACATAGTGATTATAATGCGTTTTTCTTTGAATGTTTGTTTGCATTAGGTGCTGACTATGATGAAGTATTTAATTCCATTAGGAATGCTAAGAAAGATCTTGAAAGTGTAGTTGAAAAACAGGTAGCATCTATTGCATCGTTGACAAGACAAGCATTAGAAGTAAGTAAAAATGCTACGTGGGCTGCAATAAAAGAAAAGTATGGTCCTGAATGGGAGGCAAAGAAGCATAAAGTATTAGATTATCAAGCTACAGCTTTCTTTGATGTGGTTACAAATGAAACAAGTGAAGATAATTACACTTGGGCTAATAGAATAGCGAACGCTGTAACTGGATTCGAGATTGAGTATTGGAATGATAATAAAGAATCAGAATTGTTAGACTGTCTGACAAAAATACGAGAACAAATTGAGGAAATAGCTGGAGATGCTGGCGTTTCTGAGAATGAGATTAGAGTTGTTCTTGAAGGAGACGGGGAACCCAAAATTGCTCAATTTGGAAAAACTGAGCTATCTCAGAATAGTCAGGTTATGTTTAATAAAATGAAATCTACTATAGATCATTTCGGCGGGGCACTTTCACCAGAAGAAAAGATGCAAGTGCTCACAAAACTATTAGCAGAAATCATGTGAGTTTGGAGAAAAGTTTTGATTTATTGGTGCAAAAAATGCAATGAGCCCGTGTTTAATGAAGAAATGCATCGGTGCTTTTGCAACGGAGAGCTTAAGAAAATTTCAGAAGGAACCATCTTTAATCCGGTTTTCCTGCAGGAAAGAAAACTCTTGGGAAAGATTGTTGGTGAAGATTTTTCTGAAAAAAAAATGTGGTACATGGGAGCAAGCCGTTATTTTTACGATGGTGAAGCGCATCTTATTCCTTATGTGAATTGGTATAAGGAAAAGAAACACTTAGAAGTTGCAAATGAATTGCATGACGCTGTTACTATAGAAAAGGATTATTCTGAGTATATGGGGATGGTTGAAGCAAATCTTATGTATATCCAGGGTATAGTCTATGAGGCTGAAAAGTATATTTGCGATACATACGCAAAATATAAGCCTTTGAACTATCAGCCAACAGTATCTTTTTCCGGAGGAAAAGATTCTACAGTTGTTGGTAGACTTGTGAGAGATGCATTACAAGATAATTCCGTAATACACTTTTTTGGAGATACTACGTTAGAGTTTCCAGAAACATACGATTACGTTGGGTGTGGCTTTAGAAAAGAAAACCCATCTGTGCCAATGATTCCAAGCGAGACCGAGAATGATTTCTTTAAATTGTGTAAAGTTTTCGGACCGCCTAGTCAGCATGAAAGATGGTGTTGTACCATCTTTAAAACCAGTAACTTAAATAAAGAGTTAGAGAATCTTCCAGGGAATAGTCTGTCTTTTATTGGAATTAGGCATAGTGAATCTGTAGCTAGAAGCAAATACGAAAGGACACAGGAACACTCAAAAATATCCAGTCAGATAAATGCAATGCCGATTATAGAGTGGACAGATTATGATGTGTGGCTTTATATACTCTACAAGAAGATCCAAGTGAATGCATGCTATCAGCTGGGATATAAGAGAGTAGGATGCTGGTGTTGCCCTAATAATTCCGACTGGTCCATGATGCTTACAGAAATATATCATCCTGACTTAATGAAAAAATGGAAGGATATGGTATACGAATTTGCAGTAAAAACTGGGAAGACGAATCCGGATGAGTATTATGAGGAAGGAAAATGGAAGGTTCGTAGAGGCGCAAGCGGTCTAGATGTGAAGAACGTTTCTATTGTTGATACTGCTTGTAATCTATCTGATCGTGCTAGGAATATTATTAGTAATAAAAAAATACAAAAAGATTTTATTGAGTTACTCAAGCCTCTTGGAGATATAAAAACTATTGAAAAGACAGACGCTTCTTATATGTCTTTCTATGATCATGATAAATCCGGAGAATATAGAAAATGTTTTGAACTCATTATTTCTTTTGGAACAAATGTAATAAAGGTATTACCGGAAGAACGAATAGATATAACAAATCTTGTAAACAGAATAAAGTGCCAATTAAGGAAGTATCAGTTTTGTATTAGATGTTCGGCTTGTGATTCGGTTTGCCCGCATGGAGCAATTGATACGATTCACGGAGTATACAAGATTGATGAGACCAAGTGTGTTCACTGCAAGAAATGTATAGCTAAGTTCTATAACGGATGTATTATCTGTGACAAAGTAGCGGGAAAGAAGGGGCAATAATTGATTTATTTCGATAACGCAGCCACAACACGAGAAAAACCTAAAGAAGTATTAGATGCATTTGTATACTATGTTACGCAAATAGGTGTAAGCCCTGGGCGTGGTAGCTATAGCCTTGGCATTGAAGCTTCCAGGATGCTTTATAAATCAAGGGTTACTGTGGCTGAATATTTTGGCATAAATGAACCTAATGTTATTTTTACAAAGAACTCTACGGAAGCAATCAATCTGTTTTTTAGAGGCTTTTTAAATAAAGGCGACCATGTTGTCATATCGCCATATGAGCATAATGCAGTGCTGAGACCACTTGAGATGATGCGTAAAGAAGGATTGATAGATTATAGCGTCATTGAAAGGGATGATCTTTCTGAGTCTAATGAATTCATTCTTGATAAGTACACTAGGGAAAATACTAAGGTTATAGCATTGACATTAGCAAGTAATCTTACAGGGAGGATTATTTTCAGATCGAGCTTATTTAATGCTGCAAGGCAGAGAGGTATAAAGACATTTGTGGATGCTTCTCAAGGAGCAGGAAAGATAAAGCTGAATATGTTTGCTGATGGTATTGATTATCTAGCGTTTACAGGACATAAAGATTTAAAAGCTTTGCCTGGGGTTGGGGGGTTATGTAGTAGAGAAACGTTGGACTTTAACCCACTTATTCAGGGTGGTACGGGCGTTCATGGACATGAAAAAACAAATCCTCACATTTTTCCAGAAGGGTATGAGTCAGGAACATTGAACATGCCAGCAATATGGGCTCTTAAAACAGCAATTGAGATAGTTAGTAAAGATTTTCAGGAACGCAGTGTAAGGACAAAAGCACTTACGGAAGAATTAATGTCACAGTTGTTATCACTTGAAAATGTGACTGTTTATGATAAGGATTTTGAACGAGTAGATACAATAGGCTTTAATATTGACGGCTATTCTTCAAATGAAATGGTGGGGATCCTTGATAAGAACAATATATGTACACGCGGAGGAATTCATTGTGCCATTCTTGCTCATGAGGCATTGGGGACTGTAGATAAAGGTGTTGTTAGAGTTAGTTTAAGTGAAAAGAATACTGAAGAAGAAATACAAGAGTTGATTGGAGTTATTAAGAGCTTAGGGGAGAAGTAATGTATATAGTTTTTTTTAGTACAAGCAATGTTTTTAAGGCAGAAGAATTACTGAACAGAGCTAATGTAGCCTGTGATGTTGTTCCGACCCCGGCAACGGATAGAGCATATTGCGGAGTGTGTTTACAAGTTGAAAAAGACTGTGATTTGAGTACAATTTCTAGCATTGAATTTGAAAGAATTGAGGAATAATTATGTGTGATTTCATAAACACAATGGAAAAACTAAAAAGCTCTTCAAGTAGTTCTGTAGCGAATGAGATATTTACTGATTTTAATGAGTATATGCACACGGCATCAAAGATGGATGATAGATTGACGCATGTGATTCAAAAAGCAGCGCAATATCAGAAGTCATTAGTATTGGTGTGCGGGAATTCTGGTGATGGAAAATCTCATCTAATAGCCAGTTTAAAGGGAAGTGGCGTAATAGATGATGGATTTAGTGTATACATTGATGCAACTTCTGCTGATAAAAAAGGTATGAAGGCAAATGATAAACTAAGAGAAAAACTTATGCCTTTATCAGATAGTGAAATGCATGATGGAAAGACGTTTAGATTGATTGTGGCAATCAACTTGGGAATACTAAATGATTTTTTGAAGAATTATGAAAATGAGTTCTCTGTTCTTAAGAAATATGTGGATGAGCAAGGATTGTTTGAGAACATACCTGCGTGGAAATATGAAAAGATGCACAAGGAAAAGGTGACTCATGAAGATTGTTATATTGGACATGTGGATTTTACATCTTTTCATAGATATGAAATTACGCCAAGAGGATTAAACCTTGATTTTATTCGAGGTTTGCTAGATAGAATTATCACGAATGATCCTAGGAATGTAATGCGTTTATCGTTTGATAATGGTTGTGAAAATTGCCATAAGCGTAGTAATTGTCCAGTGTACTGGAATTATAAAAGAATAGTCCAAGACGAAGAATATAGAGAATATATTGTGGATGTATTAGCTGAGGCAATAATAAAGCATAATGTTGCTCCTTCAGTTAGGGAAATTAACAACTTCTTTTATGAGATTATAATAGGAAATACTTTTGATGAAGCACTAATAAATGCAAATTCCACAGGAAGATTGGTGCATTTTATAAATAATCTTTCATTGAATTTACTTTATGAAAGCAAGGATGGTCTGTTAAAGCTTGTAGCGGAGCAAGATGTATTGAATAGTAAAGACAGGAAATACGATAAAGAATTAGTTGCGTTGAATCTCAAGCCATCTTTTGAAAAATGGTTAAAAGAAGAAGCACACAAGTGCAATAATGAGCTTCTTCAAGTAGATGCTGATTTGGTTTTTTGTCAGGCAAATTATGCTAGAGAATACAAAAGCTTAGAAGCAGAGATTAAACGAAGTATTTTTAAGTACTATATTCGTTATATGGATTCGCAGAACAGGGAATACGATCAAAAGTACATACAGTTTTTGCAATATCTATATGCGTATAACACAGGAAATGAGCAGAAATGTAAGAATCTGATAAATTTAATAAAGGAATGTGTTTACACATGGAATGGACGGCTTGGAGACCAATCAGGTAGTACTATTAAAAATGCAATAATATATGGCAAAGGAACGGATAGATATTATTTGTACAAGGTTGTAGATATCGCGTTTCAAGTTGATAAATCTATTGAGAAAATAGATGAGACAGGTGAATTCCCTAATTTTGCTTCATCATTAAAATTCAGCTTTGCATTAAAGGATAAACCATCGATACGTATATCCATAGATGTAGATTACGAGCTGTATGATTTATTGAGAGAAATGAATGAGGGATATATTCCTACAGATAATGATAGGAAACAGAATGTGAATTTTGATTCTTTTGTTAGAACGCTATTAGCAGAATCAGAGAGTGACATATACATATATTCTAGATATGAAGAGGGAAAAACATACAGGATAACAAAAGATGAGTTCGGATCATATGCTTTTGAGAATGAGGGATAATATGGGCAGTTTTGTATTTGATAAGGATATTTTCCAAAAGAAGTTTATTATGGGCTCAAATTTTAAAAACAGAGCCAAGAGTACCGCTCCTAATTGTGACAGCGTATGCCCTAATAATAGTGATAATGGAAATGCATTTAAGGGATATTTAAGTCAAGAACTACTATCTGATACAGTTCATTATCTTAAAGGAGAAGTGGTAACTGATAAAAAGATTGATAATCTTGAGGATAGGCTTGAAGCTGAAATAGAGAAACAAGTAACGTTTGAAAACGAAGAATTGCAAGGTGTTTTTAGAGATGTAATCACTTCATTCTATTTTGAAAAAAATGAAACTAATGATAGAGAAAGCGTTTCATTACTAAGATATCAACCAGCAAGTAAAGCAAAAGATTTTGGAAAATTTATTGCGGACGTTTTTCTTGAAGAAGAGACAAAAGCAAAATTTCTGGATGTATTTGACAATGACAAGAATCCTTTGGATGAAATTGTAAGCAAGTCTTATATGAGTCTACAAATATTAAAATCTTTAAAAAACGATAAAGAGTATGCACGTATTTTTTCTGAGGATTTGGATGGATTGTTTACGATCATGAATAAAGACTTCCAAGCTGCATTAGATGGTAGAAATGATATTGTCGGAGATATGGAATTTTTGCTGACATATTATTTGTTAATCTATTTATCACAGATTGCATTAAGGCTAGATAATGACCTAGATGGAAGAGAAAAGGATGAATGTATAGTATTTTTTAAGTCGGCTAAAGAACCTGTTTCTGAGGATCGAGATTGTGTTATTCAGGGTTGGAAAAAGGTCGAAAGAAAGACAAGCAAGATTTTCAAACATTTAATAGTATTGAATATGCTTAATTGCCATGACAATAAAATTCCGTATTTGACATATTCAGGTATTTACAAGGAATATGAGGATAATGTTGACGAAAGATCTGATATGAATGCTGCAGTAGATTACATTATTGATCAGTATACAAAAGTATATATCCATGATACAGATACCCCAGGCATTTGCGTGGATTTTTCGAATATAGATATGCCTGAAAATGATATGTCAATTGATTCATTCAAGAAAAAAGTCCAGTACATTTTCAATTGTGTTTCATATCAGCTGGATAGTAAAAATTATAGACAGAATGTAGTTTCATACGTTGCGAGCAATTATAACCATATTTTAAAGATGAGATTTGTGAAGAGCTGGGGACAGCTTGGTCATATGTTAATCATTAATAACGAAGACTTAATACGTATGATACAAATATGTCAGCGCAGTTCTGACCGCATGGATGAAGAACGTGGAATTCAAATTAGTGATTTGTTTGCAGAGTTTGCCAGTAGAAGGCTCTACTTAGATGGGAAAACAAAGCAATATATTATTGATTATCTTGTCAATATCAATTTGATTGATAGTAAATGTGATAGTGAGGAGGCGCAATATGTCAAACGAATCCAGTAATATGGAACAGTTGCAAAAATATATTGCCAGGAACATAATAAGTTATTTTTCAAATGCTTCAGAAGCGATAACAAGTCGATATGTATTATACTTTGACAGCCTTGAAAACATAGTTTCTTTTGGAAATGAAATCAAGAAGATGCTATTAGATCATAATGCTAAAGATGATTTGATGGCAAGACTAGGTGGAGATGCAAGCTTCGAAATATCACTTGAAACCCCGTTTGCATTCAGAAATGACGAAGGCGGTCTTGAGTATGAAGCTACTCAGATTAGAGTCAAAAATAGTGCAATAGAAAGAAGAATTGTATTTGTTCCTGATTGTGATGAGAATGAAGTGCTTCTTGGAGATGCATTTAAAAATGGTATACGAAATAAATTTGTAGATGAGAAACAAGATGGAGTACTTTTCTACCTATCAGTGCAAAATATAGCCAGTGTTTCAAAAACTACAGAGAATTTTCAGAGACAAGGAATGCCCTTGTCTATTCCAAATGTTTATGAGAATTTGAAGTCGCAAATTGCTATTATTCCAGGCGAGAATCAACAAAAAGTAGTTTTATATGCTCTTAATAAGATTAAGGCAAATAAACCGCAAAGTGATACATCTTTATTGGAGTTTGCACCAATAATAAGAATAATTGAATCTAAAAGTCTTTCACAAGATGATTTCCATGATTTGCATATGTTTAAAATGACGTTAGCAGATTTAGGAAAGAAGGATTGCTTATTAGCTGAGAACTATAAATTATACCGGGATGTCTCTCTTGCTCTTTCAGATCAAGAGCTTGATAACACTTTATCTTCTTATGAGCCCAAAATTATTCAGGAGATAAAGAAAGCTTACGATGATGATGAGAATGAATGGGATAATGATATAAGCTTTGAACATATACAGAAATATAAGAAAGTAAATCAGAAGAAGTTTAAACTGGAAAGCCCAATAATGATACAGGATGCTGATGGAAATGAGCTAGAACATGATTATTACTTGGACTTTGTAAAAAGTAACACTGCTTCATTTGTGATAATGACTAAAAGCTTTACTAGAAAAAAGAAATTTGGAATTGTTGTTAGATTTACTCAAAAAGCAAATGTTAAGTCAGAGGACTTTGTTGTTGAGCAGTTAAATGTTAGGGGGAATGCTCATAAGATAATAATTGAAGGAGATCAATATTACAAGAATGGTACAGTTATATTTGAAGGTGGTAAAGAGGGTAAATTTACAGTAATAGTTGCAGTTATAGATGTGGCGCAAGATTTTTTTGCTGATACCTGTGTTGGATTTACCAAAAAGAGTTCAAAGTACATGTACCAGCTTACTGCACATGATTATGTTGTGAGTCTAGGAAATGGGCAGGAAGATGTAAATATAGAAGTAGAGTTTCGTCCTGATTTAGCGCCTATCCCGGTCAATAGTGAGAAGAAGACGGACATTAAATTTTGTTTTTCAGAAGGAGAAGTAGCTAAAGAACACGCTGTAAAACTTAATTTGGATGACAATTCTGCTCTATTAGATGCATCAATTAGATTTGAAGAAACAAAACTTAGGGTCATGGAACTATTCAAGCTTTTCAATCAATGTATGTTGAATAGTGATTCTTTTTATGTTAAGGAAGGACTCTTATATAACAAGCATAAGCACAGTGAAAAGTATACAACAGAAGAGTTTGATGTAGCAGGAAAAAAATATGGCGTATCAGACCTTCTTGAGTTGGAAAGAGAGATAGTACAAAACGGATATAAATGTATTGAAACAGCAGGATTAAAGGTTTCAAAAGAGATTGAATGTAATGTTCCGGAAGATGTCTCGACTTGTTATAAAAATATATGTAATTATTATAAAAGGATTGGAACTACACCATCGATTAGTACTGTGAATAACGATCTCTTAAAGCTTTATTCAGAGTATATTGGTGCTGTTTTGAAGTATGTTAATTATTCAAGTGATGTATTTAAAGATAAGCAGAACTTACCATCGGAGGTGTTTAAGCTTTTTTCTTTAGGCTTAGTAAAAGATACGGATGGTCTTATTTGGTTAAGTGCATTAAGTCCATTGAGTATTGCATATCAGATGGAGTTACGAAATGGCAAGAATAGTTGGGTGGATTTAGATTCTTATTTATATGAGAGTCTAGGTTTTGGCAATATGCTGCCATTTATTACAGATAGCGAAGATACCGTTTTTCAGGCTATTAAAGGCAACTACCCTATTCAATGGGCTTGTTATTGCGATGCATCGCAATCGATAAAAGGAGATGCTAATACTTATTATCAGAAGATAGAAGATTACTTGCTAAAATTCGAGTATTTGTTTGATGGAATAGCCAATAAAGCCTTTATTATAAATATCATAGGAATCCAGCATACATCTGAAATAATTAAGGCTATTCTTAAATTATTTGTATCCAAAAAAATAGACTCAAATAACTTCTACCTTGATATTAATTATTATTTCAAGCAGACAGGGAAGAATGATTTCGAGAATATGACGGAATACAACTATATTTATACTATTGCACAGCAGTATTATGGCACGAAGAATGCAGAAACTGTTGAAGAATTTTGCGACTGGTACATTGATCATGTTAGGTATTATGCAAAATATGATTCAGGAAAGTATAAATATGCGCATATTTCATTTTGCGCATTTCAGAATGAGAAAAATTCCTCGCTTAGCAATACAATTTCAGCTTCTAAATCGGGAATTATGCTAAAAGGAGTGATTTCTGACATACCGTCATCTCTAGATAAAGAGAGTGGAATATATAAATATGGTTTTGGAGCACAATATATAAATGGGTTAGCTGATTCTTCTCAATTAATGCAATTGGCATATTCATATAATGAGTTGGCTAAATGTAAAGAAGGAAGTCCGGCTAGTAGAGATACAAGTATTGCGCAAGGGGTTCAAAATACTAAATCGGATAGGTTAGACGCGATATATAAAGCATCAAATTGGGTTGTATTTGTAGAGCCTAAGATAGATTTGGATTTTTTTATTGAACAGGATAACAATAATAAAGATGATTTAATAATTATACATTATCCTGATAAAAATGTTACATCTGCTGGATATACATCAATTACAGTAACACAAAAATCTGATCAGTATATTAATGTTATAAGGGAATACCTTCAGGTAAAATTACCGTTTGTGTCAGATGATGTCGATGTAAAAGGTGTAATCAAAAATTTTAATGCATATAGTGGTGAATGGCTGATGAATTTCATTAACAATAAGCAGGTAGAAGAAAAGATCAGCTTGGTTTCTGCTATAGGTTTTTGTAGGAAGTATTTTGAAGAGATATATCCTGATTACACATGGATTCCGATTGCACTTGATGAAGTTCTTAGGGTTACAGGATCTATTGGTGGAACGCTTACTAATGTTCTGTTCTCAAAAAAAGTTCTTATAAATAGAGGAATAATACAGTCTCAGAATGCTACATCTGATGATTTATTATTCGCTGGTGTAAAAAAACATGATGGAATTGTTTCTGTTACATATATACCAGTGGAAGTAAAACACGGAAATTGTGATGCAAAGACAAAGAATGATGCACACAATCAAGTATGTAATACTGCACAGCTTTTAAGAAGTTCGTTCCTAGATTCGGAAGAAAAGCATGCTCAGATTGATAAAATGATTTATAGGAACTATATGGTTCAACATTTGGTCTCTAATGCAGAAAAAATGTTGGCATATAGAATTGTGAATACGGATAACTATAAAGAAATAGTCGATTCAAATGTTAGAATTGATTTATTTAATGACGATTATCAGTTAGAAATCAGTAAACAGACAGACTTGTACGCTTTTTATTTTGTTGAAGGCCAAGCAGCGGTATCAAAAGCTCGAAATAGTGTTGATGGAGTAGTTGAAATTGCAGTGCCAATTACAGATATGTATAGATATTTGATTGATGATGCTGTTATAGCAGCCGATGCACATGCTTTATCAGAGCAGATTATGGGTACAGATACTACTTCGTATGAAATAAATATTCCTGAAGAAGAGTACTATTTATCTGAAGATGAAGCAGAAGAAGGCGATAAAGTATCGGATGAGCTTTCTAGCGAATTGGCAGGATTGACACCGCTTACATCAGTTTCTAATGATGATAATATGCTGGCGCCAGATACAGCAGCTGATAAAACCGATGAAAAGGATGTTTCACCAGAGAAGCAGGAAACACGAGTTTTAATTGGCAAGGATTTAGCCAAGAATAGAATATATTGGGAATTTGGAAATAAGCTTCTCGCCAATAGACATCTTTTGATAACAGGAACATCCGGGCAAGGAAAAACATATAGCATACAGACTATGCTGTATGAACTGACACAAGCAGGAATATCTTCAGTAATATTTGATTATACTGAAGGCTTTATGAAAAATCAGTTAGAAAAACCGTTTGTTGATAAGTTGGGTGGTAAGATAAATGAGAGAATTGTATATAGCACAGGAGTACCAATAAATCCATTTGTGAGTCATGAGATAGATATTGCGGGAACTATTGTTAAAGAAAAGCCAGCGTTGGTTGCTTCTAGATTGGCAGATATTTTCGCACATGTCTATGATTTTGGAGAACAGCAGTATTCTGCAATCTTTTCTGCGGTTTTAAATGGAATCAATAAATATGGTGAGAATATGTCTATGGCGCACTTTCAACAGGAATTGGATGAAATACAAGATTCTAATAAGGCTGCAAAGACAGTTATTTCGAAAATGGAACCGTTTTTCCAGACTATTTCATTTGAAGGGAGTAGTGATTTTGACTGGGGAGAGGTTCTATACAATGAAGAATCGCAAGTCAACATTTTTCAGTTGACCCTCATTAATCGTGAGATGCAAGTTATTATTACAGAATTGATGTTATGGGATGCGTGGTATTATACAAAGAAATTTGGTAACAAAGATAAACCATTTGTTGTTGTGCTTGATGAGGCGCAAAATTTGTCGCATAAGTCTAATTCACCAAGTGCAGCTATCCTAACTGAGGGCAGGAAATTTGGATGGTCAGCATGGTTTGCTACTCAATCACTAAAGGTTTTAAAAGATGAGGAAGTAGTTAGGTTATCGCAAGCTGCTTTCAAACTATACTTTAAGCCAACAGATGATGAAATACCCAAAATTGCTAAACTTTTGGACCCTGCGGGGGAGACTAATTGGACTGCAGATGTAAAAGGACTTCAGAAAGGACAATGCATAGTTATTGGTAGCCGTACAAATAGTAAAGGAGTATTTGGTGCAACACAACCAACAGTAGTGTCAGTTAGCTCGTTTGAAGAAAGATAATATGGAAGGAGATGTATATATGCCAGGATATAATCTGAAAGAAGGCTTCTACCGTGAAGAACATGTCTCAGATGATGAATTGTGGGCAGCATTTACATCTCTTTTCTCATCTCAGGCAACGATGGTTTCAAGCTATAAATATGGATTTCTCAAAGCTATTATTGATAATCTTTATAATACGGACGAGGAATTGCAATTATCTTTTAAGCAATTGTTTTCAAAATTTGCTGAAATATATTGGAACTTGATTCTTAAATACCATCTTAAGCAACAGTCCAAAAAGAAAACATATCTAGAGCAAATAATACATGATTCTGTTCATAAATATGCATTACCTGACGGAATACCATATGAAAGTTTAACAGATGACATGATGGATGATGTTTCATATCAAGTTAAGCAAAAATGCAAAAAATATGTTATTGGGGCTTTGTTTGAAGATACTAAGAGATTATTTTATTCTTTTTCTAAGAAAGAAGAGAAGATTAAGATCAAACCAGAAATGTACACTTTTATATGTAAACATAAGGTGGCGATAGAAAAATTAAATTATTACGAGTGGGCAAGATTTCTAGAGCGCATAAATGAGAGTGGTGAAGCAGATCATTTGCTTAGTAAAATTGATGAAAGCGCTAAAAGAAGTAACCTGTCTTTCTACAGAGATATTCTTTTTCAGGAATTTGAGAATAAATGTTTTTATTGCGGAAGGCCAGTTACGAAGGATTATGTTGAAGTGGATCATTTTATTCCGTGGTCATTTATCAAGGATGATCAGATATGGAATTTTGTGCTTGCCTGTCCAGAATGTAATAGCAAAAAAAGAGATAAGCTAGCACAAGTGGGGTTTCTTAATAAGATATGTGAACGAAATGAGATTATGGTAGGGAAGAAACAAATTGATAGTCCGGATATCTCGAAACGTATAAAAATGATTTATAACTGGGCACAGAAGAATGGATACGACAAGATTTGGACTCCAAGGAAAGTGGCTCTTTTAAATGATAGATAATAACGTGGAATACTATAACAAAAATGCTGATCTTTTTTTTGAAAGTTCAATAGATGCAGATATGTCAGATATGAGGGATCGCTTTCTTAAATTTATTCCTGACGGGGGTAAACTTTTAGATGCAGGATGTGGATGTGGAAGAGATAGCAAGGCATTCCATGATGCAGGATATGAGGTGATTGCATTTGATGCTTCAGAAGAGATGTGTAAAATGGCATCAGCTTATATTGGTCGGAGTGTAAGAAACTTACGCTTTGAAGAGATTGATTATGATGGAATCTTTGATGGCGTTTGGGCATGCGCTTCTTTACTCCATGTTACTGAAGGTAATCTTCCTAATGTTATGGAAAGAATATATAGATCTTTAAAGCCAGGTGGGGTTCTATATGCTTCCTTTAAGTATGGTGAAGGGGTGTGTATACGCGGCGATAGATCATTTATTGATTTTGATGAGAAAAGCATAATTTCGTTACTTGTAAATGCAGGTTTTGCGGTACTGAGTGTGGAAATAGGGAATGATTCCAGAGTGGGAAGAGAGCAAGAAAAATGGGTGAATGCTATAGGGAAAAAGAAAATTGATGCAGCAATGAAAGATAATTAGGAACAGGTAATATAATTTGATGAAGAGTAGGAGTAAGGAATAGCAAAAAATGATGCAGGATATAGCAATTGTGACGTTGAAGCAATTTGTTAAGTCTTGTATAATATTTACAGTGTTCAGTATGAGATAGTTTTTTATGGGAATGCGGCATAGCTGCAATAATATATGCGAAAAGCATGATTGTTGAAGGATAATAAACATCAGAATGGCTGAAAGCTGTTTTGGTGTTTTTTATTTTGCTTGTGTAAAGTATGGTTTTTAGCCTTTTGGTTAATGATTTATTGGGATTGGAGGGTGGTGTTATGTCACTTAGCAATTCAAATTATCTCATAAGAGATTATGAGAATATTCGAGCAATCCTGCGCGATATCTATATCTATGGGTGTTTTTCCAAGGATGACTTTGTAGAAAAACTTGGCATCAGCAGTAGAAAGTATGATAAAGAGCAGCAGAGGATAAGTGCTTATTTGCCTGAAAACTTCATACAGAAAAGGCGAGTAGATAAGAAAGCAGTTCTCTATTGCACCTATCATGGTATGGAGGATAGCAGGAACTATCTTGCAGATACTTATAGAAACAAATCATTTACTGCGCTTGATATTATGGCATTCTTCTTTGTTCAGCAGCTGTTGGCTGAAACTGAGGAGATGACTGCAGGAGAAATCTTGGAAGCACTCCCTTCATTAAATGATGATGCTGTATTTACTAAGGATAATTTAAGAGTAAAGCTTGATGAGTTGGTGGAAAAAGGCTTTATAACAACTACAAAGCGAGGAAGAAGCGTAAAGTACAGGCTGTGTAAGGACATCTGGGAAGACTTTTCTGATGAGGAGCTTTTAGATATTTTTAATTATCTTGAGTTTATGAAAAATGTTTCTCCTATCGGAATGCCATATTTCTTCCTGCAGGATAAGCTGAAACTTTACCTAAAGAGTAGTAGGGATATAGATTCCTCTGATTACAAGGTGTTTAGTTTCAAGCATAATCATCTATATAACATACTGGATAATGATGTTTTACTTGAAATACTGAAAGCAAAGCAGAAAAAAAGGCTTCTAAAGGTTACTTACAATAATAAGCAGAAGGAAAACACTATTATTGTCGGAGAGATAATCCATGACAGCGTATATGGAAGGCAATATCTGCATTGCTATTTGCTTGAATCTAAGCGGACATCAGTAATCAGAATTGATAGAATAGATGAAGCATCTGATATCGGGGATCTGGATGATAACGAAATCAGGATACAAGATGGGATGAGAAATTTTTCTGATTATTGTTGGTGTACTTCGTCAACGGAGTCGGGTCCTTCTGAGATTGTCATCCATTTTATGTTTGATGAAGAAAATGAGGGATATATCAAGAATAGAATCCTGAATGAAGGCCATGGAGGAGTGCTCACAAAAATAAGAGATGGTATTTATGAATATAGACTCAATATTGGAGATCCTGATGAAATGATTCCATGGATTAGGAGCTTTGGTCAGAGAGCAAAAGTTATTTCTAGTGGGGAGAGGAAAACAGAAGAAAAACTTAAAGATGATTGGAAGAGGGCGTTAGAAAAATATGATTCTCTTTGATGAAACAGAAAGTAAATATTATGAGTTGATAGCATACTTGCTTAGTGAAGGTGGTTCTCTTACGCATAATGATATAGCATGTATGATAGAGCAATGCTGTCCTGGAGAGACGGATTTTGAAGTGACAGAGGCTCTTTTCTCCAATACTGAAGGAGAAGAGATGATTTACATTAAGGAAGATGATGAATTTGTTCCAGCATTGGATAGCGCATTTCCTGTGCGTAACAACAAGATTGAGCTGGAAACAACTGCATCGTTAGTGAACAGTCCTTATGTAAATCATTTTTTGTCTGCGAAAACAATTGAGAAGCTTCGAAAAGCTACTGCTACTATTGCTGCAGATTGGAGCCCTAATGATATCACTGTTAAGAATACATTTCTAGGTGGGGCTGCTTCATCTATTAAGTCCTATAGCAGCATTATATCATCGATTGCTAAGGCTATCCGTGAGAAAAAGGGAATCCAATACGATTATATTCGTCCAGGTCGTATGCTTAAGAATAATGCGGTTGTATTTCCCGTTAAAATAGAATTCTCGCTTGTAAACGATAGATTCAGGGTCTGTGGCTATAATGAAGATGAGAAGCGATATGTGAAAATGAATTTGGATAGCATGCAGAACATAATGCTCTTAGATAAGCATCCAGATATTGATGTAACTGAAGGCTATTCGGAATTCATACATCATGAGACAAAGAAGATATTATTGGATGTGGATCCAGTGCCGCATGTTATTGAGCGTTGCTTTAGGGTGTTCTCATATTATGATCGCAAGGCACGCTATGATAAGACAGGAAATAAATATAGGCTTGGAATATCATACCTTAAGGCCGATGAGAATGAGGTTATTAAGAATATTCTCTCTATGGGAAGTTATGTTGTAGTTCTGGAGCCAAGGACTATACAAAGGGAAGTTTATAACAGAATACAAGCAGCAAGTAAGCTGTATGAATAACAAAAGGATATTTTGCAGATGGGAAAGAAAAATAAAGCTACAAAAACGGCGGACGTCAGTAAGAATAAAAAAAAGAATGTTTCTATAGTAATAAGTGGCAACACTAAAATTAGTAATTTTCTACCTGATTTTATAGATAGAAAAGCAGGGTATATTTATAGCATATTAAATGGAAGAAAGATGGCACCTGAAAAATGTCCAGTATGTCAAAAAGATACAGAAAAATATGCTTTTGAAGGAATAGTTGCAAAAAAGATTGTAAAGGTAAAAGGAGTAAAATGCCAACATTGTTTGACTTGTTATTTCGAGTATAAGACCTATCTGCAGTATTTTGGAGCGTTTAGAAAATTAGAAATAGTATATCCAGAGAGTTTGAAAGAGAAGAAAGAAGAATTACAGATATTACATAGTAAAGAGGTAAATTCCAATAGAAAAACAAGTAATGTGAGATCAGAAATGCAGGATGAAATGTTGGAAAAGATAAAAGAAGGAGAGATTTCGCTACAAATTATACAAAGTATTTCATCGTATCCATCACTAATCCGTGAGCCATGGATTCAGGAAAAAATTCTTGAAAATGCTAAAAAAGATGCAAGTTTTTCTGTATATTTTCCTTTTGTAGATTTAAACCAGGAAAATGCCAGAAGTTTTTTGAATTCATTAACTGATGTGGCTGTAGTTTTTAGAATTATAAATAATAATCTCTGGGGTGTTGATGAAGGCGCAAAATATGAATTTAGTTACGAAGTGGAGGAAGTTCTGAAGTTAAAGAAGATGGGAAATGAATACAAAAATTCAAGATTGTATTCTTTTTTCAATTCACTGATTAACTTTCCATATAGTGCTTCTGATAAGGAAAAATTATTTTCTGGTTACTGGGATATGGTGCTGGAATTAGCTGATTTTTACAGAGGAAAGGATTTAGTTAATAAAATTATCATATCACTAAAGAGGCATGGGTATGACATAAGAAGGTATGCAGCAAAACTGGAAGATAATCGTGAAATTAACGGGGACAGGATAAATGAAATTACGCATATTCTTTGCGATATACCTAAAAGCAATTATGCAAATCTCATTAAAGAAAAATACCAAGAAAGATTCGATATAAAAGCGGACATAACTAAGAAAGAAGAGCGTGAAATTGAAAATGTCAATCCAGAAGATATATATATTGATGATTTTGGAAAGGAATTCGATTTTTCAGAACTTAAAGGATTTTTGGAACTGTGATGTGATAAGTTCGCACAGTTTTTTTACTGTCAACAAAAATGGTTTTTGATAGATTATAAACAGAAATATTACGAGCGAGGTGCAGCATGGGGTTAAAGGATGTTGTTATAAAGGAAGCGAGACCATTACCGGTTCTGCTGTTAGTAGATAATAGTGGAAGTATGGCAAATGAAAAGATAAACACTGTAAATGTGGCTCTTAAGGAGATGATTGCTGAGTTTAATGGCATCAAGAATGCAAAGGGGAAGATCAGTGTTGGAATTATTACATTTGGTAATACGGTTGAAATAGTTCAGCCAATAAAAAAGATTGAGGAGACAATCGTTCCAGAATTCCAGGCGGCTGGAAAGACATGGATGGGAGAGGCAATTGACAAGGCTATTGATATGCTTGAAGACAGAAATCAGGTTCCTGAAAGAGCATATACTCCTACAATAATCTTGCTTAGTGATGGATTGCCGTCTGATTGTCCAGGGAGGACTGATCCAAAGAACTATGATTTTTCACAGTGGGAGCCATTACAGAGGTTGCACTCAAGTGAAAGATTAAAGAAGTGTCCTAAACTGGCGCTTGGTATAGGTGATGGAACAAATTACAGAATGCTTAATGCGTTTATAAATAATCCTGAGGTTCCGGTAATAAAAGCAAATGACTTGGCGACAATCACAAAGTTTTTCCAATGGGTTACATATTCTATCAGTAAGAGATCTGTTAGTAGTAATCCAAATGAGCCAGTCATCGGAGATCCAAAGGAAATGTTTGGGGCAGATGAGGTGGAATACCTGCTCAGTTTGTAAGAATAGGATAAGTAAGGAATGAATCAAGATGTGAAATCTGTGGCGCTTGGAGATTATCAGATTGATATCGGTGGGTTATCACAGATAGGAGTTTATAAAAAAGTAAATCAGGATGCTTTTGCCATTGGAGTAGTACCTGAAAAACAGCTGGCATACGTTATTGTCGCTGATGGACTGGGTTCCTGCAAACATTCGGATAAGGGTTCTGCGAGGATTGTTGAAATTGTAGAGAATTGGATTGTCTATAAGCTACCAGAGTACGCTTTTATGAGTAATAATGTGGCAAATATATTAGCAAAGCGAATGGTACAGGAATGGAATGCTTCGTATGACGTGGAAGAAATAAGTGATTATGATTCGACAGTGCATTTTGCGGTTTTCTATAATGGAAGCCTTCTTATAGGTGGTGTCGGAGATGGAATGGCATTACTTAGTTATGACTCATTTGTATGTAAGGACATCGTGAGCGGAGATGATCTTTTTAGTAATGTGACAAATTCTATGTGTTCAATAAATATCTCAGAATTGCTTTCTACAGAAGTTGTAGATAAGGACAATATTAAATCCAAAGCAATTATGATTTTAGCAACAGATGGAATAGCTGATGACCTTATTCCAGAGAAGAAACTGACATTGCCAGGATATTTTCAAGAGACTATTGAAAATGATGGAGTAAAGGCATTGCAAAATGAGCTTGAGGAGTGGATAGGAGACTGGGCTACAGAAAACCATAGTGATGACAAGACTATTTGTTATCTGTCTATAGAAAAGAGGATTTGATGGGTAGTGATAATGATCTTATTGGTCAGGTAATAAGAGATACGTGTGGCAGAGAATATCATATTACCGCTGTATTAAGTAAAGGCGGTCAGGGCGTTGTTTACAGAACATCTGAAGATTACCTGATCAAAATAAACACATCGATGGATAAAGATAAATACGCTGAAAGGTATCGCTGGCTACAGAAAAAAGGCTCACAGCTTCCAAAGGAAACAAGAATTGCATTTCCGATTGCAATTTTGGAAGAACCATATGTTGGTTATGTTATGAAAGAAGCCAAAGGGCATGTTTCTCTTAATGATTATGTAGAGAAGCCTGAAGAAATAGAAGATTTGTGGGATTGGTATTTTAATGCAACAGGAGGACTGACTAAGAGATTGCAGATTGGTGGTCTTTTAGCAAAGAGCCTTAGATATTTGCATATTAATGGATATGCATATGTTGATATCTCACCTAGTAATATCTTTGTTTCAAGAGATAAAAACAGCCTGGCTATAATTGATTCCGACAATATAACCTCTGGCGTTTACAATCCTTTGATTGATGGAACTAATTTTTATATGGCACCGGAAATTGCTAATAAAGCAGCGATTGCCAATTCTGTAACTGATACATATTCGTATGCTGTTTTGCTTTTTAAGATGCTAACAACTTGTCATCCATTCATTGGAGACGAAGCTGAGGATGCTAATCCGGAGTGGGTTCAGGACTCAGTAGACAGGGGGAAGCTTGAATATATCGGTAATCCGAATAGCGATAAGAACAAGAACAGTAATTTTGAAAATACAAAAGTTTTTCTGACAGATGAGCTGTTGGAGCTTTTCAGGAGGACATTTGTAGATGGTAAGCTCGAAAGCTCAAGAAGACCTACACTTTTTGAGTTTATGAGGGCATGTGCTCATGCAAGAAACCATGTTATCCAGTGTGATAATCAGGATTGTGATGCAGAATACTATTACACAGGAAAAGACTGTAACTGTCCACTATGTGATGAACATATAAAAAAAGTATATTTGATTACAAGCAGGAATATGGTTAAAACACATGGAAAGATACTCATTCCTATAGATGCAGCTCCAGAGATGAAACCATTGGATGTTTACGATGATACAGTAGGAAGTATGGAAATCACTAAACAGATGAAGTATATAAATCGGAGTTTTTTTGACGAAAATATTCCGTTAGAGTCAGATAATACATTAGCTGCTTTGGCAAGAACAAACGATGGAAAACTTGCAGTTATCAATCTCTCTAATACAAAGATAAAATTGATTGATTCAACTATGACGAAATCTATAGAAGTAGTGCCATACAAAAAAGGAGTGAATAGCCCACCGATTATAGAGGATGTTCCTGATAAACATTATTTGGTGCTGGATAAGAATATTGATATTACTACGGATGCTGAGTTTATTGACACAAAGCAAATAGAGAAATTTTATGGAACAACAGAAATTAGTAAACTCATTTTAATCAAGCAGGAGGATCAATGAGAAGTAATAAGATAAAATTTGCGAATGAGTTTTGCTTCATGGCAAATCTTGAAAACGCGGATGAAATAATAAAGGTAGGATTAGTCGATTATCAGATTCCGCAGGATGATCTTTTTATTAAAGATGTGAATGGTATCTTTGTTCGTGTTGGGATTACTGCTGAGAAGCAGACCGTTGTAGCGAGACTACATTCTTCATATGGGAGAGGGCTTCTTAGAGCGGATTTAATAGATGGAGCTAATATTTCATTCACACTCATGGAATTTTCTGATGCTGTAAATTATGAAGAGGAAAATCCTCTTAGAATTGTGATTGACCAGGCAATTGCTGCAGATCTTATGGCTAATGATATTGAGATGGAAAAAGCAGCGCGTGAGATGAGAAAGCAGTTGATTGTTGATGAGGGAGGAAAGTTTCTTTTTGCATATAAAAATGAAAATGAAGAAGGAAAACTTCATCTAATTGGAGAAAAGTATACTGTAACAATTGCAGAGACACCTCAGCATTATCTTCATGTGATACAGATGATGAAGAGAACCAACAAAAGCAGGATAGATTCTCCAATAATGTTGGTAAAAGGGAACATAGAGATTGTTGATGAAATAAATGATGCAGCGATGCTGACAGCCAGAGCAGATGAACAGTATGCTCAAATGATCAGTTCTGATAATGAGTTTATCAGTTTGTGGAATATATATAACGACCTAGAAACGGAAAGTATAAGGCAAGAAGCATCAGATATGGGATTCCTGAAATACAAAGGCTTTAGATATGCTAATGGTGTTATTGTATTCTCCCTTGATAAATGCTATACAAGACGAGAGTTTTGCGCTGACAATATGTATTATGTTGCCATTCAGAACATAAATCCTCAGGATCCACTTGGATATAATTTTAAATCAGTGACTGTTTTGGGCTCTGAGATAGATTATAGCTGTGTTAATACTAACGAATTCAGGATAAAGGAAGATATGGATACGACTCGTATCATACCTTCTTCAGGTTATCTTCTTCCGAGCTTGACTGGATCTGAAATACAAAGAAAGCGTCGACTGAAAGCTCAGAGGAATATTCTTTCTAACAAATGCAGATTGCCTGGATTGAAAAGTGTAATTCAAGGCGGTGCACAGGTTGGAGTAATAGGTCGAAGATATCAGCCTATTTCTGCAGACCTTGAGCAGGCTGTATTTGAAAATAAGGAAGACCACTTTACTGAAAAGCAAAAGCATGCGATAGATGTGGCTATTAATACACCGGACATTGCAGTTATTCAAGGTCCGCCAGGAACCGGTAAAACATCCGTTATAAAAGCTATTGTAAAAAGAATTGATGAACTTTGGAACAGTAAGGCTAAGATTCTTATAACCTCTACGCAGCATGATGCTGTAGATAACGCTGTTAAAGAGGTTAATTATGGGGGAGTTCCAGTTAATCGAATTGCTGTGCGTAAAGGAAGAGAAGAAGGTAATTATCTTATTTATGATTGGATTGATAAGATGATTGATTCATGCGAAGGATGGCTTGAAAAGCAGGAAGATAATTCTAGAAGTAAGGTAAGAGAATTGTTTGAAAAGCTCGTTCTTATTGAGGATACCATTGATTATAAGGCAATTAAAGCTCGTCTGGAAGAATGTAACAACTTGGCTGCTGATATGGAATTAAGTCCAGAACTTCATAAACAATATGCTCTGGTTATTTCTGAACTAGCGTCAATTTGTAATGGTTCAGAAAGTGATGACAATCCGCTTCCTGGTTTGATAAATGGTCAGAGACTAAGTAAAGAAGCCTTTTTGGATGACGGAGCAATTCAGTTAAAACAACTAGAACTCCACTTGAAGTTTGATAGTGATCTTGAATATGAAATACCTGACTATTGGAAAAAACTTGAGAAGATAACAGAGGACTGCCCTGAATTAGAAGAATACTTAGGAAAGCTAAAGGCTGATTGCGAAAAGCTGGAAGCGTTATGCCCTGAAATGACAGCGGTAAATAATGAGCTTCTTGATAAGGATATTCAGGATTTGATTAGAGGATATCGTCTTGAATTAGTTTCTAAGGGAAATGATGATGCCTCGTTGACGAATATTATATGGGAGTTTAAGCAGGAGCTTACTAATAGCAATAATGTTGATAGATTGATAAAGAAGTATTCAAAGATAAATGCTGCAACTTGTCAGCAGTCAGCAAATCCTAATTTGAGTCCATCTATGGAAGGATTTGATGATGAGTATGACTTTGTGATTGTGGATGAGGCGGCAAGATCAAATCCTTTAGATTTGCTTATCCCGATGTCTATGGGTAAAAAGATTATTTTGGTTGGTGACCATAAGCAGCTTCCACATATGGTCGAAAGGGACATTGTAGAGGCAGTGGCAAGTAAGATGGAAGGAAAGAATGTCGAATCAGTATTGGAAGAATCGCTGTTTATGAGATTAAATGCATTACTTGGCTCTGAAGATAAAAAGCTTGGAATAAACAGAACTGCTATGCTGACAGAACAGTACAGAATGCATCCTGATATATGTGATCTTGTTAATGTGTTTTATGATGGCAAACTGGATACGATGTGTAAGCCTGAGAATAAGAAGCATAATCTTGGATTATATGATGATAGTGCGCTGGTTTGGATAGATATGCCTATTTCGGAAAAGTTCCCGGCAGAAGTAAAGAAACAAAGTGCTAGCAGGAAATGCGAGGTCGATTTGATACAGAGGGAGCTGGCAAAAATCCTTTCAAAAAATGCTGAATACGAAATTGGCATTATTACATTCTATAGCAAGCAGGCGGAATTACTTAATGATATGGTTCGAGACAACTTCCCAAGTGACATTCATAGAATTCAGGTTGGCACTGTCGATGCTTTCCAGGGAAAGGAATTTGATGTGGTTTTACTTTCTGTTGTTCGAGCTAACAGTGAGAAAGACATGAAAAACAGGGTTGGATTCCTAAATAATGATAATCGACTTTGTGTAGCATTTAGTAGAGCAAAACGACTGCTTATTGCAGTCGGGGATTCGAAAACAGTAGCGTCCGATGGTGAGCGCGAATATGTAAAACCATTACTTGAAATGTACAAGAAAAGTAATGTTATAAAGGAGTTGTAATATGGCCAAATTGTATGATTTTGGTGCTGATTATAGAAATGTCAGTGCCAATGAAAGAAGAGCTTTAGCATGGCCTGTAGCAGTATGGACATGTTATATACCTGAGAGTGAAATTCAGAATATCAATATCTTGGAACATTTGATATTACAGCTTGTTAATAAAGGCATAAATAATCCAAAGGCTGTACTCTGCTCGCAAATAGGCTTTAATAAGGATTTGATAGATGCAGCAATTGAATCATGTAGAAATGAAGGCTATTTTGACGAAAGATATAAGGAACTTAAGCTTAGCAATGATGGAAAAAGTATTGTGGCTAAATATGACAATCCTTATCTTAGTGATTTGGAAGCATCAAAGAAAAACAAAAAGATATACATGATTCAGGACATGGTAACAAAAAGTGTTATACCGGTTTTTGATATCACAAAACTGCCGGATTATTACTTGGATGATCCCAGTGCCATTGAAGTAAAGTATGAAAATAATTACGGGAAAAAGCCCAAAAGCGCAGCAATGCGTACTGCTTTGAGATACTGGGCTAAGCTTTGCAATAATAGGAGACTTGGTATAGAGATAGGCTCTAATACCATCGACTGTTCAGAAACTCCTGTTGATAAAGATGAGATGGATGGTTATATTCCATTTGAAGATGAGATTGATTGGGAGACTGTTCAGGAAGACGGAAGTGTAGTTGAAGAGGTAAAAACACTTGCTGATAAGGAAGAGGAAGATAAACAGAAGCAGGAATTAGATCAGGTTACAAACCTAACGATTTTGGACGATTCTCCAGAGTATTATTTGGCTAGAGGTTTTATTGCAATCAACAGAAATGCTCCTGATGAAATAATTATTATTTCACCTTTCGGTGAGATTCTGGATGATTGGTTCAGAACTGTTATAAACAGAATGAGAGCATGCGATAAGGGGTTTGAAGAAGATATTCAGCTATTCCTGATGGAGAAAAAGGAAGAACTAAAAGATTCAATTGCTTTCGGTAACGATTTGGATATAGACCTTTTTGATAAGTATCCATATGTATGCAATGATCCTGAGTATAAAGCAGTAAAGAGGACCATTGAGCTACTGACTAAGAGTAGGTATCGTTTTGAAAATGGAGAGGATGAATCAGCAGAATTTGCACATAATATGAGGAAAGCATATGAGGCAAGTTTGAGGTTGTTGGTTAAGCATAATAAGTATTTGTATGATTGCCAAAAGTTGGAGTTTTGGGAGTATAGTCAAAAACTTAATACTTTAGTGAAGTCGTACTCCTTTTTATCTGAGGACATAATCAAAGAATACAAAGGTGTATATAATAACATGCTGAAATGTAATGATGACGACGGTAATGCACCTGGATATATGGCTATGATTTTAATTGATGCATGGGAGAACAAAAATGGGATATCTATGGAGCTTTTGAGAAGCCTTTCTTCGTTGCCATTATCAATAAAAGAGTACACATCAAATTTAAAGGCATATAAGGGGGGAAGGAGAAAAGGAGCAGGAAACATTGCATCACATGGTGGAGACGAGTTGGCAGATTTGTCGTTCTCACTAACTGAAATAGAAAGACAATATAGAGAGTTTGAAGAAAACTTTGCAGCTCTTTATAACAGATATATGGAGGCCGAATAAATGGGTAAAAAGGGTAAAAATACCGTATTTGGGAATCAGAAAAATGACAGCCAGAAGTCTAAAGTTGATAGGAAAAATGATTTGATACAGATTCAAAAGGAAAAAATGGATGCTGAATTGGCTAAAGATGAGAGAGTGGCTAAGAAACTTGAAGAATTGGAAGCTAAGGAAAAGAATCTAGAAAAGGAATATACAGAAAACGAGTCAAACCTAAAGGCTGATTACGAAAAAAGGCAATCTGCTCTTGATTTAAGAGAAAGGATGCTAAATGAGCAGGAAGATAAGCAGGAGAAGAAAGCTAAAGAACTTTTGGATATTCAAGCGCAGGTTAAGAAAACTTGTGAATCAGCAGTTTCAGATGAGATAGCGCGAATTAAAGCGGATGAAAGGGCTATCAGAGAAAAAGAGAAGAAAGTTTTTTTTGCGGAATGGGAGGCTGAGAAAGCAAGAGAAAAGAAGAAATTGGAAGACTTTATCGCTGAATGCCGTAAAAAGGCTGAAGATGAACTTGATAAAGCTCATGATGAACGAACTTCAGCTGAAGAGATTAGATTGATAAAAATACGAGAGGCAAACAAAGTTATTGAAGAGGAACGCGAAAAGCTTTCTGAGGAATATAAGGAGAAAATAGCAGAGCTTTCATCAAGAAAAGTGGAATTAGATAGAAAGATGGAAGATATAGCAGAACAAGAAGCTGAGTTAAAAGAAGAGTCAGAATATTTAAAGACGCTTAAAGCAAAGTATAATCAGTACAATGAAAAAGAAGTGATTAAGCTCACTTTAGAAAAAGAGCATTTTGAGCAACAACTGGAAGCATATGCTGAAAGAATAAAAGAGTTAGATGCTAGCGTTGCTCAATCGTCAACATTTTTGCTTGATGATAATGGCGAATCAATGGTGTCGAAAATACATGAGCTAGAAGAACAACTCAAAGAGGCACAGAACAGAAATGATGAATTAGCTAACATGCCATCCAAGGAAGAAGTTGAGAGACTTCGAGCAAATACTAAGGAACTGGAGTCTGTAAAAATTTCTCTTGATGATGAAAAACAAAAGAGAACAGAGGCTGAAGCAAAAATAAGCGCTTATGCAATGAGTACACGTGAACTTGAGAATGCTCGTGTTGCTGCGGCTTCATTAGAATCTCTAAATAATCAGCTTCAGATGAAGCTTAAATATATAAGCGAGCAATATAAAAGTACGCAGGAAAGCAAGTTTAAGGTTCTGCTTGATATTGATAAAGAGATAGAAAATCAGAAAATATTCAATCCATCCGGATTCAAGGGCTCTTTAGATGAGCTCTGTGAATACATAAGAAATTATGGTGCGACCAAGAAAGGGCTTTATTATTCCATCGATACTATTAGGGTATTCATGGCTTCTCTTGCTGCATCAGAAGGGGCATCAAGGCTTCTAATTCTACAGGGGCTGAGTGGAACCGGAAAATCCAGTCTTCCAAGACTTGTTGCAGAGGCGCTTGGAACAGAGTGTAAGTTTGTGCCTGTACAGCCTTCATGGAGAGATAATAGAGAATTACTTGGATATGATAATGACTTTACGAATAGATTCAAGGAAACGGAGTTTACCAAATTCCTGTATGAAGCATCTGCTCTTGAGAATAGGAACAAGATGTATTTTATAGTACTGGATGAAATGAATCTAGCCAGAATTGAGTATTACTTTGCAGATTTCTTATCTGTTCTGGAAAAACCTAATCAGAGTGAATGGATTGTGCCTCTTGTGTCAGGATATTCAGAATTAGCAGAGGATCAGAAGCCTAAGTATCTGGATTACTCAAATGAAGCAGCAAATGTCATCGTGAGCAATAATATATGGTTTGTAGGAACAGCTAATAATGATGACTCAACATCAATCATAACTGACAAGGTGTATGACCGTGCGCAGGTATTGGATATGGATAGTCGTGTTGATCCGTTTAAGGCGGAGTGCAAAAAGAAGTATTCTGTTGATATGGATGAGGTGTTAGGCCTCTTTACTGCTGCTAAATCCACCACAAAGTACAAGCTTAACAAGTCTGACAAAGAAAAGATTGAGCTGGTAGATGATCTTCTAAAAGATATGGATATTACTTTTGGTAATAGAATAATGAGTCAGATGGAAGAATTTGTTCCTGTATATATTGCTTGTGGCGGAACAAAGGAAGCAGCTGTGGATTATCTTTTGACGCATAAGATTCTCAGAAAACTAGATGAAAGGTATGAGCCATATCTTTTGAATAGGCTTGAGACCTTGGAAAATGGTTTGAATACAATATATGGAAATGGCGTGTTTAAGCAGAGTATCAATAAAATAGAAAAGCTACGTGAAAAGATTTCAGGGTAATGTATAATGCAGATATTTGTTAAGAATTCCATTGGCATGGAAAAACTGCCTGAAGAAAACTGCAAAATGGATTTGCTTTTATATGATAACACTCTTCTTATTAGGCTTGAAGATGAAGAAAGTGTGAAAATAGCATCGAACTATTGTGAGGAAGAGTTTATTGGTTCTGGGCAATATGCATTTCCTATACTTTTTGATAAGCAAAATCGCTGTAATATTACTGTGTGGCATAATTCTGACTATTTCAAATATTCTTTTATCTTACAGAACACGATATCTTTGGATGAGGAGGATATAATTAATCTCTTTAAATTTAAAGAGCAGATGAAGGAAGCATTTGATGCCGGCAAAGAATATCCGGTAGAAGCGTTATATGATGCAATTAAAGATAACAGAGTGCCTCTTATCATTGAGAAAACACCATATGCAGGGTATGATGATCATTCTTTGTTAAAGAAAATTGCAGAAGTAGTCCCGATGGTAATGGATATATGTTCGCATCCGAAGAAAAGCCTGAAAAGCGAGGAGGCTGTATTGGATGTCAATATAGTTAAAGGAATCAATTCCAGAACTATGGATCATCTTGCATCCCATTCAGAACATTGGAAAGCCAGAACGCTAAACGGATTGGTGCCTAACAGACTGAGAACAGACGTATATGAAGATGAAATAAACATATATGAAAACCTGTTTTTCAGGATTGCTGTGGACGATGTGCTTAGATATGTCCATAGGCAGGTAGTCAGTCTTGAAAAGACTATACAACAGAATGATAATGCCATAGACTGGAATGCATATGGCGAGACTCTATCAGATTATAAACGAGTAAGAATTTTTGAACAGCTACTACCAGATTATGATGTTGTGGAAAAGACTGAAGAAAATGGTACATTGAAGGATCTTCTGGGGCAATGGCAAAAGCTCGAGCGAAGTTTTTCTACTGTAGAAGCGTCGAAATTTTATAGGAGTATTGATAAAAAGAAAAGAATCAGCAGGAATATTCAGCCAACAAATATTCTAAAAAAGGATTCCAGATATAATGCTTTATACAGACTTTGGGGTGAAATCCAAAGGCAGATTGTCCAGATTCATCAAGACGATAAGGGAGTTCAAGAATCTATTGATTTAAGCTATAACAATTGTTACCAGATGTATATTACAGTGCTTCTTCTGTATGTCTTTAAGTTGCTTGAATATAACTGCGATTCAGGTTCAAAGATTAAGATGAGTCAAGGCGGCATACTGAGTGTTGACGCATCATTTTCATCAGAAACAGTGATATGTCATTTGAAGACAATTTCGGAAGCTGATAGTGATGAGAGATTATACCTGGAGTTTATAGAAAAAAAATCAGTAGAATATTTGATTCCTGCGAAGGCTGTTGGGAAATTGGATGACATAAAGGCGGCACTTCCTAATGGAGCAATGATAGATAAATCTGAAAAAAAAATCATTTTTACTTCAAAGCCAAATGCAACAGAACAGAAAAAAATGAAAAATCTGTTCCACTTTAGTAAGTCAGAGGAAAAGGGGCTAACACAACAAGAAAAACGTTTATTAGATGAAGTAGATAAAGTTTGGAGAATTGGGCTTGAAGAATTGTTTTCATCCAATGGGTTCAAGGAACAAAGAAAAGAGTCCTTACGCATAGTTCCTCAGTTTGCAAGAATTGAAAATACAGAAGCTGCTGTGGATAAGTTTACACAGACCGCGCTTGATTCAATAAAGGATAGAGTAGTATTTATGTTTCCTATCGATTTAGTGGATTATAGGAAAAGCATTAAATCGGACAAACTTATTTCACGACTTTTGAACTATGGAGAGAAGTATTGTGATGAAGATGCAGAGCGATGGGGCGATTATAAGGCTGGAATAATACCTGCCGCTCAATCTGAAATAAACTCAGCTCAAAGACTTATGAAACTTGTTTCAATGCATTCTGCAAGATTGCAGATAAAATGGAGTAGCGAAAATATTAGATGCCCTATCTGTGGCTCGAAGGGTTGTCAGGATGAGGGCAAAGATAACTGGATGTGTAATAATCCGGAGTGTGGCGTATTCTTTGGTAAAACCAAGCATGCTGATGGTTGTGGAATGAGCTACGAATGGGTCAGACCATTTGTAGAGATAAAACGAGATGATATTAGGAATATGGATTACTTCGATTTAATGCTTAAGAAAGAAATTATTTTTGACAGGCTCACAATAACGGATTTTGAGTTTGAAGAACAACCAGATCATAGAATTAAATACATTCCTATTTGTCCGAAGTGTGGGAAAAGGATAAAACACTGAGTGTAAAAAACGGTGCGAACTTGAGAAATCATTTTCGCATCGTTTTTTTAATTAGTAAAAAAGCTGATTGCCGTATCATCAAATCATAACAAAGATATGTTGTAAACAAAACGGAGGTGCTAAGGACATGGCAAAGGTGAGAAAAAAGTCAAATGTAAACGGTAGACGTTCAGCTGGAGACAGATGTATGAGTTGCGGAGCTCCATGTTGGCGATGCGATGTTTGGTATTGCTGGGAATGTTACAAGTATCAGTACTATGAGTCAAAGTGAGAAAGGGGCAAGAAAAATGAAAAAAATAATATTAGAAGAAAAGGTAAAGCTGGTTGGAATAAAGAATTTTTCAGGCAAGGATAAACTTATAGATTATTTTTTGGTAATGCCTGGACAGGAAGAAATATATGCATTCAGTAGGAGATATACGCAAAGGACATATGACTTGTGTAAATCAGGTATCAGAGTGAATGAAATATCAACTAGAAGGTCAAGAGACCACGGAGTTATGGGGCTTGTAAACTACCTGAATGTCATGCTTCCGTATCTTTCGGAATACTATGATTTGAAAGTTGCTGCATGAGAGGGAGGTGTGAAATGAACGGAGTAGTTAATTTGCCAAATATAAATATGCCAGTTACTGGCGGCAATGTCGTAGCTTTAGCAGCGATAGGTGCTATAGAGTTTCTGATCTTTGTAGCTATTATGAACGAATATAGCATTGAGGTATCTGCTGAAACTACAAAGAACGGAGTAAAAGGAAACCTGAAGTTTTACGCTGAATAGGAGGAAAGCATAATGTTTGTTAATTCATTGGAAGATATAGTTTTTGATTCTTGTCTGGATGGAATTCTTGTAGCAAATCAGGGAGACTTTTTTATCAATGATCCTGAATGCGAAATAGAGGTTGACTTTGAAGATTACGAAAACGAGCAGGAAAGGCCGGAGGACTTGATAGATGATGTTTTTTCTTATGCCGGAATTAATAGAGCTTATTTGGAACATGTGGATTCTGGCTTGAGAAGAGCAATTTTGGAGGATGCCGGTTTAGATGCAGATGAATTCGATTATGAATACTGATGCCGGTTTATGGGGATGAAAAAAGTTGGGGGCTGTTTCTTAGTAATTATGTTGTTGATGCAGCTTTGCTGTTAAGGAAGGAGACTCCAATATGAGTGAAAATGCTATCAGCCAGTTTACGGCTAATGACTTCTCCAGGATTATGCATTTTAGTGGAACGAACTTTTTTAAGTCATTTGAGCCAAAGGAAATAGATCTGGGAGTTTTCCTTGTATATGGCCCGGATGATACTAATCTCTTTTACCGGGAGATAGAGAATCTTAGGGTTGGTGATGAGGTTTTTCTTAGGGAAGGTGGCATTCCATATAAGCTAAATATGAGCGGCAGATCAATTCTGGTTTGTAAAGAATCCGGTGGGAGTATTGGAATGCTTGATAAAGAGCCGGATAAGCTGTGTGCGTCTCTTATCCATAACGGATACAAGCTTGTTGCTCATGTGAATATGATAAATACTTCTATTCCTATGAATGAGTACAGATCCTGGAAGCCTTTTAACATAAGAGTAACGTTGGTTGATGACAGAAAATTGTCTCCATTAGGTGCTTTGAGAGCTGGCAGGGTTGCGGTCAGAAATACTAAGTCAAAAGAAATGCTTTTGCTTAGAGACAAGATTGACGTTGCATACATTGATAGAAGCAAGATATTGCTGCTTAATCAGCAAAAGATAGGTGACAATCTTAGATTTGTTCACAAGGCTGATGAGCATAAAGATGGAAAATACACGGTTCAGATAATAACAGCGGATAAGCAGACGATTGGCTATGTTAATGGACGGATTACAGGGATGATTTCTAAGATGTTGGATTCGGGAATGTCCATCCGTGCGGTGCTAAGGAGTACCGCAAAGTTTAGGAAGACTGAGCAGGGAACTATATTTATGGCAGAAAGTCCTGAAATCGACATAGTTATGGATGATTATTCCTATGATATGAGCTCTGATTATTATGATCAGGAACCGGATGAGATAGATGCGTTATTCAAGGAGTGGCTTAATCATGAATGCGCAAAGCCAGAGGTTGATGTTGAGGAGGTACACCTTGGCTGTGCCAGAATCTTTGGACTTCGTGATGAACTGAGGCTTAAGAAAATATTATGTGGGCTGAGAATAGGGGATCCAATAAAACTGGCTTATACAAAGAAGAGAGTGTCTGTGACCGATGACAACACAGGTGAGACTCGCATGGAGGATGATGAGTCTATAAGAGTGGATGCTTATGATGGAGAATGCATGGGTTTCATGCAATCAAGAGAAGACATGCTGGTTATAAAGCTGCTGAAGCTTGGAATGAATGTCAGGGCAGAGGTAAAAGAAATAAATCTGGTAGAACCATTTAACAGACGAAATGCGCTGGTGCTGGATTTGTACTTATCAGGTGAAATAAGAGAAATGATAGGCAGTGATTCCCAGATTCTGCTTGGAGAGGGCGACGATCCTAATATAGATGAGCATGATGATAATGTTGGCACAAGGTTTGATATCGGTTTTGCCAATGATTTGAAAAAGATGGAAGATGCGTCAGAAAAACTATCAAGGATAAGACCTGGTGACAAACTGAAGTTTGTAAGAGAACCAGACAATCAAGATGATCCGAATGCAGTGATGGTATACACAATGGATGATGTGTCGCTCGGATACCTGTATCACTATAATTGTGAGTTTATTCCTAATTTGATGGATGCGGGGAATCTTGTATATGGAGTTGTAAGAAGTGTACATGATGAAGGAAAACCTATATTTGCTTCTATGGACTTCTTTATATATGTGCTTTTTTAAGATGGATAAGGAGCATCAGAGGTAAGGGCCTATGGATAATAACGCTAATAAAATCATTCTAACAAAAAGCGAATATGAAAGATTGGTAGAAAAGGTGCAGGAGCTGAAGGGTATAGTTGCTGCACTTTCGGCAGAAAGAGATGATCTTAAGCTTCATATATGCAGAGAAATCCAAGCTGATTATGATCATAAAGTCGGGAATCTTGAGTATCAGATCATGATGTATAACCTGGAAATAGAGAGGCTGAGACTGATTATCAGTTTTCTGCAGACCGCAATTAATACAGCCGGAGAAGCATCGTATGAGGAAGCTGAACAAAGGGCGGATGATGAACTGTCTGAGTTTTATGAGGAGCTGAATCAGAAGGCTGAGGATATTAAGAATGATGAAGAATATGCTCAGAGAAGAGCTGAGCAAGATAAGGAGAATGAAAGACAGGCAGAAGCAAGGGAAGAGACAAAGAACCAGGGTACAGAGCGGGAAGATTCTGTTGATACAGAAGGAAATGATGAGACTAATTCAGACAATGATGGAGATGGAAAGGAATCTGAAGAGGAAAGCAGCGACTATACTTCGAGAGAGGATGAAGAACGAGATGATAGAGCTGGCAAAAAGAAAGAATCTCCAGACAAGGAGCTGAAGAGACTTTACAGATATATAAATAAAAAGCTACATCCTGACAGTAATCCAAATCAGACAGAAGAGGAAAAACAGCTATTCTATGATGCTCAGACTGCTTTTCAGGAAGGAAACCTAAATAGGCTAAGAGAAATTGTTGATATTATCGATGGCTCAGATGTTTCAGAAAAATATAAGAACAGTGCAGAAGGCATAGCGGAGCTTAAAGCATTATTGGGAAGGCTTATAGTGCAGAGGGACTTTTTGGTATCTGAGATTAGTGAAATCAAGAATAGTTTCCCGTACAACGCAAAGGACTTTCTCGACGATGATGAAGCAGTAAAGAAAAAGCAGGAAGAACTTAGAAGCATTATAAATGATCTTTTGGCAACTATTGAGGAGCTTAACAAGCGTATAGACGAATTGGATCAAGAACTAAAGGAAGCTGAAAAGATGTCTCAATGTGGGTAATGGAGGTGACGTGATATGGAAGGATATTCTGTAAAGACGTATGTCGATAAGGTGTCGGAGCTGGCAATGATGATATTTGAAAAGGGAGGTGCACCATTAGAATCCGATCGTGGTATCAGAGTAGAGATTGCGCTTTTTCTAATGTATCTCGCTACGGCTGATGATGAAATTGACTGGGACGAAATGCGTGAGATTGGCTATGACTGTGGGATTGAGATAACAAAATGGAATATAGATGAGTACCTTGCTGGCGGAGGTGTTAAGTCTGGGAAATATGGAAGTTCTGTCCCGTATACTTTTCAGTTAATGGTAGAAGCAGATAAAGCGCTTTCAGGCACAGAAACAGATCTTAACTGTGCAGAAAGCATGCTTGATATATACAGGTTTCTGGCAGATTCTTCTATCAATAAGGCAAAGATAGTTAACAGTCAGCGAATAACGCGTGCTAAGGATTATTTAGGCATGATTGAGAGGTATTGGGTTAACAACAGACCATGTAAAGCATCTATGTCACGCAAAGGAATGATGCAAACAATCATTGCCTCAAAGAAGGGAGTAGCAGCTCCTAAGAAGTGCTAAAGTTAGAAACGTTTTCTGTGAAAGAGAGGAAACAAGAATGAATAAAGAGTTAAAGAAAGCAATAAAGCAGTTATTTGAATTATGTGACCCTAATTCAGCAGCATCAGGTGCGATTGAATCTGGTAGCTTGGAGAAGAATACCCTAAAGACAGAGTTTGTTGATTTCATATCCTATATTTCGGCGTCTGATGGAACTATATCTGAGAGTGAGGCTGATTTTTTACAGGAATACTTTAATCTGCATTATTCCCCGGAAGAATTAAGGAAGTACATTGATCAGAACAGGACATACTCTACAGACTATGAAAGTACTCCTCCGGCTACACTAATAAGGCTTGTGGATCAGGATAATGCGGTATTTAGAGATAAACTGGATGTTTCATATTCTGTAGCTCAGTCATTTATAGATGTATTTGATTGCCTCGGGAAGGAATTCATTGTATGTGATGGGGATGCTGACAGGCAGGAGATTGAGGACTTTTCGACTTACATGTCCATGCTGAAGAATTATAAAAGAGAGCATGCAGCTTTTTCTGATCAGGTTGAGGGTGTGGTTGATGTCAGCGATGTTCATCCTGGAGAAATTCTGCCAAAGTTCAATGAATCTGGAGATAAGGAGAAGAGTTTACCGGAGCTATTGGATGAATTGAATAGTCTTATTGGACTTGAGAGTGTTAAAAAAGATGTTAATACACTTATTCATATGCAGGAAATAAGGAAAATCCGTAGGGAACGTGGCCTTAAAGATATTCCTGTCTCGAATCATCTTGTGTTTTATGGAAATCCGGGTACAGGAAAAACCACAGTGGCTAGATTACTGGCACAAATATACCATGCTATGGGAATACTTTCTAAGGGACAGTTTGTCGAGACGGATAGATCCGGGCTTGTCGCAGGGTATGTTGGTCAGACTGCGTTAAAGGTTCAGGAAACTGTTGAGAAAGCGCTTGGTGGAGTTCTATTCATTGATGAGGCATATTCTCTTACATATTCTGATAGTGGGAATGACTATGGGCAGGAAGCTGTTGATACATTACTGAAGCAGATGGAGGACCATAGGGAAGATCTGATTGTTATAGTTGCGGGTTATCCAGAGCTGATGGCTGGATTTATTGACTCAAATCCTGGGCTTCGTTCCAGATTTAATAAGTACATTAACTTTGAGGACTACAACGACATACAGCTTCTTGAGATATTCAAGCTTATGTGCAAAAACTCAGGGTATGTTCCTACTGGTGAAGTGATCCAGCACTGTTCATCTGTGTTTGAAAAGATGTATCAGAATCATGGAAAGAACTTTGCAAATGCTAGAGAGGTAAGGAATTTCTTTGAGACAGCAATGATGAACCAGGCGGACAGATTGTTCGATGAGACTGATTTGAGTAATGAAAAGCTCTCTACGCTGGTTCTGTCAGATGTGCAGGGAATAGCATCCTGAGATGTAAAAAACTATGCGGACTTTGGGTATTATGTTCGCATAGTTTTTTTAATTAGGAAAAAATAATTAAACAGTAAAATTAAATCAGAATAAAGAACGACCGGTGTTCTTAGATGAAAAGTAGTAGGAGAGGAGGCTTGCCATGAGTAATCAGAGAATTTATAAAACCAGAGATTTTATAACAGTTCTTAATAAGAATGGATTTAATTTGGTTCGGATTAGAGGAGATCATGGCATCTTCTCTAATGGGAAAAAATCTATAGCAATCACAATAAAGGGAAAGGAGATAAATCGGATGATTGCTAGGAGGCTTATCAAAGAAAATGGATTTGTTATGTAGCATCTGAAAAGTTGGAGGGAGAAAATCAATGAAAAACGTAGATGATAGTTTACTTGTTTCAATGGTTAGAGATCTTGAGAATACTCGTAGTAAATACAATGGCTACTCATATGTTACAACAATAAGAAACATTTTGGTGGGAAAGGAATCAGCCTACATTGCTCCGTTCTTTGTAACAAAACCTTATTATGGGATGTATGTAAGTCTATCAAAGGATGAAACACGAAGATTGATGGATAGTTTAATTTCAAACGGGCAGCTTGATTACATTATTTCTAATAAGGGAAAGAAACTATATTGTACTCATGAGTATTATAACCAGCTGTGCAGGTAAGAGAATTACCAAAACGATGTTGCGTAGAGGAAGATAGAATGTTGCTTTTTACTGAGAGATTGATCATATTGCAAATTAGTAAAAAAGAAGCAAGTAAATGCTATGAAAATTGGGGAAAGGGTGGTTCTCTGGAGGAGTATTTGCCTGGATTTCCGCTTAAAAATGTAGATGAGATGACACAGTTTTGTGATGATATGTCAAAGAAAATCAATAATTACAGTATCTGCTTGCGGAAGGATAAAACGCCAATAGGATATGTGTGTTTGGATATTCCATGCAGTGAGCAAAAATACGGAGAACTTGGATATGTTATAGGCGAAAAGTTTAGAGGAAAAGGATACGCCTATGAAGCTGTAAATGCAGTTATGAGAAAAGGGTTTGGGAACGATGATCTCTATATAATTGAGGCAAAAGTCGCAGAAACAAACGAAGCATCAAGAGGGATGCTGGAAAAGATAGGTTTTTCTGAAGAAACAAGATTAAGAAAACGCTTCTATAATCGCAAAAGTGATGATAGAGAAAACATCATAGTATATTCTATGACGCGTGATGAGTATGAAAAATTAGGGAGTGTGGCCGATGCAAGGATATAAAATCTTTGAATACTTGGAACAGTTTCAGGATGAGCAAGAAAACTGGCATTATAAAAGCATTTGCGAAATGAAGATGCATATTCTGCTTCCTCCAAATCCATCTGACAAGGAAATCATGGAGGCAATAGATAATGCTGGTTATATTTTCGAGCTTGTCGGATTTAAAAGAAGAGGTGAAGACATTGAAATGATATATAAAAAGGGTGATGTGCCAATAGGGATATGGAAAAGGGTTTCTTGACATTATTGCTACAGACGATTGAATCTTGTGAAAGGCGGTGTATATATGGGATTATTCGGATTTTTTTCAAGTGATGATGAACATGATGTAAGGTTAACAGACCATGAAATAGAAAAACTCACAAAGAATATGTCGCGTTCTGAAAAGAAAGAATTCTACCGTAGGCAGGAAGAACTTGAGCGTGATAGGGAAGATAGAGAAGCGTGGCATTGGGCTATGGGAGATTGGGATGAAGATGTTTAGGAGGGAGTCATAATGTTTGGTTTTTATATCGTGTTTTTGAATTCTGATTTACTATACTATTTTAATATATTCATGGAGAATCTTTTTGCAATGGCAGGGATGCGCTGGGAATTCTTCCTTAGTCTATTAGAAACATATATGGAATTTTCACTCTTGGTCCATATTGTTAAATTCAGAATTGAGATGCGAAAGGAAAAACCAAAGATACCTTTCATTCAGACTGATATTTAGTTGGCTACCCTCGCGATTAGTCCAGTTGCGATTGAGAAACAAACAGGAATTCGACTATACAGGTATAGTTATAGGACAGCATATTAAGTAAACTGTAGTCAGTAGCAGCAATGATAATGATGCATAAGAAAATCTACTGGAGTGTTAAGAGGAAATATATATGAAATATGCAGTTATAGATCTTGAAATGTGTATGGTTCCTAAGGCTTATAGGAAAATAGGCTATAACTATCGTCAGGAAACCATTCAGATTGGCGCAGTCCTTCTTGATGAGGATTATGAGATTATCGATGAGTTCAATACGTATGTTAAGCCTGAATTTGGTTACATAGATAGCTTTATCGAGAATTTGACTGGTATTTCTCAGAGAGATGTTGAGAATGCTCCTTGTTTTGAAGATGCTTTGGAATCCTTTTTGGATTGGCTGCCGGCAGATGATGTCAGATGTGTATCCTGGAGCAATTCTGATCCCAAGCAGATTATCCGTGAAACATTTGAAAAGGGTATCGAGGATGATCGCCTTGAGATTATCTTTGCAAACTGGATTGATTGTCAGAAGACCTTCGGACGGAAGATGGATAGAAGAATGGCATATAGCCTTGAGGAGGCACTTTTCATATCTAACATAGCACCTGACGGAAGAGCACATGATGGTCTGGTGGATGCTGCCAATACAGCAGTTCTTTTTACAAAGCTAGAGACAGATCCTGATTACAGGCTCAATGAGCTGTATGAGACTGCTAGAAAAGAAGATGTTGATCATCTTAGTTTCTGTATGGGAGATTTGTTTGCAGGATTAGCGTTGGCATAATAGTAGGAGGGACAGAATTATGGCAATCGAGAGAACAATACGTATCACCGGTAAAGGAAATCTTAAAGTAAGGCCTGATATGACCAGAATTACTATTACTCTGGAAGGCGTGAAAAAGGAATATTCCAGTACGTTGAAGCAGTCATCGGAGGATACAGAAGAATTAAAAAAAATACTGAAGAAGCATGATTTTTCAAGTGAAGATGTTAAGACTCTTTCTTTTAATGTTGAGGTTGAGAATGAGAGTTATCATGACAAAAATGGCGATTGGAAAAGTAGATTCGTCGGATATAGATTCAGGCATGTTCTTAAGGTTGAGTTTGAGTCTGATAATGACAGGCTCGGAAAGATTTTATATTCCCTTGCGAATGCATTGATAATACGTCCTGAGTTCAGAATCAGTTTCTTTGTGAAGGATGAGACAGCTGCTAAGAACGAACTGCTTGGTAAAGCTGTTAAGGATTCAAGGGATAAAGCTGAAATACTGACCGCAGCTGCAGGAGTAAAGCTTGGAGATATACAGACTATTGATTATTCCTGGGGGCAGATCAATATGGAAATCGCTCCTATGCACATGGATATGCTCTGTTGTGAAACTGCAAAATGCAGTACTGATGGCTATGATATGGATATTGAGCCAGATGATATCGATATAACTGATACAGTTACGGTTGTATGGGGAATATGCTAAAGATTGATGAGGGGAGTGCAGAATGGAATATATTGATTTTGTATTAAGAAGTTTTATAGGAAGTCATTCTGATATTATTGTGTTTTGGATTGGATATATTGAACTGACAGCCTTTTTATCGGTGCTATTGCATATAGTGCTTTTCAAGAACGAGCTTAAGAAGGATTATCCGGATATTCCTTATAATCAGGATACGGGATGGCTTCATGGAGAGTAACATGATATAGAAATAAAGGCATGTATTTTGCTTAAGTGGATATGTAACTGGCAACCCAAAAGGATTATCTTGTATATAGAGATACCACACCGTTTTCAGAGAAGTTATGGAGGGCGGGATCATGAAGAAGACTATAATTACTCTTGTGACAGCATTCGCTGTAGCGATTACCATATTTGCAAGTATACCGATGAGTGTAGGTGCATATAACAGCCAGTGTGTTAAATCTGGATGCACCAGAAAAAGAAGCACCGGAAGCATATATTGTTATGTCCATAAGTCATCTACGAGTTCTTCAAGCAGTACCAAGTCTTATACAAGTACTTCCGTAGGCCATTGCGCTAAGTCTGGATGTACTAGGAAGAGAAGTACCGGCAGCATTTACTGTTATGAGCATAAGCCTACAACAACATCAAGCAGCTCTTCATACAGCAGCAAGAAGAGCACTTCAAAGAAGTCATATTCAAGCTCCAAGAAGAAATATGATTCCTATGATGTTTACGATTATAAATCCGCTCAGGATTTTGCTGATGATAAATATGAAGAATTCTACGACTATGAAGATGACTACGATGATGAAGATGAAGCTTATGATGCAGCTGAAGATTATTGGAATGATCATCACTGATTAGAAAGGAGCTGGCTATGAAGGGACCTTTTGATGATATGTTTGGAAATACTCCATTTGATCTGAATAATGACGGGCATATAGATGCCGGTGAATGGGCTTTTATAAATGATACAGTTTTCAAATCGGATGATGACTCATCCGATTTTGATGATGAGAAAGATGAACTCGAGGACGAGCTTGAAATGGCTGGCCTTTCCAGGGATAATCTGGAGATGATGGATCCGGATGAGAGACGTGAAGCCCTCGAGGATGCAGGTTTTGATGCTGACGATTTTGATGATTTTGATTTTTAAGCTATATACAAATAGTTGTTTTTGTTTGTCATAATGCATATCAGAATGAAATGATCCATCCTCTGGGTAGTAGGGTATGTAGCCACATGGCATTTAGTCTGGTAGGGGATTTTGTGAGATCAGCCGGGCTGTACTCCTTATAAAATAAAATGGCGCCAATAATCCTCAGAAAATGGGATTACTGGCGCTTTGTTGCGTTTTCTAGTGTCACTCCCTCAATCGAATGGGCCTCAATCGTAGGGCGTTCGAGGACCCTCGAGGACGTTCGAAAATTAGCCTGATAAAAATTATAAAATTCCAACTAAATTGATATGGGGATATTGCTGAGTGATGTATAACATAATTACATACAGCTACAGAGAGGACACGCAATGAATAGATAATAAAACCAACGAAAATTGTGTTTTAAAAAGTCAGGAAGTAATATTATAAGCTCAGAAAGAAAAAAGAAACAGCCAAACGGCTAACATATACCACAACTAAGAAAGGGTGTAAATACTATGAGATTTAACGATGTTCAGGATACAAGAAAAGCAGAAGTTAAGAGAGAGCAGAGAAACGAAGCATTTCGTAAAATGTATGATGATTGCCTTGAGAAGCTTTCAGCATTCTACAATAAAGAGAAAATGACAGTTGCATTCGGAGCTACTTTCACACTGTGATTCTTCAAAATTAATAAATGTATAAAGGAAATAATCCCTGGAGTAGTAGATCGATTTTGGTCAATGCTCTGGGGATTTTTACGTTATAATATTGATACATTATGAAGCGAGGGGGATATTTTCTTGGAAGAGATTTTTGATGTAACAGATGATAATGGCTTTCCTGTGGGCAGGACAGTCACAAGATCAGAAGCGCATGATAAGGGGATTTCTCATAGAACTGCTCATACATGGATAGTCCGTAAAGCTGGTGATTCATACCAGGTATTACTGCAAAAGAGAAGCGCAAACAAGGAATCGTTTCCATCGATGTATGATACTTCTTCAGCCGGTCACATCCAGGCAGGTGATGATCCGCTGGAATCAGCGCAGAGAGAACTGTTCGAAGAGCTGGGAATAAAAGCTCATGAGGGTGACTTTACTTTTGCCGGTAAGTTCCATATCAAGTATGAGATGGAATTTCATGGAAAGATGTTTAGAGACAATGAGGTAGCTTTTGTATATGTCTATGAAAAGCCAGTGGATGAGACGAAGCTTGTCCTCCAGACCGAGGAAGTTGAAGGAGTTAAGTGGTTCGATATAGATGAAGTGCTTGAAGGCTGCAAACATCGTGACGGAACGTTCTGTGTTCCGATGGAAGGGCTTGAGACTGTTATGAAATATCTGGGATATGATCATGCGTAATCTTCGGGAAACATAATGATATCGCGGGTCATTGTAGTGATGAAGTCACGGCATTTTCCGCAGCCGGTACCACATCCAGTTACTTCCTGGACTTTTTCATATGTATCTGCACCGTTTTTGACAGCATCGAGGATTTTGCCATAATTAACGTTTTTGCAGGAGCATGCGATTTTATCTCTTTTCATATCAGATATTCCTCCAAAGATTGATTGTGACAGTATAGATATCGGCAGTTGTTTGAAGGGATATTACGTGTATTATCAAAAAAGGTAGGGTTTATTGTTGCAAATAAGAGAATTAACAGAGGCTGAGCGAGCGGCCTACGATGAAATGACTAAGAATGCAAAACAGCTCACGATCTTCGGGACGGAAGAGGAGTTGGATGCAAAGGACTATATATTTGACAGAGAAGAAGGAGATGAGTGATGCCACAGTCTTGGAGCAGTATAAGGAAAAAACTTGAGCAGGATCTTTTATGTGAGACCTTAAAAAACAGAGTTCAATATTTCAGGACAAATTATCATGGAGCACCGGATGATTATGGAAGATTTGCTGTAAGAATAGATGGGAAGGAAGTTTTTCAGGCAAATCCATATAATGAAATGGCAATATTCAGGTATGGAGCTGAAGTTAAAAGGGAGCAGAATATTCCTGGACGGGAGTGGACTGATGATGGGGAAATAATCAATCAGGAGGTAAATCTTGCTGCAGAAGAAAAGGGTAGGATCAGAGCAGCAGAAGATGGTATCGTTGACTCTTGTTTAGTTCCCTATTCCATAAAAAAGTATCTTAATCAGGATATAAAGGATAGCATTGCCGATGAGGATCCGGTTATAAGGATGCTGGCGATTTTTGATAGGAGAGTTGGAAAAAGGACTCTAAGGGATATTTCTAAGACAGTGCAGGAACAGCCTGAATGGTTGCAGGAGTTTTACAGATTGAGACTTGATGCTGAAGGGATAGCATATTGATATGTCAGAGTAAAAATAGGGAACGTCAGAATCCTCTGTGATTAGTAATCAAAGCAGAAGATCCTGGCGATTTTATTTTGAAGGGGTTCTGCCGGGCGTTAACTACCCGGCAGTATTATGTTATGAAAAAAGTATTCTATAAAAGATTTTCCAAAAGGCTTTCGCCTCTCGATGTATATAATATATAATGCTCACCTTAAACTAACCTTAAGGATTACATGAAAAGAATGCCGTTCTTTTTTGCACTATTAGAAGAATAGATACTTAGTTTTTACCATAGCGGATATGCATTGCGTAATCAGGTTTTTGTATAATTATCATAACAACAGATAACAATGGTTTGGAGGAGATTGCATGAAATGTCCTAAATGCGGAAATGAGATGACAAAAGGAGAGATCAGTGTTAGTGCGAATACATCCAGGGGATGGCCGGTGCTTTTCTGGGCAACATCGGATGTTTTTAACCGTGTATTCCCACAGCTCCTGACTGCTAAAAAGGCTGCTTCAGAGGGTGGAGTGCAGATAAATTTGGGGAATGGATGGATGAAACCTCGAAATGCTGGATATATCTGCAAGGAATGTAAATGTGTTCTGATGGACTATTAAATATGAAAAGCTTGCAGACTTTATTGTTTCAGGTATAGTGAAAATTACAGTAATGTATTTGGAAGGAGGCAGCATGGATAATAAGGATAAAAGAAATGAAAGCGAAAACAGTAATAAGTCCGGTATTGAGTACGGAGCTATGGCATTATTGTCTGTGCTGGCTGTACCGGTGATATTGCTGGCAGGTTTTCTGCTTGATGATAAGAGAAAAAAGTGAAGATTTAAGTTTGATGCTGAGAATAAGTAAATAGTGTGTGGAAAGGTGCATAAATACCTAGCGCTCATTGCTTGATGTAAATTCGATCAGGCAGGGAGCGCTTTTTCACGTTCTGAGAGCGGAAATGCAGATGTGGAGCGACTGTTAACAGAGGGGATTATTGGACACATGAGGTGGTATTAATAAATTATAAGGAACTAATGGAATTGACTCTGGAGGCGTATATGTTTGTTAAACATCATTTATATTCGGGATTCGGTTCGGAATTGCTATTTGCGGCAGTGATAATAATCCTTGCGGGGATTATTGCTATGAGCTAAGGAGGTTCATTATGGCTAAATGTGCAAATTGTGGAAGAGAATTAAGTGGTAATGATAGTTTCTGCCCAGACTGTGGTTGGTCTGTGGGGCAAGGAAAAGGGGCAACCTCAATTGAAGAGCTTACAGAAACAATCAAGCTCTTGGCTTTTGAAAACAGAACTCAGAACGAGAAAATCATTCAATTGCTGGATAATCAGAACAAGATGATTGCTGAACTTGGGAAGATGATTGCCAGCATATCGCAGTATCAGATAGTAAGCACTATGTTCAAGTAATGAATGGAGAATGTGATGAGATTTGATTCTGCAGAGGATATGCTGACTACAATACAGCAGGGGAAAGATTTGTATAATCCACAGTTGGGATTATATGTGTTTCTTTATAGTGAAGCTGGATCAATAGCTGTTTATTATATTGGGACAGAGAGGGCGAATTTGCTTTCTGATGAGTGCAAAGCGGGAAATGTTAAGTACTGGTCAGAATTACTTGGTCCAGGTGGTGCTATATATGACGATCCAAGTTGTGAATTCTATGATTCAGATGGATGTATAAGTAATAGAGAGTGGTGCGAAGAGTACTTCAGTTTGGAAGGATGGAATCATAAATAAAAGCTGCATTTCTGCAGCTGAATTTTTGAGGGGTAGCTGCCAGATTGTCATGTTTCTGGCAGCTTGTGTTTTATGAAGAAAAGTGTTCTTATGAGGGGCGCCAAGAGGTTTTGTGTTCCTCTTGATGTTCTTATGATAACTAATCTTACTTAAGCCAAACTAAAATTTTGTGGGGGAAGCGTGAAGCTTTTGTGAAATCGTGATCTGCTTAAAATGGGTGTGGGAGCAGCCTGAAAGCGAGTATAATATTTCATAAGATAAGGTGAGAAACGATGTGATGGGAGCGTAAGTGCTCTTAATAAAAATGGGAGCGCATTTATATGGCAATTTGGAATCCATGGTATGGGTGCATAAAGATAAGTCCCAGATGCGCAAACTGCTATGTTTACAGAAGGGATGAGAGCATAGGCAAGCAATGGCTTTAATCATTGATTGAGTTAAGAAACATATAGACTAGGATACATGTATTGGAAGGGAGAATAATGAGATGGGAATATTAGATTTCTTATACAAGAAAGTAGAACCGGTAAGACCATCTGTACCTCAACCGTCTCCTGCGGGAAAGCAGGAAAGGCAGCCAACGAAACAAAATGGACCTAGGATGATAAAACCGAATAGAGAATGGCTCAAGGTTACTGATACTAAAAAAATAGAAAAGAACATAAAAGTGGAAGCTCATTCCCAAGAGTTTGAGATGAAGTTTTACTGTCCAATTCGAAATGCAAAAGTTTATTGCCATTCTGTCATTATAGATAAGCTTGGGGATCTAACAAAGTTTATAATCTTATCACTTTATGAAGGTCATACTGTTGAAGAGATAAATATGTTGACACAAATGGGAAATACAACAATTAAAGAAGAAATTGACTATTTAATCCATGGTGGACTTATTAATGACGATAGACAAACTCTTACGGAATTAGGTGAACAATATGGAATGCTTTTGGAGAAATTCTCAGAATTATCGGAAGGAATCAATATTGCTTTTAACGTATTTGCCGATAGATTTGAACCTATTGAAGATGATCTGTATGTAAGAAATCCAGATAATCATTACATTCTCAGAGGGAATTATATTCCAGCGTTAACTAGAAATGATAACTATGCGAATTCATTGGAAATAGCAAAGAACTGCATTGAAGCAGAGACACCCTTTTGTTCTGAGATTAAGAACAGTCTTTATGCTACAGTAAAGATTGATAGGGAGGAAACAAAATATAAGCCGGTTTATATTAAGGATTTTAAAGGAGGATATTCTTCAGAAAATGATTCATGCGTAAAGATAGCTATTTCATGCGATAAGGTAACATATAAACCTCAATACAGTTGGATTGACCCATATAGAGAGATTATTACGAAAATTTCCTGTATAGGTGATAAATATGAAGACCTTCTATCGGATAAGGGAAAACTACTCATAAAAACAGTAAATGAAGAAGACGAAGCTGACAAGATCACCACGATAGTTAACAATATTACTGGGCAAATTATCCGAACAAAAGATGATCTTGTACCACAGCCAAATGATCAATCGATATATGTTTTAGAAACTCGACCAGTAAAAGTTGGTGTTGATGAGACTGAGTGTAAGGGGATATATCTTAAAGAAATTAGTCGAGAGAATTTATTTCAGATTCGTTATTTTCCATATAACAGAATGGAGGTGTGTGGGGATGAGGCAAGAGGCGGCTTTTAATTTTATTCCGGAGCTGATTGGCGATTTTGTTCACACAATGGAGTTGTCTGAAAATCCTAAATTGCTATACCTAGAGGCAGCTATTCGAACATTACACATGGCAGCAGATGTTTATGAATCTGTTGAAGAGCATAATAATACAAAAAAGAAAGATGAAAAAAAACGAGCTTTACAAAAAGAGTATAGTGAGTTGGAAAAGAACAGAACTGAGCATTATGTTCAAGAGGCGGCTCGTAAAATTGATATTACATATGAGCGAGTAAAGATTAAAATACATGATGGAGATTTTAGAGATAAAGAAGTTCGAAAATTTATTAGTTGTCTTAGTGAGGAACTTCATAAGGCAAGAGACATATTCAATGATATACAGATAGACCCTGATTATCCTTATCGTGATGAGGTTGAAGAGGTAATACGAAAAACACTACGAGACTATAATAAGCTATTAACAGTTTTTATTGAGGAGGAAGATAACAATGGCTAATGAAGATAGAGAACAAAATGTGGTTGTCCAAGGGAAAGCAAATAAAATTTTAGCTTTATTAGATGCAGCGGTAAAAGACGTAAAAATACTTACAGACACTGTTGATAGTGTCAATAAAACTCTAGATCGTAGAAGAACAACAGATACAGATAATTCAGTAAAAGTTAGTAAGGCAGAGACTGATGCAAAGAAAGAGGATAATCGCCATGAAGAGGCAAAAGCCAATATTGAATTGGAATATAAGAAAATAGCAGAGGCAACTGCGAAAGGTGAACTTAAATGGGCTATGATTCAAAACATTGTTCAGATGCTAATGGATGAATCTAACAAAATAAATAACATGGAAGATGCTGTATTTTTAAGCGAGGAATCAAGGGCTAGTCGAGATGATTTGCACAAGACAATGCTGGAATTATCGAAGGAAATAATAAGAGCTTAATACCTTAATATTATGAAGGGAGAGTACGGCAATGAATCCAGTTTTAATTGCTGCCGGGATATATTTGTCTGCAAGAATCGTCAGCTTTATTGCTGGTGAGCTGACAGAATCCGAGCTGAATAAGCAAAAAGAAATCGATGATGAAATGGATAAAATCCGTTCGCATTATAAGGAGTCAGAAGCCGCTAGTACTAACGAAGCGATTAAAAACAATGAAATTATTATTGGTAAGAAAAGAGAGCTTTGTTTTTACCTGAGATCGCAAGCAGAAGCTCGAAAAGCTGAATTCACTATACTGCATGAAGAAATAAAGGAATCAAAGCGGAATGTTATTTCAGCGTTAAGAGCAAAGGATGTTGTTCAAACACCACTAAGACGAAGCAGTCTTGAATTATTACTTAGACAATTAAGTGAAGCTCAAGAAAAGTGCTATAGCTATATTCAATATCTTGACGTGTATAGCGATGAAGTTTGCCATGAGATTTACAGCAGTGGTGAACCAGAAGTTTTCTGCATGCAACTTCCTTCAAATTATCCTTATATTGGTAAGCTATTATGGATAGATATAGAACAAGTTACTGGAAATTCTGTAAAATATGACATTCCTAATTTATTTACTTTGTCGGTACGGATTACAGATATTGGTTTATATGAGCTTGTTGAAAAGAGTTTAGTGCCTATAATGATCACAGCTGGGCATCGAAAAGAATATAGCGCATCCTTAGAAAAAGGTGCCTTTAAAGCATATGAATTAGCAAATACTCATTTGGGACTATCTGCTACTGTTAAGGAAATTCAACGGCAATATATCATACTGACATATCAGAATAGGCTGGAATTACAGTTACCTAAAGAGAATTTAATTAATCCCAATCGTTTTCCTCCAATTCGGGCGACACTCACTGTCTATCCTGTTAAGTGGGAATATAATCTTGATTATTTTTCATATGGTAATGGTAGGACAGGTTATCCTGTTATAGTGAGCGAAAGAAAAGAAGATGCCGCTTCTTCCTTTTCATTCAGGTCTTTTCCGCTTTGTTTTTCTGAAGAAGATTTGCCTGTTTTTATGGATTATTATGAAAAGAACAATCTGCTGAGCTATGATGAAGAGTTTTTAATCGGACCAGTAGATTCTAATGATGCCGTTTTAAAGAAAGGTTCATTACTTAAGCTACAATTTGGAGATATACCATTATTTTATTTAGAGGTTGATGAATATGAGGATCGTTCAGACATTTTGAGGTATTACTTCCGTTTTCATGGGTTATGTAAGAGTGGAGAAAAAACGTTCTCGGCAGATGATATTTTTTTACCTTTTGATGTGGGATTTACGCCATATTTTGCTGGGACATCTATTGAAATGATCCAGCATTACATGGATATCGATGATATTGATGATGTCGCAGCTTTAATATGGGATTTATTTGAAGAATTTCGAATTCAGAACCAAATTAGAAAAGATAGAGAAGGAATGGGATACTTCTTTAAATGGGAGAATATCACAAACCAGCTAATCTCTGTATTGGAGCAAGGGGACAGTATACAAGTTGATGTCAAAAGGGTGGATACAGAGAAACGAAATATGGTATTCGTGGATGTGATAAACACAAAGGAATTGGAAAAATTTATACATCAGTTTACTCAGAAGGCTGATTCATTGCTTAAACGCGAGTGGAGACCGCAATTTTTTGTAAAAGACGATGGTGATAATAGGTATGATACAACTGTCATTGATTCAGGGCGAAGACTTAGAATTGTTGGAAAAAATGTGGCAGATATATTTAGCGAAGATTTAAATAGTATAGAGTTGTATGCATCCAATCGACCGTATGCAGAATATCAGCAGAAAGCAGCATTACGACAATTTAGAATTGGTCAAGTCATAAATCCTATGATTCAAGCTGCGTGTCTCAATAGTGCTTCTATTATTAGTAATTTTGATAATAGTCAAGAACTTGTTCCCTTTCATAATAAGCAACTTGTTGGAAATCTATCTCAAAAAAAATCTGTTGAGCAGGCATTTAAAGAAAAAAATATATTTCTAATTCAGGGGCCACCTGGTACTGGTAAAACAACAGTTATAAGAGAATTGGTTGAACAGATATTTGATACAAATGACAGTGCAAGGATTTTAATAGTATCACAAGCGAATGTCGCGGTAGATAATGCATTATCTGAATTGATAAAAAAATATGATGAGCAGACAGTTCGATGCGGTAATGGTAACAAAATAAGCGAGAAATTTCAAAGACTTCGATTACAGAAAAGGTGCCAGGAATACTTGGAGGATTTGGAGCAGAGAGAAAAGGAATTCGATAAAGGATTCTTTGAAGATTGGAAGAGTACTATCGTTACGAGTGAGTCCAATGATTACAGCCCTGCTTTATGTGAGCTTATTATTAGGAAACATCGACTGATAGGTGCAACTTGTGTTGGGCTAGCTAGACGTAATATTGGGCTTGAAAGGACAGAGTTTGATCTTGTTGTTATAGATGAAGCGGGAAAAGCGCTTCCTGCGGAATTGTTGATTCCTTTGGTCAGGGCAAAGAAGACAGTTATTATTGGAGATCAAAAGCAATTGCCGCCAGTAATTAATCCTATCCTTTATGATGAGGAAAAGATAGATCTCGAGGAACGAGCTATTTCTGAGAATGATCTGTTCTGTCATAGTTTTTTTGAAAGACTATATAATAATGCGCCTGCCTCAAATAAAGTAATGCTTGATACGCAATACCGCATGCCTGCAGTGATTGGGACTGCGATTAGTACTCTGTTTTATGAAGGGAAACTTAAGAATGGTATAGGTACTGAAGAAAAGAAACCTGTGTTGTTTGAAGGGAATCTTACATTTATCAACTTTGATGATGTTGAAAAGTATACTGAAAAAAAGAATAAAACTAATAAGCAGATTACAAATTCTGTAGAAGCTCAGGCAGCAGTATCATTGGTGATAAGTGTTCGGAAGAAAAATCCGTCATGTAAAATCGCAGTAATAACACCATATAAGGGGCAAAAAAGACTGATTAGTAATACATTTGTAAAAGCCGGAATTCATTACCAGATTGATGATATTTATGTAGATACGGTGGATTCTTTTCAAGGTAGTGAAGCGGATGTTGTTGTGTTCTGCACTACTAGAGCAGTGCAGCCAACTCTATTTTTTAAGGATACTAAGAGATTGAATGTGGCATTGTCTAGAGCAAAGAGGGAACTAATAATCCTTGGACGGATGAAGTACTTTTATAGGTACAGCAAAAATGAAAGTTGTTTACCGGCAATGGCTGATTATATTAAGAAAAATGGAACTGTTATTAAGGCAGACAAATGTGATTTGATACATAACAGCATAAGCAAACCGAAGACTAAAGAGTTATTCCTCTCCGTGGATGATATTTCTCTTCCGACTGCGTATTACACGGGAGAAATGGACGAAAAAGCTATTCAAGATAAAATTGATGAATACTATAAAAATGGAGACTTTATCAAACCGCTTATAGTAAAAAGAACATCCAGAGGATTTATTCTTGAAGAGAATTTTGAACAATTTCGTGCTGCGCTGGATCTTGATATTGTTGAATGTCTTTGCCGGGTGGTGTCCTAGTTGAAAATGTTAGATGCACAATGGTTATGGTTAAAAAAATAAATGCAAACAGGTGGATTTAAAATACGTCACTGTTTGCGACTCCGATTATAAAAAAGTAGCCACTATGGGTTGGCTACTTTTTATGTTCAAAAAAATGTACATTAGTTATGTTATTCTTTTTCACAAAGAATTCCTATTTTTTAAAAACGGAGGAATTTCAAGCGTTAATGGACGGACTTGTGATCTGATTTCCCTTTGAGGCTGTGGTTGGACATCTGCAGCAGTATTAACTCTTTTAAGAATATCCAGATTCGCTTCTGTTTCAGAAACTGCTTTTTGAGTTGCTGGCTTCGGAGTTAGAAGTGGTTCTGCCTTAGGCGGCTGAGGAATTGCCTTTTCCGGTTGCGGTATAGGCTGTTTTGGTACAACAGGGGATTTCACCTGCTTCATGCCGGTTGCAATAAGTGTTACTACAACTTCAGATGAAGAGGAATCGCTACCAACAGTGCCCCAGAAGATATTTACATTTTCACCGGCCTGATCACGGATATAAGCAACGGCTTTATTCAGCGCGACAATATCAATTTTTCCGCTTGTGTTCAGAAGAATATTGGAAGCGCCGGTAATGTTTGTTTCCAAAAGCGGTGAGCACATAGCTTTTTCCACAGCATCTATTATAGTTTCTTCTTCGTTGGCGATACCAATACCGAAGAGACCATAACCTTTATCTTTCAAGGTGGACTTCAGATCGTTGAAATCAAGGTTAATGGTGCCATGGTTGAAAATGATGTTGGTCATTCCTTCGATTGTATATTTAAGTACAGAATCAGCAAGGGTAAATGCTTCGTCCATATAGAATGGCTTATCAGTAATGGTGAGTAATTTGTCGTTAGGGATTACAAGCAGTGTATCAACATTCTGTTCAAGCTTTTTTAGTCCGGTCTGAGCGGCTAAGACTCTGGGCTGACTTTCAAAAGAGAAGGGCATTGTAACAACCGCAACTGTGAGGATATTAAGACTTTTGCATATCTGAGCTACAACAGGGATGGCTCCGGTGCCGGTTCCGCCACCCATTCCGCAGGTAAGGATTACCATATTTGCATCCTGGACCAGATTGGAAATCTCTTCTTCGCTTTCTTTTGCAGAGGATTCACCAATAACGGGATCCCCGCCAGCGCCATAACCCTGCGTGAGTTTTGAACCAAGCTGCAGACGTTTATTAGCAGGGCACCTGTCGAGTGTCATGGAATCAGTATTGAGTGCGGCATATTCAACATATTCAGATGCATCGGATACCATACGTGTCACAGCGTTATTTCCGCCTCCTCCGATACCGATTACCATTACCTTGGGCATATTTTCTTTGCCTTTTGCTTTTACTTCTAACATACTTTTACCTCCGATATTTGCATCTGTGCAAGAATGCTGAAAATAATATTTGCATTTATGCAAGTAATTCTATGAATCACAATATAGCGTTTATGCAAATAGATGTCAATACAAAATTTGCATTTATGCAAGTAGAGGTGTAATATATGTTACATAGGCGAGGTATACGAATATGCAAATTGGAGAAAGACTAAAAAAGAGAAGAAAAGAACTGGGAATCTCTGCAGAGAGTATAGCAGAACAGCTGGGTGTATCTTATACAACTGTATACAGATATGAGGCATCCAGTATTACAAAGATTCCGGTTGAGACATTTGATAAATTATGTAAGATACTGGGAGTCACTCCTGCGGAACTAATGGGGAATTCCGAAGAAGTGCCTGAAGAGGATGACGAGCTTTCAAAGCTGCCAAACCACTTTGAGAATCCCCAGGAGGCAATAGAATTTATTTTAAAAACTCCAACTTTGGCCGCTTTTGGAGGATATGACCCTGATCAGATGGATGAGGATACTATTGTCGAGTTTGCCAATGAGTTACTTGGACATCTTAAGGTTATGAGTCACAGATATCAGAAAAAGGGGGCATCGGGGGATGAGAAAAGAAGAAATAGTTGAGTTTGCTACAGGACTGAAGAGGACGTATCACACTTCGGACCCGTATGAACTTGCTAAGATTTTTGGGATAAGGGTAGAAGAAAATATTCCATGCATGAAGTGGTTCAAGGCACAGGCTGTTAAGTTTAAAGGGTATGCTCCATACATTGTAATAAACAGAGATTATGACGAGCGCTCCAGGAGAATAATGTGCGCTCACGAGCTGGGACATATCTTTTTACATGATGATACACTGAACAATTTTGCTAATGTCGGTGGCAAGATCAACATGGAAGCAGAGTATGAGGCGAATCTTTTCGTGCTTGCTCTATTTGAAGATCAGGAAAACCTGAACATGAACATGGCAGATATTCCGTCGTATCTGGTACATTCAATTATCGAAAAGAGCGTGGAACGAAAATAAAGTGAATGCTAAGAGCTGGTTTATTACCGGCTCTTTTTGCTAGGAATTACTTATTCGAAGGGGAGAATAAATGAGAGAGAAGATAATTATAGCACCGGGTGTAAATAGCAATGAGCTTTTAAACAGTCTTGCTATGCATGGTCAGAATACGATAAACATGCGTATTTGTAATTCCGGAGAACTGGCAAGGATGGCTTATATGCGATCTGGTATACATATTACAGAGGATTTTATGGATTCTGCAGAGGAAGAGGCAGTAATAGCAAAGGCAGTTGAGGGAGAAAAATATTTTGGGAATGCCACATATTCTGACATTCAGGAGATAACCAGGGCTGTAAGAAGGATGCGCTTTCTTGTGGCAGATGATAATGAGGAGAAGGCTCTGGAAGATACTCTTAACAAGGGAATATTTCAGGATAAAAACAAGGCGCTTTTCAGTGTTTATAAAAAGTATGTGGAGATATTAGCATCGGAGAAAGCTATTGATGCAGTGGCACTAGTGCGTAAGGCTATCACTGAGTGTGGCAATATTTCTGCTGACTTTTATATTTTAGAGGAATATCCTCTAAGTCCTCTTGAGAAGAAGCTAGTTGAGAAACTTTCCGGTGGAAAATATAAGTCGATCAGTATCTGTGAGCTGTACGGAACAACAGGAGAAACAACAAAGATCTCGGGTTATAAGAATTGTTATGGTGCACCAAATGAAGTAGAGAGTGTGCTCGAACACATTTATAAGGAAAAGAAGGCTGATCAGTGTACTGTAGCTGTGACGGATCCGGCTACTTATGGACAGCTTTTTTATGACTATGCGCTGCTATATGACTTGCCGATTACCTTTGGAACAGGGATTCCGATTATAAACTCCAATCCGGCACGCCTGCTCTCACTATACTATGCATGGACTACATCCGGATTCTTCGGAGCGGATGCAGTTAACGCTATGCTTAGTAATGGTGCTTTTGACAAGAACAAACTCTATGACCAATTCCCGGAGAGGGATGAGGATTTCAGATGGAGCGTTTTTTACGAGGTGCTCGGAGGCATACGATTTACTACGGATGAGCAGACGAATAAGCAAAGGCTCCAGGAATTCAAGAAGGCAGTTGAGGAAGAGCTGGCAAATCTTGGTGAGAGTGAGGGTAAGAATTATAAGTCTGTTTATCAGAGATATCTTTGTATTCCTTGCCTTGAGGTAATGGCTAAGGAACTTGCACTTCCCACAGAAGCATTTATCTCTAAGTATTCCTATATTAGAAAAGGTGCAGACACTAACAGGGATAGGCTTGTCATGAATCTTGATATCGCTGCAAAGAGCAGTATTTATGAAGATTTGAAAGTGATCAGGGAATCAGGAATTGTACAGGATACAGACAGCATCATATTGAATATTCTAAAGAGTAACGTATGCATACAGAGAAGCGAGCCTGGTAAGATTCATGTAACTTCAATTGATGGGGCAATTACATGTATCAGGGATAACCTTTTTATCATGGGGCTATCAGCTTCAAAATATCCGGGATCACCCAAAGAGAATTATCTCCTTTTGGATGAGGACCTGAAACTTTTCGGAAATGGTGCAGAGTATCTTACATCTGATGCAAAGATTCTGAGGAAAAGGGAACAGCTTCTGAAGCTGGCAAAACTGGCTACATCCCTTGGGGCAGATATTTACGCATCATATGCAGGACTTAATGTATCTGAACTGAAAAAGGACAATGCGTCTTCCATGATATTCGAGTTGTTCAGAGAGGCAAATGGCAAGACTGCAACGGCGAAGGATCTGGATAACAGCATTGAAAAAGTGGATTATTTCAAGCCTTCAATATCATTAACAAGGCTTATTGGTGATGCATACAACCAGGGCAAAGTTATCAAAAATGATATGACAGATAGTATTGATGAAGACAATATGGGATGGAATCTCGATAAAGAATATTCTCCGACTGCGCTGGATTCATTCTTTGGTTGTCCGAGAAAATTCTGGCTTAGTTATATCCTGGGAATACCTGAGCCGGAAGAGAAGGATCCTTTTGAGATTATATCTGCTAGTGCAAGTGGAACAATGGCACACGAGCTCATGGAAGAGACAGGTGGAACGGATATCGGAGAAGATGATTTCTTGAAAATGTCAGGTGAGTATTTTGACAGATACATAAAGGAGAATCCCCCGCTTATTGGAGAAAACGTGGAGGCTGCCAAAGAGCAGTTTATGGAGATGATGGAAACAGCTTATGAGATGGATCCTCACAGGGAGATTGCGCTCAAGGAGGAAGATATCCATTTTGCTCATGAAAGTGGAGTGAAGCTGAGAGGATTTCCTGATCGTGTTGAGAAGCTTGATGATGGAACATACTTAATAGTTGATTTCAAGACAGCCAGGTCGGTCTCTCATGTTGAAGATGATATAGATACATGCCTGCAGATAGTTATATATGCATATCTTATGGAACAGAAAGGATACAAAGTATCCGGGGGAGAGTACCGTTATCTGAGGCTCGGAGATACTGTCAGATGTAAGTATGATGATGAGATGAAAAATAAACTTTCAGAGAAACTGAACACATTTAAGGAAGCTATGCTTAGTGGTGAATTCCCTATACCGGTAATAGATAAAGAAAACAATCCATGCAAGTACTGCAAGTATGGTTCTATATGCGGAAAACAGAAAGAGGAAGGAGTGGAGATCTAAATGAGTAATATGAATAATGCACTCGAAAAGGATACAGAATCTCGCAATAAGATCATATCCGAGATAAACACTAACTTCTTTGTTGAAGCAGGAGCGGGTTCCGGTAAGACTACAATGCTCGTCAGCAGAATGGTTGCAATGGTCGAGGCAGGGATCGATATAAGTAAGATCTGTGCCATTACTTTCACCAAGGCAGCAGCCGGTGAGTTTTATGAAAGGTTCCAGAAGCTCCTTATAGAGAGGAGTAATCCCGACTATAAATGGGAGGATAAAGGTTACGCAGGGCAGTTACCTGAGCCCACTGAAGAAACAAGGAAGCTCTGCGAAACTGCCTTGCAGAATATAGATTTATGTTTCATGGGTACGATTGATTCTTTCTGTAGCATGATTTTGTCTGAGCATCCTTCAGAAGCTGGGATTCCTTCTGACTCGCAGATAGTATCGGATACAGATGTGGATACAATTTTTAAACAGGAGTATGTCAAAATCTGTGATGGAGAGTATGGAAAAGATCTGGCAGATGCAGCGAGAGCTTTCAGGGCAATGCATTATGGACCGGAAGCTGTATTTGTTCGCGGCATGTCACTATTTATGAATAACAGAAATGTTCATTTCAATTATGATGAAATGAAGTCGCTGGATATAGATAAGGAGTTTTCACAGGAAAGAGAGAGTCTAATAGCAGCATTAAAATGTCTTATTGAGCATCCGGAATTAAAATATGATGCTGAAAAAGGCAGTGTCGAAGCATGGGAAAAGATAGGGGATATCTATAAGAAGATAAAAGGTCGTTGGAGTAACAATTTTACCGGGGCGATATCCGGAATGAAGCAGCTCAAAAAACTCCGAGTTCTTCCTGTGGGACTTGAAAAGTATGGAGCTTCGCTTGGGGGGATGCTGGAGCCTGGAGGGAAGCAGGGAAAGTGGCTTGACTTCGTAGTAACTAAAGAAGATGGATTGTTTACCCGACTGCAGAAGAGTCGTTATGATATTTCCATGTCTTTTCTTAATATGTGCATACCGATAATTGAGGCAGCAATGCTTGAAAAGGGCAATCTTACCTTTTTTGATTATCTATATTATCTGAGAAATATGCTGAGAAAGGATGCAGGTAATGAGGGAAAGCTGATTGACTATATATACAACAGGCATAGTTATTTCCTTATTGATGAATTTCAGGATACCAATCCCATGCAGGCTGAAGTGTTCTTTTATCTGGCTGCAGAAAAGCCTGTGGAAAATTGGAGGGATTGCGTTCCAAAGCCAGGATCGTTGTTTATTGTTGGTGATCCAAAACAGTCTATCTATCGTTTTAGAAGTGCGGATGTGGCTTCATTTCTAAATGTGAAGAAGCTGTTCGAAAAGAATAAGGGAACAATTGCATATCTGACGAGGAATTTCAGATCGACGCTTCCTGTGTGTGGATATTTCAATCGAGTATTTGGCGAGATGCTTTCTGAGGAAACAGAGAACCAGAGTAAGTATGAAGAAATACCGCTGGCAGATGTGCCAAACGAGGACGTGTTCCAGGGTATTTATACATATAAGGCTTATACAGGAAAAGAACTTGGGGAATTTGCAAATGAAGCAGACCCAATTAAGATTGCTGATATTATAGAAAGGCTGGTAGGAAGAGAGGATTACAAACTAAAGAGTAGCAGTGACAAGGAGCCAAGACCTATAAAGTATAGTGATTTTATGGTCATAACTGCTAAGAAAGATAATCTGGCTCCAATAATGGCTGAACTTGATACCAGAGGAATCCCTGCAAAGGTTGAAGGTAATGTTCCGTTTGAAGAGAATGAGGCTCTCCAGGCAATGCATAGACTTTATGCGGCTATTGCAGATCCTGGGGATAAGATTGCTCTTTATGGTGCCCTAAATGGAAAGATATTAGGATTAACCAAAGCCGAAATTACAGCATTTAAGGCAGAGGGCGGTTATATATCTACGGGAGAAATCGATAAGGACAGTTTCAGTGACGTTGCCAGAAAAGTGGCTGATAAATTATCCCAAATAGGAGAATTACAGAAAGAGGCCACAAGACTGTCACCGGCGGCGCTTTTTGTAAGGATAATGGATGAGTTTAGAATATACAATAATGTGGAAGCTGAGAATATCGAAGTTATCTATTACACGCTGGAACTTATTAGAAACGCTGAAAAGGCAGGATTAGTCATTACGCTTGAGGACGGCGCAAAATATCTGTCTAAAATTGCCTTGGGAGAATCCGAAGAAGAAAGATGCCTTAGTTTAAATGAAAGACTTGACTGTGTTCACATGGCTAACCTTCATAAGGTAAAAGGTTTGGAGGCTCCTATTGTTATATTGGCAGCAGCATCCTCGCGAGCTGGTAATGCTTCCATGCGGGTTGTTCATAAAGATACAGGAGCGGAAGGATACCTATTCGCTCTTGGAGGCGAAAAGAATGAAGACGGAACCAGCTATTCGCTTTTTGAGACAAGTGACTTTAAGGATGAAAAAGATGCTGAGAAGGAAGCGCTTGCGGCAGAAACGCAACGTCTTATATATGTGGCTGCTACCAGAGCAAGAAATTCACTTATCATATGCAATAGTGTTGGTTTGAGAAGTGGCAAGGAAGTATCCAACTGTAAATGGAAGCCGATTATTGAGGGAAGCACACCAGATATATTTGAGACGATCAATAAGGCATCTAAAAAGGAAAAAGAAAAGGTAGAGCAGGTTTCTGCTGATAAGCTTTATGATCAGGCACAGAGTGAATGCGCACTTAATGATAGAGATTCCGAGACTATGACTTATTCGGTGGAATCACCAAGTAAACTTGTCCTGAAATCAAAGCTGTCTGATATTGATGCAGCTGATGTTAATAATATGGTGCCTTCAGATAATAGCGAGGGAGCAGGTGATAAGGTTAAGCAGTCTGTAAATGATAAAGTTCCTGCAGCACTACTAGGAACGATGGCACATAAATTCATGGAAATGCTGGTCTCATCTAAAAATCAGATGGATGTGTCAGAGGCTATATCTGAGATCATTAAGGAATACAGAACTCATGAAAATGAGCGCTATGAAAAGACTATCGCGGATAGGCTTGGCAAAATGGCGGCAGATATCCAGAATGGTGGTTATGAGCAGACAAATGGTGCACCGGAGGATATTCTTGGTACGCTTCTATCTGCTGATGAGGTTTATTGTGAGGTTCCGTTCTGTTACAAGGATGATACTGATGGGACGACCATCTGGAACGGTGTCATCGATGCACTCTATTGTAAGGATGGAAACTGGCATATTGTAGATTACAAGACCAATGCAGATGGTAATGAGCTGGATGAGAAGTACAGCGCTCAGCTGAATGCTTATGTAAAGGCGTTTAAGGAGATTACTGGTGAGGATGCTGATGCGTTGACGTATCATTTGGGCGTGTAAAAATAGCATAAGATTTATTTTAGAGGCGGTGTGCATTATTTTGCACATCGCCTTTGCTAAAGTTGTGATATATGGCTGATTTTATGAAGATATTAGTTTCTAAAACTATTATTAAATAGATTCGGATTACAACAAATAGAGATTCATAAGTTATAAAATATAATACATGGAATAATAAAATTTTAATTAGACATTGAAAGGGATGTGGATTTTAGCAATGGAAAAACTGAGCCGAGAGGACTTAGAAGAAAACATAGCAATAATAAAGATAAATAAATCATTCTACGATGGAATGCCGGATCTTAATCTGTATGATGTCACACGCGGTTGCTGGAAAAGAAAACTTGAGAGTGTAAGTAAGGCTGAGTATGTATTGTCAGTGGCATTGGGTGAGGTTAAGGAAGTATATAAAGTCATTAAATGGGTACCTGCTTCTGAATTAAACAGAGAGACTATACCTTACGATGAGGAGAGGTATAAGAACAGAATTGGATTCCATGGAAAGATAGCAGATGCAGCAATTCGTGATAAATATATAGGCAAATCTGTCGCCGATTTATTCAAGTTTGGTGAGGCGGATCCAGTAAAAGTTTTTCTGAAAGAGGCAGCAGTTGTTTCATTGCCGGATGACATCAATACTGCTGTGAAACCCGTAATGGTTATACAAACAGAGGAAAAGCCTCTTGTAGTTTGTCCACGCTGTGAAGAAACGTTTCTCATGGCCAAGAGATGCCCTGAGTGTGGACAGTTAATGTTGTATAAAGAAAAGTGGAATAAGCCAAAGCTCGCGAATCTTGAGGAGTGGGAGATGGCGGCTAATCTTATCGGTGCTACATCACGAGAAGCTGCTGACTTTGTGAGAAAAGTATGCAAGAATGAGGGTTTTTCATATCATATCGGAGCAGTGGATTTATCGATTGATATAGTAGATTCTGCTAATAAAATGCTAATGAAAACGTTCATGCTATTTGGCAATGGAGATGGTTTTGCCTTTCAACCATCATCCATTGAACAATATGCAGAAAAGAATGGATTAAATAAGGATGGCATATCAGCCTTTTTGGAAGATATGAAACCGTTCTTAAGGCCTAATCAAAAGAATCAACCGTATGAGCGGTATAACGGCTATTACTATATCAACTATGAAAAGATAATAACTAATGGCAATGATATGGAACAGATTCTTATTAGACTTAGGGATGCCTTAACTGAGGTCAAGTGACACGGATAATAGTGATGATTAAAACAGGAAAGGATGTACTATTATGGATTTACAGAATGACGAACTTGCTACAAGAATACTTGAAGTTGCAAAGAAATTTGATGAAACTGCGCATTCAAAACCATGGAAAAATCCTAAAAAGCAGAGAGCTGTAGCAGATCTTCACTATGGAGAAAAGTCGCCAGGTAAGGCGTACAGATCTGAGATTAGGTGCGCCAAGAAGAATATTTACTGGTATATAGGAGTGCATACATCCCTGTACAGAAAATATAGAACATTAATCGAAAAGTATGAGGACAAAGAGTGGTATGAAAAGTGGGGAGAAGAAGAAACAAGAATGGTCTTTGATGAGGAGGAGAAATTCTTTGAGTTTTCGGATGCATGCTTCGGGAAAACTGTAGATAATAGCGATATTAATACGCCATTACCGCCAAAAGGGATGTCAGCTGACGGATTTGTTGTAATATGTCCAAGATGTGAAACTAAATTCAAAAGAGCTGATAGATGCCCGGATTGTGGGCAGTTAATTAAGTATTAGGAGGGATAATCCTACATGAATAAAGATCAGATACTTGAGGAATTGAAACAGAGCAAAGAAATGATTCCGGATGAGCATGATGGCAGCTACGAGCTGATGAGAGAAATTGTATCATCATATGCCAAAATGGATTCTTTGGATGATTGCGGAGTCACAGATTTAAATGCAGTTTATGCCATGGCCATTGGAACATGGAAAATGAATGTTGAAAAAAAGAAGGAATATGTTGAAAAAAGCAGTCTGCCCGATGATGAGATAAGTCGATTGGCGGCTGTCTTGGATAAAGTCTGGGATAATGCCTGCCAAAGGAAGTATGAAAATCGTGAGAACGAAAATAAACCATCGGTTGGAATGTTTGGAACAGGCTTTTATTCATTTGCGAGGGATGTTAGCGATGAGGATGCGCAGGCTTTTATAGAAATGCTTGTGAATATATTAGATGTTAAAGATGATGATGAGATGTTTGACATTGCAGCGACGGTGTTAGATAAACCGTTTAAAGGTATGCAGGCAGCGTCTGCTTCGGTTATGCTTCACTGTCTGAAGCCAATGACATTTCCAATAATAAACAGCAATGCTGGACATGGAACTATATATAGCGCATTGGGAATTGAACTGGATAAGCCCAAAGAGAATACGACATATATAAGTAATTGCAGAAAGATTAAAGAGTTTAGGGACAGTAATCTTCCGTTTAAGAATTATAGGATACTTGACAGAAAAGCCTGGGAAATAGAGGGTGACGAGGAAATATCGGAGAAAGAAGAACAGATGGGCAATAAGAAGTTTGAGCATAACATAATTCTATATGGACCGCCTGGAACAGGTAAGACATACAATACTATGGCTTATGCGGTAGCAATTATTGAAGGAAAATCGCTTGATGAAGTCAAGGATGAGGCAGACAAGGATTATTCTGCAGTAAAGACGAGGTATGAAGAATATAAGAAGGCGGATCAGATTGCATTTACAACTTTCCATCAATCATATGGTTATGAAGAGTTTATTGAGGGTATAAAACCAAACGTTACGGATGAAGAGGGTGATAATGCGATTGAGTTTGTTAAAGAGCCTGGTATATTTAAAGCTTTTTGTGAGAAGGCATTAATGCCTAGCATTGAAGAAGAGGAAGATTATGGCTTGAATAAGTCGCCAGCTGTCTGGAAGGTATCTCTTGGCCATACATATGATAATCCTACAAGAACAGAATGTATGGAGAATGATCATATAAGAATTGGCTGGGATGACTATGGGGAAGAGCTCCCGGAAAGAGACGATAATTATAGTGGTAAAGCTGTGCTTAACTCCTTTTACAATAAAATGCGTATTGGAGATATTGTCTTATCATGCTATACAGCATCAACCATAGATGCAATTGGTGTAATTACTGGCGAATGTGAGTGGCATCCAGAATATGATGTACACAAAAGATTACGAAAGGTGAGATGGCTTGTTAAGGGATTAAATGAAGACATTGTTGATCTTAATAATGGGACAACTATGACGTTGTCTACGGTTTATAAAATGAAGATACCCGCAAGTTCTGTTCTTGAGCTGGTGAATAAAAATAGCAATACAGTTGCTGAAGGGGTGGACGAGAAGTCTCATAAGAAAAAGTTTGTATTCATAATTGATGAAATAAACAGGGGGAATATTTCAAAAATATTTGGAGAGTTGATAACTCTGATTGAGACTACAAAAAGAAAAGGAGCTGAGGAAGAGGCATCAGCTATTTTGCCTTATACTCAGGAAAAATTTAGTGTTCCAGAAAATGTATATATTTTAGGAACCATGAATACTGCTGACAGATCGATAGCTCTTATGGATACGGCGCTTCGTAGGAGATTTGCATTTGAAGAAATGATGCCAGAGCCGAACGTTCTTAGGAAAATTAGTGCGAATATAGTCAGCGAAGGTGATGAGACCCTAGATGTTGCAAAAATGCTTGAAATCATTAATCGACGTATAGAGTACTTATATGACAGAGAACACACTATAGGACATGCTTTTTTTACATGTCTTAAAGATGAACCGACTATAGATAAGCTGGCATCTGTTTTTGAAAAATCAGTCATTCCGTTGCTTCAGGAGTACTTCTATGAAGATTACGGAAAAATTCAATTAGTACTTGGAGATAATGGGAAAACAGGCGAAAACAAACAGTTCCAATTTATTAGGGACGATAAGATTAACGTCACAGATGTTTTTAGCGGGAACCCTGAAGTGGATATTCCTGAAAATAAATATTCGATTCAAAAGAGTGCGTTTAGAAGAATTGAGAGTTATAAGCTTATCGGAAAAGGACTTTAATACCTATGGTAAATGTATTGTCGGTCAGGGAATTTGATACTATTACCAGTAATGAAGAATATATGAATAGCCCCTACTATAAATTTCTGGATGAGAAACATTTTTCAGAATTGAAGCTTTTTATCGAGGAGTATTCTTCCGAGAATGAGGGTGCTGATATTCTCGAGTTCATGAAGCCTGGATTTAAGCGTGGTGTGGGTAGTACCATAACCTTTAATAGTTATGTGGGAATTATAGAACTTCCAAGTGGCTTTCAGATTGAAATTCTCCCAAAAGTCAATCTGGATGGTGAAGATGAGTGCCTTGCCAGGACAAAACGGATATTTCTTGATATGCTTTGTTGTTTGAGGGAGTTTGATGGAAAGTCATTTAATACGGCATCCTTAAATGCTGACAGGATGAATTTATATGAGATTTTTATCAATATGTATCTTCAGGAGGCAAGAAATCTTGTAAAGCATGGGATAAAGTCTGCTTATATTTCCAATGAAGATAATCTCAGATTTTTTAAAGGGAAGCTGCAGGTGGGTGAGCATATAAAGGCTAATATTGCTCATAAAGAGCGCTTTTATATGCAATATGATGAATATCAGGTTAATAGAGCAGAAAATAGGCTGGTTAAGACAACATTACTAAAACTTCAAAAACTGTCAAAGAGCATGGAAAATGCAAGGGAGATCAGACAGCTGCTTATATCTTTCGAATTGGTAGATGTATCAACAAATATTGATAAGGATTTCGCTAGTGTATCAATAGGCAGGGATACTAAAGACTATGAGAAGCTTATTCAGTGGTCGGAGATCTTTCTTAGGAATAAGAGTTTTACTACCTTTTCTGGGAAGAAGTCAGGGAACGCGCTACTATTTGCCATGGAGCAAGTGTTTGAATCTTTTGTTGCTAAGTGGGTCAAAAGAATATTCTCTGAAAAATCTGACAGTGCATATAGAATCAGTGCGCAAGATCGTGGATATTATCTTTTTGATTGCCCAAGGAAATTTAGGCTTCGACCAGATATAGTTGTCAGAAGACCGGGAACAGCCTCCGTAATAATGGACACGAAGTGGAAACGGCTTAAGCCAGATGCAGGCATAAATTATGGAATCTCCCAGGCAGATATGTATCAAATGTATGCATATTCCAAAAAATATCATACTTCAGATATATGGTTGTTATATCCGCTTAACGAGGATGTAAAAGAGCTTGGAGATATTAGTTTTGTTGCAGAACAAGATGAGGATATCAAGGTTAACGTAAGGATCTTTTTTATTGATCTTTCTGATTACAAAAATAGTATTACGGAGCTTTATGATGCTATGGAAGAAACGGTTATGGAGAATATTTGATTAAGAGGAACGTATATGTACGCTACTGGAAATAAGAAAATGCTTAACATGTTAATCCTAGAAATTCTAAGGATTTATACCGATGAGAACCATTCTCTTACACAGCAGGAAATCATAAAACTTTTGGATAAGAATTATGGAATGCCCTGCGACAGAAGATCTGTAAAAGCTAATGTATTATCCCTAAAAGAGATGGGATACGATATTGATATGGAAGACGGGTATCGCTTGATTTCAAGGGAGTTCGATGATTCTGAGTTGCGCATCCTTATTGACAGCGTATTGTTTTCAAAATCCATTTCAACCAAGCAGGCCAAGGACTTGATTGCAAAGATCCAGGGTATGGCAAGCAGCTTTTTTAATGCAAAGGTTTCACATGTCAGTAATCTTCCGGAGCTGCATCGTACAATAAATAAGCAGGCTATGTATGGCTTGGATACACTTAACGATGCTATAGCAGCAAAGCACCAGGTAAGCTTTATGTATAACGATGTAGGAACGGACTTTAAGTTGCATCCGCGCTGGAATAAGCATTACATAGTTAATCCATATCAGATCGTTGCTTGCAATGGTAGATTTTATCTTATCTGCAACTGTGATAAATATGATAATGTGGCTCATTTCAGAATTGATAAGATGACTGATGTGGAGGAGCTGGATACCAAGGCTAAACCCATGAAGCAAGTAGAGGGGTTGGAGCATGGTCTGAATCTTCCAAAGCATATGGCTGAGCATATTTATATGTTTAGTGGTCCGACTGTAAATGTGAAAATGGAGACTACAAGGAAAGCGTTCTCAGATATAACTGACTGGTTTGGAACAGATATAAAGGTTGTGGAGGAGAATGATGAAAAACTTGTTCTCAAGGTTAACTGCAACGAAAATGCGATGAGATATTGGGCTTTGCAGTATGGACCGAGTGTTGAGATTTTGGAACCGGAATCCTTGAGAAATCAGATTATTGCTGACATTAAGGGGATGGCGAAAAAATATTGCGATTAATCATATTTGTGTGCCCTTATGTTGGTGAGCTTTTCTGTGTACATAAAAATGAACATCGCTTCTGGTATTGTAAAGATATCAGAGAGCGATGTTTTTTATTTGTTTTTCTGATTGCATAGTGCTGGGGGAATTATCGTACAGTTAAAAGAGTAATATGGTATCAGGATAAAATAGTACATGATTTATGGCAATGATTCATATATAAGGAGGAAAAAATGATTATATTACCAAGCGATTTGCAGGCAAAGGCAAGGATGGTTAAACAGTATGAAATGTATTCTGATGAGTTGAAGGTTGATGCCCCAGATTCAATAAAGAAATTGAATGAGGAAGTTTTGCAATGGAAAAATGCACATAAAAGATTAGTAAGACCTGAAATGCCAAGAAACATCCAAGCAAAAGAAGAGTTAGTTAATCAATATAGAGAATGCTTAGGATTACGAGAGGATGCACCGGATCACATCCGAGAATTCCAGGCAGAAATACAAGCCTTCTATGATAAACATGACGGGAATGTGTTGTAAAAGGATTATTAACAGCTATTTAAGTTGGTAGTTACGAAAAGGAGTGTACCCATGAAAGATATTTATTTTACAATTACCGGTATGAATTATTACTACGGTAGTGATTTTCTTAAGAAGGGTATGAAAGTTAAGTTGGTTAAAGAACCAGATAATGAATATGACAAGGAAGCAATCAGGGTTGAGCTTAAGGGGCTTGGTAAGATCGGTTACGTGGCAAACAGTCCTCACACTGTTATTGGAGAGAGTAAGAGCGCAGGTCGTATGTATGATCTCATGAAAAAGAAGGCAAAAGCAAAGATAGTTCTTATAACACCCAGGGGTGCTCTTTGTGAATTGAAAGAAGGAAAATAAGATTAAGCTATAGAGAATGATGGGGAGATGGCTGTTGCTGTCTTCCTTTTTGCTTATTGGTTTACGGAAAATGAGTAATCGAATGTGAATGGACCGTTCTAAATACAGTAATTTAAAATTATGATCAAGCTGGTTATAGTCTTGTCAGAATGGCGGATATAATGGCTGAAGATCTTAAAAGTGTAGGGGGATCGCCGAGGAAAGTTTTTCTTTTGTATAAATTAGCTTTACGCAACTGCTACTTTGATCCGCCTGAAATTGATGAAGAATTTAATGAGGCCGAGGTATATTACAAGGTTGGGAAATGCTATTTCGAGGGTTATGGGGTTCGCAAAGATTACTACAAAGCAATATGGTATTTAGATTATGCCAGGGATTGTTTCAGACCGGATTATTCGATGGTTGAAGAATGTGTAAAAATGATTAGGGAAGCATATGCTAGAGCCGAAGAACTTGTTTCCGATGATGAAGAAGGTGAATACTATAAATGCTGTTTCGAGGAGGGCAATCCATTTCTGGATTATTTCCCTGAAGAAGATGAGGAAGATGATTATTTGAGTTAACTTTATGAAAATTTCACTTTTAAAAAAGTGTAGAAAATATCTGGATTTGTGCGTGTTTTCGTGCTTTCTTGTGAATTTGTATCTGATATGAATAAACGTTTTTGCGCTATAATTATAGTCGACGAATAATTAACTAAAGGTTTATGATGACATTTCTAAATGAAGCAGGAAAAGCTATTGGAAAGCTTCGCAAGGAATAAGCGTTGCAGCCTAGACTATTGGCGAAGTAGCAGTGGGGAAAGCCTCCATGATAGCTTTGTCTCATTTATTTATGACTTGAGGTGTCGAGTGCCTAAGTAAATACCGGATACACTATTTTCTTTTGGAAGGGGTAAGTATGAGACAACGTGTGATAAGAACAATATCGATAATAATGAGTGTGATTTTTGTAGTTTCCTCTTTGGGGTGTGGTGAATCAAAACAACCTGCAGTTGAAGATTCTACAGTGGCTGAAAGTGCGAATAATTCAGTTGTTAATAATGAACAAACGGATGGAATGCAGCAATCTGATGCTTTAGTGGAAAAAACAGAAGAAAACAAGAAGGAAGAAGCGCAAGATAAGGTTGAGGAGGGAGAGGAAGCTCAAAAGAAAGCTGAGGAAGAAGCCAAGAAGAAGGAGGAAGAAGAAGCTCAGAAGAAAGCTGAGGAGGAAGCCAAGAAGAAGGAGGAAGAAGAAGCTCAGAAGAAAGCTGAGGAGGAAGCCAAGAAGAAGGAGGAAGAGGAAGCTCAGAAGAAAGCTGAGGAGGAAGCCAAGAAGAAGGAGGAGGAAGCTAAGAAGAAAGCTGAAGAAGAGGCTAAGAAAAAAGCTGAGGAAGAAGAAAAAAAGAAAGCCGAAGAGGAAGCAAAGAAAAAGGCAGAAGAAGAGCAAAAGCAGAAGAACTCTTTTTCTATGCTTTATTATCTTGCAATTACTGCGGAGGACATAAGAACATCGAAAGATAATCGCTTGATGTTGGATGATATCTATACGTCATTGCTTAATGATATTAATCCCGGTGCTATTGATGACATTACGCAAGATCACCTTCAGAATCTGAGGGATATCATAAAATCCTATTTAAGTATTTCAACCAAGAGAGAGAGGCTACAGTTTATTTATAATCAAAATAAAGCGGCTGCAATGAGAAGTGCAGTGCCTAATCCACTTGCGATTTTATCTATGGCGAATTCATTGGATTGGAAGAAGCTGGCAATGACGGCAGTTTATACTGTAGTAGATTCATATAAGAATTATAAAAATGCTAGTGAGAGTGCTGATACGGAGTTCCTTATGAGTGGATGGGAACTTGATGATGAAGAATTGGAAACAATACAAAAAAATCGTGAACGCGCCTTTAATTATATGGTTGATATAGTTCAAGAATACAATCTTGATGGTATGAAGACACTTTCAGAAAAGGATATAGAAAAATTTTCTGAAATATGTGCAATTGAGGCTCCAGCAGAGAGAAAGAAGAGACTTGAGGATGAACAAGACAAGTATGAACTTCTTGGTAATTACTGGCTTGAATTGGCAAATTGCTATTTTGATTTAGATAAATTCAAAGATTGTCTTAGATGCGTTGAGAAATATAATGAGTTGTACACTGGAATATATCGACAGGATGCAAATTACGTGAAAATACTACCTAAGGCGATAGTTTCAGTTCAGAACAGATATAAAAATAATACCAAAGATTATGTTGCGGAGAGCTGCAAATATGCTGATGCAATTGTTGATAATACTGCTAAAGAAGATTGGTCGACAAGGTATTTTGCTGCGCAGGTATACTTGGATCTTTATTCAAGAACTAATAAAAAAGAGTATTTAAATAAAGCTTACAAAATTGCTTCTGAGAACGTGGCTGTTCTTCTTAAGGGACAACGTGATTTGAACAATACATATCTTGCGGATGTGAAAGAACAAACAGTGAAAGAACCTGACTATAGATATATGACGAAGGAGGAAAAAAAGCAAAAAGAAAAGGAGTACAAGGAAGAAAAGAAGCGGGTTAAAGCTTATAATGATGGACTTAAGAAAGCTAGAAAAACAGAACTTCCTACATTATATGAACCATTAGTCCTTAACTGTGAGTTATTATTTGCTCTTGCAGACAAAATGGGAATAAAAGAAGGTGATAAAGATGACTTTGACGCAGTTTTGCAGGCAGATACAAAGGGGATTTTTATTGTCAGTCCAATAAATGATAAATATTCATTCTCGAATCATAAAGAGAATTATATTGCTGAACTTTCTAAGGAAGAAATAATAATTCCGGTCTCTATACTGACTTCTGGATCAGCCATTGAGATAGTGATTACTGAAAAAGATAAAGAGACAATAATCGATGATTGTAAAGTATCTAACGTTGAACGTAAGGGAAAAAGTGTAGATGAGTTCTATGCTAAAGTAACAAGTAAAAAGTGGAAAGATTATTCTTGGTCAGCGGATTCTCATGTGCTTTTAAAGATAAAGTACACTGATGCCTATGATAAGGAAATATCTATGAACTATAAAATATCTGAGTATGAAGATCATTGGTATGGTGATAAGGTGGTGTTTGCTGAAGAATGAGAAGACTAATATCAGTTTTGTTTTTAATTCTTACACTGGCTATTTGTTCCTCGTGTAATGATTCTGGCCAGGCATCTAGTTTTAGCATAGTATATATAGATGTAGGACAAGGTGACGCTGCATTAGTTGAGTGCGATGGTCATTATATGCTTGTCGATGGAGGTGAAGGCGATAAAGTGTATAATGTTCTTGTTGACAAGGGGGTTCAAAAACTGGATATATTGGCAATTTCTCACCTTCATAAAGATCATATCGGAGGTTTGATAAAAGCATTAACTTATGCTTCAAAAATAGGTATTACTATTAGCAATTCGAGTGAAAGTGATACTGATGTATTCAAAGAATTTGAAGAACAATTAGTTATAGATAAATCGAAAATTAAGGTTCCGCATGTAGGAGATAAATATTCATTAGGGAGTGCCGAGGTTGAGGTGGTGGATGTAGCATCAACAAATCCGAATGATTCACTTGTGCTGTTGGTAACGTACAAGGATACAAGGTTTTTATTCACTGGAGATATTGAATATGAGGGGCAAAAAAGGATAGCAGATAAGTATCAAAATGATGAAGATAAGGAGTTTAAAATTGATGTGATGAAAATGCCCCATCATGGATCGTATGAAGGGAGTTTATATAGATTTATAAGAACTTTTATGCCTGATTATGCCATTATCTCGTGTGGTGACAAGAAGAGATATGGACATCCTGATGATAGAACGCTAGATTTGCTCAATAATGAGGCATATAATGCAAAAGTATTTATAACAAACTCGGAGGGTGATATAACTGTAAAATCTGATGGAAAGAATGTATCGGTTATATCGTCAAAAAATTAATTTAAATTATCTTTCTGTATAGTTTGTGGACTATAGAAACAGCTATTGGGTAAAAAAGAATAGAACACTATCGTTTGTAGTACTAAGAGAAAAACGGTGTACAAAATAATGAACATCGCTTCTGATATCATGGTGGTATCCGGAAGCGATGTTTTTATTTGTAGTAATGAGAATGAAAATGTTTAAAACAATATGTCGGAAAGAAACTGAATATGCTATTTTGTGAGAGACCTCTTCGGAGGTCTTTTTATTTTGCTATGGGATTATAATCGCATAAATATGAGATTGTAATCTCATGGATTGGGGTCTTGTGTATTGCTAAACTTTTTTATGGAGGGTTAAATAAATGGCAGATCGCAATATTGTTGAGACCGTTGACTTTTTCATAGAAGTATTGGATGAAAGAGACTTGAATATTGGTTTTCTGGTAGAGAATACAAATCTAAACAGAAAGACAATAACAAACTTTTTAGGAAAAAAGTGGAAGTCATGCCCTAAGTATGACACAGCTGAGGAGATAGCACATGCCCTTGGATATGAGCTGTCAGAGGTTTTGAGGAAGGATGATTCGGAGTTAGTTGCGCTGGATCCCGTTGAGATAGAGAGACGAAGGAAGTTCCAGTGTCTCAGTCCTGAAAGACAAAAGCTGATAGATGAAATGCTGAACCAATGTTATGAAAATGAGATAAATAGCATAAATAAGAAGTAAGAAACCGGACATATTAGTTTTAATGTGATCCGGTTTTGTTATTTTTTCATTTATGTGGAGGTGGAATTAAATGTGTAAGACAAGCAGGAAATCAGAGGACTATAGGGCTGCAGCAAGGATGTGCAGAGATGAGGGGCATTCAGAGGACAGGGTTCTGGCCATATGCGGGATGCTGTGCAATGGTTATCGTGAGAAATTTCAGGGTGCCAACAATACGCCCCATAAGAAGATGACAGATGGGCAGACTAAAGAAAGCAAGCTGGGATGCCGTGATACATTTTTGTATGCCTTTGAGAAATCTGTTGAGGAATCCATGAAAGTTCATTCAGAGTTGATAGATAATCTTATTGAGCTTGCCTGGTTCAAACCGCAGATTGATAAGATCCTTGATAGGGTAAAGGACTTCAGATGGAAGGACCATGGATACGTTTACAAGCGTATTCTGGAGCTTACATATTTTGATGAGGAATACCGTCCGAATAATGTGATCTATGATATGATCGGGATTGGGAAAACGGAATATTATGCCAAGAGAGATATTGCCATTATTGTATTTGGAATGCAGATGTGGATCTATTGTAAAAAGCGTCAGATTGAAGACATGGATAAGGGAAGGATTCCATGGAAAGATATTCCTAAAGGGTATGATGATCTGACTAAACTTGTTCCTATAGAGGAACTTTAATCATAAGTTTTCTGAATTGTTATGGAATTCGCAAAGAAGTTGCGCAATTACCGAACTCCGTCCGAACCACGGATTTATGATCTGGTGTTACAATGATTTTGTTTTGGGGAACAAAATAGAAAAATCATTTATGAAGGAGGAGATTTACAATTGAATAAGGAAACTGCACAGACTTTGCGTGTGGCTTGTTGTACCTACGACGGGGTGCCGATGCATGAGGGCTATGTCACTGATGGATGGATGAGATGTCCTGAGTGCGGGCGTCTTTACAGGGTTATCATCAACGATGAAAAAGTTGTCGTGATCGAGGATAAGAAGCTTGTGGGAAGACACAGGGCAATCCTTCGCTGGACGGCAAACTGACATGCCTAGATGCGGTTTAGCGAATGATAAAGTTGGGGTTTGATCTATATTAATATAGTACATTCGTTACACAGTTTTCTTATTTGAGGGGAGATAAATAAAATTAAATACTTTGAGGAGCATTGCATTTGAGTGCAAAACAGCATCCCGGCTGGGATTTGACTGACCTGCCCATGCATGCTCCAAGAGTTTGCCTAGTGCTTGGATGCTGAAATTACGCAGGGGAAGTCTGCAAAACGGAAAATGAAACCATATTTATTTATGGTCTGTTTTCATTAACGTTTTGCAGGCTTCTCTTTTTGTTGCCAAAACATACAGCACTGGGCAGGTGGAGTTTTCCGTTTTCAGACTCCGGAAAAGGAGAGATATGAAAACAAAGGAAATGGAAACGATTGGAGGAAGACTCAGGAAGTTGAGAGAGGATGCTGGTATAGGACAGAAGGAGCTTGCAGCGGAATTCTATCTGTCAAATAAGACAGTAGTATCTGCCTATGAAAGAAACATGAGGGCTATACCGGTTGAAGTGATTGTGATGTATTCGGATAAGTTTAAGGTTACGACGGATTGGATATTAAAGGGAAAACCAGAATCACTTATTGACTGGAAACAGCTAAATGATGTTCTTGGAAATTCAGAAATGATTGAGCTATATGAGAGCCTTGCTGATCCGGAAATAAAAAGAGTCGCAAGGGAACAAATGCGAGCCTTGACCATGCTTAGAAAATAGCAGGAGTTTGGTTATAAGGGTGAGAGTGTTTTTCGGTATACAAATACGATACCGAGTATACAGCAAATTGCTGGTGAGGTGCAGGTTCCCGGGCTTATGATTTAAGAGTCTTAAGACAATATGAATATTCAACAAGCATCATTTCAAAGGAGGGGGACGATGGCAAAAGAGAACGTTGTTATGACTTACAGCAAGAAATCTGCAGCGAAGAGGGTGGATTTTATTATGGACAACTATTCAGTCTTTGAGCAGATGATCGAAGGCGAAGAAGAATGTCTGTATGTGAAGATCCGCAGAGAGCAGCAAGAGCTCAGAAGAAAGCGTGATGATCTTGGAGTGAGAGTACAGACTTCAAACATCTGTGATATTACCGGAGACACTGCTACAGCTAATGCAGATGTGAGTATGGGAATCAAAAATGGTGATTGGAAGCTGGCAGCGAAAGGAACTAAGCACTGCGCCACGTACCGACATGCCATTGAGACGCTCCAACTCATGAAAGATGATTACAGCATTGTCAGATCGCAGCTCAAGGGAATCAAGGATGAGGACAATCTTTTTCACAGATATCTCAATGGTGAGATGAAAAATGATGAGCTGGCTGACACCGCAAACATTACAACAAATGCTTTAAGGGCCAGAATTTGTAGGTTTAGGTCAGAGCTAAGAAACAGAGCACTTAATTTCATAGAAGATGAAGCGATGTGCGCATAAGGAGGATATGAAATATGGCAACACCAAAGAGACAAAAATATGAAGGGTTACCGGAATATATCAGAAGGGAAGATGCTTCCTATTTTTTCCAGATAGGTGACGACACGATAGACAAGTTGGCGGAGGAATGTGGAGCCAAAAGAAAAGTGAGATCGATGGTTCTCATAAACAGAAAGATTTTCAGTGAGTACATTGAAAGCTTTCAGTATGTGAAATAAGAATATGAAAAATGAATAAGACACGGCATGATTAGAATATTATTGATGGGGACAGAATAATCCTTCATAATAAAAGAGGATGATTCCTTGCAGTTCTAAGCATGTCGTGTTCTACGTAAAGGAGATAACATGGCAAGTAGTAGAAAAGACAGCAGGGGACGAATGTTGAAAACAGGTGAGTTCGTCAGAAAGAGTGATGGGCGATATGTGTACAGTTACACTGATCCATTGGGTAGAAGAAAGTTTATTTATGACCAAGATCTGCCCGGGCTTAGGAAGAAGGAAGCACTCCTTTTGAGAGATCAGCTTGATGGACTGGATACTATAGCAAGAGCTCAGGCAACACTTAATTCAACATTCGATCGTTACATTTCATTGAAGTGTAACTTACGCGGTACAACCAAAAGCGGTTATATATACACCTATGATCATTTTGTGCGAGATACCTTTGGTATGAAAAGGATTGCAGAGATTAAGTATTCAGATGTACTTCAGTTTTACCTTCATCTTGTAACTGAAAGGAAGCTGGCTATCGGTACACTTGATTCAGTTCACAGTGTTTTGCATCCTACATTTCAGCTTGCAGTACGAGATGACATTCTGAGAAATAATCCTTCTGATGGTGTTGTTGCTGAAGTGACCAAGCTTACTGATAAGCACAGAGGATCCAGGCACGCTCTTACAGAAGAACAGCAGAAGTCATTCATGGGATATATAGCTAACCATCCGATATTTTGTCATTGGTGGCCGTTGTTTACAGTGCTTCTTGGGACAGGCGGAAGAATTGGAGAAATACTTGGACTTCGTTGGGAAGATGTAGATTTTGAGGGAAAGACAATCTCAATAAATCATTCGCTGGTTTACTATAAAGACGAAGAGACTGGAAAGTTTTCTTTCAGAATTCACCTTCCAAAGACTGAGAGTGGAATAAGAATTATTCCGATGCTTGATGTGGTAAGTGAAGCTCTGGCGATGGCAAAGGATGAGCAGAAATATGAAGGAGTCGAGCAGCCGGTTGTTGATGGGATGACAGGATTTGTTTTCCTTAACAAGTTTGGTGATGTGCTCGGACAGGGTTCAGTGAACCGCGCGATAAAGAGAATCCTCGATTACTATAATTATGAGGAAGATCTTCAGGCTTCCAAGGAAGGCAGAGATCCTGTATTGCTTCCGCATTTTTCATGTCACGTTCTGAGACACACATTTGCAACGCGTCTCTGTCGTGCATGCACCAACCTCAAGGTCATCCAATATATCATGGGTCACAAGTCTATAGAGACTACAATGGATGTCTACGCTGAGGCAACCGGTGATAAGAATAAGGAAGTATTTGAAATGCTTTCGGAGGCTCTTGCGGATTTGTTTTAATGAGTATAATATAGAAGAAACAATTCTCGCAGAAAAGATATTGGAAAGAATGACTCATTTTTTATGAGAATTCTAAGACAGTATCATTTGACAGCAAGAAAATCGAAATGACAGTATTCTGACATCAAAAGCTATCCAAAAGGAGTACTATCGTAGGACTTTGACGGGAACAGGCATCTGATTAGAGGGTATGTATGAGACCGAAATCGTATGAGGTAGGGGAAATGCGTAAAGCGATCCCGACGCTAAAATCAAGCAAATGACACACAGCTTCGCGTATTTACCACGTTTCTCCGTGGAGAACCCGCTGAATCCAAAAATGCATTGGATTTACAACGATTCCATTGGACATCATAGTATGTCAGTGGATGAGTACGTACAGATTGCCAGCATGAAACAGGGCTTCCATGGATGAATATGTAGACATAAAAAAGTCCGAAAAATGGTCCAAAAACGACTTGAACGGGATAAAGATTTTGAGAAAAGTCTTTATCCCGGGGCAAATGTCTCGAGGAATAAGCGGTTCATATCTTTTTGAATCCAAAGAAGCTTAATTCTAATCCACATTTCTCTCTATCAAAAAGAAGAAATGTGGTTTTTTTATTTCTAAAAATCTCAATTCTTTTTTCTTAAATCACATCCTGTAACACCAAAAAACGGAGGTTACAGATGAATCGTTCAAAATCCCCACCGCCAGTTGATCTGGAAAAGTATCTGGAAGGTAAGAAACATCGCTACTGCACCTACGCCCAGGGAGCGAGGCTCTATGCGATGGCTTACTGGTCATTTGTGAATATCTGCAAGGAGGCCAAGGCAAATATAAAACTAAAGGACAGTGGTGCGGACATACTTATCTGCACAAAGTCAGACCTTGTACTAAGAGATCTGGATCTGCTAAAAGAGATCAATGAAAATAGCAGACTTACAGTATCATGGTCAATCAATACTCTCGATGAAGAGTTTAAAGATGATATGGATGCGGCAGTAAGCATA
>NZ_AUIX01000026.1 GCF_000423925.1 Butyrivibrio sp. VCD2006
CATGAAAGATAATCCGCGCCTTATAAACATACCGCCAAGAGATAGTGATGAATGGAAAAATGAGTATAATGCAAGAACTTCTGTTGAACGCTCAAACAAGCGTGAGAAAATAGACTTCAAGCTAGAAAGCGGCAGGCACCGCTCAACAAAGATGTGGTACTGCCGCCTCTATCACATCCTCATGTTACAACATTTGGATGCATGGGATCTGCCTTACGAATCCGCCCTGAGAAAGTTGGTTTGTAATGTAGCATGATCTCGTAAATATCATACAGCATTCTCAGGCATAGCAACAGTGTTATGTCTATTATTCATGCCCTGTTTTGCATCTTTTTTCATCTTGGGTAATATTCACTTGTCAAAGTTCAATTGCCAGAATTTAGCTGGCATGATCACTCAAGATTCCGAGAGATCATCCAATAATAAGAAATAGACATTTCTTATTAAAAAATGTGCGCAGATTGCGCCATATCTTTTTGCACAACCTGTTTCGTAACAATCGTGATTCCAGCCTGCCCGCCTTCTTCACCCACAATCTGCGCAAAAGGGCATCCATGCCCCTTCTTAGTAATTTATCGACATTTAGTTTTAGATTATTAACCATATTTATGAAAAAAAATTACTAAATTCATTTGTGGAATTTTCACATAAATGATTTCACTTGCGAAATAACAAGGAATTTCTTATTAAGCAAAAAGAAAGCCGCCGGATATGATTCCGGTGACTTTCCTATAAATATCATATTCTATAACTTTCCGTCGGTCCTAGATAACTCTTCGGAAGCTCCATATTAGCCTTATACATCACGAACTTTTCAAAAATAACACCTGCATCGCCTGCATAAACCGTTAATGTGTTCAGGCCTTCTTTTATTTCTACTTCAGCGGTAGCCACGTGCTCATGAGATAACACATGTTTTCCCCACTCAGCGCACTGCCAGTCTGTAAAATAGCCATCTGATACGGCGCTTATGTTATTAACCTCGCCGCTATTTACGGAATAGCCAAAATTCAGACGACCACCTCTGACAATAGGATTCCTCATAGGCAGATAGAAATCAATTTTGTAGGTTCCACTCTCTTTTGCAAAGAAGTTGTAAATGAGTTCAGGACCTTTTCCGGGAATATTGTCTTTATATGCAGGAAAAACCTTAACCGCTGAATTTCCCTTTGTGCCAAGGTTATCAATCACTTTAAAGCCCGCGCCTTCCGAATCCTTTTTCTCGCAGAAATGCTCAGCGCAAATTGAGATGATGCCCTGGCTTTCAACAAACAGGTTCTCTGTTGCAGTCATCTTTTCACCAACGATATCCTTAATATCTCCGATGGCCTCAAATAACAGCTCTGTTGTGGATACTGTGCCATCATCAAAGGTGATTTTCACTCGGGCTGTAGCTTCGGATACGCCATTTATTCGGGTTCTGTCAACCTTGAACTTAAGTGTTTTCCTGCCCTCTCCCGGAGCAGCGTCTAAAATATTCTCACTTATGTTTTCGCTTAGTTGATCCAAGCTCAGGATTTCGACTTTTCCTGTCCTATCCGTGCACTCAAGCCATTCGCAATCGGTTTCCACTTCATATGAAAAACCAATCTCGCCCCTACTGTCGATATCAAGCAGCACAACCTCTGTATCAGGTCTCGTGAATGCATCGCTTCTAAGAGGTGGTGTTCCCTGCCAGTGAGATCCCAGATCAAATCTCCTACTACCTCTGAAGGACACTACTGCTTTTGCCTCATGGAGCGGTGTTACCACCATAGTCACAGGATATGACCAGTTATAGGCATCCCAGCTTCTAAAGCCGATGTGAGCAGAGCTCATCATATGGTTCCATTTACCACCGTTAAATGCATGAAAATCAGCAACATATTTTTTATCATCAGCAATTCTCTTTTGAACTGTCCTTGCAAAATGATTGGCATAAACACAGCCGCGCATAGCAAGCTCTCTGTTCATTCCTGCTTCTACGCTCATAAGAACTACGTTAAGACTTGCTGCGGCAGGATAATAAATCATGCTCCTATAGGCTGTAAGTGCAGCATCAGGCAGCTCTTCATTAAGTCTATTTGCCGTTTTAAGAAGGTCATTTACCTCTTCCCAGACCCTGTCTCCTTCCATGAAGTTAACCGGCTCATATACCAGCTCATTCATTGTCTCAGGAGTTCTCATAGAGTTCCACTTGGTGTACCCTGCAAGGACCTTAAATATATCCTTTTTCTGCGCCGGTGATACAGACTCCCCAAACTGAACATCTATCCATTTATATACAAAATTTTCTATCTTGGAAAAATGCTCGCCATTTTTCTGTGCTTTAAAAGTTTGATGTTGTATTTCTACCACTGAAGATTTCTCATCCTTCGCTTCAGCACATAGATCATCAGAATTAAGCAATGCACTTTCACTCCACGGCTCATAGTCATAAGCCATCTCCATGAAAAAGCTAAGAGGATACTCATTGAGCTTCAAATCACCCACATTCGCGATCCACATTTCACGGACGCCGGCTTCATATGCAAGACTCATCTGCTCCCAGGTCTTGGTAAGCCTGTTGCAGTTCACCCACTCATAGCTCACAGGAGCTCCATGGTAGTCAAAATGATAGTACATGCCAAATCCGCCTGGATGCCCAGCAGTCTCCTTAGTAGGCAGAGCTCTCACATTGCCATGATTGTCATCACTTAAGAGAAAAATAACATCCTTTATTTCATCCCAATCCTTTAAGCCCTCGCAGGATTCATCGCCGAAATAGTAGTCCTCTACTTCTTTATAAATTGCCAGCATTCTCGGAACTTCTTTAAGTTCAGGATTCACCTTATCCTTAATGATCTCATGCTGTGCCGTGATTGCTTTCTTAATAACATTTATATTGTCTTCTAAGGTGGCATCCTCCGGCATCAGCTTTGAGTCAGCCTCTCCACGCATACCAATTGTTATTACATTCTCAAAAGGTCTGTTTCTTGTTACGCCATCCTCCCAGAACTTTCGTATTCCCTCTTCATTTGAAAGGAAGCTCCAGGTATTATCATCACTGTAATTCTTGTACTGCCTTTGCCACTCGACACCTGATCTGCACATGGGCTCATGGTGAGAAAGCCCCATAATAACTCCAAGCTTATCTGCAAGCTCTGCATTAAGAAGCCCCGGCCCATCCTCAGAAAATGAGGAATTCCACATAGCAGGCCACATATAGTTTCCTTTAAGTCTTAGCAAAAGCTCAAATATCTTCTCATATGCCCCGGCATTTACATCTCCATACTTCTCTGTGCACCAGTTACCGAAGGCCGGCCACTCATCATTTATGAAGAATCCACGGTATTTTACAGAGGGTTCCTTTGATACAACGGGCTCATCAAACTCAAAAATGAGCTCACTCTTTTTATCGGGTGCAGCATCACCGAAGAAAACAAGAGGTGATACTCCGCACATCTCAGATAATCTGAACATGCCGTAAATCGTTCCGCGCTTATCACTGCCTGCGATTACAAGTAGTTTCTTCACGCCTTTATGATCCGGAAAAGGATTCTCTACAACTGCTAGCAAATATACTTCTCGCTTGCCTTCAATCTCTGAAAGTGACAGCTTTTTATCTGAAACAAGCCTCTCAAGAATGGCACTCTTGCCAATTGTTGCCATAAGTACTAAATTTTCTGCAGAATTATTCAAATCGCAATTTTCAGCAGCGGCCTTGTTTTTTCCGGATAAATCACCATAGAGTCCCTTTAAATCTTCTATAATTTCAGGCTTTTCTCCTGTCACCAGCTCAACATCCCGTGAGACAGTTGCACCTATCTGTTTTATTCCATCAAAGCTCTCCTTTTCAATCAGAAAGCCCGCCAATCGACCATTTTCATATAAACTAAACTTGCTCATAAAAATTCCTCCGCGATTTTTATTATACTCATAAAAATCACGGAGGCTTCTCTAATATTGCGATTATTTGATTATTCTTCTCAGATGTAGGTAAAATCCACTATAAACTTAACCAGTTATTTTTATAGTGCCGCCCTCACTTCCATCTCCTCAAACTGTCTTGAGAATAATTGATGGTAATAACCACCGATATTTTTCATAAGCTCTTTGTGGGTTCCACGCTCAATGATTTTTCCATCTTTTACAACAAGAATGAAATCTGCATCCACTACTGTCGATAATCTGTGGGCTATCATGAATGAGGTTCTGCCCTTTATAACAACTGATATTGCATCCTGGATAGCTTTCTCGGTCACCGTATCAATTGAAGATGTGGCCTCATCGAGGACCAGTATCCTGGGATCTGCAAGAATGGCCCTTGCAAAAGATAGCAGCTGCTTTTCACCGGTTGAGAGCATGTCTCCGCCTTCTCCGACATCACTATCAAGGCCCTTGTCCATTCTTTCTACGATCGTATCTGCAGAAACCAGTTTCAAGGCCTTCCATATCTCATCATCCGTCGCAGAAGGGTTACCATATTTCAGATTATCCCTGACTGTTCCCGAAAACAAATGAGGTGTCTGGAGAACATATCCAATATTGCTGTGCAGCCAAAGCTGAGATCTTTCCCTTGCATCTTTGCCATCAATTAGGACCTGTCCCATCGTTGGCTCATAGAATCTACAAACCAGATTTACAAGTGTGGATTTACCGGCGCCTGTCTCACCAACTATAGCCACATTGCTGCCCTGCGGAACCTTTAGGTTGAAGTGCTCAAGAACATATTCTGTTCCATCAGGATAGTGGAAGGATACATCCTTAAATTCCACATCACCTACAAGGTCTTCCCAGTTTTCCTTCTTAGGATTGAAGGTATCTCCATATTTCTCAATAACCTCCGGAGAGTCAGCTACATCAGACTCCTGATTAAGAAGCCTGGTAAATCTCTCCACATTTACCTGAACTGCAATAAGCTCGGATAAAGTAACGATGATATTTTGTATAGGCTCAAGTATTCCAAGTGCATAAGAGAGGAAAACTGACAGAGTTCCTATCTCCATAACGCCTTCCATCGTTATCTTTCCACCTCTCCACAGAACAAGCGCAAGAGCACAGGAAGAAAGCATCGTTACCGAAGCTGTAAACATCGCTGAAAAGTGTGTTGCATGAACCGCTGATTTTCTGTACTTTTCAGTATCTTCCATAAAATCTTCTTGAATCTTATCTTCAACAACAAGTGTTTTTATAGCCTTAGCACCTGTTATTCCCTCATTAAAATTACCTGTTATTGTAGAGTTCAGTTCCCTTATTTTTCGGTTCAGAACTATTAGATGCTTCTGGAAATAAATAACAAGCAATATCGCAATAGGAATCAGCGCTATAATATACATTGCGAGTCTAACATTGACTGTCAGCATGACGACAAGCACAAATATGATATAACTTCCGTTCCACACGATATCCATCATTCTCCAGGCACACATCATTCCTATCTTACCTGTATCACTCATAACTCTGGCATGAATATAACCAACGTTATTCTGATTGAAATAGGAAAAAGACAGTTCCTGCAAATGATTAAATGCGGCATTTCGAAGATCCCTATCAACAGACATCTCTATATCGCCACACATAAATGCGCTGGTAAAGTCCATGACAAGTTTCACCAAAAGTGTTACAGCATAAACAAGTGCAAAATAACCTATGCCTTTAACAGTTCCCTTTGCAACAAAATTATTAAGAGCATATCTGTTAAAAAGTGGAATCATGGAGTCAACAAAACTTACCATACTTCCGAGAAATACCATAACTGCCATCTCCGGAAGATATGGTTTTAAAAAAGGCAAAAGTCTTGGGATTCCAAACCATGGAAGTGTGGTGGCGGTATTCTTTTCATCAGTATTATTAGGCAATTCCTTCACCTCCTCCCTGAATCTGTATGTCATAAATCTTACGGTAAAGCCCGTTATTTTTCACAAGCTCATCATGGGTACCTTCTTCCACCAGCTTACCATGACTTAAGACAATTATGTGATCTGCATGCATAAGCGTTGTTATTCTATGCGAGATAATTATGGTGGTAGCCTGCCCTGCATGTTTGTCCAGTGCTGCCCTGATCTTAGCATCTGTCTCGGTATCCACTGCAGAAAGTGAATCATCGAATATCATTATAGGAGGATTTGACACCAACATCTGAGCAATGGCTGTTCTCTGCTTCTGTCCACCCGAAAGTGTTACTCCCCTCTCTCCAACGAAGGTATCATAGCCCTCATCGAAATTCTTAATGGTCTCATCAAGAGAAGCCATCTTAGCAGCTTTCCTGACATCCTCCATCTTGGCCGATTTACTGGTTATTCCGATATTTTCAAAAATGGTTCTTGAAAACAGGAAGGGTTCCTGAAGCACAAAGCCGATATTTTCCCTGAGATAATGCATTTTGATCTTATGAATATCGACTCCGCCTATTGTTATGCTGCCATTACCCTCAGGAAGGTTATAAAGTCTGTCGAGAAGATACATTAGTGTAGATTTACCCGAACCTGTTCCTCCAAGAACTCCGACAGTTTTTCCTGCTTCTACCTTAAAGCTGACATCCCTTAAAATCTCAGCTGTGCCATTTTCATACGCGAAGCTGACATTCTTAAATTCTATGTCCTTATCAAGCGGAGGCTCATATGCATCCTCTTCATCCTGCTCCACCTCGGAATTCATGATGTACCTAAGTCTGTCGATGGAAACTCCCGCCTTACTCATTTCAGAAATTACACGTCCCAAAAGGCGAACAGGCCAGGATATCATTGCATTATATGCAACAAATGCTATAAGCTCTCCTACAGTGATCCTGCCCTGAACACAGAACACTGACCCTGCCACAAGTACAGTCATTCCCTGCATTCCTGATATCATATCGTTTGAAGTCCAGAAGGCAGCCAAAAGCTTCATCAGATGCACCCACATTTTGGTGTATTCCGTATTCTTTTTCTCGAACCTCTCTCTTTCGAATTTCTCACGGCCAAAAGCCCTTACAACTCTTACACCGGTAAGATTCTCCTGTGCAATGGCAGAGAGCTTTCCTTCCTCTACGTCCGCATTCTCAAATGCGCTGCCTATCTTATTGTGGAAAAACAAAGAATACAGCACAATTACCGGAATAAAAGCAGCTGATATCAATGACAGCTTAAGATCAATCTGAATCATGAAGGTCAGTCCGAGACCTATCATTATCACTATCCTGAAAAGAGCTGTCAGCTGCTCTGACAGGAAATTCTTGATGGTGTCAACATCAGATGTACACCTTTGAATGATATCACCTGTATGGTTTTCGCTATGCCATGCAAATGGCAGATGACTGATATGCTCGAACAAGATATCGCGCATTCTGCATATCAGCTTCTCAGCAGCCATTGAATTGAGAATCTTGTTAAGGTAACGGAAAATCGCACAAATAAGCGCAATAAAAACAACAACACATGCTATGGCAGCAATGTGTGCCCTAAGATAATCTCTGCCACCAGTTATGTTCACAATCATCTGCATATAAAATGGCATCGCTGACTGGGAATCGCCAATCAGATAGTCAACGGTATACTGAATAATCTTGGGATTTATCATATCAAGAAAGGCAACCATCATCGAAAAGATGACGCCAAACATGAACAATGCCTTACTTCCCTTAAGAAAAAACAGGACCATCGATATTTTAGTTAAAAATCTCTCGTTATTGTTTTTCATAGTCCTCCGATCTGTCAGGATATACGCGGTCTTATGCAGATTATAACAATGGGAACTGCCGTGCTCCCAACAGCATAAATTGCATCTCCAAGGCTTCTGTATGCGCCCTGGCGTGTATATACTCCGCCTTCTCCCCTGCAATAGTTATTATGTATATAGAAACCATCTGTTTCCTTTGAAATATTTACTGTGTGGAGCTGATCCTTAATATTTTCCACATTCCAGTAAAATGTCGCGATAAAGGTTTGGTATTCCTCACCAATACTATCTATCGCTCCTTTATTTCTTGTTGTTATCTTTTTTACATCATATCCTCTGTTTCTAAAAAACTTAATAGCCGCTGATGGCGAAATTCCAAAGCCACCTTTAAGTGCAATGCCCTTTTGTTCATAATGTCTGATAAGATAAGGCATGCTGACGCTATAGTCCTTAAGATTTCTCAGGGCATTATAGGTTGCGATTATCTCACAGCCGGAATATGACATATCAGATTTCTTATGTGTTCCAAAATGAACAGCCTTCCACTCTTTTTGATTTTCTATATATCCGGCGTCCTTTAAAAGCCGATTCCCATCTTGTGCAAAAAGCCTATTATTTTCCTCAAAATGAGCTTCCCTTACAGCCTTTTTTACAGGTCCCGTCAGAAAAGCAATAACCGAAAAAGCTGCCAATACAACAGCGTTTGGGATATATTTTGGAATAAATTTTTCATAGAATTTATATTTTCCTGACATTTACTTTCACCAATGCATAAAAAATTGCATAAACCACGTTTACTTTTATCGTTTCCTTTGGTTAAATATTTCATGAAGGTGTTATTAATATTAAAATATATATTTAGCAAAAGCTTATGGGGAATCTATGAATATCATATCACTTGCTCCGGGGACAAAACTCTCCGTGAGTGTACTAATCAACAATACTCCTGTGGTTATTAAAACTCGTGCCATAACCGTGCTTAATGGCTCGTTGTTGGTTGAACCTCTTAAATATATGGGTCGGCCAATACCTGCTGCTACTCAGGCAGCAGCTATGGTGAGCTTTGCGAACGGCGAGAAAAAGTGTTTCGTTCTGGAGTCACTGATTCCATACACTAGTTGGAATGATACATATTATCTGCTAAAAGGAACTGAGCTTATTACAGATGAAAAAAACCAGCGAAAGGCCGAACGATTTGTCATCAATTCGCTATGTAAAGCTGTCATAAATCGTGTGACTCCAACAAGCGCCATAATATATGATATCTCAGTCAGAGGTTTATCCTTAATACTGGGTAAATCAGCCACTGCTAAAGTAGGAGACAATATGACTCTTGCATTTAAGCCCGCAGGCCAGGCCAGAACCTTTGAAGTTAATCTGACTGTTGTAAGGAATTTCAAAGTAGGTTCTTATGAAGCTGTAGGATGTAAAATGCTTGGAATTGATAGCCATTTTATGAATTATATTCTCTCTGTAAAAAAGCAGAAGGAAGAACATCGAAAAGCAAAAGCCATGCCTCGAGTCACCGTTAACAATGACTCTCCGAAAGAGATTGAAAAAGAAAATGTAGCAAAAAATAAAAGAGCTTCATTACTTTTTAAATAGCTAAAAAATCCTAATAAAAAGGAGTTGCCTTATTTTAAGTCAACTCCTTATTTTTATCATCAGTCTCAACCTGCTGCAGCTACCATCTCGTCCATTACTTCTGAATTGTCTATATTCTCATTTGTAATAAGCTCATCCGTCTTACGCGGAGCACGAACTCCGAAGCTTCCCTCGTATCGCTGTTCCTTAAGAATCTTGCGGATAGCTTGAAGATCCTTACTCATGTCCTCTCGTCTCTTGCATACTACAGTCGGAACACTTCCATTCCCCATCTCAACCATGTAACCGGCCTCAGAAAGAACTCTCTGGATTTTCAACTTATCTGTGGTACGAATCTCTGCAGGTATTTTTTCTTCTCTCCCCACTACAAACCTCCTATCGAATCAAAAATTAGCAGAATTTGTGTTTAAATGCTTTCCTACCACAAAATATAGCACATTCGATAATCGTTTGCAAGAATTGGTATTACTTTAACAAAGTGAAGTTCGCACAGATTCTGGCTCTAAGAGAAAAAAGCTACGTCAATCCGATAATTTTTATTTCTGGTTAAGAGACAAAAAATATTAGTTTATAAACTTAATATTTTTACTTTATGAACCGTCCATATTTTAGCAACATATTTATCCTAAGATATACTCATCAGAGATGAAGAACATCTTCTGAACCCCAAAAAACTTTTTTCATACAACATGGCCATGCGACTCCCCATCGCATGGCCACCTCCCATTAATGGGGATTTTTATTCTGTTTCCGCATCTGCTTTCTTATTTCTTGTATATACCTTAATAAAAAAGTCCTTGTCATCCTGCCTTATCATCAAATCACCGGTACTATCCTGTAAATAACAATGTCCGCTGGCTGTATTGTGGGTATGGATTGCACCGAGGTTATGCTGCCATTCGTCCTTATGAGGATGTGTCGTATAATCCAAAGCCTTTTCATAGACCAGGCGCTGCTTCTTCCCCGGTGTGATCGTGATGAGATACCTTTTTCCCTTCTCCAGTGCAATGCTCTTTTTCAAAGGAAACGTATGATATCCTCCGGTAACAGATTTACAATCCATTGTTATTATTGATTCGTCGGAGTCCGGAAGATTGTAATACTCACCCGCTTCATCACTCTCACTTCCGCCAAGCTTATAGACACTGACCTTATCATTATTTAACGTATTCATGGAAAAATATCCGATTGCAGAGAGTACTTCATCCTCTTCAGGTGAAAACAGCATACCATAAGAAGCGTTATTTTTATCATACATGTATACTACATTTCTCTGATCCACTATCGGATCCTTTATATGTGTCAAAAATGCCGCGTACTGATAATTCTTGTCATACCAATTGTTATCTCCCGGCATCGCACAGTCATATGCTGCCACAATATTATTGCAGAGGATGCTATCTTCGTAAGAAAGATAAAAATATCCTGATGCTCCGTATTTCTCACCCCAACTGTTTTTACAGATAAATGCTCCATCCGTTTCGGGTCTTGTGATAAAATTCTCCGCAGGATACTCGTCATTCCAGCCCACTATCAGTATCTCATGATCGGCATAATTTTCTTCACCGTATGGTTTGTAGTCATAGAGAGCTACTTTCTTCCCCGTCCAGAATGAATCATCAGAGTTTATACTTGCAGTGACAGATCCATGCTTCATTATCAGGCTCTTAATGATGTTCCTGTTCTTTTCAGTCGCAAGAACTTCCAAAACATTCTGTACATGACAAAACGCGTTGTCATAGGCGCCTGATGGCTTATCAGAATTTTGTGTGTAAATATCATTCTGTCCTTTAAGCACATGAATTGAATTATTGTCCTCGTCTACGACAGGTCCCTTCCAGGACGTAAGAATGCTAAGGCAGTAATCGGTCACACCTCCGACTGAAAGGTAGCTGGTATCATAATCGCTAAGAAAACCGTCATCCTCAAGGAATTCAAATTCGCGGTAATCGTCATCTATCCCTCCTAAGACAGATCCGGTAGCCTTATGCATGTTGTAATATGCTCCATGCTTCTCAGAAAGGTTTAATGAATCCGGCGAAAGCTCTTCATGATGTATTAGAAGATCACTCTCAACTGCACCCAGCGCTGCATAATTCCAACATAGCGCTGTAAACCCCTGATTCCTCACAGGCGTTATATAATCCTTGTTATCTACCTGATCTGAAGAGTAAAAAACAGGAAGATCTTCATCGCAGGATACAGATTCAAAATCAACCTCTGTTCCACTTGAAGCTTCGAGTAAATCCTCACTGGTATCATCAATAACAATTGCTTCATTGACTTCGATTTTCTTAATATCTATTGGTATTATTTTAATTGGCGCCTTACCTTCGATAGCATTTTCATCCTCATCAGAGTCAACCTCTGAGTCTTCATCTTCTGCGGAATCATATCGGCCACTATTTTCATTAGCTATCTCATTTTCAATTTCAGTTTCTATGTAGCCTTGCAGCTCCTCATCCGTCAAATCAGCTGATGAGTTTTCTTCACTATCAGAAGGCATAGATTTAACACCTTCAGCCTCTAAAGCAGAAGATGTTTCCTCATTCGGTATCTCTTCAAAGAGCTCTGATCCGTCTTCAGACTCAGCATCGTAAGCTCCTGACGAGCATGCCGCCAATGTAAACAATATCGCCATCGTACCCCCTATAGCAGTGGCGGATATTTTGTTTTTCCTCATTCTCTACCCCTGATAAGATTTAACGCGTCACGCAGAATATCCACGTGATCAAACGCAAGCTCCTTTGAATTAATAGTTATATCACCGCAGGTGAGCTGTACTCCCTCGTCTGTCTCTTCTATTTTGTACCATCCGGTAGCAGCCGCATCATCACCTGCTATTGGCTTAACCTTATTCTCATCTACCTCTGCAAGGAATGCACAAGAAACTGTCCAATCTCTTGGATCCCTTCCGGGTTTACTGAATACTCCAACGAGCCTAAGGTCAGAGGCTGCCATTTTTATGGACGTCTCTTCCTCAAGTTCTCTTGATGCCGTTTCCTCAATACTCTCTCCCGCCTGGGCAAAGCCTCCGGGAAGAGCCCACTTTCCAAGGTCCGGGTGGTTTCCACGTCTTATAAGTAACAGTTTTCTATTATTTATATCGTTTGTTATTATGCAAATATCCGCTGTAAGTGAAGGCTTTTTCCACTTATCAGGATTATAATTTTTCAAATATTCTTCCTCGGTTAAACCGTTTTTATCTCTAACCACATCGCTCATTTCTTCCACCTCTGTAAACATTATTTATGTAGTAAAATACCTGTTTCTGTACCATTTATCAGCAACAAATCTATAGACAGGCCTTTTAATTATTAAATATAACAGATGACATATAAAGCATACGAAAAAGATTCCGATAACACTGCCTATTATATGATGCACAAGTAAAACAGCATCGCCTGAGGCAACTCCCCTGATATTTAAGAGCCCAATAAGCCTCTGATGCAGGATATAAATTGTAAAAGTGCTTCCTGATACTGCATTTATTACTTTGCTGTTCTTTATATCGATTTTCCTGAACATCATAAATAACAGTGCCGCCTGAGAAATAACAAGCGGATTGTTATAATTCCATGCGATAGTATCATAAACGTTCATCCCGGCTCTAAGTCCGTCAGCATAGCTCCAGGATATTGTCACACCGACACTGAGGATATATGAGAGAAAGAGTGTTCCAACGTCAGGCACCTTTTTTTCATCCATGCTTCTGATACCTGCTCCTATAAGATACACAAGTACAAAGTTAACGATTGTATATCCTGCCTGACCGCCTTCAATACCAATTGTACTGCTGCCCGCAAGCTGCCTGCCTGACCAGTATTTAAGAATATCTATCGCTGTGGGATAAATCGAAAAAAGAACAAATGATATTCCGATTAATAGCTTTCTTCCGGATGAATTAAGTGCATCCCATGCAAGATTTATAAACGGTGAAATGAAATACAGAGCAATAAAGACATATACAAACCAATTGCCCGAGAAAAGATATTCAAATGCATCATCAATAGTAGGATTCTGATGCAGGATCAGCTTTTGAACCAATAATGTTGCAGCTGCAAACACAACAACCTGCATTAACAGGCTGATTGGCTTAAGTCCGTCTCTTTTATTGTATTTAGACATGAAATAACCTGTGATAAGAACAAACACATTGACCGCACAAATACTCACGGTTTCCAGAAGAACAAGAATGAACTGATTAACTCCTCCGTTAGCAACAGAAGCAAATCCGCCATTGGCGGTACTGTTGTAATGCAGCATTATTACGCCGCAGGCAGATAAAATTCTAAGCAGTTCTATATTTGAATCCCTAAGTGGTCTCTGACTCATATAAACCCCAAATCCCCCAACGCTTACCTGTCTCTTTATCAACAAATAAGCGTCATATTTTATACTTTAAACTGCCTCTAGTATATCATAATTGGGATTGGTGTTGTGATTTTTGTGGATCATGCCTCCGCATTATCCTCTTTCTCGGCTTTATCCTTTTTGGAACCAATAAAGCCTCCGATTGCAGCTCCGATTATATCTCCTGCACTTCCTCCAAGACACATTGCTGTACCGGTGCGCCAGATAGCAAATCCAAGAATTATCCCGATGACAATTCCTATGCACATTCCAATGCTCATTCCCTTGGATAAATTGGTATCATTTTGTTTGATGCCATTATCCTTCATATTCTTTGCCTGTGCTCCTCCGAACAACGCGTACACAGGTCCCAGTACTGCAATAAGACATATAAAAAATATTGCCTTGTTTCCCATATATTTTTCCTCCAATCAAAATTTTTTCCCTCAGTACGATAGTATATGTTATCTTCTTATTTTTTTAAAGAATAACCTTTTCACCCTGAACCGCTCTTCCGCCGAGGTTCTTGAATTCATCAGTCTGAAAATAGAGGTTTCCCTCTGAAATAAGCTGTTTATTGTATAAAAGAGGATTACTTAACAGTAGTTTTTCTGTCAAATAACCCTCTTTCTACAAAACAGTGACATCTTAACACAAAATACACGGTTTTTATCTACTTAACTGACATTATTCCACGTAGTCAAACACCTCATCACTGTCTAACTCAAGTACATCTCCCTCTTTTACCGTAAATAAATAATCACCGGAATCATCCCAAATTATGCCCGCTGCCTCGTCCATATCTGAAGCTTCAGCCCATAATTTTTGTCCCGGTAAGAGACAGAAACTGTCTCCTGTTTCCTTATCCAGTACAGTAACAATGATCCCATAATCTCCGGGTTCCACTGTAGCAGCCACAAGACCGGTTTCTCTCTCAGGATAGGTATCGTACTCTTTATTGCCATCAACTTTTACTATTGTTACAGAAGTATCATATTTGTCTGCAATTCTCTCAACCGGGAATAAAGTCTTGATGATTGCATATCCTTTAGGCGGTACCTTAGGAAGTGAACGATCACTTAGTCCGGTAGCAGCTATAGCATCATTTAACACTCCAAGATATTTATCATATTTAAGAATCTTCATCATCCAGGGAAGTATCTTAATAATCTGCTCATAATCTGTTCCCGGAGCCATTGCAATATCTACAAGTGCCCAATAGTAGAACTGATCCTCACGAGACATTCCTGCCTTATCAAGCTTATATGAGATAATATTTAACAAAGATGAATTAGTATGAACACCACCATTGTCATTATCTTCTGTGCTCTCAGCAGCCCATGGCAGGTAATACTCATCCCAGACAAATTCAGGCTGCTCATGCTTTCTGGGATTTCCCATATCCCTAAAGGGTGTATCCATTCTATCACCCATTGTAAAAGGTATGTCTTTTTCATCTATCATAATAGCTAAAAGATTGCCAAGGATATCGCTCATAGCTTCATTAATCGCTCCATTATCATTAAAATAGATGGATGTTCCCAAAGCATTTGACGTATAACAATGAGTAAATTCATGCGCTATAATATCCGTTGACTCTCCGAACGGATTGGCTGTATCGATCTCAAAAATCTGAAATCCCTGCCATTTTCCTGAATAACAGGCATTAACCATAGGATTTCCATCATCATCGAGCGCATCAACCAAAACCAGCATTGGTGTCCCTTTCCCATCAGGTCCTATCCAATCGATGCTTTCATAAAAGTCATATATTTTCACAAAATTATTGTATGTAATAACAGCTGCATCATCCCACTTGCCATTCTCCATGGTCACGGGAGTAAGGGTATCATTATTCTGAAAATCATTCCAGTCAGCACATATTATCTTTCTCTTTACATCGCCAAGAATCTGATCTCCTGTTTCCGAATCTATCATTATAGGGATATCTACGTTCATTTTGTTGCCGTTATGGTCAAAGACACTCCCCTTCCAATTCCCTTCTTCCATACCGGTAAATGTAAAAACTGCTGTAGAGCCTGAGCGCGCATCATTAGTTCCCATAGCCGTAACAGGCATGGAATACATATAATCTCCATCTTCACTGATATAATGGGCAAGATAAGGAGCATGTTCATCATCATCATCGTTGTTAGTATAAACTACCCAGGCATAATACAAGGAGGTACTTCCATCCCATAGGGGAAGAAGGGCCTTCTCTGTCGTTCCATGGATAATTTCAAGATCACTCCCCTTAATCTCTTCCTCCAGAACAGCCTCCGCATCATCAGCATCAATTTCCCACTCTTCCATAGGCGTTGCATTGATTCCGGGAATAAGAGTACTCACAAGTCCTAAGGCTTTACCGTTATTATCAACAGCAATCTTAACGAAAGCACCGGTCACCGCAACGTTGGTAACAATCTGTCGGAAACTGTAAAAAGTAATATCATCCTCAGCAGTCTGAGTGTCTGCATAATCAAGCCGGATATTTTTATCCCCACTGATTCTGTCCATAACACTATAGATTGCTTTAGCAGCGTCTTCTTTATTTTTTATTACGCCATCATAAAAAGGCTCATCGATAAATCCCCGCTCAAATCCATCACAGGCAAAGGCTGCTTCCATAATACTATCTATGTCGCTTTCCTCTTCCGTTTCACTTTGAGCAGATACCTTCATCGCCGTTTTTGATAATCCCGGAAAGTTCAGTCCGCTTACTGCAATTGTGGAAATAAGGCTTGTAACAATAATTATTCTCGCAAACTTATGCATAATAAAAATACCTCATAAAAAGTTTGAGTTTACAAGCTAATTATCCACTATAAAAATTATCAAGTAATTAAACACAAATGAATTTATTATTAAACAGAAGAAAAAGTCTCACGGAACTCTCAACTCATTCTTTAGTTTTTTAAATGACGACGCATATAAAAATAGCAGCCAAAACACAATTACAGAAGAAGTCTGGAAATAATAAACGCTATGACTCTTTTCATCAATAAAAGCCACTTAAAAATCGGTGATCATCACGATCACCGATTTTTATGGTTGCTCATTCGATTCTGATTGTCTTGTCAAGGCCGGTTGTGCTTAAAATGCTCATGATTCTTGGGGATACATTCTTTATGACGAGCGCCCCATTCACCTTTTTAGATGCAATGATCAGTGCACGAAGACCCATGGATGACATATATTCAAGCTCGGAGAAATCAAATACCAGGCTCTCGACATGATCATCCATCCGTTCCAGCTCTTCAAGCAGGGTCGGAGCAGCCTGCGTGTCCAGCCTTCCTTCCACCTTAAAGGTCTCTTCAGTTCCGTTCAAGCTTTTTGTAATGACCATATAATTCTCCTTCACATCTCTATGATTTCACTTTGTTTCCTGTCTAAAACAGCGGAATATTCAAGTGCAGATAGGATCACAGGTTTTTAAAGAATTCCAGCGATTCCACAGCAGATATCACTTTTTCCAGGTAGGTATCATCGACTATCGGCCACTTGAAGCCAAGACGGTAAAGCGCATTGATTGTAAAATAATTGTCGCTTTCTACCGGGACTATGTTGTCCTCCTTTTCTTCATAAGCCATCAGTGTCATTACCGACTCGCTGTAGGAATCATCCCCCAAAGCCTTCTGTACGATCTCTGCAAACTCCTTCTCAGTAACGATGTCAATTTTAAAACCATGCTTGTTCAAAGCGAAGATGATATCTCCTCTGGTCACCGTATGATTGTTGTTGACATTGAAAATGCTGAATTTACTGTTTACACCGGCAAGGGCCAACATCGCGGAGGCCGTTGCATCTATAGGTGAAAACTCAGCGGTGTCTGCAAGAGCAGTAACCGGGCACGCGCCAAGGCGGTTAAAAGCCGCAAGCGATCTCATAAAGGCATTTGTTAAGAGGTTGATCTGGAATTCACCGTCAGTGTATCTTCCCATAAGGTTTCCTGCTCTTAAAATGACGGCATCAAGCCCCCTCTCCACCCTGGCCTCAAGAATGGAGCGCTCCGCAAGGAATTTGGTACGGATGTAGTCATTGTCAACACGCTGCCCTAAATAGAGATCATTCTCGTACAGCCTGTTTTTCTGCCCGACCCTTGTGCTGCCACCGACTGACAGGGTAGATACCTGGACAAGCCTCATGTGATTCTTCAGACAAACCTCTATCAGGTTTTCAACTCCATGGAAATTAATCCTATCCAGTACATCGTCAGTTACAAAATGCTTTACATTGGCGGCACAGTTTATGATCACGTCAGCCTTTACCGAATCAATCGCCAGAAGAGATTTCGTGTCGGTAATATCTCCTTCCAGACAAAAGATCCGGTTACCAAACAGTTCTTCATAAGTGTTGCCGAAATAATACATTAGCAGGGATTTCAGATGGTTCTCCAACGTATCCCAGCTGACTTTTCGCATCAGGCAGGTAATCCTTCCTTCAGATTTCTCCAGAAACTGCTGCAGAATATGTATACCGAGGAATCCCGTGGCACCCGTAAGAACCACATCACCTAAAGGTTCTCTTGAAATATCATCGATACAACCCATTGCATTAGCAGCTATTAAACTGTTAATTCTGCTGTAGTCGTATCCTGATATCTCATCAGTCGTTTTCTTTGTGTCCACGCCCTCGATTACGGCTGCAAGCTTTCTCGGGGTCGGATGATTGAAGATATCATCGTATACGATATTATAACCTTTTCCCATTGCGTAGGTGAGCAAATTGGCAGCCAATATGGAGCTTCCACCTGACTCAAAGAAATCATCCTCAGCTCCGACTCTGCTGATGCCCAGTATCTTTGCAAACTCATCACAGAGTTCTCTTTCAAGAGGGGTTGCAGGTTCCGCATATTCCTTACTTTCATCCCGGATTTCAGGAACAGGTAGCATCTTTTTATTTACCTTCTGATTCTGTGTTAAAGGTATCGCATCAATCTGTACAAATTCCGAAGGAACCATATACTCCGGTTTTCTGTTCTTTATGAATTCCGCAAGATCGTCCTCATCTATCTTCTGGTCGGCCACATAATAGGCAGCTATGTATTTTCCGCCGGAAGGTTTATCAAAGGCCTGTACAGTGGCATCCTTTATCCCCTCGTACATCCGGATCACGCTTTCCACTTCACTCAGCTCAATCCTGAATCCGCGTATTTTCACCTGCCCGTCATTGCGCCCGATGAAATCTATCGAACCATCCGGGAGCCTGCGCACAATGTCTCCTGTGCAGTAAACACGGTCATAGCCCGGCGCATCACAGAAGGGATTGGATATAAACGCTTTTTCCGTCAGTTCAGGTTTATTGAAGTAACCTTTTCCTACCCCGTATCCCGCTATCCACAGTTCACCGGGAACGCCGACCGGAAGCTCGTATCCGTCCTTCCCGACCACATAGATCTTGTAATTGTCCAGAGGCTTCCCAATCGGTACACGGAAAGTATTTTCTTCCACAGGAAAGATCGAAGTAAATATGGTGCATTCGGTAGGGCCGTAACCGTTGTAGAATCTGTAACTTCCTTCCGGGGCAAAAGGAACAAGCTTTTCGCCGCCACCCATAAGGTACTTCACTTTTGTCCCCGTCATGGTTGTCGCGAACATCCTCGCCATCTGAGTTGTCAAAAAGGCGTGTGTCACCTGGTTCTTAGCAAAATAGGCATCCAGTTCGGGAAGATTCAGCCTCATATCCTCGGGGACGATACAGACGGAAGCTCCCGTTGTCAGCGCGGGATACATATCCATCATGCACGCATCAAATCCAAAGCTCGCATATGCGGAAACAGCAGAATCCTCGGTAAGCTCGAAATAGTCCCTGTACCACTGGCAGAAGTTCACCAGATTTCCATGTGTCAGCATCACACCCTTCGGGACGCCCGTGGTGCCGGAGGTATAAAGAAGAATGAATAAAGCATCCGGCCCTGGCTGGATCTCCACGGGTTTTCTGTCAGGAAGTCCCCCAATCTCGTTGATCAGCAGAACTTCACCTTTATAATCCGGGAGCCTGTCCTTTAACATCTCATCCTCTATCAGAGCTTTTGCTTTGGAGTCCTCTACCATGATTCTCAGTCGCTCTGTGGGATAAGCAGGATCCAGAGGCTGATACGCCGCTCCTGTCTTCAATACACCAAGCGCAGTAATGGCCATGTATTCACTTCTTGGAATAAGAATGGCGACTATATCTCCTACTCCTATACCCCTTTCCATGAGATGCGCTGCCACGCGGTCGGTCAATTCGTCAAGCTCCCGGTAACTAAGGGCCTTTTCCTTAAAAATCGCGGCTCGCCTGTGCGGATACCTGTTGGCTGCTCTCCTGAATAGGGTCACAATATCCGTAGTCTCCACAGCTTTTTCCGTGCTGTTAAAGGCATCCAGTTCTTGCTTTTCTTCCGGGGTGACAAGGGATATTTCGCTTATTTTTCTGTCCGCCAGAAGCTGCTCCAATATCCTTACAGTTAATCCAAGAAGCGCCCTTACGCTCCATTCCTCGTAATACCGTGAATCATACTCGCTGAAGATCTTAAAACCATCCTCTTTTTCCAGGACATTGATCGTCAGAGGTGCTTTCAGGGCATTCAAGTCAAGCATGATACTTTCAGCCTTCTTCCCTCCAATCATCGGTTCGGAACCGATTCTTCCCTGATAGACAAAGATGATACCGGCCTTCAGCTGAAAAGCTTTTGAAATCTCGGCAAAGGAGAAAATGTCATTTGACATACTATCTGACAGCTGCAGACTCATTCGTCTGGCAAATTCCATGCCGTTCTCATTTTTCTGCGCATGACAGACCACGGGAAGCGTATGGACAAACATACCAACACTGTCATTCAGGCGGGTATCGTTTCTTCCGTTATATACGGTAGTGTACACACAGTCTTCCCTGTATAAAAACCTGACAAGCGCAAGGCCGAAGGCAGCATTCCACAATCCGTTCAGCGTCACGCTTCCATCCTTTACGACGGCAGACAGCCTGTCCCAATCAAAGGGGGCAACGATGGTAAGCTGCCCTGTCTTAGTCTTTCCCAGATCCCTGTCATATATAGGCAGGCAGTCCGTATCGATTCCTTCCAGCAGCCCTTCATAATATTCCTTTGCATGATCATAATGAGAGCTGTGGCGAAGCTTATCCTCCACAAGGGCAGCTTCAAAGCCAGTGAATCTCTCTTTCGTAAGAATCTCCCCGGCATATGCACGGTTTAAGTCCCTCATAAAGATATGCATGGATTCACCATCTATCACAATATGATGTCCATCGAGGAAAAGATAATGATCCTCCCCGTCATGTATGATCATAGTCCGGAACAGACAGTCACCTGTCAGATTAAAGGGTCTTACCAGTCCTTCAAATCCATGCTCCACAGTTTCAAGATTCACCTCGGATACCTGCTGTTTATAATCATCTCTCCGCCATGCAGCGATACGGCCTTCATCACCTAAGGAAAGTCTCATCTTCAGGTATGGATGGGCATCCACAGTTTCAGAAATGGCCTGTTTTAACCTGAATATATCTACCTCCTCATCCAGTTTTAGTAAGACAGGCGTATTGTATATCGTCGTATTGAAGTTTGCCATGCACTCCACATAGATTCCCTGCTGAACAGTAGTAATGGGATAGCTTTGCTGCTGCTCAAAGCGCTCCTCTTCTGTGTCAGTGTTTAGATACTCCGCGATCTTTCTTATGGTTCCAAACTCATTTATATAGGAAATCTTAAAGTCTTTCTCAAATTTCGTTGCTATCATAGCGCTGAGTCGCATAGCCGCAAGGGAAGTCAGACCTTCTTTACGAAACTCTGCGGTAACCCCAATCTCTCTGCCTGCAAGAACCTCTTTCACCAGATCACTGACCTTCTGCTCTGTCTCATTTTCCGGAGGAACTATAAGTTCATCGGAAGTAACCGGGATTTTCTGCAGCGCCTTTCGATCTATTTTGCCATTTGGCGTCATCGGCATCTCATCCAGCTGCTTATATGCACCCGGAACCATATATTCGGCCAGGCTATCGACAAGGAAGCCGCGCAGAGCCTCCTGATCGATCTGTCCGTCACCGGTATAGTAGAGTACCAAATGGTCATCACATACCAGGGCAGCCACCTGAGCGATTCCTTTATAATGACTGGCTGCTGCTTCGATCTCACCCGGTTCGATGCGGAAACCACGCAGCTTCACCTGGGTATCGATTCGTCCGAGGAATTCCAGATCTCCCTCCTCGTTATACCTTACCAGATCACCGGTACGGTACATTTTCATTTCCACGCCATCAACAAATGTACATGGTACGAATTTTTCTTCAGTAAGCTCTTTTTTCTTCCAGTAGCCCTCTGCCACCTGAGGTCCGGCAAGGCACAGTTCTCCCTCCATTCCCTGCGGCATCAGCTTTCCGTATGCATCGCAGATGAAGGACCAGGTGTTGGGTACGGGCCGGCCAATGGGAATATCCGTATCCTTATTTTGATCCACCACATGAAGTGAGGAGCATACGGTAAATTCCGTCGGTCCATAACCGTTAATAAGTCTGATTCCCGTCTTTGCGCAGGGCAGCATCTTCTCCCCGCCCATCATTATGAACCGAAGCGCCAGGTCCGGATACTGGTTCACCATGGCCATGCCGATCTGGGTAGACATGGTAAGGCCACTTATATGATGCTCACGGATGTACTCCGCCATCCCTGTCATATCCTTACGCAGCTCATCGGAGAAAATATGCACCTCTCCTCCGGCAAAGAGCGGACAGATCAGATCATCCAGCGAGGCATCAAAGGAAAAGCTTGGATGCAGGGCATGGATGCTGTCTTGCCCGATATGAAGCACATGCTGCCTCCATGTGGCAAATGCGCAAAGTGAGCGGTGACTCTGCACCACGCCCTTGGGTCTTCCCGTAGATCCCGATGTATAGATCATGTACGCCCTGTGAGCAGGCGTGGCACGGTTTATCGATTCCACATCCTGATATTTTGCAATGATGTCTTCTAGCGATTCTTCTGTCAGGACAACCTTTGCTTCAGAATCCTCCAGCATATAGTCAATCCTGTCCTTTGGATATTCCGGATCCACAGGCACATAGGCTGCTCCGGCTTTCTGTATACCGATGATGGCCGGGACAAATTCCTTCACATGACCCATTTTCACGGCAACAAAACAGTTCTCCTCCACTCCCATTGCAATCAGGTACGAAGCGACAGCATCAGAAGCTTTATCCAGTTCTGAATAAGTATAGCTTCCACTATTGTCTATGACAGCTTTCTTATCCGGTTTTTCCATGACATGCAGATGGAAATGGTCAAGCCAGGTCTTCCCTGCATCATATGGTAGCGTCTCACCCTGGGAAAGCTTTATCACCTTCTCCTGTTCATCTCTGTCCAGATGTCGGAATGTATGGATCTCTTCCTCAGGATTTGCTGAAATCTCTTCCACATAGGTTTTGAATAAAGCAAGTACCCTTTCAATCTCCGTTTTCCTGTAAAGGTCTGTATCAAATTTTATGTGCAGAACCAGCTTTCCGTCTTCCAGGTATGCGAAAGGAGATATCTCGGAAAAGTTCTCTTCCCGGATGTATACGGGCTTTAGAAGATTATCCGAAACTGTTTCCTTTGCGCCACTATTGTAATTCTCAAAAGCAAAAACCGTCTGGAGCAGGTCATTTCCCAGATATGACTGCTTCTGTATTTCCGAAAGTGCGCAGTAATCATAAGCATTACTCTTTGCAGCCTGCTCCTGCAGCTCCTTCAGGGCAGCTGCAGCGGTGGTATCTTTATCGATTCTGATTCTGACAGGCACGGAATTGATAAAGAGTCCGACCACATCCTCCGTCTTTACCACGGTGTTGTCACGTCCCGAAACAACTCTGGCAAATACAACGTCATTCTGCCGGCTGCAGGTGCCAAGTACCATGCCCCAGGCCAGCTCCACGCCGGTATTGATGGTTGCCCCCGCCTCGCGGCAGGCCTGTTCAAAGCAGGACGTCACCTCCCGGCTTATGGCGATAAAAACATCATCCTCTTTGCTTCTCTTGTCCTCCGGCACTTTGCCGTAAGAAGGAACAGCCGCCCTGGTTTCATAACCGTCCAGAAGCTCTCTCCAGTAATCCAGACCGGCATACATATCCTTTTTCAGGATCTCGCGTACCGCGGCTTCGTACCTACCTGCTTCCTGTGTTTCGGCATCTGCGGCTGCTTCTCCCAAACAGCCTGTAGCCTTTGACACAGCCCCTGTCAGTCCGCTGCCCTCTAGTTCTTCCCTGAGATACCGTACAAAGGTACCCATATAAAGGCCTGTACACCAACCGTCAACTATACTGTGATGTACCGCTGTGATCAGATAGGAGCGACCTTCACTCGCTTTCACGCAGGACACGCTGAATAAAGGCTTTCTCTGGAGGTCAAAGCCATTCTGCAATATATCTTCCCTTATCTTCATGACAGCTTCTATTTCATCAGCTTCTTTTGAACCGGCTTCTCCTGCATAGGCGTCTGTGGAAAAATCAATCATTCGGAGTCCGAGTTTTCTGTCAACAATAGCCTGTCTGGGTATTGTAACCCCTTCGTGGATTATAGCTGTACGCAAAACTTCATGCTTCCTGCCAAGTCTGTCAAGAGCCCTTCTCAGCATCTCTTCCGTAGGGTTCCCATCCACTTCAAAAATATCCACGAGCCGGTACGCATGCGATTTCGGCTCGGACACATGCTTAAGCAGCATGCCCTCCTGCATGGGGAGCAGAGGATATATTCTCTCCAATGTTTCTCCACGGGAGGCAAAGTCCGCCATCACGGCTTCAAATTCATCTTCACTCCATTGTGTTTCACCAAGATCTGTTGCCGTCACCACCGTAGCGATATCAGAAGACAGGTATTTCGTGATTTCTTTGATCTGAGACAATATTCCCTCTGCGAACCTGTGTACCTCATCTTCTCCATACAATTCCTTATTGAAGTCCATAAACAGGTTAAAGCACCCGCCCTGAACATAGCAGTTTATGGCGATATCGGGGCCATATGTATTCAGCTGGCTGATATCATCTCCCACAGGAATATCCGTATCCGTAAAGAAACGTGCTCCGTCAGTTTCTTCCAGGCCCATATCTCCAAGATAGTTAAAGCCAATCTGGGCCGTAAGGTTCTTATCCAGTTCCTCCTTCTGATCCGTGGATGAACCGTTATTGCCAGACTTTCCGCTGTCTATGAAGCGCAGTACATTATAACCAAAGCCTTTGTTCGGAACTCTGTGAAGAGCTTCTTTGGCTGTTAAAAAGTCATGGCGAAGGTCTTTATTAAGGCCTTCCACTATAACCGGATATTCTGATGTGAACCAGCCTACCGTCCTGTCTGTAGAGAGTCTCTCACCAATTTCCTCTCTTCCATGTCCTTCAAGCTGCACGGAGATTCTGTTATTTCCCGTCACATCATGAAAACTCCTGCAGACAGCCGTGAGCAGGGCATCGTTGATATCTGTATTCAGCTTCCCAAAGTCCGCATGAAGGAAGCTGTAAGTGTTCTGTTCGTCTAAGGTCAAGGCTAACCGCTCAAAGCTCCGTTTATAATCCTTTCCGTCAGCCGTTCCAAGATCAGCGAGTTTCTTTTGCACGTCCTTCCAGTAAGGTATCTCCAGGCTCAGGATGTAGCTGTCACGGAAGCGCGAAAGGGCCTTTGCATAATCATTGTAGGTATTGGTTTTGTGAGGAAGGCGTATCTCCTCCCCCTGCAGTACCTGTCCGTAAGCAGTTTCCAGATCTGAAAGGATGATCCTCCAGGATACGCCATCGATCACGAGGTGATGGATCGCAATATACAGATAATCGTGAGAAATTCCGTGGATAAGGGCTATCCTCATAAGGGCCTTGTCCATGTTAATCTTTGTCTGTATCGTTTTGCAGATTTCAGTCACAGCCTCCGTATTTTCCGCGGCACTCTTGCTGTTATCAGACTGAACAGTATATTCTTCTACCTCTATCGTCGTATCCGCGCTACGGACGAAAAGTGTCTCATCCTTAAACACAGCCCTCAGCATGTCATGCTGGTAAACCAGTGCGTCCCACGCCTTCTGAAGATTATCTCTCCCTGCGCGATTGGACATCTCAAGGAGCCTTGTCTGGTTGTAATGACCGGGACAGGGCAGCTTCATATCTTTGAAAAAGGCCACAATGGCACTGTCAGGAACGGCTCCTTCAAAAGGTTCCTGGCTGACCTCGGCGGTACCGGCGCTTTCAGCGCAGCAGGCAATCCCTCTGACCGTTTTCTGCTTCATGATATCCGCCACAGAAACCCGGCACCCCTTTTCACGAAGGAGACTTACCAGGCGTATCGCCCTGATGGAATCTCCTCCCAGATCAAAGAAACTGTCTAATGCCCCGGGAGCCTCATCCATTCCAAGCACCTGCTTCATTGCCTCAACAATTGAGCACTCCGTTTCTCCCTGAGGTTCTACATAATCACCCGTCCGCAAAACCGATGGTTCGGGAAGGGCTTTTCTGTCTATCTTACCGTTTAGTGTCAGTGGCATCTCATCAAGCTGCATGAAAACAGAAGGCAGCATGTAATCCGCGAGACTGCCCGCAAGGTAATCCCTCAAGGCATCCTCATCCACACCCTGTCTGCCGGCACTCTCTTTACAGGAATAATAAAGTATCAACTGGTCCTTCTTCACCTCCGCCGCCGCAAGCGCAATTCCTTCGTATCCGGCCGCGGTGCTTTCGATCTCTCCGAGCTCGATTCTGAAGCCCCTGAGTTTCACCTGGGTATCAATGCGTCCCAGGTATTCCAGGTCGCCTTCCTCGTTGTATCTGGCCAGGTCTCCCGTGTGATAGATCCTGACTTTTTCTCCCCCAAAGTCCGCCAGGGTAAACTTCTCCTCCGTAAGTTCTGGCTGATTCCGGTATCCAAGAGCCATCTGGGGGCCGGCAAGGCACAGCTCACCCGTAAATCCCCTCGGAAGCAACCCTCCGTTTGGATCCATAATATATGCAAAACAGTTATGGACAGGACGTCCAATGGGTATCGTCCTGTAATCCCTTGTCTTATCTATTTCATAATAAGTGGCATCTACAGTAAACTCCGTAGGACCATAAGCATTGTAAACCGGTCCTCTCGCCTTCGGCACAGTGGTCATCGCCTCTCCGCCAACACAGAAGTAATCCATATCGAGAGGCTCATCTGCTGCCAGCAGCTGGCCGAACTGAGTGGAACAGGAACCTCCATTCACACTGTATTTCTTCATGAATCCCCGCATTTCCACAGGATCCCGCCTTGCGCTCTCCGGTACGATGCATACTGTTCCTCCCACACTCAGCGGAGGGAAAAGGTCCTCCACCGCCGCATCGAAGGCAAAATTCGAGTGAAGGGCGATGCGACTCTTTTCACTAAGCCCCCACCTGTTACGGATAAACTGCACAAAATTATGGAGGGCCTTATGCTGTATCATGACGCCCTTGGGTTTCCCGGTAGATCCGGAGGTATAGATCATATAGGCCAGATGCTCCGGGCTTATGTCCACCCTGTATATCAGCACCTGCCCATCTTCTGCAGCCGCAGCAATCTTATCCGGTTCAGCGGATAGTATGTCCGCAACTGTATCTTCTGTGAGTAAAAGCTTTGCCCCGGAATCTGAAAGCATATAGTTTACCCTCTCCTGAGGATAATCCAGATCTATGGGCAGATAGGCTGCCCCTGCTTTGTGGATGCCTATCACCGCTGCGGCAAACTCCTTCACACGGTCCATCCTTACGGCTACGCAGCTGTTTTCCTCTACTCCATTTTCATGCAGAAAAGCCGCAATCCGGTCTGATGCACTATTCAGTTCATCGTAGGTATAGCTTCCTTTACTGTCCGATACCGCCGTCTTTTCCGGTACTTTATTGACACTTGCAAAGAAGAGATCAAGCCAGGTCTGCCCGGCATCATAGTGCAGTTCCTCTCCCTTTGAAAGCGTAAGAATCTCTTTGCGCTCCTCATCGGAAATAAGACTGATATCCGAAAGCTTATTCTTTACCATCATGTCCTTCAGCACCTGATTCATGCATCCGGCAAACCGCGCTATATATTCTTCACTGTATCGGTCCGCATGATACTGTACCTGAAAGACAAGCTTATCCTCTTCCGGGAAAAGCTGTGCGGAAAGCGCATCTCCCGTTGCGATGAAGGGCAGCGTCTCACGCTTTAGCTTTAAAGTGCTCCCCTTTGGAAGAGAAAGCATATCCGCCTGCCAGACAAACTGTACATCGCTAGTGATGCCTGTATCCGCAGAGAGTTCCGCGAAGGAATAAAGGTCGTTGGCCATGGAGCCAAGAAGCTGCTCTTTAAGAGCAGAGATGTACTCCGCAACAGTCATATCCACGGCCCTGTGGCAAAGCACAGGCAGGGTCGTAACAAACATCGATACTGTCCTGTGGCAGCGAGGATCACGTCGGCCGTTATAGACTGTAGTAAACAGAACATCCTTCTTAAGAGTGTATGCTGACAGGAGATAACCGAAAGCTGCCGTAGTGAGCACATTTTCAGTCGTCATCTGCTTCTCACAGAAAGCCTTCAGTTCTCCATAGGAAATATCCAATGTAAATGACTGATCCCCATATGTCATCCCGCTTCCCGTCCGATCGCCCTCCGGAATCGATGTGGGATCAGCATCACCAAACTGCTTTAAGTTCCACTCCTTTGCATTATTCCATGCTTCCATGTTCTGTCTTGCGCCCTGTTCGGCCATGGCAGCATCATAGGCAGTCCAGCTCTCCGGAGAGATGTTTTCCCCGTTCAGAGCTTTTTCCAGATCTGCTGCCAGAATCTGCATGGAGGTTCCGTCAAAGACAAGGTGATGAAAATCCATAAAGAGATACTGTACCTCTTTTGTCCCGATCAGCCTGATGCGGAACAGGCGCTCGTTCTTTATATCAAAGGGCTGCACCAGAGATTTCTTTATCTTCTCGAATTCCTCTCCGGTCATCTGTTCACGGATGCATATCTCCTGCTCCGCGAAAGCGCTCTGATACTGCATGGCTGGCATGCCATGCTCATCTGATACGATCCCGGCAAAGAGCCCCGGATGAGCCCGCACCATCTTTTCGACCGCAGCTTTCATAAGCTCCGGATCCGTATCACATGGCAGGCTGAAAAGCAATGGATTATTATAGACAGCTTCCCCTTCCCTCCTTTCGCATTCAAGGAAAATTCCGAGCTGGGACTGGGTCAGTGGACAAGGACGTGCCAGATTCTTGCTATCCCCTTCCGCCTCTTTTTCCAAAGACAGCTCCTCCAGATAGTATTTCACTGTTTTCTTCGGAGTTCTCCCACGGAAAATCTGATTGATGCTAAGCCCGGGAAGGCCGCATGTGCCCACGACCTCAATGGAATTAATGGAATTACCTCCCAAAGCATAGAAATCATCCTCGGCTCCAAAGCGCTCTATTCCAAGCGCGCGAGCCATGGCATCACACATGGCACGCTCCATGTCATTTGCCGGTGCGACATACTCTGCCGATTCAGCTACAGGCTTAGGTAGAAGACGACGGCTGACCTTTCCGGTTGCCGTACGAGGCAGATCATCCAGGTGTACAAAGCGCGACGGTATCATGTAGTAGGGCAGGACACTTTCAAGCTTCTCCCTGAGTTCTTCAGTATTGAGTTCCACCGGATCCGCATAATAGCAGCAGATAAAGGTATCCGAGCCTTCTCCGAAGCCTGCTGCTACCACCCGCTCCAAACCTGACACACGCTTTACCGCTGCCTCGACCTCCGCCGGTTCCACACGGTTGCCGTTTATCTTAATCATGTCATCTATGCGTCCGATGATCTCATACTGGCCATCCGGCAGCATACGGGCTAAATCCCTGGTATGGAATTCTCCATTCACGAAAGCCTTGGCAGTTTCCTCCTGTCGGTTTATGTATCCGCGGACAAACGGATTCTCGACACAGAGCTCTCCCGCTTTACCTTCCGGCACCGGCTTTCCTTCCTCATCCCGCAGCGTAATCTTCAGGTTTGTCAAAGGTTTTCCTACCGGTGCGATCTCGTTAGGCTTGTCCAGATGTCCCATAGTGATACAAAACGCGGTCTCACTCATAGCATAAGCGTTTATTATGCTTAATCCGGGATCATCGGACCAAATACCATTTGCCGGTTCAGATCCCACAAAAATCCTTTTGACTTTTGGTATTTTTCGCATGAGATGTAAGATAGACGGGGCACAAAAAAGAGCATTAACCCTATTTTCCACGAAAACCTTTAATAAAGCCGGCGGATTCTTGGTAATGCTGAAGGGAACGACACTGAGTCTGCCGCCAACATCTATTAAGCATATATAGCAAATGACCACAGCAACGAAATAAAGAGGTGCTATCAGCGCAAAGTTTTCAACAATTTTCATCAGACTCTCGCCGTTTTCATACATGCTCTGTGCAATCATGTCAAGGTTCCCGTACTCATGAAGTACGCCTTTTGGATTGCCTGTTGTTCCGGAGGTATAAACCGCAAAGGCGGCATCATGATCATCCACATCGGCAAAGCCCGGAAGGTATTCACACTGAAGGATTTCCTCCCAGACTCTGCTATCAAGTACCAGTTTGCACCCGCAGTCCTTACGGATAAACGCTATACGCTCCGCCGGGTAATCCTGCTCCAGCAGAACAAAAGCGGCCCCTGCCTTCCATACTCCAAGCATGGCAATAAAAGGCTCCACACTTCTGGGAAGTATGATATTCACGAAATCTTCCCGTCCAATTCCATGATCCTTCAGATAACGGTAAACCTTTCCTGAGAGCAGATCCAATTCACGGTAGGTGATATTCTTTCCATCTCCCATTGATGAAAGAATTATCTTCTCAGGAGTGTTCAAGACATGACTTTGAATATTTTTGAAAAGCTCGATCATTTACTTTTCCTCCTTGAAAGCACCTTTCAGATGCCAGACTCATCGGAAGTCGTAGAAGCGCTATTTTGCGTCTCCTTCCATTTCATAATTACCATATTCTGCCCGAATGAATAGCTGTAGGAAGCATCATTCATAAACTCTTTCATGATCTTTAAGCCCGCCTTTGCGTCCTCATTGGCCACATGGACCGGATCAAAGGGTATACCGTCATCTTTAACAAAGAGGGTAATCCCATCACGGTCACTAATCAGGCTGATATCCATATATGCGTTCTCCGGTCTTCCGCTATGCTCAACATAATTGAGCAATAGTTCTTCTATGCAGTGGGAAATGTCCATTTCCTTTTCATGTGCGGTCTTACCGGAAAGGAAATCACCTACCTTATTCACCGCTTCCCCGACATGCTTCCTGTCACAGGGTACTGAAACATCAAATCTCATGGTGTCATCAAGGGGCTTCGGTATCAGATGAATCCGCCCTACATTTCCTCCTGCCCTAATCCTCGCGGGTATGGAGCAAATCAATACAAATGCGATGGAAATGCCGCTTCCTGTTGGAAATGCCACCCAGATATTACCGATCAGGTATTTTGCCAGAAGAAAACCAATGCCAAGACTAAAAAGCAGAGATAGCGCAGACAGTGTGGAAATAACAGAGTGATCATTTATCTGGTACATGATCATCAGGGGAAGTACCACGCTCAGAGAAAAATTAAGGCAGGCGATAAGCGGAAGTCCCTGACGGGTCAGGCTTATCACTGAGGGATCCGTAGCCCCAAAAAGAGCCGCAAGAGCGCCTGAAACGAATAAAACGACAAGGACGCTAAGCGTCGCAAATCCACAGGAAATTACAAGGCCTCTTTTCAGCAGCCGTCTGAGGCCATCGTAATCACTTTGAGCTGCAAGCATGCCTCCTATTCCCAGAAAAGCTCCCTGTACTCCTCCTGATATCATCTGTCCGAATGATATCATGGCATTGCCAATGGACATGACAAAAACTCCAGCTGCCCCATGAACAGACTGAATAAAATAATTACAAATAAATATCATCAATGTAAGGGCAGTACTTCCGAAAAAGGTTGGAATCCCCATCATCACATTTCTTCCCATCATGCCGGCAAAGCCCGTAAAATACGCTCTTATTCCAAGAGCCTTTCTCTCCCGGAAAAGAAAAACAAACAGCACTGCCACTCCGATCAGAGAACCTGTCAGGGTCGCGAAAGCCGCTCCGGAAATATCCAGTGATAAAACCTTTACGTACAATATGTCGCAGATTAAATTTACGATTACGGTGGAAATAGTGGCAAAAGAAACAAGCCTTGGATAACCTATGGTCTCAATGAGTATTGACATGCCGTTAAACAGAAACAGCAAAAAAGAACCTGCCATAATGACAAACAGATATTTATAAGTATTGTCGTATAATGTCATGTCCTGGCAGAGCAGGGAACTGATCCCAGGCGATAGTACTCCGGAAAGAAGGGATATTATAAGACCGAAAGCCAGGCAGGAGGAAATAGAAACGGTCATGGAGCTAGCCGCCTCATCGAAATCCCGGCTGCCCAGCGCTTTCGCCGTTATGATCGCTGCCCCGGCAGAAAGTAGAAACGTTATGGCGGAAATAAGTCCCAAAACCGGCACTACATTCTGTATCGCAGCAACAGCCTGCGGGCCGATCAGTTGTCCCATAAGGATACTGTCAACCACACCATTAATACTCATGACAGCCATTGTGGCTATAGATGCGGTAAGAAATTTTCTCAGACTTCTGTTGATCAGGTAACTGTTCCGACTCTCCATATCTTCACACCTGCCTTTACTAATCTTGACACTACCTTCACCCAATACAAAACACTACATTATTCCCCAGTTCTTTATTATCATCCCGCGAATATTTCTCATCCCTGACAATCTTTTTAAGTATCGAAACCGAAATTTCATCTCCATCCTCAAAAAGATCATACTGCTCTCCGCCATACCAAAGGACAAATGCAGCATTCTCTTTTTCCTCTGAATATTCGATAGAAAGATGCACCATGGGCTTATCCATGGTGTTTACAATGCACTGGTGCACAGCCTCTTCGAATGCAAGATGTATCTGCTTTGCCAGTTTATAGGGCACCTGATTCTTCACACAATAATCCTCTATAAGGCTCTGGGTTCCGAGATAGTCGTAGGTCTTACTATCAATGTCAATCTCAATTACCTTAAGACGCTTTACGAATCGTCTGGTCTTCTCCTTTTTAGGATTATCAAAAATTTCCTCGGGAGTGCCTTCCTCGTAGATTCCGCCCTCATCCATAAAGAATATTCTGTTGCTTATGGCTCTTGCAAAGGACATTTCATGAGTCACGATCATCATCGTTTTTCCCGAAGAAGCAAGGTCTCTTATAACAGCCTGAACCTCGCCGACCATGGTTGGGTCAAGTGCGCTCGTGGGCTCATCAAGGAGAATCACGTCAGGGTTCATTGCAAGGGTTCTGGCTATTGCTACTCTCTGCTTTTGCCCGCCGGAGAGTTCATCGGGCCAGGATAGCGCTTTGTCATAGAGGCCGACTGTTCTTAGTAGTCGCATCGCCTCATCATATGCCTCCTGCGCTCCTTTTCCCAGGATGTCCATCGCAGGAGCCATGATGTTCTCCACCACAGTCATATGTCCGAACAGGTTAAAGGACTGGAATACCATTCCCATTTTTTTATGGACTTCCTGAAGGTTACAGCCGGGATCTGTTATCTCTGTATCATCGAGAAAAATCCTGCCGGATGTGGGCTTTTCTAATAGATTGATACAACGGATCAGTGTGCTCTTACCGGTTCCCGAAGGTCCTATTACAGAAATAACATCTCCGTTATTTATCGTCACATTAACATTTTCAAGCGGTATCGCATTGGGGTATTCTTTTTTCAGATTCTCAATCCTTATCATTTAGTCGTACCCCCTTAAGTATTCTCGGAGATTTCCGTTTCCTGTAATCTATCCTTAAATCTATCCTGCTGATGATAAACCCTAATAGTCCCTCCAGCATAAAATATATGACAGCTATTGCAATAAGCGGGAAAAATGCATCATATGTGCGGCTCCTTACAATATCTCCAATCTTGGTCAGATCCTGCACCGCAATATACCCGACTATAGCAGTTGCTTTTATGAGACTGACAATCTCGTTTTTATATGGATTCATCACGTGTGGCAGAGCCTGAGGCAGGATTATCCTGAAAAAGATGCGCCAGTCAGGATAGCCAAGAGAATATGCAGCTTCATACTGGCCCTTATCAACAGCTCCTACGCCAAGTCTAAGCAGTCCGATAACAGATGAAGCAAATGTCAGAGTAAATCCTATGATAGAAACAACTATTCCGTCCACGGATACTTTTCCAAAAATTATATAGTAGAGTATCATCAGCAGAACAACCATGGGCATACCCTGAACAAGCCACATGACAGCCCCGGTGATAAAATTTGCTATCCTATTATCATTTCTGCAGAGCATGAAAACCAAAAATCCCAGCGCTGTCCCAAAAATTACCGACATCACTGTGATGATCAGTGTTGTCACCACACCTCTTACGAAAAGCTTCCATCTGCCTTCCCTTATGAAAGTTTTCTCGAAGCTCACTTTTACATCATTCCAGAAAGATGTGGCACCGTCTTCTGTATTAACTCTCCTTACTATCAGCACAAATGCTGCAGGATAGTATTCGACAAAGTTTACCGCTTCTCTTCTCTCGTCGGTGACTATGATTGATCCTATTCCCATCAGAGCCTTACCTGACTGGACATAAGACAGAATTGCAGCAAACTCCATAGGTACAAACTCGACTTTGACGTCCATCTCCTTAGCCATAAGAAGAACTATATCAGCATCGAATCCCATGACATTTCCACCATTTCCCAAATAGCTCATAGGCTCTAAGCTGTCACAGGCCGCCACCTTAATAGTGCCACCCTCTCCCGGCCAGTCCTGCGGGATGGGCTCTTTTTTATCATCATCAGATCCGGTCCATTTTTCCCATAATTCATCAATAGTTTCCTTCGGGATGGCATCATAGGCCTGCTGCCAAGTGTCATAACTTTCGTCATCCTTGCAAAACGCAATACCAAAGGTACTTTCTTTCAGAGCCTCCGGAAAATGCGCCAGTTCCGCATCACGATTCACCGCAAGCGTTGCAATTGCATTATTCTGCAGTATTGCATCAGTTTTCCCCTGCTTTAGAGCAAGCAGCATATCCGGCGTATTATTAAAAAAAGTAAACTCTGCAACATCCGGTGAGTGACTAAGTACGAGTTCCTCAAAGGGAGCACCCGTGAGCATCGAAACTGTTTTTCCGCTAAGATCCGAAAATGTCTTAAACTCCGGACCCTCGCCCGAGCTTTTTACTGCGATTCCAATTTCTTCCGTGTATAGCGCTTTAGAAAAAGCAAGTGCCTCGGCACGCTCAGGGGTAACATCAAGATTGGCCATTATGCAGTCAACATCTCCCGAAGCTGCCGCATTGATAATTGAATTGTAATCATATACTTTAAATTCCACATCAGCACCGATATACCGGGCAAAACGCCTGGCGAGCTCAATATCATAACCATATAGCTCATCTCCCTGGTAGTAGCTATACGGCATAACTATACCGCTGGTACCGACAATCAGCTTAGTCTCAGGATTTTGCGCCTCGGGAATATCCGGCATATCAAAATCATTTTCCACTACCCACCTGTTGAACATTTCATCAAGTGTGCCATCCTCGTGGCAAATATCAATAAACTCATTAAGCTTATTCTCTAAATCTTCAATCTTGCTAACAGGTGATATTCCTACTGCGATCTTAGTCTTTTCATCCATGTTCTGACTAAGCAGTTCTAAGTTTTTTTCACTGGTCTCCAAAGCCAGCCTCATTTGGCGACGGTCATAGATATAGGCGTCCAGTTTCCCCTGTTCCACCGCCTGAAGCCCTTCATTAAGCTCAAAATATAAGATTTCTGCCTCAGGTAGCTCTTTTTCCACAATAAGAACCGCTGCTGAGCCAACGCCTACACCTACCTTTTTCCCGGGTTTATTTAGCTGCTCTTTTGATGTAATCGCCTCTTTATCCTCCGCGTTTACAATCCTGCCGGGAATGCATAGCGTCAGAAGCAATATCATGAAAGCTATAAAAAATCTCTTCATTGAATATGCGCTTTCCTTTCCTAACCAGTATTACTGTCACAAGAAATTAGAAATCCGGAGAAATCTCTTATTTAATAAAAAAAGACACACATTGTTTTTTTCCCAAATCCAATGTGTGTCTATGAATTCATAGCCGTCTATTAAAGCTTGAAGTTCTTTACAATACCATCAAGTACTACAGCTATATCCTCTTGCTTGTTAGACATATCGCTTACATTCTCCACAACATCGGCAGCTGTATTAATGGAATCTGTGATGTCTGAGCTGTGTGAAGCGGTCTCCTGCGTAGATTCCGCAATATTCTGTATAGCGTGATTTACTTCAGCCATAGCAGCTCTGATATTCTCAACCATCTGTGCTATCTGGTTGGACTGCGTGCCGAACTGCTGTGCATCATCTCCATACTGACGTGCTACATGAACAAAATTCTCATAGTCAGGTGCTGCAGTATTATTTACAAAATCAAGAAGCTCCTGAGAACTGTCTGTAAGAGTCTTAAACGCATTCTGAACCCCATCAATCGTTGTCTGGATCTGTGAAACTGCCTCTGCTGTGTCACTTGCCAGCTTATTGATCTCAGAAGCAACTACCGCGAAGCCCTTACCATGCTCTCCGGCTCTCGCTGCCTCAATGGAAGCGTTGAGTGAAAGGAGGTTGATCTGGTCTGCTATCTCAGCAATTGACTGAGCCATGTTACTGATTTCCTCAACAACCTTGGCTTTTTCAGATGCTTCATTAAGCTCTCTGCTTCTCTCCTGGGCAATATTTATAGCGTTATCATATGCCTTCTGGCTGCTCTGCTCGATTTCCTGCGCACGTACCATGATATCCTTGGTGGCTGCAAGACTTTCCTCACTTACATCAGCAAGACTCTGTACAGAAGTGTTAACCTCTTCAACAGATGCACTAACCTGCTCTGTAGCGGCACCTGATGACATCATGGCATCATTAACCCCCGACATATTACTCTGAATCTTTTCGAACTGGTTTGTCAGTTCACTCGCCATCGATGAGAGTGATGAGCTTGCTGAACTAATCTGCTCTGATTCATCAGAAATCTGACTGATAACGCTTCTGTTTGATTCAAACATGTTGTTTAGTGAATCACTCATCTGACCGAGCTCATCGCGTGATCTTGTATGAAGCCTCTCTACAGTAAAATCGCCATCTGCAAGAGATCCTGCAAACTTCTTAACATTGGCAAGACTCCTGGCAATAGCTCTGACCAGAAGAAAAATAACCACGCAGCATACCAGCAAGGAAACACAAAGAATACAAATCATCATGTTTCCCATTGCATTTACTTTTTCTTCCAGTTCATCCTGATTCATTCGAATCATAAGCTTCCAATTAACATCAGGAACAGTTCCCCAGTTTACGATGACATACTTCCCGTTCTCTTCAAAGCGGCTCATTCCTGTATCATTTGCAAGTGCCTGCGTTGCCGCAGATGCAAGTGATGCATTTTCATCATCAGTAATCTTCATGCCGTCTTCTACCTTAGAAGAATCTGATGTGTAAAGATATGTACCATCTGCTGTTACCAGGATTGCACTACCGGTCTTACCAACCTTAATCGCCCCGGCAATACCTGAAATAGTATCAAGCACCATATCGACTGTTACGCAGCCAATAAACTCTCCGTCATTGTTATAAATAGGTGACGAACATGTGGCCATAACAGTTCCCGATGTAGGATCATAATATGGATCTGTTATCTTAGCAGTTCCCTTGCTCATCTTCTTGGCATTCAGATAATACTCCTGGTTGAGGTAATCATATTCCTCATTACTGTAATCCCAGGTTTCAACGATGCTGGCGCCATCTTTATACCAGTACGGTCCCTGATACATCTCATCGCCATGATAAGCATAGGCTTCAAACCATATACCTGCACCGGAAATGATATCATTATCTTTCTGGATATTGGAAAAAATATCCTTATAAGTTTCCATTGCAGTACTTCTGTAGGTACCGCCTACTGTTTCAGCAAGCCCAACTGCTGTTGACCTTATCTCCGTCAGGTAGCAATCAACACTGTTAATATTGCTGGCGGTGATAGCCTCATTTCTTTCAGTCGTCTGGTTCTGCACAAGCTGACGACATGTCGTGATACTAATATAGTTCATCAGCACCATTGCAATAGCGACGATAGGGATGATTCCTATGATCATCTTCGCCATAATAGACATTCTTTTCCACATAAATTTGCCCTCTCATAAATACTGTATAATCAAAATTATATGAATCACATCTATAAAAATTCTATCATAAACGTCATAACTAATTATCAAATATTCGATTATTTTTTATTAAATTTCTGAAAACAAAACTAATGAAAAATGGCTTCAATTTTATGCTTTTTTTATAATTAAAACTTTCAGCGTTTACTTTCTTACTTTAACGTGTTATAGTGGAACTCGTAGGATTTTTGGCGGTGCCAATCCTTAATATAGTAATTCGGAGGTAATTTACATATGTCATTTCAGTATATTCAGCAGCTTCCATCTCCCGAGGAGATAAGGGATGAGTTCCCTCTTTCACAAAAGCTCGCTGATATTAAAAAAGAGAGAGATAAAGAAATCGCAGACGTCTTAACAGGAAGCAGCAATAAGTTTCTTGTAATTGTTGGTCCCTGTTCAGCTGACAACGAAGATGCCGTATGTGATTACGTTAGCAGACTTGCCAAGATAAATGATAAAGTAAAGGACAAGCTTATCATCGTTCCCAGAATTTATACAAACAAGCCCCGCACAACAGGTGAAGGCTACAAGGGAATTACATCTCAGCCGGATCCCGAGGGAAAGACAGACTTCAGAGCAGGACTTGTTGCAATGAGACACATGCAGATCCGTGCAATCGAGGAATCAGGTCTTACTGCTGCTGATGAGATGCTTTATCCTGAAAACTGGGGCTATGTTGAGGACATTCTTTCATACGTTGCTATCGGAGCCCGTTCCGTTGAGGATCAGGAGCACCGCATGGTTGCCAGCGGCTTCGGAGTTCCCGCAGGAATGAAGAATCCCACCAGCGGAACCTTAAGCGTAATGCTCAATTCCGTATACGCTTCACAGCTCCCTCACTCTTTTGTATACAGAGGCTATGAAGTAAAAACCGGTGGCAATCCGCTTTCACACTGTGTACTTCGCGGATCCCAGAATAAACATGGTCAGTCTCAGCCCAACTATCACTACGAGGACTTAAGCCTGCTTGCTTATCTGTACTCAGAGCGCGACATTAAGAACCCCGCTGCCATCATTGATGCGAACCACAATAACTCAGGTAAAAAATATAAGGAGCAGATCCGTATAGTTAAGGAAGTGCTCCATTCAAGAAATCAGAACAAAAATATCGCAGACCTTGTAAAAGGTGTGATGATCGAAAGCTATATCGAAGAAGGCTGCCAGAAGATCGGCGAAGGCATCTACGGTAAATCAATCACCGATCCCTGCCTTGGCTGGGAAGACACCGAGCGCCTCCTCCTCGATATTGCCGAGCTGTCTTAAAACAGACCAAAAATATAGGCATCCGTCCGAGAGACAGATGCCTTTAAATTTGCCTTTTTTATAAATCAGATGTGCAGCAAGGGCACTTGGTTGCCTCAATGTTGATCTCGCTCTTGCAGTGAGGACAAATCTTGGTTGTAGGAGCTGCCTCCTCTTCTTCCTTCTTAACCTTTTCACTGAACTTGTTAAGTGACTTAACGATGCAGAAAATAACAAGCGCCATGAGAAGGAAGTTGATAATAGCGGTTATGAAAACACCATAGTTAAGTGTTGCTGCTCCTGCCTCCTGTGCAGCTGCAAGCGTTGAGTACTGTGAACCATCCAGAGAAATAAACCAATTGGAAAAATCAATACCACCGGTAAGCACACTGATAATAGGCATAATGATGTCATTTACAAGAGAATTGATGATACTCTGAAATGCTCCGCCGATGATAACACCGACAGCAAGATCCATCACATTACCCCTCATGATAAACTCACGAAATTCCCCGGCAAAACCTTTGCTCTTCTCGAGAGCCTTACTCTTATCTACTACCATATTCTCTCCTCCAATCAAAACTGAAACATTTTTTCAAACTACTTGAAATTATAGCACAAATTGTATATTATAAAATAGTTCTTTGCAGGACTAGTACATCGGTAGTATGTCAGCTTCCCAAGCTGAAGAGGCGGGTTCGACTCCCGTGTTCTGCTTAAAAGCTCAGACCCTTCGGCCTGAGCTTTTTACGTTTTACAGCGCTTCAATTCTCTATATATCACTTATAAACATACACACTCACATGATTTCATACAGGCTTTTTCTCAAATCCTTCTTTTCCCAGTATGAAAGCGTATCCATACTCTTAAAACCGGTGAGCATCTCCTCTGTATCTGTCTCAGTAACTCCTTCGGACCTTATCTTTTCATACTTTTTATCCAGCCCTGAATAATATATGTCTGAAGAATCGGGATCTATATTCCTCGGCACATTCTTATCATCCTCTATATAAGCAAAGAGTCCGTAGAGCTCTGTCTGACTTGCGCTGTCCGGATCAACACTTCCCACATCTACTTTATATAGGCTCTCCTGACCTTTATAGAGCACATATACTTCAACGGAAGGGTCTGTCTTATCATAGTCACCCGGATATCTTGCACTCAGTTCAAATCTATTCCCATCCGCATCCATTGCAGTAGTTTTATGGAAAAAGTATCCCTGTCCGTAGTTGTCACTTACTTCAAGGGCTTCCGCCCCCTCAACATCATCTCCCGGCAAAACCTCGAGGTTTCCTTTATTCAACCTCTCAAAAGTACTCTCATCTGAGGGGATATAGCTCCCATCCTTTAGGCCATTTAGCTTTTCAAGAAAGGAATCATAAAACTCCTGCTCTTTTCTAAGATTCTCAGGATCAGCGCTGTCTGAATCAATATGCGCTCTGTCATAGCTTGCAGATGAAATCGCATCTATCGCGGACTCCACAGTTCCTCCGAGAAGATCCTGAACCCCTGCGATGCTGTTATCCGTCATCCTGGCACTTTCTGCAAGATCAGCAAAAAGCCTTGTCGCTCCGCTTCCTCCATAGCCCATACCATTGTAGCCAGTCTCCTTTGCAGCATCTATCCAAGCACTCTTTACTTCCTCGGATGCATTTGGTGCCACACGTTCAAGGGCTGCCACATCAGGATCAACCTTCTGAAGCTTTCCTATTGCATTGTTCTTAGCCCTCTGAGCATCCCACTCAGCCTGCGTATAATCAGATTTAGATGTCTTCTGCTCTATATTTGCAGCATTGTTGAAGCACTCAGCAAAGCTCTGTTCCTGCTGCCCACTCCCCGCTTTACCGGCATTCTTCGGAGGATCAACCTTATAGCTGTATGTATAAATACCGTTCTGCTCTTTGATACCAGTAAGTTCCATCATAGGCATTACCTCCTTATCTGTGCCACCCTTTGTTGGGCACTCAAATCCTACATCAGCTTTTGTCCAGTGTTATACTAAATTCGAAAAAAATGCCGAATACCAAAAGCTTTTCATTCCTTTGATATTCGGCAAATCCTTTGCTATCTTATATTTCGGTCATAAAACATAGCGATTTATGGAGAAACTGTGTAGTTTCCGTGAAAAAAGTGTGCCGCAAGGGAAGCTCCCCATCGCAAAGCATTCTAATAAATAAAAAACCACCGGCGCGTTGCCGATGGCCCTAACTAAAAATCATTCTTCATCCGGAGCTGTCCTTGGAATTAACCAGCAGACAACTGCTGCAATCAATAATAAGATTGATGAAATCATGTGAAACATAGAAAACTCCCCCTCATCTTTGGATATTTCTATGTACACTATACCAAATAATTAATAATATGTTTAGTATCATTTTATAAGATTTTATGATTTATTTTTTACGCATTTTTACCAAAATGATCACCAGATATAAGTGCAGTCAGAAATACTGCGAAGCTTGCAAGCATAGCAATAAAGGTGATAAGTATGCGGTTATCATCTCCTGTCCTTGGAAGATCCGTTGTAGTGGTCTCTACTGTCGAAGCGGTCGTGGCTGCGGCAACATCTGTCGTTGAAGATGCAACTGCAGGTGCCGCGGTTGAGGAAGCTGTGGTAGCAGCTGCGCTTGAAACACTGTTTGCTGCATTTGCAGTGGATGATGCAGATGAACTTGCAGATGATGACCCGTCATCAATCAGGATGTCAGGTCCGTTTCCATCATTCTCCTGCTTAAGGAGTCCGGCATCATAATTATCATTTATATCAACCGTCACGGCTTCTGCACGAATTGATGAAACCGGCGTAAGAAGAAGCATACAGCAAATAGGAATAGCAGGCAGTAATCTTAGTTTCTTCATTTTCATGTCCCCTTTCATATCATCCAACCCGTTTTGCTACAACGAGTAATCTTCCGTTTTTCATAGTGTAATCACAGGTAGAAAGTGTTAAAAGCTGATCTCCATATGTAGCGGTAGCCGCTATCTTATGCATGGACTTAGCCTTTAAATACGCCACATATTTATCAAAGGTTTCCTTATCATTTATACTTATATAATCAGCGTAATTGAAACCATCTTTTTCACCGTTCGCCGTGGTATCCACAACAGCAATGATCTCATAGAATCTCTGCTCTGTAGGAGTATCGAGCTCCACCGCCTGGTGCTTTCTTAGATAATCATCTTCCTTATAGTATTTAAGAGTTCCGAAAAGTGCGCCGGACTTCATGTTATGTCCATGAATAAGAAGATGGTTGTCGGACATGTCAAAGCTGCATCTTTTATCAAGGACCAGCAGCCCGTTTCTGTCCTCGTTTCCAAAAAAATCATGCTGAAGGTAGTAGTCATTATCACCTTCCCTATACATGATAGGATAGTCTATCTCGGACCCGTTTATCCGTAGCCATCCGCTCAAATCCTTATTCTTTTTAAATAAATATTCGATTTTAAGGGCAACGAGATTATTTATCGGATCATCAGGATCTTCGCTGATGCTGTTTTCAATGGCCTTGGACTCTGACACTGTAACTGCCGCCATGGCCTGAACCTTCTTTAAATTAGCACAGCTTTTCTGATCTTCATAGATTTCTACAGCAAAAACACCTGTAAACACAAGAAATGTGATACAGGATAACGCAAGGACTGTATTTCTGATTGTCTTTTTGATCTTCCCCCTACGTTTTTGCATAAGCAATAATCCCCGTAATGTTATTTTTACAAAACTTATTTCGGCAAAAAAGCCTATAAAATTAACCCCATCCCCACATCATAAACGTTCCCGTTGACTGCATCATGAAGCCATCTGGACATGGTAACATTGTCCTGGGTAAACTTCGTGAAATAGGGCTCACGCACAGCGGTGTGAACCGTTCCACCCTTAGTGATCAAAGGAACTGCCCAGTTGTTAATGAACATTCCAAATCCCGGTGTCAGCCGTTTAAGCTCTCCCACCATCTCGCGGAGTTGCTCATAATAAGCATCCTGAACGTCCGAATCCGTTTTATAGGTCTTATTTGTGATGTCATTGTAATAGGCGCTTAGCACGTAATCCCTTGTTGAGCTCGAATACAGATATCTTAATGAGTCACCATATTTCTTATAAAGATTTCTGAACCAGCTAAGTGTTATATTATCAGACCTGATAGCTTCACATATAGGCGCAGGCGCCTTCCAGATTTCCCTTGCGGTGTACTGCCACTTATTATACAAAAGAAGTGCACTGTCAGATAAAACAGTCACATCCTTCACTCCCTTATACCACATCCTGAGTATCTCATCAGTAAGTGCAGCTACGGCAAAAGCTCCGGCACTGTTACCTGCAATCAGAAGCTTTTTGGGATTAGGAAAGAGATTTTTGGAAATCCCCATCGCTTCAAGAAAATTGATATATCCATGGAAATGCAGCACATGCTGCTCCCCGTCCTCGCCTTCATAAGGAAATTCACTGTTTCCCACATGGAAATCACCCGTAGCATAGGCAATATCAATTATTGACCAGTCTCTGAATGGATTAGTATTATCCTTAAGGTTCATGATTCCCATATCAATATTCATTATCTGAGTAAAGGGACGAAGATTGTTCCAATAATAATTAGGCAGATCCGCTGCCACTTTTCCCCCGGTTATAGGCCTCGCAGCTGTGTACTCGTTGTAAGCCACGCCTCCACCTGAAAAAAAGATGCAGAGCTTTTTAGGATCTGCAATTTTAACATAAATATGATATTCTGAGCCGTCACCGGACATTCCCATGGGAATTATGACCCGGTACCACTTTTTCTTTTCAGGCTTCTCGGGAAGCTCCGGAGCAATGAGATCCCAATCAACAATTGTTTTGCCGATTGAATTCTCGACGAAGTCTCCGAATTGTTCCTCAAATTTCTGTTTTCTTATTTTTCTTTTTTCTTTAAAATCCATTCACCCTCATCCGGCACTTCGTGCCACCTTCTCCCATAGGGAGAAGGCAAAATATACACAATCACTTCCGTGCAAAACAAAAAAATTTATACATTAAACTTCCATGCAGAACCAAAAAATTTATACATTAAACTTCCGTGCAAAACCAAAGAATTTATACATTAAACTTCCGTGCAGGACCAAAAAAATTATACATTAAACAGCCTGTGGGTTGCGCTCCGAAGTTCTCTGAACCTAAACAGGAACAGCGCAGCCAGCGCAATTGCAAATGCAGCCATAACAAATACTGCCGCATACGGAAGGGTATTCTCTCCGTTCCATATGAAGTAGGCCTGCGAAAACGCAAGGATCGCGTCAAAAACAATATAGATGATATATTCTTCAAACCGAAGCTTCATAAACTTGGCTATGATCCAGGTCACTATGGAATGCCCAACCAGGCAAAATGGAATCATAAAGACAACGCTCCACCCATAGAAGCCGGTAACCTTGTCAATGTAGTAATCAACTATAATGGCAACCAGCACTTCCACCGCCAGTACCTTTAGAACGTTGTATCTGTATCTCATGATGGCCAGTATATCGAGCCACACAACAATGCTTCCAAGAATTACCATTCCGAACCATGTAAACATATCTCCGAAAAGATACTGGAGTGAAAGCCCCATCACTATGATGACTGCCAGTAAAAAGGTGCATATTCTCACAAAGGTCACACCATTAATTTTCCTCTCGGGAAGCGTGGGATAAGGTGCTTCACTATCCTCTGAAAAATCGTCAAGGTCATACATTGTCTTATCAAGCTGAGACCTCAAAACATCCTGCTTGTTAAGGATTTTTCCTTCACACATAGGACAGCAGGTCTTGTCTCCTCTAATAAGGATTTTACATTTTGGGCAATAATACATTACTTACTTTCCCTCACTTTTCTTTCCTTCACAGGAACGTCATAATCATTTGTGCTTATCTCCACTCCGATTCCCTCGGCTGTAAGTCGTCTGCACAGATTCAGCATTGTGGGATGGTTGGTAAAGGGCGAACACTCACCAAAGACCATCTTGTCCCTGAAACTGCAGATGGTTATCTGCTCCTTGGCAGCTGTCATGAATGCGGAAAACCGCTCAATAAAAGGTCTCACCTCCGCAGGCATTTTTATAACGCCCATATTTGAGATAGAGGTGGTGACGCCCTTTTTGGCTGCTGCATCAAAGCGTCCTACGACATAATCCTTTATGAAAAGCGGAACAACCTTTATAGCTATATTATGCTCAAGTGCCGCATAGGAATTCATGGTCTCATTCACTCTTGCGGGATCAAGCTGATTTTTAAATGAATCATTCACTACATTAATTATGCTCTGAAGCGTATTATCGTAATCCATGGGATCAAAGCATATGCTAATTACTCCAAAGAAGTTTCTCGCCGTATAGGACTGGAAGTATTGCCTCAGGTTAACGGGAACGCTTACAACTATCGGCTTTTTCTTCTGAGCTGTGGACATCGTATCTATAATTGCTGCGATGTAAATTGAAGTTGCAAGAACACCTACTGTCGAGTTGTATTTTTCAGCAAGACTTTTGAAGGCCTTGGCAGATACACATGCCTCAACTATGTGGGATTCATTATTGGCGTCAATGTCTCCATGAAGCTGATATGCCTTGTTGGAAGCAAGGCTGTTTAGCTGTTTTAAGCCCTTCTGATTCTGATAAAAATGCTTGAACGCATCATTATTCTTCTCATCAAGGGATGATATCTCGGACGCGAAGAAATCGCCGTCCACATGAAAATCATGGGCAATTTCAAGATATCTTGTTACAAGGCGTCTAAAGAACATAAATGCTCCGGTACCATCGGCAAGCACATGGAACATCTCAATGCTGATGCGCCTCTTATAGTAGAACACTCTGTACAGAAGGCTCTTTTTACCCGGAAGATAAAGCGCAGCACAGGGAGGAAGATGCTCCTCCTCAACAGTGCATGAAAGGTTTGAATCCTCAAGGTAATACCAGAAAAGCCCTCTCCTTAAAATACAGTTGAAAAAAGGGTATTCGACGATAGACTCATCAAGCGCCCTTTGTAGTATTTCCGGATCAATCTCCTCAAACAGCTCGCAGGAAATACGAAAAACTCTCGTATTTGCACCGCGAACCGTTGAAGGAATGATCTTTGCAGCATTATCAAGTTTGTACCAGTTTGAACTTCTTTCCATTGCAATAAATACCTGCCATCAAAGATTCTCTACTGTCTCAGTGACAGGCTCAATAGGTGATGTCTTTACTCTGTAGATGACATCCTCTAATGAGATAAATTTTTTCTCCTGTATAAATTTTAAATATTTAGGTGTAAGTCGCATGGTTATACGCGGCTCAAGCACTTTATTAACTCTGTCGCTTATGGTCTTGCAGGCATCTGCAGGGTCATGAGCCATACTCTTACTAAGAACGCACAGAAGTGTTCCCACAGTCTGTACGAGGCCGCCCATGTTGGCATCAGCCCCCGCATCCACTGACTGAAGTGAGCTTACGCTCCATTTCTTCTTTTCGGAATAAATGCCATACTCGCAGTCAACCTCAACCAGCTTCTGGCTCTTCAAGTCCCTTAGCCATGCAGTATTACCTCTTACGAAAATATCCTGCACCTGGAACAGCGTACCATTGTAAGGGAAGGTCACATTCTCACAGCCCGTCATAGTGATATCGGCCTGTACTCTGTAGACCTCTTCCTCCTTCTCGGAAACCTCCCAGCTTCCTTCTCCCTCAGGTCCGTTTTCAAAATCCCCAAAGGGCCTCTGCTCAGCCTCAGCCTCTACTGCTTCCTTTACGGAAATTCCTTTTCTTATTCTGCCCTCAAGCCTCTCCTTTGCATGATGATAAATCGCACGACTTCCCATCGTGGGATATGAAACAGTAAACCTGTCTCCCGCGCCCTCCTCAAAAGGACCGCACAAAGGATGAATACTTCTCTTTCTCCCAAAGTAATCTGTGTCAAAGATAATTTCTGACCCGTCATTATTTTCAAAAAGCTGCTCGGGCTCAAATGCCTCACCAAGAACTTTGGTTGAGACCATCCGTGTCATGCTCCTTGGCAGATACTCATAGAGATTGGTATGGAGTCTGAACTGGCCATCCTCCTCGGTTACCATGATCTTAACAGTATGGTTATTTTCTATATATGCACCCAACTCTATATCGCAGGGTTTTGCTCCGTTAAAGAAAGCATTTCCGCCTGTGTATACGGGAAGATGGTCGTAATACCTGTCATTCTCACCGGGCGTTGCAAAATCTCCGGACATAGGCTTTAGGGAAGCAAAATACTTCTCCTTGGTAGGATATCCGTCGTAGGGCTTTGTTCCGCAGATGAAATTGTAAAGATTAAGCGATTCAAAGCCTGCAGCGTGAACGTAATCCCTAAGATCCTGTCTGATTTCCTTCTGCACAAAGATATTGTTATAAAATCTCGCATCGCCGTGAAGTATTGTCATAAAGCCCGCAATCTTCGTGGAATGCGGAACATGGTATGGCGTATACCTGCAGCTCTGGAACTTCTTGCCACCATTGTCTGTTCCCTCTCCAACAAAGGAAAACGAACCATAAATAAGATTGTGAACAAGGGCAATTCCCTGAGTGCTCAGTCTGCATGCAATATCAGAGAGCATAATATTGTGGTCTATCAGCGTAGGGCCATGGGATACCTCAACAAAAATATCTTCGCCAAGCGCAAGACCATTAGTGATCTCACACCCCTGCGGCGGAGTATTGTCATGGAAAAAGTTCTGCGTTACTCTCGTTCCCTGAGCCTGCCAGTCAAGCCATATTCCTCTGGTACAATGATGAATATGATTCCTCCTGAAAACGGTATCAATTGCGGCATGCATCTTAATACCGCCAATCTCCGCTCCATCCACATCATGCTTATTATTTATTCTGTAAATATGGTTATCTTCAATAATACTGAAGATTCCACCCAGATGCCCCACGATTCCGGCCTGTCCGCAATCATGAATCTCACATCTTCTTATAATGTGAGAGCCCACTGTTTCCTTATCCCAGCCTTCATTAACGGCCTGGCACACAGCATCTCTTTCGGTCTGAGTACCATCCTTTAAATAAGTTTTGGTCCACTTGTTGTTATTGTTTGGCTGAAGATATTTTCCGAGAGAAATGCCTGAGCACTTGGACTCGGAAATCTCGCAGTCCTCTATGATCCACCCCTTGGACCAGTGGGGACCTATAAGACCGTCCTGGTATGCCGTAGGCGGAGCCCACTGTGTCGCTGCCTGCCTAAGAGCGAATCCTGAAACCGTAATATAGTTTATGCCATTAACAAGAGGCATGAAACAATTCCTTCTTACGGTGATCTCAACATTTTCCTCATTGGGATCCTTGCCGTGAAAATTGGCAAAAATCACAGTATCATTCACATCCTGAGCAGTGTACCAGACATAAACACTAAATTCCGGATCCCATGAATCCTTCCTGACAGCAGGGTTCTCAACCTCTCCAAGTGTCTCAGCCTCGTACATGGATTTACCATTTAAAAATACTTCGCCGGTATGGTTTATCTTCCCGGGAATGCACCAGTCGCCCTCAATAAGCGTGGTATAAGGATTGTAATTCCCGAACATATTATTGGGAATGCTGACCTTCCAGACATCTCCCTTAAAAGGCTCCCACTCCTTAATCTCCTCGGCACCGGTAATAACAGCAGCCTGTGGTTCTGTGGCTAAATAAATGATTGGCTGCTCCTTGGTTCCACTGTTTGTGGGATGAACAAATTCTCTGTAGATACCGGGTTCAACGATTACTACGTCTCCCGGCTGCGCAATGTCAGCAGCCTCCTGAATAAAGCGGAAGGGATGATTCCTCGTTCCGTCGCCACTTCGAACTACGCTCTGTGAAACATAAATCTGCATGGCTTTACCCCCATTAAAAATATTCTAGATATAAGTATAGCACAATTAGCCGGTTCAGCTTATAATTTAGGGTAATTTCACGGGATGTAAAATTTATAAAAATTGTATTAAATTTCGTTTTTACTGAATTTTACTACTCATATAGTGATAAAATTTCTTTATCTATATAAATCGCAGATGCGAAATTTTTACAACTCCGGGGGACTTTATCGTGTCTGAAGTCTATTATTATGCTCAAGCAAACATTGCATGTACATGTATTTTAGGACTCATTCTGGTAAAAATAAATCATGGCATCGATCGCCAGATTTCAACCATAACAATTAGACGTATGATATGGGTAATGATAGGTTATTTTTTATCCGACGCTGTCTGGGTCCTTTTTTACGGTGGAATTTTCCAAAGTACTAGAAGCGGGATATATATAATAACTATTATTCCATATATCTTTATTCTGGGATGCGCTTACTGCTGGTTTATTTATTGCGAGCTTATTCAGCAGAACAAAAACATCCTTTCAAGAAAAGGAGTTATAAGAAGTTCATTACCAATGCTTCTGGCGGTTCTTCTTATAATATTCGGTTCCTTCAGGGGAATTGTTTTTTACTTTGATGAAAACAGCAGGCTCCAATACGGTCCGTTATATGCATTTCTTATGCTGGTTCCTATTGGATACATGGTATTATCCTCAATTAAAGCTTTTATAAGAGCCTATACTCAGGAGCGTTATTTAGATCACAGCATGTACTTCGTTATAGGAATCTTCCCCATACTTCCTATCGGATGCGGAATACTGCAGGCAATATTTGTTGATATTCCCATCATGTGCTACGGTGCAACTCTTGCAGTACTTCTTGTTTACATAACATCGCTGGAGACCCTTATATCCATGGATTCCCTGACTCAGGTCAACAACCGACATCAGATGCAGCGATATCTTATGAAAAAAATGAAAACGCCGACTCCCGGTCTTTCGCTGTATCTTATGATCATTGATGTTGATCACTTCAAGGAAATCAATGATACCTACGGACATCTCGAAGGTGATAAGGCTCTTATCAGAGTTGCTACCGCAATGAAGGAAGCCTGCCAGGCTCACAGAAACCGCTTCTTTGTATCGAGATTCGGTGGTGATGAGTTCATCATAATAGCTGAAACCGAGTACAAAGGCGAAGTAAACTGGCTATCCGATAAGATCCGCTCAAGCGTAAAGCTGTTAAATGACAAAGCAGGGTCACCCTATGAGTTATCGGTTTGCGTAGGAATTGCCGAGTACGACTACTCCTCTCCTGTACCTATCCCGTCTCTCATCGCAAGAGCCGATACTGATCTCTATCACATGAAACATTCGAGAGCATAAAAGACACCCAAACAAAGGCAGGGAGCTGCATGTGCAGCTCCCTGTATCTATATCATTCTGTTACAGTTACTTGTACTTTCTTGGCAAGACCGTTCTGGGCGTATACATATACGTAGCAGGTTCCTGCACTTACTCCTGTGATGTTGCCGTTTTTGTCGACAGTTGCAATGCCTGCTATTGTAGATCTGAAGCGGAACTTACTAGCGTGATCATCGCCAATCCTCTTCTTTTTCTTATCATCAAGCTTTATCGTAGCTTTTACCTTTTTACTGCTTCCCTTAGTAAGGGATACACTGTTTTCTGACAACTCAATGGATTTTACATTGGTATATTTCTTGTGATCTTTACCTGCAAAATGAGCACATATTGACTTTCCGATTTTGTTGCCATTGCTGTCATAAGCTACCAGGTATAACTTCATGTTCTTCTTGAAGTTTATCTTTTTCCCATTGAGCTTCTTTATATTTACTGAGTTGCCGGTGGTTGTCTTTACTGCCTTATTGGGATAATTATTTCCGCAGTAGGTAGCATAGACTTCAACCTTCTTCACGCCTTCAACCTTGTCCCAGCTGATAGAAAGCTTTCCATCCTTCTGCTTTATCCTGATAGAGGTGTTGAAACCTTCAGGCTGCGTCAAATCATCTGCATAGACAATAGCATAGGTTGAAAAATCTGTAAGAGTTGCCGGTATCTTGTTTGTCCTGGATCTTCCATGTATCTTCGCAATGTTATTATGTATACTCATCAGGAAGAAGGTTCTATTAACTCCGGGAGGTGCCTGCAGATTTTCAGGTACGGTTACTTCAACCATGATGCTCTTTCCATTTAGTTCGGTGACTTTTCTTGATCCCAGGTTTCCAACCTGCAGGATCATTGAGAAGTCAAGAAACATGCCAACTTTTGCATTCTTCCGGTTTTCTACTGCTGCCTTCTCCATTAGCTGCTTATCACTGTTATTTACAGACTGGTCGATATTCGTGATCTGAAGTGACATTATTGCTGATGCACCATTATTTATGGCAGTTCTTTCAGCGTCAGTTACAACACCAAGAACGACATCTTCAGTAAGTCCCTCTACTGTGGTCTCAGGCGTATCTTCCTTCTTATCAACCTTTGTATCTATTTCACCTGCATTAGTTGGAGACGTGGCAGCATAAGTATAGGTATAGGTCATATCTGCTGTGATCTCTGCCTCTGTATTTGGTGTCGTATCCCAGGTTCCTGCTGCGAAGTTATCATTAGGCTTATTACCAACTTTAGGAATATCTGCATCCTTCAAATAAAGCGCAGTACCCTCATAAGCTGTCAGGGGCACTGTCCTATCAGCAGTAGTTCCATCATCCCAGGAACCATTAACCACCTTGAAGGTTACGACTGCACTAACAGTGTTTTTCGCTGTAAATGAATAGATAAATGTCTTCGCCTCAGTGATAGTTGTCTTATCAGGGTCTGTATCCCAGGCTCCGCCCGTATAGCCTTCTAATGCCTTCATATCGGTGGGTACATTGGTAGGCTTCGATCCGCTTTGAACGATATCTGTTTTTTCCTCGGTGCTGCCATCAGACCATGTTCCTCCCACTACCTTGTAGATAACCTCATAAGACTGGATTGGTGCAATAGATACGGTAATACATGCAGGTTCTGAGTCAATATGGTTTTTGTCTCCCTCAACCATGTACCAGACATTGTAGGTTCCGGCGTCGGTGGCTTCAGGGATGGATGTGGTATAAGCTCCGGTGGCTTCGGTCGAGGTGCCGAGGGCATACTGCATCGTGCCGCCGCTCGCGGTGCCCACGTTCACAAGCTTCTGCGCGGAGCCGGTGTAGCTCAGCGTCTTCGCGGTGGGCGCGGTTGTAACAGTTGCTGCCGCCTTGTTCACGGTCAGGCTCACGGTACGGGTCATTTTGTGGGTGGACGCGCTGTAGCCTTGCACGTTGGTGTAATCGTAGTTCGCGTCGTCCACGGTCAGCGCCGCTTCGTAGCCGCTGTCGCCAACGGTGGGAACGGTGCTGCTTGTCACCCACACCCAGCCGTCAGGCAGGCTGATGTCTGCCAGCGTCTTCGCCGGGTCATAGGTCACGGCGGTCAGCGTCGGGACGGTCACCGTGGGCGCAGTGGCCTTGGTGATGTTGAATTTCAGGGTCTTGGCAGCCTCCGTGCTGTCCGTCCACTTGTAGTTGGCGGGATCCGTCAGCGTCAGCACCACATTGTAGCTGCCGACGTTCGTGCCGCCGTTGTTCGTGGTCACGCTATAGAGCGTGCTCGCCGTCACGGTCGCGGTCTGTGCCTCGCCGGTGTAGGTCTTGGAGGCGATGGTCGGGGCGGTCACGGTGGCCTTGCTGATAGTAACTGTGATTTTTGCCGCTTGCGTGTCGTTGTGGTTCGCGTCACCCACAACCTTGTACCAGACATAGTAGGTTCCGGCTTCGGTTGCTGTAGGGATGGATGTTTTCCAGCCGTCTGTCGGAGCAGTCTTGTCATCCTTGCCGATGGCATACTGCATCGTGCCGCCTGTTGCAGAACCGGCATTGACCAACTCCTGTGCGGTGCCTGTATAGGTCAGCGTCTTTGCCGTCGGCGCGGTCACAGTCGGAGCCGCCTTGTTGATCGTCACAGTTACTTCTTTGGTCGCCTGGGCATAGGCAGCTGTTTCCGCTGCCGTCACAACAACATAAGCCTTGCCATCTGCCGGAACCTTTTTGATCGTCAGTGCGCCGGTGGTAGCATTCACGTCAATGTAGTCAGCGCTGCCGTCCTTCACAGCGTAGCTAATCGCGCCGCCGCCCTGGGCTGGGTCGGTCACGCTGGCGTTTACCTTCTTGTCCGCATCGCCGTAGGTGACAGTCACATCAGCAGCGGTGATCGTCTGCGTGCCCTTGTCGTTGATTGTAACAGTGATTGGTGTTGCGGCAAGTGCCTCATAGTTGCTGTCTGCTGCAACGGTGACATTGACGGTCACAGTTCCCGTGGTGTTACCGGAAGTCAGGACGCTGCCGTTCAGGGTGCAGCCTTTCGCCTCGCCGTCGATTGCGTAACCGACATCGCCCGTCGCGCCGTTCTTTGTGACGTTGTTTGCCAGATCGACGGTGTTTCCGCCTTTTATTACAGTCGCTGTGCCCGTGACCGTTGCGGGGTTTGCCGCCTTGCTGACCGTTACGGTTACGTCCACATTTTCTACAGTCTTATAGCTAGACGAAGTCGGTGTAAAGTTCGCCTTGAATGTAGCAGCCGGGGTAACGACATTGCCCACGCTCTGCGTGCTGTCCGCCCATGCCCAGGTTCCCGGCGTGTTGCCTTCCGGATTCTTCCCTTCCAGAGAGACATTCGCCAGGGTCTGGCCGTAGGTCGCGGTCAGGCCTGTGGGAGCGTTTGCGGTCGGATCAGCCTGGGCGATGGTGTACTCCACGCTTGCGGTCGCGCCGCCTACTGTGATGCTGGCCTTGTAATCGCCCGCATCTTTGGGTGCAGTCTGCGCGGCCGTTCCGTAGCTTCCGTCGGTCTTTTTCTGGTACTGGATCTTCGCATCGCCCTGGATGCTGTTGGTATCGGTGGTGGTCGCGCCGTATGCGGTCGCCCCGTCATAGGTGCCGCCATTGGCTGAGATGGTCAGGGTTGCGACGTGGTCGCCAGCCCCTGCACTGCTCTCAGGAAGATTACACCCCGCCGCCGTGCACTTCGCCGTGATGGTCGCACCGCTGGCAGTGTAGGTGAAGCTGTGGGTGTGAGCTAATTCCCATTTAGCCCAATATTCCTTGTTGCCTGTATCTGTAGTCGAAATTGAAGTTACTGCATTTCCTGTTAAACCTGAATTATCAAACCAACCTTTAAATTCATTACCATCCTTTGTAATATCAGTGGACGTTGGCAAAGTAGCACCCATTTCCTGTACATAGCTGGTAACATTTTTCCCTTCACTAATCGTTCCGTCGTTTGTATGAAGCGTTACGGAATAGGTTGCGAGTTCAGTTACTGAAAGAGTCATTTCAAATTTAAAATTGAACCCATTGCCTCCAGTAGTTGTTAAGGTAAATGACGATGAACCTAAGTCGCTTATCGTTCCAGTCATTTTTGTATTATCAATGGTAAGATTTGTTCCCTGGCTAATACTTGATGAAGTTATGTTGGCAAAATTAAAACCTCCTGTCAGGTCTTTAAGCGTACATTCAACAGGTAATGAGCTATATCTTAAAGTAGCATTTCTGTTAACTGGTGTATGACCACCTGAATTTGTAATAGTCGAAGTACCTGTACACACGATCTTTGCAGCCCCAGTATATGGGTTATCCGCATACGCCGTCAGACTCATCCCAGGCGCCAATCCCAGCACCAGCGCGAGGGTGAGCAGGATGCTCAAAAGTCGTTTCTTCATTTTCATAAACAATCTGTCTCCTTTCGCATTCACGGCTGTTATGGCCGCCGCTGACCATGATGTACACACAAAAACCGTCTGATCCGGCAGGGCGCTATACCCCCGTCAGATCAGACGGTTATCCATCACGAATGTTGTATTCAGTTTCATGCGCCCCGCAAGACGCAAAAAGGGCGCAGTTAGCTCGTGCTCTGCTCTGCTCTGCTCTGCTCTAAGGAGCGTAGGTCTATTCCGCATGGCTTTCAAGTACTTTTCCTTCAAAATTATCCCCTCATATCAATCAAATAATCATTTCACAAATAATTATACATTTTATAATCTAAAAAATGTGTTAAGCATTACGAAAAATAGTATAACAATCATATTACATCGTCATATTGTTTTGTCTCTTGCATTTATGATTGTCATCTTATTTTTAATATTGTATTATTCCATTTGTTCAAAAGGCCATATATGGTGTCAGGGAGTATCTCCCGCATTTTCCACAGATTGTTTGTGCAAGCGATGTAGGATATAATTATAGTGACCACACAGTTAAGTTTTATTCTATTTTTCTGCCTTATATGGTCTTTCAAACAGAAAACCATACAAGGAGGATATAATTGAAAGAAGTAGCTATTCACCAAAAGTACAAGAACTCAGTTTTCAGAATGTTGTTCAACAATAAGAAGGAGCTGCTTTCATTTTGGAAGAAGCCGTTAAAAGTGCTGTAGCTGAATGTATAACCGAAGGTATCCTGGCTGACTTCCTATCTAAAAACCGAGCGGAGGTGATTCGTGTGAGCGTATTGGAATACAATGAAGAACTTCATTTGAAAAATGTGTATCAGGATGGATATGATGACTGCGCTGCTCAGAAAGATGCTATTATTCTTGAAAAGGATGCTGTTATAGCTGAAAAAGATAATGCTTTAGCAAAAAAGGACCTGGCTTTAGCTGAGTTGAATGACAAAATATCAAAACTTGAAGCTCTATTGGCTGATCTTACCAGTAAAGATAATTAAGCATCTATCATATAAAAATGTTGGAGGGGCTGTCGCATTAGTGCGACCGCCCCATTTTTTTACCTGTTAATTATTTATTTCAATTAATAAAACTTAAAGTTCCTTTATGCACCGCCGGCAACAGCCTTTAGTGCTTCAAATTCTGATTCAAATACTCCTCCCATTTTCTCGAGTTCATCCCAGTTGTACCAGGACCCGGAAAGCTGAATGCCATTAATGGAAACATCTGTAACCACCACCATGAAAGGTTTGTGATTTATTACAATATAAGCAGTCCTGTTCATACCAAGAGGCGCCACAAAAACATGCCCTGTATCAATCAGGTGATTAATCTGATCCAATGTGAGATTTTTGGTTAATGGCATTGTCCTTATCATCAGACCACTCCGAGAAAAATAGACTTATACGTACCTTACTCTTATTCTAAAGTTCATCGCTTCTATTATCAATAAAATGATTATGAAAAATTGGTAAACTGTTGTTATATCATTATTCCATGACCCACAATGTCATACCGGCTCTGCTTTTCACTTATTGTAATTTCTCTCACCAAATATTCCTGTTCCCACTCTGACAAAGGTCGCTCCTTCTTCAACAGCAACCTCATAGTCTCCGGTCATTCCCATTGATAGTGTGTCCAGTTTTGTTCCTTGTATGTTTTCAGCCTTAAGACTCTCAAGGAGTTCACGAAGCCCCCTGAAATACACCCTGTTTGATTCCGGATCATCAGTGTAGGGAGCTATTGTCATAAGTCCTCTTACTCTCACATGGGGAAACTTTGCTATGGTTCTTACAAATTCAGGGGTCTCCTCGGGAGTAAGTCCGAATTTGGTATCCTCTCCCGCCATGTTTACTTCACATAAGACGTCCATCACAAGATCGTTCTTTGCTGCCTGTTTCTCAATTTCTTCAGCAAGAGAAAGCTTGTCGCAGGAATGGATCATGTCGACTTTTCCCGGAAGATATTTCACCTTATTAGTCTGCAGATGACCTATCATATGCCAGTGAAGCGGCTCCTTTATTTCTTCTGTCTTATCCCTTATCTCCTGTACCTTATTCTCACCAAAAACAGTAATTCCGCAGTCCATCGCCTCTCTGATGTCAGAAACCGGCTTTGTCTTACTAACAGCGATGAGGGTCACCTCACTTCTATCTCTCCCTGCTCTGTCGCAGGCTGCCTGTATTCTTTTCTCAACTACTTTTAAATTCTCACTAATACTCATTGCTCCTCCTAATCTTCTCATCCCCTCATCCGTCAGCTTCGCTGACACCTGTCTTCGCTCCGCTTCGGTCCGCGCAAAGCCAACGTCCACCCGGACGTTGTGCGCCCCCCAAAGGGGGGGAAGGCTTTTAATGTAGGAACGCAAAGGGTTCTTCGTCGTGTATAAAATGCTGAAGCTGATAAGCTGCTAGTATTGCCACATGCTCTTCCTTCAAAATACGCTTAGCCTCGGCTCTGTCAACAAGCACAACCTGAATCTCCTCACTGAGTTCCTGGTACTTATCTGTAATCTCCCCATCTGCATATCCAAATACCATGGCAACAGATTCGTCCGACATTCCAACCGATGAAAATCTCGGGAGCTCATACATGGAATCCACATCAAGAGGATGGAAAACCAATCCTGTTTCCTCGTGCAGTTCCCTTACTGCTGCTTCATGATAGTCCTCACCGGGTTCGCAAAGTCCTGCCGGAAACTCATAAATATATGTATTTATGGGATATCTGTACTGCCTTACCATCACGACCTTATCATGCTTTTCACCGCAAAGTGCATAAATAGAAACTCCATCAGCTACATTTTTCCCTGTGGTGATCATAAGGTCTTCCTTAGTCTTGCAGCGTGATGCCACAAAATAATTGGACTTATGTCCTTTATCATTTTCTCCCTTTACATGGAACAGATTTACAAACTTATTCTCTGTAAGCTGTTCAACTGAATTAATAGTTGCCATTAGTAACAGTTTCCTTTCTTCAATGTTCTAAAAGTAAATTTTTATATTCCAAAAATCCCTCGAACAAATATCTCTATGCCTATTGACGAGAACCTAAGAAATCCTCGGATTAAGGGCAAAAAATGCCACGAAGTAATGAACATTCCAGACATATTTTTAACCATATGGGAATATGTTACATCATTTTCGCGGCACTGGCAAAACAACTTATGAAAGTATTACCATATTTTTTCCTATTTCTTTTGCTTTATACAGATTATCATCAGCCTGCTTTAATACATCCGTATCTCCCTTACCTGTAGCAACACCGAGGCTTAAAGTAACTACAGTGTTTTCTCCAAACTCCCAGCCCTGCTGCTCCATTGTATGCCTGAGTCTTTCAGCAAGTCTCTCAGCGTAAGGTACAGCCTTCTGGTCAAGAAGTATTACAAATTCTTCGCCGCCATACCTGTAACAGTGTACATCCGGAGTGGTTTCCTTCTGCATAAGCTGTCCAAGCCTCCAAAGTACAATGTCTCCATTTTGATGGCCATAGGTATCATTTATCTGCTTGAAATCATCGATATCGATCATAACGACACCGTAGAGTGCCTTTTTCTTTTTAGCCCTTGCCAGAGCATAATTGAAAATCCTTCTGTTAAAGAGTCCTGTCAGCTCATCGAACCGGCTATTCAAAAGAATGATAACTAGAATAATTATGATTACAGCAACTACCAAAATAGAAAAAAGAATTATCTGAGTACGCCTAACAACCTGTCTGTCAAGCAGCTCATTCTTCGCCATTTCAGCTTTAGAATCAGTAACGGTTGCATCAATAACATTGGCATAGGCAATATTCTGATAGTTAAAAAGCTTCGTATACAGCCTGTTCAAAATTGGCATCAGGGTTTCTTTTACTGTTTCACTTGTGGGCGGATAGTCCTTCTGAATTTTCAAAAGAGTACTAAGCTCTGCTTTTTCATAGCCATTTTCTTCGCACAGCTTCATGAATTCATCAAGGAATCCGGCTACTTCCAGCTCCTTTTCTTCGCTCTTTCCGGCACTTTTTTCAGAAGTGTCATTGAATATCTGCCCGGCTGACAAGTAGCATTTTGCCTGGTAATAAGGAACTATAAGATCCCTTAACATGATCTGCCTGTAGACATCCGTCGTAAACATCTTATGCCCTTCCCACTTATCAAGCTTTTCCTGACATTCATCAAATCGTCCGGTCTCAACATATACTCTTGCGAGCCAGGCATCATTGATAGCAGTATATGCCTCTTCAAATACTCCGGTATTTGACATATCAATCAGCTCCTGTGACTTTAGGAGATACTTTTCGGCACTACTGTAGTCCTCATCAGTAATCGCAACCATCCCAAGCATACGAAAAGCATAGCTTCTTATCTGAAGATCCTCTATATCATCAAAAGCTTCTACCCTTTGTGCATGTTCTATCATGTTCTTAGCAGAATCGCCTGTGTAATTGTTCAGGAAAAAGTTGGCCAGATCGAGATAAATGTTTACCGTATAGTCTTTATCATCACTTCTTTCAAGATAATAAAGAGCATATCCAAGATACCGGTAATAGGCCATTGTCTCGCCTTTTTGCATGTAAATAAGGCTTGCCCTCTCATATAGTCTGCCCTTATCTTCATTGAAAAATTGTTTGGAATCTATGAGATTATTAATAGACTCCAGCTCATCATCCAGTGTATCCCAGCTAAATAAAAGATCTTCGCTTATAAGGCTTACAACCTTTTCGTGATTTGCCTTCTTTTCAAAATAAATATTTACATAGTAAAGAAACTGCGAAAGAAATATCGCAGCCAGAAATGCAACAATGCCAATGATCAGTTTTAGTGCGGCCTTTCTTTTCATTCCTGCCTTCAAAATGTAAACGAGTCAAATCACTCCGTATCTGTTGATATTATAAGCAATAATTATTAAAATTCCGTAGATTATTTATATAATTTTTAAAAAGTATCATTCTCAGCTGACAGATCAAAAGTGTATAATATACACATGAACGAAAATAATAATCTTGTAAGAAACAACAAAATAATAGAGACCTCAATTATCGGTATCGCGGTTAATATTGTACTTGTAATCATAAAGACAATCTTCGGTATGATAGCAGGTTCAATTGCCATTCTTCTCGATGCCCTAAATAACCTCACCGACGTAGTCAGTTCTGTGGTTACCATCATCGGTCTTAAGATGTCATCCAAAAAGCCCGATGAAGACCACCCCATGGGGCATGGACGAATCGAGTATATAAGCGCAGTTGTCGTAGCAATTATTATAATTTACGCCGGAGTTACCGCCTGTATAGAGTCCGTGAAAAAGATTCTTCACCCGACAGTCACTGTTTATACCGCATACACAATTGTTATGCTCATCATAACGATAATCACAAAATGTCTGCTTGGACGTTTTGTCAAAAACCGTGGAAAAGAGTTTGGTTCCCCTGCTCTCGTCGCATCGGGACAGGATGCAATGAATGACAGTCTGATATCTGTGGCAGTTCTCTTTTCAGCGATTGTTGCACTAATATTTGGCATTCAGCTGGATGCCTACATAGGTTTGATTATCGCTTTTTGTATCATAAATGCAGGGCTTGAGCTTCTTGTGGATGATATGAAGGATATTCTCGGACGTCGTGCAGACAGAGCTCTTGCTGACAGGATAAAGGAATTCGTCTCAGGTTATGACAATGTTTTGGATGTACATGATCTTGTACTTCACAACTATGGTCCTGAGCGCTTCATCGGATCTGTAGTGATTGATGTTGACAGCAATCTGACTGCCAATGAAATCTATAATGTCACACATCTGATCAAAGATGACGTTCTTGATCAGTTTGACGTTATCTTAAGTGCCATTGGTATATGTGCCATAAACGCTGAAAACCTTGGTATGCGAGATGAGATCATCCGCCGCATCGAGCACATTGACGGAATCCTCCAGGTGCATGGAATACACATTGATACAGAGGATAAGCTTATAGATCTTGACATCATAACAAGCTTCGATACGCCATACCCTGATGCCATCATCGATCATGCAATGATGCATCTGACCGAGAGCTACCCCGACTACAAAATAGATATTCATTTGGATAATGATGTATAAATTGGTAAAATGACAAGATGATAAAATGACGCCGGGGCACGTTATATATGTTAATTCAGGCTCATTAAGCTTCGCTTACAATCTCCTGATTTAGCATATATAAGGTGCCCCGGCTGGTTTTTTATTAATCCTGGAAAATTCAAACAAACAATTATGAATTTCAGTTACGAAGTAATCTCGAAGTTTCTGACACTACGCGATCAGTCCCTGGATAAGAATGAATGCGATGAGGATCGGAAGCACGAATTTGAAGTAGTATTTAAGTGCTCCCGGCATCTTTACGCCGTCTCCGGTGTTAGTCTCCTTCAGGTAATTATCAAATCCCCATCCGTACTTAGTTACACAGAACAGAAGGAAAATTAGTGAACCTCCCGGAAGGAGTATGTTACTTACTATGAAATCCTCAGAGTCGAGGACATCTCTTGCCCCGATGATATGAAGATCACTCCAGATATTATATCCAAGAACGCAGGGTATACTTGCAACAAGAATGAAAATCGCATTTACTAAAATAGATTTTCCTCTGCTCCATCCAAAGTTATCGGTAATAAATGCAACGAGGTTCTCAAATACTGCAGTAACAGTCGAAAAGCTTGCAAAGGTCATGAATATAAAGAACAGAGTTCCCCATATTCTTCCATAGCTCATGTTAAGGAATACCTTAGGAAGCGTAATAAAGATAAGAGCAGGACCCTGATTGGTCTCAACATTATAGCTAAAGCATGCAGGGAAAATGATGAGGCCTGCAATGATCGCTACAAAGGTATCAAGTGCACAGATTCTTATAGCCTCTCCTGTCAGTGTGTGATCTTTTGACATATAACTTCCGAAAATCTCAAGTGCTCCGATACCAAGACTCAGAGTAAAGAAAGCCTGATTCATCGCAGCGCTTATAACCTTCCCAAGTCCGACCTCCATGGCCCTGTTCCAGTCGGGAAGCAGATAGAATTTCACACCTTCAATGGCACCATCCAGAGTAAGTGAGTGAATTGCAAGGATTATGATAAGAGCAAGCAGTCCTATCATCATCACCTTGTTAACACGTTCAAGTCCGTTCTCGACACCAAGGCTAAGAACCATAAATCCAAACACAACAGTAATCACCATGAATATGCCCATCTCCATGGGATCTGCGAGCATGTTGCCAAATACATCTCCAACAGCTTCAGTATCAACATTTTTAAACTGACCGGATGCGAACTTAAAGAAATAGTCTACCATCCAGCCTGAAACTGTCGTGTAGTACATCATCAGAAGGTAGCAGCCAAGCATACAAAACCAGCCATGAATGTGCCATTTATGACCTTTTTTCTCAAGCTTCTCATAGCCTCTTACAACTGATTGTCCGCTGGCTCTACCAACAGCAAATTCCATTGTCATTACAGGAATTCCCATTAAAATGAGAAACAGCAAATAAAAAAGTACAAACACCGCACCTCCGTTGGCACCTGTAACGTAAGGGAATTTCCAAACATTACCGATACCTATTGCGCAGCCTGCACTTACGAGAATAAAACCTAATCTAGAGCCAAAGCTCCCCCTCTCTTCTTCATACATTTTTCATCTCTCCTTCAAAAAAACTTTTCCATTAACCAAATTCCGAGTATAATTTTATCACATTTATACGTTATATTTGAGTTAAACAATAGATTACAGGGAAGTATTATGAATTTTGCAAAAGATTGGGAAGAAAACGAAATAAAGCTCTCGGAAGACGAGATAACACACAGACAACAGAATGATGAGTACATGTTCTATCAGCAGGTGGCTAACGGTGATGTCGATGCTATCCAGGAAAATATCGATAATCACAGATTCCTTGATGCCAACGGAACAGGTACACTTTCAAAGGATCCTCTGCAGAACCTCAAGTATCATTTTGTTGTAACTGCTGCTCTCATCACAAGAATATGCACCGAAAAAGGCATGGAGATGGAGCGCGCCTTCAGACTGAGCGATTTTTACATACAAAAATTGGACAACATAAATACTATCCAGGAGATATCAGATCTTCACTCCCAAATGGTCATGGATTACACCGTGCGCATGAAGAACATGAAGCATAACGCTAATCTTTCACGCACAACCAACGAATGCCTTAATTATATTTATGCCAGGGTCAACGACAGGATCACTATAGACGATCTTGCGAATCACCTCGGGACCTCCACCAGTCATATCTCGAGACTTTTCAAGGAGGAGCTGGGCATCTCTCCGAGCGATTACATCAGAAACGTCAAAATTGATAAAGCCAAAAACCTGCTGCGTTTTTCAGACTATTCAATTATTGAGATTTCCAACTACCTTTCCTTCTCTTCCCAGAGCCACTTCAGTAAGCTCTTCTTCGAAGAGACCGGAATGACACCCAAGAAATACCGTGAGACCTATTACGGCACGACATGGAAATAAATACATAAATAAAAGGAGCCGTTACCACCGATCTATAGGGGAAAACCAGTGGGCGGCTCCTTTTTTAGCGTTATTAAAGTGTATTTTTTTATTATCTAAAGAAGGTTTTAAAAACGCTTATCTGTAACCTCATGATTTTTTGTAAACGAAGGTTACATTCTTTAATCCAGCTTTCTTGAAGAGCTTTACAACTTTGTTGTACTTCGCTTCATTAGCGGCATAGATTACTACCTTGAAATCCTTGTCAAGTGTGCATCCTGAGAATGCTGACTTTGATACCTTTGTAAGATTTGCTGACTTAACAGTGATCTTCTTAAGGCTTGTGCAGCCTGAGAACGCATTCTTAGCAATTGTCTTAACATTCTTTCCAAGAGTAACTTTCTTGATCTTTGTGTTATCTTTGAAAGCATTCTCAGCGACCTTTGTGATCTGAACTTTTCCGCCATCTACCTTTGTTGTAGCAGGAACAGTGAAGCTCTTCTTGGTTGAATCAGGGTTAGCCTGATAGCTTGCTGTATTCTTACCTGTAACAGTTACGATATCGTTCTTTGTTACTTTAACTTCACCCTTGTCAGCCTTACCATTCTTGTTAACCTTTGTCTCAGCTTTAGGTGTCTCCGTGTTCTGAGTATCAACTACAGGTGCCGGAGCAGGCTGAGCTGTCTCTTCAGAAGTTGAAGGCTGAGGAGCAGGCTGAGGCTGGGGCTGTTCTGAAGGCTGTTCAGCAGGCTGCTCTGAAGGCTGCTCTGCGGGCTGTTCAGAGGGCTGCTCTGAAGGCTCTTCTGAAGGCTCTTCTGAAGGCTCTTCCTCAATACCCTGAATTCTGTTGTACTCTTCCTTTGTTATCTCAACAAGAGTTATGTCATCAATATAAACATCATGCTTATCGCTGATTCTTACGCCATCAACAGAACCCATTGTTATGTTGAATCTTGCAGCGTCGTCCTTGCTCATCTGGAATGCCTTTGAAAATTCCTTCCACTCAGAGCCAATCTCTACGATTTCGTTTCCGCAATATTCAGTCCAGTCGTTATCTGACTCACCATTGTGCTGAACGCTGTACTTAATTTTACGATCAATGCTGGATTTTGCCTTGAAACCTACGAGGTAATATTTACCTTCTTCAAGTCCGATTCCATCCTGGTTGAGCTGGATGTACCAGTCGTTGCCGGCTCCTGCAACATCTGTATCCTCAATTGTCATCGCAAAGGTGTTATCATTGCCATTCATGCTATCTACTACATAGTTAGCCTTTGCATTACCATCTACATAAATCTTATAACTTGCTGTACCTGCATTGAATGAACCATTCTTAAGAAGTGACTTCTCTGTTAAGAATACATCATCAAGGTAATATGTTCCGGGCTTTGTGAATGTGAACTCAACGTTTGACTCTTCTCTTGCAAGATCATTTTCAACAGTAATTACATTGTTAAAGGTCTGCTTCTCTGCTGTAAGTGCGGGTGTGAATTCAACGCCTGCTGCCTTAGCTGTAAGTCCGTCAGCCTCTCCGCCATCAGTATAAGCACTAAAGCTGAAGTCATACTGTCCCTTTGCAAGAGGTGCAAGTTCTGACTGAGCGATTGTAACAGGGTTAGCCTCGGAAGCACCTTCCGGAACCTCAACCTTTGCAAGGAGCTCTCTCTTGTTCTTAATATTAGTTACAGAAACCTGATCCTTATCATCATCTTCTACTTCCCAGTAACCAAGTCTCTTGTCACCTTCATCGAAGGATCCGTTGTATACATAGTTTCCGTCAGGGCGGATAACCTTTGAATTGTCCTCTGCGATCTCTTCACCTGACTTGTGAGTAAGCTTAACATTTGAAATTGTCACAGGTGCTGTAGAACCTAAATTACCAAGGTTGATCTCAAGTGAACCATTGGGATCGTTCTTTTCATTAACTGTAAATGTATAAGTATATGTCTTCTTCTCTGTGGTTATTCTCTCGGTTGTATCTGCAAGATATCTTGACCAGTTGCGATCAGGTGCGGAAATATCTACTACGATATCTCTTTCCTCTGTGGAAACTGCATCAAATGAAAGCTCATACTCCCATCCTCTGTACATGGGAAGTCCTGCCTGCTTAAGCTGTACGCTGTATGTCTTGTCACCTTCGGCTGCTGGTGTGATTGTTACAGCGCCATCAGCAACAGTTGCGGTAGAGCCTGCTGCATCTGACTCAAGGTGAAGTACCCAGTTGTCTTTGGAATTGTTGTTCTCGTCAGCTAAAACCTCTGCAGAGAAATCGCTGTTAACAACATAGTTTCCATCAACTGCTTCTCTGAATGCTACCGTTTCCTCTTCAGGACGCTGAACATTGCCTTCCTGCTCAGAATAGTCGTCCTTCTGATAAACTCTTACATAATCAATATCAAATTCCTTATCATTGATATTGTTGTAATCATCAGGATATCCAACCCAGCTTCCACCAACTGCAAGATTGAGGATTACATAGAAATCCTGATCGAAGGGTGCAGGATAAGTCTTTTGGTTATCGGCATCAGATCCTGTGTACCAGTTGCTTGTTGTATAAACCTCTTCGTTATCGACATACCATGTGATCTTGCCGGGCTCCCAATCAGCTCTGAATACATGATAATCATCTGAGAAACCATTTTCACCGATTACCTTTGTACCCTGATTTTCCTTGTGAGTATCATTGCTGTAACCATAGTGGATTGTGTGATAGGACTTGCTTGTATCCTGTCCCTTAACCTCCATGATGTCGATCTCACCACACTTGGGCCACTGTCCGTAAAGGCCTTCGTCTGTAGCCATAAGCCAGAAAGCAGGAAGAAGTCCTTTTCCTTCAGGCACCTTAGCTCTTGCCTCAAAACGTCCATATGTGAAATCCATCTTGTTCTGAGTTGTTATTCTTCCGGATGTAACCTCACCCTTCTGATTAACAACTGAAGAACCGCTTCCGCCTGCGCTTGCAGGAGTTAAAAGGAACTTGCCGCCTGCATACCAGCTATAACCATTTTCAGGATCAAGGAAACTTATCTCTGTTGCTCTGTTAACATCAGCTGAAGCCTTCATTGAAAATACATAACTGTGTCCGGGTATAAGTGTAAGGCCCCCCTGCTGAAGCTGGATATGCCAATTCTCATCACCGGATTCTTCGATACTAAGATTTACTTTTCCGTCCTCAAAGTTGCTCTCGCCCTTTGCAGTACCCTGAATATTCAAAGACCAGTCTGCCCAGTTGCCGTTCTCAAAGCCTGTATCTCTTAAAAGCTCACCGGATTCAGCACCTTCTGTAACATCTTTAAGCGAAAAATCTGATAATACTACATTAGCCTTTGCAGTAGCTGCATCAGCATCATCAAAATCAATTTTTCCGAAATTGACCTGAAGTGCAATAGTATCGGACTCAGCCTTATCTTCACCAACTGTAAAAGGAAGTGAGAGCTCCTGAAGTTCAACTGCAGTTTCTTCTGTTGTTTCTTCTGTCTCCTCGGTTTCGTCTACAGGTACTTCCTCATCACCTGAATTATCATACTTTGAAATAATGTGAAGTGCTCCATCCTCAACCTTGATGTTGCCCTCATCAAGTGCTGTATATCTCTGCTTCTCAGCATTAACCCAGCCGGGCTCATGCTGCTCAACATTCCATACTGAAGTATCGAGGCTGTCACCATCAAATTCATCGTGCCATTTGAGCGAATAGCCCTCATTTGTGTACGCATCAGCAATGCTATCAGCTGCAGGAGCTTCCTCTTCGGCATGTGCATAAAGCGGTACACTTGTAACTGTTAAGGTTGTTGCCATTGCCATAGCAAGCATCCTTCCCCAATTTTTGTTTACCATGTCCTTCTCCTTCCGAAAATCAAATGATAAACATATCCTATTGATTTTCGAGAGGAGTTTATATCAGATTCATGTTTTTTTTATAAGATTTTTATATTTTCGAAAAAATTTTTGTGCCATATCACTTAATTAAAAAAAGCTGCATCAAAATGAATAATTCACTTTGATGCAGCCACTTTTTCAATACTAAATAACCTCTTAACCCCGTCCCCGGGGATTCATTTAGTCGCTAAAATCTCTGTCCATATTAATGTGGAATTCATATTCAGGATAAATGCCCTTTAATTCAGAGATTACATCCTCAAGGAGTTTTGGCTTGTTGCTCTCTTTAAAGGAAACTACCATATCGAAGGCAATGTAATTTTTAACTTCATCGAGATAGAAACCGTGAATCTGTTTTACAGTCTCGTGATTGGCGATAATGGTCTTGGAAATATTGTTCCTAAGCTTACCTGCAACTGATGAATCTGAATTCTGAGAATAAATACTGATACCCTCAATCATAACGCCATGCTCTTCATAAACCTTAGCCGAAATCTCTCTCTCGAGCTGATCGAGTCTGTAAATTGTAATGTCCTCAGGCACTTCTATATGAACTGAACCAATGTATCTGTCCGGTCCATAGTTATGAAGAAGGAGATCATAGGCTCCCTGCACCTCTGGAAAAGATGCTACGGTTTTCTTTATCTCTGTAGAAAGCTCAAACTCTACTCTCTCACCAAGTATAAGTGAAAGATTATCACGAAGCATATCAAGACCTGCTTTTATGATTACAATTGAAATAACAGCACCAAGCCAGGCCTCAAGGCTTATGCCGGTATAAATAAAAATGATAGCTGCGATTAACGTGGAAGCAGATATTACTGAATCCAGCTTAGCATCCTCTCCGGAAGCAACCAGCGATTCAGAATTAACGCTCTCTCCAACCTTTTTCACATAGGTCCCGAGAACTATCTTTACCACAATTGCTACCGCAACTATGATAAGTGATGCCAACTGATAAGAAGGCTTCTCAGGATTTATTATCTTCTTGGTTGATTCCACAAATGAAGTAATACCGGCATACAACACAATAACGGAAATTATTGCCGCACTAAGATACTCTATTCTTCCATACCCCAGGGGATGCTTCCTATCCGGCTCTTTTCCGGCAAGCTTCGTGCCTATAATTGTAATGACTGATGAAAGTGCATCACTTAAGTTGTTGACCGCATCAAGCACAATGGCAATTGATCCCGAGAAAATTCCTACTACTGCCTTAAAACCTGCAAGAAGCATATTTGTCACAATTCCAATGATACTGGTTCTTATTATTTTCTTGTTTCTATTCATGTCTTCTCCTAGTCAGTATGTTTTTTAAAGAATTACTTTTCTCCCAATAATACCATAAAGTAATGCAGTAGTCTTCCGGTAAATCCCCATATCACAGGCTCCGTATCCTCGTAAACCCACATATCATATTTTTGCACATGAAAATTATAGGTGCTGCTGCCACCGGTAACCTTTTCATAAGGAAAATCATCCGGCGGAATTGTCCTCTTCTCCATGGGATAACGCTTTGCCGGATGCTCATAGAAATATGAGATTGGATATGTAAAAACTCTCTCAACCTCATCAGAAGAAAAGCTGTAGTCGTAGCCCTTCACTAGGGCAACAAACGGATATACAAGCGCTCCTGTCGGTCCCATTAAGGGTGTCAGCGCTGATAAAATTTCTAAATTGTCAGTTGCATTCTTAGTATTATTCTGCCTTTTACAGTCCGGCAATAATTCCTCCATAAACTCCCTGACTGCTGCCTGTCTTGGCGTCTCTCCCTCTTCGATCCGTCCTCCGGGAAAGCACACATCACCAGGCTGAAATTCGAGCTTTAATGAGCGTTGTTCAAACAGAATATGCATCTGTCCATCAACCTCAATAAGAGGAATTATAACCGCTGAACTCTTTAGCGGAATATCAGTCTGGTCGCCGATTTTTGAAAGCTTATTAAGAATTACATCCTTTGTCATTTTGTATTATTCCCCCACCAAGAACAACATCGCCATCATACAAAACGGCTGATTGTCCTGCTGTAATTGCTCTCTGAGGTTCATCAAATAATATGTGACAGATGCCGCCCTCCTCCTTAGGAAGAGTCACAGTTGCAGGCTGCTCAGTGTGCTTATAGCGTATCTTGGCACTGCATCTTATCTCTCCCTTTGGCATCTCTCCTGTTATCCAGTGAAAATCTCTAACTGTAACTTCTCTGCTAAAAAGATCCTCATTGTCGGAGAGCACCACGCGGTTATTCTCCGTATCTAATTTTGTCACATAAAGACGTCTGTCTGCAGGGACTCCAAGACCTCTTCTCTGACCGATGGTATAGTTGATAAGCCCGTTGTGATGACCCAGAACCTTTCCATCCTTGTCAACGATGTCTCCTCCGGGATAGTCCTTACCTCTGTACCTTTTAATCATGGCTGCGTAATCACCATCAGGAACAAAGCAGATATCCTGAGAGTCACTCTTGTGTGAAGTCACAAACTCATTTTTCTCTGCGATCTCTCTTGCCTCAGTTTTCTTAAACTCGCCAAGAGGGAACATTGTATGTGAGAGCTGTTCCTCTGTAAGGTCATAGAGAACGTAGCTCTGATCCTTAGTGAGGTCAGCGGCTTTTTTCAGATAAAAATGGCCATCATTCTCCTCAATTCTCGCATAGTGGCCGGTCACGATATAATCACAGCCAAGCTCCTTCGCTTTTTTATAGAGAATATCGAACTTGAGATATTTATTGCATCTGATGCAGGGATTTGGTGTTTCTCCCCTCTCATAGCTGCACACAAAGGGCTCAATTACGTTATCAATAAATTCCTGCTCATAATGAAAAATATGATAGGGAATACCTATCTTCTCCGTAACAGCTCTGGCATCATCTGTGTCCTTTTTGCTGCAACAGGTTCCGAAAAGATCCTCACCTATCATGTCATTTTCGTATAATCTCATTGTGCAGCCGATGCAATCAAAGCCCTTTTCATGCATAAGCTCTGCTGCCACGCTGCTATCAACTCCGCCACTCATGGCTATAAGTGCTGTTTTCTTACTCATATATCCTCATCCGTCAGTCTCGCTGACTCCTATCTCTTTACGTGTCCTCGAATATCTCACAATCAGATGAACTTCTGCACTGCCTTCTGGAATTCCTCCACGGCAGATGTGTCACCATCCTCAAGTGCATGCACAATGCAGTGCGACATATGTTCATTTATTATTTCCTTGCCAAGTCCCCTTAAAGCTGAATTCACAGCTGAAAGCTGCATAAGTACATCAGCACAGTCCTCGTCATTTTCAATCATAGCCTTAACATGATTAAGATGACCTATCGCCTTGCTGAGTCTGTTTATTTGCTTTTTCTTCATTTCCGGGGAGTGATAATGTGCATGCTCATGCAAATGTCCCCCTTCATGATCATGTGAATGCTCTCCAACATGGTCATGTATATGCTCGTGACTATGATCATGATCGTGATTGTGTTTATCTTTACTCATCAAAAATTCCTCATATTCCTTATCTCATAGACCAAGTTTTGCCACTCATCTATGATTTTTACTTTTTTCTCATTTTCATAGATTTCACATTTCTCTTAAATCCATCAATTCGAATAATACAGCCTTAAGGGAAGCTCAAGACCACATTCTTCAAGAAGCTCTTTATCACTGAGAATCTCTTTGGCTTCTCCGTCCTTCTTGATTCTACCCTCATGCATAAGTATAACACGGTCGCAGGTATCCCATATAAAATCCAGATCATGGGATGCAATTATTTTAAGAGAATCCAGTTCGTTCAGTACGCTGATAAGATTCCTTCTGTTTCGCGGATCAAGCGCAATTGACGGCTCATCCATAAGTATGATATCAGGCTCCATGGAAAGAATCGTAGCGATTGCCGAAAGCTTCTTCTCACCTCCGGACAGTTTGAAATTCTGCTTTTTCCTAAGCTCCTCTATATGCACCTTTTTAAGAGCCTCTGTCACTCTCTTCTCCACCTCTTCCTTGGAGAGTCCGTAGTTTCTAGGGCCAAAAGCGACATCATCCTCAACAGTTGATAAAAAGAGCTGGCTGTCGGAATCCTGAAAAACATAACCTATATGTTCCCTAATATGGTTCAGATTCTTACTGTTTACAGGGTGACCCACCACCTCAAGTTTCCCATCGTAATCAAGATACAATCCCACAAGAAGCTTCATGAAGGTCGATTTTCCAATCCCGTTAGCTCCGATAAGCCCGATGCTCTCTTTATCGTGAGCATGGAAGTTTATATCATAGAGAATCTGATTATTTTTCTCATAGGAAAAGTTCAAATGTTCAATTGTAAGGAGCTCGCCATGTACCCCTGTCTTCATGTTTATTCTCTCTTTCAGTATTCTAATGAAAGCACTCGCTTTTCAAGAATTCTGATTATATCAGACTCCTATAGCTCCATCAAAAAAATAATTTAATTCCGTGTCTGATCACAATAAATATTGCGATCCAAATAACAGTATATATTATATCAAAAGGTCTTACCTTTGTTTCTTCCAAGTCAAAATCTCCTTTGAAACCTCTAAGGAGCATACTTTCATAAACTATGCCTGCTCTGTCCATACTCCTTATAAGCCACATCCCAACAAGAGTCCCCCAGGCACTGTAGTGGATTCCATTTTGATGAGGCGCTCTGAGTTTGTAAGCTGTCATTATTCTGTCAGCTTCCTCTCCCATGATGTAAAAATATCTCTCAATAAGAAGTATCACTATAACTATGATTTTGGGAACATGTATGAGCCTCAGCGCATGGCAAAGCTTTTCTATCGATGTGGTAGCAATAAGAATGTATGCGGCAAGGACAGAATAAAAGCCCTTGAGCATAAGAGTCAGCATTGAGATTACGCCTCCGCTTATACCAAGTCCGCCTACATAAAAAAGAATTTCTCTATCAAAAAAAGGATTGAGAATACCCACAAAAACAACCAGAGGCAAAATCAGCCTCATGCGGTAAATCCCCATCCTGAAAGATAATTCTCCGACTATAAAACCAAATATCGGATATATTGACATAATTATAAGAGGTGTTATGTCATACTTATTAAATGACACCACCGTAAAAATGTATAAAATGCTAATAAGCAGCTTCCCCAGAGGATGAAGTTCATTCATCCAGTGGGAACGCTGCCATAATTCCTGCATTTTCTGAAATTCGTGTAACCTTTTCTCGATTGAATCCATTAATTATCGGTGACTGCTTTCTCTTTCTTGAAAAACTTAAATGCGTAGCACGCGCCAACCATAATCGCAACTACAACAAGTGCACCTACAATACCTGAAAAGCTTGTTCCGACTGCTGCTTCACTGTTCTTGAACGCATAATCAGGAAGAAGTGATGTTGCTGTCTGGATATTCTCAGCAACCTCGTATGCACTGCCTGCTGCCTCGAGTTCTGATGTTCCTGCAACCTGCTCCATGGACCACTCAAGACCATCCGGGAATGCAGATGCAAAAAGTGAAACAATTCCGCCACAAATTGCTGCAGCGACAGCAAGTACAGCAACTGTATTCTTAAGTGAGAGCTTACCCTCTTTTTCTGCCTTCTCGCCCACGCCCCAAAGAAGCTCAGGTCTTGCCTCATTTACAAATATAAGTACTGCAGCTGTGATAAGTCCTTCAACAGTACCGATTGCAAGATGAATCGGCTGCATTGTTGCAACAAAGAATGAGAAAGGAAGCTCTGTGATCTTAGAAGCAAGTGTCTCAAGTGTAACTGAAAATGCTCCAAGCTGAAGTGTCAGCACACAGCCAAGTATTGAAGCAATTATTATCTTACCTCTTGTAGCTCCTTTTTTCATTATAGGCTTCCATATTAGAAGCGCTCCTACAAAACACCCATAAAAGGCCATATTCCATATATTACACCCTAGCGCCAGTAGTCCTCCGTCAGCAAATAGCAGGCACTGAACCAGAAGCACTCCTATCATTGTAAGGAATCCGCCAAAAGGACCAAGAAGTGCTGAAAGCATCATACCTCCGCAGAGGTGTCCTGATGAACCTGTACCGGGGATTGTGAAGTTGAGCATCTGTGTTGCAAAAACAAATGCACCCATTACACCCATTACAGGAATCTTCTTGGGATCATTTTCTTCCTTAACCTGTTTGATAGAGTATGCTGCCGCACCTGTGGACAGAACATACATTGTTCCGGCAACTGCCGGTGATACTAAGGCATCAGCCATATGCATAATTAAATTCCTCCCGAATACACTGATATTCTTCATGACACTAAAATATGTCACCGCGTTTCAACAACTCAGTATATGTCGCAGAAGGACGCACCTGCAAGCCCCCTGGGGGGTTATTTTTGCTTGTATTTTCGGTACTCAACATTTGAAACATTTTCAGCTCAACACAGCAAATGCACAGAACCGGGTGAACAGTATCGTTTTCCTAATGATAAACGAAATTAATATCAAAAACGCTGAGAGAAATTATGGTTTTCACCTAAGTTAAATATAAAAATCATTTTATACAATCATAATCTGAATATTTATTTGCACTGTAGCGATAGTTTATGATTTGATAAGAATTAATTAAAACTTTGGTTATAAATGTTATGTTTCTTTTAGCTGTAGTACATACTTTGGACAAAAATTAAATGTATCATAACATTATCAGAAGTGAGAACTTCTGACTCCCCCAACAAAACTTTTTTCATACCAGAGGTGTCGGATTCCCCATCCGACACCTCCTCCTCCATTAATGACACTTTTAGTGTCGTTTTTTATTGTTCTTACCCCTCATCCGGCGCTTCGCGCCACCTTCTCCCAAGGGAGAAGGCTTACTTCCGGTGGCGCTTCTCTTACCAACTTTGCCTGAGGATGAATTTTCTTTGCCTTTTCTCTTACCAACTTTGCCTGAGGATGAATTTTCTTTGCCTTCTCTCTTACCAACTTTGCCCGAGGATGAATTATCTGCCATTTTTCTCTTCGCGCCACCTTCATTTGTCATCTTCCTCGGCGGAATGAGAAACTGCGGTCCAAATCCAATGAGGTCCTCTCTGTGTTCCTTAAGGAGAGCTTCCTTTACAAGGTCATAGTTCTCAGGTCGTCTGAATTGGATAAGAGCCCTCTGCATTGCTTTTTCATGAGGGTCTCTGGCCACATATACAGGCTCCATTGTAAGCGGATCAAGTCCGGTATAATACATACAGGTTGAGACAGTGCCTGGTGTGGGATAAAAATCCTGAACCTGCTCGGGACTCAGCTTATGCTTGCAGAGATATTCAGCAAGCGCAATGGCATCCTTTAAGGTACTGCCTGGATGCGATGACATGAGGTACGGCACAGCATACTGCTGTTTTCCGATCTGTTTGTTAACCTTGTCAAACTTCTCGATAAAGCGGTCATAAACCTTAACTCTTGGTTTACCCATTTTATCAAGAACATTGTCAGATATATGCTCAGGCGCCACACGAAGCTGCCCGCTTATGTGATGCTTACAGAGTTCACGCAAAAATGAATCATCCTTATCCGCAAGAAGATAATCAAATCTTATTCCCGATCTCACAAATACCTTCTTCACTCCGGGTAATGCCCGCAGCTTTTTAAGAATGCTCAGATAATCACTGTGATCAACCTCCATGTTTTTACATACTTCGGGGTGCAGACACTTTTTATTGGGACATGCTCCAAGCTTCATCTGCTTCTTGCATGCAGGCTTCCTGAACTGTGCAGTAGGACCGCCCACGTCATGGATGTAACCCTTGAAATCCTTCTCACCAAGGAAAACCTTAGCTTCTTTTATTATTGATTCATGGCTCCTGGCCTGGATTATCCTTCCCTGATGAAAGGTGAGGGCACAGAAATTGCACTCTCCAAAGCAGCCTCTGTTTGAAGTTATTGAGTATTTTATCTCGTCAAAGGCAGGGATTCCGCCCGCAGCATCATATACAGGATGCCAGGCTCTCATATAATCTCTTTCATATACATCATCAAATTCCTGCTGGGTCAGTGGTCTTGACGGAGGATTCTGAACCACATACAAGCTGTTGTCATATGTCTCGTAGAGTCTTTTTCCGTTAAAAGGATCCGTATTTTTATACTGAATGGCAAAACTCTCAGCGTATTTTCTCTTATCAGACTTTATCTCCTCAAAATCAGGAAGCTTTATCGCATCATAGATATTCTCTTCATTTCTAGTCTTATAAACTGTTCCGTTTATAAATGAAATATCAGAAACATCCATGCCCGAAGCGAGGGCATCAGCGATCTCAACTATGCTGACTTCACCCATTCCATAGGAAATAATATCCGCACCGGAATCAAGCAAAATAGAACGTCTTACCTTATTGGACCAATAGTCATAGTGTCCAAGTCTTCTAAGGCTGCCTTCTATTCCACCCACAATAATAGGCTCATGCTTATACACTTTTCTGATCAGATTACAATATACGATCGTCGCGTAATCCGGTCGCCTTCCCATTTCTCCGCCGGGACTGTAAGCATCCGTCTTTCTCCGTTTTCCCGCAACTGTGTAATGGTTTACCATGGAATCCATATTTCCCGCTGAAACCAAAAATCCAAGTCTTGGAGTTCCGAGAACGGTTATGCTCTTTTCATCCCTGAAATCAGGCTGACAAATAAGGCCCACGCTGTAACCGTGAGCCTCTAATGTTCTTGTGATGATGGCAGCACCAAAGCTTGAGTGATCAACATATGCATCACCGCATACATAGACAAAATCAAGCTGATCGATGCCCATCTCTTTCATGTCTTCTATGCTTATAGGCGGAAAACCTTTTGCCATAAAATACATCCTCTTATTAAAATATTGCTTTATGCCTCAGCATTCTCTGTCATTTCCTTAAGAAGCTTATCAGCATAAACGAGTTTTACACAAACTGTGAAAATCTCCATAGCTGTGCGAAGGTCTGAAAGTGAAGGATATGTAGGAGCAATTCTGATATTGCTGTTTTTTGGATCCTTCTTGTAAGGGTAGGTAGCACCTGCACCTGTCATGGTAACACCGACCTTCTTGGCTCTGTCAACGATAGCCTTAGCACATCCTTCAGGAGCATCAAAGCTGATGAAATAGCCTCCCTTAGGTCTTGTCCACTCACCGATATTATAGGGAGCAAGGTCTCTGTCGAGAATCTCAAGAACAGCCTCAAATTTAGGTCTGATTATAGCAGCATGCTTTTTCATGTGCTCCTTCATACCTTCAATATCTCCGAAGAATCTTACATGACGGAGCTGGTTAACTTTGTCGTGACCGATTGTCTGGTTTGTCAGCTGAGCCTTAATCTCTTCAAGGTTGTTAAGAGATGTAGCCAGGGCTGCGATACCACTTCCGGGGAAGGTGATCTTGGAGGTAGATGAAAACTTGTAAACCATATCAGGGCTTCCGGCCTTCTTACACTCCTCAAGGATCTCAATGAGATAATCCTGATCATCATCATAAAGGTGATGAATTCCATAAGCGTTATCCCAGAAAATTCTGAAGTCTCTTGCAGCAGGACGGAGTCTCGCAAATCTTCTTACTGTCTCGTCAGAATATGAATAGCCCTGAGGATTGGAATACTTCGGCACACACCAGATTCCCTTAATAGATTCATCCTCTGAAACAAGCTTCTCAACAACGTCCATATCAGGGCCATCGGGAGTCATCTCCACAGGAATCATCTCTATTCCAAAGTACTCTGTTATAGCAAAATGTCTGTCATATCCGGGAACAGGGCAAAGGAACTTCACCTTATCAAGCTTGCACCAGGGTGTATTGCCCATAATTCCGTGTGTATAAGCTCTTGAAACAGTATCATACATAACATTAAGTGATGAGTTACCGTAGATAATAATATTCTCGGGCTTGTTCTCCATCATTGCACCAATAAGAACCTTGGCCTCATGAATACCATCAAGCACTCCGTAGTTACGGCAGTCGGTACCATCTTCGCAGGAAAGATCTGCATCTGAATTAAGTGCATCCATCATACCCATGGAAATATCGAGCTGCTCATGACACGGCTTACCTCTGGCCATATTCAATGAAAGATCCATTGCCTGGTATCTTTTGTACTCAGCCTTAAGGTTGGCAAGCTCTTTCTCGAGCTCTTCTTTACTCATCTCCTTGTAATCTTTAACCATAATAGACTCCTCGCTTCGAAATTAAACTTTAAAGATTATACACTATTTTCCCCAATGAAAAAAGGGCTACTGCATAAATATGCGTTAGCCCTTTAATATCACAAAGTCAGTCTTGCCGTCCCTCTGAATTATCCATGACTTAAATCGGATCAATAAGATCTCTGTACCACTTAAGTGCATCAGTATATGCTTTATAAACTGCATCCATGTCGATGTCCTCTAATATCATCAAACGGGAAACCTCCTGCCATGATGCATTTTCATATTCATACATAAACTGAAGTACCGGCCACAGATCTCCGCTCTGTCTAAGAAGAGCATCCTCAATCTTCTTGGATACATGTACAAGCTTAAGTGACTGTTCCATAGTCTGATCCAGCATGATATCAAGGAGTGAAAACAGTCCTGCAAGGAATAGCTCTGAAGCAAAGCCCTTGATTTCGAAACACTCTGCAAGGTTTTCCGCAAACTTCGCTCTCACCATTGAAATACGTGTGATCTCACTGGGCTTATCCGAGCAAAGTTCCTTTGTAACTGCTGTGTTTATCCACTTCTTAAGCTCTTTCTGTCCAAGCATTGCTGCCGCATGTCTGACTGATGTTATCTCAGAATTAACTGTGAGATGATTTACCATCTCGAGGAGTGAAATAACAAGAGCAGCATCTTTTCCTATAACATCTGCAGCTTGCTGGAGGTCAAAATCGGGATTGTTAACCACATTCAAAAGTTCAATATACGTAACCTTCAAAGGTGTAACCGATTTCTCGGATTCCTCTACAGGAAGTCTGAAGAAAATACCCTCATAGAGATCATAAGCTCCATCAGAAGCAAGTCTTTCGTAATCCTCCTTAGTATCAACTCCCACAGCACAAAGCTTGATTTCTGGATAAGCTTTCTTAAAATAAATTCTTGCACTTCGGATATTAATCTTGCGGTGATCAAGAAGTATATAATCACACATATCAAGAATAGGCTTATAAGTCTCGAACTGGTTACCCGCCAGTTTTCTGATAGCAAGCTTATAGCCCTGTCCGTGAAGATCCCAAAGTCTCGCAAGATAAGGTTCCTCAGGAAGAACCGAAGTATCAAGAAGAAGAACTATCTTTTCCTTAGGTGCTTTACATTGTTCCTCTATATTAGCGAAAAGTGAAATATGATTTATTTCAACGAATACTTCCTTGCCTCCGGAAAGGACATTGGTTCCAACGCTGTCAACAATATCAAGACCTACGATATTGACAACATTATCCAAAAACCCTGTCCCCATCAGGTAAGGATTCATAAGATGATTATCTCTCTGCGCAAATACAGAATAAGCACAGACTTTCATTTCATCATCAAACAACGGAATCAATGAAGCAAGCATTTTAGTACTCCTTTCAATGTTCGTATGCACATTTGTCTGTCAATTTATTATAACATCACGAAAAAACATACACAATTATGTAGTTTATAAAATATTGCTAAATTATTCACGGGTTATAAAGTAAAATGTTGCAGAACAAAGAGTCGCTCGCGACTCTTTGCGCGCTGGTGCGCGCAAGCTTTAGCTTGCAAAATTCATCTGCGCACCAGTCGCATCCTTAGCGGAGCGCTTTTTATTCAATAGGAAATCCAAAGGAATTTCCTATTGAATAAAAAAAACAGCTATTAAGCTGTTTTTCAATACTCCCGAGAATGCCGGTTCCGGTTATTTGACTCCTAGCACAACGCCAGGTGGGTTACCGCAGCCCTTTTCGCTGTCTTCCTCTCCCATAGCTTGTCTGCACATGTGCAGGGCCGGAGGCGTGACATTTGAAAATGCGATCTAGGTGTCCCGTTTAAAGTAACTGTAGGTTCAAATTACACCGGAGTTGTCGAACATCCCAGGCGAGCTCGAGGCTCGATATAAACTGACCTCTGTCAGTTCTTTAATTACATTATAACTCTCAAAGCCGCTAAATCAATAGATTTTCCGTAAAAAATTCTTAATTTAATATGAAGAAAAGCGCATGAAATCTACATTTCACACGCTTTTGTTTGAAATTTTGTTTTCCTTTAAGACAGGGGGACGGTTCTTACCCCTGTCTTATGCCTTATAGAGGCTTGGTCTCCGCCTTAAGCCACTCCTTGATCTCAGGCTCCTCAATAAGAGGCTCTATTCTGTCGTAAACCATCTTCTGATATTCATTGATGGCCTCGATTTCCCTAGGCTGTAAGTACTGCTTATCCAAAGCATCGCGGTCCAGCGGAACATAAGTGAGATGTCTGAATTCTAAGAACTGTCCGTCACTGTTCTTCTCGCCTTCAACAACCTCAAGGATGTTCTCTATACGAATGCCGTGCTTACCCTCGATATAAACTCCGGGCTCATCTGACATGATCATGCCGACCTTAAGTGCTGCCTCGTCCTCGGATGATCTTGATTTCCATCTGATGCTGTGAGGGCCCTCATGGACATTCAGCATATAACCGATTCCGTGGCCCGTTCCGCACTTATAATCAATTCCAACATTCCAAAGGGGCTGTCTTGCAAGAATATCAAGGTTTCTTCCGTTACATCCCTCAAGGAAATGTGCATTAGCAAGCTGAAGCATTCCAACTGTGGTAAGTGTATAGTGCTTCTTCTCCTCGTCTGTGATAGGTCCAAGGACAATGGTTCTGGTAACATCAGTAGTTCCGCCCATGTATGTAGCACCTGAATCAACAAGCAGGAAGTGCTCCGGTTTTAACTCAGCATTCGACTCCTCAGTAGCTTCATAATGCATCATTGCTGCATTGTCCCTGTAAGCACTGATTGTAGGGAATGAAAGTTCGATAAAGCCGGGGAGCTGTGCCCTCATGTTATCAAGATGCATAGCGGCTGTGTACTCATTTAATGTGCCGTTTTTAACTTCATTCTTAACCCAGTAAATGAACTTGGTAAGAACAGCAGAATCCTTTACATAAACGTCCCTGATGTTCTTTATCTCAGTCTCATTTTTACATGCCTTCATCATCTCAGTGGGATCATAGATATTCTTGATGTTGGCATGATTATTCTCAGAGTTATCCTTTATCGTTCTGAAAACAGAATAGCTTACATTTCGCTCATCATACAGAGTCACACCATCATACTCATATTCATCAAGCCATGTGATGATTCTGTTATAGGCAACGAGCTCAATGTCGTTATTTTCACAATAATTTCTGACCTCGTCATTCAGTTCATCAAATTGAACAAACATGCTTACAGTCTTTTTAGTAATGAACAGATAGCTGAGTATTACAGGATTACATTCAACGTCGTTACCGCGAAGATTTGTAAGCCAGCAAATGTCATCAAGCTTGCAGAGAAGATATGCATTAGCCTTCTCTTCCTCCATGACCTTTCTGATATCAGCAAGCTTTTCCGCGAAAGACTTTCCGCAGAGCTCATCAGAAAGAACATAAATAGGATTGCAGGGAAGAGCCGGTCTGTCTGTCCAGACTTCTCCGGCAAGATCCTTATCAAACTTTATCTTTACCTGATTCTTCTTAAGCTTTTTTTCATAAGCAAGGCCTTCTCTTGCAGGAACAACCTTACCGTCAAAACCGAGTACCTGACCTGCTGTCATATTTTCAGCAAGATATTCGGAAATTGTAGGTACTCCTTCCTCTCCCATTTTATAGAGGGTAACACCTGTGCCCTCCATCTCGCGGTCAGCCTGAATGAAATATCTTCCATCAGTCCACATTCCTGCCCAGTCCTTAGAAACAACCAGTGTTCCGTTTGAGCCGGTAAATCCACAGAAATACTCACGCGCTTTGAAAAAATCTGCTGAGTACTCTGAGTTGTGATAATCAGAAGTAGGCATCAGATAGTAATCGATACCGTTTGCTGACATCTTTTCTCTAAGGGCAGAAAGTCTGTCCTGTATAACTTTATTCATTTTATTCCTCCTAATACCCCCTCATCCGTCAGCTTCGCTGACACCTTCCCCCCAAGGGGAAGGCTTTTTACCTCTTGCCCTCCCCCCAAGGGGAAGGCTTTTTACCTCTTGCCTTCCCCTTGGGGGAAAGGTTTTTACCTCTTGCCTTCCCCTTGGAGGAAAGTTTTTACCTCTTGCCTTCCACTTGGGGGGAAGTTTTTTACCTCTTGCCTTCCCCCTTAGGGGGAAGGTGCCCGAAGGGCGGATGAGGGGTTTAAATCATCTTTCTTCCATGGGCACGTAATCTTTGAAGTCGCTTACGGCCATGTATGCAGGACGGATGATCTTACTGTTATTAGCAAGCTCCTCCATTCTGTGAGCACTCCATCCCACGATACGCGCAATGGCGAACATAGGAGTGAAAAGCTCCTCAGGAAGTCCAAGCATCTCATAGACAAATCCTGAATAGAAGTCCACATTGATGCTGACACCCTTATACATTTTACGCTCGGCACTGATTACTTCAGGCGCAAGCCTCTCAACCATTTCATAAAGGGCGAGCTCTTTCTCCATTCCCTTTTCCTTGGCAAGCTGAATCGTATACTCCTTAAGGAGCACCGCTCTCGGATCGGATTTTGAATAAATAGCATGTCCCACACCATAGATAAGACCTGCATTATCAAAAGCCTCTCCATGAAGAAGTCTCTTTAAGTAGCTCTTGACCTCTTCCTCATCGGTCCAGTCCTTAACCTCTTTCTCCATCTCCTCAAACATATGAATAACCTTAATGTTGGCTCCGCCGTGACGAGGTCCCTTAAGAGATCCAATCGCCGCAGCAATTACCGAATAAGTATCAGTCATTGATGAGCTCACAACGTGAGTTGTGAAGGATGAGTTGTTACCACCGCCATGCTCCATATGCAGGATCAGACAGATATCAAGAAGTCTTGCCTCAAGCTCTGTGTATTTAGAATCCGGACGGAGCAAATACAAAATATGCTCAGCCGTTGAAAGATCTGCCTTCGGAGGGTGAATAAAAAGACTTTTCCCCTCATGGTAGTGGTTATATGCCTGATATCCGTAAATAGCAAGAAGCGGAAACAGGCTGACCATCTGAAGACACTGCCTGAGTACATTAGGCATTGAAACATCGTCAGCATGATCATCATAAGAATAAAGCGTAAGTACACTTCTTGAAAGGGTATTCATCATGTCACGACTTGGAGCCTTCATAATGATATCCCTTACAAAGCCTGTAGGCAGCGATCTGTAAAACCCAAGAAGCTCAGTAAATCCCTTAAGTTCAGCTTCGTTTGGAAGCTTTCCGAAAAGAAGAAGATATGCTGCCTCTTCGAATCCGTACTTGGATTTACTTGCGGTGCCATGCACAATATCCTTAACATTTATCCCACGGTAATATAAATTACCGTCAGTTGAAATCCTCTCACCGTTCACTTCCTCTGAAGCGATAATTGTCGATATTTTTGTAAGTCCAGTAAGGACACCTCTACCATCTAAATCTCGGAGACCACGCTTTACATTATGCTTTGTAAAGAGCTCAGGATTAATCTGGTCAGCTGTCTCAACTGTTTTTGCCAGATCAACTATTTTCGGTGTGTTATCGGAGTAAATATTTGCTTCGTTAACTCTTGTATTCCCCATGTTACCTCCCAACTTTATTGCCCTCATCCGGCACTTCGTGCCACCTTCCCCCATAGGGGGAAGGCAAGGGATTTATTTCAAGAACTCCCTTACTGCGTCAGCCAGAGCATCCTTCTCAACAACCTTATCGTGAATTACTTTAGCATCGCGAATAGATGTTACAGCCTCAGGAATCTCTACTCCTGAAACCTCAGAGAGCTTATCAGCGAGCTGGAAGTCGTCAAGGCTTGCATCATCCTTGCCAAGTGCCTGCATAACGCTTCTTGTGAACTTGTAAGGACTTGCAGTTGATGCGATAACAGTAACTGTCTTATCGCCTGTGTCCTTTACATATTTATTATATACACTAGATGCAACAGCTGTGTGCGTATCGATAAGATAGCCTGTATTATCAAACAGTTCCTTGATAGCAACAGCTGTTTCCTCTTCATTAGCAAATCCGCCGTAGAAGCAGTCAAGTGCTTTTTTCATTGAGTCTGTGATCTCATATTTACCGTTCTCGGAGAGCTGCTTCATATAAGAAGCATCTGCATTTGAGTCATCACCTGCAATATGATAGATAAGTCTCTCAAGGTTAGAAGAGATAAGAATATCCATTGAAGGTGAGCTTGTAAGTACGAACTCACGATTTCTGTCATACTCACCGGTTTTAAAGAAATCATATAAAACCTTGTTGGAGTTTGAAGCGCAGATAAAGGTCTTGATCGGAAGTCCCATCTTGCTTGCATAATATGCAGCGAGAATATTACCGAAGTTACCTGTGGGAACCACAACATTTATCTGGTCTCCCTCTGCTATTCTGCCCTCTTTAAGAAGTCTTGTATATGCATAAACATAATATACGATCTGAGGAACAAGTCTTCCTATATTAATTGAATTAGCTGATGAAAACTGGAATCCCTTCTCATCAAGCTCCTTAGCAAAATCGGGATCTGTGAATATTTTCTTAACGCCTGTCTGGGCATCATCGAAGTTACCTTTAATTCCGATTACGCAGGTATTCTCGCCTTCCTGTGTAACCATCTGCTTTTTCTGGATAGGTGAAACACCGTTCTCGGGATAGAAAACGCAGATTCTTGTTCCGGGTACGTTTGCAAAGCCTGCAAGTGCTGCCTTACCTGTATCTCCGCTGGTAGCAGTAAGGATTACGATCTCATTCTTAATCTGATTCTTCTTAGCTGCTGTAGTCATGAGATAAGGAAGAATTGAAAGGGCCATATCCTTAAATGCTATTGTTTTTCCGTGATAAAGCTCTAAATAAAAAGCGCCATCGGCCTCTGTCATCGGAGCCATTTCTTCTGTATCGAATTTGGAGTCATAGGCATGATCTATACAATATCTGAGCTCTTCCTCGGTAAAATCCGTAAGTAAAAGCTTCATAACCTGGTAAGCCGTCTCGCGATAGTCCATATCCTTAAGTTCTGAAAGACTCTTATCAAGCTTCGGAATACTATCCGGTACAAACAAACCTCCATCGGAAGCAAGTCCCTGCAAAATAGCCTGTGATGCAGTTACCTTCTTCTTATCGCCTCTGGTACTAGAATACATAACGTTCATGTTGCCACGCTCCTTTTTTTATTATTTTCGCAATGCTGTCTGATATGATAAAATAATGAAAAGACGACTCTACACTGATGAGTGATCGAACGATTTTCTTATGACATTACTTTGAGTACAAAGTATACCACAAAAATGCATATAAATACACTACGATTTAAGCTTATGGGGGTAAACTTAAATGGCAAAAAAGGTTGCGGGAGTGTATGAAACAAGTTTGAAGGATGGGACAAAATCCTACAGGGCGTCCATAACCTTCAGGGGAAAGCATATTGCGTTGGGGTCATTTTCAGATTTAGAGACTGCGGGGACAGTCTACAAACAGGCACAGGAGATACTCTCCGACAGCTCATTTTCGCTGTCGGAATATAAAAAGAGTATGCCCCTTCCTTTTGAAAAGTACGTAGTTTTGGTTAATTTCAGGGATAAAGGGCTTTATATTCCTACGCCTATCTACCTTGAAAAAAAGTACTTTTTCTATTATCTCTCACCCGGACACACACTTATATTTGATATTGATGATCTGTTCTATTATTCATCCCATAAAATAATGAAGCGCGGGTCTCATCTTTTTGTTGCGGACTACGGCTCACAGATCAGCATATTAAGCCGCTATGGCATAAAAAGCTATGCTGTTAAGGGTCGCGATTATCGCTTTGCCAACGGCAATGCCAACGACCTTCGCTATGAAAACATCGAGGTTTTAAACCGCTATCACGGTGTCCGCCAATACGCAGACCGCGGCTTTTTGAAATACAAGGTGATCATCCATGTAAACGGTGATTTTGTTGTGGGAAAATACAACACCGAGACCGAAGCTGCCATAGCCTACAACAAGGCTGTTGACGTTTTAAGAAAAAACGGAGTCTGCAAGAACTATATGCAGAATTATATCGAGGATCTGTCTGCTTCACAGTATGCAGACCTTTATACAAGTATACGTATATCGCCTAAAATAATGAAACTGACAGGAGAAACTGTTACTAAAGATGCGTGATTCTTTATTTGCCCCTCATCCGGCACTTCGTGCCACCTTCCCCCCAAGGGGAAGGCATATGTGTAAGTTTACTCTCAAAAGTGGACTACATATGTTTAAGATTACTACCATGAAGGGAAGACATATATGTAAGTTTACTCCCCAAAGTGGTCTACATATATTTAAGATTACTACCACGAAGGGAAGGCATATGTGTAAGTTTACTCCCCAAAGTGGTCTACATATATTTAAAATTACTTCCACGAAGGGAAGGCATATGATTAAAGCCTTCCCCCTTAGGGGGAAGGTGCCCGAAGGGCGGATGAGGGGTCTCTTACTAGCATTCGTACTTTGCCTTACCCTCTGCGGCTGCGGTGCGCCTTCCGCCACCGAAGCCCACAGAAAGGTAGGCTTCTATTTTGATACGGTTATAACGCTAACCGCCTACGACAGAGATTTCACCTCCGAAAATTCCTCATTTTTCACAAGAAATAAAGATGCCTCAGATAACTGCGAAGCCTTCCTCGATGAATGCTTCGCTTTGTGCATGCGCTATGAAAATCTATTCTCCTCCACAAAAGAAGGAAGCGATATCTGGAACATCAATCACGCAAACGGTGAAGTAGTCACAGTTGATCCTGCGACCTACGATCTTGTTGAAAAGGCCCTTTACTATGCAGACCTCTCTCAAGGTATCTTTGATCCCACGATCGGCACAGTTACTGAACTGTGGAATTTTCATGCAGATTCTGACAAAACAGTTCCCGATGAAGAATCTCTTAAAAAGGCTCTGTCGCACGTTGATTATAAAAAGGTAGAGCTCAGAAAAGACAGCGGCGAATGCAGCGTTCGGCTTCTTGACAGTGCTGCGCGCCTTGATCTTGGCGGAATTGCAAAGGGTTATATCGCAGACAGATTAAAGGAACTATATCTTGAAAAAGGCGCAAATAGCGGCATCATAAACCTTGGCGGTAATGTTCTCCTTGTGGGAAAAAAGCCGGGAAGTGACTCTACCTCTTCATTTAACGTGGCAATTCAGAAGCCCTTTGCGGATGACGGAGAGGCCATGCTCACTCTTCCGCTAACGGATAAATCCCTTGTGACTTCTGGAATTTATGATCGTTTTTTTGAAAAAGACGGCAGGATTTACCATCATATTCTGGACGTGGAAACAGGGCTTCCTATCGAGAATAATATCTACAGTGCCACTATTGTTTCCGATTCATCCGTGGACGGAGATGCACTGTCAACCATCTGCTTTTCTCTTGGCATAGAAAAAGGGATGGAGCTCATCGAGTCCATCCCTGATATTCATGTTCTGTATATTACAGATGATTATGAAATTGTAAGTTCAGCAGGTTTTCCTAAATCTACCTATTAAAGCATAAGATTCAGATTATTCCTCTGCTGCTCATCCTCCATCTGCTTCTTCTGCATCTGGTTACGATAAGCATCAAGAGTCTGATTCTTACGAAGCTCTGTGATTTCCTGTGCCATATCGGTATCGGCAATACTGCTCTGAGCACTGAGAAGATTTTCTCTTGCCACATTACTGTAGCTTACATTGTGCTCTAATCCGTTTGTAACAGCACCAACTTCACTTCTTGCATTGCTGACATTTTTAATAGCCTGATCTATGGAATCAAGATCATTAACATCAACCTTATCAAGGCCGAGCTGCTTCATCTGAGTTGAATCAAGCGACTGGCCGATTCCCTTCATCAGCTGTGAATTTGCATTTGCGATGTCGCCTCTTTCACTGTCTGAAAGAGTTCCGTTCTGAGCATAAACGGCATTTTCACGGATACTCTGAAGATAATCCGTAACACCATCGAGAACGCCATCCTGAATATTCTGCTTTGAAATGTTATCAACACCATTTCTCGCCTGAACCTTCATGGTTCTCTGTTCTTTTTCCATCTTTTCATTGATGGAAAGCTCAGCAGCGCCATCAGCTGCACTCTGCAATTTTTTACCGCTAGCCATTTTCCCATACTGAGAGTAGTTGGAATAGCTATTATTGCCTATGCCTCCTATCATATGTGCGCTCCTTTCTTCCTCCATGAATAAGGACAAATCCATTTTTGCGCCGCAGCCCGTTCTCCGGTCCCCACCATTAAATAGCTGCTCGGCATACCTTCCGCAGATTGAAGATATGCTTAGGATCCTTCCTGAAAATCCTGTCACTCTGGACAGGATATACCTATAGTTGATTATACAATAACATTATCAGAATATTTTGTAAACAACATCATTTATGTGATTATTTATGAAGTTTGCGATCATCCTTTGTTAATTTTTCACAATTATCGAAATCTCATCCGTTCGATACACATGACATCCAGCCAATAGTACCGCCCCTTACTGAGCTGCTGTCTTCAGGCTCATCAATTTTAGGAAAGCACATTTCCTTAACTCTCTGAGGAAGGCTGTCATCGAATAGCATAACAATACCAAAGGTCTGAGTCTCCTTACCACCTTCAACATCGACGCTTAAGGTTGTATTGGCGCCATGCATGGTACTTACGTCCTGACTGTCACCATTTAAGTCGCTCTGGATGGTGTTATAATAAATAGATTCAGGAACCGAATAGTTCATGGCTGCAGTAATCTCATCCAGATCCTTGCTGGTCCAGTAGTCCTCTTTTGCATCTTCGCCGTTATATATAATCGTACCTACAGTCGCCTTTATTATGTCTTTTTCTCCATCTCTCCAGCTTGTAGGCGCATCATGTTTTGCAAGAAATTCCATGGTTTTTTTGAACGAAGGATACACAAACATGTTGTATTTTTCAGTTTCATCATACACAATGTCCGCATAATCTATGCAGCTGATTTCCAGACTTGGAAGCTCGGCTGCAGCCTCGTCAAAGGTCTGGTTCATTACATCTTCTTTATAAGCTTCGATAAGACCTTTTGCCATATCATCGTCCAGCTTTTCATTATAAGTTCCTCCAACAGTCTCACATCTGATCTTACTGATGTCAGCAGAATCCGCTGAGATAACCGGAACCTTTCCCAGCTTGTATTCCTCGCTGTTATAAATGTTCTTATACGCGGTAAGAAGCTCATCACCTGAAATATTTACATCATATTTCCTTGTGATTTCTTTTCCGTTTTTCATCTTCCACTTTACTTTTACGATTGCATCATAAGACGGTTCATTACCATTACCCTGATCCTCATCTTCTGCGAAGTAACTATAGCCCATATAAAAACCAGGCTCCTCAGTAAGTGCCAGTTTATGGCTTTTCGAAGCATTTATTGCACCCTGTCTTGTTATCTTCTCTACATTTTCAATATCTGTGAGTTTCATTTTACTAAGTGCAAATTCATCGTTATCTACTGTATAGAACCATGTTCCCGGTGTCGGATCGTCAATTGTCGCATAATAAGGACAAAAAAGGCCATGGTATCCGAGACTATCAGCAAAAGCAACGCTCTCAACCCTGCTTGGCATAGGCTGCCAGGTCTCAAATCCGAAAATATCAAATACACATGCAGCAAAAATGAAGGCAGAAATTGCAGCGCCAACACCCAAAGAAGCAAAATGTCCGAAGCTTGCTTTGAAATCAAATTCGTAAATCGTCTCAATCACAAAGTGAACAACCACTATTCCGCATATCATTCCGAATATGAAAATTCCAAGCCTCTGCGTGTTGCTAATATAAAATAGTGTTAATCCACCACCGATGGATGCTGTGATCATGATCAATGTCATTAACTTTAGAATGAATTAACCAACGCCAAAGATATGTTCGGTTAACTTTAGCATGACACATCATCAATAAGTTCCGAAAGCCAAGCTATTGCACTACCCTCAGCATAATTTATCGCTATAGAAATATTATTATACTGCACATTGACAATTGACAAGCATGACAAAAAGACGAAATCACCTAATGTTAATAGAGAGGTGTCTTCATCAGTATAAATGTTGTATGATTGTATATGGAAATGGTGGAACTCTATTGTTTAATTACGATAGCAGAAACTTATCGGAAGCTTAAACCTGTGCTGGCG
>NZ_AUIX01000027.1 GCF_000423925.1 Butyrivibrio sp. VCD2006
TCTCATCATTATAGATCACCACCTTTACTGAAAAGGGAACAGCAGCATTGACTGTCGTCCTGTGACTATATAAGTTGGCTTATACCAATGCTAAGAGTCCGGGCTCAATGTCCCACTTGTTTGTACTTGTGAGGGCGACGACACATATAAGTATACGGGGTCGAAATAAACTACTTCGCCACACCTCCTCTCGTGCTCTGTAGTATACCGCTGTTCCTTAGTATAGTATAAGGCTTTATTGAGAAAATGTAGAGGGGATGCACAGACAGATTTTTTCATTCCATGTTTGTGCCTGAGCGAAGTGAAAGGAATGATAAAAAGTATGAAAAATGCTCTAATTGAGAACATCGAGAAGGTCCATACCACAGAGATGGGAGCCATACGGATTAAGAAAAATCTATGTCTAGGAGATATTGATGTTGTCGTATGGTGTCGAGAAAGAATTCTTGATAATAATGCCAGAATTGAGAGAAACGGAAAAAACTGGTACGTGATGATAGATGATAGTGTTATCACAGTAAACGCAAGCAGTTATACGATAATAACTGCACATAAGGAAAAAAAATAGGCTATGGAAAAACCGGAATTGATATCCAGAGATACCAATAGCTTAGGAGGCATAACGAAAGTATGATTTATGAATTAGAGGATACATCAAAAGTTCTAGAACTGTTTGCAGGCTGGGAGGAGACTCTCATATACTCATGTCTTCAGAAGGTCATGGGGAAAATATATGTTACTGACCCGGATAATCCCAAATCTGCCCTTGCTTTTGTTGGGGGCTTCGCTTTTTATGCAGGAGTTCCTGATAGAGAGCTCATGATAAATAAGCCTGAGGGTTTTGTTATTATGGTGCCGCAAAATGATGAGTGGGCTGCGCTCATTGAGGAGTGTTTTCCTGATTCATCGAAGAGAGTAACAAGATATGCCATTAAGAAAGATACCAGATTTGACAGGGATGCTCTGGAGCAGTTTGTAAAACAGCTTCCGGAGGGCTATGAACTAAAGGAGATAGACTCTGAGCTTTATGATAAATGCCTGGAGGACCCTGTGACGGAGGACTTTGTATCATCCTTTGAGAGCAAGGAGTCCTATCTGAAAATCGGAAGAGGCATGGTTATTCTTAAGGATGGAAAAATAGTTGCCGGTGCTTCATCGTACACCCGTTATAACGAAGGGATTGAGATAGAGGTGGACACTGCTATGGAGGAGAGAAGAAAACACCTGGCAACAGTTGCCTGTGCGGCTCTTATTCTGCGATGTCTTGACGATGGTCTGTACCCAAGCTGGGACGCACAGAATATGAATTCAGTGGGATTATCCCAAAAATTCGGCTATGAATTTGACCACGAGTATGTGGCCTATGAGGTGGACAGAACGGAGAGGACACATTGATCTTTTTGGGGATTGTTGAGAGTTATCAGTTAGTATAGAAAATACCATAAGTACGGTATATGACGGATGAAAATGGTGTGTAACTCTACTTTGCGTAGGTAGTGATACATGTGACACCCTGCTAATATTTCTATAAGGGCAGCAGAAAAAAGTAATGTTGTACTTATGGAGGTAAATTATGAACCAATATGTAACAGGCGCAGTTATCAAAGAAATGCGCGAACAAAAGAAAATGACGCAGCTCCAGCTTGCTGAACTTCTGGGCGTAACCGATAAGACAGTTTCAAAGTGGGAGACAGGAAAAGGCTATCCTGACATAACTCTGCTTGAACCAATTGCGGATGCCTTCAGAATATCAGTGACAGAGCTGATATCCGGCAACAAGATCAAGAATGAAAACGTCTCGGCAAACATGATGCGCTCAAAATTCTATGTATGTCCCGTTTGCGGAAATGCGATCCACAGCATGGGTGAAGCGGTGATTCAGTGCCACGGCGTGCAGCTCCTTCCTGCGGAGGCAGAGCAGACCGATGAAAACCACATGATTTTCATAGAGCGTGTTGAAGATGAATACTATGTCAGAATCGACCATGAGATGACGAAGGATCACTACATATCCTTTATCGCAGCATCTTCTCCGGATCGCATCCAAATGGTGAAACTTTATCCTGAAGGAAATGCAGAAGCAAGATTCAAGATAAGCGGCGTTCGCAAAATCTTTTTCTATTGTAATCGGGATGGCCTCTTTTCAATAGATGTCGTTAAGGGAATTGATGATAAGGAAAAATCCTACGATGACACTAAGGAGAGAAGAGAGCTTGAGAAGACAGCAGATATGCTGTTTGGAAAGATTTGATGATGTCTGAGAAGAAATTGTCTTTATACATTTTTTGAAAAAATACTTTGTGAAAATTTAATAATCTGATAGGTCCTTTTTATACATTTTTTACGATAAAAGTTATCGATACATGGTAAAATTTTCTTAACTGACAATCGGGATTATTGCGTCTTTTATTGGAGAAAATGTATATGAAAGAGATTAAACTGTCAGATCATTTTACATACTCAAAACTACTTCTTTTTGCCATGCCGACCGTAGGAATGATTCTTATATCTATTACCTATGATGTTGTAGACGGGTATTTCGTATCTAATTTCATTGGCAAGACTGCATTCTCGGCAGTGAATATCGTCTATCCATTCCAGCTTGTCTTGTCGATGGTTGGATACATGTTTGGTTCGGGCGGAAGTGCACTTATAGCTTTGGAGTTAGGAGAAGGAAAAGAGCAAACTGCTAAGCTCTATTTCACATCGATTGTAAAGGCAGCAGCTGCAATAGGTGTTGTTCTGGCAATAATCGGTATTATTTTTCTGCGTCCCATAGCAACGCTGATTGGTGCAACACCTGAGATTCTGGTATACGGACTTCCATATGGACGTACACTGTTTTTATTCCTCCCCATCATGATTCTGGGCTATACTTTCCAGAGTATTCTGATTACTGCAGAAAAGCCAAGGCTTGGTCTGTATATTTCCATTGGAAACTTATTCAGTAACCTGTGTTTTGACTTTCTTTTTGTTGTAGTGTTTAAATGGGGAATGGTTGGAGCTGCTGCCGCAACAGGAATAGGAGCATGCTTAAACGGACTCATCCCTCTTATCTATTTTGCAAGGCCAAATTCTAGTCCTCTGCATTTTGTAAAAGGAAAAGCCGAGCTGCGTCCTCTTATAGATGCATGTACAAATGGTGCCTCTGAGATGGTCAATGATATGGCAACTGCTCTGATCTTTGTCTTTTACAATTTCCAGCTCCTTAGGCTGATCGGAGAGGACGGAGTTGCCGCCTATGGAGTGACCGTCTTTGTGGAGGGTATATTTGCCTCGTTCTTTTATGGGCTACAAATGCAGGCTACCTCTATTGTCGGCTATCATTATGGTGCCAAAAACAAAAATGAGCTTAGGAGTCTTTTGAAAAAGGGACTAACTCTTAACATTACATTTGGCATTTTCATGTTTTTCATAGCACAAGTCAGTGCGCCATTAATCTCCAAGATATATGTAGGCTATGACGCTAATCTTTACGCGCTTTCTGTTCATGCACTCAGAGTCTATGCCTTTGCATTTCTGTTCCAGGGATTCAACGAGTACTCTTCAGCATTCTTTACAGGTTTAAATAACGGCCTGGTTTCAGGATTTCTGGCTTTTTCTAGAACATTTGTAATTCAGACCACATGTATTTTTGTGCTTCCATTGTTCATTGGAACTGAAGGGTTATGGCTCGCACAGGCTACCACTGAAGTAATAGCCGCTACAATCGCTACTGTTTTTCTTATTAAAAACAAAAAAGAATACACTGTGATGGGTAATGAGTAAGGCGACATATTGACTGAATAAACAGGAGTGTACGGAATATGAAAAAAAATTCTTTATTTATGTCTATACCTGAAAAAATAGCACTTTTGGCGAAGGAAAGACCTGACGATAGTGCGGTAATTGCATCTGACAGAATTCTCACCTACAGGAATTTGGACGAAATGGGTAATAGAGCGGCATATGCAATTATGTCACTATGTCCCGGGCTGGAGGAAGGAGATGTTATTGGTCTTCTTTTGGACAGGAAATCATATGTATTTTCCCTGGAAATAGGAATTGTAAGAGCTGGATATGCATATATGCCAATGACAGATGAGTATCCGGAAGACAGAATTAACTTTTGTATGGAAAATGCGGATAGTAAGGTTCTTATAACTACTAAAGAAATTTTTGACAGAAAACAAGACCTTGATACCAATAAATATAAGGTTCTCCTGGTTGAAGAAGTGCTTTCCTACGAAGGGGAACCTGTGCCTTTGCCCGAAATAAAAATGGACAGGCTTTCGCATATTTTCTATACCTCGGGATCAACAGGAGTTCCCAAGGGAGTACGTAATACAATCCTGGCAGACACACTTTCAGTTACTGTAACCAAAGATGATCCTACGCTTTTTGAGCAATTCAAAGAGCCAAAGGTATCTATGTGCATAACTCAGATAAATTTCATTGCATCTATTTGTGATTATCAGGCTCTCTATAATGGTGACAGTCTTGTTTTTGCTGAGGAAAAAGACTATAGGGATATGTCATCTCTTATAGAAAAGATGCTTAGATTCAGTGTTCAATCCCTTTTAGCAACACCGTCATTTGTAAAAAATCTGATGACAATTAAACAGTCAAGACCTGCAATAGCTATTCTTGATTTTATGATTTTGGTAGGAGAAAAACTGGATGCATCTGTCCTTGAGCCGGTATTTACGTGTAATCCATGGCTGCGTGTTATAAACGCTTATGGAATGACGGAAACCAACTCTTATGCTTTCAGTAAAATATTAACCAGTGAAAATCGGGAGATCAGCATTGGCGATCCGATGCATTATTTGGCGATAAAGATTATTGATGAATATGGGGATATTGTGCCCGACGGTACCGTAGGTGAACTTATATTAAGTGGAGATACCATCACTACCGGTTATCAGAAATTGGAGGAACGCAATAAAGAAAGCTTCATCATGCTTAATGGGGAGCGCTTTTACAGGACCGGAGATATGGCTTACATAGGCGAAAAAGGACAGGTTTGCATATCCGGCCGAGCTGACGATATGGTCAAATATCATGGTCAGAGAGTTGAACTTGGTGAAATTGAAAAGGTTATCATGCAACATCCCGAAGTTAATCTTTGCAAGGTACTCATGAGGAACAATGGGTTTGAAGACTTTTTGGTAGCCTTTTTTACATGCTCCAAAGAAGTAAAACACAAGGATATAACTGAATTAGTAAAGACAAAACTTCCCGCTTACATGTTTCCCGGGGCTATGGTTCAGTTAGATGAGATGCCACTTAATGCCAATAATAAAATAGATCGTGCAAAGCTTCTTGAAATAGAAATACCCTCTAATGGCGGAGATTATGAGGAACCTGAGACAGAACTTGAGGAAAAGCTTTGCGGATATTTTTCTGATGTTTTAGGACTTAAGAGAATGAGCGTTATAGGAGACTTTTTCGACTATGGCGGCACATCTCTTTCTGTGTCCAGACTTCTTGCTACTCTTGGTGACGGCGGCTTTAGCGTATCCTATGGCGATGTGTTTGCAAATCCTACGCCAAGATCACTTGCTCACTTTATTGAAAATGCTGACGCAAGGGCATCTTTGCCGGCTATGGACAGGAAGGAATATCCTCTGACAAAGACTCAGCTTGGAATCTACCTGGAAGGATTGACCGGAGGAAGTAAAGAAACCTATACGGTTCAATACATGATGGAGGCGGATCCCGAAATCAATGAGAATCAGCTGATAGACGCTGTAAATACTCTTTTTGAAGCCCATCCCACGCTCAAATACATGATAAGATGTCGTGAAAATGAGCTTCCCTATATGGAACTGGTTCCTGACTATAAGGTTGAAGTTCCTGTATTTGAAGGCGAAAGCAGTAAACGTATCGACTTTATCAATAGTTACATGCCTGTTGTTAAAGTACTTGATAATCTACTGTTTAATTTTGCTGTCTATAAGACTGAAAAATGCTGCTATCTGATTCTGAAGGCACAGCTTATTGCAGTAGATGGAACATCTTTAAGTCTCATCATTTCCGACCTCAACAGAGCCTTGGACGGAAAAGAGCTGCTTAAGGAAGACTGCTGCATTCAGCAGGTGGGCATGTATGAAGAGGAACTCATTAAAAACGGCTCCTATGACAAAGCCAAAGAGTATTATCAGAATCTCTTTTCTAAGATGGACAGCATAGATCAGCTCATGGGAGATCTGAATAACCCGCTAACACCAGGTGTCAGCGTGAATTACAGATATGAACCCGGAACACTAAAGGCCCAGGTTGTTAGAGATTTCTGTAACAAAAATCAGGTTTCGGAGAGTTCATTCTTTATGGGCGCAATGGCGCTGCTTTTAGGAAAATATCTTTATGCCGATCATGTATCCTTCTCAACGGTTTATAATGGCAGATCCTTAAAGGAGATGGATAATACAATCGGAACTCTGATAAAGAGAATTCCTGTTTATGGCGATCTGTCTGAAAACCTGCCTGTGACGCAGTATCTTTCATCCATGAGTAAACAGATCTTTGCCAATATGAGCAATGATATTTTCTCCTTTGATGAAGTACTAAAGAACTGTCCTGTAAATGAGGATGTAGAGCTTATTTTCCAGGGAGATCTTTTCACTGATAATATGGGAATGGCTGCAGGAAAACAACGGCTTAAGAGTGACTCATATTTCATGGAGCAGTATCATACAGGCATGGTAACAGGATGCATGTCTATACAGCTTTTTGCTACAAATGGCCTCTACAATATGACAATTGAATACAGAAATGAAAGATTTTCCGAAGGCTGGATAAAACGCTTTGCTGATCATTTGTTTATCATAGCAAACCAGCTTCTTACCTGTGAAATGATCGGTGACATTGTCATGATGAATGACGAGGACAGGGCAAAGATTGCTGAGTTCAATGATAAAAAGGTCGATTTTGAATTTGTTCCTGTTCATGAACAGATAAGGGGATTTGCTAAAAAGAGTCCGCAGAAGAAGGCGGTGATATGTGATGGAAAATCGCTTACTTTTGAGGAACTTGATCTTTTGTCAAGCCAGGTGGCTGAAAAACTGATTGAACTTAATGTCGGAGAAGATGTCCCTGTTGGTGTTCTTTTTGACAGGATGGTTTATACCTATGTGGTTGAAAATGGAATTCTGAAGGCCGGTGGCGGATTTGTTCCGTTTATACCGGAATATCCGGACGGCAGAATTGATTTCTGTATGCAGGACGCTGAAATCTCTCTTTTGCTGACGACAGAGGATATTAAAAAAGTAAGAGAAGGACTTTTGGGAAAACAGTACAAGATACTAACTCTGGAGGAGATCTTTGGAGTATCTGACATTTCAGAGATAAGTCCTGATTCGAAGTATAGAGATTTTGAAATACGAAAGTCAAAAAAGGATGATCTTGCATACTGCATTTATACTTCAGGTTCTACCGGAAGACCTAAAGGCGTAATGATCGAGCATGGAAATATAGCCAATTACGTCTACAAGAACCACAAGTCTATTGAAATAATGTATTACGCTTTTGAGGGAAGGGTATGTCTGGCTCTGGCTTCCTTCTCCTTTGACGTTTCTGTTGTTGAGGAGTTTGTTCCGCTGTGCAATGGAAACACGGTAGTTATTGCAACTGAAGATGAGATCCATGATCCTGATAAACTGGCGAAGGTTATTATCGATAATGCTGTTGATGGCATGACCTGTACTCCGACCTATTTGTCCAGTCTTCTTTCGATTCAATCATCGAGAGAAGCGATAAAGAACATTACATTCTTTGATATAGGTGCTGAGGCGTTCCCGCTTTCTCTCTATGATAAACTGCGAGAACTTAGAGAAGACAGTGTCATTCTCAACGTTTATGGACCCACGGAATGTACTATGGGCTGCTCTGCGGATGTTGTGGAAAGAGGCGAGAGCATTACTATTGGTGAGCCTATCGCCAATACATATTTCTCCATTTTCGATAAGTTCGGAAATGAGCTTCCCGAAGGCATACGAGGAGAGCTTATTATCGGAGGCAATCAGGTAGGAAGAGGATATGTCGGACTTCCTGAAAAAACTGAAGCGGCCTTCTTTAGACATAATGATTATAAGGCTTATCACAGTGGAGATTTATGTTCATGGACCAATAATGGAAAAGTCCGCATATTTGGACGAATTGATAATCAGGTTAAGCTTCGCGGATTCAGAATAGAGCTTGATGAGATAGAAAGAGTAATGTCTGAATATCAGGGTATTAAAGCTGCTGCTGTGAAGATCGTAAAAACTTCTTCTCAGGAATTCCTGGCAGGATATTATGTCTGCGATAAGGTGCCTGATCTGAATGCGTATAAAGATTATCTAAAGGAAAAGCTGCCGGAATATATGGTGCCGCAGGTCATGAAGCAGCTGGAGGAAATGCCTCTTACTATTAATGGAAAAATTGACAGAAAATCACTTCCTGATCCGGACGCTTCTGAGCTTAAGGCAGAATATGTTGCACCGGAAAATGAAATTGAGAGAAAGCTCTGCGATGCATTTGCAAAGTCTCTTGGGCTTGTTGATGTAGAAATCGGAACGGCTGATGATTTCTTTGAACTTGGAGGCGATTCCCTTAAGGCAATGATGGTACTGGCTGATGCAGGAATTGAAGGCCTGACCGCTGCGGATGTTTTCCAGAAAAGAACGCCGAAGGAGATTGCACGCGTTGTTGATGAAAGGACTTCCCTTGGAGATATTGATGAACGTGAAGCAAAAGCGAGACTTAAGCCTCACATTCTGACTCCTATGCAGATAAAGATGTTGGATTATCAGCTTTACAATCCGGGTTCATCTATGTGGAGTAATATGCATTACTTTGGAAGATTTGGCAAAGAAGTAGATGCCCAAAGGCTTTGCGATGCAGTAAATAAGGCGATAGAGAACCATCCCGGACTTAGCGTAGTTTTTGAGTATAACGATGACTGCAAGCTTCAGCAAAGATATGCTCCTGAACTTATGCCAAAGATAGAAGTTGAAGACATAAAAGAGGAAGATGTAGAAGAGCTTAAGAAGAGTCTGGTTAAGCCCTTTAAGAAGATACTTAAATCCTGTCTTTTAAGAGTGCGTGTGTTCAGATCAGAGGCGGCTTCATATCTGTTCTTTGATGTACACCATCTTCTTATGGATGGCGGTTCTCTTGGTGTACTCTTCCAGGATATTACAGATGCTTACTTTGGCAGAGAACTGAAAAAGGATTACTATTTCATAATTCTTGAAGATGCCGAAAAGGCTCACGAAGACGGAACGTACGATGCTGACAGGGAGTATTTTACTGAGCAGTTCGACATTTCAGGTAAAGAATATCAGGTTTTGCCAAAGCCTGATTATGAGTCCAACAAAAACTCTCCTGCAGGAAGGATAAAGAGACTTAAGTTCGATGCGGATGAAGTGAGAGCAGCTGAAGAATACTGGGGTGTTACACATTCATGCATGGCAATAGCAAGCGCTCTTATCGCGCTATCAGAGCATGATAAAATTAACAGGGTTATGACTAACTGGATATTTAACGACAGACTTTCTCCGATGTCGGCTAATGTCGTGGGACTCCTTATCAAGAACCTGCCTGTAGGTGTTGATATGGAAGATTTTGATAATATAGAGGATCTGCTTCTGGATGTTAAACGACAGATCGGTGAAGGAATTGCCCATTCTTCCTATGATTATTTCTCCAGCATGGATTCTGCTTTCTATACAGATCCTATGGAGGTTAATCTTCAATTGGAAATAAATGCGGATGAATTGGATGAGCTGAAACCTGAATTCATTGAGCTTGATGATCCATATTTTGCTGCCAGTGCCCGTCTTGAGCTTGAGCTTTTGGAAAATGAGTATGGCGATGGCGGATTTGACGCAGAGCTGGAATATGTAAAAGAGATTTATGACGAGGATAATATATTAAAATTCCATGATACCTATGTCAAAATGCTGGAGACTTTGGTAAAGGTTGGATGTGAGAAGGTTAAAAATCCGGAGAAATAAAGGACCACTTGTGGACGGGGTTATAGGGCCAAAATGTGGCTTATAGGAACGGGGTTAATGGACCGATAATTGGACCATTAACCCCGTCGTAATGTCATTTATATAGCAAAAATCTTGAAAATGGACTATTAACCCCTGGGACCATCATTTTACGGTAGCCTTTGTCTGCTTCTTTATGGCTTTTACGATTTTCTTTCTTGCCTTACCCTTTAAGCCTTTAACCTTGATAACGGCTTTTTTGTGTAGCTTCTTGAAAGCATCCTTGCCTATTACAAGGGACTTATTAGCCTTGATGGTGACCTTTTTTAATTTCTTACATCCCTTAAAAGCATCCTGACCGATTGATTTCACATTAGGTCCGATAGTGAGAGCAGTGATTGTATTATTATTTGTGCAGGCACCATCAGCGATGGCAACCACAGGATAAGTAACTTCACTGACGGTAATCTTGTCGATTGATGCTTTTTTTATGTCACCGATTTTAATAACGGTGGCATTGGAATCATTGTCAAAAGTGTATGTAATTCCATTTATGGTTACGTCTTTTCGCTTGGGATCGATTACTGCTTCAGCTTCGTTTGTGTAATTAACAACCGGACTCTCAGGATCAGGATCAATTATCGTAGGATCCGCAAGCTTGTTAACGAGAAGATATTTGTGACTTACTGTAGCGATTGGAAGCTTTTCATAAAAGGTCGCATTGTCCGGAATACCGTTGTTGTTATCATCTAAGGCCATTTTTCCTACAGGTTTACTGTCATAACTCCAGTTGCCTGAATAGTAATCATAGGCAAGAGGTTTCACTAGCACTTTGGGCGAGTAGATGAACTTAAGACTGTTACAACCTCCAAAAACATGCTCGGTTTGATTTTCACGATCTGCGTATGAAAGATCAAAGGAACTAAGATCGAGAGTTTCGAGTGATGAACAATCATAAAACATATAATCTATGCGGCTTACATTAGAAGTGTCAAAGCTACTAATATTAAGGCTCTGCAGGCTGCTACATTCAGCAAACATGCTAGTCATATACTTTGCGTTTGAGGTATTAAAATTGCTCAGATCCAGTGATTTTAGTGCGGTGCACCGATGGAACATAAACTCCATATCTTCTGCATTAGCTGTATTAAAACTGCTGAGATTCAAAGATTTCAATCCGGTACAACCAAAAAACATATAATCCAGTTTCTTTGCTTTTGATGTATCAAAGTTGGATAGATCGAGACTTTTTAGATATGCACAGCCACTAAACATAGAGAACATACTTGTAACATTACCGGTTCTGAACTGACTAAGATTGATAGAATATAATATTTCACAATTGTGAAACATAGTATCCATTTCGATGGTGTTACTGGTATCAATTGTAGTCTGGTTAAAATCAATAGATTCCAGACTGCACATATTATAGAACATGCCGGCACAGTCCTTGTTAAAAATGATCTTTGTGGGACAATAGATATATGCAGTTCCGGTGGCCTTATCGAAGTATGCCTTAACGTTAACACCAATATCCTTTTGCGAGAGACTTGTTGATGGTTGGGTTTTAGTGAAAACAATATGTCTTAAGACACGATTTATTTCATAATACTCTTGATTTTCACCGGAAGATAACTGCTTTAATGTCTCGCCAAAATGCAAGCCATCCACCAGTGTACCCGGTGCGTCGGTTGCTTTGGACTTTATAGGTGCGCACTGAAATAAGACAACCATGCATAACAATGCCATGATTGAAAGCAGAACTTTTCTTGAATGTTTATTCATTTTGATTTCCCCTTTAACTTTTCTCACACTAGTGCTGCTGTCATCAAACACCAACACTGATTATTGTGTTCCCCCAAATGATTATTATAGCAAATGGATGAGAAGTTCAAAATCCATTTTTCATATAGTCAAAGACTTTCAAGGATTCAAGAGGATGACCATTAAAATCAAAGAAGGCCTGATTGTCCCAGGAGCAGCCGCCGTAGTAGAGTCCTGCATCCTCGGGATCGTAGTCTTTTGCATAGCTGCTTGCCCAACCGCTGCCATATTCTTCCCAAATGGGAGAGTTGTTTGAGGACGCAGGCCCAACGGGAATCCAGGTGCCTTCCCAGTAGAAGATACCAAGTCCTCCAACGTTATTTACATGCTCGCAAATATCGTGGATGATAGTTGCCTGCCCTTCGGGAGATACTTCATAACCATCCACTGCGTCCCCTGCACCAAAGCTGTTTCCGGAGCCATCTCCATCCTTAGTTGTGTAGGCATATGATGTTTCTGCAAGGAAAACTTCTTTTCCATATCTTTCTTTGATAAGCTCAAGTACCCGTGCCATGTTATCCATGCTTCCGTCCCAGAACGGGTAATAGGACATTCCGACCATGTCAAAATCAAGTTCACTGTCCACAAGTTTGGACACCAAATTTAGGACATCTGCTTTGTCTGTAATCCTGGTGTAGTGAACAACTATATCAATATCTTTCTCATAATCTGCGGATACTTCTCTTATAGCTTTGCTTCCGGATTTTAGAAGAGTGATAACGTTATCAAGCTTAGTTTCACCGGACATTCCGTAGTTTATCTCATTACCTATCTGGATCATTCCAACATCAACTCCTGCATCAAGGAGCTGCTGCAGAGATTCCTTTGTAAAGTCGTAGAGCGCTGTGCTTTTTTCATCTACACTCATTCCTTCCCAGGCTTTGGGCGCATGCTGTCTCTTTGGATCAGCCCAGAAATCTGAGTAATGGAAGTCGATGCAGACCTTCATTCCATATTCAGTTGCTCTTTTTCCAAGCTCAATTGCAGTGGGTACATCGTTATTCCCACCGCCGTAGCCCTTACCGGTTTCATCATAGGGATCATTCCAGACCCTGAGTCTTATGTAGTTGATTCCGGAATCTGCGAGAGTCTTGAAAACATCCTGCTCATTTCCATCAAAATCGTAGTACTTTACGCCGCTGTTTTCCTCGACTAGAACAGAGGACGCATCCATGCCACATATGAAATCTTCCGGAAGATTCTCTACTTTAGATTTCCAGGTGGAGATGGATTCTGAGGTTGATTCTGATTCTTCAGAAATAATACTTGTGCCGGAAGCTTCCGTAATAATACTTGTGTCGGAGTTTTCTGAAATGAGATCTGCGCCTGGGTCATCATTCTGTGATGCTTTTCCGGCAGTGCCACATCCTGTCAGAAGAAAAGTAGATGTAGCTGTTATGCATAATAATTCTAGTAATATTTTGTTATTCATTTATTCCACCGTATTTTCTGGTTGTTTTTTGATATATTTATGGACTAATTAACTTTGTCTTTTACTAAATAACAATTTTTACATTGCAAGTCTTAATTTCATTGATGCTCCATATAGCTATCAATCTATGAAACGAGGTAAAAAGCTTATTTCATAGATTTCAGGGGCTACTTCATCTATGAAATTTGGAAAAATCTTAATTTCATAGATACTACAAGGCTTATAATCTATGAAATGAGAGAAAAAGCTGATTTCATAGATACCAGGAGCTACTTTCATCTATGAAATTTGAAAAAATCTTAAGTTCATAGATACTTCAAGGGTTTCAATCTATGAAATGAGAGAAAAAGCTGATTTCATAGATACCAGTAGCCACCGTCATCTATGATATTAAAAAAAATCTCAATTTCATAGATACCTCACGATTTTTAATTTATGAAATAGCGCAAAAATCTTCTTTCATAGACAATCATAGCTCACCTACAAATGAAAATCTTAAATTTGTTCGCGATGTGACGATTAGGCAACTGAACAAATGCTCCCGCAGAGGAACGTATTTCAATTATTGCTCCCAGAGACAACCTACATATATGCTATCAGCATAAATTTCCATCTTTACGTCTCAATTTTCTTGTAGTAGAATTTTTCTAGCAGAAAACGTTTTCCAAAGCGACATAATTATACCACGGGAGGTTACAAAGTGAAAAGAGTTAGTAGGAAATTCACCTTTGTCATGGCAGCCATCATGTCATTGGCGATGGTGCTGACCAATGCAGGAGCATCTGAAGGATTACTGCAAAAGCAGCAGTCAGAGCAACTACAGCATGAACAGCAGACAGAGCAGCTACAACAAGAGCATCAGTCAAAGGCGCTCCTGCATCTTCAGCAAAACTCAGAGCAGCTACTGTCATTTATGGGAATTCCGGAAACAGTCAGAGCAGCAGAGGGAGTGACACTTAAGCTCCACTACCACAGAGAAGATGGGGATTACAAGAAGTGGGACGCATGGCTATGGCCGGATGGCGGTGAAGGTGCAGGATATCCCTTCGAGGAAGAGGACGGAGAGATGGTTGCGACTATGGCCGTTAAAGCAGGATCCACCAAGGTTGGATTCATAGTAAGGACAGAGGACTGGGACAAGGATGTAGAAGCAGATCAGTTCATAGATATATCAGAAGTAGTATCAGGAACAGTACATGCCTATGTTGAATCAGGAGTAGAAGGCGCAGTTAAAGAATATGGAGATGACGTTGTGACGGGGACAAAATTAAAGAGCGCTATTTATGATGGAAAAAACACAGTTACAGTTCAGTTTACTGGGGAGCTTGATGAGCAGCAGGAAAATACTTTCTATGTTGCGGGAAGACTTGGTGAAACAGAAGTTACAGAGGTAAAGCTTAAGGAGAAAGCTTCTGACAGCGAGTACTATTATGATCTCACTATCGCTGATGAGCTTGACCCTGTGAGGAATTACAGATTGGGATTCGAAGAGCAGGAATATCCGATCAATATGCCAATCATTTATTCAACAAAAGAGTTCGAGGATAAATACACCTATGAAGGTGATGACCTCGGAGCTACTTACAGCAAGGACAAAACAACCTTCAAACTCTGGGCACCAACAGCTGAGCAGGTTTTCTTAAATCTGTATGAATCAGGAAAAAGCTGGGAGGATGACCTGAAGGAAAAAATCGAGATGAAGTCCGATGTGAATGGCACATGGACTACCTGCGTGAATGGAGACCTTGCAGGAACCTACTATACATATACGGCAGTTCTTGATGGATTAAATGTTGAAGCCTGCGATCCTTATGCAAGGACTACCGGTGTTAATGGCAAGAGAGCAATGGTAGTTGATCTTGACGAGACAAATCCCGAGGGTTGGTCAGATGACAAGAACCCTCATGCTGGAGAGCCTATAAACGATGCTGTTATTTATGAGCTTCATATAAGAGATTTCTCTGTATCCGATGAGGATGGTGATACAGAGGATGCAGGTAAATACACAGCTTTCACAAAGACCGGTACCAAGACAAAGGGCGGAGAAGCCACAGGAATTGACTACCTTAGGGAGCTTGGAATAACGCATGTACACATCCTTCCCTTCTATGATTTTGGATCAGTTGATGAAAATTCCAAGACCGCGGATCAGTTCAACTGGGGCTACGATCCGGTGAATTACAATGTGCCTGAGGGCTCATATTCAACAGATCCCTATAACGGAGAGGTGCGCGTAAAGGAAGCAAAACAGATGGTAAAGGCCCTTCATGACAACGGACTTTCTATTGTCATGGACGTGGTTTACAACCATGTTTTCAGCGGAAAAGACTTCTGCATCAACAGACTTGTTCCCGGATATTTTTCAAGAATAAATGAAGACGGCACTTATTCCAACGGCTCAGGCTGCGGTAACGACACAGCCTCCGAGCGTTCAATGGTAAGAAAATACATCGTAGACTCAGTCCGCTATTGGGCAGATGAATATCACATAGACGGATTCAGATTTGACCTTGTGGGCCTCCTTGATGTTGATACCATAAACGAGATAATGGAGGAAGTTCACAAGACTCATCCTGATGTTATCTTCTACGGTGAGGGCTGGAGCATGAATACTGATGTTACCAAGGAAAATGTCACTCTGGCAACTCAGCAGTCATCAACAAAAACTCCTGGCTTTGCATACTTTAACGACAATATCAGAGACGGATTAAAGGGAAGCGTATTCAGCACAGATGAAGTGGGCTGGGTATCAGGAGCAACAGGAAAAGAAGATAAGATGATTTCTTCCTTCCTTGCTAAAGAGGTGTGGAGCAAGGAACCGACACAGATAGTCCAGTATGCATCATGCCATGACAACAACACTCTTTTTGACAGAATCGCAACTTCAAGAGAGGATCTTGATAGAGAGACCTGGATAAAAATGAGTAACCTCGCAGCGGCTTATTATTTCGCTTCCGAGGGAATACCTTTCATGCAGGCAGGTGAAGAAATACTGCGTACAAAGGTTAAGGATGACGGAACCTTTGATTCAAACAGCTTCAGTTCAGGAGATGAAGTGAACTGCTTAAAGTGGGAGACCTTGGATGACCCTGAATACAAGGCAAACCTTGAGTACTATAAGGGTATTATCTCCTTTAGAAAAGCCCATGGTTTACTCAGACTTTCAGATGGCGCAGAGGTTGAGAAGAGAGTCAAAGCGGTTGAGGGGCTTGATAAAAATGTAATAGCCTTTGACATGGATAATTCCGACAGAGCAGTAAATGGAGAAGAGGCAGATGAGCTTTTCCTTATATTTAATCCGAATCTTGAAGAGACAACTGTTTCTCTTCCCAAGGGTGATTGGAATGTTTGCGTCAGCGAAATAAAAGCGGGAACAAAAGCACTCTCCAGAGTTAAGGATAGTATTACTGTTTCTCCTGCCTCGGCCGTGTTCCTTGTTAAGGGGGATAAGGATGTTGATTTTGCCGCAAAAACCGTGAATAATGGTTCTACAGATAACAAGTCCGTAAACGTAAACGGTGGAATCATTGTAGGCATTACCGCGGCACTTGCTGCAGCTGTAGCAACGATTGTATTTGGCATCAAAAGACGTAAGGAACAGGAAGCGTGACTATTCATTGTCAGCTGTAAATATGCTTTAGAGGAGAGCAGATATGCTAAATGAAGATAAACAGAAAAACTCCGGAAGACGCGCGCTTTATCATCTGCCGGGACTGTTTGAATTTTATGAGCTTTATAAGGTTTTTCTGCCTCTCTTCAAGGAGCATAGAGAGTATTTTTATGACTGGTGTGATATTGGCTCAATATACGGAGCACCGGCTGATTGCATTTGGGGCGGAGGCCGGGTGGGCTTTGGCGATGCGGATCCTCTGAGCATCATAGCCCTGATGAAAGAGTACGGAATTTCCGCTCGTCTGACATTTAGCAATTCACTTATCAGAACAGAGCATCTTACTGACAAAAAATGTAACACGCTCTGCTCAGAATTTGAAAAAAACGGAGTAGTTCAAAATGGGGTGATAATCCACTCGGATTTGCTGCTTGATCATATCAGAAAAAACTATCCGGGATTCTATTTTGTTTCCTCAACAACCAAGGTATTAACAGACTTTAAGGAGTTTGAAGCTGAGCTCAAAAGAGATGAATTTCGATTTGTGGTGCCGGATTTCAGACTAAATAAGGAACTGGGCAAGCTAAAAGCACTTCCACCTGAGATGAAGGAAAAAGTTGAATTCCTGTGTAATGAATGCTGTTGGTATGACTGCTACGACAGAAAGAATTGCTATGAAAATGTCAGCAGGAAAAGTCTTGGAGATGACTGCGCAGATCACGTTTGCGTATCACCTGATGCAAGCAAGGGCTATAGATTTTCGGAAGCTATGAAGAATCCCGGATTTATCGGGTGCGAGGATATTCAAAAAACATATATTCCGGCGGGATTTTCACACTTTAAGATTGAAGGGCGAAGCCTTGGAAGTGCTGTTATTTTGGAATTCATATTGCATTACATGACAAAGGCTGAGTATCAGCTTAAAGTCAGGGAAGAGATATACTTAGACAGCACCCTTGACCTGTTTTGAATTTAACTAATTCTAAATATTTTGGCGATGCCATAGTTATAATTGCAGCCTTCTTCTCATAAGGTTATAATAATATGTAAGCGGCAATGAAATTTGCCGCTTACTTTTAAAGGGATTTTTTGATCCTGTCTACATAGGGGCGCATTTTCGCGGACAGGATTTGATACATGGCTGTATGGAAATGAGGGGAAGGTATGGAGAATAAGGCACTAGAGGATTATACAGAAGAGGATCTGTTAAGACTCTTGAACGAAAATGTTGATGCAATCGTAATGGTTGATGCTAAGCTTAATGAGTATAGAACCATTACTCGTAAAAATATATTCAAAGAATTCATAGATGAGACAGGCAGCTACGAAGATCTTATCCAGAAGCTGTGGTTTCACCTTGGCAACTCCAGTGAAGAAATAAGCGAAGATTACAAAGCATTTACATCTTATTATGGTCAGTTTAAGGGAAAATACAGTAGAAGATTGAATATTTTCCTTGAAGGCAGTGACACGCCTCATATCATTCAGATGAATGTATATCCGATAAAAGGGACAGATAAATATGTGTTTGCTATGGATGAACTCGATGATGATGAGTATGTTGAGCAGTTTATGACCACCAAAAAAGTAAACACAATCCAGAACACTTATCTGTTTTCAATGTTTGTGGATCTTATACAGGATACAACCAGTAGCATAAGTGTGACTGAGATATCTGAGGATACTGTATATTCGAACATAAAGTATTCTCAGTGGAGACTTATGGCTGTAAACATGATATGGCCTGAAGATCAGAAGCATTTCCTTAAGATCACGGATCCTGAATATTTAAAGGAAAAGCTTGCTCCTGGGAGAACGACTTCCTTTGATTGTATGATGAAAAATCTTGAGGGCGTCTTTATCTGGGTTAAACTCATTTTTAGCAGGGCGCAGACCGGAAGCGACGATGATTTCAGATTCGTTTTCATGGTGCAGAATATCAATGATAATGTCATGGATATGATGTCCACTCTAAAAAAATATGAGGGTCTCGCATTAAAGGATCCTCTTACAGGTCTGTTCAATCATGGAGGTATAAAGACTGAGATTCTGAACGCTATTGATATCTTTAAGAAGGGCGGAGATTCTGTAGCACTTCTGATGATAGATCTGGATAATTTCAAGACCATCAATGATTCATATGGTCATGCTATAGGCGATGAAGCGCTGAAGGATTTCTCAGGCATATTGAATAGTTCGGTTTCAGGAAAAATGGCTTCTGTCGGACGCTGGGGCGGTGAGGAATTCGTCATCGTTCTAAAGGGTCACTCAATTGATGAGGCATACGATTTTGCTGAAGAATTAAGGGAAAAAGTTGAGGAAGCTGATTTTGGAGATGCAGGTCACATTACCTGCTCCATCGGACTTAGTCAGCTTAAAGCTGATGATGAATTCGATGATTTCTTTAACCGTGTGGATAAAGCTATGTATGCTTCAAAGGAAGCCGGTAGAAACAAAGTTACGAAGGCGTGAGAATGTATTAAGCTTTTAGTAATAGATATAAACAGGGCTTTATTGGCCCTGTTTTTTATTCAATAGGAAATTCCTTTGGATTTCCTATTGAATAAAAAGCGCTCCGCTAAGGATGCGACTGGTGCGCAGATGAATTTTGCAAGCTAAAGCTTGCGCGCACCAGCGCGCAAAGAGTCGCGAGCGACTCTTTGTTCTATAATAAGAAATACGCAAGGAATTTGCAGAAGAATTCTTATTTTTAGGAGGAAAAATGAAAAGAGCTCTTTTTATCGGTGCAGCCTGCGTCGATGTCGTAATATATCTTGATCATCTTCCAAAGACGAAGGAGGATATTCATCCCTCGAAGCAGGTCATGAGTCTTGGCGGTTGTTCCTGCAATGCAGTCAGTGCCGCCAGACTTATAACTGAAAATGTTGAGTTTGCAGGTGCCGTTGGCAGCGGAGTTTTTGGTGAAATGACTGAGCGGTTCTTAAAGGAAAGAGGCCTGAAAACCAATATCAGGGCAGAGGAAGAAAATGGATGCTGCTACTGCTTTGTTGAAGCAGACGGCGAAAGAACCTTTTTGTCGGTTCATGGTGCCGAATATACTTTTAAAAGACAATGGATGTCGGAAATAGATAAGAAGGGGTTCGACTATGTTTACGTCTCCGGACTTGAGGTTGAGGAGCCTACAGGAGATGCGCTTATCGATTACCTGTATGAGTTTCCGGAGAGAAAGATATTTTATTGCCCGGGACCAAGAGGAACCGGCTTAAATGAGAAGAATAAACGCATCCTGGCTCTTAGTCCTGTATTACATCTAAATGAAGATGAGGCAGTAGCGATGGCAGAGTCTCTATCAGGTGGGAAATTTAATGGACATGAAGAAGCAGCAGGATACCTCTATTCTTTAACTAATGAACGAGTGGTAGTCACCCTTGGAGATAAAGGTGTGTACTGCTTTGAAGGCGATGGCAGCTATACAATTCCCGCTGAAAAAACGACGGTAGTTAACACTATCGGTGCCGGAGATACGCATGTTGGCTCCCTTATCGGATGCCTCACAAATGGCATGGATTTTAAAGAGAGCCTTATTAAAGCCAATAAAATGTCTGCACTTACCGTAGCCAGTGAAGGTCCGATTCCACCTGTGGGGATCTAGTGTCCTGACACGATGATAATTTGACTACTTACTTGCTATTTTACCCATGGTATACTTTTTCTTACTAAGTCCATATAATCTGCGTACTTGATATACTTTTTATACCACTTATAATAGGTTTGTCAGCTGAAAAATGTATTAAGCAAATGTGCTTAGTACCTCTAAAGAATAAATAAGGAGATTTTCATATGAGAAAGGCAGCTAATGATATTGATAGGTGTGTTGCCTGCGGAGTCTGTGCGCTTCAATGTCCACGGGAGGCAATTGATATCTACAAGGGCTGTTATGCAGTTGTAGATGTAAACAAATGTGTCGGCTGTGGAATTTGTGAGAGAGCATGTCCGGCAGGATCGATAAGAGTAAGTGACAACTGAGTTGGCAAGTAGTGTGTTAGCGCGCTTTGCCGGCATGGAAACGGAGATTATAATGGCATCAAAAAAGAAAAAGCATTGGTATGACTACCTTTGGATATGGACAATAGTTTATTTTGCGTTGGGATTTTTCAATATCCTTTTTGCATGGCTTGGAATGATAGATTTTATTCTGCCTCTCATCTTTGCGATAGTAGGCGGCAACAAATGGTTCTGTAATCACATGTGCGGAAGAGGGCAGCTCTTCTGGGTGCTCGGAAGGAAAATGAAATGTTCAAGAGGGAAAACTGCTCCGAAGTGGCTCTCGTCAAAGTGGTTCAGATATGGATTCCTTGCCTTTTTCCTTACAATGTTCGGAACCATGGTTTTCCAGACCTACCTTGTGTTCTCGGGAGCTAATTCTCTTAAAAAAGTATTAAAGCTCTTCTGGACATTTAAAGTGCCGTGGCACTGGGCTTATAATGGAAGTGTGTTCCCGGACTGGGTAGCTCAGTTTGGATTTGGCTTCTATAGTCTTATGCTGACTTCAACGCTCATAGGACTTATAGTGATGGCACTTTATAAGGAGAGAACCTGGTGTTCCTTCTGCCCCATGGGAACCATGACGCAGTGCGTATGCAAGATAAAAAACAAGGATGAGAAGTAATAATAGTTTTGCATTGTGATGAAAATGAAATCAGGAAGGCGATAGCTAACAAAAGAAGGGATTGATAATTATGACATTGACAGAAAGAGCAAATAAGGCAGTAGAGCTGAAGACTTCAGGCAAATACAACTGTGCCCAGTCAGTAGCAGTTTCACTTGCTGATGAAACAGGACTTACTGAGGATCAGCTCAGACAGATATCTGCAGGCTTTTGTGCCGGAATGGGTAACCTCCAGGCAACCTGCGGAGCACTAATAGGCGCAGGAATGATTGCAGGCCTTAAAACCGAAGGTCAGGGCACTCTTTCCAAAACGAAGCAGATTCAGGAGGAATTCGCAAAAAGATGCGGAGCCCTTAAGTGCGGCGACTTAAAGGCAGTTACTGATGGTAAGCCCCTGTGCCCCTGCGAGGAATGTGTAAGAAACGCAGTTATGATCTACGGGGAAGTCATGGGACTTGAATAAATTAAGTGTAAAACAGGCATGAATCCGTGAAAGGATCTGCCTGTTTTTTTATTTTATGATATATAATTAATTGGAATCATTAGGGAAAGGATTGAAGACTACTAGCAGATATTTGTTCTTGCCTTGAAAAATGGCAAAATAATAGTAGACATTTTTTCTCATATTGAGAAGATAGATAAATAACTTAAGAGGAGGCAGAAGATGCCAAACTGCAGTGCATATACTCCATGCAGATAATTAACTGAATTTGTATGGAGGATAATAAAAAATGAAAAACTTAATAAAGCAGTTGAGAGATTTTTACATAATCTGGAGCACTCAGAGCCTGTCACAGCTTGGAAGTGCCATGACAGAGTTTGCACTTACACTATGGATGTATGAGAAGACGGGATCCGCACTTAGCACGGCAGCGCTTACAATATGCACCTATGCTCCTTACATAATAATGAGCATTTTTGCCGGAGCGCTCACCGATAAGTTTGACAAAAAGAAGACCATGCTCGTCTGCGATCTTTTTGCAGCCCTCACTACAGTTTTAGTATTTGTGCTATATAAAACGGATACCCTTTGTGTGTGGCATCTGTATGCAATTAATGCTATTTCAGGACTTATGAATACAGTGCAGCAGCCGGCATCTGAGGTTACCTATGCCCTGGTTGTTCCCAAGGAGCATTATCAGAAAACAAGCGGTCTTCAGCAGCTGTCTAGATCCCTTGTCTCAATCGGCAATCCTCTTATCGCCTCAGCTCTTTACGGGCTTGCAGGACTTGATGTGGTAATTGCTGTGGATCTTGTGACTTTTGCCATTGCATTCGGAGCGCTTTTATTCTTTATCAGACTTCCTGAGATGGACAACAGTAAAAATGCCGATGAAAATGTGCTTAAGCTTGCAAAGGAGGGACTTAAGTTCCTTAAGGATACGCCCCTTATACTTACCGTGATTCTCTTTATGGCGGGAGTTAACCTGACGGCTTCATCGTTTGACGCGGTACTTCCGGCCCTTGTAATTCCAAAAGCCGGTAACAGTATATACGGAATTGTCACCGCATGCTCAGGAATAGCGATGGTTGCGGGGAGCTTTCTTCCCATGATTCTTCCAAAGCCTAAGGACAGAGTGAGAGTAATTTACCTCACAATGCTTTTTGCACTGGGAATTGAAAATTTCGTTCTGGCCTTTTCAAGAAATCCCATTCTGTGGTGCATCGGGCAGATTATCGGATGGATATTCGTACCGCTTATGGCAGCTAACCAGAATGTGATCATGCGCAACATGATTCCGGTAGAGCTTCAGGGAAGAGTATACGCCTGCAGAAATACGCTGCAGTTCTTTACCATTCCGATTGGACTTTTCCTTGGCGGATTTTTCGTGGATAAAATATGTGAGCCCTTTATGGCTATGCAGAGCACAAGTCCATTCTGGACAACATTATTCGGAAGCGGAAAAGGCTCGGGAGCGGCACTTATGATGTTCATCCTTGGAGTGAGCGGAACTGTTTTGTGTATAACATCAGGACAGATTATGAAAAGATATAAGTATACTGAGTAAGATATCGTATCTTCTCTTAATGTTGCAAAAAACAGGCCGATATCCATTTAAGGAGTGGCCTGTTTTCGGTTATATAATCAGAAAAACAGAAGGAACTAAATATTAAAGAAGGATTAAAAATTGTTAGCAATTTAATTGCAATAAATTTTAAAAGTGATATAATACTCATGCGCACGTTTTTTACGGGGTAATATTTATTTGTGTAAGAGGTAGCTAACATGGCAGAAGTATTTAATATTCAAGAGTATATGACAAGAGGTGTTGAGCGTGTTGTAGCAGATGCTGTCAGAGCAACACTTAAGAATCCTAAAGAGAGTGCTTACATGGCAAAGTTTGCGCTTGCAAGTAAGTCTGCTTCTAAAAAGAGAGTACGTATGGAAGCAGAGGGCGAGCATATTCCTCCATTTTTGATCGCCAGTATTACAAGCAGCTGTAATCTTCACTGTGCAGGCTGTTACTCAAGATGCAACAACGCTACAGAGGATGTAGAGCCTGTTGATCAGCTTTCGGATGATGATTGGAATAGAGTATTTGAAGAGGCAGATGACCTTGGCGTGAGCTTCATTCTCCTCGCAGGCGGTGAGCCGCTTCTGCGAAAAGGCGTTATTGAGGCAGCAGGTAAGAAGCCATCTATCCTGTTTCCGATTTTTACAAACGGAACCTACATGACTGAAAAGTATTTTGATGAGTTTGACAGATGCCGAAACCTGATCCCTATAATGAGTATCGAGGGTGAAAAGGAAGCTACGGATAACAGACGCGGCGAGGGTGTTTATGACAAGCTGATCTCCAACATGGATGAGCTGAAAAACAGGGGCATTATTTTTGGAGCTTCTGTCACTGTAACTACTGATAATATTAAGGAAGTATCCTCGGAGCGCTTTATAAACATGCTTTCTGAAAAAGGCTGCAAGGCTGTAATATTCGTTGAGTTTGTTCCGGTTACTGAGGACTCTGAATACCTGGCACCGGAAGAAGATGACAGAGAGTATCTTAAAGCTGAGATCATGCGTCTTAGAAAAGAGCATGAGGAGATGGTATTTGTATCCTTCCCGGGAGATGAGAAGAGCTCCGGCGGCTGCATTGCGGCAGGAAGAGGTTTCTTCCATATTAACTCGCATGGAGGAGCGGAGCCTTGCCCGTTTTCACCATATTCAGACATCAATGTAAAGGAGACATCCCTCCGGGATGCGATGAAATCAAAGCTGTTCCTCAGTCTTCAAAAAGAAGGTGTCCTTTTGGATGACCATAAGGGCGGCTGCGTTCTTTATGAAAAGAGGGGACAGGTTGAAGAGCTGCTAAATGCATAATTCACATGTAGGATTTTATTTGTGATAAACAAAATACAGTGTAAAGAAGACCTAAATCCGTGCGGGATCGGTCTTCTTTTTTTGCTTTTAATACAATGTTGACAGAAACAAATAGCGCTATTATATTTAGATAAACATCTAAATAAAAACACAAAGGAGAAATGAAGGTTATGAAAATAGAAGTTTATAAAAAGATAGTAAAGGCGGCAGGAATTGAGGCTGGAGACCTTGTGCTTGTACAGTATTGGATGGAGGATAGCTTTAGTGATGATATCGCTTATCTTCAGGCGCAAATCGCTGCTGCAGGCGCAACCCCGGTGATGGTAGTACAGAATATCAAGGTGAGCCAGCTTATAAATGAAAATGCAACAGAGAATACCTATGATGATAAGTTTTTCAAATTGTATGAGGACGCAGATGTTGTAATCGATCTTATGGAGAGACCGATTGGAGTCTTGTCAAAGCCCTTAGAGCCCGGGAAGATGCAGCTCCTTTCCGGATATATGAGAAGACTTTTTGAGACCTGTGCTACCAAGAAAAAAATGCTTCAGCTCAGAGTGCCAACTGAAACCATGGCAGGCAAGGAAGGACTTGAGTTCGAGGATTATAAGGCGCGCATGGAAGCTGCCATGGACATCGATTATGATGCTCTTAAGGAAAAGTGTGGAGAGCTTAAGGCTACCAATGAGAACTACAGCGGTGTTACAATTAAGACCTGTGATGGAAAGTATTCTCTTGAAATGACTTTTGGTGACAGAAAATGGGATATCGATGCAGGAGATGGTGATCTTCCCTGTGGCGAGATCAGTATTGCACCGATTGAGAGCGGGACAAACGGCGAAGTGTATTTTGATAAGATTTATCTTCCGGATGCTGAAAATCCAAAGGCCAGATACGAATTCAACAAGGTTGTTCTCACAGTTAAGGATGGCGTTATTGAGCACTCGGACAATGATGAGCTAAACGAGGTTCTTTCATCCTATGGCAAAGAAAACAGCACCGTATGTGAGCTTGGAATCGGTATGAATCCGGGTGTGACTAGCCTCTGCGGCTGCGCAGTTCTCGATGAAAAGATGATCGGAACCTTCCACATCGGAATTGGTGATAACACAATGTTAGGCGGAGAAAATGAAGCGGATTTCCATAACGACCTGATTGGCGTTGGAGAATATTTTTGGAAATAAATTAGGAGATAATATTATGAGTGAAAAAATAAATGAGTTTTATGCTTTCCTTGACGGGAGAAAGGAGCAGGTTCTTTCAGAAGTAAAGAATCTTGCGGCAGATAATCGCATGGATGAGAGTAACATCCTTAAGGCTAAGGCCAATATCTATGATATCTGCAAGGCTGTGTTTGGCGTTGCATCAAAAGGAACCTCTGAGGATATGGTTAAGGATGCGTTTTTCTCAAAATTCAGCAATATTACAGGCCAGTGGGAGTCATCCCTTGAAAAGGCCAAGGCCCATGATGATACACACAAGATACTTATCGAGGAAGCGAAGTTTTCAGCAGTTTCCGAGATAAAGGAGAAGGTAGAGGAATTGTTTTAAGCAGGAGGTGTTACATGACTGAACAGCAGGCAATTGCACTGTTTAAATGTCTTGCGGACAAATCGCGAATACAGATTCTGAAATCTCTGATGTCAGAGGATATGTACGTTGAGCGACTTTCGGAGAGACTTGGTCTCACAGCCGCAACCATATCCTTTCACCTTAAAAAGCTTGTGGATGCGGGAGCTGTAAAGTCCAGAAAAGAGCAGTATTATACGATCTACTCCATTAACGATGAAGTATTCAATGTATCAATGCTCGACATTTTGAAAGAGGAATCCGAGGAGGAAAATCTGCAAAAGGAGCGCGACGAGGCATACAGGAAGAAGGTCATAGACAGCTTCTTTGAGTATGGTAAGCTGAAAAGTATTCCCACACAGCGAAAAAAGGAGAGAATCGTTCTTGAAGAAATTGCAAAAGCCTTCGAAAGCGGAAAGTGCTATACTGAGAGGGAGGTTAACATCATTATTGCTGATTTTAATGATGATTTCTGCACTATCCGAAGGGATATGGTCGCAGAAAAGCTTCTTGTAAGGGATAAGATGACCTATAAAAAGGCCTGACAGGACTGCTTAGAATATTTGCGGGTGTCCGGTAATGATATAGAACAAAGGAGATTTGGTATGATTCTTTTTATTAATGCTTGTGTAAGAAGTGATTCAAGAACAAAAAGACTGGCAGATGCACTGCTTTCAAAGCTTGATGGAGAGGTGACAGAGCTTAAGCTTGAGGACGTGGACTTTAAGGTTACGGATGAAGAATTCCTAAAAAGAAGGGATTCTTTGCTTGCGGATAAAAAGTTTGATGACGATAGCTTTGCACTGGCAAGACAATTTGCCGAGGCTGACACAATAGTTATTGCTGCACCATACTGGGATCTTTCTTTTCCTGCTTCCTTAAAGCATTATATTGAGCATATAAATGCCATGGGAATAACCTTCGAATATACTCCCGAGGGCTTTCCTAAGCCTCTTTGCAAAGCAAATAAGCTTTACTACGTGATGACCGCAGGCGGAGGACTTGTTCCTGAAGAATACGGCTTTGGCTATATAAAGGAGCTTGCTCAGAGCTTCTACGGAATCAAGGATGTACAGCTTATCAAGGCTACAGGACTTGATATAGTAGGCGCTGACATAGAGGCAATCATGAGTAAGGCCGAGAGCGATATCAGAATCTGATGATTCATTAAAAAAACGGGGAATTTCATATATAGCATTAATCTCCTATTACTGTTATAATCTAGAAATGTTTTGCAATAGGAGGTAATAATAATGAGAATTGCAGTTACTTATGATAATGGTCAGGTGTTTCAACACTTTGGACATACAGAAGAGTTCAAGATATACGAGGTTGAGGACGGAAAAGTAGTGTCCTCTGAGATCATCGGATCTGATGGACAGGGACATGGAGCCCTTGCGGGAGTTCTTGATAACAATAGTATTGACGTACTTATCTGTGGTGGTATCGGTGGTGGTGCCAAGAATGCTCTTGATGAAAAAGGTATTGAGCTTTGCGCAGGTGCAGAGGGTGATGCGGACGCAGCCGTTGAAGCTTATCTTAGAGGTGAGCTTGTAAATACAGGCGTTAACTGTGATCACCACGGCGAGGATCACAACTGCTCAGATCACCATGAAGAAGGCCACTGTGGTCACGGCGCTGATGATGAGGAAGCAGGCTGCGGACACGAGGGCGGCTGCGGCGGTTGCAGCGGATGCCATTCAGCTCCGCCTATTGAAGGTAAGAATGTGGGCAAGATCTGCCGCACACATTACAAGGGAACCTTCAATGACGGAACTCAGTTCGATTCTTCCTATGACAGAGGAGAACCTCTTCAGTTTGTTTGCGGATCAGGAATGATGATCAGAGGCTTTGATGAGGCTGTTGCAAACATGGAAGTAGGTGAGACTGTAGACATTCACCTTATGCCTGAGCAGGCATACGGCGAAGCAGATCCTGCAGCGATTTTTACAGTTGAGATTGCTGAGATGCCCGGTTCAGAAGAACTTTCTGTTGATGAGCAGGTTTATCTTCAGGATATGTATGGAAGACCGATTCCTGTAAGAGTCGTAGCAAAGGATGAGAAGAACATCACCTTTGATGCCAACCATGAGATGGCAGGAAAAGAACTGAACTTTACAATTGAGCTTGTAGAAGTAGTTTAAGGAATAAATAAATGAATATTTACATTGATTTTGATGACTGCCTGTGTGAGACTGCCAGGAGCTTTTCCGATCTTGTTGAGAAGATGTTCGGGAAAATAGTGCCCTATGAGCAGGTGCAGTTTTTCAATCTGCAAAAATCCTATGATCTTAATGATGAGCAATATGAAAAGATGATGCTTGCAGGTCACACTCCGGAGGCACTTTTATCCATAGAAGAGACACCGGGTGCTTCAGAAACCATCAATAGCTGGATCGATGAGGGCCATGACGTCTCAATTATAACGGGACGCCCCAGCAGCGCCTTTGATGCATCACGTAAATGGCTTGATCAGCACGGTCTTGAACGTGTTAAGCTGTACTGTCTTAACAAGTATGGACGTGACAATTTCATTAAAAATAGTGAGTTTAATCTTGAGCTTGAGGATTATTACAAGATGCATTTTGATTATGCAATTGAAGATTCACCTCTGGCGTTCAAGTTCTTTGATCATCTGCCGGATTTAAAGGTGCTTGTCTTTGACAGACCCTGGAATCAGGAGGCTGAGCTTCCGGGTGATGGGTATAAGCGCTGCACCGACTGGAAAATGATTAAGAGTATTGTGGGATAAGTGAATATAAGTAAATAAAACAGACCGAATCCTTTTGGGAATCGGTCTGTTTTTCTATTTAATAAATTCATTTACAGATTTCTGATAGCATCTCTCTGACTTATCAGCTTTTCATAAAGTGGACCATAGTCCATGCTTTCTCTGGCGCGAAGATGCTCTGTGATTTCGTTTATGGTTTCATAAAGTGGAGTAAGAGCAAGATTCCCTATTACACCCTTAAGTGCATGAACCGTCTCAAAGGCTTCATCCAGATTGCCATCCTTAAGAAAACCTCCGAGGTTATCAAAGCGCTCATCGGAAATGCCAAGCTCTATCATTTCAAGATAGAAATCCTCCATTCCCATGCATCTTTCCAAGCCTTCTTCAGTATTTGCGCCAAATGCTTTAAGTGAATCTATTGTCATAGCTTTCTCCTCTATAAAACACAGTTGCAATATTAATATTATACCTTAAAAACTCAATTATTCAAAAGAATATAGAATTTTAATATTTTTTTATACGTTTTTTCTTATTTGGAAAAATGTATATGGTACGATTTATTAAGAAGCCATTTTACACTAACCGGAGCGATTTATAGCCGGTAATTAATCCGGCGTTAAATTGCAGGAGATTACTATGAAAGATCACAAAATCCTCATTGTGGATGATGAAATAATATCTCTTAGAATGACAGATAATATTCTGAAAAGCGAATATAAGACGGTTTGCGCATCCTCGGCTAAAGAAGCCATCAGCATCATTGAGGAGAGCCCGCCGGACCTGGTGCTTTCTGATCTTAGAATGCCTGAAATAGACGGATTCAAATTCAGGATCATCGTTCAGGAAGAGCTTGGAAAGAATATTCCTTTTATGTTTATGACAGCTGACAAAAAGGATGAGACTGAAAGTAAAGGTTTCTCAATAGGTGCGATTGACTATATCAGGAAGCCTTTCAGGGCAGATGTTCTTCTTCGGCGTATATCTAATATTTTTGCGAATCTTGAACAGATAAAGGGGCTCAAGAAGGCAGCAGGAACTGATCCTATGACCGGGCTTTTAAACAAGAAGGCCTCCCAGGAAGAGATAGACAGTGTTTGTAAAAAGTTTGGCGGAGCGCTCATGATGATAGATCTCGACAGCTTTAAGCCTGTAAATGATATCTATGGACATGACATGGGCGACAAAGTACTTATACGCTTCGCTCAGATTCTTTGCGCTGCAATCAGATCCACTGATATCGCAGGTAGAATGGGCGGCGATGAGTTCGTCATTTACTGTAAGAACATCGATAGCGAAGAGATTGTGGCGAAAAAGTCCGATTTTATAAACGCGGAGATAGTTAAATCTGCAAAGGAACTGATGGGAGAGGATATGCAAATCCCACTGGGAGCATCCATCGGGTGTGCTTTTGCTCCAAATGAAGGAAAGGATTTCCTTACACTTTTCAAGAAGGCGGATAAAGCTCTCTATGATGTAAAACAAAACGGCAAGCATGGCTACAAGGTTTTCTTGGAAGAAAAAACTGAAGAAAAGAATGTAGATGAGAAAACCAAGGCTCTTTCTGCGGCAATGATGCTCATGGGAGAGAGAAGCCCTAAAAAAGGTGCTCTTGTGCTTAATACTGAGCAGTTAATGACAGTATATAGATTTTTGAACAGGATGGTATCAAATTACAGAAGCTCAGTATTTGTGCTTTTGTATACGATTGATGCCGATACAGGAGTAAATATTGATGAAGCTACAAGCAGCTTTACTGAAATGGTCAGCGGCCTGCTAAGAGAAAGTGATGTAGTAACAAGGTATAGCAAAAATCAGACGATGGTAGTTTTGGTAAAAACGGAAGAGAGCGATATCAATGTTGTGATCGACAGAATAGACAGGAAGTGGGAGAGTAATGAATTCTTTGAAGATTGTACGCTCTCATATGAGATCGACAGGTGTCGTGGGACATAAGTGATAATGGATTATTGTTAAATGGGAAAAACAAATGATAATTCTAACTTAAGAGAATATCTAACTCCAATCGGAGCCTGGGCTCTGGCTTTTGGGTGCAGTGTGGGCTGGGGATCATTTGTCATGCCCGGCACCACGTTCCTCCCAATGGCAGGACCAATTGGTACCGTCATTGGAATGATCATTGGCGGGCTTGTGATGCTGCTTGTCGGTATTAATTATTTTTACATGATGGTGCATTATCCTGACTGTGGAAGTACTTATGCCTACACTAAGAATACGCTGGGATATGATCACGGTTTTATCAGCACCTGGTTTTTGATGCTTGTCTATATAGCAATAGTATGGGCAAATGTAACAGCTCTTCCGATTATTTTCAGAAATCTTTTCGGGAGTCTGTTTCAATTTGGATTTCACTATACAGTTGCAGGCTACACTGTGTATTTGGGTGAAGTACTGCTGAGCCTTCTTGCACTGGGAATTGCGTGTGGAGTATGTATCCACGGTGTTAAATTCTCGGAAATAGTACAGATTGTAATGGCGATACTTTTAATTGGAGGTATCGTCTTTTGCGCAATATGCATCTTTTCATCGGGAAGTCAGCCTTTGCAAAACCTTAAACCCTACTATGCGGCAGATACCGGACGTGCCGGTCAGATCATGAGAATTGTCTTTCTCGCACCATGGGCTTATGTCGGATTTGAATCTATCACCCATTCGGTAGAAGAGTATTCCTTTAATGTCAAAAAAGCCTTTCCAATCATTGTCATAGCTCTTATTTCAGGAGTAATTGCCTATTCGCTTTTGGTGCTCATTGCTGCATCTGCGCTGCCAAAGGAGTATTCCTATTGGAAGTATTATATTAAGGATTTGGAAAATCTTTCCGGAGTTAAGGGGCTGCCAACGTTTAATGCAGTCAAAACTTACATGGGAGACAAGGGGCTTGTAATTCTAGGAATTGCAGCTGTATGTGGGATTATGACCGGCCTTGTAGGTAATCTCATAGCAGCCAGCAGGCTTGTCTATTCCATGGCTAAAGACAATATGATAGGAAGCAGATTCACCAGAATCAATGAGCAGGGTGTTCCGGCAAATGTAATCTTCGTACTCGTTCTGATATCTATTCCAATCCCGCTTTTTGGAAGAACAGCAATAGGATGGATCATTGATGTAAATACTGTAGGTGCGACTCTTGCTTATGTATATACTTCATGGACCGCTTTTAAAACCGCCAGAAAAGAAAACTATCTTCCTGTAAAAGTGACAGGAATGGTGGGTTTTCTTATTTCGATGACATATACAATATATTTCCTCATACCGGGAGTATGGTCTATAAGTAAGCTTGCCACAGAGTCCTACCTGATATTGATCGTGTGGAGTATGCTGGGCTTTTTTGCATTCCGTCACGTGTACATGAGGGACAGGAAAAGACGCTTTGGCAGATCAACAGTAGTATGGATAACGCTATTGTTCCTTGTCTTTTTCCTGTCAATGCTGTGGTTTCGCGAAGCTACCAAGAAAACAACAGCTGAGGTACTTGTAAATATTGATGAGTATAACGAGACTGAGCTCTCTGCTCATGGGGTCACTCTGACTTTAAATGAAATAATTGAGTCAGAGGATTATATAGCAAAGCAGGTTGAAAGAGTCAATGACTCAATGCAGATGAATAGTATTTTGCAGATGGCGACTATCTTGGTTGCTCTTTTCATAATGTTTTCCATTTATAACAATATGATGCACAGAGAAAAGGATCTTGAGGTGCAAAAGGCCAGAGCGGAGGAAAACAGCAAGGCCAAGAGTGACTTTTTGTCGAACATGAGTCATGACATCAGAACGCCAATGAATGCCATTATTGGATATACGGAACTGGCTAAGGATGTTGATAACATGCCGGATGAGGGACGCGAGTATCTGGATAAAATTGAGGCCTCAAGTAAGCATCTTCTGGCTCTTGTGAATGATATCCTTGATATGAGCCGAATAGAAAACGGCAAGATGGAACTGGATATTGTAAAGACAGATCTCAAAAAGTGCATGGATGATATCAGAGATATCTTTTCCACGCAGATGAAGCTAAAGAGAATAGACTTTGTGCTTGATGCTGAGAATATCAAGAATCGTTATGTAATGTGTGATGCTAACCGATTAAACAGAGTAATGCTTAATCTTATTAGTAATGCATATAAATTTACACCTGAAGGTGGGAGCGTCAGGGTGTCTCTTTACCAGATATCGGAAGGTGCAAGCAGAGCTTATTACAGAATAAGTGTTAAGGATTCCGGAATGGGCATGAGTCCTGAATTCGCAGAGAAGGTATTTGAAGCCTACGAGAGAGAGAAGGATGCCACTGATATTCAGGGAACCGGCCTTGGTATGGCCATTACCAAGAATATTTTAGATCTTATGGATGGTTCCATAACTGTTGAGACTGAAAAGGGCAAGGGAACAGAATTTGTAATCGACATAAGCTTTCCTACAGTTGATGCTTCCGAGATGGCAGAAAATGAAAGTGATGCGCTCCATGGAAGACAGATTGATTATACAAAGGTAAGGCTTTTACTTGTTGACGATCAGCCTGTAAACAGGGAGATTGCCATTAGGATTTTGAAGAAATTCGGCTTCCAGGTTGACTATGCGGAAAATGGCGCGGAAGCAGTTGATAAGGTAAAAAGTTCTGAAGCAGGTTACTATCAGGCAATTCTTATGGATGTTCAGATGCCTGTAATGAATGGATATGAAGCGACAAGACAAATCCGTGCATTAGATGATCCTGAGATTTCCGGAATACCGATAGTTGCCATGACAGCAAATGCTTTTAAGGAGGATGTTGAGGCTGCACTTGATGCAGGAATGGACAGACATATTGCTAAGCCAATTGACATTGGCAAGCTTATTGAAACATTAAATGAGATTCTGACAGTGGAGAGGGCAAGCCTATGAAGAGTAGAAAATGGAGCCTTACCACGCAGATAATTACAGGTGTATCACTATTCCTTCTCTTTGCAGATGTTTTTCTTGGTGTGTCATTAACCATGCAATCACAGAAGGCTATTAAATCTTTGATCAACAGCAGGATGCTGGATATGTCAAACACTGCAGCATCCATGCTTGATGGGGATGTTGTAGGTACCTTCACGGCAGAGGATGAAGGATCAGAAGATTACGAAGCTGAAATGGACAAGCTCAGAGCATTCCAGAATAATATGGAATTAAAATACATTTATTGTATAAAGAAGGTCGGTGAGTCTGAGTTTGTGTTCTCAATTGATCCTGCCGAGGACCCAGGTGAATTTGGGTCACCTATTGTTTATACGGAAGCACTTAATAATGCGAGCAATGGCATCCCTTCAGTTGATATGGATCCCTATGAGGATTCCTGGGGTAAGTTCTACAGTGCATACAGCCCTGTATTTGATTCTGCCGGGAATGTGGCAGTAATAGTGGCAGTTGATTTTAGTGCCACCTGGTATGATGAGCAGACAAAAAGTTTTGTAAGAATAATACTTGCAGATATCATGATAACGGTTGTAGTAGGAGTATTCCTGATTATTTTTGTAATGAGAAATGTCAGGAGCTATTTTGATGTGCTTGTAAATGATTTAAATGACCTTGCAGAGGATGTTGATGATATCACAAGGGAGCTGGCTGATTCCTCCGGCGCAGATATTGCAGAATATGAGAAAAAGACGGGAAATTTGGAAGGTGTCGCGCGAAATGAAATTCAGCTTATCGGTCTAAAAATCCACAGCGTAAGAGATCACCTGAGGCTCTATATGGATCATGCCCAAAGACAGGCCAACAATATGATCACTGCGCTGGCTTCGGATTACTGGAGCGTATATTATGTCAATCTTGATAAGGATAAGGGTACCTGCTTTAGATCTCATACAGAGCTTGAAAACGGATTAAAGGAAGGAGAGACCTTTTGCTTTAGCACCACATTCAGAAACTATGCCCATGAACACGTGGCAGAAAATTATAGGGAAGAGTTTCTCAAATTCATAGATCCTGTAAATATTCGTCAAAGACTTTTAAATGAGACCCTGATTGCGTATAGCTATCTGAGTATAAAGGATGGCAGGGAATCTTATGAGATGATACGAATTGCAGGTGTAAGAAGAGTTGAGGACAGAGAAGATCATATAGTTCATTCTATAGGAGTCGGCTTTACAGATGTTGATGCAGAGATGCGAAGAACACTTGAACAAAGCCAGGCTCTTAGCGATGCGCTTTCGGTTGCGGAAGAGGCAAGTAAGGCAAAGACCGCTTTCCTCTCCAGCATGAGCCATGAAATCAGAACGCCTATGAACGCAATTATAGGTATTGATAAGATCGCCCTTAGTGATCCTGATATTTCCGATCAGACAAGAGATTATCTTGAACAGATCGGTTCTTCTGCTGATCATCTTTTGAAGATTATCAACGATATTCTTGATATGTCCAGAATTGAGTCAGGAAAAATGGTCATTAAAAATGAGGAATTTTCACTCAGAAAGCTTCTTGATCAGGTGGATACAATTATAGGAAGCCAGTGCAAGGACAAGGACATAAACTACACTTCGCAGATAATAGGGGATGTAGACAGATTTTTTATCGGCGATGGGATGAAGCTCGAGCAAATAATTATCAATATCCTTGGGAATGCTGTAAAGTTTACACCTGCAGGCGGCGACGTCAGCTTTACTGTTGAGAGAACCAAGAATTACGGAGGTAAAAGCCTTCTTAAGTTCACGGTTATAGATAACGGAATCGGAATGGATGAAGAATATCTTCCGCGCATTTTTGATGCCTTCAGTCAGGAGGATGCATCTAACACCAATAAATACGGCAGTACCGGCCTTGGCATGGCAATAACAAAGAATATTGTTGACATGCTTAATGGTGAGATCAGCGTCACCAGTAAAAAAGGAGAGGGAACAAGGTTTGTTGTTACTGTGACACTTATGGATTCCGACCATGTGGACGAAGACGAGGTGCAGGAAAAGAGTGAAGCATCCGGTAATGAAGAAGTTGAGAAATCCCTTGCCGGAAAGCGGATACTTCTGGCCGAGGATATTGAAGTTAATGCAAGAATTATGATGAAAATTCTTGATATCAAAAAACTCGAGGTTGAGCATGCTGAGAATGGAAAAATAGCGGTACAGATGTTTGAAGACCATCCGGAAGGCTATTATGACGCTATTTTGATGGATATGAGAATGCCGGAAATGGATGGCCTTACAGCCACAACTGTGATTAGGGCACTTGACAGGCAGGATGCGAAAAAGATTCCTATCATCGCTCTTACAGCCAATGCTTTTGATGAGGATGTACAGCGCAGTCTTCAGGCAGGAATGAATGCACACCTGTCAAAACCTGTTGAACCTGAAGTGATATTCTCTACATTGGAAGAATTTATATCATCTGCTACATGAAGGTAACCTTGTTACCTGTAGTTTTTTTGCTCTGATATGTTCCTTTATCAGCTCTCTCATAGAGCTTTTCAAAGGGTTCGTGAGTCTCAGAGTCATAGAAGGCTGCCCCGACGCTGACAGATATCTTATGACCCTTGAGCTCCGGAATATCAATAAGATCAAGCTTTTTAAAAAATCTATCCATGATTATCATTCCGATGTCACTATCCTTGACCCCCACTGCAAATGCGGCAAATTCATCGCCTCCGAGCCTGAATACCACGTCGGAGTCACGGAAGGAATCCTTAAGAGTATGGGCAATTGCAATAAGAACCTTATCACCTACAGAATGTCCGAAGGTGTCATTTACGTATTTGAATTTGTCGGCATCCATAAGGCAGAACATTCCGCCGTCCGCGGTTGATAATTTTTCGCGAATTCGCTGCTCGCCGCTTCCTCTGTTCATGATCCCTGTCATTCGATCAGTTTCTGACAAAACACGGAGCTTCTCCTGCTTCTTCTTATCATCATCTATGGACTCAATAGCAAGTAGAAGCTGAGTCATATGTCCGCTTTCATCTCTTTTTAGTGCGATATATCTCATGCGGACCCATCGATCTTTGTCATCAACAAATTCGCATGAAATGGTATTAACATTTTCCATACGCTCATAAAGTGTATCAACATCAAGGAAGCTCTTTAACATATCTCTAAAGTGCTCTGCGCACATCTTTTCTGCAAACTCATCAGTTCTGAAGCTGAAGCTTTCAAAATTACCTCCAAGAAGTCTGTCTACATCTTCGTTTCCGCGAACAACAGAAACTGTGTCAGTGTCAAGGTCTATATGCAGCATTGATACATATATGTCTGCTACAGCAAGCACTTCCCTGCTCAGGTGTTCTACTTCATTCTGTTTGTGTCCCATGTAGCTTGAGATAAAAAATATAATTACCAGTACAACTATAAGAGCGAGAGCTGCCAATATATATATTATTCTAAGTGAAATGAATGCACTTTTTTCATCCATGATAAGGACTACATACCAGCCTTTGTTGCATCTGTCAAAAAAGGCCGCATGGCTGCCATTTTGATCGGACAAAACAGCACTTCCGTCAAATTTTGTTACAAGTGCGTCCACAAGTTGTCTGCCGGCATCTCCCCATTCAGTGTTATAGTTTTTACCGACTTCCATATAATTGGAGTGTGCGATTACGGTTCCGTTTTTATCAATAATGATGGCTGCCTCTGCATTGTTTTCAACGGTTAGGCGCTGAACATAGTCCTCAAGCTCTTCTAGGAAAAGGTCCATTGCGACTACGCTTTTTCCATCATCTAAGAGTTTGCATGCGGTGATCATCATAGTGTGTGTCTCTGCGCTAAGGTATGGAGTTGTTATTACAGCCCGTCCCTGACTATCAAGCGCAGCCTTATACCATGGTCTCTCAGTAGGCTCGTAGGCTTCATCCAGAACCCATCCGGTTCCATTAAGATATTCACCGTTAAAATAGCCGTAAATTCCAAGCTGGCTGCCCTCAATAAGCTTTGAGTACACTTCTGATTCGGAAGCAAGATAAGCACTGATTTCATCTGAAGAAGCATTGGAATTTATCATTGAGTTCAGTTTTGCAGATAAGAATTCAACTGCGTCCGCGGGGGTAGAAAGATAGGAATCAACACCGTTAGTTGCGTCAGTTACATCATTTTTCCACAGATTAATAAGGCTCTCTTTGGAAGTATTGTAGAGATTGTAGAACAATACTATGATGAAAAGTCCGGCAAGAAACATTCCCAAGAAAGAAATGAATAAATATTTTTTGTTTAGTTTGAATCCGATTATTGAAAAATGATTTTTCATAACAGATCCTCTAAGAAAATGGCCAGGTTTTACTGATTTTTGAGAGCTGCCTGCATTTCCTTTTTACAGTTTTTTATTACAGCATCGACGGTCGCGGATTTATCGAAAACAATTTTATCCATGTTGTTTCCGAATATGATGTTGAGATCAGTAAAATGCTCGGAGGTTTCATCAGCTGCCATCTTTGGATCCAGTGTCTTGGCAACCTCATAAAACAATTGCATTTCATCATTAAAGTTCTCGTATGTCAGGCTCATATTCAAAAGGCTGTTTCGAACCGGAATGAAATTCCCGGTTTCACAAAAGGTTTTCATGACATCTTTACTGGTTATGTATGAAGCCACGATTGCAGCAGCTTTGGGATATTTTGTGTTTTTATAGCAGAAAATGGAATTGCCGCCCATATCTGTGCCTGTCTTTCCATCTTTTTGAGGCATATAGGTAACGCCCCAGTTGTCGGGCATTTTTTCCTGCATAAATGAACAGTGCCAGCTTCCTGCAAAGTCAAATGCTACCTCTTCTGATACGAAAAGATTATTCGCCTCCTGAGGTCCGGTAAAGCCTGATTCCGAGAACAGATTCTCATCCCTCATATCTTTGTAGAACTGCACCGCTTCACGGAATTGTTTTGTATCGACGGTTATATTGGTCTGGCTCTCGTCAAGGAGTGATCCACCATTCATGTATACGAAAGGCAGATATCTGTATCCAAGGTTGTTTAGCCAGATTCCGGTTCCGGCATATTGCAGCTTGTTATCCTGTTTTACTTTCCTTGCTATGTCCTTTAGCTCATCCCAGCTGTAGGCATCCGCGATGTTCTTGGGAATTCGGATGCCTGAATTTTCAAACATACGCTTGTTGTAAAACATAGCAATCACGTCTGTATGATGCGGAAGAGCAACTATCTGGCCATTATAAAGTCCACTGGCAAGGAAACCCTCATTTATATCCATAAGATCATTCTTTGATAAATAGGGAGTGAGGTCGAGCATTACATCCTGAGACTTAAAACGACCAAGATATTGATACTGATACCTTATAACATCGGGCCAGTCACCATTGTTTATTCTGGAGTCCATGATATCTCTGTATTCGGTAGCAGGGTACATCTGACGTACTATTTGGATTTCAGGGTGGTCCGATTCAAGTTTATTAAGTATAGTATCCCAGGCCTGCGCATCGGCAGGAGATCCATCCCAGTATGTGATCTCAATGGTAGCACCTTCCTCAGCCACAAGATCAGTGGGATTTCCAACATTACTCAGTGCTTCTTCAACCATATTTACGTTTGGTTTTTCATCGGTCTCAGACACCTGGGAAACTGAGGTGTTTCCACATCCAAATGAAAGTGCAACTGCTGCAATTGCACAACAGGAAAATACCCTCTTAACAAGACTGTTTTTAAAACCACTAATCATTGGCACCACCTCAAAGATTGCGAAATACTGCGTATTATTAAATTTATGTTAGCATAATTGTATTTATCAATAAGAAAATCGCTATTAAAAGTTTATTAATTGAAAAAAGGCCACTGTTCAAGTGAACAGTAGCCTTTCTGATATATTATTTTATCTATTATGCTGTCTTTTTCTCTTCCTCAGCTAAGGAGAAGTAATCCATCTTTTCGTTAAGTGTCTCAGCCATCTTACGAAGGTCATTTGCAGCATCGCTGATAAGTGCGAATGTAGCATTAAGCTCTTCCATAGATGCGTTTGTCTCCTGTGTAGAAGCTGCGTTCTGCTGAGAAATAGCAGAGAGCTCGGAGATGATATCTGAGAAGTTTGTCTTAAGCTCGTTAAGCATATGAACTCTTTCAGCAATGAGTTTTGTTGAGCTGTCTACGTTGTTAACATTTATAACAACTGCATCCATATCATTCTTTGTTGTAGTGAGCTGCTCGTTCTGCTCCTGCATGCTCTCGCTGAGCTGCTCGATAGTATCAACGCTCTTCTGAGACTCGCTTACAAGTGCATCAACGATCTTGTTGATTGAAACGGCTGCTTCCTTAGACTGTGAAGAGAGAGTACCGATCTCCTGAGCAACTACTGAGAAGCCCTTACCATAATCACCTGCTCTTGCAGCCTCGATAGAAGCGTTAAGAGAAAGAAGGTGAGTCTGCTCAGCAATAGCTGTAATTACATTTGATGCCTCTGCAATATCCTTAACAGAGTTGTTTGTAAGACGAATCTGGTCGTTGATGTCATTCATTGAAGACATAACGTCTGCATTCTTAGTCATGAGATGACTAAGTGTATCTACAGTGCGGTTTGCACCTGTTAACATCTCGTTTGCTGCTGTTGAAAGATCCTCAACTCTTACTGTGATATCGTCGATGCTGTCACCCATTTCGTTTGTGTTGTTAACTGAGTTCTCAACGCTCTCAGCCTGTGACTGAGCACCGCGGCTGATATCTTCAACTGCTGTAGTTACCTGCTCTGCAACGTGAGAAGCTGTCTCTGCTGAAGATGCAAGGTTAATACCCGATGTAGACACGTCCTCTGAAAGCTTCTTGGTAGCGCTGATAACATCCTGAAGCTTGTCACGAACCTGAGCTGAGCTTCCTGCGATAACACCAAGCTCATCCTTACGGTTGAATGTGCGATCATCAATATAGAAGAAAAGATCACCATCTTCAAGCTGCTGAAGTCCGTTTACGATATCGCGGATTGACTTTGTGGATCTGCTGATAATAATACGAGCTACAATCCAGTTAAATATGAAGAAGAGGGCGAAAGTTGCAATAATTGCCTTCATAGCTGCTGACATGTTTGCAACAACGACTGAAGTATCTCTTCCTGCGAATACCATTCCTACGATAGAACCGTCTGAATTCTTAAGAGGAAGGTAATATGCGTACCAATCCTGACCACCGATCTGGAAGTTTTCTGCAAGGTATTCGTTTCCGCCATTTAATACTGTTGAAATAACAACATCTGAAGCTTTTGTACCTTCCATGCGCTGTCCGGTTTCAGCATCCTTAAGTGAAGTAACATAACGTGTATCACCATAGAATAAAGTGAAATCCATTCCTGTTCTTGCGTGAAGGTCATCAAGCTGTTCCTGATACATATCGTGAACTGCTGTATCACCCTTCATAAGCTGACCGTCTTCTGATACTGACCAATCACCATCAACTGAATGTGTGAGCTGATTTTCAACCAGGATAGCAGCTGCCTGAAGTCCTTCTGAGAAGGAAGTGAGGTATGCCTTCTTAATATGGTTATAACCGATAAACCCTATGAGCGCTGACATTAAAAGCGCAAGGACAGAGGCAATAAGGATGATGCTACGAACCATGTTTCTGCTTTTCTTTTTCATTTTTTTACCATTCTCTTTCTGATTGCTTAAGCAATCGCAAACAACACAAAAAAGCATGGGCAACATGTCCCATGCTCAAATAAAGTCATCATAATAATCAAGTAAGGTGCAAACGGTAGACATGTTATAGTCCCTATAGCTTTGCGCTGCAAGTGTCAACCTGCATCGCATATCTTAACCATAGCGAATTATAATCATATATTGATACATGCGCAACAATAAAAATGCGAAATATTATTTTTTAGAGCAGTGAATATTTCTTACAAGAATAAATTGAAAATATTGTTAGAATTGCACAACAAAATAACAAGGGTGGGAAACTACAACAGAAAGCGCAGTTTTCTTAAAGGCATTTACATGATGAACTAAGGTCTTAAAAAATAGTTGTGCAAACATAACCTTTTGTTGATGGTTATTCAAAGTCCGAGTAAAATTTTATTATATTGAAGAAATTCATTTACTTGGGGAATATATATTTTTAAATACAGCAGGTATAAGGAGGTTACTAATGAAATACCGGGAACTTTTTGAGCCAATAAAGATTGGCAAACTGGAAATTAAAAATCGTTATGCAATGGCACCTATGGGACCGCTTGGGCTTGGCGACTGCGAGGGTGGATGGAATGACAGGGGAATTGATTATTACACCAGACGCGCACAGGGTGGAATTGGTCTCATTATCACAGGGGTTACTTTTTCTGATACTGAGATTGAGAAGCCTTCATTTCCCAACACTCCTAATTCAACATATAATCCGGTTCAGTTTGTGAGAACCAGCCGTGAGATGACAGAGCGCATTCATGCTTATGGCTCAAAGATATTCCTACAGATGAGTGGCGGATTCGGACGTGTTACTATTCCTACTAATTTAGGAGAGTTTCCTCCAGTTTCCGCATCACCCATTCCACACAGATGGCTTGATAAGACCTGCCGACCTCTTACAGTAGAAGAAATTCACGGAATTGTTGAGAGTTTTGGCAAGGGAGCTTACAATGCAAAGCGTGCAGGCTTTGATGGAGTTGAGATTCATGCTGTTCATGAAGGCTACCTTATTGATCAGTTTGCAATTTCTTTCTTTAACCGGCGTACAGATGAGTACGGCGGATCACTTGAGAACAGACTTAGATTTGCAAAAGAAATTCGTGAAGAAATTGCAAAAACCTGCGGATGGGATTTCCCTGTTGCTCTTAGATTTTCACTTAAGAGTATGGTCAAGGATTGGCGTGAAGGTGCACTTCCCGGAGAAGAGTTTGAGGAGAAGGGCCGTGATATCGAGGAAGGTATCGAGGCAGCAAAGCTTCTTGAGAAATATGGCTATGATGCACTTGATGTAGATGCGGGAACTTATGATGCATGGTGGTGGAATCACCCGCCGATGTACATGGAGAAGGCTCCTTACAGAGAGTTTGCAAGAATTACAAAGGAAAACGTGAACATTCCTGTAATCATGGCTGGTCGTGTGGACAATCCTGATACAGCTCTCGACTGCCTTGAAAGTGGTGCGTGCGACATGATTTCTCTTGGTCGTCCTACACTGGCTGATCCTGATATTGTAAATAAAATAAGAAGAAATAACTTAAGCCAGATTCGTCCCTGCATAAGTTGCCAGGAAGGCTGCATGGGTCGTATTCAGGCATATTCACTTACCAACTGTGCGGTTAACCCTCAGGCAGGTAAGGAGCGAGTTAACAGACTCAATCCTATCTGTAAGAAGAAAAAGGTTCTTATCGTCGGTGGTGGTGTTGCAGGCTGTGAGGCTGCAAGAGTACTTGCAGAGAGAGGTCATGAGCCTGTACTTTTTGAAAAGACAGGAAGACTTGGCGGAAATCTTATACCCGGAGGAGCACCTTCTTTCAAGGAAGATGATCTTGCTCTTGCAAAGTGGTATGAGGATGAGATGACACGCCTTAATGTTGAGGTTCACTTCAATACAGAGGCTTCGGGGAGAGAGATTCTCGACAATCACTATGATGCAGTTATTCTTGCTACAGGCTCAAGACCGAAGATGTTCTCAATTGGTGATGACGATAAGGTTTATTCTGCTGAGCAGGTACTTCTTGGAGAGAAGGAGACCGGTGATAATGTAGTAGTTGTCGGTGGCGGACTTGTTGGATGCGAGCTAGCACTTGACCTTGCAATGAAGGGCAAGAAGGTGACAATCGTTGAGGCGCTCGATAAGATACTTGCAGTTAACGGACCTCTTTGCTCAGCTAATAAGGAGATGCTTGAAAAGCTGATTCCGTTTAACGGCATCGATGTTGTAACCGGAGCTAAGGTTACAGGATATAAAGATGGCGTCCTTAAGGCTGAAGTGGCAGACGGTACAAAGGAACTTAGCGCAGACAGCGTAGTGCTTTGCGTTGGTTACACCAGTGAAAATACGCTTTATAACAAGCACAAGAATGATGTAGATGAGATATATCTTCTTGGAGATGCAAGACAGGTATCTAACATTATGTATGGTATCTGGGATGCATTTGAGGTTGCTAACCATATTTAATTATATTAAGTAGATTTTTTTATCATAATATTTAATATTTTTCTTATCCTGTCAGGTAGCTGATTGCCTGACAGGATTTTTTGTATTAAGATTTTCTGGTATGAGAAATTTTACTGATTTATAAGAGCTTTGAGAAGGAAATAGAAGATTATGGGAAAAATATTTACTAATCAGGTTGGTTTTTTACCAAATTGTGACAAGAAGGCTGTTCTTAACTTTGAAAGCCCGGATTTCAAACTTGTTGATGAAAATCAGAAGATAGTATTTGAGGGGAAAACAAGTCATTTCGGAACGGATGAAATCTCAGGTGAAGATACTTATATTGCTGACTTTAGCTCTTTTACCGGTCAGGGAAAATATAAGGTCGTAGCAGGAGATGCAGAGAGTGTCAGCTTTGATATTTCCGAAAAAAGCTATGATAAGCTGATGCACGATATATGCAAATGCTTCTATTATCTTAGATGTGGACATGGACTTAGCAAGGAGTTTGCCGGTGAATATTACCACGAGCCCTGTCATCTTACAAAGGCTACCGTTTACGGTGAGGACACAGATCCTGTGGATGTATGCGGCGGATGGCATGATGCAGGAGACTATGGAAGATACTCAACTGCCGGAGCTGTAGCAGTGGCACATCTTCTTTATGGAGTGAGATTCTTTAATAACCTTTTGGATGTGAAATTCGACATTCCTTCTGAGAAATGTGAAAAGGGAGAACTCCCTGACATTTTGGCGGAAGTAAAGGTCGAGCTTGATTTCCTTATGAAGATGCAGCGCGAAAACGGTTCTGTGTGGCATAAGGTTACAACCTTCAATCATGCTGATTTTATCATGCCTGAGGAGGATAAAGCTGAGTTATTCTTATTTAGCGTATCTTCTCTTGCGACAGCTGATATTGCTGCTGTTTTTGCACTTGCATCAGTTGTTTACAAAGATTATGACAGCAAATATGCTGATCTTCTTATGGAGAAGTCACTTAAGGCATATGAATGGCTGCAGTCTAATCCTGAGCCCCTTCTTTTCAAAAATGCTGAAGGATCAAATACCGGTGAATATCCGGAACCCGAGGATTTTTCAAATAGATATTGGGCAGCCTGCTCTTTATATGAAGCTACGGGGGATAAGAAATACTACGACGATGCTCTTGCACTACGTGACAAGGTTGCAGCATATGATAAGGAGGACTCCTTCAAGTTCTATCAGGGTAATATCTTTACCTGCTTTGGATGGACTGATGTGGCCGGTTTTGGTTCTCTTTCAATGCTCCTTACAGGAGAGGATAGTGAGCTTAAAGAGCTTTCCAAAAACAGTATTTTGGAGGAAGCAGAGAGATTATGTAAAAATGCGTCTGAGAACGGCTTTAATCTCTGCATGCTAAAGAGCGATTTTATCTGGGGCAGCAATATGGAAGTTCTTAAGTATATGATGGTTCTCACTGTTGCAGGACTCCTTGATCCGAAGGATGAATATAAGAAGGTACTTACTTCAGGACTTGATTACCTGCTTGGCTGCAATAGTATGGATGTCAGCTATGTTACAGGTAATGGAGAGAAGGCATACAGGAATCCACACCTTCGTCCTACTGCTGTAGATGGTATTGATGAGCCATGGCCGGGACTTGTATCCGGAGGCCCCAACTCGGGACTTCAAGATGAAAAGGCACAGACACTTCCGAAGGATACAGCTCCCATGAAGTGCTACTTAGACGATGTTGGTTGCTACTCATTAAATGAAATCACTATTTACTGGAATTCACCATTGGTATTTGTTATGGCAGGTCTTTTGAAATAATAAGTCAAGGTTCAGTCAAAAGGGGACGGTTCTTCTGACTTGATTAACCTTATGGTTAATTAAGTCAGAAGAACCGTCCCCTTGACTGACCCTTGGCTTTTCTTTTTACTTTTTTTGATTGAGTTTGAGTGATATTTTGCGTTATTTTGATGTAATTTGATGAATATTGCCTATTTTGAGGGCTTTTTTGGGATTATTACATGAAGGTTTAAAGTGTTATATGTGAAAAATTACCAAAAAAGGGGAATGCGGTTAGTGTAAGTATACAATATTTACAATGAAAACTGATTATGTATTGACCTTAGGTATAAATGTGCATAATATATTAACAAAGTTAATATATTAACGGCTGAAACATAAACAAAGTTTTATTAGGGGATGATTATAAATTGGTTAAGAATCCAATAATCAATAACAGTGATCTTAACGAAGCGCATAGAGCTCAGATAGTTAAGATTATTCACCAAAAAGAAAAACAGAATGAAATTTGTTCGAGAGCTGAACTGGCAAAGATGACAGGACTTACACAGGCTTCCATAACAAAAATAGTTGCTCAGCTCATAGATGAAGGAATTGTAATAGAATCCGGAATTGTAAAGGGGAATGGAAATCGACGGGCAATCGGGCTGAAGCTCAACTCGGAAAACAACCTGGTTGTGGGAGTGAAATTTCAAAGACATATGTACACAATCGGGATGTTTGATATATCCGGCAAGTTCTACGAACAGACAGAAACAGAATTCGATATAGAGAAAGATCCGGCAATCGTCCTGAAGGATATGAAAAAACAAATTCGATATTATCTGGATAAATATGAGGATGTTGTTGCGATTGGAATGGCAGTTCCCGGTCCTTACCTTAGAAATGAAGGACATATAGCAATTGTTTCACGAATGCTTGCCTGGCATGATGTGAATTTTGTAAGGGAATTTGAGAATGAGTTTAGCAAACCGGTTTTCATAGAACAGGATGCTAATGCCGGAGCAATGGCAGAGTGGTGGTTCGGAAATCATAAGAAGCCCATGAATACCCTGGCATATTTCCTGATGGGAGAGGGTGTCGGTTCCGGAATAGTTGTGAATGAAGAGATTCTGCTGGGAAAACTGGGAGCTGCAAGTGAGATCGGACACATAAGTATAGATGTCAACGGACCCAGATGCGAATGTGGGAACTACGGATGCCTGGAGCTTTATTCCTCGACGCAGGCACTGCTTAACAGAGCAAAGAAAGCAGTACCGTCATTATTCACAGATAAAAAGCTGAAGAGAGCTGATGAGTATGAACTCATATTTAAAGCTGCAAGAGATGGCAATGAAGTGGTAACAGAGCTCATGAATGAAATGGCGGGATATATAGCTTATGGATGTGTAACGCTTATAAATTCGTATAATCCGGACATTATAGTTATCGGTGATGTAATTTCCAAGGCATCGGATATTCTTTTACCTGAAATAAAAAGAATCGTTGAGGAGAGAACAATTCCGGAACTGTATTCACAGGTTGATATAGTGATGTCGGAGCTGAGCGTTGACCCTACTCTTTACGGAGCTGCAGCAATTGCAACTGATAAGGTTTTGGGAAAGCCCAGTCAGTATCTTACGGCAAAATAAGTTAAGAAAACTTTTCTTAGATATTTAGCAAACTAGAGGAGGTTGAAGGAAGTAATGAATGAAAATCCTTTAATTCTGGAAATGCGAGGAATTACAAAGGAATTTCCCGGGGTGAAAGCCCTTTCGGATGTAACACTTGAAGTCACAAGAGATTCGATTCACTCCATATGTGGTGAGAACGGTGCCGGAAAGTCTACATTGATGAAAGTTTTGTCAGGAGTTTATCCTTACGGTTCTTATGACGGACAGATAATTTTTGATGGCAGGGAAATGAAGTTCCGAAACATAAAGGAATCTGAACAGGCGGGAATCGCGATTATCCATCAGGAGCTCACGATGATTCCGGAGCTCTCAATTACCGAGAACATTTTCATGGGAAATGAGCTGACAAAGAGTGGTCTTATCGACTGGAATGAACAGCGAAGAAGGACAGTTGAATTGCTGAAAAAGGTTGGACTTTCAGTCAGCCCGGATACACTTATCAAGCATCTTGGTGTAGGTCAGCAGCAGCTTGTAGAGATAGCGAAGGCTCTCTCTAAGAATGTTAAACTGCTGATTCTGGATGAACCTACATCGGCTTTGAACGAAGACGATTCCGCGAACCTCCTTGAACTTATGAGAGGTCTTAAGGAAAAAGGCATAACCTGTATCATGATCTCCCACAAATTGAATGAGATTGCAGCAATTTCAGATGCGGTTACGGTTATCCGTGATGGTCAGACGGTGGAGAGCTACGAGGTAGTAGCAGGACAGGTTGATGAAAACAAGATAATCAAGTCCATGGTTGGACGTTCTATAGAGAACAGATATCCTGAGCATACATCGAATCCTGGTGAGGTGATTTTCGAGGTTAAGGATTGGTGTGTTGAGGATCCCGAAGTCGAAGGCAGAATGGTATGCAAAAATTCATCATTTTATGTAAGAGCAGGTGAGATTGTCGGTTTTGCAGGACTTATGGGTGCCGGAAGAACAGAGCTGATGCGTTCATTATTCGGACGTAACTACGGAATCTACAAGAGCGGAACAATAAAGCTCAAAGGCAAGGAAGTAAAGCTGACATCTGTTGAAGCTGCGATAGAGAATGGCATTGCTTATGTTCCTGAGGATCGTAAGAACCTTGGCCTGAATCTTCTGGACAGCATAAAGAAGACAATTGTTTCAGCCAATATGAAGAAGATACTTACGGGAGGACTTCTTGATTCGGCAAAAGAGCTTGCAGCATCTGAGGAATACAAAAAAGCACTTCGCATTAAATGCAAAGATGTTGGTGTTGGTGTAAGCACCTTATCAGGTGGTAATCAGCAAAAGGTAGTTCTTTCTAAATGGATGTTCACAGAGCCCGACGTGCTGATTCTGGATGAACCTACAAGAGGAATCGATGTAGGTGCTAAATATGAGATTTACAAGCTGATACATGAGCTTGCAGATCAGGGGAAAGCAGTAATTATGGTATCTTCTGAGCTTCCTGAGCTTTTGGGAGTGGTAGACAGAATATACACAATCTTCGAGGGAAGTATAACAGGAGAGCTGATGGCGAGCGAAGCCGATCAGGAATCACTGATGAAGCGAATGACAGTTACATCCGCATAAAAACTAAAAACAATTCAGGAAAGGGTTTTATAGTCATGAAAGTTATAAAAAAGGTTTTAGGGGAAGATCTTCGTCAGTATACGATGGTTCTGGCTCTGGTAGTACTGATCTTGGTTTTCAACATTATATCTGATGGAAGAATGCTTACTTCTTCCAATTTCCAGAATCTCTTGTCAGGTAATGCATATGTCCTGATCCTGGCACTGGGAATGCTAATGGTAATTGTAATAGGACAGATTGATCTGTCAGTTGGTAGTGTGGCAGGATTTGCCGGAATGGTTATGGCAAAGGTCGCACATGATTTCAATCTCAACTGGTTTGTGGCAGTTCTTATAGCTCTGGCAATAGGAGCGCTCGTAGGAGCATGGAACGGATTCTTCCTTGCAAAGCTTGGAATACCCGGATTCATCACAACACTGGGAAGTATGATGATGTTCAGAGGACTGGTTATCTGGATTTCACAGTCAATCTCAGTACCGGCTCCCGATGAACTAAGATTTTTCGGCGCGGGCTACATGCCTGAGTGGGGACCTGCTTTTACAGGAATGAATAACTCAACACTGCTTTTGGGAATTATAGGAATTGTAGCTTTCATTTATTTTGAACTTAGGAAGTACAAGCACTCCGGAGAAATATCCGGACAGAAGCAGCCTATGTGGGCTGTAGTAACCAGAATCGTGCTGGTATCAGCAATTATCGCTTACTTCACATGGTTATATGGCACAGGAAGAGAGGGGACATCATTCCCGATACCCGGACTTATTCTTCTTATTCTGGTTATCGTTTATCACATCATTACACAGAAAACCAGATTTGGTCGTCACATTTATGCAGTAGGTGGAAACAAGAGTGCAGCAGCTCTTTCAGGTGTAAATGTAAGCCGCACATATTTCCTTACTATGATGAATATGTCAATGCTGGCAGCAGTTGCAGGAATTCTTTTCGTTGGAAGATCAACGGCAGCAGGTCCTGCAGACGGAACACAGTGGGAAATGGATGCAATCGCTTCGGTATTTATCGGTGGAGCAGCAGTATCCGGTGGTGTTGGAACCATCCTCGCAACTATGGTCGGTGGAATGGTTATGGCAGTTTTGAACAATGGTCTGATGCTTATGGGTGTAGGTGCTGATAAGACACAGGTTATCAAAGGTCTGGTTCTTCTTCTTGCAGTAGCATTTGATGTTTACAACAAGAAGACAGGAAAGGCATCAATTATAGGAAGACTTTTCCCTTCAAAGGAAACAGAAAAGAAATAAGTTTTTAGAGAAAAATTATTAAGGACAGAAAAACAAAAATATGTAAGGAATCACCTGCAGGTAGCGCTGCCTGCAGGCCTTAAATAAAAAAGGTAATGCTCACTAAGGAGGAGAATTATGCAAAAGAGAAAGATAATGGCAATGATGTTGTCAGTAGTACTTGCAACCACAACACTTGTAGGATGTGGTTCAGGTCGTGAAGGATCAACAAACACATCTGATGAGAAAAAAACTGAAGCTACAACACAAGACACAGCTTCTGATTCTGAAGGCGAAGCTACAGAAACAGCTACCGCTACAGAAGGCTTTGAGGAAGGTGCAACAATAGGCGTTTCACTTCCCTGGCTTGGAACTCAGAACTGGAAAGAAGCTGAGACAATGTTTACAGAAGAACTCGAAAAAGCCGGTTACAAGGCAATAGTTCAGGCGGCTGATCAGAAGGTTCCTCAGCAGCAACAGCAGATCGAGTCCATGATTGAGAATGGTGCTAAGGTTATCGTTGTAGGACCTATCGACGGAACTCAGCTTGGCAGCGTTCTTGAGAAAGCAAAGGATGCAGGTGTTTATGTAATCGGATATGACCGACTTATCGAGAATACAGCGGCAGTAGACGGCGTTGTTCAGTTCGGTAGTGTTCGTACCGGTGAATTACAGGGACAGGCTCTCCTTGATGGCCTTAAGGCTGAGAAAGGCGATGGCCCTTACAACGTAGAGCTCTTTGGTGGCGGCCCTGCTGATCCTAACGCTCCTAATTTCTTTAAGGGTGCTATGTCAGTTCTTCAGCCTGAAATCGATGCAGGTAACATCGTAATTGTATCCGGACAGACAGAGTTCACACAGTGTGCTACTGAGGACTGGGACAATGCAAAGGCTCAGAAGCGTATGGATTCACTTCTTGCAGGTAACTACAGTGACAAGGAAATCGACGGCGTTCTTTCTCCTAACGATGGTATTGCAAGAGCAATCGTTACTGCTTGTGAAGATGCTGGCCAGCCTAATCCTGTAGTAACAGGTCTTGATGCTGAGAACGAGTCAGTTGAATGGGTATGGCAGGGTAAGCAGTACTGCACAGTTGCAAAGCCTACACAGGATCTTGTTGCTAAGTCAATCGAGATCATCAACTCGCTTCAGAAGGGTGAAGGCATGCCCGCTACAGATGTAGCTACTGATAATGGTAAGATTGAAGTTCCGATCTACGAGCTTGATCCCACAGTTGTTAAAAAGGATAACATCAAGGAAGTATTTGCTAACGATCCTGATCGTATGGCTCTTCTGAAAGACTGATAAATAATTAAGAAGACGAGACTGGTGTGAGTATTAGATGCTCTCACCAGTCTTTTTGGTCCATCAATTAGAGGTTATTTATGTATAAAATTATATTTTGTGATGTGGATGGAACATTAGTGAATTCAGAGCACAGGGTAACGGATCTGACCAGAAAAGCAATACTTGATCTTAAGATTCCTTTTGTAATTGTTTCTGCCAGAAGTCCTTCCGGGATATACCCCATTTTGGAAAAAAATGGCTTTGACTCTGCCATTATTGCTTTTAGTGGTGCACTTATTCAGGATGAAGACAGAAATATCATTTACCAAAACGGATTAGAGATACCACTTGCTAAGAGGATAATTGATTTTATTGAATCGGAAAAAATGTCTGTAGCATGGAATATTTTTGCAGGGGATAAATGGATCGTAAAATCCAGGGATGACGCAAGAGTCCGAAGGGAAGAATCCATAGTAGAAGTTAAAGCCTCTGAAGGATCAATTGAATTCTTGAAGGAAGGCGAAGTGGTTCACAAAATCCTGTGCATGTGTAATCCGGATGAAATTGATGATATTGAACTGACCATCAGGAAGCATTTTCCTGAAGTAAATGCTGTTAAATCGTCAGACATCCTTTTGGAAATAATGAATAAGGATGTAAACAAAGCAGATTCTGTAAAAAGGTACTGTGATACCTTAAATATTGACACTGACGAAGTGGTAGCATTCGGTGATAACTATAATGATGTTGAAATGCTTGATTTGGCGGGTCTGGGCGTCCTTATGGGCAATGCACCTGATGAATTAAAGAAGCGTTTTGAGCACATCACAGAGGACAATGACCATGATGGGATTGCGAAGGTGCTGAAGTTACTGTGATTTGAGTCAGGGGGCAGTCAGGGACCAGTCGAGAACCGTCCCCCTGACTGGTCCCCGACTGGTCGCTGACTTCCCCTGACTCTCTTAAAAGTAGCAAGAATTGGTATGTTTACGACAATATTGTTTAAGAGTTTAAAGCTCCTTGTGTGTTACATTCTAATATGTAATGCATGAGGGGCTTTTTAATACAGAGTTTTGGGGTAAAGAGAGGTATTTAATATGGCGCAAAATGCTAAGGTTACAGTGCACCCGGCCTATAAAGTGGGTGATATTTCGGAAAAGCTCTTTTCGGCTTTCCTTGAGCCGATTGGAACAATGGTAAACGGAACCATGTTTAATCCCAAGCATCCTACGGCTGATGAGCAGGGATTCAGAAGAGACTTTATTGATGCATTGAAACTCACAGGACTTCCTGCAGTCAGGATGCCGGGAGGTAATTTTGTTTCTGCATGGCAGTGGAAGGATTCGATTGGTCCTATGGAGGACAGAAAGACTCACCTGGATCCTGCGTGGCATCAGTATATTTTAAATGATGTGGGACATGATGAATATCTGCAGTGGGCTGAAAAGGTGGGAACAGAGCCTCTTTACACAGTTAATATGGGTACAGGAACAATCCAGGATGCAATGGATCTTGTGGAATATACCAACCATGAAGGTGGCACCTACTGGTCAGACCTTCGTAAGAAGAATGGCCACGAAGATCCTTATAATGTAAAGATGTGGTATCTTGGCAATGAGATGGATGGTCCCTGGCAGCTTGGTGCATGGGATAAGAATCCTGAAGGCTATGGACATAAGGTTCTTGAAACTTCAAAGGCGATAAAGTGGATTGATGAATCAATTAAGACGGCAGTGTGCGGATCATCAGCTCCCTTCATGGAGGGATTCCCTGCATGGGATCAGGAAGTTTTGGACAAGTGCTACGACGTAGTTGATTATGTATCTATTCATCACTATCATAGTGCAGAACCCGGAGACATCAAGGCACTTCTTGGTGGTTCTTTATATTATGAAGACTTCATCAATACTGAGATTGCGATGATTGACTATGTGGCTTCCAAGCACAGATCACCCAAGCAGGTGATGCTCTCCTTTGATGAGTATGGAGCAATGCAGAGACCCCTTCAGCCATTGCACCCCGGCTATGGCAGATACAATATGGCGAGAAACCACTATCGTTTCGATCCTGAGAGAAGATATATTCTGCATGATCCTGACAATATGCCTGATCGTCAGTTCCCGGGCGGTGATATGATCCATGCACTTTCCATGGCATCTATTCAGCTTGCACTTCTAAGGCACGCTGACAGAGTTAAGATAGGTTGCATGACAGGCGGACTTTCAGCACTTGCTGCTTCAAACCACGATCACGTTTGGAGATCTGCTTCTCACTATGTATATATGCAGCTCATGGAATATGCCAAGGGAGTATCCCTTGATACTAAGGTTGAATCTGAGACCTACGATATGCCCGGCTATGCCATCGAGGATACATCACAGTACACCGGAAAAGAGGGCGTTAACTATATTGATGCTGCCAGCGCATGGGATGCAGAAAATAAGAGACTTACAGTATTTGTTATCAACAGAAATGAAGATGCAGAATATCCTCTCACAGTTGACCTTAAGGGCTTTGAGGGCTATAAACCTGTAGCAGCTTATAGCATGCATACAGATGATATGGAATTAAAGAACACCTATGAGAACGATGAGCGCATTGCTCCTGAAAAGGAAGAAAACTACAAGTTTGAAAACGGCGAGTTCAAGCAGTATGTAAAGCCTCTTTCCTGGAACGTGTATGTGTTTGAAGGCTGAGGGATGGGGTTATAGGACCAAAATGAAAGTGGTCTACAAACCCTCACCACCAAAGGTGGCCTTTAAAGTGCCACAAAAAGTGTCAGGTACGCTTATGCTCCTTAGTTGCAGCAAGGAGCGGGATAAGAGTGAGGAGCACTATAATCACTCCTGCAAGGAATAGCGTATTTGTGGGTAAATACTCGGTAAAACCATATTCATCCACGAATTCGCCACTTCTTTTTATAATAGGATTAGAAATTAAAGGTGCTACTACCATGGGGATCAGGACATAGAATATGATTCTGATCCCTTCAAATTGTCCGCGGGCATCCTCGGGGTAAAGTCTTTTTGACCACACTGTGACTGTTTGTAAGAACAGGATGTAGCCGATTCCCACGAACAGAACGCCTGCAAGAAGATGCGGATTCCAGATGCTATCGGGATTGACATTTGATGGCGATACCATAAGACCTATGATCAGAAGTCCGATAGAATTAACCAAAAGGGAGGAAAGCACTATAAGCGATGATTTGTCTGCCTGAATTAGTTTAATAGCAGGGATAGTGGTCAGCATTGCCACAAGAAGTCCTATGCCTTCAATGAGCCCCATGGTGTCAGCAGTAAATCCAAGATAATAGATCATGAAATTTCCAAGATGAGAAAAATACACATTGAAGGATATGAAGTAAACAGCCAGCATGAGGTTTACAAATACAAGCTCTCTGTGTTTAAGATACTCTTTTACGTTGAATATAGAAAAGAATTGTTCTGAGAAGGTGCCTTTTATAGAAGGCATGAGATTTTCAGAATCCTTCATGCAAAACAAAGAAAACAGACCCAGGATAATGACGCTTCCACCAATAACGGTAAAGAGGCGCATGTAATTATCGTCAGCGCCAACAAGAAGACCACCAAGGATTGTGCCGACAATAGTGCCTATTACAGGCTGCACGGCGATGGCAGCTCCAAGAGCACCGGCGTTTTGCATAGTCATATGATCGTTTATCCATGCATTGAATCCGATATCATTTCCCATGGATCCAAAGAAACTCATAATAGCATCAGCTGCTATCACGGCGAAGGCAACACCGATGATAGAGCTTTTTTCATTTCCGGACGTCTTAATGAATTCTGTTGTACCGAAAAGAATTGTAAAAATTCCCCAGAGAATATAGCCGATAGAAACAAGACTTTTGCGGTTTTCTTTTCTGTCTGAGATGCAGCCAAAAAGAAAGGTTGAAACAGTAGTGGCGGCAGCCGATATTGCAAGCATCCAGGAAATAATTGTGGGATCCTTAGCAATTTTGGCGTAGACGAATGTGTTAAACCACTGGTTTTCCATGTTCCAGCACAGCTGCCCTGCAAGTCCCAATAGCCAGATAAGTGACCAGAATGTAACTTTTTCTCTTGAAGATTCTGTATTCATATTGTTATTCCCCCACATGTGCTTATATGTTTTCTCAAGGTCAGTGTGCTGAAACGGTAATTTATAAAACTATCATCTTATCAAATTTATATATAGATTTTACAATAATCAGAGAGATTTTTACAAAATAGTTGTGGCATGCTAATATTACTTAGTTTTATGGCATGAAAAAACACACTTGGGATTTAGCCCAAATTAAAAAATTTTAAAGTAAATATGGCAGAGGCTTATGAATATTTTAAATGTAGAAAACGTATCAAAATCATATATGTCAAAGCCTGTTCTTAGTGGGATTTCCGTAGGAATAAGCGACACAGACAAAATTGGCGTGGTAGGTACCAATGGAACTGGTAAATCAACACTTCTTTCCATTGTTGCAGGAGTGACTTCACCAGATAGCGGGAAGGTCATAGTAAGTAATGGCCTTCGTATTTCATATCTTCCACAGAATCCTGAATTTGATACGGATAAGACCCTGCTTCAGAACATCGCAGACAAAATCTATGCAGGTGGTGACCACTGGGATAAAATGGGCGAAATAAAGGCTAACCTCGCCAAATTCGGAATCGATGATCCTGAGTGCAAATCATCCATATTGTCAGGCGGACAGAAGAAAAGAGCTGCTCTTGTTGCTGCTATCATGACGCCTTCTGATCTTTTGATTTTGGATGAGCCTACTAACCATCTTGATTCTGATATGATCGAGTGGCTTGAGGATTTCCTGCAGCACTTTAGAGGCGCACTTCTTATGATAACCCACGACAGATATTTCCTTGATGAGGTGACTAATTCAATCCTGGAAATTGACAAGGGTAGTGTGTATCGATATGAATCCAATTATTCGGGATTTCTTGAGCTAAAACAGCAGCGCCTTGATTACGAGCAGGCTGCCGAGAGAAAAGCGGCTTCTCTTTACAGAAAGGATCTGGCCTGGATGCTTAGAGGTGCGAGAGCGAGGTCTACCAAGCAGAAGGCTCATATCCAGAGATTTGAAGCACTCCGCGACAGGCAGCGTCCTGAGGAAGAGAGACAGATTGAGCTTTCTTCGCTTCCTACAAGAATGGGAAACAAGACCATAATTCTTGAAGGGATTTCCAAGGCCTATGAAGGCAAAACACTTTTTAAAAACTTTTCATATATATTCAATAAGCTGGACAGAATAGGAATTATCGGACCTAACGGCTGCGGTAAGTCTACTCTTCTTAAATGCATTATTGGTGATGTGACTCCCGATGAAGGAACAGTTGAAATCGGACAGACTATAAAGATTGGTTACTTCGGGCAGGAGAATGAAGCTCTTGATGAAAGTAAGAGGGTGATCGATTACATAAGAGATACGGCGGAATTCATCAGAACAACGGATGGACTTACCTCAGCATCTGTTATGTGCGACAGGTTCCTCTTTAATCCTGAAATGCAGTATGCACCGATTTCCAAGCTTTCAGGTGGTGAAAAGAGAAGACTATATCTTTTGCGGGTTCTTATGGAACAGCCAAATGTAATAATTTTGGACGAGCCTACAAATGACCTGGATATTCAGACCCTCAGAATTCTTGAGGATTATCTGGACGGCTTTGCGGGAATTATCATTACCGTAAGTCATGACAGATACTTTCTTGATCGTGTTGTTACACGCATTTTCGCATTCGAAGAGGACGGAAGTCTTTATCAGAGCGAAGGCGGTTACTCTGATTATCTCCTTCACAAAAAAGAAGAAGGGATTGCTGGAGGAAGCGACTCTGATGCAAAAGGAAAAGCAGCAAAAGGCAGCAATGCAGCCTCCGGTGACAGTAATGCTCAAGCTGAAAATATGACTGCCAAGGGCAAATACCGCGCTCCAAGAGAGAAGACCAAACTCTCATTTAAGGAGCAGAAGGAGTATGATAACATAGAATCAGAAATAGAAGCGCTTGAGGAAAAGAGCGCAGAACTTGAAACTCAGATAGCACAGGCGGCTACCGACTATCCAAAGCTCATGGCACTCAGTAAAGAAAAAGAAGAAGTGGATGCCGAGATAGAGAGAAAAATGGACAGGTACGTCGAGCTTCAGGAGATGGTTGATAGCTTTCAGAATAATAAATAGATATACATTGAATTGTCATTTCCTTTATGTCATGCTGTATCTGGACAACTAAAAGGGTATTATGGGAATATATGGATAGATAGTACCAAATGAGAGGACTTATTTAACAATTACTATGAGTACGATACGGTTTTGTGGCAGCTCCGACGGAAGCAAAAGTCTGTTGGAAATCATGAGAGAGAAAGAATATCGTATCCATGCTGACTGCAGTGGCCTTGGCACCTGCGGAAAATGCAGGGTACGATTTATTTCTGATACACCAAAGCCGACGGATACAGAAAAGAAACATTTATCAGAAAAGGCTCTGAGCGAGGGCATTCGTCTTGCGTGTCAGACAAAGGTCAGCGGAGATTTCACAGTTGAGATGGATGACTTGGATGATGCCATGGAGATTGCATCAATCAAGGGCAGCTATGCGGAGGAGATTGCATCAATCGAGGGCAGCGATACTGAGGAGATTGCATCAATCGAGGACAGCGATGTGGAGGTAATGCCTCGTAATCCGGTGGTGGCTATAGATATTGGTACCACCACCCTGGTGGCAGCACTCCTTGATCCTGGCCGCAGAAAAATCATTAAAGCGGTAACAGGGGTTAACCATCAGCGTAGCTTTGGCGCAGATGTGATATCCAGAATTCAGGCAGCCAATCAGGGGAACGGCGCTGAACTTAAGGAATTGATACACAGTGATATCAGAAATCTTTTATCTTCTCTTGGCGTGGATGAAACTGTACCTGAAATTATTACCGCCAACACAACCATGCAGCATCTATGGCAGGGGCTTTCCTGTGAAACTCTCGGCGTAGCGCCTTATACTCCTGTGGACATAAGCTGCAGAACTATAGAAGGCTGTACACTCCTTCCCGGCATAAGTACATATGTGGGAGCTGACATTGTAAGCGGCATTGTGGCAGCAAAAATGGACCAGTCTGAAAAGCCCTGCATTCTGATTGACCTAGGCACCAATGGTGAGATGGCTATAGGAAACAGAGATAAGATCATGGTCGCAAGCACTGCTGCTGGACCTGCCTTTGAGGGTGGAAACATTTCCTGTGGCACTGCAGGGATCCCCGGAGCTATAAGCGGCATCACTATCGAAAGGGGAGCTATAAAATACGAAACTATCGGAGGTCTTACCCCGGTTGGACTTTGCGGCTCGGGTGTTGTTGAGATTGTCTATGAGCTTCTAAAGGAGGAGCTTATCGATGATATTGGACTTCTTGATGATGCTGTAGATGAAGATGGTTTCAGAATCGCAGATCAGGTCTTTTTCACACAGAAGGATATAAGAGAGGTTCAATTAGCAAAGGCTGCAATCAGAGCCGGACTTGAAACACTTTTGCAGGCATACGGAATTGGTTACGATCAGGTAGACACACTCTATTTGGCAGGGGGCTTTGGCTTGAAGATTAATCTGGAAAAAGCCTGCGCAATCGGACTCCTTCCAAGAAAGCTTCTGAATCGTACCAAGGCTGTGGGAAATACATCGCTCAAGGGTGCTGCTTTGTATGCATTTGATGAAGGAATACGTGACAGATTCATAAGGGTTGCTTCCTCTTCAGAGGAGGTCAGTCTTGCTGATAGCGGAGTCTTTCAGGAAAAATACATGGAGCAGATGTACTTTGAAACTATGTGATCGGAGCTATCTGCATCGTGTGCCTAAAAACAGAAGAGTGATATGGCAAGATAAATATCGTGGGTCTAAGGAAGCTTTGGGGAGAAGATATGGTATATAGAAAAAAGAATTTCTTTTTGGGGCAGCTTGATAATATTGAGTTTGTCGTTGTTCTAACCAGGTACCAGAATAAATGGGTATTTTGCTGGCATAAGAAAAGGAAAAGCTACGAGAATCCGGGAGGCCATGTAGAGCAGGGAGAAACAGCGATGCAGGCAGCAAGACGCGAGCTGTATGAAGAAACCGGAATTACCGACTGCGAGATCATCCCGCTCTGGGATTATGAGCAGCCTTGGGATGATGAAATCCATAGGAATAATGGACGTTTTTATCTTGCTATCGTGAATTCTCTTGGTGAACTTCCCGAGAGCGAAATGGAAAAGATTGAGCTTTTTGACGAAGTACCCGAGAACTTCACTTATGACAGAGAAGATGCTTTAAGCGATTTTGAGATGGCTTCAAATATGCTAAAGGCATGGGAAAGGAAATAATTATTCCTCATAATAGGCCGCAAACCTCGTCCTCAAGAGGTGAATGGATTTTAGTAAATTTTAAATAACGAATACAATTAAATGCTGGAAAGACAGGTAATACAAGGTGAAATAAATAATTCATTTCAACGCAGAGTTTTTTAATAATAATTTAAGAGATATTTACTTATGAGAATTTGCGGAATTTAGTAAAATGGTTGTGGTAATCTAGTTAACATAAACCATTTATCTCAGGAGGTAATTATCAATGAATAAAAAATCTGCTTTTGAAGTATACCTGTCTGCGGTTTTTAAATGGGGTATTACTGCACTGGTATCGGCCTGTATGTTTGCTACAGCAATGTTCATAGTAGAAAAGACAATTGGCTTTTATCAGGTTATCCCTTGGATCGCAGTAATAATTTTCGGTATCATGGATGTGTGTTTCTTTATTACAGGAATGCTGATTCTTAAGTCTTCATTTGATGAAGATGGATATTTAAAAGATGGAAAACTTCAAATAGGAAAGATTTTCTGCTCAGTTGTTCTTATCCTTCAGTGGAACTACATTATTTACATGGTTCCGACCAGAACATTCTGGGGATTTTTATGTTTCTTCCTGATACTTATCGGATTCTTTATGGATATTAAGCTACTGTCCGTTACCGGCAGTATTTGTATTGTTTCTATGTTTATTGCATGGTTTGTCAGAGGCACAGCTCTTTTGCCAGTAAAAGACGAACTCTTTATTACAGATGTAATCATGTGTGTTGTAGGCCTTGTGCTTTCGTTAGCCGGCCTTGTAATGTTCTTATTCTTTGTTTCACACTTTTTGATTACTGCCAAAAAGGATGAGCTTGAAGAGAACAACAGGCGTGTTACAGGTGTTATGGATGCTGTTCGTTCAATATCTTCCAAGATGGTAACTGCAGGAACAACTCTTTTGGATATCTCATCAAGTGAGAGCGCTTCAGCAGAAGAGCTATCAGCAACAAGTGATGAGCTTGTTAAAAACAGTAATATTCTTGGTAATAAAGCAGATGAGAGTATGGCAAACTTGTCAGAGCTTAATGATTGCGCAAGCATTGTAGAAGAAAATGTTGAGACTGTTGAGAAGACATCTGACAACCTTCTTAAGAAGTCAAAAGAAAATGAGAAATCATTAAATGATCTTCAGGGAATAAATTCTGAAGTTTCTGATTCTATGGCAGTTACAACAGATATTGCAGACAGACTTCTAAAGGCAGTAGAAGAAATTGGAACAACGCTTGAACTTATTCAGGGAATTTCGTCATCAACAAGTCTTCTTGCTCTTAATGCTTCAATTGAGGCCGCAAGAGCGGGTGATGCTGGAAAGGGATTTGCTGTTGTAGCAACTGAAGTTGGTAAGCTTGCAGAAAACACGCAGAGCTCACTTAAGGACGTTGGTGCAATAATTGAAAGAGTTCAGAAGAACGTAGAAGAGATTACAGGACAGGTTGAGATAAATGCCAATAAGCTTGCTGAACAGAATGAACAGTTTAAGACAGTATTTGGCGACATAAGTGAAATGACTACAATGCTGAATGATTCGGTTAATGCAATTGAAGAGATGAATGAGGCACATAAACGCCAGTTAGAAATCATCAAAAAAACTGTTGAGATTAACCAGAATATCGCAGAGAGTATCAGAAGTGAGAACGAGCAGTTTGTGGCTATCAGTACCATGGCTGGAAATAATGCTACAAATACTGAGCATGTTGCACAGCAGGCTAGTGCAATCAATGACATGGTTGATGAGATTAATCGTCTTCTAAATAATTAAAAAGATGTGAGTGTCAAAAGACTGTGCCTTCTAAAAAAGAGGGCACAGTCTTTTTTTATTTAATACGAGGAAATTGCGCCTTAGGGCGATTGTAAAGCAGGAGTCATAACCTGCCGCCGTATTTACTCCTGAAGAAGAGTATAGCGGAAAATTCCGCGTTAATTAATGCAGCGCTGTGCCGGAAAAGTCACTGCATGTTTTTACAAATCCGTCCTGACATGGTAATATATATTCGCTGTGTTAGGACTATTTTTATGTCATAATAGATAAATGGTGCCCGGCGTGGTATTCGGTACAATAAGCTGAGATAACAAATGGCTTAAATAAAGCATTTTTAGAAGGAGATACATAGAAAATGAAACTAGGAATCGTGGGACTTCCGAATGTCGGAAAAAGTACCCTTTTTAATTCACTTACAAACGCAGGAGCACTTGCTGCAAACTATCCTTTTGCAACAATCGATCCTAATGTGGGAATCGTTGCAGTACCGGATAAGAGACTTAAGCTCCTCGGAGACCTCTACAATTCCAAGAAGGTTACACCTGCAACAATCGAGTTCGTTGATATTGCAGGACTTGTTAAAGGTGCATCTAAGGGTGAAGGACTTGGAAACCAGTTCCTTGCTAACATTCGTGAGACAGATGCTATTGTACATGTTGTAAGATGCTTCGAGGATCCTAACGTTGTACACGTAGACGGAAGCGTTGATCCTGCCAGAGATATCGATACAATCAACCTTGAGCTTGTATTTGCTGATCTTGAAGTGCTTGAGAGAAGAATTGCAAAAACAACCAAGGCTGCAAGAATGGATAAGACAGCAGCTAAGGAGCTTGAGCTTCTTAATAAGATCAAGGAGGTTCTTGAGTCAGGTAAGATGGCAAGAGAGCTTGAGCTTGACGACGAGGATGAGAAGGCTCTTATGAATACATATGATCTTCTCACATGGAAGCCTGTTATTTATGCAGCAAATGTTAAGGATGATGATCTTGCAGATGATGGTGCTTCTAACCAGTATGTTGCAGCTGTTCGTGAGCTTGCAGCAAAGTCAGGCAGCGAAGTATTTGTTATCAGCGCTCAGATTGAAGCTGAGATTTCCGAGCTTGAAGCTGATGAGAAGGCTGAGTTCCTTGAGAGCCTTGGTCTTACAGAGTCAGGTCTTGATAAGCTTATCGCAGCAAGCTACAGAACTCTTGGACTTATGAGCTTCCTTACATCAGGTGAGGACGAGACAAGAGCTTGGACTATTAAAATCGGAACAAAGGCACCTCAGGCAGCAGGTAAAATTCATACAGATTTTGAGCGTGGATTCATCAAAGCTGAAGTAATCAATTATGAAGATCTTCTTCGTGAAGGCTCCATTGCAGCCGCAAAAGAAAAGGGCCTTGTCCGCATGGAAGGTAAAGAATATGTCGTTCAGGACGGCGATGTAATCTTATTTAGATTCAACGTGTGATCCGATAAAGCATCAAAAAAGTAAAAATATGGACACTGATTCGGGTTTACTCGAAAATCAGTGTCCTTTTTCATTATATATGAAGTGCGTACTGCGGTAATCAGGAACAGCAAGGCATTATTGAGCCTGCAACTCGCGTTTATTTAAGTAAATCCAGGAATTCTCTTAGCCTGTTTTCTGTAACATGCTGCATCACAACGATGTGTGATAAATCACCGCCAAGCCGCTCATCGTAATCGGGTGCGAGATTGTACATTTTTGCAATTTCTTCTGATGGGCGTTTGAAATATACTGTATTTGACATAGGCTCAAGCCACGCAGGCCAGCCTATTTTATCAAATTCGCTTTTAAGCCATTCTGCGCGATCAAGAATTTGGGTTGCCTGAGCTGCAAAATCTTCCTTTGTTGTATGATTGATGATCCACCAGAGTTTTATGGGCGATGTTGCTGAACGCGAGCAGTTTATCATGGGCATGGTGGCATTTAAGTAAGACACAGAATATGGATTCTGATTATCCCTTACAGTTCTGGTTGTGATGAAAAGTCCCGAAGGCTCATCCATTCCGAAAAACTTATGGCCACTGATAGCTATAGAGTCATAGGGCTGAATGTTGCGGTTCAAAACATCCTTATATTTTGTATGAGGAAGGTAACCACCGAAAAGCGCTGCATCAATATGTCTGTATACTTCCATCTGAGGATATTTAGCAAGCACAGCATTCAGCTTTTCCTGATCGTCGATACCACCTTTGAAAGTGGTTCCCATGGCATAAACAACAAGCGCCGGTTTGCCGGGAACTAACGCTTTTTCAAATTCTTCGGGAAGTCTAAAAATCAAATAAATAGAGATGTGCATTGCTTAAGGAAAGTTATCGTTGAGCTAAAGAAAACTATGCAGTGGCAGAAATAATTCGTAATGAAAAGTATAACTTGCAATTTGGGATTCAGATTTTGGAGTGCTCTGATTTTTAACATATTTTATGACTTGACTTTTTACAAGATCAAGTTATAATCATTTCTTGTCGTCTATCAGACGAGCGGTATGCGTTCAGCATGCTATTTTCACACAATACTTTATGAATAATGCACCTGAGTATGTTGTGGTGGGGAAGTCATATTCGGTCCATTATTGCTATGTTTTTCAGGAGGAATATGATGCAGAAAACATTGGAAAAAACAGATTTTTTTGAGCAAATCGTGGAAAGAGAAAGGTTTCTCTCAAGTGAAATAATAAAAAGAAAAAAGCGGATTTGTAAGGCGCCGGAAGGAGATCTTAAAATTATTTCCAAAGGTGCTAGAAAGCAGTACTACAGAAGATTAAAGGGTGAGACAAACGGTACATATATCCATAAAAGCGACATTGGACTAATCAGATCTCTGGCACAAAAACGATATGATATGAAATTTGTGGCCGCAGCTGAAGCGGAACTTAAGCCTATCAGAAGCTTTTTGAAAAAATATAATTCTAAGACAAGAGAGGTTTCTGCCGGTTTTACAATAGATATAAAGGATAAGCTTGATTTGGCAGAGATGACGGATGAGGAGTTTTCTGAATCATGGCAGAAAATGGCATTTGTGCCAAAGCCAATAAAGGAGGGCGTTCCTTTTCATATAACAATGAGAGGTGAGCGTGTCAGATCCAAATCAGAAGAGCTGATTGCAAATGCTCTATTTTCAAAGAAAATCCCATATAGATACGAATGTCCTGTGATGATTTATACCGGAGAACTTCGATATCCCGATTTTACAATTCTTAATCCCAAAACCCGCAGAGTGGTTTTTCTTGAGCATCTGGGCAAGGTAGATGATCCCCAATACGTTTCAAAAAATTTAAAAAAGCTGAGAGATTATGAGGAGTCCGGGATATTTCTTGGAGAAGAGCTGCTTGTGACTGCTGAGACGGAGGAAATCCCATTGAATTCCAAGATTATTGAGAAATTTATAGCCAAGCATTTTGGAAGATGATTAGGGCCAAAACATCCAGCACTCACTAAGCCCACCCCAACTCACACTAATCAGTCATATCTAACATAATTTAAAGCAAATTAGATTTTATAAAAAATTCCCAATTACCCCAAAAAACATCCCAAACACCATATACACCAATCGAAAACCATATCAACACAATATCTTGTATGGGTGAGCCTCCCACCGCATAATGGGAGGCTTTTTTGCGCCTAAATCCAGTCAATCAGCCCCTTTGGAGAGGTTGTTAAATTCAAAAAAATGGTATATTATACATGTAGGTGGAGAAAAGTGTCACAAAGTGGTGAAATGTGGTAGATAATAATGGGAAAGGCGTACAAAGGCGAATACAGCCATTCAATCGATGCAAAAGGACGACTGATCATCCCGGCCAAGTTTCGCGATCTGCTAGGAGAACAGTTCGTTGTTACAAAAGGCTTTGATGGATGTCTTTTTGCGTTTGATCAGGAAGGATGGGATGCCTTTGAGGAGAAGCTTAAAGCCCTCCCCATGGATATTAAGGATGCCAGAATGATTGCCAGATTCTTCATGGCAGGTGCCGACGATGTAGAGCTTGATAAGCAGGGAAGAATTCTTCTTAAAGCGAATTGGCTCACGCATGCAGCAATTGATAAGGAAGCAGTTGTGGCAGGTGTCGGAAACCGCGTTGAAATCTGGAGTAAGGAGAAGTGGGAAGATGCTTCCACTTTTGATGATATTGATAGCATCGCGGCAAAAATGAGTGAGTATGGTTTGAGCATCTAAATCGTGCGTTCACAAAATTTTTAAGCCTGACCGCATGCAAGCAGAAACAAGCATTTCAAAACTGTTTAAGGCAGACTCCTGGCACGTAACGTTCTGATACAAAAGAAAGTGAGCAGTATGGAATTCAAACATTACTCAGTGCTTCTTAATGAAGTCATAGAAAATCTGAATATTAATCCAGATGGTATCTATGTGGATGGAACACTGGGCGGTGCCGGTCATTCAAGCCATATTGCCGAGAAGCTTTCCGATAAAGGAAGACTTATCGGAATCGATCAGGATGAAGATGCCATAAAAGCAGCTTCTGAACGACTTAAGCCCTTTGGGGATAAGATAACGATCATCAGAGATAACTATGAGAATGCAATAAGCAGAATAAGAGAACTCGGAATAGAAAAAGTGGATGGAATTCTTCTTGATCTTGGAGTTTCATCGTTTCAGCTGGATAACGAAGAGAGAGGCTTTACCTACAGATTTGACACTCCTCTTGATATGAGAATGGATCAGAGACAGGAACTTACTGCTGCAGATATAGTCAATGATTTCTCGGAGATGGAGATATTCCATATTATTAAGAATTACGGCGAAGATAAATTTGCTAAAAATATAGCAAAGCATATTGTAGCAAGAAGAAGTGAGAAAAGGATTGAAACAACCTTTGAGCTCAACGACATCATCAAGGCTGCGATTCCTGCAAGAATGAGAGAGAAGGGCGGACATCCTTCGAAAAGAACCTACCAGGCACTTAGGATTGCCTGCAACAGAGAGCTTGATGTCCTTGAAAACTCGCTCGATGGAATGATAGATTTTCTCGCTCCGGGTGGAAGGATATGTGTCATCACCTTCCATTCCTTGGAGGACAGAATAGTAAAAAATAACTTTAGAAAGAATGAAAATCCCTGCACCTGCCCGCCTGAGATTCCAATCTGCGTGTGCGGCAAGAAGTCCAAGGGAAAAGTGATAACAAGAAAACCGATATTGCCTTCAGAAGAAGAGCTTTCGGAAAACTCAAGAAGCGCCAGTGCAAAGCTGAGAGTTTTTGAAAGAAGAGAAGAAAAGTAGCAATGGGTATTTTTAGTGTTTGAGGAATAGGTTATGGAAAAGAGATATGTTTACGGTAATACCGCAAGAAAATTAAATAACCCCGGGAGACAGACGAGAAGTGAAATGCCTCTCCACGAGCTCAAACGCACACAGGCTGACAGACGCGCTCACCGCATGAGCTTTGGATATTTGTTATTTTTGTCACTTGCAGTTTTGGCTACAGGTATTATACTAACTTGGTATATTACTCTTCAGTCAGATATCACTTCAAGTGTTAAGGAAGTTTCTAATTTGGAAGCACAGCTTAACACTCTCAGGCAGGACAATGACGAAGCGTATAACAAGGCTGTAAGCAGTCTTGATTTGGAGGAGATTAAGCGTATTGCGATAGGGGAGTACGGTATGACCTATGCAACAGATGGTCAGATCGTGTCATATTCCGGCGGTAGCGGAAACGATTATGTGAGACAGGTGGCTCCCATACCGGATGGAAACTAAATGCTATGAGAACTAAAAGAAGTAAGGCACAAAAATTTACAATAGGAATGAAAAAGAAGCTGTTAGTGCTGTTTATGATAGTACTGACAGCTTTTGTTGGTTTGAGTATCAGATTGATACTTATAAACAGGGACAATGGCAAGGAGTATGAAAAGCAGGTTTTATCCCAGCAAAAGTATGATTCAACAACCATTCCATATAGAAGAGGAGAGATACTTGATGCTAACGGGACCGTACTTGCTTATAGTGAGAAGGTTTATAACATAATCCTTGATGCGAAGCTTATCCTTTCTAAGGAGGAGTACTTAGAGCCCACAGTATCCGCCCTTGTCAGATGCTTTGGCTTTGAGGAAGGCGAGATTAGAAATTACATCACGGACCATCCCGATTCACAGTATTATATTCTGTCAAAACAGCGCAGCTATGATGAAATCAGTGAATTCCAGGGATTAATAACTCCTGGAAGTGAAACCTTTGATCAGCGGATTCAGGGTGTCTGGTTTGAGGAAAACTACATAAGAAAGTATCCAAATGGTTCGATGGCATGTGATGTTATCGGATTTACGACAAGTGATAACAATGGAGTTTTCGGTCTGGAGGAGTATTACAATGATGTCCTCAGCGGAAGTAATGGACGAATTTACGGTTATCTGGATGAGGATTCCAATCTTGAGCGAACCACAATTCCTGCAACTGATGGTAACAGCATTGTTACCACAATAGACGGTAATCTTCAGTCTATTGTTGAGAAGTACCTTCAGGAATTCAATGATACCTACAAGGATGCTTTTCGCGAAGGTAACGGCGCAAATAATATCGGCTGCGTGGTTATGGACGTAAATAATGGTGATGTCCTCGCTATGGCAAGCTATCCTAAGTTTGACCTCAACGATACGAAGAATACCGACAATCTGATCGGAATGCCCAGGGTTGATGAGAGAGGTTTGAAAATAGCAGGCGAGAGCGTGCTTGATTCCGGTGTGTACATCACTCAGGAGATGCTCGATGAGATGAGTGATGAGGAAAAAATGTGGAACTTCAATGCACTTTGGAGAAATTTCTGCATTTCCGATACTTACGAGCCCGGTTCAGTAGCGAAGCCTTTCACGGTTGCTACAGGCATTGAGGCCGGATGCATAACCGGTAATGAAGTCTACGAATGTACAGGTAAGATGGATATAGGCGGACATGAGATTTATTGCCATAACAGATATGGTGATGGAGCTGTGTCGGTTGAAAGAGGTATTGAGATTTCCTGTAACGTAGCTATGATGAAAATTGGACAGGTCATCGGTTCCGATACCTTTGCAAAATTCCAAAAGACATTTGGATTTGGTCTTAAAACAAATATCGATCTTGCGGGTGAAGCCAGAACAGAAGGGCTAACCTATAGCGCAGAGGATATGGGATCATCAGAGCTTGCAACAGGTACCTTCGGACAGGGCTTTAACGTTGATATGATCGAGATGATTTCAGCATTCAGCTCACTTGTAAACGGCGGTAATTTTTACGAGCCTCACGTTGTTAAGAAGATACAGAATTCATCAGGGGCCACAATCAAGAGTATTGAGCCCAGAGTGCTCAGACAGACGATTTCTGAGTCGACATCCAAGAAGATCATCCAGTACTGCAATCAGGTTGTTGCAGGAGAAGAGGGTACTGGTAAAACCGCAAGACCTGCGGGCTATATGATTGGCGGCAAAACAGGAACAGCCGAGACTATTCCGCGTAAGAATCAGCAGTACGTTGTTTCCTTTATGGGATATGCGCCTGCAGATGATCCTAAAATTGCAATTTATGTAGTAGTAGACAGACCTAACGCAAGGGACCAGGCAGATGCCAAGTTTGCTACAAGAGTTGTAAAGAAGGTGCTTACAGAGGCACTTCCTTACCTCAACATACCTATGACTGAGCCTGTGACAGAAGAGGAACAGGCTGAACTGGATGCTCTTCGTGAACAGGAAATCATGATGGCGGCTGCCAAGAAAACAGAAGCTACAGTTGATGAAAACGGCAATCCGCTTCTGGATGAAAACGGTAATCCTATAACTGCTGAGGAAGGCGACATACTACTTGATGAAGATGGCAATCCTGTCCTTGACGAGGATGGTAATCCTGTCATGGTTGATGATGCAGAGGGGGAGGTTTCCGGCGGTGATGCCAGAGGAGAGCTTGGTGAGGACAGTATTTGGGAGAAAATCCCTGAGGATGAAAACACTGAGCCTGTATGGAAGTCGTTTGAAATTGACCCTGAAACGGGGTATTATATTGACCCGGATACAGGTGGTCTTGTCAGTCCTGAGGACGGACATCCGTTAGAGGGCGATGGCCTTCCGGATAACGTTCCTACCGGTACTGGAGAAGAAGGCTACTAATAATCTGGAAGAATTATCGTATATTTTGCAAAAACACAACTGGAATTACACATCATAAAGAATTAAAAGAAGGAATGCTATGAAAGCTAAAGACATAATCGGTAAAAAGGTATTAGTTATTGGAACCGGAATTTCCGGTATTGGAAGCGCAAAGCTCCTTGGAAAGGTTGGAGCAAGTCCGGTCATTTTTGATGAAAATACAAAGGTCACTAAAGAGGCTGTAAAGACTAAGCTCGAGGGCTATGAAGGAGCAGAGCCTGAGATAATAATCGGAGAGCTTCCGGAGGATAAGATAAGCGAGATTGTACTTGTAGTACCAAGTCCCGCAGTTCCTTTGGATTCAGCGCTTATGCTCAGACTGAAAAATGCCGGACTCCCGATTTGGAGTGAGATTGAGCTTGCTTTCAATTTTGCAAAGGGAACTCTGGTTGCCATAACAGGAACCAACGGTAAGACAACGACTACTACACTTGTTGGCGAGATTATGAAGGCGCATTTTGCCTCAACTTATGTTGTTGGTAACATCGGATATTCATATGCTGAAAGAGCTCTTGAAATGACCGATGAGACGGTATCCATAGGCGAGATTAGTAGTTTTCAGCTTGAGGCTGTTGAAAACTTCCATGCGAAGGTTTCAGCTATTTTAAATATCACTCCTGATCATCTGAACAGACATCACACAATGGAATGCTATGCATCCATGAAGGAGAATATTGCAAATAATCAGACGAAGGACGATACCTGCGTACTCAACTATGACAATGAGTATACAAGGGATTTTGGTGAGAGATGCCCTGCACACGTGGTATTCTTTTCATCCTCCCAAAAGCTTTCTGACGGTTTTTATCTCGATGGTGAAGATATTATGCTCGCCAAGGATGGAGATGCCAGGAAGGTTATGAATGTTCACGAAATGAACCTTGTCGGAACCTGTAATTATGAAAATGTTATGGCGGCCATAGCAATGGGGCTTGCCATGGGTGTGCCAATGGAGACTATCCTTGGTGTTGTCCGCTCATTTAAGGCTGTTGAGCATCGTATAGAATTTGTTGCTACCAAGAATGGTGTTGACTATTACAATGATTCAAAGGGTACGAATCCCGATGCTGCCATTCAGGGAATCAAGGCTATGTGTAAGCCCACTTACCTTATTGGCGGAGGATATGACAAGGGCAGCGAATATGATGAGTGGATCGAGGCTTTTGACGGTAAGGTTAAAAAGCTTGTGCTCATCGGAGTTACAAAGGAAAAAATAGCGGAATGTGCTAAAAAGCATGGGTTCAATGATTATATTTTCATGGATACCTATGAAGAGGCATTAAAATTCTGTAGTGATAATGCTGTATCAGGCGAGGCGGTTTTGCTTTCACCTGCATGCGCAAGCTGGGATATGTTCCCAAGCTATGAAGTGAGGGGACAACAGTTCAAAGACTATGTAAATAGTCTGTAAAAGGGGGAATTTTATGGAGACTGCAAGAATGGCAGGATCGGGAAGAGGAAGAATGGCAAGAAATGATTCATTTTCTGCCCGTGGTATGGAAACTGCCAGACCGAAAAAGAAAGTGAAAAAGGAGACATATGTGGACTATAGCATGGTCTTTGTTGTACTGTTTTTGCTTGTATTCGGTCTTGTTATGCTCTATTCAACAAGTTCATATGAGGCTACTCTAAAAAAGCATGATTCCGCATATTATCTAAAGCATCAACTGGTTCCGACTATACTTGGTGTTGGAGTGATGGTTGTGGTATCAAGGATTCCATATCAGTTTTACAAACGTATTTCAACGTTTGTATACGTGCTTTCGATGGTTTTGATACTTCTTGTAAAAACCCCTTGGGGAATGACTATCAATAAAGCTTCAAGATGGATCAAAATCGGCGGCGTTTCGGTTCAGCCTGCGGAAGTTGCAAAGCTCGCAATGATCATAGTTCTTGCAACCTTTATCAGTAAGCTTAGTAAAAATATAACCAATCCAAAAGCTTTCTGGTTGGTACTGGCGGTACCTCTTCCTGTTTGTCTGATGGTTTGGAAGATTACGAGTAATCTTAGTTCGGCAATTATTATATTTGGAATTGCCTTTCTTATGCTGTTTGTTTCAACACCGGGCTATGCGCGGTTTGTTGCTATTGTAGTGGCTGCAGGCGCTGTAGCAGGCGCAGTGATTGCTTTTGTTATCAGAGCAGGTTACCACAGTAACCTTAACTATCGTTTCGCCCGTATTTTTGCATGGCTTGATCCCGAGGCTTATGTGAATGATAAGGGATATCAGACACTTCAATCTCTTTATGCAATAGGCTCAGGCGGACTCTTTGGAAAAGGCCTTGGCGAAAGTATGCAAAAGCTTGGCTTCATTCCTGAGGCGCAAAACGATATGATCTTTTCCATTATCTGCGAAGAGCTCGGTATAGTGGGGGCTATTGCGGTTATGCTTATGTTCATTATCCTGATCTACAGAATGATGGTCATTGCCCAGAATGCACCGGATATGTATGGCGCACTTCTTGTTATTGGCGTTATGGCACATATTTCAATTCAGGTTATTCTAAACATAGCTGTTGTGACCAATACTATTCCCAACACCGGAATCACACTTCCGTTCATAAGCTATGGTGGTACAGCAGTACTTTTCCTTCTCACAGAGATAGGAATTGTGTTTAATGTGGCTAGACATATTGAGGTCTGAGCTGACAGAGGGACCTTTGACACTAAAGTATTTAAGGATTTCTGTTTAAATGGCTAAAAAGAGAAGAAAAGTAAAAAAGAGAAGAATGCATGCTCCTCGAATGAGCTTTGGGGAGCTGTTTTTTCTGCATAAGAGTATTTTTATTTTAGGGGCATTGGCGGTTGTTATCCTGATTGCGGCGCTTTGCGCTTTTTCGTATTTTGCCAAAAACTATACCATCACTAATGTGTATGTTGATGGCAATGTTCACTACTCGGACGAAGAAATCATGAATATGATCATGGTTGATAAGCTCGACAGAAATTCAATCTACCTTTCCCTGAAATACAGGAACAAGGAGGTAACAGGAGTTCCGTTCATTGAGAAGATGGATGTTGAGATACTATCGCCCGACACCATAAGGATCAATGTTTACGAAAAAGCGATAGCGGGATATGTTAAATATCTGGACAGATACATATTCTTTGACAGAGAAGGTATCGTCGTTGAGACATCGGAGCAACCTTCAAGTGAAGTTCCGCTGGTGCTTGGACTTACCTTTGATTACATTGTTTTGCATGAAAAGCTGCCTGTTGAAAATGAGAGCGTCTTTTCTGAGATCCTTGATGTGACACAAGTATTAAAAAAGTATGATCTGAGTGCAGATAAAATATTTTTTGATAGTAATTTTCATTTATATATTTATTTTGAAAATGTTGAAGTCAGTCTTGGAACTAATGACAACATAGATGAAAAAGTTATACAATTACAATACATTTTGCCGAAACTCCAGGGAAAAAGCGGTATTCTGGAAATGTCAGAATATGATTCAAATACTCAGAACATTACTTTTGAAGAGAAAAATTAAAATTCTAGGTTGTAAATTATATAAAATAATTATAAAATGCTTTGTAGGAGTTTTAGGTTATGAAGGAGGAGCACTATCTTGCTTGAACTAAAGTCGAATGAGGCAGAATCCGGTGCCAAAATCATTGTTGTTGGGGTTGGCGGTGCAGGAAATAACGCTGTAAATAGAATGGTAGAAGAAAATATTTCCGGTGTAGAATTCATCGGAATTAATACAGATAAGCAGGCTTTGCAGCTTTGCAAAGCTCCTAAGCTTCTTCAGATTGGTGAGAAGCTTACCAAGGGTCTTGGTGCAGGAGCTAAGCCTGAAATCGGTCAGAAGGCCGCTGAGGAGAGCCAGGAAGAGATTTCTGCAGCTCTTAAAGGCGCTGACATGGTTTTTGTAACTTGCGGAATGGGTGGTGGTACCGGTACAGGTGCAGCTCCCGTTGTTGCTAAACTTGCAAAAGATATGGGTATTCTTACCGTAGGTGTAGTTACCAAGCCTTTCGCATTCGAGGCTCGCGTACGTATGCAGAACGCACTTGCCGGTATCAATACAATTAAGAACAACGTTGATACTCTTATAGTTATTCCTAACGATAAGCTGCTTCAGATTGTTGACAGACGTACAACAATGCCCGATGCTCTTAAGAAGGCTGATGAGGTTCTTCAGCAGGCAGTACAGGGTATTACAGATCTGATCAATGTACCTGCAGTTATTAACCTTGACTTCGCTGATGTTCAGACAGTTATGAAGGATAAGGGAATTGCTCATATCGGTATCGGTTCCGGTAAGGGTGATGATAAGGCTGCAGATGCTGTTAAGATGGCGGTTGAGTCTCCTCTTCTTGAGACTAAGATTGACGGAGCATCCAATGTTATCATCAATGTATCCGGTGATATCACACTTATGGACGCTTCAACAGCTTCAGACTATATCAGAAATCTCGCAGGAGATGATGTTAATATCATATTTGGTGCTATGTATGATGAGTCAATGGCTGATACCTGCAATATCACAGTTATTGCTACAGGTATTGATGATAAGGCTAATCCGGCACCTATTCAGAAACCGGTTTCACAGCCTGTTCATAATCCTCAGACAGCAGTTCCTACTGCTACTCAGGTTACACCTACAGCAATGCCTCAGGCTCAGGTACAGCCTCAGGTACAGATTACTCCGGAGCCTACAATTGATACTTTAACATCACGTGCAGCTCAGGTTGTTCAGACTCCGAAGCCTCAGATTTCACAGCCTGTTCAGAGACCTACAGCAGGACTTAATCGTACTCCTGAGGTTAGAAGCTCTGTAGAAGCTAAGAGTCTTAAAATACCGGATTTCTTACAGAAAAAATAATATATGAGTTTTCAGAACAGCCACTTGATTATCAGGTGGCTGTTTTTTTCTGCTTTTTCCCTGTTTTACGCGAGATTCTGCATTTTTTTGTGGATAATTGCGTTTAAGAATGTTACAATAACTTGTGTGGGTTATTTTTCTGAGCCCAAAATGTTGTAATTTGTCTAAATGGTTACATATCTATAATTTTTTATGTGCTTGAAGCACAGAAAGGTTATCATTATGAAGTGTCCTTTTTGCGGTAAAGACAACACTCGTGTAATTGATTCAAGACCTGCGGATGAAAACACATCCATCAGACGCAGACGTGTCTGTGATTCCTGCGGTAAAAGGTTTACGACCTATGAGAAGGTTGAGACAATACCTCTCATCGTTATCAAGAAGGATAATAATCGTGAGCCCTATAATCGTGCGAAGATAGAGGCAGGTGTGCTCAGAGCGTGTCATAAGAGACCTGTAAGTGCTCAGCAGATTACAAGTATTGTCGATGCTGTAGAGACAGAGGTGTTTAATCTTGAGCAGAAGGAGATTCCCAGTCGTGTAATCGGAGAGCTCTGCATGGATAAGATGAAAAATCTCGATCCTGTTGCTTATGTAAGATTCGCATCAGTATATCGTGAATTTAAGGATGTAAATACTTTCATGGATGAACTTAAGATTGTTCTTGAGAAGGAAGAAGAGGGAGTTATAACCGATTCTACGGATAAAAATACACCTCTGTTAAAATAAGCAGATTGCCTGATCCTTTATTCAGCTTTTTATTGACATCCCATATATCTATCCGTATAGTTTTATTTATCTCGAAAACTAAATAAACAAAGGAAGGATTGTAACATGATAAAAAAAGGTATTGGAAGGAGAGGACTTTCTACTCTTTTGGTTGTGTTAACGACACTGACTCTTACTATGAGCGGATGCTCAGGTAAAAAGGCAGAGGATTCTACTGCGGATGTGATTAATGCTACCGGATCAACCAGTTCTGATAAGGACGGTAAAACGGAATCAGCTGATAGCACTGCAGCTTCAGATAATCTTTCTAAGATTACCATTGGTATCCCGCAGGATATTGACAGCTTGGACCCGCACACCGCTCAGGCGGCCGGAACCAGAGAAGTGCTGTTTAATATTTTCGAGGGACTTGTTAAGCCAGATCAGGATGGTAATCTTAATCCTGCCATAGCCAGCGAGTATTCAATTTCTGAAGATGGAAAGACTTATACCTTTAAATTAAGAGATGGAGTCAAGTTCCACGACGGTTCCACGGTTACGGCGGAGGATGTCAAATATTCGATCGAGCGTAATGCCGGTACCGATGGAACAGATCCGTTGATATCGGCATTTTCTAATATTGAGAGTGTTGAGATTGCGGATGATTCCACAATAGTAATGACTCTTAAGGAAGCAGACACAGAGTTTTTGGCCTACATGACAGTTGCCATTATCCCTGCTTCAAATAAGGATACTGAGGGTAATCCTATAGGAACAGGCCCGTATAAGTTTGTATCCCGTTCACCTCAGGAAAACGTAATACTTACAAAGTTTGATGATTATTGGGGAGAACCGGCATATATTAAGGACATAACACTTAAGGTTGAGGCGAATGCTGATTCAATCGTCATGGACCTTGAGGGCGGATCTGTTGATATGTTCGCAAGAGTGACATCAGCTCAGATGTCTCAGCTCTCAGATAAGTTTGCTGTTTATGAGGGTACAATGAATCTTGTACAGGCTCTGTATCTTAACAATGCAGAAGCACCTTTTGATAATGAGCTTGTTCGTAAGGCACTCTGCTATGCAATCAGCCCGCAGGAGATCATGGACTTCGTATCTGACGGCAAAGGAACTGAGATCGGAAGTAGTATGTTCCCTTCATTTGGTAAGTACTTTGATGCCAGCCTTAATGAAACATATAACCAGGATGTGAATAAGGCTAAGGAACTACTTGCAGAAGCCGGTTATCCGAATGGATTCAGTTTTACAATAACTGTTCCGTCAAACTACACACAGCACGTTGATACAGCGCAGGTTCTTGTGGAGGAGTTTAAGCAGATAGGTGTAAACGCTACTATTCAGGAAGTAGAATGGAATTCATGGCTCGATGACGTTTATACTAATCGTAACTTCCAGTCAACGGTTATCGGTGTAGATGCATCAACACTTACCGCTTATGCACTGCTTAGCAGATTTAGATCTGATGCACACAACAACTTCATCAACTACAATAGTGCAGATTATGATGCAGCATTTGATAAAGCTGTGAAGGCAGCTGATGATGCTGAAAAGACAAAGTATTATAAAGAGTGTGAGAGGATACTTTCTGAGACGGCAGCAAATGTCTACATTCAGGATCTTCCCGAATTTGTAGTACTTAACAAGAAATTTACAGGATATACTTTCTATCCTATGTACGCGCAGGATTATTCAAAGCTTAAGCCTGCGTCCTAAAAAGAAAAAATAGATATTACGAGGAACACGCATATGAGATATATATTGAAAAAAGTTTTGAGCATGGTGCTGACTTTATTCGTTGTATCTTTGTGCGTGTTCCTTGCTTTTAGTCTGATTCCGGGAGATCCGGTAACAAGAATGTTCGGAACAGAGGCTACACCTGAGCTTATAGCTCAGTATAGAGAAAAGATGGGCTTAAATGACCCGATTCTTGTAAGATATTTTCGATGGTTTGTTGCATTTTTACAGGGAGATATGGGAATTTCCTACGACTACAAGATTCCGGTAACAGGAATGCTCGCAGAGAAAATCCCGATCACATTTACTCTTGCGATAATGTCTTTTGCAATCATGGTTATTATCTCAATCCCTCTTGGTATTTATACTGCCAAATATGAGAATGGAATAATCGATCATGTTATTTCAGTCATCAATCAGATAATTATGGCGATTCCGCCGTTTTTCTCAGGAATACTACTGACCTTCGTTTTCGGAGTGATTCTGAGAGTATTTCAGCCGGGCGGTTTTGTTTCATATACAGTAGATTTTGAAAAATTCTTAAAATACCTGATACTTCCGGCATTTGCTATAGCGCTACCCAAGGCTGCGATGGCAACGAAGCTGCTCCGCGGATCAGTAATCGATGAAGCCGGGAAGGACTATACCAGAACGGCTTACAGCCGAGGTAATACTACCAATGGTGTTCTTTACAGACATGTTTTAAAGAATGCCATGATACCTGTAGTGACCTTTATGGGAATGGCCCTTGCTGATATGGTCGCAGGAAGTATAGTTATTGAGCAGGTTTTCGGAATTCCGGGAATCAGCCGCATACTCCTTTCGTCAATTAACAACAGAGATTATCCTGTAGTTGAAGCTATTATCATGGGAATAGCTATCATAGTACTGGTCATAAATCTTCTTGTTGATATCATTTATAGAATTATTAATCCCAGAATCGAGGTGGAGAGCTAATGAAGAGGTTTCTTTCACTTTTCAAAAAGAATAAAGCCACCGGAGAGAGGAATACCTACCTGCTTATGGGCGTCATTCTGACGGGACTGATCCTTTTAATGGTAATAGTCGGATTGTTTTATACTCCCTACGACCCGACAAAAATGGATGCATCAGCTAAGATGCAGGGCATATCCCTAAGACATATCATGGGTACGGATAACATGGGCCGAGATGTCTTTAGCAGAGTTATGTATGGAAGCAGAATTACCGTTGTGATCGCAACGTTCACTATTATCATCGGCGCTGGCGTAGGTACAATTATCGGTGCACTTGCCGGATATTACGGCGGAATGTTCGGAGAGGTCACTATGAGAATAATTGATGCAATGCTGGCATTTCCAAGCATCCTGCTTTCATTGGTTTTTGTGAGTCTCTTTGGAACCGGCATGTACCAGGTCGCAGTCGCTCTTGGAATTTCATTCATTCCAAGCTTTGCCCGTATTGTAAGAGGTGAATTCTTAAGATGCCGCAACATGGATTATGTTGAGGTGGCAAGGCTCCAGGGTGTGTCTGACATCAGAATTATTTTTGTTCATATATTACCCAACATCGTTGGAGTATTGTTGTCATCGGTAATGATAGGCTTTAACAACGCTGTGCTTGCCGAAGCAGGCCTCAGCTTTTTGGGAATAGGCTCACAGCCTCCCTATGCAAGTCTTGGAAAAATGCTTTCGGATGCACAGAGCTATCTTTTTAAAAGACCCAGCTATGTTATCAGTATAGGTCTTGTTATTGTACTGATGGTTTTGGGATTTTCATTCCTTGGAGAGGGAATAAAAAGAATACCGGAGAATAAATAATGGTGGTCTTGGGTTTTGCCACCAAAAGAGGAATTATGGATGGGAAATATAATTCTTGATGTTACGGATCTTCATATAGAGTTTCATGATCACGATTTACCGGAGACAGTGGTTGAGGACTTTGACCTGATGCTTGAGGCCGGTGAGATTGTTGGAATAGTTGGCGAATCAGGTTCCGGAAAAAGCATGAGCGCCCTTGCCATAGCAGGTCTTTTGAAAAGGCATGCACTTACTAAAAAGGGTAAGATCATGTTTGATGGTACTGATCTTTTATCATGTGACAGAAAGACGCTTAGGTCATATCAGGGTGATGAGATTTCAATGATTTTTCAGGAGCCGATGACCTCACTTAATCCTGTGAAAAAGATTGGATGGCAGGTTGAGGAATCTTTAAGAATACATCATAAAGAGATTGATAAGAAGGAGAGAAAGCGCCGGGCGATTGAAATGATGGAGGCAGTTGGGCTAAGGGATGCGGAACATGTATACAACATGTATCCCCATGAACTATCTGGCGGAATGCGGCAGAGAGTTATGATCGCTGCAGCCATGATAGGAGAGCCGAAGATTCTTATCGCTGATGAGCCTACAACAGCTCTTGACGTGACTATTCAGGCGCAGATAGTAAATCTTCTTAGACAGATGAACAAAGACAAGGGAACAGCGATTATATTCATTTCTCACGATCTGTCTTTGATAAGGCAGTTGTGCCAAAGAGTTATAGTTATGCAGAAGGGTAACATAGTTGAGAACGGAAATGTTGAAGATATTTTCAGGAAGCCTCAGATGGGATATACAAGAAAGCTTATTGCAGCAATTCCGCAGATCAATCTTTCTTAAGAGAGTTCAGAGAGACATCGGCTGAATAATTCAGCTGATATTGGGATATTTTATATGGAACAGGAAAAAGTGATTCAGGCAAAAGACCTGAAGGTTTACTACAAAGATCATAAAAAGAATCCACTTAGCAGGCAGCACAGGAAGCAGGTTCTTAAAGGTGTTACTCTCGATATATACGAGGGTGAGATACTCGGGATTGCGGGTGAGTCCGGCTGCGGGAAGTCGACTTTTGCCAAGGCTATTGTAGGAATGAATAAGGATATTGAGGGAGAGCTTATCCAGAAATACGGTGATCCTCAGATGGTTTTTCAGGATCCCTATTCATCTCTTAATCCTTCAAAGAAGATCGGATGGCTTCTCGAGGAACCTCTAAAAGCTGATAAAACCAGAACCTGGACTAAGGAAGAGCGAAAAAAGAGAGCGAAGGAAATCCTGAAGGCGATTGGCCTTCAGGAGAATATTTTGGACAGATATCCTTCTCAGCTCTCAGGCGGGCAAAGACAGAGGGTCAGCATTGGTGTTGCACTGATGAAATCACCGAAGATTCTTATTGCCGATGAGCCTGTATCGGCGCTGGATGTTACCATTCAGGCTCAGATTCTTGAACTATTACAGGAACTCCATAGAGAGATGGGAATTACAATCCTTTTCATATCTCATGATCTTAGGGTTATATATCAGATATGTGATCATGTCGCAGTAATGCATGAGGGGATAATTAAAGAATACGGTGTTCCGAAAGATGTTTATAAAAATCCCAAAAGTGAATATACAATGCAGCTTTTAGAAGCGGCCGGAATCAGATAATAGAGAAAAGTTTTGCCATTCTCTAATGAATCTTTAACTTCATGCCGAAATATTACTCGATTGAAATTTGATTGTAATAGAGCTCCGATTCATGTATGATAACATGGTATGAGAAAGGAGGGGGCATGAGGATTGATGGAAGAGGCGATGCTGTTCTTAGCAAAGTCTATCAAGAGGCCATCACTTCACCGGATAAGGTTCAGGGGGTAAGACCACAGCAGGCACCGCAGCCTAGGGGGAATGAAGGCGCACCTGTAAAGGAAACAGTTTCTGAGGAGATAAAAAGAACTCCACGCAGAAATTCGAACATCAGCGATATCAAGGTCTCATTGGGGAATAGAGACGATTCGCTTGTAGGACTTTCCAATCTTGGAGGGATACAGTCGAATGTGATGCGCAAGGCAGTTTCCGATATGCAGAAAGATTCCGTTTTACATGAATATCAGTACTTTGTGGGAAGCGGAGCAGTTAATAACAGATATATGACTAAAGGTTCTGATGTCATCATGAATGATGAGGATGGACTTGTAGTACGAAAATAATTTCATGGTTAACGTAATTAACCGGTATAAAGATTATTGAAGCAAAAAGGGTAGGAAAAAGGGTTTTTCCTACTCTTTCTTTTGTGTTATAGTTTTCTCTATGAGACATTTACTATATCCGAGCGAGACCTCGGAATCAACTTATTCAATTCCATTTGACAGATTTTATGATGAGGGCTTCAGGGGAGTTATCTTTGATATTGATAACACTCTGGTTCCGCATGGTGCGCCTGCGGATGAACGCGCGATTGAGCTCTTTGAGAAGCTTCATGAGCTTGGTTATAAGACTATTCTTCTTTCGAACAATAAAGAGCCAAGAGTAAGCCCGTTTGCTCAGGCGGTGGAGTCGGAATATATCTATAAGGCCGGAAAACCGCTTCTTAAAGGTTATCTAAAGGCTATGGATATGATGGGGACTACCCCGGAGAATACTCTTTTTGTGGGAGATCAGATTTTCACTGATGTCTGGGGAGCAAACAGGGCCGGAATTCATACTATTCTTGTTGATCAGATCGATAAGAAGGAAGAGATTCAGATTATTCTGAAGAGAAGGCTCGAAGCAATCGTGCTTCTTTTTTACAGAATCCATCTTAAGAGAAACGCAGACTGATAGCTCAGGTAATACATACGGAGGAAGATATGGCAAAAGATATAAAGGGGACCACGAGAGTTTGCGGACTTATAGGCAATCCTGTTCATCATACAATGTCACCGGCAATTCATAACACTCTTAATGAGCTTACGGATACCGACATGGTATATGTACCGTTTGAAGTTAAAGAGAATGATGTTGAAGCTGCTATCAGAGGGGCACTTGCCCTTGATCTGCTTGGACTCAATGTGACTATTCCGCACAAAAGTGCCGTTATTCCTCATCTTAAGGAAATAGATGATGTTGCAGGCAGGATTGGCGCTGTCAATACGCTTGTAAGAACAGCTGATGGAACCGGCTTTAAGGGCTACAACACTGATTATACGGGACTTCTCAGATCACTTCAGGAGAAGAATACTAATTTAGCAGGCGAATCTGTTGTGATACTCGGGGCAGGAGGCGTTGCAAGACCGGCAGCTTTTCTATGTGCTAATGAAGGTGCGAAGGAGATATTCGTACTTAACAGAACCTTTGAGAGGGCAGAGCAGCTTTGCAGCGATGTGAACACTTATGCGGGAAAAGAGCTTGCGATTCCCATGGAGCTTAGCGCTTACAAAGAGCTTCCGGTAGATAGAAAGTACATATGCCTGCAGATGACGCAGGTGGGGCTCTATCCCGATTCTGATAAGGCGGTGATCGAGGATCCTGAATTTTATAAAATGGTTAAGATCGGTTTTGATGCGGTTTACAGACCATTGACCACCAGATTTTTACAGTATTGCCGTGATGCCGGAGCTGTATGTGTATCAGGACTTAAGATGCTTTTGTATCAGGGTGTTGATGCATATGAAAAATGGAACAATATCACTGTGAGTCCCAAGGAATGTGAGTTTGTTTACGGCAAGCTTCTTTCTGAGCTCCTTGAGGGCAGGAACATTGTGCTTACCGGCTTTATGGGAAGTGGTAAGAGTTCAGTCGGTAAGGAACTTTGCAGGATACTTGGATATGAAATGATTGATACTGACGCCGAAATAGAGAAGGAGCAGAATACCTCAATAAGCCAAATCTTTGATACCCTGGGAGAAGAGGCGTTCAGGGATATGGAAACCGATTATGTGAAGAGGCTTTCGGAGGGACAAAGAAGCCGTACGCTACTCTCTGTTGGTGGAGGACTTCCTGTCAGGGAGGAAAACCGCAGATATTTACATGAGTTTGGAGCTGTTATTTTTCTGAAGGCTACACCGGAGACTGTTTACGATAGAGTAAAGGATGATGATTCAAGGCCGCTACTCAGGGCGGAGGATGTACTTGAGAGAATTAAGGAAATTCAGGAGCAGCGCAGGCCTGTTTACTCCGCGGCAGCTGATATCGAAATAGATACCGACTCTAAGAGTCTTAATGATATTGCATCTGAGATAATAGAGATGCTTTTGTGAGGAGCTTTGTATGAAAATACTTGTAATCAATGGACCCAATTTGAATTTTCTTGGAATAAGAGAGAAGAGTGTGTATGGCAATGAAGATTATGATTATCTTCTTGGAATGATCAGTGAGAAGGCCAAAAGCACGGGCGCTGATATAGAGGTGTGGCAGTCGAATCACGAAGGAGCCATCATCGATAAGCTTCAGGAGGCTTATTTTAACGGTACCGAAGCTATTGTAATTAACCCTGGTGCTTACACACATTACAGCTATGCTATACATGATGCTC
>NZ_KE384109.1:0-58995 GCF_000423925.1 Butyrivibrio sp. VCD2006
AATATAAAGCGCCACAAGTAGGACAGAACCTCGAATGACAACGGAAGGGAATGAACTTGAGAGTACCACATTCAGCACAACCATACATGGCACCGCCATAAGACGGATCGCCACAATTGATCATTTTATCAATGTTTTCCATCTCAGTCTTTCTGGGATGGAGCGTATATTGAATTTCTTCATAGTGATCTCGGAACAATTCCTGTAGTGTATTACGTTTCATAGATATCATTATGAAGAATTTAAGGCAAAAAACAACCCCAACCCCTCATGAGTGAGGGGCAGGGGAGTTGAGGTGCCGCAGGCACTTTTTTATCTTATAGGAAATTCCTCCGGAATTCCTATAAGATAAAAAACGCTCCGCGAGGATGCGCACTCACGCGATAGGAATATGTTGCATAAATGCAACCGCGCTCGGCGCGAGAATGCCGCAAGCGGCATTCTTTCTTGTGTGCATAAAGGTAATGTTGCGGCCTGAACAGCAGCAAATAAGATATAAAGGAGAAAGCTTATGAAATTGAAGACGAAAAGGTTATTAGGAATCTTGCTAAGCCTCGCGCTGATGCTGGGGCTGATGCAGGGGATGAGTTTGACAGCGTATGCGGCTTCTTCCGGCAGCAACGGCGGTTTCAATTGGACACTTGATGACGATGGCAAGATGACAGTCACCGGTAGTGGTGCGCTGCCTGAATATTTTATTAATGATAATGGCAACATCAAAAGCATCGTTTTTGATGAAAACTGTCAGGTTAGCGGGCTGGCCCAAGATTCAATTTATTGGGCCAACAATGCTACAGAGATTATTATAAACAGCACTGCTGATCTCACGATCGCAGGTAGTGCAATTTGGTATTCTTCTTCTGGAGGAGACCCCGTTTCCATTACAATCAATGCGCCGAAGGTTACTATAGCCGGTTCAGAATCGTTTTTTGCATATGATCGCCAACTAAACATTACAGTTAACACAAATGAATTAATTGTATATAACGGCACCATGTCTTATCTGGGTCAGTGGAACAACAGTAACAACTCGTTTGCTTACCCCGCAAACTCTACTGTTTATATACCTGCCGGCTATGTGTTTACTGAGTCCTTCATGCAGAGGGAATATGATGAAATGGTTCAACATGGTAATGAGGATATGTTCTGGCAGATGAATGGCGAAAGGTTGGAACAAGGCAGAGACTATACCTATAACGCAGAGGCATCCAGCGTGGCCCTGACTTCGGAAAATGCCGGCACTGTATTTGGCGGAGCTCAGACGTCAAGTTCAAATGCATATACCGCAGCACATAACCACAGCTTCACCTACTCCGCCAGCGGTGCGACCATCACGGCGACCTGCGGCGGAACGGGCATCTGCGACATCACAGAGGGGCTGACCCTCACCATCAGCGCACCCACTGGCGACTTGACGACGGACGGCACGAAGACGTTCCCTGCAACATTAAGCACGGGCTACAACACCACGGCCTTCCCCGGCACCTACGCCATTACATATACCAAGGACGGTGCGGAGTTCACCGGTACGCCCACCGAGGCGGGAGAATACACCGCCAGCGTGACAGTCGGCACAGCCACCGCCAACGTGAGTTATACAGTATATGCAAGTAAAGACACGCAGACCATCACAGCATCCGACGTTACCGCCACCTACGGCGACACGGGCAAAAAGATCGAGGCCAGCACCACTGGCGACGGCGGGCTGAGCTACGCAGTCAAGAGTGGCGATGCCGTGACTGTGGATGCCTCCGGCAACCTCACCATCGTAAAGGCAGGTAGCGCGGTCATCACTGTCACCGCAGCGGAGACCGATACTTACACACAGGCCACCAAGGATGTGAACGTGACGGTGAACACCAAGGCCATGACCGTCAGCGCAGAGGACGTCAATGTGACTGTTGACGGACAGCCCCACGGCATCACCGTGAATGTGACCGACCCTGCGACGGGCTATACGATCAAGTACGGTACAGAGGCAGGCAGCTACACCCTCGATGCCAGCCCGACCCAGACCGAAGTTGGGGAAAAGGCCGTCTACTATCAGGTGACGGCGGACAACTATACCACCTATACCGGCAGCGCGAAAGTGACGGTCAGCGCCAAGCAGACACAGACGATTACTGCTGAAAACGTGACCGCTGCCTACGGTGACACTGGCAAGAGCATCGAGGCCAGCACCTCAGGCGATGGAACATTGAGCTATGCGGTCAAGAGCGGCGACGCTGTGACCGTGAATGAAACCACAGGCGCGTTGACCATCGTGAAAGCGGGCAGTGCGGTCATCACCGTCACCGCCTCCGAGACCGATACTTACGCACAGGCCACCAAGGAAGTGACCGTAACCATCAACAAGGCAAACGCAGTAGCGGCAACCGTCACCGCGAACAACCGCACCTACGATGGCACGGAGAAGTCGCTTGTGACTGTTACCGGCGAACCGATGGGCGACACGATGTACTACGCTCTCGGCGAGAACTCAACTACAGCCCCTGCCGATAACCTTTATACCACATCCATCCCCGCAAAAACCGACGCGGGAACCTATTATGTATGGTACATGGCTAAAGGTGATTCCAATCATTCTGATTCGGTTCCTGTTGTTGTTACTGTGACCATCGAGAAAAAATCGATAGCAGATGCAACAGTAACACTTGATAAGGAGACACTGGAATACACAGGCTCTGAGCAAACAGTTTCAGTAACCGGTGTAAAGATTGGAGATACTGCTCTTGTCGCAGGTACTGATTACGAAGTCGAAGGGACAACCAAGGCAACTGATGCCGGAGAGTACACAGTAAAAGTTAACGGAAAAGGAAATTACACCAATTCAGCAACAGCAGACTGGAAAATATTGGCTGATGATGAAATCAGTTATACAGTAACCTTTAAGGTAGTAAATGGCTCATGGAATGACGGAACAGCAGCAGATAGAACTGTACAGCTTTCAGGAGTTGCAAGCGAAGCACTTAAGCTTTCTGCAGATAAAATCCCGACAGTAGGTTCAAAGCCTGCCGCTGGTTACAAAGAAGGAAGCTGGGACGTTGTACCAAGCGCAGAAACTGCAATCACAGAAGATGTAACCTATACCTACACTTATGCAAAAGAAGAAACCGTCGATACAGTCAGCCATACAGTAACATTTAAGGTAGTAAACGGTTCCTGGAATGACGGAACAGCAGCAGATAGAACTGTACAACTTTCAGGAGTTGCAAGCGAAGCACTTAAGCTTTCTGCAGATAAAATCCCGACAGTAGGTTCAAAGCCAGCCGATGGTTACAAAGAAGGAAGCTGGGACGTTGTACCAAGCGCAGAAACTGCAATTACAGAAGATGTAACCTATACCTACACCTATGCCGTAACTGAAACCAAGATTGATGTAAAGGTTGAGGAGAAGGAAGATACTCCTGCGATGACTGTAGATGGTCTCACCAAGGAGCTTGTAGGCAATGTTGCAACAGAAGAAGAACAAGCAGCCATAAACAATGGTGAAAATGCTGTAATGTCACTTGAGGTAACAAACATTGACCAGTCAGTAAGTGCATCTGACAAACAGATTATGGAGGGCGCAGCAGTGGCAGCCGCACCTAATGCTCAGGTCGGAATGTACCTTGATCTTTCCATGATCCTAAAGGTAGGAAACAGATCACCAAGAAAAGTTACTGATCTTTCAGGCAACAGCATTAAAGCTGAGATTACCGTACCTGAGAAGCTCAGGGCACCCGCAGGAGTTAAGAGAATGTTCTATCTGATGAGCATTCATAACAATATTCCTAAGGTACTTGGAAAATCTACTACATTTAAGATTCCTGTAACACTGACAGAGTTTTCAACCTATGCCATTGTTTATGCAGACGAAGTACTTAAGGCCGAAGGCTTCAACACATCCATCAAGATAAAACAGGCGAACGGAAAGCTCGTGATAAGCTGGGATAAGGTTGAAGGAGTTAAGAAGGTCGATGTTTTCCTGACCTATTGCGGTAATGAATATCCGTCAAAGGCAGTAAAATCTACCTCCGGTAATTCAGTAACGATAAAGAAGCTCAAGGGTAAGAAGCTTAACCTTAAGAAGAACCTAAAGGTGTACCTTGCTGCATACGACAGTAACGGTAACAAGATAGGAAAGAGTATAAGCGCTCATTTTGCAGGTAAGGACCACAAGAAGTACACCAATGCAAAATCCATCAAGCTTTCAGATACAAGCGTATCCATTGCAAAGGGTGGAAGCAAGAAGATTAAAGCAACCATCAAGCTTGAGGACAAGAGCAAGAAGAGGACTTCTGAGGACCATGCAAAGGCATTCCGTTACAGATCCACGATCCCCGGCATCGCCACCGTTGATCAGGACGGCAACATCAAGGGCGTGAGCGCCGGAACCTGTGAAGTATACGTATACGCACAGAACGGTCTTGCAAAGAAAGTTGCGGTAACTGTAACCGATTAAGGCTACGAATTTTTACTTATAAATGAAAATTGTTTAAATAAAATGATGTCAGGGAGCTGCAAATAAGCGGCTCCCTGACATCATTTTATATCAATGAAAAAATTTTTCAAAATTCGTTTTTATATGCTTGACATAGATATCGGGTTGTATTATTGTACTATATAGCTAATACAATAATACATGAAAGGAGCAGATGCTATGCCATGGAATCTTGACTCAGATCGCCCAATTTTCATACAGATTGTTGAGCATCTTCAATATGATATTGTTTCAGGTGTTTTTCAACCGGGACAGAGGTTGCCCAGTGTTCGTGATCTCGCTGCAGAGGCGGCAGTTAATCCCAACACGATGCAGCGTGCACTAAGCGAACTTGAGCGGGATGGATACATGCATTCAGAGCGCACCAGCGGTCGTTTTATTACGGAGGATATAGGCATGATCAATGATTTGAAGAGACAGTTGGCGACAGCTCAGATTGAGGTATTCCTGGAAGCCATGAAGAGACTTGGACTCAGCAATGATGAGATTCAGGTGCTTGTGAAAGAAAACATGAAGGAGTAATGGTATGAATAAACTAGTTGATATTAAGGGGTTAACGAAAAACTACGATTCCCTGACCGCTCTGAATAATATAAACCTGGAGCTGGAAAGCGGACACATTGTAGGATTACTGGGGCCAAACGGCAGCGGAAAAACTACACTTATTAAGATTCTGTGCGGACTTTTGCGTCCCACAGCCGGATTTGTACAGGTGGACGGACATAACATAGGAGTTGAGACCAAAAGCGTCATTTCCTATCTTCCTGACCAGACTTATCTTAACGGCAACATGACAATACGTGATATTTTCGCGCTGTTTGTGGATTTTTACAAAGATTTTGATCTTATGCGTGCTTATAACATGCTGAATATCCTTAGAATCGATCCTAATGCGAAATTGAAGACACTTTCAAAGGGTAATAAGGAAAAGGTTCAGCTTATACTGGTAATGAGCCGCCGCGCTAAGCTTTATATTCTGGATGAGCCCATCGCAGGTGTGGATCCTGCTGCAAGAGACTTCATCCTGAACACTATAATATCCAACTATGATCCGAGTGCTACGATTTTGATTTCCACTCATCTGATTTCGGATGTAGAGAGTGTGCTTGACGACGTGATTTTCTTACAGTATGGAAATATTGCACTTCATGCATCAGTGGATGAGATCCGAAGCAGAGAAGGCAAATCAGTAGATGCTTTGTTCAGGGAGGTATACAGATGTTAGGAAAAATTATGAAGCATGAATTCAGGGCTACCTGGAGATATTTTTTGGCAATAGATTTAATAACACTGGTGATTGGCGTCATTGCCGGCATAGTAGGTTATAACGTAGCAGGAGGTATAGACGATATCCCTCCGGCACTGGGGATTTTGCTTATTCTATGTCTGGCAGGATATGTATTTGTAATGGTATCAGCGGCAGTTCTAACCACAATACTTAACGTGGTTCACTATTATCGAAGCCTTTATACCGCAGAGGGATACCTTACTTTTACTCTTCCTGCAAGCACAATTGAGATTCTTTCAGCAAAAATGATCGTTGCACTGTTCTGGCAGATAATAATGACTATTTGCCTTTCAGCAAGTGTTTCATTTTTGATCGGAAGCTTCTTCTTATATGGATCTCTTCATCACGCATATGGTTTGCAGGATTTCTACGAATTCTGCGATGTCTTTGAGCAGGCGCTTGGATTCTACGGATTTTTCGGAATCATCCGTTATTTCCTCAGCGTATTTATGCAGATAGTACTGAATCTGATGATGTTCTTCTTTGCTATCAGCATTGGTCAGCTCTGGCAAAAGCACAAGGTTCTCGGCTCTGTAGTTTCCTTCTTTGGTTGCCGCTTTGCACTGGGAATCATCACCTTTTTTGTAAACCTTATCACCGGATCATTTGGAATGCTCTTTAATGAAGTAGCAGACGATCCCGGCAGATATTTTTCACACAGCACCATCGTAAGCCTGGTAATCAGCATATTGGTGTCCGTGGGAATGTATGTAGGCTGTGTTTTGATAACTGATAGAAAACTGAATCTGGATTAAGATTAACAATGCACAGGCTAATTTAACTTATATGAAAAGAAAATGTTGAAATTATCCGCTTACCAAAATGGGAAAGATATTTGGAAATGAAAAAAGTCTTTGCAAAACTTAAGAAATAAAGGTTATGCAAAGACTTTTAGCTCATTTTTATATGAGTTTATTTGATTTTAAGTACGCATTTGTGACTTTCGAAACCCATATCAGATGAATTTAAAGCTCCTGAAATCAAAGTTGCTTCCCGGCAGGAATACGAAGGAAACATCCCATGCTCCGGTTCTTTGGGAGATAGGGAATTCCTTTGTGGTGTAGTCTGTGCTTTCCGAAAATTCCAGAATTTCCTTCTCCTCCGCACCTGTTGCGGGATCCTTGAAAATCATATGCAGTGTATTTGCTGCCTTGTTCGCGCGTCCATCTATAACCACAGCAGTGGGAGAGGAGCCAAAGACCACCTCGCCAAAGGATAGAGTGACGTTGTTACCGATTCCGCAAACCGCATCAGCCTCCTTTGTGAAAGCATCTCCGTAAATTGAATCTGCGCTTACAGCCGGAATCTCGAACCAGGCTCTTTCCTGCTTTTTAAATAAAAATCCCTTAATATGCATCTTGTCGTAAACTCTGAAGCTTATGGTGCAAAGCCCTGTGAGTCTCTCGGACAGCTTCCATGTATCGGGCTGATACACGCTCCAGATCATCTTTTTATGGTAAGGCCTCTCTGATAACAGAACGGAGCCTTCTTCGCCGGGAATTCCCTTCCAAATCTCGAAAATACAGGATTCATCTGTTAATGCAAAGATATCAACTGTGATTTCATCCGAGCCGTCTCTGCCAAAATCAATGCCGTCATAGGTGATTACAGCCTCCGCCTCGCGGGCAGTAGCGATTCCCTGCTCGTTTCCCGCGGCAATCTCGCCCTTAGTGGACGAGTACAGGCTAGCCGATGTGTAGCCGAAAGGATCAAGAAAAGCAGCACCCAGGCCATCTATGGTGAAGCCAAGCTCGGAAATGACCTTAACCTCCGCGGCACCGTTATTAGCCTCGGCTCTGAGGCGGAATTCACCATCACCAAGAGCCTCTATGTGCGCCAAATTGCCGTCCTGTGTCACCTTTGCAATGTTCGTGTCGACGCCCTTTCTGTTAAGGACGCGGAATCTCAGGTCGCTTGTGTCAGCACCTGCAGGAAAAACCTCAGCTGATACGGTGATAGTCTTCCTGTCCGGGGTTAAGGTGGTAGTAGCGGGGGTGGCTGCGGTTATATTCTCATTTATAATGGTGGTGCCGTTGCTATCAGAAATATCATGACTGTCAGCGGCATCGCTGTGTTTAGAAGTTCCAGTATTTTCCTTATCTGCATGCAGGCGAATTGCCCTTATTTCGCGTCCCGGTACAAGAGTAGCGGTAATTGTGGGCATAACGTCTGCTGAAGCGCGCTTTACGATAGCGAGAGCTTTTCCCGAAAAGAGCCTTCTTGTATCCGCTTTATAACTGTCATAGTCCGTACTATCGCCGTTATCAAAGCCTACGAGCGTTCCGTCTGTTACGGATACCTTTACGTAATTGTTGGCGTTTTCGACGGGATTACCATCCGCATCGATCGCGCTGATTTCGGCAAAGATAAGGTTGTTATCAAAGGAACCGATTTTCTCAGAATAGGAGCTTTCAATCATGTCGCTGTTATCATCAACCGGATCATTTTTTTTGGAATCCGAGCCCTCGATTAACATGTCGTTTCCATCAAACAAATCGACCTTCAATCCGCAGACATCACCGAAAGAACGTTTAAAATCTTCTGCAATAACGGTTCCATTTTTATCATATCCCACAGCGTGAAGCTCGCCTTTTTCATAAACTGCGCTGTAATCTGCGATTATGTGGTGTCCGCTTCCGGGGGCGTGGGTGAGTTCCTGCTTGCCAAGGCTTCTGCCGTTAAGGAACAGTTCGACAACCGGAAGATTACTGGATACGCGCACATCCACTGTCTGCCCCTCATTGAAGTCCCAATAAGGGAAGATGTGCACAAAAGGATCGTCCTCGCAGCTGACCCACGCGGATTTGAAAACATAGTAGGCGTCCTTGAAAAAGCCGGCCGTGTCGATAAGGCCAAAGTATGAATTCTTGGTCTGGTAAGGCGTTGGCTCGCCGATGTAGTCGTAGCCAGTCCAGATGAATTGTCCCAGAGAAAACTCCATGTCTCTGTCATCGCAGATGCAGGCTTCAATACTCTCGGCGCCCCAGCTTGTCTGGCTGTTTCCAAGAGATGAGCACTGAAGGTCGGAGTCGGAGAGCACTGTTTCAGAAAGCGGGAAGTGGTAGATTCCGCGGCTCTGAACGATGGAGTAGGTTTCGCTTCCATAAATAATCCAGTCGGGATGTGATTCGTGGTGTTCTTTATAGCAGCGCTCAGCGTAATTGTAGCCCACAAGCTCCAGCTCATCCGCGCACTTCTGCGCATTTTCCCAGGGCATAAAATTGGAAGCCGAGGTTACAAGCCCATTGCCCTTTGGGTCGTGCTTTTTAACCTCATCGCGAAGGATTTTCGTGAGCTCAAGCCCACGCTCGTCCGCGTGAGTATCGTAGATCTCATTGCCAATACTCCACATAAAGACACTGGGGTGGTTTCTGTCACGTCGAACCCAGCTTGCAACTTCTTTTTCATACCAATCTGTGAAAAAGTGTGAAAAATCAAATTCTGTCTTGGGACGCTCCCACATATCCAAAGCTTCAGAATCCACAAGAAAGCCCATCTTATCAGCGAGTTCTAAAACAGCGGGATCGTAGACATTGTGAGAAAGACGGATGGCGTTTACACCCATTTTCTTAAGCTGAACAAGGCGCCTCTTCATAGCGCATCGGCTAAATGCAACGCCCAGCGCTCCCAAATCATGATGAATGCAGACACCATTTATTTTGGTATGCCTGCCATTTATGAAAAAGCCCTTATTCGCATCAAAGCGCAGATCGCGGAAGCCAATTTTCAGGGTTTCTTCCTGAAGAACGCTTGAAGATGTGCTTTTTATCTTGAGAGTACCGGAGGATGAAGTCTCTTTCTGAAGTTTGTGTGATGCTGATTTTTCTGTCTTGGTAACTTCAGATGCATTATCTTCCTCGCGGGATACATCATGATGTGATGATGTATTGACAACACGGGAAACAATCTCTGCGCTGGGTAGTCTTTCCCCGGAACGCGCATCTGCAGCTGATCCGCACAGCATAACCTGCAGATTATATAGGGTAGGAGAGGACACATCCCACTCCGTCGGATTCTTTACAAGGAAGCTGGCAGAGACTACATGTTTCGCTTCTTCTTGCGTATAGGATGACGAGGTAATGCATGAATTATCCTGAATATCAGTAGATGCTTTTGATTTGCAGTCAAGAGAACGAGCTGATTCGTAGTTTGAGAAATGTTCCCATTCAGAGCAGGAACTCTGCCCTTCATCAGCCTTGTCATAGGGAATAAGCTTGATTTCATCACCATTTGCGTCAGTAATTGCATAGCGCAATGTGAAAGCGTGCTTCTCGCTAACTTCCTTAGCTTGACTTCTGTGATCATTTTCGGGAACACATTCATCTGCAATAGTTGAATCTTTTTGGGGCAGATTGCTCATACATGAGTCTGCGATTTTCCCGCATATAACCTCGGTCTCCACCTCCAGCAGGTATCCCTCATCCACTTTCTTCGAATGGACATAGATCCCATTCTCCGGGATGTAGGTGCAGCCGTAGTCGCAAAGCCATACATTACGGTAGATTCCGCCGCCGGTGTACCACCTCGCGCTGGGGAATCTGCATCTTGCAGCAACCATGATCTCATTGGTTCCGGGCTTCACAAAGTCAGTAACTTCAAGGACAAACTGCGTGTAGCCGCTTTTCCATTCGCCTGCAATTTTCCCATTGATATAGACAATGCTATCCATATAGATTCCGTCAAAAACGAAAAACAGACGCCTTCCCTCTACTGCCTCAAAGTGGTTCAGATACCAACCGGTAGCGTCAGCGTAGAGATTGTGAGCGTCTTCGATTAAAAAGTCGTGCGGAATAGAAACAGATTCAAAATTGCCGAGGCGCTTCTTTGCTTCTTCAAAGGTAGTACCAGCCGGCAATTTCAGGAATTTCCAGTTTTCATTGTAAAGTTTTTTCATAATAAAAATCCTTTTGGTTTCGTAGGCGGAAACCCACTGCCAAGGGTGATGGGCAGTTGATATAAACTAGCCATACGTTCAAGTGTGTTTTTTATGCTTAGGCATCTAGTAAAGAATGAATTTCTATTGTTCAGCCATTCATTTAAGAGCAAATTTCTATAATGTTCAGCCATTCATTTATGAGCAAATTTCTATAATGTTTAGCCATTCATTAAAGAGTGAATTTTCTATAATGTTTAGTTATCCATGTCAAGGTCATCCCAGATGTTCCTGCCCGGATCAGGCTTGACATCGCCGTGTTTTACAAAACACATGGTGACAAATGACAGACAGGAGAAGATGAAAGCGTAAGGAAACAAAGTCTTGTAGGACACGTGTTCAAGCAAAAAACCCGAGAAAATGGGGGTAAACACCTGAGCTGCCATGGAGAACGTGTAATAAAGGCCGGTGTATTTGCCGATAACGCTGCTTTTGCCCATGCCGACAACCATGGGGTAGGAGTTGACATTGATGCCTGCCCAGCCAATGCCGATAAGCGCAAAAAATACGTTGAGAATTGTGCTGTAGTGTGTCATGAGAGCTGCTGAAAGATAGCAGATACTCATGAGTGCGATACCGATCAGGATGGTCTTTTTTCTGCCGATTTTCGTGGCAAGAAATCCCATTGGAATGTAAGCGATAACTGCGGAAATCAGCGCAACCATGAGGCAGTCTGCGTATGCTCCGTTCCTGAGCCCCCAAACTTCCGTGACATATCTTGAAAAAGCAGTTGTTACCGCATTATAAGCCGTAAACCATAAAAATACCGAGATGAGCAATAGGGTAAGGCTTTGGAAAACGTCTCGGGACAATTTTCCTGCATTCTGATACTTTTCTTCCTTGGTGTCACCCTCAAGCTCTCTGGCGTCATCGCCGTCAAAGTTCTCAACACCTTCACGGACCTCAGTCATGAGTTTCTTTTCATTGATAGTCAAAAAGAGTATAACGACGGTTACTACCATGAAAGAAGCGATAGCGATCATCAGTGGGATATAGTTGGTTTCTGCTTCATTTTCAGCAGACTTGAGCAGCACTTTGATCATGATAAGTGTGTAGACTGCACCCAGAGTTCCCATTAGATTGATGATGGCATTGGCCTGACTTCTGTGAACCGCAGGGGTCAGCTCAGGCATCAGTGAAATCGCAGGAGACCTGTAAATGCCCATAGAAACAAGCAGCATAAGCAGGAAAAATATGAAGAGCTGCAGGTTGTAGCTGATATGTGCAACATAAATCATGGAATTGAAAAAGATAACAGCCAGAGTTGTGCCCACCAGAATGAAGGGCATGCGCTTACCAATCCTGGTATTGGCTTTGTCGGAAAGTGTTCCGAACATAGGCAACAGGAAAAGTGCAAGAATATTGTCAAAAGCCATGATAGTACCTGTGAAGGTCTCTCCAAGGCCGAAGTGATATGTCAGAATTTTAGGGATTTCGTTGTCGTAAAACTGCCAAAAAGCCAGTATAGACATGAATGCGAAACCTATTAAGATAGTTCTCTTGTAATTGAGCTTCATTGACAATTTCCCCCAATAACTTTTACCTCATCTTATATAATAGCACCTCATTGGGGTTTGTGAAATGAAATTATAATTGTTGTTATATGAATTAACTTTTAGGCGAAGTATGAGGGCGAATTGGGATAAGTTGAGAAGGGGGCTGCTGGATAGGATTTGCTGGGATGAGGATCTGTTGGGAAGGGATTTGCTGGGAAGGGATTTGCTGGGAAGGGGATCTGTTGGGAAGGGATTTGTTGGGAAGGTATTTGTTGGGAAGGGATTTGCTGGGAAGGTATTTGTTGGGAAGGGATTGTTGGGAAGGTATTTGTTGGGAAGGGATTTGCTGGGAAGGTATTTGTTGGGAAGGGATTTGTTGAGATGGGATTGTCTTGATGAAGGTTATTGAGGAGTGGGGAGGAGGGGGCTTGTTGATAAGGACTTTGTTTTGATGAAGGGTATTAAGGTGATGGAGTAGAGCTTGTTGGGATGGAGTTCATTTTAAGTACTTACATCTATGAAAAAAGGAAAAAGGCTGATTTCATAGATGGTATTAGGGTTATCCATCTATGAAAAATGGAAAAATTGGAAAATCATAGATTGCCTATGTTCATACATCTATGAAAAGAGAAAAAGTGGTGATTTCATAGATGGAATGAGGTTTTTCCATCTATGAAAAATGGAAAAACTCGAAAATCATAGATTACCAATGTACTTACATCTATGAAAAAAGGAAAAAGGCTGATTTCATAGATGGCATGAGGGCTTTTCATCTATGATATATTGAAAAATCTGAAAATCATAGATTGTCTATGTGCTTGCATCTATGAAAACAGAAAAAAGGTTGATTTCATAGATCCTAGAGGGTTTTTCTATCTATGAAATATGGAAAAGTGCGAAAATCATAGATTGCCAACGTACTTGCATCTATGAAAAAAGGGAAAAGGCTGATTTCATAGATGGCTTGAGGGTTTTCCATCTATGAAATTTGAAAAAATCTAAAAATCATAGATAATCCATCGGAGAAACATGGGAGAAATGTATGACTGGCAATAAATCAGAAGGACATTGGTAATTTTGTTGTCAAAATTCTTGTTTAATAAGTGTCCAAAATTTGCACAGGCAACAAATAGACATAAGTAGATGTTTATTGTTGTCACCCAGAATACCTTGCAGCAACAAGAATAGACTATATTTAATCATTTGTTGACACTTGCTAAAAACCAAAGGTTGTGATGGCAACAAAGCAAGTAAATACAACTTGATTTATTGCCATTAGAAATTTTAAGCAAGTCAAAAATATTCGAAACGACAACAAGACAAGCATATATCAAAGGATTTGTTGCAAAAATCGCTTTTCAGCAATATATACAGTCACAAGAAACAAGATCTACAGTCACAAGAAGTAAGATCTACAGCCCCAAGAAACAAAACTTATTACAAAACAGGCAGGCTATAAGAAACCAATTCATCACAAGATAAGCCATCGATGATGCAACAAATTCCCAACCAAATAGGCACCTCCACGAAACCTATTTTTCACAAGATAGAATCCCCAATATCAACAAATTCCCAACCAAATAGGCACCTCCACGAAACCTATTCTTCACAAGATAGAATCCCCAATATCAACAAATCTCCAACCAAATAGGCTCTTCCAAGTAACCAGTTCATCACAAGCCGCACTCCCCAACAAGCCCCCCACCTCTTCCAACATATCGGTCAATTTCATCCGAAGTGTCCATTAAGTCCCGAGGCATATGGAATACGGCGTCCTATTGTGATACCTTTCCCATAAGAAAAGCAGAGGAGGGGGACGAAGATGACAAAAACATACGAGACTATGACTAACATAGATGCATCAAAAATAAGCCCGCGCAGGAGCAAAACACCCAACAAGTGTAAAGCAGGTGCCGCATTTGAAACACCCGGTACATCAAAAACATATCCGCTTACCGCGGCGCAGAACATGCATTACAGATGGATCAAAGAATACGGAACTCAGCAGGTGTCTGGACTTAGCGTGATCGCATCTATCAAGACCGACATTGACTTTGAACTTCTGGAGAAGTGCCTAAAGCTCGAGATGGAAAGATACGGCTGCATGAGAATCAGGTTTACTAAGGCAGATAAAAAAGGCAGAATACAGCAGTATCTTGTAAATAAGGATGAGAGAGATATCCCTTTAAAAGACCTCTCAGGCATGACAATGGAAGAAGCTGACCGCACGATGCAGGGATGGGCCTACAAAACCTTCGATGGCGATGATATCCCGATGTGTGAAGTTTTCATGATGAAGCTCCCTGAAGGATTTAATGGCTTCTTTATTCATATGGATCACAGATTGATAGATTCCTGCGGAGTTTTCGTGATGATAAATGACACAATGGCGCTCTACACGCACTACAAATTCGGAACGGATTTCCCGGCAGACCTGGTTGACTACGAGGAAATTCTTAAGCAGGATCTGAAAAAAGCATCAAATGAGAAACGCGTAAAAAGAGCGAAAGAATTTTGGGAAGAAATGCTGGACAACTGGGGAGAGCCGCTGTATTCGGACATTCAGGGATCTGCAGTTCTTGAAAAAGCGAGAAAGAAACACAAAAATCCTGGTTTAAGGGCGGCTGATATTGAAAGAGAGCAGCTATTTGTTGCGGTGAAGGACTACAAGCTTGATGCAGCGCCCACAAATGAGCTTTTTGACTTCTGCCTGCACAATAATCTGACAATAACAAACCTTTTACTACTAGGCCTTAGAACTTATTTGTCCAAGCAAAACGGCGGCCAGGAAGATATAACCATAGAGAACTTCATTGCAAGAAGAACTTCAAGAAACGACTGGATGTCCGGCGGAAGCAGAACTATCATGTTCCCCTGCAGAACAGTAATCTCAGGAAATACCCGGTTTCTGGATGCGGCTTATGAGGTCCAGACCATGCAGAACAAGGTCTACATGCACAGCACCTATGACCCTGAGCTTATCCGCGAAGAAATCAGGAAGCGCTACAAAACGCCGGCGCACACAACTTATGAAAGCTGCTACCTAACCTATCAGCCCATGCCCGTGAAGCTTGAAAACCCGCTTTTAAAGGACATTCCCATACATACCAAGTGGTTTGCAAACGGCGCAGCGACAAAGAAAATGTACCTCACAGTCTCACACACGCAGGATGGAGGTCTGAACTTTTCCTATCACTACCAGACAGCCGACCTCACGGAAAAAGACGTGGAGCTCTTAAACTACTATCTGATGCGCATATTGTTCCGGGGAGTTGAACATCCGGATATGTCTGTCGGCGAGATTATGGAGGCAGTGTAATCGAGCTAAAACACTGAATTCCCAGAGCATCGTGGCGAGCAAAAGATAGCTAATCCACCGAGCTCACTACAGGTATAATCAGCCTGACACCTTACAGATACGGCATCACGCCACCAAGAAACATCTTAGTCATAATATTAGCAATATTCTCAGCGGGGGATGCGAAGTCCTCCGCTGTCCATTTATGCAGGACACCGATGATACTTCCGATCGCACCGGCAATCAGATATGAAAACTCCTCCTTGGACGCGCTTGTAGACTGGGTTTCATCGGTAACACTTGTTACATAACGATGGAACATTCGCATAGCCTTCTCGAAAAAGTTATCACCTCTGGCGCTCTCCAGGAGATTGGCAAGAAACGGATTTTTCTCAGTGTAATTGCAGATCGCAAGGAAATATGACTTGCACATATCATGGTCATTCTTTGGATGGAAGCTCTCCATCATCCCGAAAATATCGTCAAGAGTCTTATCTTCAGCGGCATCTACAAGCGCCGGGATGTTTTCATAGTGATTATAAAAGGTGCTCCGGACCACACCGGCTCTCTGTATTACGTCTGACACTGTTATTTTACTCAGGTCCTTCTCTTTTATCAGCAGGAAAAATGAATCAATTATGGCATCTTCCGCGGTGCTGTAGCGCTCATCGAGTTCGTTCATGCATATCTCCGTTCGTGTATTTTTGAATGTAATTGCGATATTTATTATAGCAGATTATGGTGAATTTTTACTGTGGCATATTGAATTTGTGATTCGGGAATGCAAAGGAGTGTGGAAATATAAAAATGTACGAAAGTTCCTGCAGAATATAATTTGAAATTTTATCGCAGCTACGATAAAATTTATATATGAATACTGACATAATTTTGAAGGAAAAACTAAATAGAAAAGGCCTGAATCTCCATACCCTGAGTGAGCGCTCCGGAGTGGCATATTCTACAGTTTACAACCTTTTTACAGGAAAAAAGAAAATTGAAGATGCCAAAAGTGAGAGCCTATACAAGATTGCTCGATGTCTTGACATGTCCATGGGTGATTTATACTACCAATTTGTAATAAGAGAGATGGATAAGGCTAAGGTTATGCCTGATTTCATGCTAATGTGGGAAGATGAGGTCATAGGATCGGTCCATATTGGCGAGCTTGAAGTTACAATAGACCGTTATGACCTTAATCCGGTAAAACAGATTTTCTATGCTGACAAGATAAGCAGATTTGTTTTTGGCAGAATAATCCGTGACAGATGCTGGGATGAGCACAGACCTGACAGTCAGCGCATGCTGCAGATATTGGGGCTTGAGGAATATAATCCTTTCGAGATATGCAAAAAGACCCATGGGAAAATGGTACAGGACAAAACATGGTTTAAATTCGAGGGGGAAACCCTGACATATAAAGAATTGACGAGGGCAAAACATGCTTCCTGAGAAAAATTTGGACAATAGCTATCTGATTATGGATCAGGGAACCAGTGATGGGACACAGATAAAATACTTTGACAATGGTAAATGGTATAAGGTGGATCGATATGGTGGAGAAGGAGCTGCAGAGGAGCTGGTATCTAAAGTATTGGAACTAAGTGGTTTTCCGACTGATAAGTATGTGCTGTATTCTCAGATTATCATAAATGGTGAGCCGGGATGCTGTAGCCAGAGTTTCTTAAATGATGCAAATGAAAGCTTTATAACTTTCTATAGGATCTATTCTAATCTTACCGGCAATGATTTAATAACAATGACCTCCAGAATGGATTACGATGATGCAATAGAGTATGTCCTTGATTTCATGAAAACGAATACTGGGCTGGATCTTAGAGAATATCTTGCTAATACATTTGTTTTGGATGCACTTATTCTAAATGAGGATAGACATTTTAACAATTTCGGGCTTATTTATGACGGAACTACATTTAGAGAAGCACCTATTTTTGATAATGGAAAAAGTCTCTTCGTTGGAAACAAAAGATATGATTTAGGGCAAACCATGGAGCAGAATAAAAAGATTGCATTTGCCAAATCCTTTAGCGGAAGCTTTGACTTGAATCTTAGATATTTACAAAAATATGCTACTCTGAAAATTGATTATGCTAAGGTCGGAAAATATTTGGAAAAACAAGACCTGGCAATTGACAATGTATATAGCAGGTTATATAAACTCATCAAGAATAAATAAACTGCGAATCTGGTTATCACACCTTAATCTCAGCCTCAATCCTGGACAGATACTCGTAAAACGCATTGGATAGCTGCGGCTGCCTTATTACAAAAGCTGTGGTGGGCGGCATGGTGCCCGAAAGGATAGCGTCGCGCTCTGAATGTGCATATATTAAAATATCATGCGGTATCATATCGGTTGTAAGAACGCGATAATTGCTGTATTTACGGGAAAGTTCCTCCATTTTTTCAAGCTGCATTTTATACTCTTCCTGCGTATAACTGAGCATAGGGCATCCGAAAAGATCGCAATGCGGAACAGGGATAGCGTTGCCAGGGCTCCCATTATCCTTTGGCTTTGTTATCAGCTCTGTGACTTCTCCGCCGTTTTCCAGCGTCTCTATGAAAATCTCATGGATTTTATTATGTGTTTTTATAAAGCTCTCGTTGCCATAGCGTTTAAGCATGGTTGCAGCAACCTCAGGGAAAAGCGACCAGACCGTTGGTGCAGGCGATGCCATGATGTACTTGCCGTGGCTTTGCTTTGAGATAACTCCTGCAAGGAAATCATTGTTGTAGCTCTTGGTATATATCTGCATAAGCGGCTTACACAGTGAAAAGTAGTTGGAAAACTCCTGCGACAAGGAGTCAACCAGAGTCTTGTCATAGGTGAGAAAATTGCTCATATTTGCAGTGTTTTCTCCGACAGATGTGGAAAAAACGGCAGAGTGACCCTCTGCAATAAAAATTGAGCGCCGGTACACGCCATCCCTGATAAAGGGGTAGTAGTAGGGCTCAATCGCTCCAGACATGTAAAGCGGTGACCACTGAACGATGGCATTTAGCATCTCTGCAAGACTTCGATTTACATGATGGATTATCCTGATTCTGGAGCCATTCTGCAAAAGTGCAGACAAAAGCTTTAACCATTCAGCAGCGTAGGCAGGATCCTCGATCATCCAGGTCATATCTTCATCCGACGACAATAACAGCTGAAATGGCCTATTCTCGCCGCACAGATCCTGAAGAAATCGCCTTATCGCCGTGCGTTTTCCTTCGTTTCCATAAAAAATGGACATTTTTTCTACGGATGACGAGTCATCAGCTACATCAGGCTCAGCCGCAGCAGCCTGAATGCTGACAGGCATCACGTTGATGCCCTTTGAACCGGCACCCTGCCTGTGCCCCATCATAGCAGACATGCCATTTAGCAGCTTTGCAACCGGCTCCTCGGCGATATCCACATCAGCTTTATTATTGAGGTAATCGGTGATCAGTAATTTGAGACCATTTTTATCAGAAGGAATGGGCTCACCCTTAAGGATAAGCTGTGACAGAGCAGTTTTCTGGAAATCTTCCGTTATCTGATCTGCAAGATAGTCGGCAGCAAGGTCAATAAAAGGGATCTTCTTTGGAATCGCCCTTTTTCCCGAACGAATTCTGCTGACATAGGATGTGTCAAAATGAAGCGCCTGACCAAGATCCGCATTGGTGGTGTTCGTGATATTCATAATGATATTCAGCTTCTCCGCTGTATTCATCTGCAAATCCCCCCTGTAAAGGCCAAATGAAAAGCGCATTACTAACAAAAACAAATATGAAAATCTTGCTATTTAAGAAAAAATGAATCGGAAATTGATTAATAATAGTATAACACTTTGTGAGAAAAGTTGGCACATTGTGTGACAAAAGTTGGCACATGTCAAAGGAGTTGTTTGCAGCTTGACTACGCCGAACGGCTTATTTTGGAGGCGGATATGGTAGTAAACAATGCAGCTGATTTTGGTAAAGCATTGAAAAAACGTAGGAAAGAAATGGGGTATACTCAGCGCTATATATCTGAGTTTACAGGTTTCAGTATTAGTTTTATTTCAGATCTGGAAAATGGTAAGAGTACAGCTGAACTCGGAAAAGCTATTTATCTTGCAAATATGCTGGGGCTTGATATTGCTGTTAATGCAAGGGGGAATAGATGAGGAAAGCTTCAAATCACTGGCTGCAAAAGTTGGAATCGGTGAAAAGATAGCTATGAGCAACTATCACAAGGTTCTTGATCAATTTGAAAACGCAATAAATGAACCTGCTAAAGAATTGTACGAGGCAGGTTTTGACAACGCGGCAGACATTGCTGAAAGAATTCTTTTGGCACGAAAAAAGCTACTGTAAGTTCAATCGTAATATAGATGCTTCAATGGTGTATTGTGAATCCCAGAAGCTACTCGCAATGATTGCCGATATAAATAATGACAAGATTAAAAATGATACGGAAGGTAAACCGTTCTTTGACGATATAAGGAAAGAGGTTACAGAGTTCTCCGCAGATAAGAAGGTTCAGACTATGTTATTAGAAGAAAAGATGGCTATTTTCGATATGCAGATGACAAAGGCTGAAGGTAAGGCTGAAGGCAAGGCTGAGGAATATGCCGAGCTTCAGGAAGTCTACCGTTGGCTCTTTGGTTCCGGTAGAGGAAGCGATGTAGAGAGAGCGACTAATGATGAGGAGTTTTACAACGAACTCCTAAAGGAATATAAAAGTACGAAGCAATAACAATCAATCATTGTGACCATAATAACCTTCTGAATAAAGCATATTAGTAGATTAATTTAGAGCCCCAGGTGTAAAAGCCTGGGGTTTTATGCTGTTTAGAAAAGCTGGTACATTTCATGACAAGTATTGGCATATGCCAGAGGGGACAGTTTCAGTGATTATTTCTAACCTGCTTATCTTGTTTATAAGATTAAAAATTTCTTAAGATTTTGTTCGAACAACTGTTCCTGAAAAGTGATATAATTGCAGTAATAGAGCGGATTTTAGCTCTTAGAGAACTATGTTTTTGGAGGTATGAAAAATGTCTGAAATTTATGGGAAAGGGAATCCAAATGAGGAAATTGATATAAGGGAGCGGATCACCCAGAGTCATATATCCGATGAAGCAAAAAAGGACCTGTTTGCTGTTGTTGATGGTGAGAAGCTGGCAGAACTATATTCGGATGCGATAGCAAAGAAAGCCTTTTCTCCAGACAAGCATCCGGAGCGTCTGGACTTTTTATTGCAGCATGTTATGAACGATAAAAGCATTGAAGTATATCATTCTGCCTCAAATGAAAGCATTTTGAGCAGTAAATATTCCAAGAAAGTTATTAGTGACATCCCTGCATGGCTTAAGGATCACAGGAGAGCGGACCTGGAAATACAGGCGGCAGCACAGAATTATATATATAACCGTGCGGATATCTACTCATCAGAAATGCTCATGATACAGTACTCTGTTGATGAAGGACAGAAAAAGGATGAAATGAACTATGAGAAGGTCAAGGGAGTCATTATAGTAGTGCTCATGGTAAAAAGTCCTGAAATATTCAAGGAATTTAAGTCAGACAGATACATCCACAGGATCACAAAAGCAACTGCAGATAGTGGGATGGTATTCCCAATGCTAAGGCAGATGGCATTTGTACAGCTTGATAAAGCCCTTGAAGAATATCTTACAGGCACGTACAATGAAGATGAGGATGTTGAGCTGCTGGAGCTACTCGCAATGATTGCCGATATAAATAATGACAAGATTAAAAACGATACGGAAGGTAAACCGTTCTTTGACGATATAAGAAAAGAGGTTTCAGAGTTCTCCGCAGATAAGGAGGTTCAGGCTATGTTATTGGAAGAAAAGATGGCTATCCTAGATATGCAGATGACTAAGGCTGAAGGCAAGGTTGAAGGCAAGGCTGAGGAACATGCTGAGCTTCAGGATGTCTACCGTTGGCTCTTTAGTTCCGGTAGAGGGAGCGATGTAGAGAGAGCGACGAATGATGAGGAGTTTTATAACGAACTTCTAAAAGAATATAAAAGTACGAAGCAATAACAATCGATCATTGTGACCGCAATAACATTCTGATAAAACGTTTTACTAGAGCCATTTTTAGAGCCCCAGGTGTAAAAGCCTGGGGCTTAATTTGTCTCAAAAAGCTGGCACATTCTGTGACAAATATTGGCATATGTCAAAGGGAGTAAAGGTGTGTTTGTGACAAATCAAATGAATTAGAATTAATGTACGCGAGCGAATAAATAATGATTAAACGGATACTATAAGGGATGGAGATTGAAAAATAGAAACCAATGTGGGGCAAAAAGTCGATGGAGGGAAGATAGCTATGATGAGAATTTTAAAGAAGGTGTGTGCGGCGATATTGTCGCTTGCGATGGTTTTAACGTTAATGCCTGGAATTCAGGTAAGAGCTGAGAATGTGTTCAGTAATATTGATGTAAATGTTGAAGGCGAAATAATAGCTCAGAAGGCAACACTTACGATGGATACATATCAGTATTCAAGCTACGATGAAGATAATGCATATGTTGTGATGGAAAAAGGAGAAAGAGACGGAGCTTGGTCAAATTATTATGAATTTATTGACAATGGATATGATGTTATTTACATGTATAATACCCATATTCTAGGAATGCTTACGACGACTGTAGATGAAGACTATTTTGATGGTAAACTGACAGTTCCGGTTCCGGAAGGTTATGCGGCATCTACAGCTAAGCGAATTTATATGTACGTAATGGACGCTGGTGAAGGATTAACTATTAATGAAAAAATCCCAGTTACAGCTAGTACAGCGACAACAATTACGATACCTATAAAGTTTTATAATCACGTTGGCTACAATGACTCTGCTAATATATATACAAGCAATTTTATGAATGAGTTATTTGTAGAATTTCAAAAGGAAATCGATATAAATACGCTTAATCCTACTTTGGCGGTTAACAGTTTTGAACATACAGGTCAGCCTATAACACCAGATGTAACAATAAACGGATTAACAAAAGATGTGGACTATACGCTTGAATATTCTAACAATGTTGCTGTTGGCACGGCAACAGTAAAAGTAGTCGGAAAAGGAAGGTATGTTGGTTCTGTAAGCTTGAATTTTGAAATCAAGAAGACGATTGCTGCAGGTGTCAAGATTGAGGATTCTGAGAAAAATGCCGAGTATAAAGTAATTTCGGTCAAAGACGGAGAGACAACAGTTGAATATGAAAAGTCGGAGAAAAAGGACGCTAAGAAGATTAACATTCCCGAGACGGTAACTCTTCCTGATGGATCGACAGCAAAGGTAACAGCAGTTGCAGCAGGTGCTTTAAAGGGAAATAAGACAGTAACAAATGTAACAATAGGAAAAAATATAACATCCATAGGTGGAAACGCGTTTAAGGGTTGTAGCAAGCTTAACAAGATAACGATTAAATCTACTAAGATTAAGAAAATAGGTAAAAATGCATTTAAGGGAATCAAGAAAGGCGCAACAATTAAGGTTCCTAAGAGTAAGAAGGAAGCATATACAAAACTTCTGAAGAAAGCAAAATTGCCGGCAGGAGTAAAGATAAAGTAGCATAATAAAGACACTTTTAGAGCCTCAGGTGTAAAAAGCCTGGGGCTTATTTTGTCTTGAAAAGTTGGCACATTCTATGACAAATATTGGCATATGTCAAAGGTGTGAAAGGTGTGTTTGTGGCAAATCAAATGAATTAAAATTAATGTATGTAAGTGTTGGAAAATGATTTGCTCAATTGGGTTTTCCTAGCCTTGCAAGTTGGGAGATGGGGAGATTGTCAGTGATTTGGCATAGGATTTTATCATGGGAGTGCTTGTCAGATCACAGAAAAGAACTAATGTGGGGTAGTTAGTCAGACTGGAGGGCAGCTTATGAGAGGGATTCTAAAGAAGACACTACTGTTACTCATGCTGAGTTTTATCTTTATGCCTTTTGGCATAAAAGCACATGCTGAGGATAAGGTTACAATCACCTTTGACTATGGGCTTAATCAGGAGTATTGCAAAGAAAATCAAGCTAATGATAAGTATCCCAAGTCCGCAGACGTTGATAAGGGGGCATCAAAAGCAATTCTTAATGATGTAGTTGGATTACCCCAAAGTGGCGATGCTGTAGGAGATATGACGTTTGATTACTGGTCGCTTGATGAAAATGGCGATGAATCAATATGGGGATATGAATTTGAAGCGGATATAACTCTGTATGCTCACTGGACACATGCAATTACCTATGATCCCGGAGAGGGGCATTTTTACGGACAAGAGGCTGGCGAAAAATATGTTTCAAATTGGTTGAGTGAAGAAAATACTATTTTGGATATAAGTCCATATTGTTACCCTGCGAGCAATGATAAGGCTTTCATTGGCTGGTCACTTGAACCTGATGGAGAAGTAGTTACCGAATTAGGGTTTAGTCCTTCGGTATATCAGAATATTACAGTTTATGCTGTTTATACTGATGGCTATCCTGTAACTTTTAATGCTAATGGTGGAACAATTAATCAATACTATGAAAGCTATATTGATTGGGGAGATTATTATCGTTTAGGCAGTCTAAGATCTTATGATAAAAGCACTCTAACTATTACATATCCAAAAGAATATGTTCCTTCTGAAGCTCCATATATGTGTTATATGCCTATATATGATAATTCGTATGTTACGCCAAATACGGCAGATAAAGAGTTTAAGAATTGGACGAGTGATGAAAGTGGTGATAATGATACTAGTTTTTACACCTATTCACCAAAGAAAGATGGTACGGACACTTTCTATGCAAAATGGAGCAAATATTTTACGGTAACATTTGATGGTAATAGAGGACGTACAGATGATACTGTTGAAAAACATGTAATAGATGGATATTCGTTGCACTCAATCTATATACCATATGATTCGTTTAAATCGAATGGAAAAAGATGCTCCAGCTTTAATGAAAGTGAAGATGGTAAGGGGGTAGTTGTTGATTACGACTATGTGCCTACAGATGATATTACAGTTTATGCTCAGTATACTGACACATACGAGATAACGCTTGATCCTGATTCGGATCATGGAGGATATCTGTATAGTGGTTATTCCAGTTTTACAATAGATCAGGGAGATAAACTTGAAACTGATTTTATGGATCGTATTGTATTGTGGCCGGATGATAGTACAGGTCCAAGTAATAAAGTTTTGGATTATTGGTGCTTCGATAAGGATGGAGATGAGAACCAACGTTTTAAGCCACCTTATACTCCTGATGCGGATGTTACACTCTATGCTATTCCTGAGAAAGGATCTATTGTGACTTTCCATGCAGGTGCAAATGAGGATGACGAGAGCAATCAGTATGGAACAGTTTTTAGTTTTCGTGGTAAGGGACCAGATACAGATATTTCAGTTGCTTATTCAAAGAAACGACCAATCGGAGATGATTATCCGAATTTAGCAAACTATGTTAATGATGATACAAAAGAGTTCGCTGGATGGTCAACAGAATATGGGGATCTTACTAAAAGGGTGGATTTTAAAACATTTATCCCTAAAGACGATAAGATAAATCTTTATGCTGTTTGGTATGATAAGGTTCCGGTTAGATATCACGCAAATGGCGGAGAATTTGAATATATTTCATCAAAAGATAAGAGTATTTATTCGACATATGTTAAGGAAGGGGATAGATTATCTATCTCACAAAGTGAAATTCCAACTATGGCAGGCGCCTTTGCATTTGTTGGATGGTCAGAGACAGAAGGAAGTTCAAAAACTATTCCACAAGGTACAATATTTACTGTGTCTAAACCGATGGATTTCTATGCAGTTTGGGAGCCAGGTTATGTAATAACACTTGATGGTAATGGTGGAGAAGTATTCCTTGAGGGATCGGGTCATTCACATCAGCAGGGAGAAACACCTACATTAACAATCAAAAAGGGATCTTCGGTAATTAGCGATGATTCGAAAGATTATTTTGCACATGGATATAAAGACGGATTTATACTAGAAGGCTTCTCAACAACACAGAATGGACAGACACTTGATCTTACAAAGCATGTTCCTGAGGGCGATGAAACCTTATATGCTATTTGGGGAACGCCATGCATAGTAACTTATGATCCAGGAGAATCTGGAACGCTTTATGACAATGAGAAAACTGAAGAAGTTGTGAAGGGAGGAAAAGTTTGGTATTTACCTACTCCACAACCCACTGGTGAAGAAAACTTCGTTGGATGGTTTACTGCTGATGACAAACGCTTTACTACATCTACGATAGTAAATGATAATATTACTGTTAAAGCTAAGTGGACGTCGGATAAAGTTACTGTAATACTTGATGCAGGTGAAAAAGGAACAATTTTACCCGAGGATCCTTCTGATACACCACAAAGAAAAGTTGAATTAGTTCTTCCTAAGGGTGGATATCTTGACTTGCCGCAGTATGTAGCTAATTCAACGGATGAAAATGAAGTATTTGGTGGATGGAAATCAGAAACTATTACATGGGATTCCTCAAATAAAAATGGGATAGATGTAAATGAAAGTATTACATTTGAAGCAATTTGGAATCAAGCCGTGTATATCGATGTTACATTTAATGGTAATGGCGGATTGGTAGATTTTAATGACAATCCTGGTGAACCCGAAGATGATATGGATTTCCGTATTATTCAGGGAGATTCAATAGGCACAGATGTTTATGCATATCAGACTGGTGAAGGCAAGGAAGGATTGGTGTTCACAGGATGGTATAAGGATGCATCGGCAACTACATTGGTAGCAGCACCTGGTAAAATTAAAGATTATGTTCCTGCTGAGAACGGCCTTATTCTTTATGCTGGCTGGAAGGATAATACTGTTAAAGTAACAGGCATTAAACTGGAAAAAGAGAATCTGAATCTCGGAGTTTCAGGAGATGTTGCAGATACATACCAACTTAAGGCAATTATCTATCCTTCGAATGCAACTAACACCAAAGTTACGTACGAGAGTGATGCGCCTGGAATTGCCAAAGTCACTGAGGATGGCTTGGTTACTGCGGTTAAGGCGAGTGAAGATCCGAAGAATCCTAATACTGCAACAATAACAGTTACTACTGCAGATGGTGGATTTAAGGCTTCATGTAAAGTCACTATCAGGACGTTAACAGCTGGAGCAGCTGGAGACAAACTAGATGATATTACAGACAAAATAACAAATGCAGCTGATGCAAATACCGCTCAGAAAGAACTTAAGAATCAGTTACAAGGAATGGGCGGAGTCGACAGGATTGCTGATTTGGCAGACAACGAATCCGTTTCTCAAAAACTGAATGATCTTGAGGATGCGTATAAAGTAAAAGCTAACGTTGATGTTGTGGAACCTGATAATGAGAGTAAACAGGTGCTTGCTAGTGCATTGGGAGTAGCTTCAGCAAATGATGTAGAGATTTCAGGAGCAGCACTTAATGCTAATCCCAATACAAATGTCAGCCTTAATGTTGAAGCTGTGCCTGATGATCAGAAGGCACCAGTTGATGAAACGCAATATGAGAACGCACAACAGGTTAATATGAACCTTACAGTTACAGGTAAGAATGGAGAGAATCCTGAGACTGTCGAGGAGCTCATTTCTCCTGTAACACTGAAGCTTCCTATTCCTAAGAATATGAATACATCAAAACTTTATATTCTTCACTTTAATAAGGAGAAGAATAAATATGAGATTTTGAGACCTGTATTCAAGAATGGTGCGATGTACTTCACAGTAAGTCACTTTAGTACATTTGTATTCGTTGAACTTGCAAGCGGTACAGCAATCGACAACGGTGGTGGAAACCAGAATAATAATGATCCTGCAAATCCTGATAATCCGACACCTGCGCCTACTCCGGATCCGACACCTACACCTACTCCTACTCCGGATCCTGCACCTGCTGCTGATATATCAGCACCCGTTGGAACAACTACTGATACAACAAACGGCAGCTACGTTGTAAGCGGTAACTTCGAAGTAACCTTCAATGCAGCAAAGGATAAGAAGGCTAAGAAGGCAAAGATTGACAGCACAGTTACAATTGAGGGCAAGGAGTACAAGGTAACAGCCATCAAGAGCGGAGCCTTCAAGAATTGCAAGAAGCTGACATCCGTAACAATTCCTTCAAGCGTAACGGAAATTGGTGCAAATGCCTTTGCAGGATGTAAGGAACTTAAGAAAGTTACAATACCTGCAGAAGTAACATCAATTGGCAAGAATGCGTTCAAGGGATGCAGCAAGCTTAGCAAGGTTACAATCAAGTCTACAAGCATTACATCCATTGGAAAGAATGCATTCAAGGGAATCAAGAAGGGGGCAACCATCAAGGTTCCTAAGAGCAAGAAGAAGGATTACCAGAAGCTTCTCAAGAAAGCTAAGGTTGCTTCAGACATTAAGATTAAGTAAGACAGAATTGTCTGTCGATAATAGTACTTAGAAAATAGTGTGATTTTCGGCAATTGCCCCGGGCACGTTGATATTATCCCACGATAGTATCCAGTGCCCGGGGCACTGTTTTATTTTTTACGAATCCGAACTTCGATAGAAAAAGGGTACAATTAATAAAACATCAACATATTGTTATTAGAAAAAATATGCGTCCACCATATAATGTCATTTCCTATCTGAAGATATGACTAATGGGGGACGCTTTTATTGCTTTAATTACTAACTTACGCTAATCCAATCGTAAGAGGCAAAAACTGTTATAATGATTTTTTCCATATAAAAAACTTTTCCCGCTTGCTAATATAAAAATCGTCAAAGCGCTTGCAAAGTAACTACTTAAATCAAAACGGGAAAGGAACAACTAACCATGAAACTTTATATAATCACAGGAGCCTGTGGCTCAGGAAAATCGACAATGAAGGATGCTCTTGAGGCATCTCTGGATAGAAGCATTTTTGCCTGCGTAGATAGTGATGAAGTCGGCCTTAACTGGTGGGACTACGCCGGAACAGACCATGAATCACAATATAAAGATGATACCCTTGCTAAGGCAGTTGAGATGGCAGAGGGAAAAGATCTTGTATTTGTATCCTGCATAAATCCGCAGGATTATATAGCAAGTCACAAGATACCGGAATGCGTTGAATCTACAGATTTCATCGTGCTTTGTCCTTCAGACGAAGAAATCATCAGAAGGCTCAAGGCGAGACCTGCCGAGAGAGGCTTTACCTCAGATGAGAAGATCGCGCCTCATGTTGGCTTCAACCAGTGGTTCAGAAAGAACAAGGGCAAATTTCCGATGTTCATTGATAACACAAATATGGACGTAACTGAAACTTCAAAGCAGATCGCAGGCTTTGTTGCTTCAAGAAGATGAATTACAGAATTTCAGAATATAAAAAGGCCAGGTAGTGTTTGGTGAGACTTCACTCAGCACTGCCTGGCTGTTTCTATTGATGAATAATGCATTACTGATTAATGCCATTCTCCTCAAGTAACTTTGTAAGTCTTGAAATTTCATCAGTGAGAGCAGACTTCTCGGATTTAAGGGTGACATTTTCATCAGTGAGAGCAGACTTCTCGGATTTAAGGGTGACATTTTCATCAGTGAGAGCAGACTTCTCAGATTTAAGGGTGACATTTTTATCAGTGAGAGCAGACTTCTCCGATTTGAGAGTAACATTCTCATCAGAAAGAGTTTTAATTATAGGCTTAAGCTCCTTCTCTTTATCCTCAGCGCCCATGGAGTAAAATTCATTCTCTATTACCTTAATGTGTCTCTCGGCACTGTATTCCAATACACCCATCTCAATGACCTCCTCTCGATATTTCAAAAAGAACTCCTTAAGAATGTCTTCATCTATACATTCGTCGATGGCCTTTGTGACCGCTTTTTTGATGGCATATTTAACAAAATCATCTTCCTCGGATTCGTTAAACCCATCGATATCCAGATCGTATATCTCTTTATATTTTCGCACTTTTGAGACGAAAAGTGAATAATCTTTAAGGTTCCTGCAGGTTCCGAAATAAGTGAGCTACCTTCAAAATTTTATTGCTTTTTAATAATTATTACAAATGAAATAGCGTATAATGAGCTACGGGGATGGGGTATAGGGGCAAAATGAAAATGGTCCACAAACCTCGTCCCGTAGGATTTAATTCCTAGAAAAATTCTGAATTTTCTAAATTCAAATTCATGTGAGGGGAGAAACATCTATGAAAAAAATCAGAGTTAAAAGTGTAATGAAAAGATGTGCATCAATGCTAATGATTCTCTCACTTTTTGTGACGGGGATTTCTTTCGGCCCCTATTCAGGCCCAATAATAGCGCATGCAGCCGCTCGGCACAGAGGCGGTGATCACAGAATTGTTAAAGCGCCGAAAATGCTTGATCTTATTGAGCTTGAAGGAGACGAGGCTAAAGCGCTTAAAAAGCAGGCCAGAAGCCGAAAAATAAGCAAAATTGGTGAGTATGGGGAGCTTTTAACGGATTCGGAAAAAGAGTTCTATCCGATGCTTGTTGGTGCTATTTCTAATCATGCTCCGTATGGCACAAGTTTTGATGACGCATTTGAGAATAATGCTTTTACAGTGAATATAAGCAAAAGTGCCTATGATGAATATAAGAGTTTTGGTGATGATGATTCTGTATTTTTCCAGCATGTTTTAGAGGCTACGATATATGACAATATTGATAAGGTTGAATTTGTAATGTGCCAATATTCGGGATTCCAACCTTATTATGATACAACTGAGGATAAGTATTATGTTTCAGCAGCTGCAGTTGCACAGTATCCCTATGATTATTCTGCTATGAATAATAAATTTATGAATGCTGCAAATAGACTGCTAAGTAGCATCCCGAATGGTACAACGGAGCTGGAAAAGGAAGTTTATATCCATGATGCGCTAATTGATAATGTCTCATATTACAGGGGAAAATCAACACCATGGCATATTTGCTATACAGGCTATGGCGCACTGGTAGAGGGTAGTGCAGTTTGTGATGGCTATTCACAGGCGTTTTCCTATCTGCTTAATAAAGTTAACATAGATTCCTTTGTAGTCACCGGTGGGGTAGGTGCAAGCGCAGAGGTAGCTACTAACAATGGACATGCCTGGAACAGGGTAAAAATTGATGACGATTGGTATGAGGTGGATTCCACATGGGATGATGGTAATGATACAGAAGATGTAGATGAGCGACATGCATATTTTAATATGACTACAGATGCTATCGAGAATTTGGGGAGCGACAGTCACTTAAGAGTAGATCCGTATATCGGCACTCGAATGGATGAGCCCAAAGCAACAGGATCTAAATATAAATACAGCAATCTAAAGGAAGATTATTCTGAATTATTTGGTGGTAAGAAGGCTGAATCAATAGAAATCTACAAGGATGACCAGCCAATTGAAAACGCTCAGATAGAAGTTGGTGAAACACTTACGGTAACTGCAGAAGTTTCACCTGAGGATGCAACAAATAAATATGTCAAGTGGATCTCTGAGAATACAAATATTGCTGACGTTGACGGTGGTCCAAATGACGAAGGAGCTGTTATTAAAGGAATCAGTTCTGGAACAGTTACGATAACTGCTGTAGCCGGCTCTGATATGAGTAAAACTGACACAATAGAAGTATTGGTTGTAATTCCCGTAACTGGTCTGATACTTGATCAAACAGAGGCCACACTTAAAATAGGTGAAAACGTTACCCTGACAGCGACAGTTAGCCCTTCAGATGCCGACAATAAGGAGGTTAACTGGAGCTCATCAAATGAAGCAGTAGCAACAGTAGATGAAGAGGGCACGGTAACTGCGATTAGCTCCGGTCAAGCGATCATAACAGCAACGTCTGATTATGATGAGGAGAAAACCGCTACCTGCACAGTTACGGTTCCTCAAATAACACATGTAACAGATCTAACACTAGATAAAACAGAAGCAACAGTAAAGGTAGGCGAGCCCTGCACATTAACAGCAACCATAGCTCCCGAAAACGCCGATGATAAGACAGTAACCTGGAGTTCATCAAATGAAGCGGTAGCAGTGGTGGTAGATGGAATAGTAACAGCAATTAGTTCCGGAACCGCAATAATAACAGCAGTATCAAATGATAACAGCGATGCAAAGGCTACCTGCACTATCTACACAGAGGTACCTGTAGCAAGTCTCACACTGGATAAAACATCGTCATCTTTAAGTGTAGGCGATACCTGCGCATTAATTGCAGCAATAGTTCCCGAAAATGCCGATGATAAGACAGTAACCTGGAGTTCATCAAATGAGACGGTAGCAACAGTTGCAAATGGAACGGTAACTGCAAAGAATCCCGGAACTGCAGTGATAACAGCAGTATCAAATGATAATAACAATGTAAAGGCAACCTGTACCGTTACAGTTTCTGCCATACCTGTTATTCCGCAAACAACACCAGTAACAGGAATTACACTTGATTTAACAAAAGAATCTATGACAACGGGAAGCTCCATAACTCTTTGGGCAACAGTAGCTCCTGAAAATGCTGATAATAAAACCGTAACCTGGACTTCATCCAACGAATCGGTAGCAACTGTAGTGGATGGAAAAGTAACTGCAAAGAGCCCCGGACAAGCTATCATAACAGCTATTTCCAATGATAATAACGCTATAACAGCAAGCTGCGAAATTACGGTAGCCTTAGCCACTGGGACGAAAATAGAATTTGGAGAAAAATATAAAGCAAGCTATTTGATCACAAATGAAAGTAAAGTAAAGTTATTCAAACATATCAAAAACAAAGACAATAAGACATATAAGATACCTTCAAGCATAACTGTAAATGGCGAAACCTATACAGTTAGCAAAATCGGGAGTAAAGCTTTCATTTCGAGTAAGTATAAGAAGATAGTTATTCCAAATACAATAACGGTGATTGAAGCAAGAGCTTTCTGTGATTGTAGAAATCTGAAAAAAGTAATAATATACGGGGAAAATCTTAAAACTATAGGCAAGAAAGCCTTTTCCAACATTCATGAAGATGCTGAATTTACGATATACATATCCGGCCCCAAAAAATACACAAAACTCGTAAATAAGCTAAAGAAGGCTGGCGCCAAGAATGCCAAATTCAAATTCGTTAAAAGAAAAGCGTAATACTTACACCTCAGGATCAGACAGGTCCTGAGGTGTTCTTGTTTTAGGAAATATTCCACATACTCTATTATGAGCTCCGGGGACGTCAATCCCAGAATGCCACGAATTACATACTAAAAAGCAATTAATAGGGAGAATACATCTCCTTTTCATGCCAAAATAGTCATAGTCGGCTCTCGCTTCGGCAAGCGATAGAGGAGCCAGGCAACTTTACAACAGTAAACGCAAGGAATCATTTTGGGGTTTAAAGTAAAAAGGAGACAGTATGAACGCATATAAAACCGGAGAATACCGCAATCTTTTCAAGGAGATCGGTAAAACAGACGAAGAAATAAACGCTAAGATAAGAGAGGTAGTGGATACCTTCTTTTATGATGAAGAGGAGCGAATCTATCACACAGCAGGCGATGGCATGGGATATCTCACCGACACCGGCAACAATGATGCCAGAACAGAGGGCATGTCCTATGGAATGATGATGTGTGTGCAGCTCGATATGAAGGAGGAATTCGACAGAATCTGGAAGTGGTCCAAGACCTACATGTACATGGACGAGGGCGATAATGAAGGCTATTTTGCCTGGTCCTGCCAGACCGACGGAACCAAGAACGCATACGGCCCCGCTCCTGACGGAGAGGAATTCTATGCGATGGCGCTTTTCTTTGCATCCCACAGATGGGGTGACGGAGAGGGGATCTTCAATTACAGTGAGGAGGCTAAGAGCATCTTAAGAGCCTGCATTCATAAGGGTGAAAATGGCAGAGCCGGCGCTCCCATGTGGAATAGGGATAATCACCAGATTCTCTTTGTTCCCGGAAGTCCGCATACTGATCCTTCATATCACCTTCCGCATTTCTATGAGCTTTTTGCTGAGTGGGCTGATGAGGAGGACAGAGAGTTCTTCGCAGAGGCCGCAAGGGTCAGCAGAGAATTTCTTGTGAAAACCTGTCATCCCGTTACAGGACTTAATCCTGAGTATGCCAATTTTGACGGATCACCTATGGATAAAGTGCTTCCTTGGGGACAGTTTGGTGACTTCTTCAGCGACGCCTACAGAACAGCAGCCAACATCGGCCTTGATGCTGAGTGGTTCGGAACCGATGCAGGACAGCTCGCAGTTCCGCTTCGCGTCATGAAGTTCTTCGGAACAGACCTTGAGGCTGCAAGATGCGCATATAAAGTAGACGGAACACCTCTCGAGAGAACTGTTCTTCATCCCGTAGGACTTTTAGCTACAATCGCCCAGAGTGCCCTTGCGATTCCTTATAGCGAGGACCCTGATAGCGACTTCGCCGTAGCAGCAAAGTGGGTAGAGTGGTTCTGGAACCAGCCCTTGAGAAAAGGCGTGAGAAGATACTACGACAATTGCCTGTATCTGTTCGCAATCCTTGCTCTTTCCGGCAATTACAGAATCTACTAAGACCAAAAAACCAATTCAAAACCAAAACATAAACAACAAAAAATAGCCGCAGATTAAAGCTCCCACCTTTACAAGAGCAAAATCTGCGGCTATTACAATTTAAACCATCACTCCTTCACCAGCGGCAATCTCACATCCACCGATGAATTATCAATTACATAGGAATAAGTGTGCTCTTTTTGCTCCTCAAGGAGAGAAGCATCAAGTCCCCAGGTATCATCTAAAATAACTCTGTAGGGATCCCAGGTTGTCAGAATGAGCTTTAATTGATGCCCCTTTGCCACGGTATATACTGTCGGAAGCATGTAGAAGGTGTAATCGTAATATTTTCCGGATTCAAGCTTCTCTGTTTTCGTATACTCGGATTGGTCAGATCCGCAGCCGGGATTGGTGAGATCGGTCCATCCGAAGGAAAAGCATTTGGCATGTGTAGAGCTTTGAACATAGTCCTTAAGCAGGGCAGGATCTAGGCCGCCGCCCTGATCCAGCTCCTTGACGGTTTTTACAGGAAGGGTGTCACTTAGTTTACTCTTGGTTATATATGCATGAAAAGGTTCGCCGTCATCCGTGGTATCGATGAGAATGGCGGTTATCATCATACTTTCCAGATCTACTGAATTTGTGGAAAGTCTGACATGGACCTCGGGAACACCGGAAATAGTGGCTTCATCAGGAAGCTCAATGTCATATACGGCTGCATTTCTATCGTCAAGGCCCAGGTAGAAATCATCTTGCATATCTATGATAAGAGTATTATTCTTGGATGCCTCCTCTGAGTACTCCGCAAGGCCGACGCTTGAAACCTCGGTGACATCACCGGTCTTTACGGCAGATACCTTACCTTCCTGATATTCACCAAAGGAATCATATCGGGCAAATTTACCTGTAATATTGTTCTGAACTGTAATCTCAGACATATCCTCTATGCCATTGTCCACATCATAGAGGTAGTGAGAGAGCCATTTATTCTGAATTTCAAGCCAGGGCTCATCATCGATCACAAGAGTATGGAGATAATTGTGACCATCCTGATGTAAAAAGAGCTTAACCGGCTTATTTGCCTTTTTAAAGGCGTTATACATAAGATTAGCCTGTTTGGAGGTAACGTTGAAATCGTTCAGACCCTGAATAATGAGTGCAGAGCAGTTAATCTTTTGATAATCGTCGGAATAGTCGCATTCTTCCCATATAGGAGCATAATTGCCGTTGGCCTCAGTTTCATCCTCGGAAATCTGCCACAGCCATGAGCGATATTCATCATTAAGTACTGTCCAGTCATCATCCAGGAAAACGCCGCCACAGGTAAAGGCTGCCAGGGTGTTGGTATATTCCGGATCAGAAGTAATGGATATGCCCTGGGAATTGGTATAGTCATACCATGAAGCAATTCCTGCATAGGGGATTATGGTTTCAAGCCCCTTTACTCCGGTAGTTGCGACTTCGTAGGGAAGTGTTGCTCCATATGAGCAGCCTGTCATGGCAACCTTTCCATTGGACCAATCAGCTTTGATCTGAATATTACTTGTTGTGTCAGTATAGGCGATTCTGTCGCCTGTAAGCCACTCGACAACGCATTTATGAGAATCTCTTTCGAGATCTCTTCCGCACAGCTCAAACCCCTCTGAGCCATAAGTACCGATACCGGAGCATTCAACAACAGCGAAGCCGCGGACAAGATAGTAGTCATAGTATTTACCATAAGTAAAGCCCTCTCCACCTGAATCAGGGACAGCATAATTCCAATCCTTATCGGGGCGTGCAGCTTCGGCCGCCTCTTTTGTACTCATTTCTCCGGAGGCTTTCCTCTTTTTCCCGCTATTATACAGCGTTTTATAATCGAAAGGCTTTTCAAGCAGTGCGTCATCGGGGCTAGTGTAAAACTGATTCACGATGCCTGCACCATAGGGAGTGGGATCGTAGATGACCCCTGCCTTGAATTTTCCATCTACTGCGCCGGTGGGAACCTGGACAAAAACCTTAACCAGATCGGCCATTCCATCATTATCCGTGTCATGATCGGTCTCCACATATACGCAGAAACGCTGAATATCGTTGTCCTCATTGGTATATTCAGGATCACGCAAATCGGAATAGTCTAGCATGGGCCTTAGCATTCCGTCCTCTATGCGAAGATTACCATCATATTCAGTGGAATCTTCTTCTGCAAGACCAATAATTCTGCTGTTACCTGGAGCGACTAACATCATTAGCAAGGAAAAAATCACACATATCACTGAAATCTTATTCTTCATAAATAAAATCCTTTCGTTTGTCGTAGGCGGAAACCCACTACGCTTGCGTGGTGGGAGGAGCCTTGTAAATTGTTGTCCAAGAACATATGTGCTATAATATACATAACAGCAAGTTCCAAGAGAAAACCGTTAGGCGCGCTGTTCGCCAAAGGCACTCTTTCGTACATTGGCAAGTATATATGAGGTTGCCGTTATAAGACTTGCAACGGCGTAAAATATACTCAAGCGTTTGCGTATACTGTATGGCATGGGAATATGTAATCCGTGAGGTTTACATACAGAGTACCTGATACAGTTACAGATGAGCATATCTTGTCTGTAAAGGGTGTTGTCAACCACCCTATGATGCATCACCACGGAAGTCACACCGCTAAAATGTAGGAGTTATTGCAACAAACTACAGGGTAGATGCAAGCCCATTACCTTTAGGTGATGGGTGGTTGACAGACAGGCCTTCCTATTCTTTAAATGAGTCATTGGCTATTTATCAAAAAGCGGTAAGCAGTGCATAATCCCGTAAACTAATTGTAACAAACACCCTCATTAAAAATGTGTAAACAATGAATAAAGAATTGTATAAAAACCGGAAGTCTCTCGTAAATATATGAAAAGCCATTAAAATATTGACGTTTTAGAAAATTTTAACCTACGCTTTATATCCATTAAATACCTTAGCTGTATGATAAAAATGTCATTTATTATTTTGGATGCATAGGCGTTTTTTGAAGAAAAATCTATGCCAAAGTAATAGTGCGGAGGGACAGTATGGGTAAGCGTAATGTCAAAGACACGATCAAATTTACGATTACTGGTGGGACTCTTTTTGCAATTATAATGGTATTTGGTACTCTCTGGGCCGGTAGAAAAGCCAGCACGGATTCCCTTTATGCAGTCAGGAAGGTCAGCCTTCTTTTCATGGAGGAAATGACCGCCCGAAGGGAACAGGTAGTGGCTTCGACGCTTTCAGATTATATAAAGGACTTAGATGTTGCGATTGGCCTTATTTCCAAGGAAAATCTTGCCAGTCAGGAGAGCCTTCAGAGCTATCAGACCAGAATGAAGCAGCTTTATGGCCTTGAAAAGTTTGCTTTTGTTGATGAAACCGGGATTATCCATACATCGCGTGGAACAAGAACCGACATCGAAAGCTATGCATTTGATTACATGACCATCTCAGGTCCTGAAATATCTATACGAAACCTTGGTAGAGAAGGTAAAAAAATAGTAATTGCCGTTCCGGTTGATCGTTTGCCTTACGAGGGCACGCATCTACTGGTGTGCTTCATGGAAATGGACATGAAGACCATGCTTGAGAGCATATCTTTTGAGTCGAAGGATTCAAATAGCACTACTTTTTGCAATATCTACACAAAGGACGGAACAGCTCTGACCAATATAGTTCTTGGCGGTCTTGCCAGTGAGAACAATCTTCTCGAAGCCCTGTCCAATGCCAAATATGATGAAAACTACAACTACGAAGCTCTTGTTGATGATTTTGAAAATGGCAGGCGGGGTGAGATTTCTTTTGAGTACAACAATATCGAAGAGACTCTCTATTATATTCCGGTTGATAATACAGACTGGGTTCTGACATATCTGATAAGAGAAAGTGTTATCAGTAATCAGATTGGATCAATAACATGGCGCATCATCAGAAGAAGTCTCCTGATGTCTTTTTTTGCTGTCCTTATCCTGGTCGCAGTTTTTGCAGTGATGATTCGTGAGATGAAAAAATCGCGAGCTCAGCTCAGCATCTGCTGTCCCTGATTAACGATATCCTCGATATGTCCAGGATTGAGTCAGGGCGAATGATAATCCGTAATGAGGAATTTTCCTTCTCCAAGCTGATGGAACAGATAAATATAATCATCGGCGGACAGTGCTCTGAAAAGGGCGTGGATTACAACTGTCACATCAATGGGGAACTGAAGGATTATTATATTGGCGATAGCATCAAGCTCAGACAGGTGCTTATCAATATTCTCGGCAATGCGGTGAAGTTTACACCTACAGGGAAAAGCGTGGATTTTTTAGTTGAGAGAGTAGGTGGATATGATGGTAAGTCTACCTTGAGATTTGTGATAAGGGACACCGGTGTAGGTATGAGCAAAGAGTTCCTGCCAAGAATCTTTGATACCTTTTCCCAGGAAAACTCCCAGGCGGCAAACAAGTACGGAAGCTCCGGGCTTGGCATGGCGATTACCAAGAATATCGTGGATATGATGAACGGTAATATAGATGTTCAGAGTGAAAAAGGCGTTGGTACCACTTTCACGGTGACCATTACTTTGAATGATTCCGACAGGAATGATGAATCCGTTGAAGATATCGAGATCAGGCCTCAGGATATGAGTGTTCTGATAGTTGATGATGATTCCGTTGCCTGTGATCATGCAAAGCTCATTCTTGGAAATGCCGGTATTGCAACGGAAACAGCTTTGTCCGGCCAGGAGGCCGTTGAAAAAGTAAAGCTACGTCAGGCAAGACGAGAGCCCTATAACCTCATCGTAATCGACTGGAAGATGCCTGAAATGGATGGAGTTGAGACTACAAAAGCCATCCGATCTGAAATAGGGGATGAGACGGCGATAATAATTCTGACAGCGTACAACTGGGACGATATCCTTGATGAGGCTCTGGAGCCCGGGTACTATGACGCAATTTTGATGGATATGCGCATGCCGGAGATGAACGGAATGGAAGCTACGGCGGCTATTCGCGGCCTGGATAGGCCTGATGCGAAGGAAATCCCGATTATCGCCCTTACCGCGAATGCATTTGATGAAGATGTACAAAGGAGTCTTCAGGCAGGCATGAATGCACATTTGTCAAAGCCTGTTGAGCCCGAGGTACTCTTTGAAACCTTGGAAGAGCTTTTATAAGAAAAGGATTCTTTTTAGGAAAATAGAGTATTACCATAAAAAACGGGGACTATCGCATTATGATAGTCCCCGCTTAATTTGCTGTTTAGTTTGTAGGAAAATGCATATTTTTAACTGCGTACTGTGCCTGTTCCTCAGTGAAGTTATCATACTCAACAAGTGAGCGGATAAGATCTTCCTTTGTGTCGTAGTCAATGATGTCTGTCAGATATTTCGCCTGATTCTTGGCTTCTTCGTACCAGTCAATCTCTTTGTTTGTCTCAAGATAGCTGATAGCATATTCTGCCTGCTCGGGAGTGTAACCGCAGGATACATATGTAAGCATGTCATACATTCCCTGTCTGGAATAGTAGGAGCCGTCGCGTATGAATCTTGCCCATCTGAGACATTCCTCGTTCCAGTCAACAAGTCCCTGAGCCTCGAGATAGTCTACAGCTACGGTTGCTTCTGTTTCAGTATAGCCGATATAATCTCTTGTCAGCTGATCGATAAGAGCGGCTCTTGAATAAGGAGTGGAGCTTAGCTGATCCTGTGCTTCACGAATTGCCTGTTTCTCGCCGGGGGTCATATCCTTTACATCCTTGGCAGTCACCTGAGTGGTCACTACAACGGGAGCAACCGGATCAACCTGTGTATGATTGCGGGATCCAAGACCGACGATTCCGAGGCAGATACCGATAAGCGCTACAGTTGCAATGCTTGCTCCTATTGCAGCCATGAAAACCGGCTTCTTTTTATCATCTTTCTCTATTATTATTTCTGCTTCGTAGGGATAAAGCTCGTTGTTTTCTCCCGGTATGAAGCCATGTATTGTCTTGTCTAATTTTAAATCATTGACGGCAGAGTCCTCTTTATAGGCCACATTTCCATTACTCTTGTAAGTAGGTGCGTTCTGGAACTGCGCTGTCTGAGCCTGTGTTGTCTGAGCTCTCTGATATTGCATCTGAGCACCCTGGTACTGTGCCTGAGCACCCTGATATTGAGCCTGGGCCTGAGCACCCTGAAACTGCGCTGTCTGAGCTCGCTGATACTGCGCATGTGCTGCCTGATATTGTGATGCCTGTGCATTTGGTGCGGTCTGATAAGCACCGCCATAAGCTTGATTAGTCCCCACTGATTTGTTATCCATACAAAACTCTCCTCTGTTTTTTGCTGATTTTCAGCACCCTCAGCGGTATTTTATCATCCTATAGGTACATATTCAATTGCTTTTACATACAGTAAAGGCTTTGTAATGGGCATAATATGGCAAATTAGCTCTTAGTTTGACTTTATAAATATTTCCCATTTTGAGGCGTTTTTTTAGCATGAATGAACAAATTACATATGATAAAATTAAGTTCAAAGGGTATTTGGCAAACTCTGCAGCGAATCAAATATAGTAATCGGCAGACATTTTCAGCTACTACAGCTGTACCAAGGGAAGGGAGATTTCTATGGCAAAATCTAAGGTTTATTTTACTGATTTCAGGACACACATTGGAACCAGTCAGGGCGTGAAGCTTCAGAAGCTGTGCCGCGCTGCTGGTATCGATACCATTAATTTTGATGGAAAATTTGTTGCGATCAAGATGCATTTCGGAGAGCTTGGCAACTTTTCATATTTAAGACCTAATTATGTTAAAGCGGTGGCTGACCTTATAAAAGAACTCGGTGGCAAGCCGTTTTTGACAGACTGTAACACACTTTATCCCGGAAGCCGCAAGAATGCGGTGGATCACCTCTACAACGCTGAGGTCAACGGATTTAACAGCGTTACAACCGGGTGTTATGTAATAATCGCAGATGGCCTCAAGGGTACAGACGAAGCAGTTGTTCCGGTTCCCAACGGAGAATTCTGTAAGGAGGCTGCTATCGGTCGTGCACTTTACGATGCGGATATCATCATCTCTCTGTCTCATTTTAAAGGCCATGAGATGACAGGCTTTGGCGGTGCTATAAAGAACGTCGGCATGGGCGGAGGAAGCCGCGCAGGAAAAATGCAGCAGCACAATGACGGCAAGCCCACAGTAAATCCTAATCGTTGCAGAAACTGTAAGCTTTGTGCGAAGGAATGCGGATCAGATGCTATTTCTTATGAATCGGGAAAAGCTGTGATAAATCAGGATATCTGTAAAGGCTGCGGAAGATGCATAGGCGCTTGCAATTTTGATGCGATATCTGCTAATGATGGCACTGCAACAGAGAAATTGTGCTGCAAGATGGCGGAGTACACGGCAGCTATCCTGAATGATAAGCCGTCCTTCCACATAAGTCTCATAATGGACGTATCTCCAAACTGCGACTGCCACGGCGAGAACGACGCTCCGATTCTTCCAAACCTCGGAATGTTCGCTTCATTTGATCCTGTTGCTATTGACCAGGCCTGCGCTGATATGGCCCTCGCAGCAGAGCCTATAAGAAACAGCCAGCTTGGTGACAACCTGGCTAAGATGGACTGGCATCGCAACAATGACCATTTCCTTGACAGTAATCCTAATGTTCGCTGGAAAGAAACTCTTGAACACGGAGAGAAGATAGGACTTGGAACAAGAGATTATGAGCTGATAAAGCTTTGATATGGTACTTTTAGTTTTGGTGCAGCACGTATCAAAGTGGCTGTATTAGTACATATCAGAACTGAAAATCAGATATGAATCATCCTGCAGTATTACGTGACCGGTCAGCTGTTTGGCGTAGGTGTCCCATAAATCCTTATCAACTATGATGAGTGAGCCTTCGTCACTTAGGAAATTGTCGATGGTTCCGTCAACTGCAATAAAATCACAGTACATTTCGGCAGGTGCCACATATTCACATTCCCAGTGGCCCTGCCCTTTGTATTGCCTGAAATCAGAGAGCAGATATACATTTCTTCCTGCAAATTCATCGCCGTAGGTTGCGGCGAAATCAAGCATATCCTGCGTGAATTCATCCACCGGATGTCCGCCGTTTCCGGCAAGATTTATATCGTATTTGATACATGGAATGATAAAGAATAATGAAGCGGCAGCGATAAAGCCTATAGGAATCAGTGCTGCAATGGGATTTCGCAGCTCGTAATGCTTGGCAACGGCTCCGACAAGCCGGGCTACAAGGATGCAAAGTGCAAGCTGTGAGGTGTAGGTATACCAATCCAGATAGCTTCTTAAAACTGCAAAGAAAAGTATCGGCAATGCAGTCCAGACAAGGAATAGATAGTTTTCAGAGAGAAAATCAGTAACGACCGTTATTGATTTTGATCCGGAGTGAATCCTGACAATTACCAGGGCGATTGCAGCTACGACAAAAGTAACAATGAATAGCTGCATTACGTTTGATGTCATGAAATCAGAGACCGGCTTCATAAAGGTTTGCTCGGAGGCTGCGACTCTGTCCACAGTTTCGCCAACCATAAGTGTATCGATGAATTCCATTCCGTCGAACATTGATCTCTTGATCATCCAGGCTACCGGCAGAGCAGCGGCGAGGAGTGCAGATAATATCACTCTTTTTACAGATCTGAAGGCTGCATGGATTTTCGGGATATAGAGAAGGCCGATGAAGAAAATAAGTGCCGCGTGTGGCCCTTTGCACATAAAGGCCATGCCCAGTGAAAAGCCGTATAGATACATAAAATGCGGATTGTGCTTTATTTCGTAAAGTGAGATTATGGCGATTACAAAGAAGAAGTTGAAGAAAGAGTCCATTTCAGCGGCTCTGTACATATGGAAGGTGAAGAAGGGAGTGCAGGCTGCAAAAATGAAAGGAAAAATTGCAGCTGAGAACAGATTATCTCTTTTTATTAAAAAGCTGATGATTGTAAGTAGTGTCAATAATCCTCCAACTGCAGATGGGAAGCGGGCTGCGAAGCAACTTGCTCCCAGCACTTTAAAGGAGGCAACCATCAGATCAAGGCAGAGCGGAGGTTTGGAATTAAAATAGTCTGCAGCGTACTTATACGTGTTGACTATCCAGTTACTTTGCTTGTACATCTCATATGCATTTGTGGCGTGGTAGGCTTCATCGGTTGAAATCAAATATCCTGCGCCGAGATTGTGAAAAAGCATATAGAAAATCAGAACAGTAGCACCTGTAAGAATAGATAGTAAAAATCCCGTTTCAAACTTTTTGACCATCTTGTCTCTCCCCCAAAGAAACAAAAAATCCAATAGAAATACGGAAAAACGTTTAATAGATTTTCTAAATATCATTTTAATTCATCGGTCACTATCTTGCAACATCAGTGATATATGTAAAAACCATCTAAATAACTTATTATTTCTTTATTAATATATTGGTTTTTCGAACATTTTTGTTGATAAAAAAGATAGAATATATATGAAACATTGACTTAATTTGGGATAGTGTGCATGAAAATAAAAAGACCATTAAAACGCAGCATTTTTCTGTTCATTCTTGCGTTTCTTACATTGCTGTGTTTTGTTTTCAGCATAATTACATATAGGGCGTTCAACACGTCGCTTTATCGTGCATACAACAGGCGAATGGTGGACATTATTAATAATGTCATGAGCCATATTGATTTGGACGATCTTTCAGAGTGCATTGAAACAGGAGTTGAGTCTGAAAAGTATACTAAGCTTGTGACCTTTATGGACTCCATTATGGAAGACTTTGACATACACTACTTATATATCGTGAAACCTGTTCTTGAAGGCGAGCATCATGGAATGATGAATGTAATATCAGCTGATACTGCCGAAGGTAGAGCAACTGATCCGGATGGATATTTCCTTGGCTACGTACTGTATGACGTGTACGGAGAAAAGGACCTTCTGGCTTATCAGGATGCGCTTGATTCTGATACGATATCCTATTACAAGAACTTTTCTACCTGGGGATATGATTACACTGCGGCTATGCCGCTTATAAATAGTAAGGGCGAGCATTTTGCCCTGCTTTGTGTTGATATTGAGGTGAGAGATGTTGAGTTTGCGATAATGACATACACAATCTCAGTAGTGCTTCTCATTGTGATACTGGGTGTTATTTTTACCATATTATTCATTTTATGGATGAACCGATATGTGACTGAGCCTATTTTCAGGCTGGAAAAGAGCGTAGACGTGTTTGCAAGGAGCAGCCATGAGCAGGTTGATCCCAATTTTCTTGTCTACGAAGATCCCGGCATACACTCTCAAAATGAAGTTGAAGTGCTTTCTAATGCCATAACCCAGATGGCAAGCGATATTAAGACATATGCGATAAACATTCTCGAGGCCGAGAGTCAGGTTGAAGATATGAAAAACCAGATGAGCTATATGGATATTGTGGCTTACCAGGATGCGCTCACCCATGTTAAAAACAAGGCCTGGTACGATAATGTCGAAAAGCGCGTAAATGATGAGATTTCAAAGGGTGAAGCAAGATTCGGAATAGTAATGGCTGACCTTAACAACTTAAAGAAGATAAACGATACCTATGGCCATGAGCACGGAAATGATTATATTTTCGGGGCATGTCATAAGATATGCGTTGTTTACGAGCACTCTCCGATATTCAGGATTGGTGGAGACGAGTTCGTAGTCCTTCTTGAGAACTCTGATTATGATAACAGAGAAGAGCTTATAAGAAAACTGCAGGATGTGTTTGATGATACTTCCTCAGATGAACAGCGAAGCCCATGGAGACGATATTCAATTGCTATGGGAATGGCTATCTACGATAAAAACATCGATAAGGACATGAATGACGTCTTTAAACGGGCGGACGAACTAATGTACAAGAACAAGGTAGAATCAAAAATGGCTCGCGAATAAACTGCTTAGTTATATGGCTTTTCGCGAGTTTTTATTTGTTGATTTAATTGCGCTGATATTATAAAATTCTATTGTTTGGGGCTATAAAAAGAGCTTTATTTTCGAGGGGACTATTTTTTAAGGGGAAATTGATATGAAGAAAGTTATGGGAAATCTTCGCCTGCTCATCACAGCGGTGGTGTGCATGGTGGTCTTTTTTGGATGCTCATCCATAATTACGCAAGCAGCTGAAAAAATGAAACCGGTCAAGAATCTCGTTGTTAAAGAGGATGAGATTGTTTTTAACACGCAGTCGGCTGGTAGTTACAATCTGATAGTCACACATGTGGAAACAGATGGAAGCGAAAAAGCTGTTTATATGGATACAAATAATAACTATCCTGCCGGCGGGAGTTATTTTACTAATGGTGCGAAGCTGGCTTGCGCTTTTAGTGAACTCGGTACATATAACCTGTATGTATTTTCTGAGCCAAAATGGACAATGAAATCGTACACCACATTCGAGGAATACAATAATGACAGCAGCTTTGTGAAAACCAAGGGTAAATCCGTAAAGATCACAAAGAAAATGCCAAAGCCTCAGGATGTTGAAATGACGGAAGTAATGCAGGATAACAGAAGGAAGTTTAAGATCACCTGGAAAATGGATGGATATGCGCATGTATTTGATGGTCGGACTGACCACACTTTCTGTGGCAAGGCACTGAATTATATCTATTTGGAACCGACTTTTTTTAAGAAATCTGTTGATGTAATAACCAAGTCTGATGATTTAAGGAAATATGCATGTTCTGATCCTGTAACTGTTGAACTGCCTGATGAACCGATAGACCCTGAATATCCGTTTAAGGAACCCGAGATTAGCGGAATTCATGTCAGGTATGAGACGCTGCTTTCCGGTTATAGCTCCGCTGTACTTTATTGGGAAGGCGAAAATGGAGTAAAGGCGAGCAACTGGTTTTCAAAGCCTACATATCATGAAGGTCCATATTCCAAAACCAGATCCGACCGAATAGTTTGGGAGATGTTTAAAAATACAGGTAAGTTTACTCTTTATGTTCTGTGGTCGGCTGAAAAATATGAGAATGGTCCTGTAGAGGAGCTAAAGCAGAACAATAAGATTAAGATTGCTGAAACATCACTCGAAGTCACAGACAGGATGGATCAGATTGAGAATGTAAAGATTCAGGAGGAGACCATTGATGGTCATAAATGGTACAGGATTTCCTGGGACGCTGACCACCATAGGCATATCGTAGATTACGGATCAGGAATTTCAACTGATGTTAAGGATAATTTCATACTAACTGATGACTATCCTGATATGGACAACATAGATATTTACACCGCAACCGAGGATATAACCCAGTATGCAACATCGCATCCTGTTATCATCAATCCGCAAAAGGGTTTGATATTATATGACCCTGCCCGTCAGGTCGGAGAGAATGCACCTCATCATTTATTTCCGTATACTTATGGAACTGATAATAACCCTGATCCGCCGACGGATCCTTCTCAGCCCGGTAATCCTACAGATCCTACTCAGCCATCTGAGCCGGATAATCCTACAGATCCTTCTCAGCCTGGTGATCCTACTGATCCTGCGCAGCCCGGTGATCCCGGACAGGGTGGCGGTAATACACCAGGTGAGAATACAAATCCCGGCCAGGGCGGTTCATCTGAGCAGGGAAGTGGTAGTGCATCAGGTCAGAGTGGTAATTCCGACCAGGCAAAAGCACCTACAGTAGGAAATAATGCTGTAGCGCTGCCTGCTACGATCGCAGTTAATGGTATTACTTACAAGATTGGTGCTGATGGCAAGGCCACAGTTACTAAGATAGGTAATGTGAAGAAGGCTTCAATCAATGCAGTTTCATATAATGGCGCAAGTTATCCGGTAACAACCATCGCTGCAGCTGCTTCTAAGAATAACAAGAAGCTTACATCAGTGAAAATCGGATCAAATGTTACAAAGATAGGTAAAAAGGCCTTCTGTGGCAGCAAAAATCTTAGGAAGGTTTCTGTTAATGCCAATAAATCTCTTAAGATAGGGAAGAACGCATTTAAGAAAATAAGTAAGAATGCCGTTGTTTCCGTCAAGGGAGTAAAGGGAAAAGTAAAGAAAACCCTGGTTGCGGTTATTAAATAACAGCTGCGACGAAATATATCATTTGGGAACAAAGAATTTAAGGAATTTTTAGGTGATTGAAATGAAAAAAGTAGTTGGGAAAGCACGTTATATCATTACATCTTTAGTATGTATGATTTTCATGCTTGGATGCTTATCCATTAATGCAAATGCAGAAGAGGCCATGAAACCGGTCAAGGACCTTATGATTAAAGAGGATAAGGTCGTCTTTACAGCTCAGTCGGATGGAAATTACAATCTTATAATCACACATGTGGAAGATGATGGAAGCGAAAAAACTGTTTTCAGGGATACAAATAATCCTTATCGTGCAGGTGATGATTATTTTACTAATGGCTCATCGCTTGCATTAGCGTTTAGGGACCTCGGTATCTATAACTTGTATGTTTTTTCTGAGCCGAAATGGACAATGAAGCAGTACACCACATTCGAGGAATATAATAATGACAGCAGCTTTGTGAAAACCCAGGGTAAATCCGTAAAGCTCACAAAGAAAATGCCAAAGCCTCAGAATGTTAATATGAAAGAGGTTATGCAGGATAACGTCAAGAAATATAAGGTCACCTTGAAAAAGGATGGATATGCACACATATTTAAAAGCCCGGATAAATCCGAGGAGCGGGGAAGTGCAGGAGATACGGTCTATTTGAGTGCAACAGCTTATAAGAAGCATCTTGATGTAATAACAAAGTCCAGTGATCTTAGGAAATATGCATGTTCTGAGCCTGTTGGCTTTGATCTGCCGGAGGATCCGATAGATCCTGAGCATCCTTTTTCAACTCCCAGAATTGAAGGGCATGGTGCCGGTTATGGTGTTTTGCTACCTGGTTATATGGCTGCTGTACTTTATTGGGAGGGTGAAAACGGAGTAAAGGCGCGCCATTATTTATCAGTGCCTGAGTATCATGATAAGCCCTATTCCTGCAGCACAACCAGTACCGTATTGGATGAAATGTTCAAAAATACCGGTAAATATACTTTATATGTTATGTGGTCAGCCGAAGACTTTGATGCCGGTCCCATAGAGGAGATTAAGCAGAACAGCAAGATTAAAATTGCGGAAACATCAATCGAAGTCAGAGATAGGTTTGATCAGCTTGAGAATGTAAAGATTCAGGAGGAAACCATTGACGGTGAAAAATGGTACAGAATTACCTGGGACGATGACCACCAAAGACATATCATAGATTACGGAGGCGGAGCTTCATATAATTCATCAGAAAAATATATATTGAAGAAAGATTATCCCGATCTTAAGCATATAGATCTTTATACCATTACTCCGAATATACAAAATTATGCAACTTCATATCCTGTTATCATTAAGCCCCATACGGGTGAAATAATTTATGATCCTGCCCGCCAGGTCGGAGAGAATGCTCCTCATCATTCGTTCCCGTATCATTATGGATATGGTTATTATCCTGATCCGCCGACAGATCCATCAAGGCCCACTAATCCCACAGAACCTGAGCAGCCAAGTGAGCCTACGGAGCCCAGTAATCCTACGGATCCTACTCAGCCTAGCAACCCTACGGAGCCCAGCAATCCTACGGAGCCCAGCAATCCTACGGATCCTAGTCAGCCCGGCGATCCTACAGATCCGTCTCAACCCGGTGACCCCGGACAGGGTGGTGGTTCATCTGAACAGGGCAATACACCCGGTGCAAACACTGATTCCGGCCAGGGCAGCGGTAGTTCATCAGGACAGGGCAGTTCAGATCAGTCAAAAGCTCCTGCTGTAGGGAATGCAGCACTGCCTGCTACCATTACTGTAAAGGGTGTTACCTACAAGATTGCTGCTAATGGTAAGGCAACAGCCACCAAGATCGGAAACGTGAAGAAGGCTTCTATCAATGAAGTTTCAGTAGGCGGCACGAAATATCCTGTTACGAAAATCGCTGCAGGCGCTGCTAAGAACAACAAGAAGCTGACCTCAGTCAAGATAGGAAAAAATGTAACAAACATTGGTAAGAAAGCCTTCTACAACTGTAAGAAGCTTAAGAAGGTCACGATTAAGGAGAATAAATCACTTAAGATCGGAAAGAAAGCATTTGATAAGATTCATAAGGATGCTGTGATTTCGCGCTAATTGTTCCGGTTTTTGACGAGGTATCTAACTTGTAAAAGAGTTTTTAAGGAAATTTAGGTAATTAAGAATGAAAAAAGTTTTTGGGAAATTATTTTGTATCATCGCATCTTTCGTATGCATGATAGCTTTATTCGGAGGTTCATCAATAAGTTCAAAAGCGGCTGCTATTCAGCCGGCTAAGAATGTGGCTATTACACAGAATGCTATGGAATATACACCGGTATCAGATGGATATTATACTGCTATAGTCACCTGTAAGGATGCGGATACCGGAGTAGAGAAAATTGTTTGCACCGATAAGAACTTTCAGGGATATGCCGGAAGACCTGTTAGCATGGCCGGTTCCAATTTTCAGGTATGCTTCAATCAGCTCGGCACATACACACTTTATGTAATTGGATCTGCTGAGAAGCTGAATAAGTCATATAAGACTATACAGGAGTATGAGAATGATCCTAACCTTGCAATTGCAAGCCATTCGCACGTACTCACAAATCGAATGCCAAAGCCTCAGGATGTAACCATGAAGGAGGTAACCAGAGACGGTGAACAGTATATAAAATTCACCTGGAAATATGATGGATATACGCATCTTGTTCTATCATCAAAGGGTGGGATCGGAATTTATGGATCTGATACTCTTCAGTGCTACATAAAGGCATCCAATGCCAGAGGAAGAACATATGAGGTTCGAACCGAGTCGAACAATTATGCTACCGTAGCTAATTCAGAACCAATTCAATTTGAGATACCTGAAGAAAAGAAGGTAATTGACCCTAACTATCCATTTGAGAATGTAAAATTCACCAGCGGTGGAATCTCATTTAAAACACTTCTTCCCGGTTACAGTACTGCTATGGCCACCAGAAGAAATTCCGAGGGCAGAGACATCCCTTTTTATCTTAATCGAGTCGAATATTATGATAAGGAACATGGTTCTTCGATCACTAGCACAGCCATCGATGATGCCTACAGAAATACCGGTCTTATGACCTTGTATGTTATGTGGTCAGCTGAGCCATTCGATTTTTCACTAAACATTGCTGATTATGAGGCGAATAGCAAGATTAAAATTGCAAAAGTTCAGGCCAACATAACCGAAAGAATGGACCAGCCGGAGAACGTTAAAGTTGAAAGAGTTGAACGCGAGGGCACTGACTATTACAAAATAAGCTGGGACCGCGATGGATGCACTCATTTGGTAGAGTATGATTATGGTTCAAGCCATGGAAGTTATGATTATACCTATATTGAGTACAGAGAATCTATTACATATTTCAAAGTTTACGCGATGTCCAATGACTTTAGCCAATATGCACATTCTTTGCCTGTGAAGATCGATGCAGCAACTGGTGCGATAATTCCTCCTGAGGATCCGGGTCCGACACGTCCCGAAAATCCTGAGGATCCTACAGATCCTGCTCATCCTACAGACCCCGACGTTCCTAGCGAGCCTACGGATCCTACTCAGCCCGGTGACCCTACAGATCCGTCTCAGCCTAGCAACCCTACAGATCCGTCTCAGCCAGGCAATCCGACAGATCCTACTCAACCTGATAATCCTGGCCAGGGTGGTTCTTCTGAGCAGGGAGACACACCAGGTGCTAACACCAATCCCGAACAGGGAGGTGGCAGTGCATCAGGCCAGGGCGGCTCATCAGGACAGGACAGCCCTTCTGATCAGACAACGGCTCCAACTGTAGGAAATAGCGCAGAAGCAGCCCTTCCTGCAACAGTCACTGCAAATGGTGTTACTTACAGTATTGGTGTCGACGGCAATGCTACAGCTACCAAGATCGGAAACGTGAAGAAGGTTTCCATCAATACAGTTTCACATAATGGTATTAATTATCCTGTAACGAAAATCGCTGCAGGCGCTGCCAAGAACAACAAGAACCTGACCGCTGTTAAGATAGGCAAAAATGTAAAATCGATTGGCAAGAAAGCCTTTTACAATTGTAAGAAGCTTAAGAAGGTTACCATAAAAGCAGGCAAATCTCTTAAGGTAGGCAAGGGTGCTTTTAAGAAAATCAGCGATGACGCGAAGATTTCCGTAAAAGGTCTTAAGGGAAAAGCAAAAAGAAAGATTTTTTCAGCGATAGGATCTAAGTAAGACAATTGATAATATGATTTTTGCCAATTGGTAATAGTATTGCCATCAATTTTTACAGGGGAGAAATTCATATTTCCTGACAAGAGCCAATGGTGCTGAGCAGTACTCAGCACCATTTTTTGCGGAATAACTTACAAAAAGCTTAAGCACTTTCTTTTAATTTCAGACTTATAAATATATGTAGGCTTTTGGTGTTTTGGTAGGTATTTGAAAAGAATAATGGGCTTTATTTTAGAACATATTTAAATGATTAGAGGTTTTGAGGTATTTGGTATGTATCATTTAGAGAAAAGTACCTACCAATTCCTAAAATATGGCCGGAATTTTAAAAAATGGATTTCAACTGGGTTTGTAAATGAAGAAATTACCTACCAAAATGAAGATTTAGCTTATATATTTAAAATGTATAAATTCATAACAAGCAAGTAACCCAAAACAGGCATGTGATCCATAGCAGGCTTGGTAAATAATCTCGGAAAACGGTTCAATTTACTGTAGGAGAGAAATCGCTCCATTGGTATCCATTTTTAGTACGTTTGACCAGAAAAGAACGCATGAATTTTATTATATGAATGAAATGCATTCATTGGTACCCATAAAACACCATTTTCATAGTACCAATGGAAGAAAAATCGAGCTCTAGTAAAAAGACGAGTAAAAACAGCATGGATTCCATCCATAATATACCTTAAAATAGTACCAATGAGTGAAAAATGATCTCACAGTAAAACATAGCAAAAACTTTGACAAAAAGATAGATTGTAGAAAAAACATCAGTTTAAAGGAACTGATAGATTGTAAAAAATCATTAGCTTAAAAGAAACGATAGATTGAAAATAAAACATTAGTTTAAAGGAATAGAATATGGAAAGAGAATACAAATTTTTCGGATCTGAAAATGCAACAATGGCGCCGATTTCTGAAGGCTTTGAGGTTATACGCGACCCCAGAGACCTGTACGACCTGCTCTCAGAGGTGTGGAGCCGCGAAACCTGCGCGCCAAGGATGAGAGATGAGTGGAGTAAGGAAAACATAACACGCGGACAGTGCTCCATTACTGCGTTTCTTGCGCAGGACATATTCGGAGGTGTGGTGCGCGGAGTAGAGCTTGATGACGGAAACTATCATTGCTACAACATAGTGGACGGCACAGCTTTTGACCTTACAAGTGAGCAGTTTGGCGATGAGAAGCTTGTTTATGATGTGGAAAACAACCCTGAGCAGCTTCGGGAAGTTCACTTTGAGAAAGAAGAGAAGCATCAGAGATACCTTTTTCTTAAGAAAGAGCTGGAAAAGAGGCTCAATAAATTAAGACTTCTTAGGCTTATCGACCGCGCTGCCAAGGGCAATATCAAGGCCGCAGGCGAGCTCGCAGACGCCTACTATACAGGCAAATTCGGCGACACCAATCATGCCAAAGCAAAAAAATGGGCGAGCTATGCAGCTAAGCACGGCGACGCAAAGGCGCAGGAGATACTTAATTCTTTAAAATAACCCTGCTCAAAACAGCTAATACTTAAAGAACCAAAGCAATTGAATTCAAAAAAAGAAGCACTTTTTTGTCGAAATGGTGTAAAATTGATAAAAAGGAGCTGGGGACCGTTAGCGTCTGTCCTTTAGACGGTTACGGATCCCGTATCCGATAGGACTAAGTCAGATATGAACTTTGGTTTATAGAGGTGAAGCGCTATGGAAGAACTGTACCTTTCCGCTGAAAATCTGCTCAGATATATCGTGGAATTTTCCACAATACTATTGGAGTTTTTTGGAATCTGCATTCTTGTATATACTGCTATTAAGAGCTTCATTTTCTGGATTAAGAAAAATGACGCCATCAGGCTTGAGCTTGCACAGGGTATAGCGCTCGCGCTTGAATTCAAGCTAGGCGGCGAGGTGCTTAGAACCGTTGTTGTGCGCGAATGGGCAGAACTTGGTATTCTTGGCGCGATCATAACACTCAGAGCGGTATTGACGTTCCTTATTCACTGGGAGATCAAGAACGAAGAAAAAGCGCTTGATCCTAAAGAGTAGATGTAAAAAAATCGAAACACCGGCGCAAGCGCCGGTGTTTATTTTATTATGGGTCGTGACCCAGTTGAGCTCGCGAAGCGTGCGAAATATAAACCACCCGCTATGCGGGTGCGCGGTGTTTGTTATACAAAAAAATCACCTTTCCGTTATAATTTTGGATGTTCAAGCCTAAATTATAACGAAAGGAAAGGTGATTTTAATGGCCAATAAGGCAAATAGTTTAGCACACACTAAATGGATGTGTAAGTACCACATAGTGTTCACACCAAAGTATAGGAGAAAAATAATCTATAATCAATACAAGGCAAGTATAAGAGATATCTTGAAACAGCTTTGTGCTTATAAGGGAGTAGAGATTATAGAAGGACACTTAATGCCAGATCACGTACATATGCTGGTTAGTATTCCACCAAAGCTTAGCGTATCACAGTTTATGGGATATCTAAAAGGAAAGAGTGCGCTGATGATATTTGATCAGCACGCAAATTTGAAATATAAGTTTGGAAACAGACATTTCTGGGCAGAGGGATACTATGTAAGTACAGTGGGACTTAATGAGGCGACAATAAAGAAGTACATTCAGGAACAAGAAAAACATGATATAGCAATGGATAAACTGAGTGTGAAAGAGTATGAGGACCCCTTCAAGGGGTAGCCGGTATTACAAGCGCCCTTTCAAGGGCTGCGACGAGTCAAAGGCGTTAAAGGCTTGAACAAAGTGAAAGCCAGCGTCTTTAGGCGCTGGCCGGTAACTGCCCCTTATAGGGGCGAGCAAACCACCCGTTGGACGGGTGGTTATGATTGAATAGGAAATTTCTATTCAATAAAACGCTCCGCTAAGGATGCGCATCGGCGCGCAATGAATATGATGCTAAAGCATCCGCGCCTCGCGCGAGAATGTCGCAAGCGACATTCTTTTTTATATCTACAAATGTATCGGATAATTAACAATACAATACTTCGAATATTCAACTATAAGTCGGGCTACCACAGAACTTTTGATGAGTAGTCCGAGTTTCTTTATGTGGAGAAGCTCAATATAGGAAACAATCCAGGTGAGAATCTTGCGTTTTCTGAGCTTCATTGGATAAACTTCAATCCTCTGATTTTTGCAGTACTCAAGTAAATCCTCGAGAGAACAGAACTCGTCTTTCTTTCGCTGGAGGAAGGGGAGGAACATATTCATGCGCTCTGAGTATAGCCAGTAGATGGCGTCATCATACATCATGGTAAAAGTATGTTCTTCGATATATTTGATTTCCGGATAAGATATATTATATAACGGTTTTTTCTTCATGATATTCAGTTCACCCTTAACCCTTTTCAGGTCCACTTTTTGTTATGGTAGTCTCAAAATCATGTTAATTCAATGCATATGAAATAAAATGTTTATTAAATAAAACTTCATAAGAAAATCCCGTGATTTTACTGTATTTCACTTAGATAGCTCTTTGATTTTTCAATTTCTGCAGCTCCTCGACAAAATTTGAAGGAGTCTTATGGCGTTCTTCCTTATCCTTATACAAATTGGCATCAGCCTCCGCTATAGCTTTTTTCATGGTTATATCGGACGAAGTGCATTTGTATACACCTACGCTAAATTGTGGCATATAGGGCAGGGTGTTGAATTCCTCTAGGGCTGAAGTCAGAAGAGGCCTGAGTTCCTCAGCGATGGTCGCATCTTTTCCCGCAACAACAAATTCATCGCCGCCCCATCTGGCAGCAACCGCATTCTTTGGAATAAGCGCCTTTTTAAGTGTCTTTGAAAAAGTAATAAGAGCCTTATCACCTTCAGAATGCCCCAGAATATCGTTGATACTCTTGAAATAATCCATGTCCAGCATTATTACAGTCAGTGGATTTTCCTCGCTGCAGGTAGCGATTTCTTCACTGATAAACTCCTCCATTCGACTGCGGTTGTACAGTTGTGTCAGAGCATCCGTGTATATCTGGGAATCCTGAAGCTCAACGAAAAGCTTCAGAACTACGGGGATGACGCACAGCTCTATCGCAGGTAGATTTAACAAAAATCCTATGAGATACCCGCTTATTGTGAAGAACAAAATGAAAATGATCTGACTGCTGTATTTCTTTTTTTCGGTTTTTGTCTTAGCCCTTCTTCTCTTATGTATGGAAATTGCAGTTGCGGCAATGAGATATACATAATCAAGAAGCAGGATAAAAAGCAGTAGAGGTTTGAAAAGCGGAGCAGAGTCAGTGATTTCATATACATTGACATAAAGCGGGGTAAACAGAAGTATAAGAATGATGGCGAGAGGTAGATGAATCAGCACACTCCACACTGTGATGGATTTCATTTTCCAGGCCGTGGCAGGCGTGTGCAGTGACGCATATACATGCAGGAACCAGAAAAAGCATGCAAAGGACATGGTGGAAAAGCCCACTGACACTACAAAGCGCACAAATAGTGGGTGAAATGCCGTGTAGAATGCATCACCTATAAGTAGCCTAAGGTCAACAAGGGTATAAACCATAAAAGAAATGAGCATACCTTTGAAGGATATAACCTCTCGTTTATTCGCGATATTTTCATTGATCTTGGCATAGACAATATTCAATGAAATGAAATTAACTATGAGAATCAGCAAAATAAAGGGTTTTAGCTGATATTCAAGCGGTATTGTCTGCATAATAGTATCCTCATGGCGCCGGATATCTTGAGAATGTTAAATATTCTAGGTTCTTAAGATATTTGGCATCTGATGTAATTATACAACTAAGAGAGCCAAGATTTACGTGAATTCGTGCAGTTTAGATTTTTTTAATAATAATGTGTAAGATGGCAGCTTTTTTATGATAAATGTTTTTGCAATATTATTTTATTGTTTTTTAATATATCGGATGTAGTTCTTCATGTATAATTATACTATGATGTAGGTGTCAAAAGTAAATTTTGACACCATATGATATACGAATTGCTCCGTTTCTTCGAAACTCTTGCAATTCTACAAATATTCGGAAACCGCTAATTTACTGCGTAAATTGCTAATTCCTCATATTTGTTCGGGTCATAAAGTCAAAATGCTTAACATGCAAGCATGTACGCATTTTTGACTTTTGACACCTATATCATACTATAAACTATGAGTTTCTTATGTTAAGGAGGGGAAAAACAATGGACGAATTTAACAACATGAATCAGGATCAGAATCCGGATCAGCAGCAACCACCGACTCAGCAACCGGATCAGCAGCCTAATATGCAACAGCAGCCATACATGCAACAGCAGCCATACATGCAACAGCAGGTCCCGCCAACAGCAAACACTTACATTCAGATGCAGAATGGCGGTGAAACGGTAACATCAGTAGGAGAATGGTTCCTGACAATGTTACTTTTGTGCATTCCATGTGTTGGCCTGATCATGCTTTTTGTATGGGCTTTCGGTAACAATACTCAGAAGTCAAAATCCAACTGGGCTAAGGCACAGCTTATATGGATGGTTATCGGTATTGTTTTGAGTATTATCATATATTCACTGGTCGGAGCCGCACTTATTGAAATTGCAAGTACTTTGAATACGTAATATTTTGGAAAAATGAGAGATGCATTAAGCCGCCTGTTTAAGGATATAAAGGAAAACAGAATTGCGATAATCATAATATTATCTGCATGGTGCGGGATGAGTCTTTTATTTCACAGCTTCTGCCCGGTCGAGCTTATTACGGGGCTTCCCTGCCCCGGATGTGGCTTGACCCGGGTTTTCTTTTCGTTTGTGACCCTGCACCCAATGCGCGCATTTGAGTACAATGCTACCTTTATTTTGTGGGGAGCATTTCTTGTGATGGCCGCATTTAACCGGTACGTCCGGGGGCGTAGTATGAAGGGCTACAAAATCGTGCTCGCAATTCTGGCACTCGTAACCATCGCCTATTATATCTACAGAATCATATACAAATTCCCGGGCGCAGAGCCCATGGTCTATACTGAAAAAAATCTTCTGGCTCACATAAATCCGAGCTATAGCAGGCTTTTTGGTATTATGAATAATTAGCGAGAACCTCCCTTCCGACGCAGAGTCGGTGAGGGTAGTTCATGCCCTGATCGCCCAGCGAAGCTTAGTCGATTTGCTTCTGGGATTGACGCGGCATTCCTCAGCGGAAGGGCGTGTTACATCCGATGCGATCTCACTGTAAATTCCTGCTTTTTTAAATTCCTTGAAGGACTTTTTCACAAGTCTGTCCTCGCCAGAGTGGAAGGTCAGGATAGCGACACGGCCGCCTGGATTTAGGATATTCGGCAGCTTTTCAAGGAAGGTATACAATACCTCAAATTCACTGTTAACATCTATGCGGAGCGCCTGAAAAACGCGGGCGCAGCTCTTTTTCACAGCGTCAGCTTTCTCATCCTTTGGAAGCTTCCAAAGGGCAGATTCAATGGCGGCTCTCAGGGCAGTAGTAGTGTCCATGGGATCGCCTTTTTTCATGAGCATAAAGACCTTGTCGGCAATCTCCTCAGCGTAGGGCTCGTCTGAGTTTTCAACCATCATGCCAACGAATTCATCTCTTGTGATATTGTGAAGCCGCTCTGCAGCTGACTCTCCATGCTCAGGGTCGAGCCTTAGATCCAGCGGACCATCTATTTTGTAGGAAAAACCGCGCTTGGGGTCATCTATCTGCATCGAGGATACGCCGAGATCAGCAAGGACAAAGTCGAATTTCCCGGCCTCCTTGGCCACCTGATCTATATTGGCAAAATTTGTGAGCCTGAATCTGAAAATATTCTCATCAAATCCAGCGTTCCTAAGCCTTTCTACGGTTTTTGCAGACTCAATTGGATCCACATCAAGGCCATATACACAGCCCTCACCTTTAAGCTGCTCGAGCATCTTCCTGGTATGTCCGCCATATCCAAGAGTGCAGTCCAGTCCCTGCTCTCCGGGCTGTATTTTAAGAACATCCAGAATCTCCTTGACCATAATGGAGATGTGCATGCCTGCCGGCGTTGAGCCCTTCGAAATCACGTGCGCCACAGTATCGGCGTACTTCTCGGGATTCTGCTCTTTATATTTTTCTTCAAACTTCTTCGGATATTTTCCGGAGTAGTGAACTCTTCGCTTGTGCGGTTTTTCTTCCATGGGTGCTCCTTCATATTATATTCCTGGTGTTTCACAGGTAGTTGCTTGTACTGGTATCTGCAGTATTCCTGGTGTTTCACAGATAGCTACTTGTACTGGTATCTGCAGTATTTCAGGTGCTTCACAGGTAGCTACAGGGTCTAACATCTGCAGTATTCCGGGTGCTTTACAGATAGCTACATGTTCTAACATCTGCAGTATTCTGGGCTTTTTTACAGATAGTGACTTGTGCAAGCATCTGTGGTTTTTCGGACTTTTCACAGATAGTGGCTTGTGCAAACATCTGTAGTTTTTCGGACTTTTAACAGATAGTGGCTTGTGCTAGCGTCTGTAGCATTTCAGGCGCTTCACATATAGTCATTTATCCTGGCATTTGCCGATGTTTATTTTCTATATAATACAGGATTTTTAGGAAAAATGGGATGAAATCTATGAATTGGAGATTTAGCGGTGTTTCATAGATGCTTATGGCTTAAGAATCTGTGATTTTGAAAAAAGTATCGATTTCATAGACATCAAAAAGGGTTGAATCTATGAAATCACAAAACTGAGAAGAATCATAGATAAAGGAAGGTATGAAGATCTATGATATTGGAAAAAATATTGATTTCATAGAC
>NZ_KE384109.1:59260-83132 GCF_000423925.1 Butyrivibrio sp. VCD2006
TGAACATCTATGATATTGGAAAAAATATCATTTTCATAGACGTCAAAAGGGATTGAATCTATGAAATTACAAATTTGAGAAGAATCATAGATAGGGGAGGATGTGAACATCTATGAAATAGATATTTTTTTGATAATCATAGATTGAGAGTGTGTTGTTGTCTATGATTCTGGAATTTTTATCACTTTCATAGATTTAGTAGCTGAATATATCTATGATTTTGTGATTTTTATCTTTTTCATAGATTCATCTAGTCTCAATGCCCAGAATTCTGCTACGGGCAGTGAAACTAGAAGTTTTGGCTCAATCACTGCTCAGAAAATAGAAATCAGCAGTGAAAAGGACAATCTTGTTAAAATCACTGCCGAGAATCAAATTTACGGCAGTGAAATAAGAATTATAGTTGAAATCACTGCTCAGAAAATAGTAATCAGCAGTGAAAAAGATAATCTTGTTAAAATCACTGCCGAGAACCAAATTTCCAAGCAGTGAAACGAGAGATTTCCCTCAAATCACTGCTGAAGCCAAAACCGCCTGCCCAAATTTTCATTTTCCTAAATTTCAATTTTCCCAAAAGAACACCAAAAATACTAAAATTCAACATTTTAAATAAAGTATTGCAATAATAACCATCATAGGTTATAGTGCTGTAAAGGAAAACGTTTTCCGCTGCAAAAATAATAGTTACCCTAACAGAACCTAAAAACAAAAAGTCAGGCTAACAGAACCCAAAGACAAAGCAAAATCAACAGGTCCTGAAGACAAAGGTAAAATTAGCAAGTCCCAAAAGCAACAACCAACAACCCCAAAACCAACAACCCCAAAACCAACAACCCCAAAACCAACAACCCCAAAACCAACACCCCAAAGGAGACCACAATGCTACAGAGTGCAATTTTTCATAGAATGTCAGAGCAATACTGCTACCCACTGGACAACGACAACCTGATCATAAACATCAAAACCGGCTACGATATCGACGAAGTCTGGATCATCTACGGAGACCCCTACGACGCGGGAATCATGGGCGGAAGCGAGCGTTGGAGCGGCAAGAGAGAAGAGATATATTTCAAAAAACGCCTAAAGGATCACATCTGGTGGACCACGACGCTGCAGCCTGAATACAAGAGATGCAAGTACTACTTCGAGCTTCACAGCGGCGATGAGACCATGTATTTCTTTGAGGACGGCTTCTACACTGAGGAAGAGATGAATCAGGAGGGCAAGACCCTGTCATACTTCATCATGCCCTGGATGAATCCTGCTGATGTTTGCAGGACACCTGCATGGGTGAACGATACCGTGTGGTATCAGATTTTTCCTGAGAGATTCTGCAATGGTGACCACAGCCTTGACCCTGCGGGCGTGCTCCCCTGGCAGACTGGCGAGGTTGGCTTCCATGATTATTATGGCGGAGACATCAAGGGCATCAGAGACAGACTTCCCTACCTGAAAAGCCTTGGAATCACCGGAATTTACCTTAATCCTATTTTCGAAGCCCACAGTAATCACAAATATAACACCCGTGATTATAAGAAGGTGGACCCGCATTTTGGAACCAACGAGGACCTGAGAAAACTCGTAGATGAGGCTCACGCCCTTGGAATCAGGGTAATGCTTGATGCAGTTTTCAATCACACAGGCTCAGACCATCCGATGTGGCAGGATATCCTGGAAAAGGGTGAAAAATCCGAGTACGCAGACTGGTACATGATCAATAAGTGGCCTGTCGATAAGGACGAGGACACCAGAGATGGACGCTATTATTCCTTCGCCTTCGCAAAATACATGCCAAAGCTCAACACCAGTAACCCCAAAGTGCAGGACTATTTATTGGACATTATTCGTTTCTGGATCGAGACCTTTGACATCGATGGCCTTAGATTTGATGTAGGTAATGAGGTGTCACACTCATTCCTTAAGGCTGTGAGATACCAGACCAGCCATATCAAGGACGACTTTTATCTCCTTGGCGAGATCTGGCATGATTCTATCTCATGGCTCCATGGAGATGAGTACGATTCCGTCATGAACTACCCGCTGTCCACAGCCATAGCTGACTTTTGGGTATATAAAAATCGCGGCCGCGAAACCTTTGAATATGACATAAATCGCTGCTTTACCATGTATTTTGCACAGGTCAACGATGTGCTGTTTAACCTCTTGGATTCACACGACACAAACAGACTTATCGATAAAACCGGCGGAAATATAGATGTTTTCTATCAGCAGCTTGCCGCTCTTTTCACAATGCCCGGCAGCCCCTGCATTTACTACGGTACCGAGGTGGCAATGGAGGGCTCCTATGACCCTGACTGCAGACGCTGCATGCCCTGGGATGAGATTGATTCAGGAAAAAAGGATACCGAGATTTCAGAGATAAAACAGCTTATAAACCTGAGGAAGACCATGGAATCCTGCAAGAGCAGAAACTTCCATTTCCCCAATGACATACCTAAGGACAGAGTAATTTCCTATATAAAAATCGGTGAAAACGAGAGCATTCAGGTTTATCTGAACTGCGAAGAGACGGATGTCGAAATTGATATAAATGATTTTTCAGAAGTTTTATACTCACGTAAATGGGATGGAAGGGTGCTTCAGAGTAACGGAATACTAATTCTTAAGAAATAAACGCGTTTAGGTACCGAACGAATAATTACTTAAAAATCTGTAAAGCCGATTTACGAGGTTGGTTTTGGAGGCCAAGGCAATTATAATAGATATTGGAGTCAAAAAAGAATTATGGTGAACTTAGGCTCTAAAATCAATCGTGCTAAGATTTTCTAGACGATAACTACCAAAAATCATTGTCTATGAAAGGAGTAAACAATGGCAACACCACACAATAACGCGAAAAAGGGAGATATAGCAAAAACAGTTCTTATGCCGGGCGATCCGCTCAGAGCGAAATACATCGCTGAGAACTTCTTAACAGATGCAGTATGCTTCAATGAAGTTAGAGGAATGCTTGGCTTTACAGGAAAATACAAGGGCAAAACAATCTCTGTAATGGCTCATGGAATGGGCATTCCTTCAATCGGAATCTATACATACGAGCTTTACAATTTCTATGATGTTGAGAATATCATCAGAATCGGAAGCTGCGGCGGTATGCAGGATGATGTTGAACTTAAGGACATCATTATCGCAATGGGCTTCCACACTGATTCTAATTATGCAGCACAGTATAAGCTGCCCGGAACCTTCAGCCCCACAGCTAACTACAACATGCTTGAGAAAGCTGTTAATGTTGCAAAAGAGAGAGGCGTAAGATATCACGTTGGAAATGTAATTACATCTGACGTATTCTATCAGGAAGGCAATGCTTACGAGAAATACAAGGATTATGGCACACTCGGTGCAGAGATGGAAACAGCAGCTCTTTACATGAATGCAGCTGTAGCTAAGAAGAATGCACTCTCAATTCTGACAGTATCAGATCACATTTACAGAAAAGAGGAATTAACTGCAGAAGAGCGCCAGACCGGCTTCGGAGACATGATCGGCGTTGCTCTTGAGACAGCAATTCTCCTCTAATTTCCTTAAGGATGAATTACAAAAAGAACAGGGCGCATCATAAATGCGCAACATAAAAAGGGCGCTATGGCGCCCTTTTAAATTGTCATAACTATATTCATGAAGTCTTTATATCTTCTTGAGAGATTAGGCATCGGAATAATCAATTCCGGATAATAACGGATTTCTCCGGTTTCAGTACTTATTTTCTTTTTATCCTGATTAACTATGAAAACATTAGCATCAAAATCCCAGGTGTAAGAGTTATAATCTGTCAAAAATTTCTTTTCGGGAAAAAACTGTGCTAATGATTCTTTCTCAAAGCTTTCAAATTTCTTTGTGTCCTCGTATTTTTTTGCCTGGATTTTTAAAATCTGATTAGTGAAGTCGATTGTTACGGTTTTCATTTATGCGTTATTTCTCCAATTCCTTAGTTGTAGCCGGATTGAATACATATAATTGCATTGAAATAGAATAAATACTAGCTATTGTATCCAATTAAATTATAATATCAATTTATTGTATCTAAAATCAAGTAATTGTTTCAAATTGAAACAAAAAGGGGATAATAACTGTTATAATATTTTTCTAAGGGATTATACTTTAAATATCTAAGAAATCACCGTTTCTATAAACACGGAGTGGTATGAAGGATAAGACAAAATCTATATGGGCATGGTTTCCTGTAACACTGCTTACAGCGCTGTTCTGCTGTGTGCTCTGGGGAAGTGCGACACCTGCCATAAAAATCGCATATAAGCTCTTTGAAATTGGCCCTGATGATACTGCCTCCAGAATAATGCTGGCAGGAGCAAGGTTTTTTCTGGCCGGTATTATGACAATCGGATTTGGCTCACTTCTTTCGAGAAAAGTCCTGATCCCGGAGAGCGGATCCTTTAAGTACATCGCTGTGCTTGCGGCATTCCAGACGGTGGGGCAGTACTTTTTTTTCTTTATGGCACTTTCGCATATCGCAGGCGTTCGAGGCGCTATTATCAACTCTGCGGGGAGCTTCTTTGCAATCCTTGTAGCAGCATACATATTTCACTTTGAAAAATTTACAATTCGCAAACTTATCGGCTGCCTGGCAGGCTTTGCAGGAATTATCATAATACTTGGCGGATTTTCGCTATTTGGAGCAGGCGCTGACGCAACAGGAGCCGCAGCAAGTTCGCAAGCAGCTGGCCTCTTTTCAGGCGGGATAACTCTGCAGGGTGAAGGCGCAATGCTTCTTGCTACAGTTTTTTATGCGCTGTCTTCCTGCTGTATCAAGATATATTCACAAAAAGAAAATCCCGTGACCCTTAGCGGATATCAGTTCCTGCTGGGAGGTACTGTTCTTTTCACAGTCGGCTACTTTATGGGCGGCATGCTTATATTCCGCAGCCTGTCCTGCGTGCTGAATCTCGTCTATATGGGCTTTATTTCCGCAGGCGCTTATACTCTGTGGGGAATTTTGCTTAAACACAACCCTGTGAGCAGAGTGTCAATCCTTGGATTTATGAACCCCGTTATGGGAGTTCTGCTTTCAGCGTTGTTTCTTGGTGAAAATCGCGAGGCATTTTCGCTATCGGGCCTCATCGCGCTGCTACTTGTTGTAGCAGGAATTATTATCGTTAATACTGAAAAAACCTCGGATACATCTAAAAGTAAGAGAAAGAAATAGCAATAGTTTTAGTCGAAAGCGGTGGGTGAATATGAAGGAAAAATTCTTGGGTATAAAATATTCGACAAAGGATTTATCGTAACCTTTGTGCTTTTCATGGTGGTTTACAGCTTCATTTCGACAGTTTCTCCGCTGCTCTCGGCGCTGTATCTTCCGATAAAAACAATCCTGCTCATAGGAGCTGCTATTGCAGCCATAGGCGGCATCCTGATTTTTATGGCTACCGGGAAAGATACGTCCACACATAATCAAAAAGAGGAAAACAATCAGATATGAGTTACAACATTTTAATCGTTGAAGATGATATAAACATAGGAAACATGGTTCAGGAAGCGCTGGAGCTTGAGAGCTATGGCGTAACGCGCGCCTACTCGGGGACAGAGGCCCTTATGGTTCTTGAAAAATCAAAGCCTGACCTTGTTCTCCTCGATCTTATGCTACCAGGCCTCTCAGGAGAGGAGCTCATCTCAAAGCTTGACGGAATCGTGACGATTGTTCTTAGCGCCAGATCTGACCTTGACACTAAGATAGAGCTTTTGAAAAAAGGTGCCTGCGACTACATGACAAAGCCCTTTGCGATTTCAGAGCTTTTAGCGAGAATAGAGGCCCATTTAAGGCTTGCTCAGGCAGCAAAAAGCGGAGAAGAGCCAGAGAGCGATGAGATAGTCAGGGCCGGCAATATCACGCTGGACACAGGGCTTCTATCCGTGACCATTGGTGACAAAGAAACGAATCTGACAAGGACGGAAGCTGCGATTCTGAACATACTCATGCTTAATTCCGGAAGGCCCCTCGGCAGGAACACGATTCTCGACAGAATAAGTGAAGATACGCCTGACTGCACCGAGAGATCATTAAAACAGCACGTCAGCAACATCAGGAAAAAACTGCAGCAACTGGATAATATCGACCATATAGAGGCAATTTACGGTATAGGTTTTCAGTTTAATGAATCTTGACCATATCTTGACGATTTCTATACCACTTTCTTGACCAGAAAGTGGTATTTTTAATTCAATGAGAAATTAATTCTAATTTCGTATTAAATCAAAACGCTTCGCTATGGATGCGCAGCCCGCACCATAAGAAAGGAATGAAAAAAGTTATGGAATACATTTTTAAGGCAAAGGGTCTTTCAAAGAATTACGGAAAATTCGCAGCTCTTGCCGATGTGAATATGGAAATCCCAAAGGGGGCAATTTACGGATTTGTCGGCAAAAACGGAGCAGGTAAAACTACTCTTATACGAGTTATGACAGGCCTTCAAAAGCCTACTCAGGGCACTTATGAACTTCTCGGCAAGGCCGTAGATGACAAAGATATATCAAGAGCAAGAAGGAGAATGGGCGCAGTTGTTGAATCTCCCGCAATTTATCTCGACATGTCAGCAAGAGACAATCTCATTCAGCAGTGCCTTATGCTGGGGCTCCCTGATTATGACTGCGTCGATGAGCTTCTTTCCATGATAGGTCTTGCGGATACGGGAAAAAAGAAGGCAAGGAATTTTTCACTGGGAATGCGTCAGCGCCTCGGAATAGGAGTGGCTCTTTGCGGAAACCCTGATTTTATCGTGCTTGACGAGCCTATAAACGGCCTTGATCCTCAGGGAATCATCGAGGTAAGAGAGCTCATCTTAAAGCTTAACAAAGAAAAGGGAATTACCTTCCTTATCTCCAGTCACATTCTCGATGAGCTTGCAAGAGTCGCAACCTATTACGGATTCATCGACAAAGGGCATATCGTAAGACAGATGACCAGTAAAGAGCTTAGAGAAGAGTGCCGCAAATCAATCCGCATGAAGGTCAGCGATGTGGGACTTTTGACAAAGGTTATGGAGGAAAAGCGCATAGACTACAAGGTAGTGGATTCCAATACTGCAGACGTCTACGCAGAGCTGAATTTCTCAGAGGTTGCGAAGGACTTTGAAAAGGTAGGCTGCACGATCATTAATATGCAGGAGCGCGATGAGAGCCTTGAGGCCTTTTATCTATCACTGCTTGGAGGTAATGATAATGTTCAGAAATCTGTATGCTGATACAAGAAATATATTGTTAAGCCGCGGTTTTCACATTGCACTCAGAGTTATCGCAATCTACCAGATATTCTATTTTCTGCTTATAAAAATAGTTTTTATTTTTGCACTTAAGCAGACCATGGCAGCTGAAGAGGTGGCCTTCATATTTGCAAATATCGCCGCATTTTTGGTAACTGCGGCAACACTTTATATATCTGAAAGAGAGTTTTCAAACGGCTGCATAAGAAACAAGATCATATCCGGAGTTAGAAGAACGGATGCATTTTTATCCGCTGTGATCGGAGGGATGCTGCAGGGCGCATTATATGCCATGTTTGCCTGCGTGATTTCAACTGTTATTTCAGTGCTTTTTACAGGTGGTTATATGACATTTTCACCTCCTGAAATCGCAGATTACTGGCTGATTATCACAATGGCTTGCATGACGATCGGAGCATTTTCAACTTCTCTGATAATGATATTTGGCGGAAGCAAGATCTGTTACGTGATAGGACTTTTGATTGCTTTTGTAATAAAGGTGACTAATGCTTTTGTTCTTGATGCGCTTTATCCTACGAAGGGATTTTGCAAGCTGACTGGCACAAAGCTGATGGCTTATAGGTTTATCGACAGATTTATTCCTTATTCATATCTTGCATCGGAGCCACACTACGATATGCCGAGCTACCTTATAGGCTGCGGAGGACTGCTGATAATCTCAGTGGTGATAGGACTTATTGTTTTTAATAAAAAAGAACTGAGTTAATAATTTTGGAGAGAAAAAATGAGCAATTTATATAAAGCTAACATGAGAAGAATACTGAAAAACTCTATATTTGTAGGAGGCTGCGTTATTGCATTCGTTGTGACATTAGCATTTACCGCAAATCTAATGGGTTTCACAGGACGCTTTGAAGAAATGGGACCTGACAGAAGAATGGTCTTTGTAAGCGTAGCGATGCTCGCATTTTTCACGATATTCGTACCACTGTATACGAACATGGAATATCGCTATGGCGTTATCAGAAACAAAATCTTATCGGGTTATTCCCAGAAGGAAGTTTACTTCAGCCATCTGTTCTCACATTTCACGGCACTTGCAATTATGATGCTCTGTTACATAACAGGTGGAATTATTGGAGGTGCAAGAAGCCCCGAAACCCTGGTGATCAGCAGCCTTGTCCTGTTCTTTGCGCTTTGCGGCTACATTGCAACAATGATGCTTGTGACTATGCGCATAATTAAAATTACACTCGTTAGCATTTTCGCATTCCTTATCCTGGAAACATCATATGTCAGTGTAATGGTCGGAAATGCCCTCATGGCTTTTGTTTTAAAGGGCGCTGCGCAGGATGTGGGAAGGATAGTCTATAACTGCTTTGCATTTGGACAGTGGCTTGTATGCACCGGTCTTACCGATGATGTTGTAAAGCCCGGAGCCTTCGTTCAGATTGTTATTTCAGTAGCTGTATCCGCAGTGATGATCGGTATTACAACAATAGGACTTAATAAGAGAGATTTGCAGTAAGAAAAGAAGGAATGAAAAGTGAAACGAATAAGAATGTTTTTTATAACCTGCGTAGTGGCGATAGCAGTGTTTGTCTGTTCACTTGTGGGAATAAGAAGCTCGAAGGCTTTTTCGCCTGAGAGAAAAATGGAAGGAATTGAGGACGTTGCCCAGAGCTTTTCAGAGTTCAGAATCCCTGCGGATGTACGTGCAATCGGGATAGGAGAGGCAACCCACGGAAATCGTGAGTTCCAGCTCGCAAAAAAGGATGTACTTGAAAAGGTGGTAAGTGAAGGTGATGGTCGCTGCATTTGCTTTGAAATGGCAGTGGGAGAAGCGGCTATGATAAACGATGCGATCCACGACGAGAATTCGGATCTCACCGAGGCTCTCAGAAAACAGAGCTATCCACTTTATGACACACCTGAAATGGTCAGCCTCCTTCAGTGGATGAGGGAATTTAATGGGACAGTACCCTACGAAGCGTCGCTTATGTTCTATGGTGTGGACATTCAGGGAGGCATGACTTCAATTAATTACATGCAGGATCTTTGCAATAAGGGCAGCGAGTTCTTTACAGAGGAAGAGAAGGAGAAGCTTCTTTCCATTAAAACCGATGAGAAGTCCGATTACGCAGGAGAGCGCGAATTTTTCATAAAGCTCTCCGAGAGACTTGGCCGGGCGGATGACTATAGAAGCCGCCAGCTTTCCAGAGTTGCGACCTGTGTTGTGCAGCACATAGATGCTCCGAATTATGATGAGGATTCAGCCGCATTTTCCCATAACAGGGACCTTAGAATGGCTGAAAACTTAAAAGCCTATTCTGAGATTGAGGAAAAAAGAGGATATTCACAGGTTATCATCACAGCCCACAACGGCCATGCCATGAAGGGCGGCACCTCAGTTCTTCCTGCAAAGGATGCGGAAACAATGGGTGATTTTGTAAATAATCTTTTTGATGGCAGTTATTTTTGCATAGGGACTGAGTTTTATGAGGGTGAGGTGAATATTCACACAGCCGGAACCTATGATGATAACTATGAGAGAGCGAACCACTTTTACTGCAGTGAGGATCCGCTTGCATATCAGGCGCAGTATTTTGAGAACGGCACCTATGTCCTTGATTTCTCGAAGATTACGGATGAAAATAGTAGTGTATACAAGGCTACGCACAGCTACATTTTTAACGGTCTGATTGGTGAAGGCTATGCACAGATTCAGGATCTTTACAAGGATCACAGGATAAAGGCAATACCTTCAGAGCGCTTCGATGCAGTAATTTACTTCTATGAGGTAACGCCCATCGATCCTATTCATTACTAATCCGGGAGCAATTTATGAAATATCTGTTGATCATATGCATTCTCATAATAGTGTTTCTGTTACTCAAAATCATCGCGATGCGGATTTCCATAAAGGAGCTGACCGAGGATTATTCCGAGCGTGCAAAATTGAGGTCCAATACGCTTCTTAGGGTCTCCAGCAGAGACAGAAGAGTGAGGGAGCTTGCCAGCACCATGAACAAGACCCTGGAGCGTCTCAGGGACTCCTACAACAAATATGAGAATGGTGACCAGGAGATAAAAAAGGCAATTACAAATATTTCTCATGATCTTAGAACCCCGCTGACAGCCATCAGCGGGTATCTTGAGCTTGCGCAGAGACAGGAGAAAACCCCGGAGATGGAGAAGTATCTCTCCATCATCGAGGGCAGAACCGAGCATATGAAGAAGCTCACGGAGGAGCTTTTTGAGTATTCAGTGATCACCGGCGGTGAGATAACAGAAGAGAAGCAGGACGTAAACATCAACAGAATGCTTGAAGATTGCATCATGAATTATTATCCTGCTCTGAAGGCAAAGGGCATCGAACCTGAGATTGAGATCACAGAGAAAAAGATAGTGCGAAACCTCTATCCCTCCTATGTTGAGCGAATCATGAACAATCTTGTGAGCAATGCCCTCAAATACAGCGACGGCGATCTTGAAATAAGCCTTTCCGATGATGGTGATTTAAGGGTTACCAATTCATCAGAAAAGCTTAAAGCTGTTGATGTTAACAAGTTGTTTGACAGATTTTTCAGCGTGGAAAGCGGTAGCAGAAATTCTACAGGCCTTGGCCTTTCCATCGTAAAAATATTTGCCGAACGCATGGATCTGCGCCTAAACGCAGCCTATGAGTCCGGCAAAATATCTATTATTATTGGGTTTTAATTTCAGAATTTCTCTTATAAAGTCCTGAACATCTTTGCATCATGACTACCTTCGTCACGCCGTAGGAGTGCCTGCCTTCAAGCTGAACCTCAACGAAGAATTCAAGCTTGCCATGCCTGAACTGATCTGCATTAAAGGCAAAGTCAGCCTCTGCCTTTGCGCCCCAAAGATTGTTGAGAGGAAGTAAACACTCACTTGCACCAAGCACTTCCACGCCTTCCGGCATATGAAGAGAGATTCTTGCCCATTCTTCGCGGCGCTGCTCGAAGCAGTTTCTAACAGTAACGTGAATCTTTTTGTCCTCGCCGGGTCTAAAGAATGGCTCATCGATCAGGTCAACAAGAACTTCAAAAGCAGGATAGCAGTTACGAATCACATTGCTGCTAAGGGAACTGAGTTCTCTTACTGAAAGATGGTGATCCTTCAGAGTAGGATTGATGCGATGGATATATTTCTTCTGATCATTGCAGTGCAGATCCTCCTGACACTTGATCGTGTAGCCGTCCTTATTGAGCACGTCCACAATATCAATTCCGAGAAATCCCGGAACCAGTCTAGCAATTCTGTCAGCAAGTTCACTGCAGGTTGCGGGAACCCAGATTCCATCCCATGTTTTGTCGATGCACATAGTAACAATGCGGTCTCCGAGAGGAGCCGTCCACTTCTCAGGAAGATTAGCAGCACCGTCAATAATACCCATAAGTGCACCAAGAGTTGCGCAGGTGCAGTCAGTGTCCTCGCCGATTTCATTTGCGTGGATCATGCGCTCATCAAAATTGTTTCCATAGAGCCATGCAGCCACGATATAGCCTATATGCTCGGGAGCGTCCATTCCGGCTTCGCCGACGGTATCAAAACCGACAGCATCACTTCTTTCGCGGGCTTCCTCCAAGGTGTTGCACTGAACTCCGAAGGAACCGGGACAAACTTCATGGATAATACCGATAGCCTCTCTGAAAGGCACATCCTTTTCCTTACAATCAAGGGCAGTGTGCACCGCCTTGGCAACGAAGCAGTCCTCAGGAATGTAGGAGAGTGCGATGTCAATCAGCTTCATGGGATCACTCTCGGCAAAAGCTGCAGACTGAAGCGCAGTCACAAAAATCTCAGCAAGCATACCTTCAGAGGAGTGATCGACAATTGCATCCTCGAAAGCATATCTGGTAGCAAGCTCCGGATTTCCGGGAGCGAGACATGCCCAAATCTCTGAGCGTATCCAGCATCCGTTTGAATTGCGGTAGTCGTTGTCGACAGCGCCGGAGAGCGGCGGAACAAGCCCTGCGCGAAGATTTGCCTTGCCCTGACCATACTCAACCCAGTTGGGGATAATGTAGCTAAGCCAGTATTCGCCGAGAATCGAAGCATTTACGCCCCTTCCGTATTTCTCAACAGCCGCAAGCCATGCAATCTGAAGATCAAGATCATCATTTGCCGGCGGGCCGTTTTTCAGATCCTGTATATAAAAAGTTACGTCATTAAACTGGCGCTTTCCCTCAAAAGGACCTCCAAAAACTCCACCGATATTCTTTCCCATCCAGCAGCCCTTAACCTTGTCTGCATAAGTATCATATTTTAACAACATACGAATTTCCTCCTTAAATATCTGCATTATCAAGTACATAATTCACAAAGAACCAATCCACTCACAGCAAAGCTCAAACCAATGAGCGGCGTGAACATTTTCTTCCGCGCCATCATTGCCATCGTACAAACCTCCTCCGTGGCAACCGCCCCTGAACAAATGCGCCTCACATGGAATACCGCGGAGTCTCCATGCCTTGGCCATATCCAGGATAAACAGAGGATCGTCATCATCTGTCTGTGCAAAAAATGCGGGCGGAAGAATAGTAGGAAGCCTTAGTAAAATTGATTCCGAAGCTTCTTTCAAAGCCTCATCAGCTTCAAAACCGCACAACCGGTTGTAACACCTTGTGGGGTGATCAACTATCCCCGTGTCAGTGAATGCACCGTAAATAAAAATCTCAGCATCGGGAAGGATCCTTTCCCGGCTAATCTCATCGTCTATCAGAGAATACCCCATGCCACATTGTGCACCGGAGCGCCCTACAGTATCATGTAAAACAGAGTATCCTCCATTTGTCTGCGCACCGGAGCACCCTGCAGCTTCACTCATATCGGCATATCCCTTCTCCGCCTGCATATTTATGAGCGAAGTTAAGATACCACCTGCCGAGAAGCCAAGCGTGATAACACGCGCATCACTAAAGCCTGAGGCTTTACAGTAGTGTCTTATAATTTGGACAGCACGCATACCATCCATACATATGATTTCATTTTTATGGGGACGACAACGATAATTTAGAATAGCGACATTAAAGCCTTTATTATAGAACGCCGTAGCAACCGGCATGGCCTCATGGATAGATTTGAAAAGAAAAGCACCTCCCGGGATGATCAGCACGAAGTCGCGGCTGTTTTTAATAGGGGGGAAGATGGATACCGCAGGCTCTGGCTGACCTGTCTCGTAATCCCGGTCTGGTATATTTTTATCCGGCCATAAAGGAATTTTTTCTGCGTGAATTTCATCAAGCTCATCCCACATCCTTGCCCAGGCCTTGTTGGCCTCGGGGATGAGCGTTTTCCACTCGTCAAGTAAGTTCATGAATTATTCCTCATGTATTTTCTGAACTGCGTGGGCGGAACATTTTCATAGCGCTTGAAAACCTTGGTAAACACACGGTAATCGTTAAAACCTGCAGCCTCTGAAATTTCCGCGATACCCATATCGGTTCGCGCAAGAAGCTCCTTGGCTTTCTCAATGCGAAGATGGGTAAGATAGCTCAGATAGTTAACTCCGAGTTCATCTCGGAACACTCTGCTTATATAGTTTGGGGTCAGGTAAAAAACCTCGCCCAGTATTTTCAAACTGATTTCTTCATCAAGGTGATTATTCAGGTAGTCAGTCATATCGCGGATGAGCTTCCTGTCAGTGCTGGAAGCGGGAGCATCCTCAAGCATATCCATCTCGCCCAGCTTGATCTTCAGCCTGTCCACAAGATCGGAGAGTTCATCGAAGTTTACCGGCTTTAGGAGATATGCTTCCACCCGAAGGCGCAGTGCCTCCTGGCAGTAGGAAAAATCGTCATATCCGCTCACAATCACAAATGCAGTTTTTAGACCCTGCTTTTTGATTTTTGCTATGACTTCAAGACCTGTCAAAACAGGCATGCTTATGTCGATTATTACAATGTCCGGATGGAGAGTCTCAATCTTTTCAAGGGCTTCCTGGCCGTCACTGGCTTCGCCAATAATGCTGCAGCCATGTTTTTCCCAGTCAAATAAATGCTTAAAGCCCTCCCTGATTGTCTGCTCATCATCTGCAAGTAGTACCTTCAGGTTTCGCATGAATACATCTCAGCTCCTTCCTCGGAAATGTGCTTCAGTATGGTTATCTTTGCGGTAACGCCGCCCTGCGGATTATCAAGATATTCAAGTCCGCAGGTCTCATCGTAGAAAAATCGCAGCCTGTTCTGCACGTTCTGAAGACCGATACTGCTGTGGTGATCCTTTTCCTTGATATCGTTGTTGAGAAGAGCAGTGATCTGCCGCTTTTCATCAGCGGTCATGCCTATTCCGTTATCGGAAACAGTCAGCTCAACATGATCATCGGAAACGGTCCGTGCATTAATCTCGATTTTGCCCTTGTAGCCCTTGTCACGTAAACCGTGCAGGATGCTGTTTTCAACCACAGGCTGCAAAATGAAATTCGGAAGTTCAATATCTTCAAGACCCGGCTCACAGTCAATGCTGCTTTCAATCTCAGTATAGCGAAAATGCATGAGCGCCAGGTAGTTTTCAATAAGATCAAGTTCATGATCCAAAGTTACGATGGATTCGTTAAACCGCATGCTCAGACGGAAGAAGGACACTAGTCGCATCAGCATATCCGCTACCTGCGGATCATCGTTCATCTGGGCACTTATTCGTATTGTATCAAGTGTATTGTACAAAAAATGCGGATTTATCTGGCTCTTTAGGTAAAGCATTGTCATTTTCTGCTCGCGCATCTGTGTATCGCGGAGCCGCACCTGGTCCTGATATTCGCGCTCGATCTGATTCTGGATGGTGTCGAGCATCGCGTTATATCCGGAGATGAGTCGTCCCGTTTCATCACCTGATACAACCGGAAGTCTCTTGCTCAGTGTTTCTGAGTTGAAGCCACCCATGATATCAGCAAGCTCGGTAACAGGATTTATAACTTTGCGTACAAGCCCTGCTGTGATAAAAATCGCAGAGAGAAGAGTGATAATGCAAAACAGGAAGTAGATAGGCATCATTCGGAAGATTTCTTTGAAAATTGAATTCATTGTTCTACCAACGATAAGCCTAAGACCGCTGTCTGTCGATGTCAGACTTGTGGCATAATAAGTTTTTCCTGAGTATTTCACCCGTCCACTGCCATTGTCAGGAAGCTTTGAGCCAATAATTGAGTTCGAATTAAGCAAAAGCTCATCCGCATTTTTACTGCAGATAACCTTACCGTTCTGAGTGGTGAGAAGATAGAAGCTGTCCGGGGAGATTGTACTTGCACAGATGTAATTAAGCTTGTCCACCGGCGAGGTTAAAATGATCTCACCAACCTTTTTATGAGGAGAAAAGCTGTAAATATCGCGTACCATCCATAAGCAATTGTAAAAGTATGGATTTGTAACATATTCCCCGTGGAATCGCATAAACGGGGGCTGACGGTCAATAATGATACGGCAGTTGTCCACGAGCATCGTTTCCTGCTCCATGGCATCAATCTGATCCAGTATGGAAACGCCTGTATCGCGCTTTGGCGCGGAATTTGTCTCATCATAGTGGAAGATCATGTCTTCATTATCCATGATGTAAATACCGCCGATATCATTTCTTATGATCGACAGGGAGTTGTAGAAGGTTATAAGATAACGCTCCGCTTCTAGTTTTTCTGCGGTGTCCATCTTAGATGACTCGGAGATGATATCCAAAATCCTGTCATCGGCCATGGTCATCAGCGAAACGCGGCTCATATCCTTAATCTTGTCATCAATAGACAGCAGAGTGTTGCATAAGTAGGTTTTGTTATTTTGCTTCTCACTTCGTATCGAAAGAGCGTAGTTAACACAACTGATCGCCACAAAGATCAGAATATACAAAACACACAGTATTACGCTGATGCTGAAAACCAGCTTCCTGCTTATACTTTCGCGTTTTTCTCCGCTGCCCATTAAATCCTCCCCGGGGATTATCCTTTAACCGCTCCGCTTGTCATGCCTTCTACCATGAATCTGGATGCAAACACATAGAAGATCGCAATCGGCGCAAGACATATGATAAGTGCTGCAAATATTACCTGCACCGGAAACTGCGCTGAGCCTGTCTTTGCTGAAAAGTAGATGGGCACCACCGAGAGCGGAAGCTTTGCCTTGTCCGTAATAAAGGTCATGGCAAGCTGCAATTCATTCCAGGAAAGCAAAAACGTCTGAATCAGAGTAAATGCTATTCCGGGCTTTGCCAGTGGAAGCATGACATAGATAAATGATTTTAAATTGCTTCCACCGTCCATGTATGTGGCTTCCATCAATGCATCCGGAAGCGTATCAAAGTAATTTTTTAACATCATCAGATTAAAGCAACAGGCCAGTGCTGCGTATGGAAGAACCACTGAAAAGCGGCTTCCAAGAAGGCCAAACTGCTTAACTGTTACGAAAACCGGAAAGACCAAAGCTGCTGTCGGCATCATCATTCCCATGAGAAGAACATAGTAAAGAACATGCTTCCCCGGAAATTCCAACTTGGAAAATGCAAATGCCGTTAAGGATAGAATTATAAAAACTACCAGCAGAACGCTTCCCACTATCAAACAGCTGTTAAAGAAATTTTTGTAGAGCGTCATAGAATTGAAGACTATGGCGTAGTTATCAAAACCATTGACGGCTACTGACTTTTTCATCATTATGATCAATGGATACATAAATATTATACAGGCAATTATGCAAAGAATGTGTATCCAAAGATATCTTGTGCGTTTAGGCTTCGGTTTTTTTATCATTGGCACACTCACTCCTTTTCCTGTTTATAATATATTCGCAGCTGAATAGCGGTGATAACCATCGCAATCAGTAGCATAAGTACTACGACAGCTGATGCTTTTCCCTGATTGAAGGACTCGAAGGACAGAGTGTTTATATATGTTGAGAAAAACTCCGTGGCGTGATTCGGACCGCCACCTGTCAGTACATACGGAATATCAAAGGTTTTCAGCGAACCTATCATACCCATGATAAACACGGTGTAGTGAGTGCTTCTTAGCATTGGGAAGGTTACAAGAAAGAAACGCTGGAGCGGGCTTGCACCGTCGATATCAGCTGCTTCGTATACCTCGGTGGGGATGTTGAGCATTCCGGTGTAATATACAAGCATACTGTATCCGGTCCATTGCCAGATATTTACAATGATGACCCACATGAGCGCAAGCCCCGGTGTGGCAAGCCACGGAAGAGCAGCGCTATCAAGGTGAGCACCTCTTAGCATCTCGTTCAGGTAACCTTTATTAGTTTCCAGAATTTTTGAAAATACTGAACCAACGATTGTGGGTGTAGCCACTATAGGTAGGTAGATGAGAGTTCTGTAAAGGCCGGACAGTTTTAATCCGCCTCGCATAAGGCTCGCGAAGAACATACCCAGTATTCCCTGAATAATTATTGTGGAAAAAGAGAATACAAGAAAATTGATCAAAATGCGGACAAAGATCGGATCCTTTACAAGTTCAGCGTAATTCTGAAAACCTATCAGCTTCATTTCCCTGCTGATACCATTCCATTCAAAAAAACTTATTCTAACGTTATAAACGATCGGATAGATTATAAATGCAGCGAATAATATCAGCATGGGAGCGATGTATAGATAATTCGACAAATGCTTCTTGCGCATCTGAAGATCCTCCCTTCTTTATGACTGGCATCTTTTCCGCAAAGATATAGATTGCAGTCAGAGCCAGTGGTAGTATAGAGAATGCCTTTTCGACATTCTCCATAGCACCTGATATTATTCGTTAGCGTGAGATAGTTTCTGATGTCTGCTGTACTTTCTGTGCAGCTTCTTCAGGAGTGATATCGCCTAAAGCAAGTGCTTCAAGTGCATCACATACTGCGTTGCTGAGTTCTGCGTACTCAATTCCGCGAGTACCTGCAACATTGTTTTTACCATTTTCAATAATATAGTCGAGATTCTGCTGTCCATCCTCGCTGAGGCCTGTTACATTGAGCTTCATATCACTGCGAGAGGGCATATACTCGAGGTACTGATTAACAAGCATATCCTGACCTTCATCTACAAGGTAGCTCATCCAACGGAATGCAGCTTCCTTAACCTTGGACTCAGGATTCATGCAAAGTATAACGTCTACAGAAGCAGTAACAGGTGCAATTTTTCCATCATCATTCCAGTCGATCAGGAAAATATCGTGATCTGCACCGTCGCTGTTGAAGGTCTTCTTTGTCTCTTCATCGCTAAGGGTGTACATGTTCATAGCCCATGAACCGTTAGCAAACATGGGGATGCTTCCCTCGCGCTGGAACATGTCGTTAACTTCATTGTAAAGAGTCATGCTGATAGCGCTATCCTGGAAGATTCCGTTATTAAAGCTGTCCTGCCAGATCTTGAAGGATTCAATGATCGGCTCTGTTTCAAATGATGCTTTTCCTGCGATAGCATCGTACATTGCGTCTTTGTCGCAATCTGCAGCGATGGACATCCACATATCAAGGTTGAGCCAGGAATCCATTGCTCCAAGTGCGAGAGGGAACTGACCCTGCTCACGAAGCTTCTTTGAAACCTCAAGCATTTCTGTATAATTCGTAGGAATATCGCAGCCGTATTCTTTCATCATATTTACGTCTGCCCAAAGATATCCGGCGTATGTCTGACCAAGCGGAAGACCGTAAATCGTGCCATCCGCATCGTCAACATTACTTAAGCAGGATTCAAGAAATCTATCCTTAAAATTGTCACCCCATGTGGTCTTGCAATAAGGAGTGAGGTCTTCCTCAAAATCGCGGAAGGCATCGAATGAAGCTCCGGAGCTGATTCCGTAAACATCAGGTCCTTCACCGCCCATAAGCTTTACTCTGAGCTGATCCTGATGAGAGCTTGATCCTACATAAACATATTCAACATCAATATCGGGATTTTCTTTTTCAAACTGATCAATGATCTTATAGATCGGACTGTCCGGCCCTGAATCAGCAGGATTCCAAGTCTGGAAAGTTACTGTAGTTTTCTCCTCCGGTGCCGGTGATGAACACCCTGCCAACATGATAGGACACATGGCGATAGCTAAAACTTTTGATATACCCCTTTTCATGAACACTTCTCCTTTTAAAGAAACAGAATTATTAGAATGCAGGTCCCTGTTGATTCTATTATCGCCAATGCCTACTTTGTCTTATAGTGCGTTTTTATTCACAAATGTGTCAATTTTAGCATTTGATGATATGAGCACAAATATATGGTTGCCTTGAAAATTAGATTAAGCAACTGTATTCAGAAAATAGCTAAGTTCAAAGCAAATACTAATAATATGTAGACATAATATTTGGTTCAATCTGCATTTTGAAAATAACTAAGCTCATAGCCATCACCTGTTATTGTAGATATAACTTTATGGGTCAATCCGTATCCTGATAAAAGCTAAGCTTTTGTCCATCGCTTGTTATCGTTACGTCTCCGTGGCGTGTTTCTGTGTAGCTTATCCCATACTTTTCCAGAAGCTCAAGCGTCTTGCTATCAGCGGGATTCTTCTTTGAGGAGCAGATAACAGCATATTCCGGAGAGGTAATGCTGAAGAGCTCTTCAAGCTCTGCTTCATAAACACCATGATGTGGCACCTTCAAAAAGTCCACATCCTCAAGCTGATCATTTTCTACCAGTTCTCTGATGCGCTCCTTTTCAATGTCACCAGCGAAGAAGAGCTTCTTGCTCCCATGAACTATAGTTGTGATGAGAGAGAAGTTGTTGTCATATTCATCATCGCTATCAGGTATTTCATATGAAGAAGGCGGATCAATGGTTACCTCTGCACCGCCTAATTCAAAAGTCTGCCTTTCCACCACCATCTCCGGAGTTACCTTAGCATCACTAAGAGAATCCATAAATTCCTCATATTCAGGATGTGTTCCCACATAATCCGGAAGAAGCACTCTGTCTGCAGGAATCTCATCAATGAGCGTATCCGCTCCGCCAACATGATCCTTATCAAAATGCGTAATGACAAGAGCATCCAGACTTGAAATACCGCGACTTTTCAGGAAATTCACAACCTCCTCGCCGTCATCATCCTCGCCCGCATCAATAACCATCGCATGACCATCCGTTTCACAGATTATCGCATCAGCCTTCCCAACCTTCAGAATCGTCACCACCAGAGGAGAGAGAGCATCAGAATCTCCGGCATTATCAGCTGATTCGTTCTTGCCTGCGTTATCTGCACTACCGGCATTATTTCCACCGGTGTTATCTGCTTGTCCAGCATTATTCTTAATATTGCCCGAATTACTACACCCGGCCAGCAATGCCAACGCTATTATAGCTACAACTATCACTAAAAGAATTAGTTTATGATTCATAAAATCTAATCAACTCCTAAATTGAATAAATTCTGCAATAACCTACGTATAAATGCTTGCAAATAGGCCATTTCTGTATGACTACGCTGCTGAACCTATTAACTTACTCATTCATTTTCTCACGAAACCCGCAGCAAGAGCGGATTTCTGATTGAACATCTATGAAATTAGACTTTTTGGAGTACGCAGAGACTATATGCGTTTACATAAGTATATTAATTATAGAAAAAGCCGCGACATCTGTATATCCTTAATTGAATTCCGATTAAATTTGTGTGAAAAAACAAAAGAAAAGCTTGTAAGGCAACAAATCCGCGCTATTTTAGTAAGTTTGTTGTATGAAAAGCAACAAAATCAGGGTCTTTCCCATTGTTTGTTGACTCAATAATTCTTTAGGTCAACAATTGTCAGGCCTTAATCAGTATTTGTTGCCTCGGATATTTTGGGGGACAATAATTATCATGTTTACAGGACAATTTGTTGTCACGGAATTTTTTAGGGACAACAAATCTTTGATGTCTCGAACAATTTGTTGCCATGCTATCCCTCGACAATAACAATTCTTGTTACTAACACTTCTGACAAGCAACAACCAACATACTATCAGCTTGATTTGTTGCCTTTTAGAAATCCGAACACCATTTTTGCCGTTTTTTAACATTCTTAGCAAGCAAAAATACCAGGAAATCTTGACCAGACCCCCACTTACTCAGTTTTTCTATCACACTAAACCCAACCTGCGGTATAATATTCTTAACAATCTATCATAGTATCCGCGCGTAGCTAATTCCTAAAAACCGCGCATCAAAATGCTATGTCTGGCAAGGTATGAAAAAAGAATAGTATGGAGGAGAGAGTATGAAGACATTTCTGAAAAACTACTGGTTCATGTTAACTATGCTCACCGGCGTTGTCGCGGGCTGTATCACAGGTGCAGTGTGGCCCGGCGCAACAGTTCTGGAACCTCTGGGAACCGTTTTCATCAATTTGATGTTCTGCGTAGTTGTTCCCATGGTTTTCTGTTCAATAGCATCTGCTATTGCAAACATGCCGGGAGTGAAAAGAGCAGGCAAACTCCTGTCTACAACAGTGATTACCTTCTTTTGTACAGCTGGCATAGCAAGTGTTATCATGTATGCCGTTGTTCGCTTTTTCCCGATTTTCACAATGAGTCCTGAATACGAAGTGGTTACTGATCCGGAAGCACCTGGCATCGCCGAACTTCTTGTAAACTTCTTCACAAAGCCTGATTTTACCGAGCTTTTAAGCCGCAGAGCGATTCTTCCGCTCATTATTGCAGCAATCCTCTTTGGTTTCGGAGTGCAGCTTAACGGCGGTCCTAAGACAAAAACTGCGGCTCTTTTAAAGGATCTCACCGAGTGCATATTAAAAACCGTAAAGATCATAACCTACTACGCACCGATAGGTTTCTTCGGATTTTTCGCAAGTCTTGTAGCGACCCACGGACAGGATTTCATGACAAATTATGCTAGAGCTATCATAGTTTACTATGTTGTCAGCATCGCGTATATGGTAGTATTTTTCCCAATCTATGCCCGCTTTGGTGGCGGAAAGGGCGCTATCAGTGTAATGCTTAAGCACATCTTCAAGCCCGCTGCAGTTTCATTCGGTACATGTTCATCAGTTGCAACAATTCCGACCAATCTTGAAGAAGCTGAAAGCACAGGTATTTCCAAGGAAGTAAGCCAGATTGTAATACCCATGGGTGCAACGATGCACATGGATGGCAGTGCAATGGGAGCTATCATAAAAGTTGCCTTCCTTTTCGGAATGTTCGGAATGCCGTTCAATTCCGGAAATGCTATTCTGGCAATAATCATAGCTGTATTCTCATCCGTTGCAATGAGCGGCATACCCGGAGGCGGTGGGACAGGAGAGCTGGCCCTTTGCTCGATTTTCTTCCCCGGCCAGATAGCAGTAGCCTTCCCTATAGCCCTTGCAATAGGCGAACTCATTGATCCCCCTGCAACAATGGTCAACGCCGCAGGAGATTACGTTGTATCGTTCATCGTTTCCAGATTCACAGAGGGCAAGAACTGGTTAAAAAAGGAAAAAAAAATAGCTGCTTGAAAGTGTTGAGCTAATCATACATTTTGAATGTTTTAAAAGGATTCCTATTATCGGCAATAATGCTGATGACAGGGATCCTTTTATGTTATTGAAAAGGTCTTTTCTATGTCATTATTTTTTTTATAAAATCAAAAAATAATAATCGGCAAATTCTTTTGTAAATAGCGGATTATTAATTGACATCAGTTCGAATAAAGAGTACGATTTTAAGTGAGGTTCTTTAATTCTTTAAAGGATGTCAGAAATGTTTTTGTTGAGTATGGGAGGTTATAGTATGAGTTCAAAGAAGCTACTTGTACGGGCATCTTATGCAGTTTCGGCAGATCTGAATGCAACTGCAGGGTGTCAGAAAAATGAAGAAGATTTGTGTCTTAACGAAAAAATCACAAAACAAAATGGAAAACTGAATAGTGTACCGCGTGGATTTTACGCATTTAGAGCAATGCTGCTTATGATGCTTGCATTGTTTGTTTTTATCATGTTTCCCGGTAAAGCAACTACGGTTAAGGCTGTAGAGCGAACCCCATATACTGTAACAGAAGATTCTACAATTGGCGCAGATGTTTTCAGAAATAGTGTTTTTTATACGGAAGTAGTAATCAAAAATGGAGCAACCGCGACTGTAAACGGAAACGTTACTGCTACAATTCCGGTGACTATCGAGGATGAAGGGAAACTTATTGTTAATGGTAATTATACTCAGCAATCCGAAACATTTGCACCGAATGGAATAGATGCAGAAGTAGAGATTGGTGGAAACTTTTCTGTAATCAATAGTGGAAGAATCTACAATACTAATAACACTACGACAGTAAGTATTGATGGAGATTATCTTTATAATTCTACAAACTCCGTACAGTGGAATGTAGCTAAATGGAGAATAGGCGGAAACGTTACTCATAGCACTGTTAAGGATGGCGGAACTTTTTTTGATAAGCTATATCTTACGGGAAATCAAAAACAGATTTTGTCATTAAAATCTGATACAAGCATAGGTGCTCTTTATATGGATAATGAAAATAATAAAGAGCTGGATGTTCCTGCAAATTTGAATGCCGTTATATGCAGTGATGTTGATATTACAGCCGGTGCCAATACAGTCATAAATAAAATGGTAATAGACACAGATAAGGAAGTTAATTTCAATGGTGATCTGACTGCAGTAGGACCGGTAGGAACTAAAGATAGATCAAAACTACATGTAACTGGTGATTATACCCAGAAATCTGAAATATTATCACTAAATGGAGT